>NZ_JBIWGK010000001.1:0-1792822 GCF_044763565.1 Streptomyces sp. NPDC096013 | reverse complement strand
GTTGATAGGCCGGATCTGGAAGGCGGGTAACCGCTGGAGGTGACCGGTACTAATAGGCCGAGGGCTTGTCCTCAGTTGCTCGCGTCCACTGTGTTGGTTCTGAAACCACGAACAACCCCATTGCCATGGTCACGGTAGTGGTGCGGTTGATGTGTTTCATAGTGTTTCGGTGGTCATAGCGTGAGGGAAACGCCCGGTTACATTCCGAACCCGGAAGCTAAGCCTTACAGCGCCGATGGTACTGCAGGGGGGACCCTGTGGGAGAGTAGGACGCCGCCGAACAAATTTTGAAAGGGTTGGATCCTGAACTTCGGTTCGGGGTCCAACCCTTTTTTGTTGTGCGTCACTTGAAGTTCACGTTGCGCAATCACCATCCGAGCATGGGTACTGCTGCAATGCTCAGGGCCGCAGGCGTCGGACTCGGTGACGAGGTCGTCGTGCCGGCGTTCGGGAACGTGGAAGTCGCCGAGGCCGTCACCCTGGCGGGTGGCCTGCCGGTGTTCGCCGACATAGATCCGGTGACCTACTGCCTGGACGCGTCCGCTGTCGAAGCGGCCATAACTCCGCGTACCGCGGCGATAGTTGTCGTACATCGATTCGGGCGGTCCGCTGATGTGGCGCGGTTGCTCGGGGTCGGGCAGCGGCACGGGCTGCTGGTGTTGCAGCAGGGGGAGTCCGAGGCGCCGTACGACGAAGTCGCTCAGCGGCGGGAGCGGGCCGCCTATCTTGACGCGAAGTTGCGGGGGGTGCGGACTCCCGATGGTGGGGACGGGCACACCTACCAGCAGTACGTGGTGCGGGTGCCGGGGAACGGTCGGCCGGATCGGGATGCCTTCGCTCGGGCCGTGCGCGGCAAGGGAGTTGAGTGCCGGGTGCCGGTGAAGACTCCCGTGCATCGGCTGCCGGAGTTCCGGCGGTGTGTGGCTCTGCCGGAGACCGAGCGGGCCGCGGACGAGACGCTCGCGCTGCCGGTGGACGCCTCGTTGACGAAGCGAGAGATGCAGCGGATCGTTTCTGCGTGCAACGCGCTCGGGGGCCTGTTGCAGCCCGCTTTCTGATCGAGTCGGGGTCGGGAGGCGGTGGTTGGGCGCACGGGCCAGTTCGGGGTATGATTCTTTTCGTCGCCGCGAGGGAAACCTCGGGAAAGCGACAAGGCCCTCTTAGCTCAGTCGGTAGAGCGTCTCCATGGTAAGGAGAAGGTCAACGGTTCGATTCCGTTAGAGGGCTCCAGACATCAGAAGGCCCCGCCCAATTGGGCGGGGCCTTCTGCGTGTTCGGGGTCCGTCAGTCCTTCTGGAGACCCGGGACGCGCATCGCCAGGATGGCCATGTCGTCGGACGGGGCGTCGGAGGCGAAGCGTTCGACCGCGCGCATCACGCGGGCCGCGACCGCACCGGCCGTGAGGCCCGTACAGGTGGTGAGCACGTCGGTGAGGCCGTCGTCGCCCAGCATGCGGGTGCCCTCGCGGCGCTCGGTGACGCCGTCCGTGACGCACAGGAGGACGTCTCCGGGGTCGAGGGTGACCGTCTGCTCGTAGAGCTCCAGGTCGTCCATGACGCCGAGGAGGGGCTGGGGTTCGGCGGCGGGTTCGACGGTGCCGTCCTGGCGGAGGCGGAGCGGCAGGGGGTGGCCGGCGCAGACCACCTTCAGTTCGGCGCTGCCGTCCTCCTGGGGCCACAACTCGCCGTAGAGGAGCGTCAGGAAGCGGCTGCGGGCTCCCTCGTCGAGGATCGCGGAGTTGAGGCGCTCCAGGACCGCGGGGCCGCCGAAGCCCTCCCTGGCGAGCAGGCGGAGGGCGTGGCGGGCCAGGCCCGTGACCGCGGCGGCCTCGGGGCCCGTGCCGCAGACGTCGCCGATGGCGAAGCCGTAGACGCCGTCCCGGATGGGGAAGAGGTCGTAGAAGTCGCCGCCGACTTCGTTGCCCTCGCCGGCCGCGCGGTAGATGACCTCGACCTCCACGCCCTCGATGTGCGGGAGGTCGGGGGGCAGGAGGCTGCGCTGGAGGGACTGGCTGATGGCCGTGCGCTCCGAGTACAGGCGGGCGTTGTCGAGGGCCAGGGCGGCTCGGCGGCTCAAGTCCTCGGCCAGTTCCAGGATTTCCTGGCGGAAGTGTTCGTCGGTGGGCTTGCCGAGGGTGAGCATGCCGATGACGCGGTTGCGGGCGACCAGGGGGAGGACGACCGTCTCGCCGCCGACCGCGGACGCGGTGGCGAGGGTCGGGCCGATGCCCGAGCTGACGCGGCGGGTCGGTTCGCCGAGGCCGAGGCTGCGCATGGAGGTGCGCAGGGCGGCCTGGTGGGCGGCCTCGGCGGGGGCGGCCCAGACGCGTGCGCCGGGGGTGGGGACCGGGTCCGGGGGCGCGATCTTCGAGAGCAACGACTTGATGCCGTCGATGAGTTCCTCGTCCTCGTGGAGGACGTAACTGAGGTACGGGTCCGAGGACTGGTCGGCGATCGTGTAGACCGCGCACCAGGTGGCGAGGGTCGGGACCGTCATCTGGGCCATCAGGGCGAGGGTCTGGTCGCGGTCCAGGGTGCCCGCGAGGAGGTCGGAGGCCTCGACCAGGAAGCTGAGCGAGCCGCGGCGCAGGCGTTCCAGTTCGCCCAGGCGGGCCGACTCGACGGCCAAGGCGATGCGGTCCGCGGCGAATTGAAGCCGTAGGGCTTCTTCGTTCGAGTATCTGTTGGGGGCCTCGGCGGCGACTCCCAGGGAGCCGGTGAGTCGGCCCTCCACCTTCAGGGGGACGGTGACGACCGAGCGCATTCCGGTGCCGCTGAGGAGGGGTACGGCGCCCGGGACGGACTGGAGGTCCTCATGGACGGCCGGCATGCGGGCGGAGCCGTAGCGGCCGGGGCCCGCCTCGACGGGTACGCGTGCGAAGCGCTGGCGGGCGGAGGGCAGGCCGGTGGAGGCGCGGACCTCCAGCTCCGTCTCGTCATCGGTCGCGAGGAGGAGGAAGGCGGAGTCTCCGTCGAGCATGTCGCGGGCGCGCTCGACCGTGCGCTGGAGGAGGCCGTCGAGGTCGTCCGGCGCGGGGGAGCCGATGAACACCTCGAAGGGGTCGGTGTTCTGGCCGTCCGCCGTGGACGCCGCGTCGGGGGCGGGGCCGCGCAGGGGGGTCTGGAGAACCGCGCGTTCGTGGTCCCTCACCAGGAGGCACACGGTTGACGGCTCGCCGTCCGTGTCGCGGACGCGGAGGTGGGAGGCGTAGATCGGGGTCACGCGGCCGTCGGCGCCGCGGATGCCGTAGGTGCCCTCCCAGCGGGAGAGGCGGAGGGCTTCGGCGATGCCGGTGCTGGTGCCCGGGGTGTGCGGCCAGGCGGCGAGGTCGGTGAGGGGCTTGCCGGTGACCTGCTCGGCGGCGTAGCCGAAGAGTTCCTCGGCGTCCTCGTTCCAGGACGTGATGGAGCCCGTGCGGTCGATCTGGACGACCGCGACGCGGACCCTGCCGTCGGCGAGGGGGAGCAGGGCGGCCGGGAGGGACGGGCCGGCCGCGCGGGTGCCCACCGGGCGGGCGGGCAGGTCGAGTTGGAACCAGACGAGCTTCTGCGTGGGCGTGTAGTCGACGCCCCAGCGGCTGGCCAGGGCCGCGCACAGCTGGAGGCCGCGGCCGCCCTCGCGGTCGGGGCTGCTCATGGAGATCGCGGCCCCCTGGAGGGGGATCTCGCGCTCGGGATAGTGGTCGGCGACCTCGATCCTCACGCCGTCGTCACTCCGTAGGCACAGGACATCCGCGGCTGTGCCCGCGTGCACCACGGCGTTGGTCACCAGCTCGCTGGTGAGGACCACGGCGTCGTCGACGATGTCGGCGAAGCCCCAGCCCTGGAGGGTGTCGCGGACGAAGGACCGCGCGGTGGCGACCGATCGTCCGACGGGGTCGAAGCTGGCGGCCGCGCGCGCGGTGATCACAGAACTCCTCGGCCTGTTGTCGGCGGGCAGGTCACCATGGCCGATCGGCGCCTGCCGGGGCACCGGCTGGTTTCCGGTCGGCGGGGGATCCTGGGGCGTTCCCCCAGGATGCAGTCCGGTGGTCATGGTGCGGTGCCCCTCCGATGCCTGCCCGCTCGTGCTCGTGCCACCGCCCAGGCCGGACGGAACCGGCGCGGCTGGACAGCCGCATGCAAGGTTACTTACCTTCACCGTCCATGCGGATGCCGGTCCGCAGTGTTTCCGTCCGGAGGGTGTGCGGACGATGTGCGAAGCTGCCGAACTGTTATGGCCTGGTTCAGGCAGGGTGAAACACTGGGCAGGATTCTGGTGGAGGTCCGGGCAGGCTGGGTGTCTTCTGTGTATGGAGGGCGCCGGGCCCTGTTGAAGCCCGGTAAACCGGGCAGGGATACGCGGCGGTAACTGATACGCCGAGCAGTGGCACACGGGCACAGCGGTAACGGTCGACCCCTTCGGGAGGGACACAGTGGAGTCTGGCGCAGCGACGCGGGCCACCAAGACGCGCGCGAAAGGCGGACAGTCCCTGAAGAACCAGCGCAAACCGCGCAACGGGACCACGGAGGTGGACGCGGCCTCCTTGGACCGGCTGCTGACGGCGCTGGTCTCCATGCGGGACGGGAACTTCCGCAAGCGGCTCACGGTGTCCGGCGACGGCGTGATGTCGGAGATCGCCGCCGTGTTCAACGAGGTGGCCGACCGCAATCTGCATCTCACGGGTGAGCTGTCCCGGGTGCGGCGCATGGTGGGGCGTGAGGGAAAACTCACTGAGCGGCTGGAGACGGGCGCCTGCGAGGGTTCCTGGGCCTCGGCCATCGATGCCTCCAACGCGCTCGTGGACGACCTCGTACGGCCCGTCTCCGAGGTCGGACGGGTGCTGTCCGCGGTGGCCGAGGGTGATCTGTCGCCGCGCATGGAGCTGCGGACGCAGGCGCCGGACGGGACCGGGCATCCGCTGCGCGGGGAGTTCCTGAAGGTCGGGCGGACCGTCAACAACCTGGTCGACCAGCTGTCGACGTTCACCGACGAGGTCACGCGCGTGGCCAGCGAGGTGGGCACCGAGGGCAAGCTCGGCGGGCAGGCACGCGTGCGTGGCATGTCCGGCTCGTGGAAGGACCTCACCGAGTCGGTCAACACGATGGCGTACCGGCTGACGGCCCAGGTGCGGGACATCGCCCTGGTGACGACGGCGGTCGCCAAGGGTGACCTGTCGCGCAAGGTCACCGTCCATGTCGCCGGCGAGATGCTGGAGCTGAAGAACACCGTCAACACGATGGTGGACCAGCTGTCGTCGTTCTCCTCCGAGGTGACGCGCGTCGCCCGCGAGGTGGGCACCGAGGGCGAGCTGGGCGGCCAGGCGCAGGTGCCGGGTGTGGCCGGTGTGTGGAAGGACCTCACCGATTCGGTGAACATCATGGCCGGCAACCTGACGGCCCAGGTGCGCGGGATCGCGCAGGTGACGACGGCGGTCGCCAACGGTGACCTGTCGCAGAAGGTGACCGTGTCGGCGCGGGGCGAGGTCGCCCAGCTCGCCGAGACGATCAACCAGATGACCGAGACGCTGCGGACGTTCGCGGACGAGGTCACGCGCGTGGCCAACGAGGTCGGCGCCGAGGGGCAGCTCGGCGGGCAGGCGAACGTGCCGGGTGCGGCGGGAACGTGGAAGGACCTCACCGATTCGGTGAACACGGTCTTCCGGAACCTGACCATCCAGGTGCGGGACATCGCCGCCGTGACGACGGCCGTGGCGAGCGGTGACCTGTCCCAGAAGGTCACCGTGAACGTGGCCGGCGAGATGCTGGAACTGAAGAACACCGTCAACGGGATGGTCGACCAGCTGTCCTCGTTCGGTGCCGAGGTCACGCGCGTGGCGCGCGAGATCGGCGTCGAGGGTGAACTGGGCGGCCAGGCCCAGGTGCCGGGCGCGGCCGGAACGTGGAAGGACCTGACGGACTCCGTCAACACGGCGTTCCGCAACCTCACCGGACAGGTGAGGAACATCGCGCAGGTGACGACGGCCGTGGCCAACGGCGACCTGTCGCAGAAGGTCACCGTCGACGTGTCCGGCGAGATGCTTCAGCTGAAGAACACCGTCAACACGATGGTGGACCAGCTGTCGTCGTTCGCCGACCAGGTGACCCGGATGGCCCGTGACGTGGGCACCGAGGGCCGGCTCGGCGGCCAGGCGCGCGTGGACGGCGTCTCGGGCACCTGGAAGGAGCTCACCGACTCCGTCAACTCGATGGCCGGGAACCTGACCTCCCAGGTGCGCAACATCGCCCAGGTGACCACGGCGGTGGCCCAGGGCGACCTGTCCCAGAAGATCGACGTGGACGCGCGCGGCGAGATCCTGGAGCTGAAGAACACCATCAACACGATGGTCGACCAGCTCTCCGCCTTCGCGGACCAGGTGACCCGGGTCGCCCGCGAGGTGGGCACGGAGGGCCGCCTGGGCGGGCAGGCGCAGGTGCCGGGCGTGGCCGGTGTGTGGCGGGACCTGACCGACTCGGTGAACGGCATGGCCGGCAACCTCACCGCCCAGGTCCGCAACATCGCCCAGGTCGCGACCGCGGTGGCCCGGGGTGACCTGTCCCAGAAGATCACCGTGGACGCGCGCGGCGAGATCCTGGAGCTGAAGAACACCCTCAACACGATGGTCGACCAGCTGTCCTCGTTCGCCGAGGAGGTCACGCGTGTGGCCCGCGAGGTGGGCACCGAGGGGCAGTTGGGCGGGCAGGCCGAGGTGCAGGGTGTCTCCGGCACCTGGAAGGACCTCACGCAGTCGGTGAACTTCATGGCGAACAACCTGACCATCCAGGTGCGCCAGATCGCCGAGGTCACGACCGCCGTCGCCAAGGGCGACCTCTCCAAGAAGATCACCGTCGACGCCAAGGGCGAGATCCTCGAACTCGTCACGACCGTCAACACGATGGTCGACCAGCTGTCGTCCTTCGCCGAGCAGGTGACCCGGGTGGCCCGCGAGGTGGGCACCGAGGGCATCCTGGGCGGTCAGGCGCACGTGCCGGGTGTCACGGGCATCTGGAAGGACCTCAGCGGCAACGTCAACCTGATGGCCAACAACCTGACCGTGCAGGTGCGGAACATCTCCCAGGTCGCCGCGGCCGTCGCCAACGGCGACCTGACCCGGACGGTGACGATCGAGGCGCGCGGCGAGGTCGCGCAGCTCGCCGACACCTTCAACACCATGGTGAAGACGCTGAGTTCGTTCGCCGACCAGGTCACCAAGGTGGCCCGCGAGGTGGGTACGGACGGCATCCTCGGCGGTCAGGCGCGCGTGCCCGGTGTGGCCGGCACGTGGAAGGACCTCACCGAGTCGGTGAACGGGATGGCGTCCAACCTGACCGGTCAGGTCCGCAACATCGCGATGGTCACCACGGCCATCGCCAAGGGCGACCTGACCAAGAAGATCGACATCGACGCCCGGGGCGAGATCCTCGAACTGAAGACCACGATCAACACGATGGTCGACCAGCTGTCGAGCTTCGCCGAAGAGGTGACCCGGGTGGCCCGCGAGGTGGGCACGGAGGGCCAGCTCGGCGGTCAGGCACGCGTGCGTGACGTCGACGGCACCTGGCGCGACCTCACCGAGTCGGTGAACGAGATGGCCGGGAACCTGACCCGGCAGGTGCGTGCCATCGCGCGCGTGGCGACCGCGGTGACCCGCGGTGACCTCAACCTGAAGATCGACGTCGACGCGGCCGGCGAGATCCAGGAACTCCAGGACTACATCAACAAGATGATCGCCAACCTGCGCGACACCACGATCGCCAACAAGGAGCAGGACTGGCTCAAGGGCAACCTCGCCCGCATCTCCGCGCTGATGCAGGGCCGGCGTGACCTGGACGACGTCGCCTCGCTGATCATGAGCGAGCTGACGCCGGTGGTCTCCGCGCAGCACGGCGCGTTCTTCCTCGCGCTGCCGCTCGCGGACGCCGAGGGCGAGGACGCGTACGAACTGCGCATGCTCGGGTCGTACGGCTACTCCATGGGCTCCATGCCGACCTCGTTCAGGCCCGGTGAGGCGCTGATCGGGACGGCCGCCCAGGAGCGGCGCACGATCCTCGTGGAGAACGCGCCCAGCGGGTACCTGAAGATCTCCTCGGGGCTCGGGGAGGCGCCGCCCGCGCAGGTGATCGTGTTGCCGGTGCTGTTCGAGGGGAAGGTGCTCGGCATCATCGAGCTGGCCTCCTTCACGCCGTTCACGCACATCCAGAAGGACTTCCTCAACCAGATCGCCGAGATGATCGCGACCAGCGTCAACACCATCTCCGTCAACACCAAGACGGAGGTGCTGCTGAAGCAGTCGCAGGAGCTGACCGAGCAACTCCGCGAGCGGTCGGCCGAGTTGGAGAACCGGCAGAAGGCACTCCAGTCGTCCAACGCCGAACTGGAGGAGAAGGCCGAGCTGTTGGCGCAGCAGAACCGCGACATCGAGGTGAAGAACACCGAGATCGAGGAGGCGCGGCAGGTCCTGGAGGAGCGTGCCGAGCAGCTCGCGGTGTCGATGCGCTACAAGAGCGAGTTCCTCGCCAACATGTCGCACGAGCTGCGCACACCGCTCAACTCGCTGCTGATCCTGGCCAAGCTGCTCGCCGACAACGCGGAGGGGAACCTCTCCCCGAAGCAGGTCGAATTCGCCGAGACCATTCACGGCGCCGGGTCCGACCTGCTCCAGCTGATCAACGACATCCTGGACCTGTCGAAGGTCGAGGCGGGCAAGATGGACGTGTCCCCGACACGCATCGCGCTCGTCCAACTCGTCGACTACGTAGAGGCCACTTTCCGCCCGCTGACCGCCGAGAAGGGCCTCGACCTGTCGGTCCGGGTGTCGCCGGAACTGCCCGCGACGCTCCACACCGACGAGCAGCGGCTGCTCCAGGTGCTGCGCAACCTGCTCTCCAACGCGGTGAAGTTCACCGACTCCGGGGCGGTCGAACTGGTCATCCGCCCGGCCGGCGCCGATGTGCCGGTGGCGATCCGGGAGCAGCTCCTGGAGGCCGGTTCGCTGCGGGACGCGGACGCCGACCTGATCGCGTTCTCGGTGACCGACACCGGCATCGGGATCGCCGGCAGCAAGATGCGGGTCATTTTCGAGGCGTTCAAGCAGGCGGACGGTACGACCAGCCGCAAGTACGGCGGTACGGGCCTCGGGCTGTCGATCTCCCGGGAGATCGCCCAGCTGCTCGGCGGTGAGATCCACGCGCAGAGCGAACCGGGCCGCGGCTCGACCTTCACGCTGTATTTGCCGCTGCACCCCAGCGAACTGCCCCCGCAGGGCTACCAGCAGCTGCCCGCGCTGGATGCGGGCGACCTGGTGGCGTCGGCGGCGGAACTCGCCGAGCTGTCGGAGCGCAACGAGGTGGGCATCGAGATGCCGGCCGAGGTGAAGTCGTACCACGAGACGCAGAACGGTGCCGCCGCGCTCTTCAGGCGCCGCCGCAGGGCCGTGGAGCAGTCCACACAGCTCGGGCAGACCGTACGCGACCAGTGGGCGTCCGAGGAGTCCGCGCCGACCTCGCGCCGGGGCATCCGCTTCGGCGGAGAGAAGGTGCTGATCGTCGACGACGACATCCGCAACGTCTTCGCGCTGACCAGTGTCCTGGAGCAGCACGGCCTGTCCGTGCTGTACGCCGAGAACGGCCGTGAGGGCATCGAGGTCCTGGAGCAGCACGACGATGTGACGGTCGTCCTGATGGACATCATGATGCCGGAGATGGACGGCTACGCGACGACGACGGCGATCCGCAGGATGCCGCAGTTCGCCGGGCTGCCGATCATCGCGCTGACCGCGAAGGCGATGAAGGGCGACCGGGAGAAGGCGATCGAGTCCGGAGCCTCGGACTACGTGACCAAGCCGGTCGATCCCGATCACCTGTTGTCGGTGATGGAGCAGTGGATGCGGCCGGAGTGACGAAAACGACCGGACCTGACGGGAAAGCGGTGGGAACACTGCGGGGAACGTTCGGTGTGCACGCGGAGTTGCTGACTCAGTGTGGCCGAAGCCGTGTAGAACCGCGGGATTCGGGGAACCTTCTGGTCTCCCGCTACGTTTCTGCTACGTGCACAGTGACATCACGGTGACAGGGTGTGGCGACAGGCGGGGTGCGGCTACCATGACCGGCACAAGGACGGGCGGCGCAAGAGAGTCGTCCCCTGGGGCGGCGCCCGGTGCACATCCGGGGCGAGGAGGGCGGGCCATGGTGCAGAAGGCCAAGATCCTCCTGGTCGATGACCGGCCGGAGAATCTGCTGGCGCTGGAGGCCATCCTCTCTGCGCTCGATCAGACACTGGTTCGGGCATCGTCCGGGGAGGAAGCGCTCAAAGCACTGCTCACGGACGACTTCGCGGTCATTCTGCTGGACGTCCAGATGCCAGGCATGGACGGTTTCGAAACCGCCGCGCACATCAAGCGACGGGAGCGGACCCGGGACATCCCGATCATCTTCCTCACCGCGATCAACCACGGCCCGCACCACACCTTCCGGGGTTACGCGGCGGGCGCGGTCGACTACATCTCCAAGCCGTTCGACCCGTGGGTGCTGCGCGCGAAGGTCTCGGTCTTCGTCGAGCTGTACATGAAGAACTGCCAGCTGCGGGAGCAGGCGGCGCTGCTGCGGCTCCAGCTGGAGGGCGGCGGCAAGCCCGCGGCCGGTGCGGCCAAGGAACCGGCCGGACTGCTCGCCGAGCTGTCGGCGCGGCTCGCTGCCGTCGAGGAGCAGGCGGAGGCGCTGTCCAAGCAGCTCGACGACGAGTCGGCGGACGCGGCGGCCGTGGCCACCGCGGCCCATCTCGAACGCAAACTCACCGGCCTGCGCAGGGCACTCGACGCCCTGGAGCCGGGCACCGGCAGCGGAGCACCACCGGTCCCGTCGCAGAACTGACGTCCACCGCGGGCGCAGTTGTGCGTGAGCGAGCGTCAGTTCCCCGCCCCGTACGGGCGACACGAACGGGTGAAGCAGTGGGCACACGTGTCCGCTGCCGTCTCCACAGGTAACCTCACACCTATGGCCTCACGTCCCTCCGCAGCCAAGAAGCAGCCCGCCAAGAGGGCTGCTCCCGCGAAGGCTCCGGCGAAGAAGGCCGCTGCGAAACGGGCCCCGGCGAAGAAGGCGGTCGCCAAGAAGACCGCCCGCCCCGCGCCCAGGCCGGCGCCCAGCCCCACCGGAGGCATCGTCCGGCTCGTGCGCGCCGTCTGGCTCGGCACCGCGCACGCCGTCGGCGCCGTGTTCCGCGGCATAGGGCAGGGGGCGAAGAACTTGGACCCGGCGCACCGCAAGGACGGCGTCGCGCTGCTGCTGTTCGGCCTCGCCCTGATCGTCGCCGCCGGCACCTGGGCCGATCTGCGCGGCCCGGTCGGCGACCTCGTCGAGATCCTGGTGACCGGCGCCTTCGGCCGTCTCGACCTGCTCGTGCCGATACTGCTCGCGGTGATCGGCGTGCGCTTCGTCCGCCACCCCGAGAAGCCCGAGGCCAACGGCCGCATCGTGATCGGCCTCTCGGCGCTCGTCATCGGCGTGCTCGGCCAGGTCCACATCGCCTGCGGCGCGCCCGCCCGCAGCGACGGCATGCAGGCGATAAGGGACGCCGGCGGCCTCATCGGCTGGGCGGTGGCGACCCCGCTGACGTACACCATGGGCGAGGTCCTCGCCGTACCCCTGCTGGTGCTGCTCACCATCTTCGGGCTGCTGGTCGTCACGGCCACGCCCGTCAACGCGATCCCGCAGCGCCTGCGGCTGCTCGGCGTGAAGCTGGGCATCGTCCACGACTTCGACCGCGAGGACGAGTTCGCCGGCGAGGACGACGAGCGCTACGACGAGCAGTGGCGCGAGGCGCTGCCCCCGCGCACCCGCAAGCGCGGGAGCACCCCCGAGGCCTACGACCCCGACAGCGCGGAGCAGGACGCCCTCACCAGGCGCCGGAGCCGCCCCCGGCGCTCCGCGGTGCCCCAGCCCGACATGAACCGCCCCATGGACGCCGTGGACGTCGCGGCGGCCGCCGCAGCGGCGCTCGACGGGGCCGTCCTGCACGGCATGCCGCCCTCGCCGGTCGTCGCCGACCTCACCCAGGGCGTACGGGTGGGAGGCGACCGCGAGGACACCACCCCGACGCCCGTCCCGGCCCCCGCCGCGCGCCCCAAGCAGGAGAAGCTCAAGGGCGAGGTCATGGACCTCACCAAGGCGCCCCCGGAGGAACCCCGCGACCTCCCGCCGCGCGCCGAGCAGCTCCAGCTCTCCGGCGACATCACGTACTCGCTGCCCTCGCTCGACCTCCTCACGCGCGGGGGCCCCGGCAAGGCACGCAGCGCCGCGAACGACGCCGTGGTCGCCTCCCTGACGAACGTCTTCTCCGAGTTCAAGGTCGACGCCGCCGTCACCGGCTTCACCCGCGGGCCGACGGTCACGCGCTACGAGGTGGAGCTCGGCCCCGCCGTCAAGGTCGAGCGGATCACCGCGCTCACCAAGAACATCGCCTACGCCGTCGCCAGCCCCGACGTGCGGATCATCAGCCCGATCCCCGGCAAGTCCGCGGTCGGCATCGAGATCCCGAACACGGACCGCGAGATGGTCAACGTCGGTGACGTGCTGCGCCTCGCGGACGCGGCCGAGGACGATCACCCGATGCTCGTGGCGCTCGGCAAGGACGTCGAGGGCGGCTACGTCATGGCCAACATGGCGAAGATGCCGCACATCCTGGTGGCCGGTGCCACCGGCTCCGGCAAGTCGTCCTGCATCAACTGCCTGATCACGTCGATCATGTGCCGTGCGACCCCCGAGGACGTCCGCATGGTCCTCGTGGACCCCAAGCGCGTCGAACTGACCGCCTACGAGGGCATCCCGCACCTGATCACACCCATCATCACCAACCCGAAGAGGGCCGCCGAGGCGCTCCAGTGGGTCGTACGCGAGATGGACCTCAGGTATGACGACCTGGCCGCCTTCGGGTACCGGCACATCGACGACTTCAACCAGGCCATCCGCGACGGCAAACTGAAGACTCCGGAAGGCAGCGAGCGGGAGCTCAAGACCTATCCCTACCTCCTGGTGATCGTCGACGAGCTGGCCGACCTGATGATGGTCGCGCCGCGGGACGTCGAGGACTCGATCGTGCGCATCACACAGCTCGCGCGCGCGGCAGGCATCCACCTGGTGCTCGCGACCCAGCGCCCGTCCGTCGACGTCGTCACCGGTCTCATCAAGGCGAACGTGCCCTCCAGGCTCGCGTTCGCGACCTCGTCCCTGGCCGACTCCCGGGTCATCCTCGACCAGCCCGGCGCCGAGAAGCTCATCGGCAAGGGTGACGGCCTGTATCTGCCGATGGGTCAGAACAAGCCCACCCGTATGCAGGGCGCCTTCGTCACCGAGGACGAGATCCACGCCGTCGTACAGCACTGCAAGGACCAGATGACGCCCGTCTTCCGGGACGACGTCACCGTGGGCACCAAGCAGAAGAAGGAGGTCGACGAGGAGATCGGCGACGACCTCGACCTGCTGTGCCAGGCGGCCGAACTGGTCGTGTCCACGCAGTTCGGGTCGACCTCGATGCTCCAGCGCAAACTGCGCGTCGGCTTCGCCAAGGCCGGGCGGCTCATGGACCTCATGGAGTCCCGGAACATCGTCGGACCCAGCGAGGGGTCCAAGGCACGTGACGTTCTTGTGAAGGCCGACGAATTGGATGGCGTGCTCGCGGTGATCCGCGGGGAGTCTGAAGGGTAGGCGTCCGCCGAAAGGATGCGACCGTGACTCACCCGTTAGAGATCGCCGGGCAACCGTTTCCCTTTGCCGTACGTCAAGTTGAGCGAGAAGACGGATCGGGCTCCCACCATGGGGTCCGTGTCCGGCTCGCCGTCGGGCGTTCCTTCCATACCGATGGCGTACAAAGTCCTACCGCCCGGTTGCCCCACCCTTCAGTACCCCCCCTAGACTGAATTTCCAGCACAGGCGGCTACACGCTCGAAAGGCGCCCCCGTGTCCATCGGCAACTCCCCTGAAGACGACCGTCCGTTCGAAGACGGCCGATCCGAAGACGGCCATGAGGAAGAAGTCCGCCCTTCCGTCGGCCGAGCCCTGAAGCAGGCACGTATCGCCGCCGGACTGACCGTCGACGACGTCAGCAGTGCCACCCGGGTCCGCATCGCCATCGTGCACGCCATCGAGGCCGACGACTTCACGCCCTGCGGCGGTGACGTCTACGCGCGCGGGCACATCAGGACCCTCGCCAAGGCCGTCCACATCGATCCGGCCCCGCTCCTCGCCCGCTACGACGGCGACCACGGCGGGCGTCCCGCGCCGACGCCGGCGGCGCCCCTCTTCGAGGCGGAACGTATCCGCCCGGAGCGCCGCGGCCCCAACTGGACCGCGGCCATGGTCGCCGCGATCGTCGCGGTGGTCGGCTTCGTCGGGTTCACCGCGGTCAAGGGCGGCGACAGCAACAGTGACGCCGCGTCACAGGTCACCGAGGGCACCACGCCCTCCGCCAGCAAGCCCGCCAAGCCGAAGCCGTCGAACGGCGACTCCGCCACGCCGAAGTCGGACCCCTCCGACAGCGCCATCGCCGCCGCGCCGCAGGACAAGGTGACGGTCCAGGTGAGCGCGGTCGACGGCCGCAGCTGGATCTCCGCCAAGGACCACAACGGCCGGATGCTCTTCGACGGACTCCTCAAGAAGGGCGAGTCGAAGACCTTCCAGGACAGCTCGAAGGTCAACCTGATCCTCGGCGACGCCGGGGTCATCCAGCTCTACGTCAACGGCAAGAAGATCGAGGACGACTTCCAGCCCGGAGCTGTGGAGCGCCTCACGTACACCAAGGGCGACCCCGCGGTCGGTTAAGACCTCCAGGCCGGTCCACCGGTCCGACAGGGCGCTTGTTCAAGGGGTTGGCCAAGATCGGCCAGCCCCTTCGACGTGGGGTGTCAGTGGGACGAAGTAGTCTTGAGCCCATGCCTGAACGCCGTACCGTCGCACTCGTCACTCTTGGCTGCGCCCGTAACGAGGTGGACTCGGAGGAGCTCGCAGGCCGCTTGGAGGCGGACGGCTGGCAACTCGTGGAGGACTCCGAGGACGCGGACGTCGCCGTCGTCAACACCTGTGGCTTCGTCGAGGCCGCCAAGAAGGACTCCGTTGACGCCCTCCTCGAAGCCAATGACCTCAAGGGCCACGGCAGAACACAGGCCGTCGTGGCGGTGGGCTGCATGGCCGAGCGGTACGGCAAGGAGCTCGCCGAGGCGCTGCCCGAGGCCGACGGAGTGCTCGGCTTCGACGACTACTCCGACATCTCCGACCGCCTCCAGACCATCCTGAACGGTGGCATCCACGCCTCGCACACCCCGCGCGACCGCCGCAAGCTGCTGCCGATCAGCCCCGCCGAGCGGCAGGACTCCGCCGCCGACGTCGCGCTGCCCGGCCACGGCCCGGCCGACCTCCCGGACGGCCTCGCGCCCGCCTCGGGCCCCCGCGCGCCCCTGCGCCGCCGCCTGGACGGCTCCCCGGTCGCCTCGGTGAAGCTCGCCTCCGGCTGCGACCGCCGCTGCACCTTCTGCGCCATCCCGTCCTTCCGCGGCTCCTTCATCTCCCGCCGCCCCAGCGACGTCCTGAACGAGACCCGCTGGCTGGCCGAACAGGGCGTCAAGGAGATCATGCTGGTCTCCGAGAACAACACGTCCTACGGCAAGGACCTGGGCGACATCCGCCTCCTGGAGACGCTGCTGCCCGAGCTGGCGGACATCGACGGCCTGGAGCGGGTGCGGGTCAGCTACCTCCAGCCCGCCGAGATGCGCCCCGGGCTCATCGACGTGCTCACCTCCACGCCGAAGGTCGCGCCCTACTTCGACCTGTCCTTCCAGCACTCCGCGCCCGACGTGCTGCGCTCCATGCGCCGCTTCGGCGACACGGACCGCTTCCTCGAACTGCTCGACACCATCCGCTCCAAGGCCCCCCAGGCCGGTGTCCGCTCGAACTTCATCGTCGGCTTCCCCGGCGAGTCCGAGTCCGACCTGGCCGAGCTGGAGCGCTTCCTGAACGGCGCGCGCCTGGACGCCATCGGCGTCTTCGGCTACTCCGACGAGGAGGGCACGGAAGCGGCGACGTACGACAGGAAGCTCGATCAGGACGTCGTGGACGCGCGGCTCGCGCACATCTCGCGGCTCGCCGAGGAACTCGTCTCGCAGCGCGCCGAGGAGCGCGTCGGCGAGACCGTGTACGTGCTGGTCGAGTCGGTGGACTCCGAGGACGGCGTTTACGGCCGCGGCGAGCACCAGGCCCCCGAGACGGACGGCCAGGTGCTGCTCACAAGCGGCGAGGGCCTCAGCGTCGGCCGTATGGTCGAGGCGAAGGTGGTCGGTACGGAAGGTGTCGACCTGGTGGCCGAGCCGCTCCTGGGCTCGCTCGCGTGTAGTGAGGAGGCGGGCAGATGACCGGAGTCCCGGCATCGGCGGCGGGCGGCACCTCCAGCGCGAACGGCGCGCCCGCGAGCGCGGGTTCGGGTACGGCCTCCGGTGGCGCCCCTTCCGGCGCGATGTCGGGCAACGTCTCCGGCACTGTCTCCTCCGGTGAAGCCCCGGTCGACACCGTCGCGGCCGGTGGTGCCTCGCCGGGTGGCGTCGAGTCAGGCCTGCCCGGTGGTCAGAAGCCGGCGCGGGGGGCGAAGGTCGTCGCCGCGGCCGTCAACCAGGCGAGCGTCTGGAACATCGCCAACTTCCTGACCATGCTCCGGCTGCTGCTCGTCCCCGGCTTCGTCGCGCTGATGCTGGCCGACGGCGGGTACGACCCGGCGATGCGCTCATTCGCCTGGGCGGCGTTCGCCATCGCCATGATCACCGATTTGTTCGACGGCCATCTGGCCCGCACATACGACCTCGTCACCGACTTCGGGAAGATCGCCGACCCCATCGCCGACAAGGCGATCATGGGCGCGGCGCTGATCTGTCTCTCCTCGCTCGGCGACCTGCCGTGGTGGGTGACCGTCGTCATCCTCGGCCGGGAACTCGGGATCACGCTGCTGCGTTTTCTTGTCATCCGGTACGGCGTCATCCCCGCGTCGCGCGGCGGCAAGCTGAAGACGCTCACGCAGGGCGTGGCCGTTGGAATGTATGTGCTGGCGCTGACGGGCTGGCTGGCCACGCTGCGGTTCTGGGTGATGGCGGCCGCGGTCGTGCTGACCGTGCTGACCGGGTTCGACTATGTGAGACAGGCCATTGTGCTGCGCAGGCAGGGGATCGCCGAGCGCATGGCGGCGTCGGAGGAGACGGAAGCGTGAGTTCCACGGCCACTGAAGTGGTGCGACTACTGACCGTGAGCGGTGCGACGCTCGCTGTCGCCGAGTCGCTCACCGGTGGTCTGGTTGCGGCGGAGATCACATCGGTGCCCGGAGCCTCCAAGGCTTTCCGCGGCTCGGTCACCGCCTACGCCACCGAGCTGAAGCACCAGCTGCTCGGTGTCGACGCCACCCTGCTGAGCGAGCGGGGAGCGGTGGATGCGCAGGTCGCGGCCCAGATGGCGGCCGGCGTGCGGAAGGCGCTCGGCGCCGACTGGGGCATCGCGACCACCGGCGTGGCGGGCCCGGAACCGCAGGACGGACGGCCCGTGGGCACCGTTTTCGTGGCCGTCGACGGCCCCTTTGGACCCGATTCGGGTGCCGCCGGTGGCGGGAAAGTGGCCGCGCTGCGGTTGAACGGCGGCCGGGCGGAAATTCGTATGGAGAGTGTACGGAGCGTACTCGCGCTGCTTTTGGAGCGGCTCGTGAGCGAACAGACCGGGAATGAGCGGGCACAGGATACGGAACAGAACGGGGGGTTTTGATGTTTGCAGCCCTGAGTGAACACGACATCGCTCCCCGCACGGCCGCGGCGCAAGGCGGTACGGTGGGGCGAGAAGGATGCGGCTACGCGGTCCGAGGAGGGAGCCACCGATGATTCTGCTCCGTCGCCTGTTGGGTGACGTGCTGCGTCGGCAGCGCCAGCGCCAGGGCCGTACTCTGCGCGAAGTCTCCTCGTCCGCCCGAGTCTCACTCGGCTATCTCTCCGAGGTGGAGCGGGGGCAGAAAGAGGCTTCCTCTGAACTGCTCTCCGCCATCTGCGACGCGTTGGACGTACGGATGTCCGAGCTCATGCGGGAAGTGAGCGACGAACTCGCTCTCGCCGAGCTGGCCCAGTCTGCTGCGGCCACCGATCCTGTACCCGCTTCGGTTCGTCCGATGCTGGGTTCCGTGTCGGTGACCGGCGTGCCACCGGAACGGGTGACCATCAAGGCCCCCGCCGAGGCGGTGGACGTGGTCGCCGCGTGACGCTCACGCTGGTGTAGGCCGATGTGACGCTGATCGGCGTCGAGCTGATCAGTACCGAGCTGGTCAGTACTTAGCTGGTCAGTACCGAGAAGTGTGCGAGCCCCGGCCGGGGCTTCTTCAGGGAGACCTGGAGGGGTGCGGTCGGGGTTTTTCGCGTTTCGGGGGTGCTCGCCTTTGTGGGGCTGTTGCCTGGCGGGGCGTGAGCGGGGGTTGGTGGCGGGCTCGGGCGTGGGGGTGGGCGGCTCGGGCTCGTTGTGGGCTCGGGATGGCCGTGGGCGTGGCGGTAGGTCTGGGCGTGGCGGTGGGTGTGCCTGCTGGTGGGCTCGGGCGTGCGGGTGGGCTTGGGCAGGGGCGGGCCTGTGGCTGTGAGGGTGACCGTGGGCGTGGGGGTAGCGGTGCGTTTGCCGGGGTGACTCGGTGCGGTCATGGTTGAGGCGGGTGGTGCGTCCGTGTGCCGTCGATGCGCCCTCCCTGCGGGTGACCAGGACGTTCTAGCGTCGGGCTGGAGGTGGGCCATGGCGGGGCGAATAGCACGCTGGGGGCTCGCGCCGGTGCTCGGCGCGGTGTGGTGGTGGGCCGTGCTCCGGCTCGCCCTGACGCCGCACGCGGGCGCGCTGGAGGGGGCTGTGGCGGCCGGGGGGTGGGGGTTGAGCCTGCTTCCGGTCCACTGCATGCCGAAGGCCCGGGCGGCGGGGGCTGTGGCTGCGGGGCGGTGGCGGGAGGCTTGGAGGGGGGCTGGGGGGCGGTCTGGTGTGGGGGTACTGCCGGATCTTGGAGCGAGGGGCGCGGGCGCGGATGGGTTGCCGGGTCTCGGGGCGGCGGACGAGGCGGTGGTCTCGGGTCTCGGGGCGTCGGGCGCGGGCGTGATCTCGGGTCCCGGAGCGATGGATGCGGGCGTGTTGCCGGGCGCTGGGGGGATGGACGAGGAGGCGATGCCGGGTCCTGGTGGGACGGATGCGGGGGCGATGCCGGGTCCCGGTGGGACGGATTTGGGGGAGTCGCTGGGCTCTGGTGAGGCGGAGGGCGGGGCTTCGCTGGACCTGGGTGTGGCGGAGGCTGGAGTTCCGCCGGACCTGGGGTTGAGGGACACCGGAGGTCCGCCGGACCTGAGGTTGGCGGACGCTGGAGTGCCGCTGGACTTTGGCGTCGGGGACGCGGGGGTGGTCCCGGGGCGCAGTGGGTCGGGCGCAGGGGTGCCGTCGGAACGCGCTGTGACGGACGGGTGGGTGCCGCCGGACTTGGGTGTGAGGGACATGGAGATGTTTCCGGGCCCCGGTGTGACGGACGCAGGGGTGCCGTTGGACGGGGGTGTGACGGACGCTCCGGTGTCGCCCGGCTTTGGTGTGAGGGACGCGGAGGTGATTCCGGACCTCGGCGGGACCGGTGCTGGCGTGTTGCCGGACCTTGGCGTGAAGGACATGGGGATGTTCCCGGGTCTCGGCGAGACAGGCGGTGAAGCGCCGCCGGATTCCGGTGTTTCGGACGCTGGTGAGTCCTCGGCGGCAGGGGTGGTACCGGGTGCTGGGTCAACGGCGGGCGCAGGGGCGGTGCCGGGTGCTGGGCTATCGGTGGGCGACGAGGCGGTGTCAGGTGCCGGGCTGGCATCGGGCGACGCGGCGGTGCCGGATGCCAGCTCGGCGTCGAACGCCGAAGCGGCCTCGAGCGCTGAACCGTCGGCGTCGACTGGACCAACTCCAGCGACTGAATCATCGCCGCCCGCTGGGCCCACGCCGTCCGCTGGGCCCACGCCGTCCACCGAAGCGACGCCGTCCACTGGACCAACGCCGGCCCCTGAACCTTTGCCGGGCACCGAGGCGGACCCTGTTACCAAGGCATCGCCACGCCGCCGTTCGGGCGGAGGATCTGGCCCGTCGTGAAGGATGACGCGTCCGACGCCAGGTGCAGCACGGTGTGCGCGATGTCCTCCGGCTCACCTACTCGGCCCAGCGGTGACAGCCGGGTCATCATCGCCTCGGTGCGGGCCTGTGCCTCGCCCTCGTGGTGGTCGGTCATGGGCGTGCGGATCCAGCCCGGCGCGACCGCGTTGACGCGGATGCCGTGCCGGCCCAGTTCCGTCGCCAGCGTCTTCGTCAGTTGGACTACGGCCGCCTTGGCCGCGCTGTAGCAGAGGAGCCCGGCCCCTCCGGTGTCGATCGCGCCGGACGCCATGGTGACGATGCTGCCCCTGGTGCCGCGGTCGAGCATCAGCCGGGCCGCCTCCTGGCAGGCGTAGAGAACGCCCTTGAAGTTGACGTTCAGCACCCGGTCGAGATCCTCGTCCCGGGTCTCCAGCACCGTGCTGCTGTGCATGATCCCGGCGACCGCCGCCATCACGTGAAGGTCGTCGCAGGACTCGACGGCCTGTCTGACCTGGGTGCGATCGGTCACGTCGAGGTGGTGGACGTGGGCGGTGCCGCCCTTGTCCTTGATCAGGGTCGCCGTGTCGTGCAGGCCCTGCGCGTCGCGGTCGGCGCAGTGCACGGTGGCGCCCGCCTCGGCGAGCAGTACGGCGGAGGCGCGGCCGATACCGCTGGCGGCGCCGGTGACGAAAGCGGTGCGTCCGGTGAGGTCGTACGCCGTGACGGGCATGAAACGACCGTACGAAAGTTTCTGACGGGTCGTCAATTAGTCGTACGGTGCTGAGTTCCGCGGCGTGCGCCGGGGCTCGGCGCCGGTCCTACCTGGCAGGTGGGGCACCAGTACGTGGGGCGCTCGCGGGAGCCGTCGCCCTGGTCGGCGGTGCGGATGGGGGTGCCGCAGCGGAGGCAGGGGCGGGGTGCGCGGGCGTAGACGAAGAGGTCGGGGGTGCTGGGGCCTGCGGCGCGGTGGGGTGTGGTGCGGGCCGGGGTGGTGCTTGTGAAGGCGCCGGTGGTCCTGCGGACGGGGCGGTCGCGGTTGGCTTCCAGGAGCCGCTTGGCGATGGCGGGGAGCTTGGCCGCGCGGTCGGCGGGCAGTGCGCCGACGGGGAGCCAGGGGGTGGCGCCCAGGAGGAAGCAGAGTTCGCTTTTGTAGATGTTGCCGATGCCGGCCAGGTTGCGCTGGTCGAGGAGGGCCTCGCCGAGGGGGCGGGCGGGGTCCGCGAGGAGGTTGGTGAGGGCCAGCTCCGGGTTCCAGTCGGGGCCCAGGAGGTCGGGGCCGAGGTGGCCCACGACGCGGTCTTCGTCGGGTGTGCGGAGGAGTTCGAGGACGGGGAGGCGGTACCCGACGGCCGTGAGGTCGGCGGTGCCGAGGATCACCCGGATCTGGTGGGCCAAACCGCCGCCGCTCCAGCGCCGGCCGTTGGCGTACACCCGCCAGGTGCCGTCCATCCGCAGGTGCGAATGGAGAGTGAGGTCGCCCTCGATACGGGTCAGCAGGTGCTTGCCCCGGGGCGTGACGTCCAGAACGGTACGGCCGGTGAGGTCAGCCGTGGCGTACTTGGGCACCCTGAGGTCGCTGCGGGTCAGCACCTTGCCCGCGAGGGCGGTGTCGAGACGCTTCGCGGTCTGCCAGACGGTGTCGCCTTCAGGCATGGGTCAAGGGTGGCATGGGGGGAGGGGTGGAGCGGGGCGCGAGAGAGGGACCGTTTGGGGTACGGGTTACGAGGGCCGGGGTGGTGCGGGGCGAGGGATGTCGCGCGCGGGGCGTGGGGTCGGGGGCGGCGGGTCTTGCAGTGAGGTACGGCTTGGGCGAAGGGTGGCCCGGGGTGGAGGGGCCGGGCGCGAATGGGCGGCCCCCGGGTGAGCCGTGGGCGGGCCTCGGACGGCCGTTGCTGTCGCTCATGCGCGGAGGCGCAGGCCGCGCGGTGTCGCGATGAAGCCCGCTCCTTCCAGGAGGGTGCCGATGGGGGAGGTCAGGGCCGAGGTGCCGTTGATGCGCTCCACCGTGACCGTGCCGAGCGAACCGGCTCGGGCCGCTGCCGCGAGTGCTTCGGCCGCCGCTTGGAGGCGTGGGTCTTCGGTGGCCGTGGTGTCCGGTGCGGTGGGCCAGGCGAGCAGGGTCTTGCCGCCGCGCTCCATGTAGAGCGTCAGCTCACCCTCGACGAGCACGACCAGCGAACCCGCCTTGCGCCCCGGCTTGTGCCCGGCGTCGGTCGGCGGCTCGGGCCAGGGGAGGGCGGCGCCGTACGCGTTCGCCGGGTCGGCGGCTGCCAGGACCACGGCTCTGGCGGTGAGGGAGGGGCGGTGGGTGCGGTGATTGGCGTAGGGGGAACTGGTGTTGCCCCGGGGTGCCGGCGCGGGGAAGTCGCGGGGGGAGATGTAGTCGCCCGGTGCCGGGGGGTGGGAGGCCGGGGTGCGGTGGTGCCGGGATGTTGGGGCTGGATCCGTGGGGCCGCCGTCCGCTGAGCCCACGCTGTCGAGGTCGTCGAAGTCGGTGAACGGGCCGAAGGCGTCGGCGAAGTCATGGACTCCGGGGGAGTCCGATGCGCCGTGCCGTCCGTGGTCGGCGGCGGAATCGTTGCCGGAGCCGGTCATCCGTGAGGCGGAGTCGCCGAGGGCCCCGAAGCCGTAGGGGTCGTTGTCCGTCGGGTCCGGGGTGGGCATTTCGTCGCCCCGGTCGCGCGCGTTGGCGACCGCGCGGAGGCGGTCCACCGCGCCGTCCATCGCGAACTGGGCGGCGCCCAGTCCCTCCACGACATAGCCGCGCCGCGCCTGGCCGCTCTCCTCGAAGACGGACAGGATGCGGTACGTCGCCGAGAAGCCGCCCTCTACGCCCTCCGCGGCGACCGCTCCCCGGGTCACGACCCCGTGCCGGTCGAGCAGGGTGCGGGCCAGGGCATGGGCGCGGACGGTGCGGTCGGGTTCGTGGGCGGGGAGCAGGGACCAGCGGCCCGCGACGGTCGGCGGACCGGTGCGGGAGGCGGTGCGGGCGGCGGCGGTGAGGGAGCCGTAGCGCCCGCGCGGGACCGTGCGCTTGGCGCGGTGGGCCGTGGAGCCTGCCGTACGGCCGGAGCCCAGCAGGGAGCGCATGGGGGCGAGGGTGTCGTTGGTGAGCCGGCCGGACCAGGCCAGGTCCCATACGGCGTCGGCCAGTTGGGGATCTGTGACGTCGGGGTGGGTGGTCGCGCGGACCTGGTCGGTGATCTGGCGGAAGAACAGGCCGTAGCCGCCGGAGAGGGTGTCCAGGATCGACTGGTGCAGCGCGGTGAGTTCGAGCGGGTGGGGTGGCGGGAGGAGCAGGGGGGCCGCGTCCGCCAGGTAGAGGGAGATCCAGCCGTCCTTGCCGGGGAGGGCGCCGGCGCCGGCCCAGACCAGCTCGCCGGCCGAGGTGAGTTCGTCGAGCATCGCGGGCGCGTAGTTCGCCACGCGGGACGGCAGGACGAGCTTCTCCAGGGCGGACGCGGGCACGGAGGCGCCCTGCAACTGCTCGACGGCGCGCACCAGTCCGTCGATGCCGCGCAGCCCGTGGCCCTTGCCGATGTGCTGCCATTGGGGGAGGAACTGCGCGAGCGCGGCGGGCGGCACCGGCTCCAACTCGTGCCGCAGCGCGGCCAGGGAGCGGCGGCGCAGACGGCGCAGCACCGTCGCGTCGCACCACTCCTGGCCGATGCCGGCCGGGTGGAACTCCCCTTGTACGACACGGCCGTTGGCCGCGAGCCGCTGCAACGCGCCCTCGGTGACGGCCACGCCCAGGCCGAATCGGGCCGCCGCCGTGGCCGAGGTGAACGGTCCGTGCGTGCGGGCGTGCCGGGCGAGGAGGTCGCCGAGCGGGTCCTTGGCCGGTTCGGTGAAGGCCTCCGGGACGCCGACCGGCAGTGCTGTGCCGAGCGCGTCGCGCAGGCGGCCCGCGTCCTCGATCGCCGCCCAGTGGTCGGCACCCGCGATACGGACCCGGATCGCGCGGCGGGCCGAGGCCAGCTCCTGGGCCCACTGCGGTTCGGCGCCCCGCTCGGCCAACTCGGCGTCGGTGAGCGGGCCGAGCATCCGCAGCAGGTCGGCGACGCCCTCGGCGTCCTTGATGCGGCGGTCCTCGGTGAGCCACTGGAGTTCGCGCTCCAGCTCGGTCAGCACCTCGGCGTCGAGCAGTTCGCGCAGCTCCGCCTGGCCGAGCAGCTCGGCCAGCAGGTGGGAGTCCAGGGACAGGGCGGCGGCACGGCGCTCGGCGAGCGGTGAGTCTCCCTCGTAGAGGAACTGGGCGACGTACCCGAAGAGGAGGGAGCGGGCGAAGGGGGACGGCTCGGGGGTGGTGACCTCGACGAGGCGGACCTTGCGGGACTCCAGGTCGCCCATCAGCTCGGTGAGGCCCGGGACGTCGAAGACGTCCTGGAGGCACTCGCGGACCGCCTCCAGGACGATCGGGAAGGAACCGAACTCGCTGGCCACCTGGAGCAGTTGGGCGGCGCGCTGGCGCTGCTGCCACAGGGGCGTGCGCTTGCCGGGGTTGCGGCGGGGCAGCAGCAGCGCGCGGGCGGCGCACTCGCGGAAGCGGGCCGCGAACAGGGCCGAGCCGCCGACCTGGTCGGTGACGAGCTGGTTGACCTCGCCCTTGTCGAAGGCGACGTCCGCCGCTCCTACGGGGGCCCGGTCGGCGTCGTACTCCGTGCCCGCCTTCATGGGCTCCTGGTCGAGCAGGTCCAAGCCCATCAGGTCGGCGTCGGGCAGGCGCAGGACGATGCCGTCGTCGGCGTGCATGACCTGGGCGTCCATGCCGTAGCGCTCGGAGAGACGGGCGCCGAGGGCGAGGGCCCAGGGGGCGTGGACCTGGGCGCCGAAGGGGGAGTGGATGACCACGCGCCAGTCGCCCAGTTCGTCGCGGAAGCGCTCCACGACGATCGTGCGGTCGTCCGGGATGTGGCCGCAGGCCTCGCGCTGTTCGGCCAGGTACGACAGCACGTTCTCCGCGGCCCAGGTGTCGAGGCCCGCGGCGAGGAGGCGCAGGCGGGCGTCCTCCTTGGGCTGCGAGCCGACCTCGCGCAGGAATGCGCCCAGCGCGCGGCCCAGTTCGAGCGGGCGGCCCAGCTGGTCGCCCTTCCAGAAAGGGAGCCGGCCCGGCACGCCCGGCGCGGGAGAGACCAGGACGCGGTCACGGGTGATGTCCTCGATCCGCCAGGAGCTGGTGCCGAGGGTGAAGACGTCGCCCACCCGGGACTCGTAGACCATCTCCTCGTCCAGCTCGCCGACCCTGCCGCCGCCCTTCTTGGGGTCGGCGCCCGCGAGGAAGACCCCGAAGAGCCCGCGGTCGGGGATCGTGCCCCCGGAGGTGACGGCGAGGCGCTGCGCGCCCGGGCGGCCGGTGATGGTGCCGACGACGCGGTCCCACACCACGCGCGGGCGCAGCTCGGCGAACGCGTCCGAGGGATAGCGGCCCGCGAGCATGTCGAGCACGGCCGTGAACGCCGACTCCGGGAGCGAGGCGAAGGGGGCGGCCCGGCGGACCGTGGCGAGCAGGTCGTCGACCTGCCAGGTGTCCAGCGCCGTCATCGCGACGAGCTGCTGGGCGAGGACGTCCAGGGGGTTGGCGGGGACCTTCAGGGACTCGATGGAGCCGGTGCGCATCCGCTCGGTGACCACGGCGGCCTGGACGAGGTCGCCTCGGTACTTCGGGAACACCACACCTGTGGAGACCGCGCCGACCTGGTGTCCCGCGCGGCCCACGCGCTGGAGGCCGGAGGCCACGGAGGGCGGGGACTCCACCTGGATGACGAGGTCGACGGCGCCCATGTCGATGCCCAGCTCCAGGCTGGACGTGGCCACCACGGCGGGCAGCCGGCCCGCCTTGAGGTCCTCCTCGACCTGGGCGCGCTGCTCCTTGGAGACCGAGCCGTGGTGGGCGCGGGCGATGACCTGGGGCGCGCCCTGGGCGGCGCCGGATCCGCCCATCAGCTCGGCCGGTGCGTGATGCTCGTCCAGGGGCTCGCCGGTCGCGCGCTCGTAGGCGATCTCGTTGAGCCGGTTGCACAGACGCTCCGCCAGGCGGCGGGAGTTGGCGAACACGATCGTGGAACGGTGCGCCTGGACGAGGTCGGTGATGCGCTCCTCGACATGCGGCCAGATCGAGGGCTTCTCCTTGCCCTCGTTGCCGTCCGTCACCGGGGAGCCGCCCAGCTCGCCCAGGTCCTCCACCGGGACAACCACGGAGAGGTCGAACTCCTTGCCGGACTTCGGCTGGACGATCTCCACCTTGCCGCGCGGGGAGAGATAGCGGGCGACCTCGTCGACCGGGCGCACGGTCGCCGAGAGGCCGATACGGCGGGCCGGCTTCGGCAGCAGCTCGTCCAGCCGCTCCAGGGACAGCGCGAGATGAGCGCCCCGCTTGGTGCCCGCGACCGCGTGCACCTCGTCCAGGATCACCGTCTCGATGCCGGTCAGCGCGTCGCGCGTGGCCGACGTCAGCATCAGGAAGAGGGACTCCGGGGTGGTGATCAGGATGTCCGGCGGCCGGGTGGACAAGGCGCGGCGCTCGGCGGGCGGCGTGTCGCCGGAGCGGATGCCGACCTTGACCTCGGGCTCGGGCAGGCCGAGACGGACGGATTCCTGGCGGATGCCGGTGAGCGGGGAGCGGAGGTTGCGCTCGACGTCGACCGCGAGGGCCTTCAGCGGAGACACGTACAGAACGCGGCAGCGCTTCCTCGGGTCGGCGGGCGGGGGTGTCGCGGCGAGCTGGTCCAGGGCGGCGAGGAAGGCGGCCAGGGTCTTGCCGGACCCGGTCGGGGCGACCACCAGCACGTCCGAGCCCTCACCGATGGCCTTCCACGCGCCCGCCTGGGCCGCGGTGGGCGCGGAGAAGGCCCCCGTGAACCAGCCGCGGGTCGCGGGGGAGAAGCCGTCGAGGGCTCGGTGTGCGGAACTGACCATGCGTCCATCCTGCACCCGACCACTGACAATCCGTCTGACCTGCGACGTTTCTCCGATGGCTGCTCGCGGAACCGTCTCGGCCCCCTGCCTGCCGCCGCGGGCAGGACCGTTTCGCCGGCTTCCGGCTTCCGGCTTCGGCTTCCGGCCGCCGTGGCCGGGACCGCGCCCTCTCGTCGCCGTGGCGGAGAATGGCTGCATGGCGGGTTCGGGCGAGCTGGCGAGACACTGGCAGTACACGGAGCTGCCCGGCGTCGACCTGCTGCGGGCCCGGTACATCCGCAAGACGTTCATCCGGCACACGCACGAGAACTTCGTCATCGCCGCCATCTCGGCCGGCGTCGAGGTGTTCCAGCACGGCGGGGGCGACGTGTCCGCCGGGGCGGGAGCGCTCGCGCTGGTCAATCCGGACACTCCGCACACCGGCCGGGCGGGTGTGCCCGAGGGCTGGCGCTACGGGGCGGTCTACCCGTCGCCCGAGGTGGTGGGCGCGATAGCCGCCGAGACCACCTCGATCCGCGGCACCCCCGGTTTCGTCAGTCCCGTGCTCGACGATCCCCACACCGCCGGACTCGTCCACCAGATCCTGCGGGCGGCCGAGGAGGGCAACGCGCTCGCCGCCGACACCCTGCTGCGGGTCGCCGTCACCAGACTGCTCCGGCTCAACGGCGGCCCGCTGCCCCAACGCGTCGTGCCCACGGCCGGCGATCGGGTCGCCGCACGCGCGCGTGCCGTGCTGGAAGCGCGCATGGCCGACCCACCCACCCTGGAACAGCTCGCCAGGGACCTGGATACCAGCCCCTTCGCACTGCTGCGCGCCTTCCGGAACGCCTACGGGATGCCGCCCCACACCTGGCTGACCGACGCCCGCGTACGGCGGGCGCGTCGCCTCCTGGACGCGGGTACGGGGCCGGCGGAGGTCGCCGTCGCCGTCGGCTTCACGGACCAGCCGCACCTCAACCGGCACTTCGCCCGGATCGTGGGCGTGCCCCCGGGCGCCTACCAGCGGGAGCGCAAGAACGTACAAGACGCGGGGCAGCGACTGCTCCTACCGTTCGACACGTGGCAGAACAGATCGCTTCAGAAGACATACGCGCCGGAGCGGAAGGGACTGGACCGGAAGGGAAACGAGCCCCCGAGGCGGGCGGAAAGCCGGACTCCGCGGTCGTACGGGACGCCCTCGGAGTCGGGATCGCCGTAGGGCTGTCCGGGTTCGCCTTCGGGGTGACCTCGGCGGGTGGCGGACTCAGTTTGTTGCAGACCTGCGCTCTCAGCCTCCTGGTGTTCACCGGGGCATCCCAGTTCGCGCTCGTGGGGGCGCTCGCGGCCGGTGGCAATCCGCTCACCGCGGCGGCGGGAGCCTTCTTCCTGGGAGTGCGGAACACCTTCTACGGGCTGCGTCTCTCGCAGTTGCTGGCGCTCCCGCGCGCGGTGCGCCCGTTCGCCGCCCAGTGGGTCATCGACGAGACGACGGCCGTCACGCTCGCACAGCCCACACAGCGGGCCGCGCGGATCGGCTTCACCGTCACCGGGCTCAGCCTGTACCTGCTGTGGAACCTCACCACGCTGCTCGGCGCGCTGGGTGCGAAGGCCATCGGGGACACGGACGCGTGGGGCCTCGACGCGGCCGGGCCGGCCGTCTTCCTGGCGCTGCTCGCGCCCATGCTCACGACCACCACGGAGCGTGCCGTCGCCGCGCTCGCGGTCCTTCTGGGACTGGGTCTGCTGCCCGTGCTGCCGGCCGGTGTGCCGGTGCTGGCCGCCGCGCTCGCGGCGCCGATCGCCCTCTACGTAGAGGGCCGACGGCACGGAGGGACACGTCACGACACACAGGAGGAGGACCGTTGAGCGTCTGGATCGCGATCGCGGCGACCGCGATCGGCTGCTACGTCGTCAAGCTCGCCGGACTGCTGGTGCCCGCGGGCGCGCTGGAGCGGCCGCTGGTGAGGCGGCTCGCCGCCCTGCTGCCGGTCGCCCTGCTCGCCGCGCTCACGGCCCAGCAGACCTTCGCCGACGGGCACGCGCTCGTCCTCGACGCCCGGGCCGCGGGGCTCGCGGCGGCCGCCGTGGCGCTGGTGCTGCGGGCACCGTTCCTGCTCGTCGTCGCGGCGGCCGTCCTCGTGACGGCGGGCGTGCGGGCCATCGGCGGCTGACGCGCGCCCGGGGTCAGCCCACGGAACGGCCGTACGCCTTCAGGGTGCGCAGGGCCTGGATCGTCACCATGGGGCGTGCCTCCAGGGCGATGCCTGGTGCCCACTGACGCCAGCGGATCGGCCAGCCGCCGTCCTCGCGCTGGTCGCCCGCGAGGTGGTCCAGGGAGCGGGCCATCTCGTCGTCCGTGAACCACGCGCGCGCGAGCGAACTCGGCGTCCTCGCGTAGTCGTACGGGAAGTGGTGCTCGCCCGGCGCGTACCCGGGGGCGACCGGGTACGCCTCCAGGTGCTCCGGGTCCAGGGCCGCGAGCCGGTGTTCGCGCACCAGGCGGCCGAGGCGGTCGGCCGCCGCCTCCGCGCGCGGGCGGTCGGGCGCCGAGTCCAGGAAGGCGACGGCGGCCTCGATCTCGTACGGGTGCGACTTCTCCAGGGCATCGACCGCCTGCCAGCAGTAGTCGGTGGCCCGGAACAGCCAGGCGTGCCACACCTCGTTGCGGTGCAGCAGGCCCACCACCGGCCCGGTGGCGAGGAGTTCACTGGGCGGGTCGTCCACGATGGGCACGAAGGGCGCCGTCGGATAGCCGCGCTGGCCGGGAAGGATGGCCGGCAGCGCGCCGTCGGCCGTGGAGACCGAGGTCAGATACCGGCAGACACGTTCCACCCGCTGCCCGCCGCAGCGCCCGACGGCGTCCAGGACGCGCAGCGCGTGCCCGGTGTGCAGCGGCTGGCTGACCGGGCCGCGCAGATCGGGTTCCAGGGCGTGCCCGTAGCCGCCGTCCTCGTTGCGGTAGGCGTCCAGCGCGGTCTCCACCGGATCGGGTTCGCCGTTGAGGAAGTGATACGCGAAGAGGCGCTGTTCCAGCACGCGCGCGGTGAGCCAGACGAAGTGCTCGGCGCGGAAGAGCGGGGAGTGCGCCGGGGGCGTCGGGGGGAGTGGGGAAGCTCCTGTTTCGGCCATGGGTCAGACCGTAGGACGGAAAGCGGTCTCCGCAAGGGGTCCCGACCTGGTCCCACTCTCAGGGCGGGATACTGGTGTCATGCGGTTGACGGTCTTCTGGCAGCGGATGGCGGAGCACTTCGGCGCGGGATACGCCGAGAGCTTCGCGCGCGATCATGTGATGACGGAACTCGGCGGGCGGACGGTGCACGAGGCGCTGGACGCGGGCTGGGAGGCCAAGGACGTGTGGCGCGTGGTCTGCGACGTCATGAACGTTCCGCGGCAGAGCCGCTGATCCTCCGCCGGAAAGTCGCTGATCGGTCACGAAGATCGACGGCGGTGACCGGTTGTCAGTGGCGTAGGCGAGACTTGCACCGTGGCAGTCACTGACGAGACCGGGCACGACGCCCCGCAGGCATCCCCCACCGGTGCGACGCCCCCGATCCGGCCCCCGGCCGACGGCGCCTCACCGCACCTGGGCATGCCGCGCTGGCTGCCGCGCGCCATGGTGCTCGCGCTCGCCCTCGTCGCCGTGTTCCAGCTGGGCAGTTGGGCCTTCCACCAGCTCATCGGGCTGCTGATCAACATCCTCATCGCGTTCTTCCTGGCCCTCGCCATCGAGCCCGCGGTGAGCAGGATGGCCGCCTTCGGGATGCGCCGGGGACTGGCCACCTTCCTGGTCTTCCTCGGCCTGCTGATCGTGTGCGCCGGCTTCGTCACGCTCCTCGGGTCGATGCTCGCCGGCCAGATCATCAAGATGATCGAGGACTTCCCGGACTACCTCGACTCCGTCATCAACTGGATCAACGGGCACTTCCGCACCGACCTCAGACGGGTCGACATCCAGGAAGGGCTGCTCCACTCCGACTGGCTGCGCAAGTACGTGCAGAACAGCGCGACCGGCGTGCTGGACGTGTCCACCCAGGTGCTCGGCGGCCTCTTCCAGCTGCTGACGATCGGTCTGTTCTCGTTCTACTTCGCCGCCGACGGGCCGCGGCTGCGGCGCGCGCTGTGCTCCGTACTGCCGCCCGCCCGGCAGGTCGAGGTGCTGCGCGCGTGGGAGATCGCCGTCGACAAGACAGGCGGCTACATATACTCACGCGGCCTGATGGCGCTGGTCTCCGGAGTGGCGCACTACATCCTGCTACAGGCGCTGGGCATCCCGTACGCGCCCGTGCTCGCCGTCTGGGTGGGCCTGGTCTCCCAGTTCATCCCGACCATCGGCACGTATCTGGCGGGCGCCCTGCCCATGCTGATCGCCTTCACCGTGAACCCCTGGTACGCGCTGTGGGTGCTGATCTTCGTCGTGGTCTACCAGCAGTTCGAGAACTACATGCTGCAGCCCAAGCTGACCGCGAAGACCGTCGACATCCACCCCGCTGTCGCCTTCGGCTCGGTCATCGCGGGCACCGCGCTCCTGGGCGCCGTGGGCGCGCTGATCTCCATCCCGGCCGTCGCCACGCTCCAGGCGTTCCTCGGGGCGTACGTGAAGCGGTACGACGTCACGGACGACCCCCGGCTCCAGGGCCACCGGACGCCCCGCGGCTCGGGAGCCCCCGGCCTGCTGACACGCGCGCGTGGGCTGTGGGAACGGCGAGCGGGGGAGGGGACGACGGCGGAGCTGACGGAGGCCGAGGCCGCCGGCGCGACCGACGCGGTTGGCACGACCGGCTCCGCCCGTACGACCGACGCCACCGATGCGACCGCCTCCGGGAGAGCCGACTCGCGGCCTACCGATCCGGAAGCGATCGACTCCGAGCCGACCGACTCCACGCACACCGACTCCACGCCGAGAGACTCCGGCGAGAGCTCCTCCTGAAGGAGGACTTGGCGAGCCCCCCCGGGGGGCGACCGGGCGAGAGCACCGGGGCGTCGCGGTCAGTACGTGAGCACCGCCCACACCCCGGCCACGGCCACGGCGACGACGTAGCAACCGACCGCCACCGTCACGACCCGCAGCCGTACCGCCTCGCTCCAGGATGTGCGGGACAGCAGCCAGGCCAGCGCGGGCAGGACCAGGACGGCGTGCAGGCTCACCCCGTGCAGCGGCTTGAGCGGGGCCGTCGAGTGGTACGCCGCCTCCTGGTGGCCGGTCCGGGCGAGGACGACCCCGCGCGCGATCATCGCGGCGCCCGAGACCAGCGCCACGAGCATGATCGCGAACCCGGAACGCACCGCGAGCGCCATGCCCGTAGGACCCGCCGGCCGGTGCCGGAAGGACTCCACCGCGAACACGCTGAGCAGCACCACGAGGACGCCGCCGCCCACCGCGAGCATCATGGACACCGCCGTGTCGAAGGGCGTCTCCATGTCGAGGTGCGACGGCACCCGGCGCCACGCCTGGAGGGTGATGCCGCCGACCTCCACGACACAGTCGGCGGCGAACACGACGAGCAGCACGGTACGCAGCCGGGCCCCGATGCGCAGATACGACGTGACCCAGGTGACCGCGATCAGCGTCGCCCCGAAGGACAGCCCGAACGTGACGGGCTTGCGCCAGGAGACGGGCCCGTACCAGGGGCCGCCGTCGACCGCGAACACCCCCAGGTGCACCAGCCCGGAGAGGATCAACAGGGCCCCGATCACGTGGCAGAGACGCTCGGCGGGACGTACGTGCGGCTTCATGGCCCGAGCCTCGCGGGAACCCGTCGCACAGTCGTCGTACGACCGAAGGCACCCGCCGTACGACGGCGGAAGTAGACCCCCGGAGGCGTGGCGATGAGTTTCGGGGGCGCGCCGGGTCCATGGACGTGGAAGCCGCTCGGAATCCGCGGAACCGTGACCCCCGAAGCGAGGAACAACCATGTCCACCGCAAAGACCCCGCAGCGCACCGGCATCGCGCCCGCCCCTCGCCTGGCGGACACCGAGCGGCAGACCGCCGCGGGCAAGGTGCTGTGGCACTTCACGATGTCGCTGGACGGGTTCGTGGCGGGGCCCGGGCATGCGATGGACTGGATGACGGGGTTCTCGTTCAGGCCCGGCCTCGTCGAGGAGTACGCCGCGACGACCGGCGCCGTACTGGGCGGCCGGGACGGCTTCGACGCCTTCCCCGATGCGAGCAACGTCTACGGAGGCGCGTGGCAGGGGCCGGTGTTCGTCCTCACGCACCACCCCGACGACGCGCCGCCCGCCCCCGGGGTGACCTTCCTTGACTGCGACGTGGCCGAGGCCGTCCGCATCGGGCTGGAGGCCGCCGGGGGCAAGAACCTCGAAGTGCTCTCACCCACGATCGGACGGCAGCTCTTGGAGCGCGGACTGCTCGACGAGATCGACCTGCACATCGTCCCTGTACTGCTCGGCGACGGCATCCGGCTCTACGACAACCCCGGCGGCGCCCCCGTCCGGCTCGCGCTCCAGAACGGGGACGACCACGCGGTCGCGGTCAACGTGCGCTGCCAGCCGGTTCGGTAGCGTGCGGCGCCCGCGGAGGTTCCTACTCGTAGCAGCTGCCGCTGCACAGGACGGTGACGGTCCCGGTCTCGCCGGCCGGGGTGACCGCCGTGCTCCGCGTCGGCGCGGGCCTGTGCACGAGGCTGGTCTCCCACGGCATGGGAGCGGCCGATGCCGCCGGGCTCATGCCCGGCGCAGGAAGGATTTCCATGTCGCTCGAGGCGTCGTTACGGCGTTCGGCGGTGGAGGAGATCGGTGACGTGAGTGCCGCGTGGTGCGCTTGACACGAAAATCGAACATCCATTCTTATGGAAGCTCCGGCGAGGCCATGACGGCCATTTTGGCAGGCTTTTGATGACGAAGTGTCCGAGTTATCCACAGGCCGGACGGGCGTCGGGGCGCATTGTCAGTGGCAGGCGTTAGCGTCTTTGACGTGAAGCGATCGACTCAAGCAAACCGGGTGGAACCCATGGCAGGAACCGACCGCGAGAAGGCGTTGGACGCCGCACTCGCACAGATTGAACGGCAATTCGGCAAGGGCGCGGTGATGCGCCTCGGCGAGCGGCCGAACGAGCCCATCGAGGTCATCCCCACCGGGTCGACCGCACTGGACGTCGCCCTCGGCGTCGGCGGCCTGCCGCGCGGCCGAGTGGTGGAGGTCTACGGCCCGGAGTCCTCCGGCAAGACGACCCTGACCCTGCACGCGGTGGCGAACGCCCAGCGGGCCGGCGGCCAGGTCGCGTTCGTGGACGCGGAGCACGCCCTCGACCCCGAGTACGCGAAGAAGCTCGGCGTCGACATCGACAACCTGATCCTGTCCCAGCCGGACAACGGCGAGCAGGCCCTGGAGATCGTGGACATGCTGGTCCGCTCCGGCGCCCTCGACCTCATCGTCATCGACTCCGTCGCGGCGCTCGTCCCGCGCGCGGAGATCGAGGGCGAGATGGGTGACAGCCACGTCGGTCTGCAGGCCCGTCTGATGAGCCAGGCGCTGCGGAAGATCACGAGCGCGCTCAACCAGTCCAAGACCACCGCGATCTTCATCAACCAGCTCCGCGAGAAGATCGGTGTGATGTTCGGCTCGCCGGAGACCACGACCGGTGGTCGCGCGCTGAAGTTCTACGCCTCGGTGCGACTCGACATCCGCCGTATCGAGACCCTGAAGGACGGCACCGACGCGGTCGGCAACCGCACCCGCGTCAAGGTCGTCAAGAACAAGGTCGCACCGCCCTTCAAGCAGGCCGAGTTCGACATCCTCTACGGCCAGGGCATCAGCCGCGAGGGCGGCCTGATCGACATGGGCGTGGAGAACGGCTTCGTCCGCAAGGCCGGCGCCTGGTACACGTACGAGGGCGACCAGCTCGGCCAGGGCAAGGAGAACGCGCGCAACTTCCTGAAGGACAACCCCGACCTGGCCAACGAGATCGAGAAGAAGATCCTGGAGAAGCTGGGCGTGGGCGTCCGTCCCGAGAAGGACAAGCCCGCAGCCGAGCCGGTCGCGGACGCGGCGGTCCCCACCGCCACGGACGACGCCGCCAAGGCGGTGCCCGCTCCGGCGGCGGCCAAGACCACCAAGTCCAAGGCCGCCGCAGCCAAGAGCTGACCCGTGACACGACGAACGGACTGGTCGGAGTACGCGTATCCCGGCGCCCCCCAGGGGCGCGGGGAAGGCGGCGACGGCCTGGCCCATGGTGCGGACGGCAGGTTCGAGGAGCCGTACGGCGGTGAGTCGGGCGGCGGGTGGTCGGCCGACGGCTTCGCGGGGGAGCCCGGTCCGCCTTTCGGCGGCTCGGAGCCCGGCGACGGTTCGGCGGGCACCGGCCGGCCTTTCAGAAGCTCGACGCCCGGCGGCGGCAGTTCGCCCGGCGACGAGTCCGATGACGACGCGTACGGCCGCGGCGCACGCCGTAGCCGTGGAGCGCGTGACCAGGGAGGCTCAAGAGGGACCGCGGCGCGCGGTGACGGCGCGCGCGGTAGGCGCGGGCGCCGTGGCCGTGGCTTCGGCGAGTCGTCCGGAGATGACGGGGGTGACTTCTCCTCGTCGAGGGCCGAGAAGGAGGAGCCACCGGCGGACCCGGCTGAGCGGGCGCGGGGAATCTGCCTGCGCCTGCTCACCGGGACCCCGCGCACCCGCAAGCAACTCGCGGACGCCCTGCGCAAGCGGGAGATCCCGGACGAGGTGGCGGACGAGGTGCTGTCGCGGTTCGAGGAGGTCGGGCTCATCAACGACAGCGCGTTCGCGGACGCATGGGTCGAGTCCCGGCACCGCGGCCGGGGCCTGGCCCGGCGCGCGCTCTCCCAGGAGCTGCGCACCAAGGGCATCGACTCCACGCTGATCGACGAGGCCGTCTCCCAGCTCGACTCCGAGCAGGAGGAGACGACGGCCCGTGAACTGGTGGACCGCAAACTGCGGTCCACCCGAGGCCTCGACCGCGACAAGAGGCTGCGCCGCCTCGCGGGCATGCTGGCCCGCAAGGGCTACTCCCAGGGCATGGCCCTCAGAGTGGTCCGACAGGCGCTGGAGGAAGAGGGCGAGGACACGGAGTTCCTCGGGGACGAGGGGTACTGACCGGAACAGTTCCGGCTCTGGCCTTTCGATGGTGCGAACGTCCTGAACACGGTGGACGCGCGGGGGCGCCGACCGCGTTCAGGCAAGCACCGGGGTGATGGCCGAGGCAGGGCCAACCCCCTCCACCGGACAACTCGCGACTGGCCTCCGTGAGTTCAAGGGCGTCCAAGTTCTCGCGCGCCGGCCGACGCCGACTCGATCCAGCGCGCCGGCAGCAGGCGAACGCCGAGGTACCGATCTGGACTACGCCTTCGTCGCCGACGAGGAGATGGCGTTCGCCGCCCGCAAGGCGTTCGACGCGGCCGGCGGCGAGAAGGTCAAGATCGTGACGGTCAACGGCACCGACGAGGCGCTGGCCGCCCTCAAGGACGGCCGTTTCGCCGCCACCGTCTCGAACTCGGCCAAGGACACCGGCGAACTGGCCGTCACCAACGCCATCAGCCTCCTCCGTGGGGAGAAGGCGCAGAAGATCGCCACCACGCCGGCCCACCTGATCACCAAGGGCAACGCGGACATCGCCCCGCTCTACTGCCCTTCCGACGGGCTGTGAGCGGGCCGGACGTCACGTCGTGGACAGGGCGTCGACATCCCGTCCTGTCATGGACAGGGTGTCTGGGAGAACGTGACCGGCAGGCCCGCCGCCTTCCAGGCCTGGAAGCCGCCGACGAGGTCCGTCGCGCGGCGCAGGCCCAGTCGATGCAGGGACGCGGCTGCCAGGCTGGACGCGTAGCCCTCGTTGCAGATCACCACCACGCGCAGGTCGTGGCCGGTGGCTTCGGGGGCGCGGTGGCTGCCCCGGGGGTCGAGGCGCCACTCCAGTTCGTTGCGCTCGACGACCAGGGCGCCGGGGATGAGGCCGTCCCGGTCGCGCAGGGCGGCGTAGCGGATGTCGACCAGGAGGGCGTCGCCGTCGCGGGCCGCTTCGTAGGCGGCCCCCGCCTCGATCCGTTCGTAGTCCGCGCGGACCCGCTCCAGCAACTCGTCTATGCCGGGCGGCTGTTCGCGTACGGCGCTCACTGCCAGTCCTCGGGGCGCTCGACCTGCTCCAGGCGCAGCACCGGGCCCGTGCGGCTGTAGCGGCGGATCTGCGGCAGCGGCGGGTAGTAGGCGTGGACGGAGATCGCGTGCTCTTCGAGGGACTCGTTGAGCACCTCGTGGACGTGGTGGCGGCCGAAGGCGCGGCCCTTGCCGGTCGGCAGCCGGCGCTCGCGGTCCACGCCCTCCTCCAGTTCGAGGGTCTTCCAGCCGTGGCTGGGGAGTCGAGCGGCGAGCGAGTTCTCCTTGAGTTCGCCGGCGGCGGTGAGGAAGGCGCCGACCGACTCGGCGTGGTCGTGCCAGCCGGTCCCGCTGCCGGGCGGCCAGCCGATCAGCCACGCCTCGCTGCCGCCGGGGCCTTCGAGCCGTACCCAGGTGCGGCCTTCGGGGTCGAGGGGGAGCGAGGCGATCAGCTCGGCGTCGGCGGCCGTGCGCCGGACGAAGTCGAGGAGGTCCGCCTGTGTCGGGGCCTGAGCGGGCGCGGCGGGGGACACGGAGGCAGAAGGGGAGACAGACACGTGCACCGTCCTGATGAAGGTTCGCGAAGGTGCGCGCGGACATCACAGAAGTGGCGCGCGCGGGTGAGGGAGATGCGAATTCAGCAGGAGATGTGACACACGCAGCCCACGTAGCGGACAAGGTCCAGATGGACCTTCCGCCACAGGTGGACAGAGGTATCAGTCACGATTCGGAGTACAGCATGGCGGTTCGGGCCGGTCAACTCACCGTCACTATGTGGACAGCGACCGGCCCGCCGGCCTCAGCGTGAACCGGCCGTCGCCTCCGTCCGCGCCGGACCGCCCAGCGTCGCCTCCGCCGCCGCGTACAGGTCGGCCGGACGCACCCCGCCCAGCGCTGTGACCAGGTGTCCGTCGGGCCGTACGAGCAGGACGGTGTGGGCGGCGGCGCCCGGGTAGCTCTCGGCGACCAGGAGCTCGGCCGGGTGCGGCAGGGCGGTCACGGCGGCGGCGAGCCGGGGCATGATCCCGGCGGTCACCCAGTGCTTGCGCTCCCACACGCCCGTGCCCGGCGCGACCAGCACGACCAGCAGGGATCCGCGTCCGAGGCGGTCCCGCAGCCGTACGAAGGCGCCGTCCTCGGCGGTGACCCGGACGTCGGCGACGGGCGCGCCGGGCGGGGTGTCGACGGGGACCTCCGGCTCGATGTGCAGGGGCGCGAGCGGCGAGTCGGCGTACGCCCCCGGCGCACCGAGCGCGCCGCGCCCCAGGTGACCGTCCGTGAGCAGCACGTCGTGGTTGCGCGTCGAGCCGGGCACGACGGCGCGCAGTCCGGCGCCGCCGCGCACCAGCGGCAGCGCCTGGTCGGCGGCGCGCAGCCGGGCCGCGACGACCGCCCGCCGCTCCGCCTGATAGCTGTCGAGCAGCGCCTCGTGCGGCCCGTGGTGCCAGGCCAGAGCCAGCTTCCAGGCGAGGTTGTCGGCGTCCCGCAGCCCTTCGTCCAGCCCCTGCGTCCCGAGCGCCCCCAGCAGATGCGCCGCGTCCCCGGCGAGGAACACCCGCCCCACCCGCCAGCGCCGCGCGAGCCGGTGGTGCACGGTGTGCACACCGGTGTCGAGCAGTTCGTACGGCGGGGTCGGGCCCTCGGTCCAGCCCGCGAGTGTCTCCCGGATGCGGGCCAGCAGCAGCTCGGGGGTGACCAGGTCCTTGCCCGGGGGCAGCAGCCAGTCCAGGCGCCACACGCCGTCCGGGAGGGGGCGTCCGGTGACCTCCCCGGCCGAGGGTCCGGACGTCCGCCACGGCGGCACCCGATGCAACAACGCCTGGTCGGGCCAGGGAAGTTCCGTGCGCAGCGCGGCAACGGCGTGTCGCTCCACCGCCGTACGGCCGGGGAAGCGGATGTCGAGGAGTTTGCGGACGGTGGAGCGCGGGCCGTCGCAGCCGACCAGGTGACTGCCGCGCCACCAGGTGCCGTTGGGGCCGCGGGTGTGGGCGGTGATGCCCGAGGGTTCCTGTTCGAGCGAGTCGAGGCGGTTGTCCGGGACGACCTTCACCAGCCGCTCGCCCGCGAGGGCCTGGCGGAGGGCGCCGGTCAGGACGTGCTGGGCGATGTGCAGGGGGGCGGGTTCGACCTCGTCGAAGGTGATCTCGCGTGTCACCTGCTTGCGCCGCATCGACCGCCATCCGGCCCAGTGTGTTCCGGCCCCGCCGAGCGGCGCGCCGGTCAGCCGCTCCAGGAGCGCGGTGGTGTCCTCGCGCAGGACGACGGTGCGCGCGGGACGCGGTTCGTCCTTGGCCGGTCCCTCGTCGAGGAGGACGGAGGGCACCTCCTGCCGCGCCAGTGCCAGGGCGAGCGTGAGCCCCACGGGCCCCGCCCCGACGATGATCACCGGGTCCACGGTGTGGCGCCCCCTGCCCGTGACGGTGTCCTCAGGGACGCATGTGAACAGGAAGTTGGAGCAGGGTGCACGATCACAGAACGTATGCAACCCATTGCCGGTGCTTGCGTCAAGTGACGGAGGCAGTGGCGATCATGCCACTGCCTCCGTGTCCTTCACACCTTTTGACGGATCATCACACTACGTCGGCGCCGGTCCCATACGATCCGCCGACCTGCGCGGGGTTGAGCCCCGTCGCGTCTTCCAGGTCGACGGTCGCGCCCGTGCTCTTCTTGCTGCGCCGCAACCTGCGCTCCAGCCAGCTCGCGAAGGTGGTGAGGGCGAGGTTCAGCAGGATGTAGATGATTCCCACGACGATGAAGCTCGCCACCACGTTGGCGTAGTTGGCCGCCAGGGTGCTGCGCGAGTTGAGCAGCTCCGTCAAGCCCAGCATCACACCGCCCAGCGCGGTGTCCTTCACGATGACCACGAGCTGGCTGACGATGGCCGGCAGCATGGCGGTGACCGACTGCGGCAGCAGGATGCTCGTCATCGTCTGGCCCTTGCGCAGGCCGATCGCGTACGCGGCCTCCGTCTGCCCCTTCGGGAGGGACAGGATGCCCGCCCTGACGATCTCGGCGAGCACCGAGGCGTTGTAGAGCACCAGGCCGGTGACGACGGCGTACAGAGGACGTTCCTCGCTGCCGATGCCCGTGGAGCGGACGTAGAACTCGTTCGCGAAGAGCATCATCAGGAGGACCGGGATCGACCGGAAGAACTCGACCACGGCTCCGGCGGGTACCCGCACCCACTTGTGATCGGACATCCGGGCGATACCGAAGAACGCGCCCAGGGGGAGGGCTATCACCATGGCGAGGCCGGCGGCCTTCAGGGTCTCGCCGAGACCTGGCAGCAGATACGTCGTCCAGGCGTCCGCCGTGGTGAACGGCTGCCACAGGGACCACTTCAGCTGCCCCTTGTCGTCCATCGTCTGCCAGACCCACCACAAGAAGAGGGCCAGCAGGACGAAGAACACCACGGAGATGAGTACGTTGCGCCGCTTGGCACGGGGGCCGGGAGCGTCGTAGAGGACGGAGGTCATCGCTTCACCGCCAGTCGCTTGCTCAGCCAGCCGAGGAGGAGGCCGGTGGGCAGGGTCAGTACCACGAAGCCGAACGCGAAGACCGCGCCGATGGCGACCGTCTGGGCCTCGTTCTCGATCATCGTCTTCATCAGGGCCGCCGCCTCGGCCACCCCGATCGCCGCCGCCACGGTGGTGTTCTTCGTGAGGGCGATCAGTACGTTCGCCAGCGGTCCGATGACCGCGCGGAACGCCTGCGGAAGGATGACGATCCGCAGCACCTGACTGAAGCTCAGCCCGATGGCGCGGGCCGCCTCCGCCTGGCCGACCGGCACCGTGTTGATACCGGAGCGCACCGCCTCACAGACGAAGGCCGCGTGGTACGCCACGAGACCCAGCAGCGCCAGCCGGAAACCCTGCACCTTGAAGTCGTCGGACGCGCCCATGGTGACGCCGAAGATGTCAGCGAGGCCGAGCGAGGTGAAGACGATGATGACCGTCAGAGGGATGTTCCGGACGGTGTTCACGTAGAAGGTGGCGAAACCACGCATCAGTGGGACCGGGCTGACCCGCATTCCGGCCAGCAGTGTGCCCCAGACCAGGGAGCCGAGGGCGGAGAGGGCGGTGAGTTTCACCGTCATCCAGAACGCCCCGAGGACGTCATAACCTTGAAGAAAGTCGAACACGATCTCCCGCGCTTCCGGGTATGGGGCCTGCCTTACCGGGGTTTTATCGGGCTTACTTGACGATGTTGCCGATCTTCGGGGCGGGCTCGTTCTTGTAGTCGGCCGGGCCGAAGTTCTTGGTCACCGCGGTCTGCCAGGCGCCGCTGCTGACCATCTTCTCCAGCGCGGTGTTGATCTTGCCGAGGGTCGCGGAGTCGCCCTTCTTGACGCCGATGCCGTAGTTCTCGTTGCTGAGCTTCAGGCCGGCGAGCTTGAACTGACCCTTGAACTTGTCCTGCGCGGCGAAGCCCGCGAGGATCGAGTCGTCCGTGGTCACCGCGTCGACGGCGCCGCTCTGGAGGGCCGCGATGCATTCCGAGTAGCCCGCGTTCTCACGGAGGTTGGCCTTCGGGGCGATCGTGTCGTGGATGTTCTGCGCCGAGGTCGAGCCGGTCACGGAACAGAGGTTCTTGCCGTTGAGGTCCGTGGCCTTCGCGATCGTCGAGTCCTTCTTGACGAGCAGGTCCTGGTGCGCCAGCAGGTAGGGGCCGGCGAAGTCGACCTTCTCCTTGCGCTTGTCGTTGATCGAGTACGTGGCCGCGATGAACTTGACGTCGCCGCGCTCCAGCGCGTTCTCGCGGTCGGCGCTCTTGGTCTCGACCCACTCGATCTGGGCCGGCTTGTACCCGAGCTGACCGGCCACATAGGTCGCCACGTCCACGTCGAAGCCGGCGTAGGTGCCGTCCGGCTGCTTCAGGCCAAGGCCCGGCTGGTCGAACTTGATGCCGATCTTGATCTTGCTGCCGCCGCCGGACCCCGAACCGGAGTCGTTCTTGTCGCTGCTTCCGCAGGCCGTCGCGGCGAGCGAGAGGACGAGAGCGGTGGTGGCGAAGAGGGTGACCTTGCGAAGCTTCATGGTGAACATCCTTTGACTGGTGCGGAGATGAGGGCCCGTCAGGGCGTGTGACGGCAGCCGTCAGGGCGTGCGGGGCCCTCAGCGGCAGTCGGCGGCCGCCCGTCGTCGGCGGGCCGCCAGTGGCTGGCTGTAGCGGTTCGTCAGCGCTCGTGGCTGATCGTCAGGGGGCGCCGGCGACGGCCGGCGGTCGTCAGTGGTGCAGGATCTTCGACAGGAAGTCCTTGGCACGGTCGCTGCGCGGGTTGCTGAAGAACTGGTCCGGCACGGCCTCTTCGACGATGCGTCCGTCGGCCATGAACACCACGCGGTTGGCGGCCGAGCGGGCGAAGCCCATCTCATGGGTGACGACGATCATCGTCATCCCGTCCCGGGCGAGCTGCTGCATGACCTCCAGCACCTCGTTGATCATCTCCGGGTCGAGCGCCGAGGTCGGCTCGTCGAAGAGCATCACCTTGGGGTCCATGGCCAGCGCCCGCGCGATGGCGACGCGCTGCTGCTGACCGCCGGACAGCTGGGCCGGGTACTTGTCCGCCTGCGTGGCCACGCCCACCCGGTCGAGCAGCGCGCGGGCCTTCTCCTCGGCCTGCTTGCGGTCGGCCTTGCGGACCTTGATCTGGCCCAGCATCACGTTCTCGAGCACGGTCTTGTGCGCGAAGAGATTGAAGGACTGGAAGACCATTCCGACGTCCGCACGCAGCCGGGCCAGCTCCCTGCCCTCCTGGGGCAGCGGCTTGCCGTCGATCGTGATCGAACCGGAATCGGTCGTCTCCAGGCGGTTGATGGTGCGGCAGAGAGTGGACTTCCCGGACCCGGAGGGCCCGATCACCACGACGACCTCGCCGCGGGCGATCGTCAGATCGATGTCCTGGAGTACGTGCAACGCGCCGAAGTGCTTGTTGACGCTCTTCAGGACGACGAGTTCGCCGGTCGCGGCCACATCTTCCTTGGCCACCGATACTTCGGTCATCGCTTGCTGGCTCCGTCCTCGTCGGTTGCGGAGGACAGTAGTGAGGCCGTGCGACCAGCGTCATCACATCTGAGCGAGATCTGAGCATCACGATCGGATAGCAATCGGACACGTGTCGTAGTACTGGACGCCGGGACGCGTACCGGCTGGATAACGGAAGCGGCGCGCAACCGGAACCCACTTGACGGCGTCTTCGTCCATCAGCGTGACTGCCTGGGTGCACGCGCACGTGAGACATGCTTTTGTACAGGCCGACACCATACGAACGATGAACCGGAGGGGGCCGGGATGAGACTGCTCCTCGTCGAGGACGACAACCATGTCGCCGCCGCTCTGTCCGCGGTCCTGGCGCGGCACGGATTCGACGTCACCCACGCCCGCAGCGGTGAGGAGGCCCTCCAGGCACTCGTCCCCGAAGGCGACGTCTTCGGTGTCGTCCTTCTCGACCTCGGCCTGCCCGACCAGGACGGCTACGAGGTCTGCGGCAAGATCCGCAAGCGCACCAGCACCCCGGTGATCATGGTGACCGCCCGCTCCGACGTGCGCTCCCGCATCCACGGCCTCAACCTCGGAGCCGACGACTACGTGGTGAAGCCGTACGACACCGGGGAACTGCTCGCCCGTATCCACGCCGTCAGCCGGCGCAGCGTCCACGAGGACGCGAGCGGCGACGGCGACACCGCGCTCAGGCTCGGCCCGGTGCGCATCGAACTGCCCACCCGCCAGGTCAGCGTGGACGGTGCGGTCGTCCAGCTGACCCGCAAGGAGTTCGACCTGCTGGCGCTGCTGGCCCAGCGCCCGGGAGTGGTCTTCCGCCGGGAGCAGATCATCAGCGAGGTGTGGCGCACCAGCTGGGAGGGCACGGGACGTACCCTGGAGGTGCATGTCGCGTCCCTGCGCGCCAAGCTGCGGATGCCCGCGCTGATCGAGACCGTACGAGGCGTGGGCTACCGGCTCGTCGCTCCGGCCGCGTAGCGGGCACGGGTGCGCACACGTCTCCTCCCGCTGCTCATCGTCCTGATGGCGGCCGTTCTGCTCGCGCTCGGCGTGCCGCTCGCGATCAGCGTGGCCGCGGCCCAGCAGCAGAAGGTGATCGTCGACCGTATCGACGACACCGCGCGGTTCGCGGCCCTGGCCCAGTTCGTCACCGACGTGCCCACGGGATCACGCCCCGCCGACACGGTCCCGGACGAACGCCAGCAGACCCTGGACCGCGAACTCGCCAGCTACTACGAGGTGTACGGCATCCGCGCGGGCGTCTTCTACCGCACCGACACCTCCATGGCGAACGCGCCGGACGACTTCCTGGTGCCCAAGACGGGCGAGGTGCGCGACGCGTTCGCCGAGGCCCTCCTCAGCCGTCGCAGCCACGACCCGGAACAGGTCTGGCCCTGGCAGCGCAACCGCCTGGTCGTCGCCTCGCCGGTCATCCGCGACGGCGACGTCATCGCGGTCGTGGTCACCGACTCGCCCACCGGGCCGATGCGCTCACGGACCCTGCGCGGCTGGCTGACGATCGGCGCCGGCGAGATCGCCGCGATGCTGCTCGCCGTAGGCGCGGCCCTACGGCTGACCGGCTGGGTCCTGCGCCCCGTACGCGTCCTCGACGCCACCACCCACGACATCGCCACCGGACGCCTCAAGTCCCGGGTCGCCGCCGCCGGCGGGCCGCCGGAACTCCAGCGCCTGGCCCGTTCGTTCAACGAGATGGCGGACAACGTCGAGGACGTGCTGGAGCAGCAGCGCGCCTTCGTCGCCGACGCCTCGCACCAGTTGCGCAACCCGCTCTCGGCGCTCCTGCTGCGCATCGAACTGCTCGCACTCGAACTCCCGGAGGACAACGACGAGATCGCCTCGGTCCGCACCGAGGGCAAGCGCCTGACCCAGGTCCTGGACGACCTGCTCGACCTGGCCCTGGCCGAGCACGCGGACGCCGACCTCAGGATCACCGACATCGGCGCGCTGACCGCCGAGCGCGTCGCGGCCTGGGCCCCGACCGCCGAGGCCAAGGGCGTGCGACTGGTGGGCAGTTGCCCGCCCACCACGGCCTGGGCCGATCCGATCACGCTGTCCAGCGCCCTGGACGCGGTGATCGACAACGCGGTCAAGTTCACGCCCGAGGACGAGACCGTCGAGGTCACGGTCGCGTCGAACGGCGAGACCTCGACCGTCGTCGTCGCGGACCACGGCCCAGGTCTCACCGAGGAGGAACTCGCGCGCGTGGGTGACCGCTTCTGGCGCAGCGGCCACCACCAGAACATCAAGGGCTCCGGCCTCGGCCTGTCCATCTCCCAGGTCCTGCTGGCCGCGGGCGGCGGCTCCCTCACGTACGCCCACCACGAGCCGCACGGCCTCAAGGTGACGGTCACGGTGCCCAGGAGCGGCCCGACGGCCTGAACGGGCCCTCCAGGGGCCTGTGTTGGCCCCTCACGGCCTACGGGGGCGGCGGCCCGCCGTCGCACGGTCCGGGCGAGTTACGGCTTGACGGAGCGGTAGTAGCGCCGGGCACCCTCGTGCAGGACCAAGGGGTCGGTGTAGATCGCCGTCCTCAGGTCCACGAGCTGCGCGGAGTGCACGTGCGCGCCGATGCCGTCCCGGCTCTTGATCACGGTCCTGGTGATCCATTCGGCGAGTCGGGGGTTCAAATCCTCGCGGGTCATCAGCAGGTTGGACACGGCGATCGTCGGCACGGTGGACCCCCGTTGGATGCTCGGGTAGGCCGACTCCGGCATGTTGGTGGCGCGGTAGTAGCGGGTGGCGTCGCCCTGCTCGTGCATCTTGGCGACCAGGGTGGCGTCTATGGGCACGAACCGGAACGAGTAGTGGGCGGCGAGGTCCTTCAGACCGTCCGTCGGCAGCCCGCCGGACCAGAAGAACGCGTCGATCTTGCCCCGCCTGAGCAGATCCGGGCCGCTGTCGATACCGGCCGGCACCGGCTCGACGCCCTTCTTCGGGTCGATGCCGGCCGCCGTGAGCACCCGCTCGGCGATCAGCCGCACACCGGAACGGTCGGGCCCTATGGCCACCCGCTTGCCCCGCAGATCGGCGACCGAGTCGATGTCCGAGTCGTGCGGGACGATGAGCTGGACGTAGTCGTCGTAGAGCCGCGCGACCCCGCGCAGCTCGGAGGCACCGGGCTTGCCGTCCATCTCGTACGTCTCCACCGCGTCGGCCGCGGCGATGGTGAAGTCGGCGTGACCGGTCGCCACGCGCGCGACGTTCTCCTGCGATCCGGCGCTGTTCACCAGCTTCACCTTGAGACCCGGCATGTCCTTGTCCAGCTCGGTGCGCAGGAGCTTGCCGTACTCCTGGTAGACCCCGAGCGGGGTCCCGGTGCTGAAGGTGATCGTCCCGGTCGGCGGCTCGTCGCCCAGGGGCAGCAGCCACCACAGCAACAGCCCGAACGCGACGAAACCGGCCGCCGCGCCCTGAAGGGCCCGGCGCCTGCTGATACGGGAGAACACCTTGAACATGCGCGCGATCCTGCCAGCCGGTGCGCGGTGCTGACCAGGGCGGGCTGTAGGCGCGCGTCGGGCGTGGACAAGGGTGCGCGTGGGGTTGTGGAGGATCGGCGGTGCTGATCGGCGCCGGACACGGCCTGGCCGCCCGGGGTGACTGCGGGGTGACTGCGGTGGCCGTGCCGGAGTGTCAGTGGTGGTCATTAAGGTCGTGGCATGAGTTCTTCGCCCGCCGACCTGGTCCGCGAATTCCACCTGGCCTTCGGGCTCGACGCCCGCACCACCCCCACCGAGGTCTCGCCCGCCCTCGCCGCCCACCGGGGCGAACTGCTCGCCGAGGAGGCCGCCGAGGTGGCCGAGGTCGCGGTGAGCGGCCCCCTCGACCGGCTGGCGCACGAGCTGGCCGACGTCGTCTACGTCGCGTACGGCACCGCCCTCGTCCACGGCGTCGACCTGGACGCGGTGATCGCCGAGATCCACCGTTCCAACATGACCAAGATCGGTCCGGCCGGCGAGATCTCCCGCAGAGCCGACGGCAAGGTGCTCAAGGGGGAGCACTACGAGGCGCCGGACGTCTCCGGGGTACTGCGCAAGCAGGGGTGGGACGCGGGCGACGCCTGAGGTGGGCGGGGGGCGGTTCTCGGCCGCCGGGAGAGTTGCTCCCGGCACCGCCTACCCTTGTCACATGAGCAGCGGTGACCGGAGCGGGGCAGTGGACGTCAAAACGTACGAAGTGCGCACCTATGGGTGCCAGATGAACGTCCACGATTCCGAGCGGCTCTCCGGTCTCCTGGAGGGCGCCGGTTATGTGCGCGCACCCGAGGGCTCGGACGGGGACGCGGATGTCGTCGTCTTCAACACCTGCGCCGTGCGCGAGAACGCCGACAACCGGCTCTACGGCAACCTCGGCCGGCTCGCCCCGATGAAGACGAAGCGCCCCGGGATGCAGATCGCCGTCGGCGGCTGTCTGGCCCAGAAGGACCGCGACACCATCGTGAAGAAGGCGCCCTGGGTGGACGTCGTCTTCGGCACGCACAACATCGGCAAGCTGCCGGTCCTGCTGGAACGCGCGCGCGTCCAGGAAGAGGCACAGGTCGAGATCGCGGAGTCCCTGGAGGCCTTCCCCTCGACGCTGCCGACCCGGCGCGAGAGCGCCTACGCGGCCTGGGTGTCGATCTCCGTCGGCTGCAACAACACGTGCACCTTCTGCATCGTCCCGGCCCTGCGCGGCAAGGAGAAGGACCGTCGCACCGGCGACATCCTCGCCGAGATCGAGGCCCTGGTCGGCGAGGGCGTCTCCGAGATCACCCTGCTCGGCCAGAACGTCAACGCGTACGGCTCCGACATCGGCGACCGCGAGGCCTTCAGCAAGCTGCTCCGCGCGTGCGGCGCGATCGAGGGCCTGGAGCGGGTCCGGTTCACCTCCCCGCACCCGCGCGACTTCACCGACGACGTCATCGCCGCGATGGCCGAGACGCCGAACGTGATGCCGCAGCTGCACATGCCGATGCAGTCCGGCTCCGACCCGATCCTCAAGGCCATGCGCCGGTCGTACCGCCAGGAGCGGTACCTGGGGATCATCGACAAGGTCCGCGCGGCCATCCCGCACGCCGCCATCACCACCGACATCATCGTGGGCTTCCCCGGGGAGACCGAGGAGGACTTCGAGCAGACGATGCACGCGGTCCGCGAGGCCCGCTTCGCGCAAGCGTTTACGTTCCAGTACTCCAAGCGGCCCGGCACCCCGGCCGCGACGATGGAGAACCAGGTCCCCAAGGAGGTCGTCCAGGCGCGCTACGAGCGTCTCGTCGCCCTCCAGGACGAGATCTCCTGGGACGAGAACAAGAAGCAGGTCGGCCGCACTCTGGAGCTGATGGTCGCCGAGGGCGAGGGCCGCAAGGACGGCGCCACCCACCGCCTCTCCGGCCGCGCCCCCGACAACCGCCTCGTTCACTTCACCAAGCCGGACCAGGAGGTCCGCCCCGGTGACGTGGTGACGGTGGAGATCACGTACGCCGCCCCGCACCACCTCCTCGCCGAGGGCCCCACCCTGGACGTGCGCCGCACGCGCGCGGGTGACGCCTGGGAGAAGCGCAACGCGACTGAGGCCGCGAAGCCGGCCGGCGTGATGCTGGGCCTGCCGAAGATCGGCGCGCCGGCGCCGCTGGCCGTCGCCACGGGGAGCGGTTGCGGGTGTGACTGAGGTGTCGTTGCGCTCCTGCTGAGTGACGGTGGGGGCGCGACGGTGTGGTCGGTGCGGGTGTGGCCGGGGCGTGTGTGCCGCTGATGGATGTGTGTCGTGGGGCGCGGCCTGTGTGGGCGGGCCGTGCGCTTGCGGGCGCGGCCAAGCGAGGTGGGCGTCCGCGGGTTGTTGTCCTCATGCGAGGCGTGTGCCTGTGTGACGTTGGCCCCGTGCGGCGTGCGCTCGTGTGAGGCGTGCGCCCGTGTGACGTGACCTGTGGATCGTCGGCGTGACTTGTCAGGGTGCCTTGTTAGGGTTCCGGCCATGCTCGTAGCCGCCGCTGTCTGTCCCTGCCCGCCGATTCTCGTCCCCGATGTCGCCGCCGGTGCCGCGCCGGAACTGGCCGTCGCGCGGGCCGCGTGCACCGACGCGCTGGGCGTCCTCGCCGCCGCCCGGCCGGACCGCCTGGTGGTCGTCGGACCCGCCGAGCAGAGCGGGCGCGGGCCCCATCCTCAGGGCACCCGGGGTTCGTTCCGCGGCTTCGGTGTGGATCTCGACGTACGGCTGGGCGGGGACGGGCGGGAAGAGACGGGCGCCGTGCCGGAGCGTGAGCTTCCGCCCTCGCTCGCCGTCGCGGCATGGCTGCTTGAGCGGACCGGGTGGTCCGACGCCCCGATCGAAGGACTCGGCGTTGGGGAACCCCTCGAGCCCGAGCGGTGTATTCACACCGGAAGGAACATCGTCGCCCCGACCGACCGGGTCGCGCTGCTGGTCATGGGCGACGCCAGCGCGTGCCGGACGCTGAAGGCGCCGGGCTACCTCGACGAGCGGGCGGCGCCGTTCGACGCGGAGGTCGCGCGGGTGCTGGGTGCGGCGGACGTGGCGGGGGTGAAGGCGCTGGACGCGGAGTTGGCGTACGAACTGAAGGCGTCCGGCCGGGCGCCGTGGCAGGTGCTCGCGGGGGCTGCGGAGGGCGCGGGGTTGGGCGGTGCGTTGTTGTACGAGGACGCGCCGTACGGGGTTGGGTACGTGGTTGCCACCTGGTCGTAGGGGCGGGGAGGGCATACGGGGCTGCGGGGTTGGGCCCGGCTGGAGGACGAGTGCTCCGTGCGCTGAGCTCGTAGGCGGGGAGCGACCTGAAGGTCAGCGGGCGGGAGGCAGGCGAGCAGTGGGAAGGCGAGCGGTGCGAACGGACACCGGGGCCTGGAGCCGCCGTAGCGTCCGCGCGCCACACCGGGCCCTGGAACTGCCGTAGGGCCCATGGGCCACAGCGGGCCTTAGAGCCGCCGTAGCGCCCGCGTGCCCCCCTCACCACTCACCCCCGCTCCGAAGCGACCCCACCCTCAGCATCCGAAACCCTCAGGCATCCGAACCGCCCGGCCCGTAATCCGAACCCCCCGCCCCGCCACCTCAGTCCCACGAAACGGCGGACGGCCGAGGAGCCCTACGCCCCTCGGCCGTCCGCCGATCGCTGTTCAGATGCCGCTCAGGAGGCCGACGGAGTCGAGCCCGGCGGTGGTGGCGTCGTGCCGCCCGCCTCCGGCCCCGTCTTCCCGGTGCTTCCGGTGCTTCCGGTGCTCCCCGTCCCGTCGTCCTTGTGCGCGAGGCGGTCCATGGCGTCCTTGGCCTTGCCCGTGCCGGTCTGGATCTTGTCGCTGTACTTGCCCTTGGTCTTCTCGTCGACCATCTTCGCGGCCTTGTCCAGGCCGTTCTCGATCTTGCCTCCGTGCTGCTGCGCGAGGCCCGAGACCTTGTCCTTCGCCGGGGCGAGTTTGGCCTTCCAGTTGTCCATCAGACCCATGGTCATCCTTCCCACGCGGGGCCGTTACGTGCGGGCGCCCTCACCGGCCTCGTTGTCGGCGGCCACCTCGGCGGACTGCTGTTTGGGGATCTCGACGCCGTCGGCGGCGTCCGCGGACCCGGCGGTCGCGACGGCCTCCGTCGCCGTCGTCTCCGCCGCTTCCTCGACCCCTGCCCCGGCCTCGGTCCCCGACACCTCGTCCGCCGCTTCGGCGGGCAGTGCCTCGACCGTCTCCGTGTCGGTCACCGCCTCGGCGGTCGACGCCTCCTCCGTAGCTTTCGACCTCCGAAGAATCCGGTCAAAAACGCCCATATCAACTCCATACGCTACTCGTGCGGGCGAAATCCCGCGTAGCCCGGTGCGTCCGATTGCGTCGCCCGGGTCACCGCCTCCAGAAACCGGCGGCGGGATACCTCGCATCGGGCAACGACCCCACGCGCGTGCTGTCACGTAACTCGTTCGAGGCGAGGGTTCGACGTTTGCGAGACTGGGGACGTGAGCAGCGCACCCCCCGCCCCCCGAGTCATCGCCGTCGTCGGACCGACCGCGGCCGGAAAGTCCGATCTGGGCGTCTTCCTGGCCCAGCGCCTAGGTGGCGAGGTCGTCAACGCCGACTCCATGCAGCTCTACCGAGGGATGGACATCGGCACCGCCAAGCTGACGCCCGAGGAGCGCGACGGCATCCCGCACCACCTCCTGGACATCTGGGACGTGACGGTCACCGCGTCGGTCGCCGAGTACCAGCGGCTCGCCCGCGAGCGCATCGACGCCCTGCTCGCCGAGGGGTGCTGGCCGATCCTGGTCGGCGGCTCCGGCCTCTACGTGCGCGGCGCGGTCGACAACCTGGAGTTCCCGGGCACCGACCCCGAGGTCCGCGCCCGCCTGGAGGAGGAGCTCGCCCTGCGCGGCTCCGGCGCCCTGCACGCCCGCCTGGCCGCCGCCGACCCCGAGGCCGCGCACGCCATCCTGCCGAGCAACGGCCGCCGTATCGTCCGTGCCCTGGAGGTCATCGAGATCACCGGCAAGCCCTTCACCGCCAACCTCCCCGGCCACGACTCGATCTACGACACCGTCCAGATCGGCGTCGACGTGGCGCGCCCCGAACTCGACGAGCGCATCGCGCGCCGGGTCGACCGGATGTGGAGCGCGGGCCTCGTGGACGAGGTGCGGGAGCTGGAGGCGCGCGGCCTGCGCGCGGGGGTCACGGCGTCGCGCGCGCTCGGCTACCAGCAGGTGCTCGCGGCGCTCGCGGGGGAGTGCACGGAGCAGGAGGCGCGCGCGGAGACCGTGCGTGCCACCAAGCGCTTCGCGCGCCGTCAGGATTCGTGGTTCAGACGCGATCCCCGGGTGCACTGGTTGAGTGGGGCTGCGGCGGATCTCACAGAACTTCCGCACCTGGCACTGGCGTTGGTCGAACGACCGGTTACAGCCTGATCACGTCATGGCATCGGGACGCTCCGGCCGCCGTTCCGGCCTCCGGGGGCGTGCCATCATCGAGCTTCGATCGACCAAGTGGAGTCCGAGTTGGGAGGGCGCGTGGCGATGGAGGCCGGCCCTCGCGAGACCGCAGAAGGCGCTGAGCAGGTCACCGCGGACCGTGGTGAACCGGAAGAGGGCGACGGCAGGCTGAGCCCGGACGGCCCGGACGAGATCCAGGGCGGCGTGACCGCCGACGGTCCCGGGCCCGACGAGATGTACGCCGGACCCGAGGTCGAGGTCGAGCTGCGACCGCAGCGCCGTCTGCGCATCTGGCAGCTCGCGCCCATCGTGGCCCTGGCCGCGGTCGGCTCCCTGATGTTCGCCTTCCCGCTCGCCTTCGACTTCGGCGACAGCGGGGCCGTGATCGCCATGCTCGGCCTGCTCATCTGCTCCTGCGCGGCAGGCTGGGGCATGATGGCCGCCCGCCGCGTCGGCTCCACCTGGCCGGGCTTCCCGCAGCGCGGCTCCGGGGGGCGCCCGGACTATCGGGTCGTCATCGCGTACGCCCTCGCGGTGGGCGCGGTGGTGGTCCTCGCCGTGTGGCGCGTGGCCAGGCTCCGCTAGGCCGTGTCCGCAAGGTCCCGCCTGCCTCGCGACGCCCGGCACGCACGCTCGCCGCACCGCCCGGAAGCCCAAGTACGTCCAGTACGGGGGCTTCCGGGCGGCACACCGAGCGCACGCACCGGACGCCGCGAGGCCCGCCCTCCGGGCGGACGACGGGACTTTGCGGACACGGCCTAGGGCCTGTCACCGTGATCGCCGGGTTGTCGTAGGCACCCCGTACGATCGAGGAATGAGCACGCGGATCGCCTTCCTCAAGGGGCACGGCACCGAGAACGACTTCGTGATCGTCCCGGACCCCGAGAACGCCATCGACCTGTCCCCGGCCGCCGTGGCCGCCCTGTGCGACCGCCGCGCGGGCATCGGCGGCGACGGACTGCTGCATGTGGTGCGGTCCGCCGCGCACCCCGAGGCGCGCGACATGGCGGCCGAGGCGGAGTGGTTCATGGACTACCGCAACGGCGACGGCTCGATCGCGGAGATGTGCGGAAACGGCACCCGTGTGTTCGCCCGCTATCTCCAGCGCGCCGGTCATGTGGCCGAAGGTGACTTCTCGATCGCCACGCGCGGGGGCGTGAAGACCATGCACATCGCCAAGAACGGCGACGTCACCACCGGTATGGGCAAGGCCCGCCTCCCCGAAGGGGACGTCAAGGTGAGCGTGGGCGACCGCAGTTGGCCCGCGCGGAACGTGAACATGGGCAACCCGCACGCGGTCGCCTTCGTCGACGACCTCGCCGACGCCGGCGACCTGTACGCCCCGCCGCCCTTCAGTCCGGCCGCCGCCTACCCGGACGGGGTCAACGTGGAGTTCGTGGTCGACCGTGGCCCCCGGCACGTCGCCATGCGCGTGTACGAGCGCGGCGCCGGCGAGACCCGCTCGTGCGGCACGGGCGCGTGCGCCGTCGCCGTGGCCACCGCGCGGAGAGACGGCGCCGACCCCGCCGTCACCGGGACGCACGCGACCTACACCGTCGATGTGCCCGGGGGAACGCTGGTGATCACCGAGCGGCCCGACGGAGAGATCGAGTTGACCGGCCCCGCGGTGATCGTCGCCGAAGGCGAGATCGATGCCGAGTGGCTGGAAAACGCCATCCGCTGAACGGGTGAAACATAGCCGCGGTCGTCCCGGGCGCCCTGATTCCAAGTCTCCGGCGTCCGGCGCGGCTCGAAAGCACGGCTGACCTCGTATGCCGTGGCGCAAAACCGTAAACCTTCCGACCTTCGCTCGAATGGGTGATCCGTTTCACGCTCGGCGAGAGGCGGTCAGTCGCACGTGGTGGGCTCGGTAGCATCAAGCACCGGCCCGGACGGGGGATCGTCACCATCCCCTGAGCCGAGTACGCCATGGGGCACCCGTCCGCCGGTCAAGCAGCCGGAGGTGCCCATGAGTGCGGAGGCCACGAACCCTGCGACCCCAGGCCCTGTGACCAACACAGTGCCCCGCAGGAAGGCCCGCCCCCGGATCGACCTGCGCCGGCTCGGCCGGGCCGCCCTGCTCGGCCCCACCGCGCGCGACCGGCTGCCGGACGCCATCGGCCATGTCGCCGAGGCGCACCGCGCCCACTATCCCGACGCCGACCTCGAACCGCTGCGCCGCGCCTGGGTGCTCGCCGAGTCCTCGCACCGCGGCCAGATGCGCAAGAGCGGCGAGCCCTACATCACGCACCCCCTCGCCGTGACCCTGATCCTCGCCGAACTCGGCGCGGAGACCACGACGTTGACGGCCTCCCTGCTCCACGACACCGTCGAGGACACGGAAGTGACGCTCGATCAGGTAGGCGAGGAGTTCGGCGCCGAGGTGCGCTATCTCGTCGACGGCGTCACGAAGCTGGAGAAGGTCGACTACGGCGCCGCGGCCGAGCCGGAGACCTTCCGCAAGATGCTCGTCGCCACCGGCAGCGACGTCCGCGTGATGTCGATCAAACTCGCCGACCGGCTGCACAACATGCGCACCCTGGGCGTGATGCGCCCCGAGAAGCAGGCCCGCATCGCCAAGGTCACCCGGGACGTCCTCATCCCGCTCGCCGAACGGCTCGGCGTCCAGGCGCTCAAGACCGAACTGGAGGACCTGGTCTTCGCGATCCTCCACCCCGAGGAGTACGACCACACACGCGAGTTGATCGTCGACAACGCCTCCCGCGCGGACGACCCGCTCGCCGAGGTCGCCGACGAGGTGCGCGGGGTCCTGCGCGACGCCGGCATCCAGGCCGAAGTCCTCATCAGGCCACGGCACTTCGTCTCCGTGCACCGCGTCGCCCGCAAGCGCGGACGGCTGCGCGGCGCCGACTTCGGCCGCCTCCTGGTACTCGTGAACGAGGACGCGGACTGTTACGGCGTCCTCGGCGAGCTGCACACCTGCCTGAAGCCCGTCGTCTCGGAGTTCAAGGACTTCATCGCCGTACCCAAGTTCAACCTGTACCAGTCGCTGCACACCGCCGTCGCCCACACCGACGGCCAGGTCGTCGAAGTCCTCATCCGCACGCACCAGATGCACAAGGTCGCCGAGGCCGGCGTCATCGCGCTCGGCAATCCCTACGCTCCTCCTTCGGAGGAGCAACAGGCCGCGAACGACGGCGAGCGCGCCGACCCCACCCGGCCCGGCTGGCTCTCCCGCCTGCTCGACTGGCAGGAGGGCGCGCCCGACCCCGACACCTTCTGGTCGACGCTCCGCGAGGACCTCGCCCAGGACCGCGAGATCACCGTGTTCCGGCCCGACGGCGGCACACTGGGCCTGCCCGACGGCGCGACCTGTGTGGACGCCGCCTACGCGCAGTACGGCGAGGACGCCCACGCCTGTATCGGCGCCCGCGTCAACGGCCGCCTGGCGACCCTCAGCACGGTCCTGAAGGACGGCGACACCGTCCAGCTCCTCATGGGCCAGGACCCGGCCTCCGAGCCCTCCAGGGAGTGGCTGGAGCACGCGCACACGCCCGCCGCCCGGATCGCCATCCAGCGCTGGATCGCCGCGCATCCGGGAAGCGACGACGGTGCGGGCGCCGCGGCAGACGACAGGGCTCGGAGCGTCCGTACGGCGCCCCCCGCCTCCGAGGACACCTCGAACCCCTTGGACGCCCCGGCCACACCCGTGGTCGACCAGCCCGGCGCGACCGTACGGCTGGCCGGCTGCTGCACGCCCGTACCGCCCGACGAGGTCACCGGATTCTCCGTACGCGGCGGGGTCGTGACCGTCCACCGTGTGGGGTGCAGCGCGGTGGCGCACATGAAGGGCGTGGGGCGCGCGGAGGTCGGTGTGCGCTGGGGGGACACCACCGAGTGCCGGGTCACGCTGGTAGCCGAATCGTTCGGCCGCCCGCATCTGCTCGCCGACCTCACCGAAGCCATCGCCCAGGAGGGCGCGGAAATCGTCTCGGCGACCGTCGAACCCCCCACCCAGCAGCGCGTCCGCCACACCTACACACTCCAACTCCCGGACGCGGCCCACCTCCTGACCCTCATGCGGGCGATGCGCAACGTCCCGGGGGTCTACGACGTGAGCCGCGCGCAGCACCACCAGACGTCGGCCTTCTGAGCGGGGCGCGAACTCCGACGCCGGCCGCGTGAGGTGCGCGCTCGGCGCTCGGTTTTCGCCTCCCTGTAGAAGGGCTTTTGAGACGCGCACCTGGAGGGGCCTTTGCGACGTGCACCCGGAAGGGCCGTTGACACGCACACCTGGAGAGGCCTTTCCGAAGCGCGCCCAGAGGGGCCCTTGCAACGTGCGTCCGCTGTGCGGCCCCGGAACACCCCGTTCGAGTGGGCCGGTCGCGAGTCGTCGCCGTATGGCACGCGCGCGCTGGTAGCGGTGGTGCATGCTGCTCACCCCCCGCACCGGCACGACCGGCAACGGCGTCCCCCGCACCGGCTCCGGCGATCAGGCCCCCCGGTCGCGCACCAGGAACTCCCGACGGCTGAAGGCGGCGCTGCTCGCCTCCGCCGTGTCCGTCTGCCTCGTCGCCGCGACCGCGCCGCCCACGCCCCTGGGGGTCGGTGACCGCCTCTTCCCGACCCTGGGCAACCCGGGCTACGACGTGGCGTCGTACGACCTCTCGTTCACGTATCCCGGCAGCAACAGCAAGCCCCTCCAGGCCGTCACCACCATCGACGCGTGGACGACCCGGACGCTGGACCGGATCAACCTCGACTTCGCGCACGGCACCGTGGACTCGGTCGAGGTCGACGGGCGGTCCGCCGACTTCGCCAGTGCCGGTGAGGACCTGGTCGTCACTCCGGAGAGGCCGATCCCCGAGGGGAGCTGGACCCGGATCACCGTGCGGCACACCAGCGACCCCGTGTCCGCCAAGGGCGAGGACGGCGGCTGGGTGCGCACCAAGGACGGGCTCGCGATGGCCAACCAGGCCGACGCCGCCCACCTGGTGTTCCCGTGCAACGACCATCCCTCCGACAAGGCGATGTTCACCATCAGGGTCACCGCCCCCAACGCCTACACGGCCGTCGCCAACGGACTCCCGGCCGGCGTCGACAAGGTCGGCGGGAACACCACCTGGACGTACCGCACCCAGCACCCCATGGCCACCGAACTCGCCCAGGTGTCCATCGGCCGCTCCGCCGTGCTGCACCGCACCGGGCCGCACGACCTGCCGATGCGCGACGTCGTCCCCGCCAAGGACGCCAAACAGCTCGAACCGTGGCTCAAGAAGACCCCCGACCAGATCGCCTGGATGGAGAGCAAGGTCGGCCGGTACCCCTTCGAGACGTACGGGCTGCTCATGGCCGACGCGTCCACCGGCTTCGAACTCGAGACGCAGACGATCTCTCTCTTCGAGAAAGATCTCTTCACCGAGCCCGCCTACCCGAAGTGGTACGTCGAGTCGATCATGGTGCACGAACTGTCCCACCAGTGGTTCGGCGACAGCGTCAGCCCCCGCACCTGGTCCGACCTGTGGCTCAACGAAGGACACGCCACCTGGTACGAGGAGCTGTACGCCGAGGAGAAGGCGCACCGGCCCATGGACACCCGTATGAAGGCGGCCTACGAGGCATCCGACCGCTGGCGCGCCGCCGGCGGACCGCCCGCACTGCCCAAGGCGCCCGCGCCCGGCCAGAAGATCGGCATCTTCCGCCCGAACGTCTACGACGGCGCCGCCCTCGCCCTCTACGCCCTGCGCCAGGAGATCGGCCGCCCGGCCTTCGAACGCCTGGAGCGCAGCTGGGTCCACATCCACCACGACGGCACGGCCACCACCGCGGACTTCGAGGAACTCGCCTCCGCGATCTCCGGCCGCGACCTGAGCGACTTCTTCAAGGCCTGGCTCTACGGCGCGAAGACGCCGCCGATGCCGGGTCACCCGGACTGGAAGTCGCAGGCACCGGTGAAACAGCGCGGCGAGGGGCAGTGAATAAGGCAGTGACGCGGCGATCCGCGCCGTGCGACCATCTTCAGGTCGGCGGCGCGGGTACCGGGACACACCGGGCAGCCATCGGGAATCCGGATTCGCCGGGAATCTCCGGAGGCACTCGCACGTTATGACCTTTGCAGGACTCCCATCGACGTAAGGACCCAATGACCTCCTCTTCTTCCCCTTCCCAGGACACTGAGCGCTTCGCGCACGCCTACCCCGAAGGTCTTCGGGCCGATGCCCTGATGGAAGAGGACGTCGCCTGGAGCCACGAGATCGACGGAGAGCGGGACGGCGACCAGTTCGACCGCTCCGAGCGCGCGGCCCTGCGCCGTGTCGCCGGCCTCTCCACCGAGCTCGAGGACGTCACCGAGGTCGAGTACCGACAGCTCCGCCTGGAGCGCGTCGTACTCGTAGGCGTCTGGACCACCGGCACGGTCCAGGACGCGGACAACTCGCTCGCCGAGCTGGCAGCCCTCGCGGAGACCGCGGGCGCGCTGGTGCTCGACGGTGTCGTCCAGCGCCGCGACAAGCCGGACGCGGCCACCTACATCGGCTCCGGCAAGGCGAACGAACTGCGGGACATCGTCCTGGAGACCGGCGCCGACACCGTCATCTGCGACGGCGAGCTGAGCCCGGGCCAGCTGATCCACCTCGAAGACGTCGTCAAGGTCAAGGTCATCGACCGTACGGCCCTGATCCTCGACATCTTCGCCCAGCACGCCAAGTCCCGAGAGGGCAAGGCACAGGTCGCGCTCGCGCAGATGCAGTACATGCTGCCGAGGCTCCGAGGCTGGGGTCAGTCGCTGTCCCGTCAGATGGGCGGCGGCTCGGGCGGCGGCCTCGCCACCCGTGGTCCCGGTGAGACCAAGATCGAGACGGACCGGCGTCGTATCCGCGAGAAGATGGCGAAGATGCGCCGGGAGATCGCGGACATGAAGACGGGCCGCGACATCAAGCGCCAGGAGCGCCGTCGTCACAAGGTGCCCTCGGTCGCGATCGCGGGTTACACCAACGCCGGCAAGTCCTCCCTGCTCAACCGCCTCACGGGCGCGGGCGTCCTGGTGGAGAACGCACTGTTCGCCACCCTCGACCCGACCGTGCGCCGGGCCGAGACCCCGGGCGGACGGCTGTACACGCTGGTCGACACCGTCGGCTTCGTCCGGCATCTGCCGCACCACCTGGTCGAGGCCTTCCGTTCCACCATGGAGGAGGTCGGCGACGCCGACCTGATCTTGCACGTGGTGGACGGTTCGCACCCGGTCCCGGAGGAGCAGCTGGCCGCCGTGCGCGAGGTGATCCGGGATGTCGGCGCCACGAAGGTGCCCGAGATCGTCGTGATCAACAAGGCGGACGCCGCGGACCCGCTGACGCTCCAGCGGCTGATGCGGAACGAGAAGCGCTCCATCGCGGTCTCGGCCCGCACCGGCCTGGGCATCGACGAGCTGCTCGCGCTCATCGACAACGAACTGCCGCGCCCCTCGGTCGAGATCGAGGCGCTCGTGCCGTACACCCACGGCAAGCTGGTCGCCCGCGCCCACTCCGAGGGCGAGGTGATCTCCGAGGAGCACACCGCTGAGGGCACCCACCTCAAGGTCCGTGTGCACGAGGAACTGGCGGCGGAACTCGCGCCGTACGTCCCGGCACCGCTGGCCTGACCGGTCGTAGCGGAGGCCGTCGAAACGGCCGTGGTCAAGGGCTGCGGCGAGTCGAAACGGTCGTAGCGCAGAGGCTGTGGCCGCGGAAATGGTCGTAGCAAAGGCCGTGGTCGTGGCCGTGGAGACGGTCGTGGCAAATGCCGTGGCCGCGGAGACGGTCGAGGAACAGCCCGAAGGCCCGCCCCCAACTCGCTTTGCGGGGGCGGGCCTTCGGTGTGCGCGTATCTGTGCGGGTGTCACCGACCGCCGTGCGTCCTGCTCATGTTCTCGTAGAGCGACTCGGCGGTGGCGCCGAGTTGGGGGCCCGCGAGCCAGGTGTTGTCGGTCGGGCCGATCGAGGTGTTGGAGACCAGTTCGGTCCTGCCGTCGACCACACGGAACCAGCCGCCGCCGGACGAACCGCCGGTCATGGTGCAGCCGATGCGGTACATCGTCGGCAGGGTCGTGTCCAGCGACAACCGGCCGGGCCGGTCGAGGCACTTGAACATCTTCAGACCGCTGTACGGCGGCGCGGCCGGGTAGCCCCAGGCGCCCATCGAGCCGACCTGGGTCGCGGAAGGCGCCGAGAAGTCGACGTCGAGCGCGGCACCGACCGTCTCCTCAAGGGACTTGGAACCGGACTGCGGCTTCACATGCAGGATCGCGTAGTCGTACGCGGCACCCGCGCCGCCCGTCTCCGAACCGCCCTGGATCCACTGGTTCGAGGTCGACGCCCAGTCCGCCCACCACTGGCCGTAGGGAGCGATCTCCGACGCCGAGGCGTTGCTCAACCGGGAGGCGGACTCACCGAGATCGTTGTACGAGGGCACGAACTCGATGTTGCGGTACCAGCCGCCGTCCTTGCCCGCGTGGACGCAATGGCCCGCCGTCCAGACGAGGTTGGACCTGCCGGGGTGGTTGACGTCCTTGACGAGCGTCCCGGAGCAGACCATCGAACCCTCGGGGGAGTCGAAGAAGACCTTCCCGACCGGGGCCGCGTTCCGGTGGTACGGCGTCTTCTCGGCCACGGCCTCGACGGGCGTCGGCTCGGGGTCGCTGACGCCCTGGTCGGCGGCGGCGTCCTTCGTCGTGACCGTCTTGTTGGCCTCCTCGGCGGACTTCATCCGCTCGGGCTTCCACAGCCCCTTGATCACCGGATTGACGAAGTCCTTGGCCGAGCTGAGCCACTTGTCCCTGTCCCAGTCCTTCCAGCCGCCCTCGGCCCACTTGTCCACGTCGACGCCGTGCCGCCTGAGCTTGTCGGCGACGGACGACGGAATCCGGACCCTGTCCTGGCCGGAGGCCTGTGTGGCGGTGGCGGCGGGCTTGTCGCTCGCGGAGTCGTCGCCGTTGCAGGCGGTCGCGGTGAGCGACAGTGCCGCCACGAGACAGGCGTCGCCCGCGCGGATCGGTCGCGGACGTGCTGATGGAACGCATGGTGCGGTTACCCCCGTGGAGACTACTGGTCTTCTGCCGCTGGTCGTTGAGGCCGATCACGTCCCGGCGATCACGTCTCAGCGATCACGTCTCGGCGATCGGGTGCCGCTGACCGTGCCGCGAGACCACTATGCCTGGGGAGTTGGGGACGAACGCCGGTGAGGCGGTGAGGTTCCTGTGAGGCACCCCGTCGGCACCCCGCCGGCGGCTGTCCCCCGACTGTCCCCGCCGTCGCGCTTACTGGCCGGCGAACTTCTTGCTGACCGAGTCGTACACACCCTTGGCCACGTCACCCAGCCGCGGACCCGCCAGCCAGCCCGAAGTCACCGGCCCGATCGAGGTGTTGGACACCAGCGCCGGCTTGCCGTCGGAGCCCGTCTCGACCCAGCCGCCGCCCGACGAACCACCCGTCATCGTGCAGCCGATGCGGTACATCGTCGGGTCCGAGACTTTGATCGACAGCCGCCCCGGCTTGTCCGTGCACTGGTACAGCGTCGAACCGTCGTACGGCTTCGCCTCCGGGTAGCCGGTCGCCGTGATGGTGGACACCTTCGGTACGGCAGGCGCGTCGAAGTTCACCGGCAGCGCCGAACCGACCGTCTCCTCAAGGGACTTGCCCCCGGTGCCCTTCTCCGGGGTCACATGGATCACTGCGTAGTCGTACGACGAACCCTGGCCGCCCGTCTCGCCGCCCTGGTCGATCCACTGCTGCGAGGTCCGCGCCCAGTCCGCCCACCAGACACCGTACGGAGCGACCTGGTCGCGGGTCGCGGACTCCAACTGCGCCGCCGAACGGCCCGAGTTGTTGTACGACGGCACGAACGCGATGTTGCGGTACCAGCCGCCCTTCCTGCCCGCGTGCACGCAATGGCCTGCCGTCCAGACCAAGTTGGACTTGCCCGGGTGCGCCGGGTCCTCGACGACCGTGGCCGAGCAGACCATCGTGCCCTCGGGGGAGTCGAAGAACACCTTGCCCGCCGTCGCCGCGTTGGCGTGGTACGTGGGCGACACGGCCTTCGCGTCCACCACCGCGGGCGTCGGATCGGTCACGCCCTGGTCGCCGGAGATGTCATTGGTGTCGACACCCTTGTCCGGGACGTCGGCGCCCCGCATCCGGCCGGAACTCCACAGCCCCTTGATGATCGGGTTGATGTAGTCGTCGGCCTCACGCAGCCAGTCGTCCCTGTTCCAGTTCTTCCAGGCGCCGTGCTTCCACTTGTCGATGTCGATCCCGCGCTCTTTGAGCTTGTCCCTGATGTCGTCCGGGATCTTGATCTTGCCGTCACCGGTGCCACTGCTGCTCGCGGACGCCGTGGACTGCCCATCGGCCTTCGTGTCACTGGACCCGCACGCGGTCGCGGTGAGCGCGAGCGCCGAGGCGAGGGCAACGGCGGCCAGCACGGGGGAGGTTCCGCGCCGCGCGCCCCTCCCATGACGGGCGCTGAAGGACGGCCGTATCGATCGCATGGTCTTGACTCCCCCTGGGTGAACGGACGGTGCGCTTCCGACGGTGATCTCAGCCGGACCTCATGGCGAGTCCGGCCGACCTCACGACCTTCGGAACGGCACCACACACTATGCGCTCGCTGTGGGCGACTTCCCACGGAACGGCAACGGTTTCGCTACGGCAAGGATCTTGAGGCAACCCGTAACCCGCTGCGAGGTGCGGGGTTGGTAGCGGTGGGGAGTCTGCTGCCGATGCGCGGGTCCATCCCTGTGCCCGTGGCGACATTGGCCCGGCGGTAGGGCCCCGGCGACCGCGCCGGTGGTGATGCGAGGACTCAAGTCGCCTATGGGCGGCGAAGGGATGGCGGTGGGCGGGGAGCATGCGGGCGGCCAGGGGCGGGAGTTGGGGGTCGGGCGGGGTGAGAGCGCTCTGTGGGTTCGGTCGGCGGGTGAGGGGGTCGGGGACGCCTTGGAGTGTGAGTCGGCGGCGTGGGGCGGGGGCGGCGGTGCTTCGGGGGGTGAACTGGTGCGGGGTGGGGACGGGGCTGTTCCGGAGGGGCGGTTGACGGGGGACGGGGGTGGCGATGTCTCGGGTTGTGGGGTGGGGTGTGATGGGTTTGAGGAGGCGCGGGGTTGTGGGGTGGGGAGCGGTGGGTGCGAGGGGGCGCCGGGTTGTGGGGCGGGGTGTGGCGGGTGCGAGGATGTGCCGGGTCGTGAGCTGACGCGTGGCAGGTGCGAGGATGTGCCAGGTCGTGAGCTGACGCGTGGTGGGTTCGAGGGCGCCTCGGGCAGCGAGTCGGCGGGTGCCGGATGCGGAGTTGTCTCGGGTGGGGAGGCGACGCGTGACGGTTGCTGGGGCGCTCTGAGTCGTGAGTCGGCGGGTGCGGGGTCCGGGGAGGTACCGGGGCGTGAGCTGACGCGGGACGTGTACAGGAACGTTCCGCGCCGCGACCCGGTGCGTGACGGGTACGAGGGGATTCTGCGGCGGCACGCGGTGCGCGAGGCGGCGGCGCGGACGTACGCGCGGGCCCTTCCCATCGTGCCGGTGCGGGCGCGCGGCCTGACCGTCGAGGGCGCGGACGGCCGCCGATACCTGGACTGCGCCTCGGGCGCCGGCGCGCTGGTCCTCGGGCACAACCACCCGGTGGTCCTTGAGTCGATCCGCAGCGTCCTCGACTCGGGCGCTCCGCTGCACGCCTACGACCTTGCCACGCCCGTCAGGGACGCCTTCGTCACCGAGTTGCTCCGCACGTTGCCGCCCGGACTGGCCGACCACGCGCGCGTGCGGTTCTGCGGACCTGCCGGTACCGACGCGGTCGAGGCCGCGCTCCAACTCGTCCGGGACGCTACTGGCCTCACTGACCACACCGGCCTTACTGACCGCACCGCCCGCACTGAAATCCTCGCCTTTGCCGGCGGCCAGCGCGGGGTGACCACTGTCGCGTGTCAGGCGTCAGGAGACGCTGTCGAAGGTGAACTGTGCTCCCCCTGGGCGGAGTTCGCGCTCGACGCTCCCGAGTTCGGGCTGCCGAACCCCAAACCCGCTGGCGTCCTCCTCGAACCCGTCCAGAGCGACGGCGGAGTGATCCCGGTTCCCGACGACTGGATGCGGCGCATCCGGCACACCACCGCCACCCACTCCATCCCGCTGATCGTCGACGAGACCGAGACGGGAGTCGGTCGAACCGGTGCCTTCTGGGCTGTCCAGCACAGCGGTGTCATCCCCGACGTGATGGTCCTCTCCAAGGCCATCGGCGGCAGCCTGCCCCTGTCCGTGATCGTCCACCGCGACGACCTGGACATCCACCAACCCGACGCCCACGTAGGCGAGTTCCGCGCCAACCAACTCGCCATGGCCGCCGGCACCGCGACCCTCACGTACGTCCGCGAGAACGACCTCGCCGGTCGCGCGGCCGATATCGGGGCGCGGATGCTGAGCCAACTCGGCAGGTCGGTGGGGGAGTTCGCGTGCGTGGGGGACGTGCGGGGGCGGGGGCTGATGATCGGGGTCGAGTTCGTGGGCGGGGAGGGGACGGGAACGGGAGCCGGATCGGGAGCGGGTGCTGGAGAGGCTGAGGGTGCCTGGGCCGTTGCCGGTATGGAGGCGATGACGAAGTGCCAAGGTGCCTTTGTCGACAGAGCAGTTGAGTCGCAGCACAAGCCCCGCTCGGCCCCTACCCGCGCAGCCGAACTCGCCGCCGCAGTTCAACAGGAGTGCCTGCGCCGCGGCCTCATCGTCGAACTCACCGGCCACCACGCAAACGTCGTACGCCTCCTCCCACCCCTCACGATCACCGACGAGCAGGCTGGCGCGGTCCTCGACCGGTTGTACGACGCGGTGGAGGCTGTCGCCCGCGGCCAGACCGGAGGTAGCGGTACCGGAAGCGGCGTGGGCGGTGGCAGCGGGCGTGCTGGCCGCGCTGACCGTCGCTTCGACTAGCCCGTTACCGGTGCGTCGAGCCGACCGCTCCGGAGGGCGCAACGCCACCGGGCAACAACTCGACCGATCCCAAAGACCAGTTGCGGAAAACCAAGCTCAATGCTCGCCAGAACACCAGGACTCGACCCCCATTCCCTTCCCACTCCGAAGCACCTCCCGAGGAACGGTCTTGAACCCCACACCCACCCCTGACGGCAACTCCAACGAGGCAAACCCTCACTACGCGCAGACCCTGACGGCGTCGCCCGAGTCCGTTCCCCAGCAGCAGCCCCGCAACCTGGAAGCCCGGCTTCCCCGGAACCCAGAAAAGGATCAACCGCGCGGCACAGCCTCCGACCTCCTGGAGCACCCAGACCCCCACACCGCCGCCCAGGCCGCGGCCGTAGAGAACCTCCTGCGCTGCTGGGTACGCGAAACGAACCTCCCCGCCCCCACCGACGGCACCCTCCACATCCCCCTCCCCGCCAGCGGCACGGCCCTGCTCGCCCAGGTCCACTACTGGTCACCGTCGGGCTGTCACCGCTTCGGTCTTCCGTACCTTTCAACCGCTCCCTACGGCGCACCACCGGTCGACGCGGTGACCGTCGCGGCGTTGCTCGCCAGGGAGACGGTTGCGCGCGGCGACGGCTCCGGGACGGGGGCCGAGATGCCGGACGGCGCCTTCGAGGGAGAGGTGTCCCAGGAGACTGGCCGCCGCGTCGCCGGGAGTACTGACGTGTCGGCAAATCCCACCGCCAGCAAGCTAGTTGAAGAAGTAGTGGTAGCGACTGGGGCTACGGCATCCGCAGCAGCACGGGTACCGGACACGGGGACCGACCTGGTCGCCCGCGTAGCCGACTCCGTCCGCCGCACCGTCATCTTCATCACCGAACGCCGTATCCATCCAGCCGACGGCCCCGACCTCTTCCTCTCCGCCGAACAGGCTCTCCTGCTCGGACACCCACTGCACCCGACCCCGAAGAGCCGCGAAGGTCTCTCAGACGCCGAAGCCCGCCTGTACTCACCGGAGTTGCGCGGTTCCTTCCCCCTGCACTGGCTGGCCGTCGCACCCTCCGTCCTCGCCACCGACTCCGCCTGGACCGAACGTGGCCGCCCAGTCACCGCGGCCCATCTCACGGCCCGACTCGCCGGCCCCGAACTGCCGCTGCCGGAGGGCCACTCCGCCCTTCCCCTGCACCCCTGGCAGTGGCGCGAGATCCGACAGCGAGCCGATATCTCCGCCCTGCTCGACGCCGGTCTGCTCCAGGACCTCGGTCCTCATGGCGCCCCGTGGCACCCCACCTCCTCCGTACGAACGGTCCACCGATCTGGCGCCCCCGCCATGCTCAAGCTGTCCCTGGGCCTCCGCATCACCAACTCCCGTCGTGAGAACCTCCGCAAAGAACTCCACCGTGGCGTCGAGGTGCACCGCCTGCTGCGCACCGGCCTCTCCCGGCAGTGGCGCGCCGCCCACCCGGACTTCGACATCGTCCGCGACCCGGCGTGGCTGGCCGTCGACGCGCCGGCGGAGTCGGCCGAGTCGGGCGCGTTGGACGAGTACGGCGCCGATCCGCGAGAGCGTGGCGCAGGTGCGAGCGGGGTCGGTCTGGCCGAGGACGGTTGGGACCGTGATGGCCGTGCCGGCCGTGCCGGCCGTGCCGAGCAGCTTGCCCGTGTGCCCTTGGCCGGCATCGACGTGGTGATCCGGCACAACCCGTTCAGCCCGTCCGACGACGTGTCCTGCGTCGCCGGGTTCGTATCACCTCGGCCGTACGCCGGGCGGAGTGCCGCTACCGAGGGACCGGCACCGACTCCGAACAGCAGCGACCCCGCGTCCGGCGCACCACTGCTGCGGTCTCGTCTGGCCGACGTCATCACGGGCCTCGCCGCGCGGACCGGCCGACCGTGTGGCGCGGTCGCCGCCGAGTGGTTCCTGCGCTACCTGGAGCAGGTCGTACGTCCCGTGCTGTGGCTGGACAGCGAGGCGGGGATCGCCCTGGAGGCGCACCAGCAGAACACGCTGCTTCTGCTGGACGGCGAGGGCTGGCCCGTAGGCGGTCGCTACCGCGACAACCAGGGCTACTACTTCCGCGAATCCCGACGCGCTGACCTCGACGCCCGGCTTCCCGGCATCGGCGAACACAGCGACACCTTCGTCTCCGACGAGGTCACTGACGAACGCTTCGCGTACTACCTCGCGATCAACAACGTGCTCGGCCTCATCGGGGCGTTCGGCTCACAACGCCTCGCCGACGAGCGGCTGTTGCTCTCCGCGTTCCGCCGCTTCCTCGGCGACGTGGCCAGCGGTCCCGCCCGACTGCGCACCTCCCTGCCGGCCCACCTGCTCGACTCACCCGTTCTGCGCTGCAAGGCCAACCTGCTGACCCGACTGCACGGCCTCGACGAACTCATCGGCCCGGTCGACACCCAGTCCGTCTACGTCACCATCGCGAACCCCCTCTACTCCTGACCGACGCCGACGCTGACGGTCGCGGTCCCCCTTCAGCCCGGCCGTCACGAACCACTGCTGATCGTCCAACTCCCTCCGCCGCTAAGGAACATGACCCACCCCATCTCCTGAGAGGAGCGTCACCGTGCCGCCCATCGATGCGAGCGCCGACTCCGCGACCGTCCCCGGCTTTGCCCCACGCTCTAGCCCGAGTGCAAGCGCAGTGGCGACTACAAGCCAGAGTCCACGCACGGACTGCGAGGACACCCTCGACCTCCGCCTGCCCGAGGAGTTCTTCGCACTCTGCGCCGAGACAGACGGAGTTGGCGTGGCCGCTCACGGCGAGGCCGACCCCATCGAGCGACAGAACCCGACACCGGATGCGGAGGTCACGTCCCGGCTCGCCTTCGAGGCCAGGCCGACCTCCGACGCCTCACCCACCTCCGACGCCCCGCCCAAACCCAACACCTCGCCCCGCATCTACATCCCGCTCACCCCGCACACCTCACCCACCACCGACCTCCTGGACCACATCGGCGACTGGGGCCCCACCCGCACCCCCGCAGGCCCCTTCCACCTCCTCCCCGTCCACATCGAACGCGACCTCCCCTTGATCCACCGCTGGATGAACGACCCCGCAGTCGCAGAATTCTGGGAACTGTCCGGCCCCCAAGCCCTGACCGAGAACCACCTGCACGCCCAGCTCACCGGCGACGGACGCAGCGTTCCCTGTCTCGGCGTGCTGGATGGCACCCCGATGAGCTACTGGGAGATCTACCGGGCGGACCTCGATCCACTGGCCCACCACTACCCCGCCCGACTCCACGACACCGGCATCCATCTCCTCGTCGGCAACGGCACCGACCGGGGACGGGGGCTGGGCGGCACCCTGCTCCGGGCCGTAGCCGACCTCGTACTGCACAAGCGCCCCGCCTGCGCCCGCGTCATCGCGGAACCCGACATTCGCAACACCCCTTCGGTGGCTGCTTTTCTGGGCGCGGGTTTCCGCTTCTCCGCCGAGGTGGACCTGCCAGACAAGCGGGCCGCCCTCATGGTCCGAGACCGTCCCTTGCGCGATCTGCTCTAGCGCCACGCGGTGACCCCGTCACAAGCGCAACGGAGCCGCACCATCCGAACCCGCCGCATCCGCCCACCCCGAACCAGCCGACCACCGCACCCGCCCCTGGCTCACCCGCCCCCGGCTCACCCCGGCCCGGTCCCCATCCGACACAAACCAACAACCAGCCCGATCACCACTCGCCCCCACCCGATCCGCACTCGCCCGCACCCCGATCCGCACTCGCCTCAAACCGATCCGCCCCCGAACAAAATCCACCCCACCCCAAAGCCCACACCCCCCGATCCACCCCCGCTCCCCATCCGTGATCACCCGGTTGTCAGTCCCGCCCCGTAGGGTGGTCGCGCTATGACGAAGCCCTCACTCCCCGAACTCCTGCATGCTGCCGTCACTGCCGTCGGCGGTTCGGAGCGCCCCGGCCAGGTGACCATGGCCGAAGCCGTCGCGGAGGCGATCGACGACGGTTCCCATCTGCTGGTCCAGGCAGGCACCGGCACCGGAAAGTCGCTCGGCTACCTCGTGCCCGCGCTCGCGCACGGGGAGCGTGTGGTCGTGGCGACCGCCACCCTCGCGCTCCAGCGCCAGTTGGTGGAGCGCGACCTGCCCCGCACGGTCGACGCCCTGCACCCCCTGCTGCGCCGCCGCCCCCAGTACGCGATGCTCAAGGGCAGGTCGAACTACCTGTGTCTGCACCGCCTCCACGAGGGCATGCCCCAGGACGAGGAGGAGGGCCTCTTCGACCAGTTCGAGGCGGCCGCCCCCACCAGCAAGCTGGGCCAGGACCTCCTACGGCTGCGCGACTGGACGGACGGGACCGAGACCGGCGACCGGGACGACCTCACACCCGGAGTCTCCGACCGCGCGTGGGCGCAGGTGTCGGTCTCCTCCCGTGAGTGCCTGGGCGCCCAGAAATGCGCCTATGGAGCGGAGTGCTTCGCCGAGATGGCCCGTGAGCGGGCCAAGCTCGCGGAGGTCGTCGTCACCAACCACGCGCTGCTCGCGATCGACGCCATCGAAGGCGCCCCCGTCCTCCCGCCGCACGAGGTGCTGATCGTCGACGAGGCGCACGAACTGGTCTCGCGGGTCACCGGAGTGGCCACCGGCGAGCTCACCCCCGGCCAGGTCAACCGCGCGGTCCGTCGCGCCGCGAAGCTGGCCAATGAGAAGGCCGCCGATCAGCTCCAGACCGCCGCCGAGGGCTTCGAGCGGCTGATGGAGCTCGCCCTGCCGGGTCGCCTGGAGGAGATCCCGGAGGACCTCGGTTACGCCCTCATGGCGCTGCGCGACGCCTGCCGTACGGTCATCTCCGCGATCGGCGCCACCCGCGACAAGTCCGTGCAGGACGAGGACGCGGTCCGCAAGCAGGCGCTGGCCTCCGTGGAGAGCGTGCACGACGTGGCGGAGCGGATCACCAACGGCTCCGAGTGGGACGTCGTCTGGTACGAACGCCACGACCGCTTCGGTGCCTCCCTGCGCGTCGCCCCCATGTCCGTGTCGGGCCTCCTGAGGGAGAAGCTCTTCACGGACCGCTCGGTGACCCTGACCTCCGCGACCCTGAAGCTCGGCGGCGACTTCAATGGCGTAGGGGCTTCCCTCGGGCTCGCCCCCGAGGGCACGGCGGGCGAGGATCTGCCGCAGTGGAAGGGCGTCGATGTCGGCTCGCCCTTCGACTACCCGAAGCAGGGCATCCTGTACGTCGCCAAGCACCTCGCACGCCCCGCGCGGGACGGCGACCGGGCCGACATGATGGACGAGTTGACGGAGCTGATCCAGGCAGCCGGCGGTCGCACCCTGGGCCTCTTCTCCTCGATGCGGGGCGCCCAACTCGCGGCGGAGGAACTGCGCTCCCGCATCCCGGAGTACCCGATCCTGCTCCAGGGCGAGGAGACGCTCGGCGAGCTGATCAAGAACTTCGCGGCCGACCCGAAGACGTGCCTCTTCGGCACGCTGTCGCTCTGGCAGGGCGTCGACGTCCCCGGAGCGAGCTGTCAGCTGGTCGTCATGGACAAGATCCCGTTCCCGCGCCCGGACGACCCGCTGATGAGCGCCCGCCAGAAGGCGGTTGAGGACGCCGGGGGCAACGGCTTCATGGCGGTGGCCGCCACCCACGCGGCGCTGCTCATGGCCCAGGGAGCCGGCCGTCTCGTCCGCGCGTCGGGTGACCGGGGCGTGGTCGCCGTCCTCGACCAGCGGCTGGCGACGGCTCGCTACGGCAGCTATCTCAAGGCGTCACTGCCCGACTTCTGGTACACCACGGACCGTAACCAGGTCCGGAGGTCGCTGGCCGCGATCGACGCGAAGGCGAAGCAGGAGGAGGCCGAATCGGCGAAGGGTGCAGCCGAAAAGGGGGCCGAATCGGCGGAGGAAGCAGCCGAATCGGCGTGATCCGGGAAAGGGTTGGTCCGGCGCCGCCTGGCCGACCCGCGGTGCCCGGAGCCGGGCAGCACAGGCCCCCGGAACCCCGGGCAGCACAGGCCCCCGGAACCCCGGACAGCACAGGACCCCGGAACCGGCGCAGGGGTCCCGGGGTCCGGTCTGGGGGCGAGGCCGATGGTGCCCGCCCGCCGCGGCCGTCACACGCGCCGCAGCACTGCCACCACCTTGCCGAGGATCGTCGCGTCGTCGCCCGGGATCGGCTCGTACGCCGAGTTGTGCGGGAGAAGCCAGACGTGGCCGTCCTCGCGCTTGAAGCGCTTGACGGTGGCCTCGCCCTCGAGCATGGCGGCCACGATGTCGCCGTTCTCGGCGACCGGCTGGCGGCGCACCGTGACCCAGTCGCCGTCGCAGATCGCGGCCTCGATCATCGAGTCACCGACGACCTTCAGGACGAACAGCTCACCGTCACCGACCAGTTGGCGGGGGAGGGGGAAGACGTCCTCGACGGACTCCTCGGCGAGGATCGGGCCACCGGCGGCGATCCGGCCCACCAGCGGGACGTACGACGCGGCGGGCTTGCCCGCGGTGTCCGTGGGCTGTACCGACGAGGACTGGTCGGAACCGCGGACCTCGTACGCGCGCGGGCGGTGCGGGTCGCGGCGCAGGAAGCCCTTGCGCTCCAGTGCCATCAGCTGGTGTGCGACCGAGGACGTGCTGGACAGGCCCACGGCCTGGCCGATCTCGCGCATCGACGGCGGGTAGCCCCGTCGCTGCACCGAGTCCCTGATGACCTCGATGACCCGGCGCTGCCGGTCCGTGAGCCCCGAGCTGTCCGCCCGGATACCGGGAGGTCGGCCCGGTAGCGAGCGCTTGTGTCCCTCGGGATTCGCGGCTTCGTTCATTGCATGCACCGGCTCGAGTCGGCCCTGGGAGCGATCCTGGGCAGTGATGGTGGCACTGTCTGCGGTGGTGGTCACGTCGGCCCCTCTCGATGGTCTCCCTGCTGGACAACGGTAGTTGCTTTCGAAAGGTTGCGCCAAACACACGTTCGAGTGAAAAAGTACAGATAGCCTGTCGCGATCATGCGTCTGGGTGTATGGCTAACGCGGCACCTGGCGGACAAAAGAGGTCATTGTCGACCTCTTCGCCGCCGGGGTGGTGGCCTCGCGGGTTGTCGCCACAGTCTGCCACCCGGTGTCCCGGCGGTCGGGGGCCGGTCCCGTTCTGTGCGGGAGTCCCACGCCTCCTCCGTGCCGCGCTCACGGTATCTCCGTATGTGGCCTGGCGGTACGGCTGTGCGCCCGCGTGTTCGGGGCGACGGGATGGCCGTATGGCACATGCCAATACGGGTGCGACACGCGCGTGCCGCGTGTTTGTGTGAGCCAATCACCACATCTAGTGGTTGGATTGCTACAGCAGCCCAGAAGTTGTGGTCCCCCGGGTCTCCAGAGTCCCGGCCATCGCCTATGCTGGGGGCTGCTTCGAGAGGCCCATGGGGTCTCACGAGGCTATTGAGTCTGCTGTGAGGGAGGGTTGGAGACCATGCACTGCCCCTTCTGCAGGCACCCCGACAGCCGTGTGGTCGACAGTCGTACGACCGACGACGGCACGTCGATCCGCCGGCGCCGCCAGTGCCCTGACTGCTCCCGTCGTTTCACGACCGTGGAGACGTGCTCGCTCATGGTGGTCAAGCGGTCCGGAGTCACCGAGCCTTTCAGTCGTACCAAGGTCATCAACGGCGTGCGCAAGGCATGCCAGGGACGGCCTGTCACCGAGGACGCACTCGCCCAGCTCGGCCAGCGGGTCGAAGAGGCGGTGCGGGCCACCGGAAGCGCCGAACTGACCACCCATGATGTCGGGCTGGCCATACTCGGCCCATTGCAGGAGCTCGACCTCGTCGCCTATCTGCGATTCGCCTCCGTCTACAGGGCGTTCAACTCCCTTGAGGACTTCGAGGCCGCGATCGTGGAACTGCGGGAGGCGACGCCAGGCCCCGCCGCGGACGACGAAGACGCGGCATCGGGGAGCCAGGAAGACGACGGCGGGCGCGGAGGGACTGTTCAGGTCCCCGTGCCCGTCCACTCCGCCGACTGACCGACGGACCGGAACCGGGCGGAGACCCCGGGTCCGGTCGGGCGGCGGCGTACCAGGATTTGTCGCGGAGCCATGAGCGTGTGGGCTGCCGTGACACCAGACAAACACTCTGCCACGGGAACATCGTGGCATTTTCGGGCGTTTTTGCCTGTAGAGGGAGGCGGCATGACAGAGACGGCGAGCGGTCCGGCACGAGGTTCCCGCGCGAAGGGCACCAAGGCCACCAAGGGACTGCGCATCGAGCGTATTCACACCACCCCCGGCGTGCATCCGTACGACGAGGTGGAGTGGGAGCGCCGTGACGTCGTCATGACCAACTGGCGCGACGGCTCGGTCAATTTCGAGCAGCGTGGCGTCGAGTTCCCCGCCGAATGGGCGGTGAACGCGGTCAACATCGTCACCAGCAAGTACTTCCGCGGTGCTGTGGGCACCCCGCAGCGCGAGGTGAGCCTCAAGCAGCTCATCGACCGCATCGTGAAGACGTATCGGAAGGCCGGCGAGGACCACAAGTACTTCGCCTCGCCCGCCGACGCCGAGATCTTCGAGCACGAGCTGGCGTACGCCCTCCTGCACCAGGTCTTCAGCTTCAACAGCCCCGTCTGGTTCAACGTCGGGACCCCGCAGCCCCAGCAGGTCTCGGCCTGCTTCATCCTGGCCGTCGACGACTCCATGGAGTCGATCCTCGACTGGTACAAGGAAGAGGGCATGATCTTCAAGGGCGGTTCCGGCGCCGGCCTGAACCTCTCGCGCATCCGCTCCTCCAAGGAACTGCTCTCCTCCGGCGGCAACGCCTCGGGTCCGGTCTCCTTCATGCGCGGTGCCGACGCCTCCGCGGGCACCATCAAGTCCGGTGGCGCCACCCGCCGCGCGGCCAAGATGGTCATCCTGGACGTCGACCACCCCGACATCGAGGACTTCATCCAGACCAAGGTCAAGGAAGAGGAGAAGATCCGCGCCCTGCGTGACGCGGGCTTCGACATGGACCTGGGCGGCGACGACATCACGTCGGTGCAGTACCAGAACGCCAACAACTCGGTCCGCGTGAACGACACGTTCATGAAGGCCGTGGAGAACGGCGACAAGTTCGGCCTGACGTCCCGCATGACCGGCGAGGTCATCGAGGAGGTCGACGCCAAGCAGCTCTTCCGCAAGATGGCCGAGGCCGCCTGGGCCTGCGCCGACCCGGGCATCCAGTACGACGACACCATCAACCAGTGGCACACGTGCCCGGAGTCCGGCCGCATCAACGGCTCGAACCCGTGCAGCGAGTACATGCACCTGGACAACACGTCCTGCAACCTCGCCTCGCTGAACCTGATGAAGTTCCTCAAGGACGACGGCAAGGGCAACCAGTCCTTCGAGGTCGAGCGCTTCGCCAAGGTCGTCGAACTCGTCATCACCGCGATGGACATCTCCATCTGCTTCGCGGACTTCCCGACGCAGAAGATCGGCGAGAACACGCGCGCGTTCCGCCAGCTCGGCATCGGCTACGCCAACCTCGGCGCCCTGCTGATGGCGACGGGCCACGCGTACGACTCCGACGGCGGCCGTGCCCTCGCCGGTGCCATCACCTCCCTGATGACCGGCACGTCGTACAAGCGCTCCGCCGAACTCGCCGCGGTCGTCGGCCCGTACGACGGCTACGCCCGTAACGAGCAGCCGCACTTGCGCGTCATGAAGCAGCACTCCGACGCCAACGCCGTGGCCCCGCGCGCGGACGACCTGGACACCCCGATCTGGGCCGCCGCCACGGAGGCCTGGCAGGACACGCTGCGCCTCGGCGAGAAGAACGGTTTCCGTAACTCGCAGGCGTCCGTCATCGCGCCGACCGGCACCATCGGTCTCGCGATGTCCTGCGACACCACCGGACTTGAGCCCGACCTCGCCCTGGTCAAGTTCAAGAAGCTGGTCGGCGGCGGCTCGATGCAGATCGTCAACGGCACCGTCCCGCAGGCCCTGCGTCGCCTGGGATACCAGGAGGAGCAGATCGAGGCGATCGTCGCCCACATCGCCGACAACGGCAATGTGATCGACGCCCCGGGCCTCAAGCAGGAGCACTACGAGGTCTTCGACTGCGCCATGGGCGAGCGTTCCATCTCCGCGATGGGCCACGTCCGCATGATGGCCGCGATCCAGCCCTGGATCTCCGGCGCGCTCTCCAAGACGGTCAACCTGCCGGAGACGGCGACCGTCGAGGACGTCGAAGAGGTCTACTTCGAGGCGTGGAAGCTGGGCGTCAAGGCGCTCGCGATCTACCGCGACAACTGCAAGGTCGGCCAGCCCCTCTCCGCGAAGACCAAGGAGAAGGAGAAGGCCGAGGTCACCGCCAAGGCCGAGGACACCATCCGCACCGCGGTCGAGAAGGTCGTCGAGTACCGTCCCGTCCGCAAGCGTCTCCCCAAGGGCCGCCCGGGCATCACGACCTCCTTCACGGTCGGCGGCGCCGAGGGCTACATGACCGCCAACTCCTACCCGGACGACGGTCTCGGCGAGGTCTTCCTGAAGATGTCGAAGCAGGGCTCCACCCTCGCGGGCATGATGGACGCCTTCTCGATCGCCGTCTCCGTGGGCCTGCAGTACGGCGTCCCCCTGGAGACGTACGTCTCGAAGTTCACGAACATGCGCTTCGAGCCGGCCGGCATGACGGACGACCCGGACGTGCGGATGGCGCAGTCGATCGTCGACTACATCTTCCGCCGCCTGGCGCTCGACTTCCTGCCCTTCGAGACGCGCTCCGCGCTCGGCATCCACTCCGCCGAGGAGCGTCAGCGCCACCTGGAGACCGGTTCGTACGAGCCGACCGAGGACGAGGTCGACGTCGAGGGCCTCGCCCAGTCGGCGCCGCGCGCCCAGGAACTGAAGGCCGTGGCCGCGCCCAAGGCCGTCGCCGAGGCGGTCAAGCCCGCCCCGCAGCAGGCGCACACCAGCGCCGAGCTGGTGGAGATGCAGCTGGGCATCCAGGCCGACGCCCCGCTCTGCTTCTCCTGCGGCACGAAGATGCAGCGGGCCGGTTCCTGCTACATCTGCGAGGGGTGTGGCTCGACCAGCGGATGCAGCTGATCAAGAGCACCTGCTTGAGGTGAATTAGCTGGTCAGGGCGGTGAAGCCGGTATCAGGGCTTCACCGCCCTCAGCATGTCCGGGCCCCGGGCGAATCAGGTTTCCCAGCGGAACGATCAGCAGATAATCTCCCTCGACGCGCATAGCGCGCGCACCGGGGAGGGTGGGGGCATGGTCGACAATTCAGTCGAGCCCGAAAAAGGTATGAGGGCGGGGGCCCAGGCGGTCGCGGCGGTGGTCGTGGTCGGGGGTGTCGTGGGCGGCATGTGGGGCCTCGGGGGAGTCCTGCCGAAGACGTCACAGGCGGACAGCAAACCGGCGACCTGCTCGGCGAGCACGGACAAGTCCCTGCCGGCGAAGTACGTCTCGCCGGCGCAACTCTGCACGGCACTGAACCGCTCGGACCTTCCGGCGCTCCTGGGGACCCCGGAAGAGCACGCGGAGACCGCCGGGGGCAGCGCGGGCTGGATGACACTGGCGGGCGGCACCAAGATCGCCAGCCCGGAGGCGGACGTCGACCTGAGGACGTACTCCGTGCGGCTGTCGGCGTCCTACGACGACATTCCCGTCGCCGAGGCGGCCCGGTACGCCGACTCGACCTCAGAGGTGAAGATGGTCCTGGGGCACCCGGCCGTCCTCTACTCGGACCGGACCATCGCCATCAGCTTCAACCTCGGCGGAGGCAAGGCCAGTACGGGCCCCGGGGGCATCGCCCGCAGCCTGCTGGTCTCCACGAGCGCGAAGGACGGCGGAGACTCCTTCGAGATATCCATCTGGCGTCAGGACGACGTGCCGCCCGACGACGAGGCGCTGTTCCGCATCGCCCAGGAGGTGCTGCCGACGGTCCCGGGCTGGACCGCCGGCTGACGAGCGACGAGCCGTCCGCGACGGGCTCAGGGCTGCTGAGCCCGGCCCATCGTCCCGGTGAAGGTCGCGGGGTCGTCCTCGAAGCCCCGGATGCCGGGATGGAAGTCCCAGCTCCCGGAGTCGTCGCGGACGAACTCCCCGACCGTCGCCGCCGTAGCACCGAGGACGTCACCGAAGTCGTTCTCGGTGAGGACGGTGTACCCCTCGCGGATGCGCAGCTTCGGGTTGAGCACATTGACGAACGTGCGGTGCGCGACGCGCTGTTGGATGACGACACCGACCACCACGCGCGCGTACCGCTCGGAGAGCCGGTCGAGCTCCAGTGTCATGACCTCGTCCCAGCCGAAGCCCTTGCCGTCCTTGCTGTCCCGGTTGAGATAGATGGTCCCGTCGGGGGAACGGCTGTCGAAGTACACCGCGTACGCGGGAGCACCGTACAGATCGTCCGCCACATACGTGGTGGCGACGATGTCCAGATCGACGGGCGGCTCTCCGGTGGGACTCGGATCCCACTGGAGCCCGACTTCGGCCTTGCGGATCCCCTTGCTGAGGCCGTTCACCACAGTTCCCCTTCCCCGTTCGCCTCGAACGCGCGCCCCAACTACCGGGCGATCAGCGTGCGTTGTCCATCGTGCCACGCGCGCGGGGGCGTATGCGCCGACGATCTCAGCCGGAGCGTGACCGGCGCCACGCTCCGTGGCCTTACGATGGCGCGGTGCTGGTCAAGTGGATTCGCTGCACCGTGGTGGACCGCCGCGGCTTCGAGCGCGGGCAGCGAAAGTGGGCGGGGCTTCTGGGGGAGCCGGGATTTCGGGGACAGGGGGGAGGCTGGAGCAGAGCGCGGCCAGGAGTGGCGCACATCTTCGCGTTCTGGGAAAGCCGTGCCTTCTACGACTCCTTCATGGCCCGATCCCATGACCGGCTGGCGTCGGCCCAGGTGGGCACCTTCAAGGACGCGCAGGCCAAGCTGTTCGACCACCGCTTCGACGTGAAGACCGGCTTCGAGCCGCGCTTCACCGACGCCGACCTGGTGCGGGTCGCCCTGTGCCGGGTCCACGAGGAGCGCGCGGAGCACTTCACGCTGATGCAGGAGAAGGTCTGGAACCCGGCGATGGCCGGTTCCCCCGGCATGCTCCGCGGGCTGTTCGGCGAGGCCCCGGGACACGAGTTCATGGTGCTGTCCATGTGGCAGTCGGCCGCGGAGCACGGCAAGTACCGCACCGAGCGGGTCGAGCGGCTCGCCCTGCGGGCACAGATCGAGGCGGACATCGATTCCCTCACCGGGGACATCGTGCAACTGGAACCGTCCTGGACGGTTTGACATCCCAACTGACGCCCCCAGGCGTCCCGCTCTGTGAACCGACGTCACAGGCGTCCCCCTGTGTGAATCGTGCGCCCCTATGTGGCCCATCGGACCCAATTCGTGTGACCTACGCCGTATGGAGCCCGTACGAGTGCTCGATATGCCGTCACTCGATCTAGGGTTTTGGCATGGCACGACCACGGCGCATCGTCCTTGTCCGGCACGGCGAGTCAACGGGCAATGTTGATGACACTGTGTACGAGCGTGAACCCGACCATTCCCTGGCGCTGACCGACCAGGGCTGGCTCCAGGCGGAGGAGACCGGCAAACGACTGCGGGAGGTGTTCGGCCGCGAGCGCATCAGCGTGTACGTCTCCCCGTACCGCCGCACCCACGAGACCTTCCGCGCCTTCCACCTCGATCCCGACCTCGTCCGCGTACGCGAGGAACCCCGGCTGCGCGAGCAGGACTGGGGGAACTGGCAGGACCGGGACGACGTACGCCTCCAGAAGGCCTATCGGGACGCCTACGGGCACTTCTTCTACCGCTTCGCCCAGGGCGAGTCCGGCGCCGACGTCTACGACCGGGTCGGCGGCTTCCTGGAGAGCCTGTACCGCAGCTTCGAGGCCCCCGACCACCCTCCGAACGTGCTCCTGGTGACCCACGGCCTGGCCATGCGGCTGTTCTGCATGCGCTGGTTCCACTGGACTGTCGCGGAGTTCGAGTCGCTGTCGAATCCGGGGAACGCCGAGATGCGGATGCTCGTTCTCGGTGAGGACGGCCGGTACGCGCTGGACCGGCCTTTCGACAGCTGGCGGGACCCGGAGCCTTACGGGATCAGCGGATAGGGTGACCCACCGATGACCTCTGACTCCTCTCCCGACTCCTCTGCCGGGCGCCTGGATCGCGCCCTTGCCAGCCTGCGTGGACTCGCCGTGGGCGACGCGCTCGGCTCCCAGTTCTTCGTCCCCGCCAACTACCCGCTGCTCAAGCGCCGCGACTTGCCCCCGGACCTCTGGCAGTGGACCGACGACACGGAGATGGCGTGCTCCGTGGTCGCCGTCCTGGCAGCCCACCGCCGCATCGACCAGGACGCCCTGGCACACTCCTTCGCCGAGCACCATGACTTCGACCGCGGCTACGGCCCGGCGGTCAACCGCCTGCTGCGCCTCGTCCGCGAAGGGGGCGACTGGCGTGAACTGTCCGCCGCCCTCTTCGACGGACGGGGGTCGTGGGGCAACGGCGCGGCGATGCGGATCGCGCCCCTGGGCGCCTGGTACGCCGACGACCCCGAGCAGGCCACCCACCAGGCGGAGATCTCGGCCTACCCCACGCACCAGCACCGTGAGGCCGTGGTCGGCGCCATGGCCGTCGCGGCGGCCGCCTCGCTGGCCGCCGCCCCCGGCGGTCCGCCCAGCGCCGAGGCACTCCTCGACGGCGTCATCGCACTCGTCCCGAAGAGCGCCGTCGGCGCGGGCCTGCGCCGCGCCCGGGACATGCTCGACTACGCCGATCCCGGCACCGTCGCGGCCGTCCTGGGCTGCGGACGTCGTACGTCCGCTCACGACACGGTGCCCTTCGCGCTCTGGTCGGCCGCGCGCGGCCTCGGCGACTACGAGCGGGCGTTCTGGACCACCGCCCAGGTCGGCGGAGACGTCGACACCACCTGCGCCATCGTGGGCGGCGTGATCGCCGGCGCGAAGACGGGGGCGCCGCCCGCCGCATGGCTGGAGCGGACGGAGGCGCTGCCGGGCTGGGTTCAGGCGTCGGTCTGACGTCCTGAACCTGCGGCCCGGGCAGCGCCCCCCGCATTCGATCGAAACTCTCTGTGTTTTTCGGGAACTCTCCGTGACCGGCCGTCCGTTGTCGTGGCAGTCGCCGTGCGGGACATGAGTCGGCGCAGACAGGACACGACAGCTGCGGGGGTGGTCATGAGGTGGTTTTCGCTGGTGCCGGTCGGCCGGGTCCCGACCGGGCCCGGCGGCCGGTCAGCCCGCCCCCGCCGCCACCCCCGCGCCCGCTGTGCCCGCGAGGGCTTCGAGGTCGCTCTTGCGCACCCGGATCACGAACCAGGCGGTGACCAGGGCGAGGGTGGCCATCGCGGCGGCCGGGACGAAAGCCGTCGAGATGCCGTGCGCGAGCACTTCACTGCCCCAGGGCGCCGGCAGTCGGTGCGTCTTGGCGAACTCCGCCTTCTGCTGCGCCGAGCCGTCGGCCAGGAACTTCGGCAGCTGCTTCTTCAGCTCGTCCCTGCTGGCCGAGCCGAACACCGTGGTCAGGATGGACAGGCCGAGCGAACCACCCACCTGCTGGGTGGTGTTGAGCAGTGCGGAGGCCGCGCCCGCCTCGTGCGGGGGGACACCGGAGACAGCGGTCACCGTCAGGGTCACGAAGTTCAGGCCCATGCCGAAGGCGAACACCAGCATCGGGCCGAGCACTCCGCCGGCGTACGAACTGTCCGGCCTGATGAAGCTCTCCCAGATCAGCCCGATCACCGTGAGCGTCGAGCCGATCAGCATGAGGGGCCGCGGGCCGAGCACCGGCAGGAACCGCTGGGACAGACCCGCGCCGGCCCCGATCGCCACCGTCAGCGGCAGGAAGGCGAGACCCGCCTGGATCGGGCTGTACTCCAGCACGTTCTGCACGAAGAGCACGATGTAGAAGAACATGCCGAACATCGCCGCGGTCAGGGTCAGCATGATCACGTAGGTGCCCGACCGATTGCGGTCGGCGAACATCTTGAGCGGGGTGATCGGCTCCTTGGCCCGGGACTCGATGAGCCCGAAAGCCAGCAGCAGGACGATCGCGGCGGCGAAGGACCCGATGGTCACGCCGTTGCTCCACCCCTTGTCCGCCGCGTGGATGAAGCCGAACACGAGGGTCGCCATGCCCGCCGTCGAGGTCAGCGCGCCCGCGATGTCGAACCGGCCGGTGATCCGTTCGGACTCGCTGATGTACACCGGCGTGAGCACGGCGATCAGCACGCCGATCGGGACGTTGACGAAGAGCACCCAGCGCCAGTCGAGCCACTCCGTGAGCATGCCGCCCGCGAGCAGTCCGAGCGCGCCACCGCCCGCCGAGACGGCGGCGAAGACGCCGAACGCCTTGTTCCGCTCCGGGCCTTCGGGGAACGTGGTGGTGATGAGGGCCAGCGAGGTCGGCGAGGCGATCGCGCCTCCGGCGCCCTGCAAGACGCGGGCGGCGAGCAACTGCCAGGGTTCCTGGGCGAGCCCGCCGAGCAGCGAGGCGAAGGTGAAGAGCAGGATGCCGGTCATGAAGACCCGGCGGCGGCCGAGGATATCGCCGGCCCGGCCGCCGAGCAGCAGCAGACCGCCGAAGGTGAGCGTGTAGGCACTCACGACCCAGGTGAGGTCGGTGGTACTGAAGCCGAGGGCGACTTGAATGTGCGGGAGGGCGATGTTCACAATCGTGCCGTCGAGTACCACCATGAGTTGGCAGGCCGCGATGACTGTGAGCGCGATACCGGGATGCCCCTCCCGACGGGCCGCCCCCGGTTTCGGGGTTTCGATCGACTGAGAGGTTGTCACGATGGGTCCCCCACAAGTCCGTTAGTGAACGCCAGCGTTCACTGTCGCGGCAACGGTAGTGAGTCCCAGACAGTGAACGCAAGCGTTCACTTAAGCCGTCTTCGTGCGGTCCGGACCCCTGGCCGATGCCGCATGTCCTGTTCTCGTTCCCTGGACACCCCGTTCACCTCTGCTCGCTGGAGACACTCAGATGGTTACCTCGGGCGGGACGGCCTCCGCAGTTCCGACGGCCTCCCTCCGTCGCCGCGGCGCCGTGCTCGAACGCGCGATCCTGGACGCCGCGTTGGACCAACTCGGCACGGTCGGATGGAACGCCCTCACGATGGAGGGCGTCGCCGCGGGTGCCCAGACCGGCAAGGCGGCGGTCTACCGGCGCTGGTCGTCCAAGGAGGACCTCGTCGCGGACGCGCTACAGGCGGGGCTGCCGGGCATGAGCGAGGCGCCCGACCTCGGGACCGTGCGCGAGGACCTGCTGGCGTTGTGCGTGCAGGCGCGCGACGCGATGTACTCGCGCCCCGGATACGCCCTGCGCTCCGTGATTCACGAATGCGACACCGCACAGGCGGAGCGCTTCCACAGTGTGATCTTCGAAGGGGTCGTGGAGCCCACGATCCGACTGCTCGGAGAGGTGATCAACCGCGGAATCGAGCGGGGCGAGGTCCGCGCCGACGCCTCCAACAGTTACGTCCTGGACGCCATCCCGGCGATGATGATGTACCGATCGAAGATGTGCGGGAGTGAATGGCCGGACCGCGATCTCGAGGAGATGATCGACCAGTTGATGCTTCCGCTGCTCCGGTCCGGCGGTGCGTGAAGCGGGAGGGGGCCGGTCCGGAAGGGGATCTCGGAAGGCTGGGTGTCGCGGAGGGTTCCGCGCGGCGTAGGCTGATCCCGCCATGCCGTACGAAGCACCCACTCACACCGTCGAGCGCTCACTCCGCGCCACGACCGGGGCCAAGGTCGTTGCCGGCGTCGACGAGGTGGGGCGCGGCGCGTGGGCCGGTCCCGTCACCGTCTGCGCGGCGGTCACCGGACTGCGCCGACCCCCCGAAGGCCTCACCGACTCCAAGCTCATCGCGGTCAGACGACGCACCGAACTCGCCGAACAGCTCCGCAAGTGGGTCACTGCGTACGCCCTCGGACACGCCTCTCCGGAGGAGATCGACAGCCTCGGGATGACGGCTGCGCTGCGGCTCGCCGCGGTGCGTGCCCTGGAGGCCTTGCCGGTTCGCCCCGACGCGGTCATCCTCGACGGTAAGCACGATTACCTGGGGGCTCCTTGGCGGGTCCGTACGGTGATCAAGGGCGACCAGTCGTGTGTGGCGGTCGCGGCCGCTTCCGTCATCGCCAAGGTTCAGCGCGACAAAATGATGGCCGAACTGGGCATCGACCATGCAGACTTCGCTTTCGCGGCCAACGCCGGGTATCCCTCTCCCGTGCACAAGGCCGCACTGGAGGAGCGGGGCCCCACCCCGTACCACCGGTTGTCGTGGGCGTATCTTGATGCGCTGCCCCAGTGGCGGCACCTCAAGAAAGCCCGCAGTTGGGCGGAGGGAAACGTTCCGGAGATCGAGGGCCAGCTCGGCTTCGACTTCTGACCGTTCCGCTCGCACTCATGTGCCACCCGCTGCCGCAAGCCGCATCAGCGTTTGATAAAAATCAGCTCATGCCTCTCATTCCCGAGGAGCCTCAGATTCACGAGAGTGCCCAGGGTCCCAGCGCCACTCCGGCCAGCAGCCGTGTCGTGCCGACCCCCCGCCCTGTTCCCGGTCCCCGCCCCGCGGCTCCGTCGCGTCCCGGTCGCCCCGGCCCCCTGCGGCCGACGGCACCGGCGCAACGTACGCCGCGCGACGTGGCCGTGGCCAAGCCCGGACCCTCGGGTCCGGCTGTTCCCGCCTCCTCCGACACCGCTGTGGCGACCCCGCAGATCCAGCTCATTCCGGCCTCGGCCGAGGGCGCTCTGGACGCTGCCGAGGAAGCCGTAGACCTGCTCCTGGAGTCGGGTCGTGCCCCCGGTGACGTGCTGGTGATCACCACCGGCGAACCGCACCCGTGGGCCGCCCACGAACTGTCCTTCGGTGAAGCCTCCTACTGGGCGCAGCACGACGCGCGCGACGACGTCTTCTACGCGGACGCCGCCGTCGCGGGCCGGGCGACATCCCGTCCCGTCGTCGTGGTCGCCGTCAACGGAGGTCCCGCCGCCGTTGTCACCACCGCCCTGCCCCTGGCCCTCGGCCGGGCCGGCGCCCTGCTGATCGTCTGCGGTGACCCGCAGCAGATCAACTCGGTGCTGGGCGCGGGCGTCTGAGCCTTCCGGGAACTCCGGAAGGCATGGGGACGACGACGGCGGTCAGGTGAACGCCGTCGCGGCGGTCTGTGCACGGTGAGCCCTTCGGCGTGCGCGGATTCGGCGAAGCGTGCCCTCCGTAGGGGCACGTCGCGACGAGACCGCAGGTGACTCCCCACGAGGGCCTGCTCAGCACCCGGGGCGTACCACCGGGGCATACCGCCGTACGGTCCGGGCGCGAGGCCCGGACCGGGTTTCAGCGGGCCGCGGCGCGGCGCAGGACCTCGGAGGCGGCGCCGCCGGTGCGGGGCAGCAGGGGCGGTACCTCGGACATGGCGAAAGGTTCCGGCGCGGAGCCCGCGCTGGGCCGTCGGCCGCCACGCCCCTCGCCCAGCACCTGCCAGCCGTCACGGGTCAGGGTGATGTAGGCGCCGCAGCGCAGCCCGTGCAGCGTGCACGCGTCGCGCAGCCCCCACATCCACGCACCGTCCTCCTCCGTCCAACGCGCGTCGCCCTCACGGCAGTAGAGCAGCACGGCCGTACGCACCGGGGTCCGGCGGCGCAGGTCGTGCGGGATGACGCGGCGCAGCTGCGCGAGCAGCGCGTTGCGGAACATCCAGCCGTCTGCCGGGGCGGACCGCCGGACGAACGAGGCACTCGCGAGCAGTCGCTCGTCCGGGTCGAGGACGGCCACGATCGCGGTCGTCGGTCTCGGCCGGTGCCGGGAGTGCAGCCCGCTGACGACCTCGCGGGGATTGCGCAGCAACGGGATTCCGGCGGCGGCCCATTCGGAGGGCTCGAGCAGACGGGCCAGGGGGTTGGCGGAAGCGGCGGACAGGTCGGCAGACGTCGACATGGCTGCCGCGGAGGACGGAGCGAATCCGAAGGTCACGGTCCTCCCTTCGGCTACGCGCCCACACTACGGGCGGGGTCGGATTCGGGGGAGCGCACACCGCAACGGAGCCCTACCGGATCACGGACGAACCGTGCGGGGAGCGGACTCCAATTCTTCCTGCCGAACTTGGATGCGGCAACGAGCAAATGGGGCCACAGACCCTTATCTGGCGGTGTGTGGCATATATCCCTACCCAATGCGTCACCCGGCGACGCCTGGGACGTTCGGGCACCACACTTTCGTACGCCATTGAGGTGCGGGAGGTCCAGAGAGCGCCGGTGGGACGGGCTGCGGGAAGGGGCCCGCGAGGGTTCGGCACGGCGGGGGATTGGGCCGTTGTCAGTGGCGTGCGGTTGCATGGGGGTATGAGCAACCAGGAGCTGCGTGCCGAAGCCGACGCCATCCTCGCCGAGCTGGTCGGTGATCCGAGCGGCACGGCGCGGCTGCGCGAGGACCAGTGGCAGGCGGTGGCGGCCCTGGTGGAGGGGCGCCGGCGCGCGCTGGTGGTGCAGCGCACCGGCTGGGGCAAGTCGGCGGTGTACTTCGTCGCCACCGCCCTGCTCCGCCGACGCGGCGCCGGTCCTACGGTGATCATCTCGCCGCTGCTCGCGCTGATGCGCAACCAGGTCGAGTCCGCGGCGCGGGCCGGAATCCGCGCGCACACCATCAACTCGGCCAACCCCGAGGAGTGGGACACCATCTACGGAGAGGTCGAACGGGGTGAGACCGACGTGCTCCTGGTGAGCCCGGAACGGCTCAATTCCGTCGACTTCCGCGACCAGGTGCTCCCCAAGCTCGCGGCCACGACCGGCCTCCTGGTGGTCGACGAGGCGCACTGCATCTCCGACTGGGGACACGACTTCCGCCCCGACTACCGCAGGTTGCGGGCGATGCTGGCCGAACTGCCCGCCGGCGTACCGGTCCTGGCCACCACCGCGACCGCCAACGCGCGCGTGACGGCCGACGTGGCCGAGCAGTTGGGCACCGGCGCAGGAGAGGCCCTGGTGCTGCGCGGTCCGCTGGAGCGGGAGAGCCTGCGGCTGGGAGTGGTCCAACTGCCGGACGCCGCCCACCGTTTGGCGTGGCTCGCCGAGCACCTGGACGAACTGACCGGCTCGGGGATCATCTACACCCTCACCGTGGCCGCCGCCGAGGAAGCCACCGCCTTCCTGCGCCAACGCGGCTTCAAGGTCGCCTCATACACCGGGAAGACGGAGAACGCCGACCGGCTCCAGGCCGAGATCGACCTCCAGGAGAACCGCGTCAAGGCCCTCGTGGCCACCTCCGCGCTCGGCATGGGCTACGACAAGCCGGACCTGGGCTTCGTGGTCCACCTCGGCTCGCCGTCCTCGCCGATCGCCTACTACCAGCAGGTGGGCCGTGCGGGCCGCGGAGTCGCCCACGCCGACGTACTGCTCCTCCCGGGCCGCGAGGACGAGGCCATCTGGCGCTACTTCGCCGATACGGCCTTCCCGCCCGAGACACAGGTCCGCCAGACCCTCGCGGCCCTGGCCGACGCGGGGCGCCCGCTGTCCGTGCCCGCCCTGGAGACGGCGGTCGACCTACGGCGCAGCCGCCTGGAGACCATGCTGAAGGTCCTGGACGTCGACGGCGCCGTCAAGCGCGTGAAGGGCGGCTGGGCGGCCACGGGCGCCGAGTGGGCGTACGACGCCGAGCGGTACACCTGGGTGGCCAAGCAGCGGGCGGCCGAGCAACAGGCCATGCGCGACTACGTGAGCACGACCCAGTGCCGGATGGAGTTCCTGCGCCGGCAGCTGGACGACGAAGGGGCGGTGCCCTGCGGCCGCTGCGACAACTGCGCGGGCGCCTGGATCGACTCATCGGTCTCCGCCGAGACGCTCACAGGGGCGACGAAGGAACTGGACCGCCCGGGTATGGAGGTCGAGCCGCGCCGCATGTGGCCGACCGGCATGGCCGCGCTGGGGGTCGACCTCAAGGGCCGCATCCCGGCCAAGGACCAGTGCTCCACAGGGCGTGCCCTGGGGCGGCTCTCGGACATTGGCTGGGGCAACCGCCTGCGCCCGCTGCTCGCGGAGAGCGCGCCCGACGGCCCGGTCCCCGACGACGTCCTGAAGGCCGCCGTGGCGGTCCTCGCCGACTGGGCGCGCTCTCCCGGCGGTTGGGCACCGAATGCCACGGACGTGTCGCCCCGGCCCGTGGGCGTCGTGGCCGTCCCGTCCCTGGGCCGTCCGCAACTGGTGGGCTCCCTCGCCCAGGGCATCGCCACCATCGGCCGCCTGCCCCTCCTGGGCAGCCTGACGTACACGGGCCCGGACGGCACGCACGCCGCACGCCGCAGCAACTCCGCCCAACGCCTCAGGGCACTGTCCGACGCCTTCGCCGTCTCGGGAGAACTGGCCGCCGCCCTGGCCGCGTCTCCCGGCCCCGTCCTGCTCGTGGACGACTACACCGACTCCGGCTGGACCCTCGCGGTCGCTGCCCGTCTGCTCCGCCAAGCGGGCGCCGAACAGGTTCTTCCACTGGTACTCGCTGCGGCGAGCTGAGGCTTCTCTTCGGGCCTTTGAGGTTGCGGAGCTCTGTCGGGGTGACGTCGGCCTGCGGGCGAGGCGCTTGAGGCGGGTCGAGCCTTTCGGCGGCTACCGGGACTGAAGCGCCACGGTCGTCGCCTCCTCGCAGGGCGACCGCACGATCATCGAGTCGGTCCGGATCTTCCGGTCACATGGCCCGACTTGGCCGCGTCGAAGCCCATGTGGCGTGTCCCTGACCGGACTTATCCACAGGCTCAAGCGGGACTTCGCGATCCGCGAGATCGTCATCGCATGACGAATCACAGCGAAACGACCGGATCCTCCGAAAACGGCGACATCGACCCCACCGCCTACGACCGCCACACCAGCCCCGAACACCAGCTCACCCTGCGCAGCCCCGCCGAACTCGCCGACGCCCTGCCTTATCTGCTCGGGTACCGCCCCGAGGACAGCATCGTCCTCGTCGCCCTGTACGACCGGGCCGGCCGGGGCCGGTTCGGCGGGAGGGCCCGGCTCGGCATTCCCGCCGGCGCGGACGACTGGGCCTCCGTGGCACGCCAGTTGGCCCACGGCCTCGTGACGGGCAGCGAGCGCCGAGGCGCCCGGCCCGAGCAGATGATCGCCTACGTCTGCCAGGAACCGGCGCCGGGAGAATCGGGGCGCCAGGTCATGGAGCGCCTGCGCCCGCTCGTCCAGAAGCTGCGCACCGAATGCGGCCGACTGGACGTGACGGTGATCGAGGCGCTCTGCATCTCGGACGGCCGCTTCTGGTCCTACTGCTGCTCGGGTCAAGGATGTTGCCCGGTCGACGGCTCCCCGATGGGCCTGCCCGGCACGTCCGTACTGGCAGCGGCGGCGACCTACGCGGGACTCCAAGTGCGCGGCACTCTGCGCGAGTTGCGGGCGAGGCTGTTGCCGTGGGAGACGGCTGCCGCGCTACAGCAGGAAGTCGCCTTGGACGCCGCCGGCATGACCCTGGTCCCGAAGATCCTCGACGACGCCAGCCGGGCGGACGTCGCGGAGGACACCCTGGACCTCGCCCGGCGGATCATGAAGCGGTTCGCCCTGGCACCACGCGTGACCGGTGTGCTCCACTCGGACTTCCGCGATGATGCCCTGCTCACCCATGACGAGGCCGCCAGCCTGATCCTCGGCCTCCAGGACCGCACCACCCGCGACCGCGCAGCCGAATGGATGGAGGGCGACGACGCGCTGCCGGCCCTGCGCCTCTGGCGTGCACTGGCCCGCCGCTGCGTCGGACCGTACGGCGAGCACGCCGCGGCTCCTCTCACCCTCGCCGGCTGGGTCGCCTGGTCCACCGGCGACGACCTGGAGGCAAGGGAAGCCCTGGCCATGGCCCTCGGCACGGACCCCGACTACCTCTTCGCCCGCCTCCTCCACCAGGCCTGCAACGAGGGCCTCGACCCGGAGTCGATCCGGCGATGCTTGCGTGCGGAGCGGGTGGAGCGCGCAGAGGGGACGGGAGCCGGCGAGGCATCGGGTGCTGGAGGGGCGCCACGAACCGGAGACGTGGTCGCCGGCGCGGAGACCGCCGAGGGTTCCGCGGAGCAGGGCGCGAGCGCGCCCGCCGAATCCCCGGCACCGGAGGCCTCACCCATGGCTTCACCCGCGCCCTCCCGCCGTCGGCACCGCACGCGTACCCCCGACGTCGGCCGAGTCCACGGCCGTCCCCGCCGCTCGGGCACGGACAGCCGCCGATCCGGCGGGGCGGACGGATCGCGTCCGCGCACACCGGCGCAGGGCACGGCACGCCCCGGCGGCGAGCGTGCGCGCACCTCTGGGAAGGGCGGGTCGCGACGCTACGACACCTGCTCGGAGGGGCCGCAGCCGGAGGCCAACGGCCTTGAGGGGGACGGGTGAACAAAGCTCGGGGGAGTGAGGGGCGGCACCGCCGGTCCAGTGGGCGGCTCGGTGTGTTCGGAGCTTGGCTCCGCCGGTCCGCCGTGCGCCGGGTCGGCGGCCACCGGGACCGGCGGGCCGAGGCCGGCTGTCCCGCCCTTCCGCCACGCCGCCATTCGGTCGGCTTCGCAGGCCGGAGGCGTGACCAGGAGGAGCCCGGTTCCGTTCACCTGAGTGGCGGAACGCCTGAACGGGCCGTGTCGCCGGACAGCCCCCGTCCTGTCGGAACCGTCCCTCGCGGAACCGTCCACCCGGCGCCGAACACGTCCGAGGCGCACAGAGCCCAGAAGAAGCCGCCCATGCACCAGCCGACACCGCCCTCGGCCGAGGGCGACCGCCCTGACGTCGATCCTTCCGTGCCACGCCCGAGCCGAGGCACCGGCTCATCACCGCCGCAAACGGGCACGACCGATCCCGACCGCCCACCGCAACCCTCCCACCGGCAGCCGGAAGGCTGGACACCCGGCCGAAACCGCCGTCCAACCCCGGCACCGCACCAGCCCGCCTCGCTCTCCCCACCTCAAGGCTCCCTGCCACACCCGTCCCGCCCGATGCCCCGCCGCTCCCTCGAACTGCCGCCCACCCACACCACCTTGATCTGCGTGGCGCTCCCCGGCCTCGCCGTCTCCACCGAGGAAGGGCAGCTGAACGGCCGGGGGCTGGAGGGGTTCTACCGCGCGGGCCGGCGCGTGCTCTCCCGCTGCCAGCTCCGGGTGGCCGGACGGGAACCGCTGGCGGTGCAGGCCCGGATGACGGCATCCGACCGCGCCCGGTTCGTGGGAACCCTGCGGGTCTCCCCGGACTGCGGCCCGGACCCGGACCTCGTCGTCGAGCGGACCCGGCACGCCGACGGCACCGAGCGCATCACGCTGCGCAGCGTGTCCCGGCGCCCGTTACGCCTGCCGGTCGAGGTGGCACTCGGCACCGACATGGCCGACCTGGGCGCGATCGCCGCGGGCCACACAGGACCCGAACTGCCCGCCAGCGTCCACGACTCCGGCCTGCGCTGGTCCGGCGCCACCGGCAGTTCGGCGGTCACGGCCGCCCCACCGCCCACCGACGCACTGGCCTCCGCGGGACTCCTGCGCTGGGAGTTCGAACTGCCACCGAGCGGCACGGCGAGCGTGGAACTCCGGGTACGGCCGGACGGCACGGGACCGGTCAGGGCCGTGGGCCACGGGGCGACCAGCCCCCTGGCGAGCGCACGGGCGACCGGCGACGACCCCCGAGTCCACGCTCTCCTGCGGACCAGCGTCGAGGACCTCCAGGCACTGCTGCTGCGCGACCCCGCGCACCCCTCCGACACCCATCTCGCGGCAGGGGCACCCTGGCGCTGCGGGCTCGCCCCGGCGGAGTCACTCACGGCGGCGCGGATGACGCTGCCCCTCGGCACACGCCTGGCCGCGGGCACGCTGCGGACCCTCGCCCGTACCCAACTCCAGCGCCCCGGAGCACAGTTGGGCATGATCCCCGGACCGCGCCGTGACGCCGGCGCCCATCTGCCGCCGAGTTGCACCGGTACGGAGGCGACCCTGCTCTTCCCGGTGCTGCTCGCGGAGGCCCGCCGTTGGGGGCTCTCGGAGCAGGAGACACAGGAGCTGCTGCCGGCCGCCGAGCGCTGTCTGACCTGGCTGCGGACCACCGTGGGCGACGGCACCTACCTCCACGACCCGCACCCCGGCGGACCGGTCCGCTGCGAGACGCAGGCCCACGCTCACCGGGCGGCGCTGCTCGGCGCCGATCTGCTCGACGCGTACGGCAGACCCGGCGGCACGGAACTCCGGCAGTGGGCCCAGGAGTTGCGCACCGCCTTCCGCGCGGAGTTCTGGATCGGGGACCTGGGCGGCGGCCGCCCGGCGGCGGCCCGGGCTCCGGACGGACGCCTCGTACCGAACCTCGGCGCGACGACGGCCCACCTCCTCGACACCGGACTCCTGGGCGGCGGCGAGTACGCACCCGGCCTGCTCGACAAAGCGCGGGCCGAACAACTCGCCCGGCTGCTCGGTGCCCCGGCCATGGACTCGGGCTGGGGACTGCGCGGCCTGGGCGTGAAGGAGCCGGGATACAGCCCGTTCAGCCACCGCGGCGGAGCCGTCCGGGTGGCGGAGACGGCGATCGCCGTAGCGGGCCTGGCGGTGGCCGGGTACGAGAAGGAGGCCACCTCGCTGCTGCGGGGCGTCCTCGCCGCTGCCGAGGCGTTCGGACACCGGCTCCCCGAGATGTACGCGGGGGAGCAGCGCACGGACGGGAGCGCTCCCCTTCCCCATCCGGCGGCCTGCCGCCCGGCAGCCACGGCCGCGGCCGCCGGAGTCCTGCTGCTGACCACCCTCGCGGGCATCCGCCCCGACGCCCCCGCCCGCACGGTCACTCTCCGCCCGGTGCGCAGCGCGCCCCTGGGCGAGATCGGCTTGACCGGGCTGCGGATCGCGGGCGCCCCCTTCTCCGTCCGGGTCGGCCGGCTCGGCGTCGCCATGGTCGAGGAGGCGGCCGACGGCCTGCAACTGGGAGCGTGACCTCGGGGAAGGCGGTGTCGGCCGACGGCCGGAAGCGGAGGAGGAAACCCCTCTTCGCACCGCAGTGGATCAGTCTCGACGGTACCGGCGAAGGGAGTGTTTATCGTCAGGCAGACGACTATGATCGCCGCATGTCCTACGACCCGTCAGCGTATCCGCCCTTCGCCGTCACCGTGGACCTGGTCGTGCTGACCGTGCGCCGCCATGCTCTGTGCGGGCTGGCGGTACGCAGGGGCGAGCCGCCGTTTCAGGGACGCTGGGCGCTGCCCGGCGGCTTCGTGCGGGCCGACGAGGACCTGGCGCAGGCCGCGGCACGCGAACTCGCCGAGGAGACGGGACTGCGCGCCCACGACCCCGGCGCCCCCGCCCAGGACAACGGAGCGCACCTGGAGCAGCTCGCGACCTACGGCGACCCCAAGCGCGACCCGCGAATGCGCGTCGTCAGCGTCGCCCACCTCGCGCTCGCTCCCGACCTGCCGGCACCCCGAGCAGGCGGGGACGCCAGCAACGCGCGGTGGGCGCCCGTCGAAGAGCTGCTGCAACAAGGGGGGTTCGGCCGCGACGGCGATGCCGTGGCACCGCTCGCCTTCGACCACACGCAGATCCTGTCCGACGGGGTGGAGCGCGCCCGTTCGAAGATCGAGTACTCGTCCCTGGCCACGGCGTTCTGCCCCACCGAGTTCACCGTCGGTGAGCTGCGCCGCGTCTACGAGGCGGTGTGGGGCGTGGCGCTCGACCCGCGCAACTTCCACCGCAAGGTGACCGGCACGCCCGGGTTCCTCGTCCCGACGGGTGGTACGACGACCCGTCAGGGCGGGCGCCCGGCGCAGTTGTTCCGGGCCGGCGGGGCCACGTTGCTCAACCCGCCGATGCTGCGCCCCGAGGTGTGATGCCGTAGCGCGTCGTCCGCGGCGATCAACGGTTGCGCAGCGGGCCGTTCGGTGCCCGGAAAAACGGACATAGCGCGCTATCTTGCTGTGGGTGATCCAGGCCTTCGGACTGACCAGCAACGCCCGCAAGGAGCATCCGCCCGCCGTCGACGACGTCTCCTTCGAGGCACGTGCGGGCCGTGTCACCGCACTCCTCGGAGCACCGGGCGCGGGAAAGACGACCGCGCTCAGGCTCATGCTCGAACTCCAACAGGGACGTGGAAGCACCTATTTCAGGGGCCGCCCCCTGCACCGCATCGCCCATCCGTCGCGCGAGGTCGGCGTCCTCCTGGGCGATGTGCCGGGTCATCCGGCCCGATCGGTGCGCGGCCATCTCCGGATGCTGTGCGCGGCGGCGGGCGTTCCGGCCCGGCGTGCCGACGAAGTCCTCGAAGTGGTCGGCCTCGTCAGCTTGCGCGACGAACGCCTCGGCAGCCTCGCGCGCGGCATGGACCGCCGCCTCGGCCTCGCCTGCGCCCTGCTGTCCGACCCGCACACACTCGTGCTGGACGAACCCGCGGACGAACTCTCCGCCCGCGAAAGCCGCTGGCTGTACGGCATGCTGCACGCCCACGCGGCTCAGGGCGGCACGGTCCTGTTCACCACCTCCGAGCCCAAGGAGGCCGCCCGCTGCTCGGACCGGGTCGTCACCCTGGAGCAGGGCAGACTCGTCGCCGACCAGGAGGCCGGAGAGTTCGCCCGCACCCGGCTGCGCCCCCGCGTCGCCGTCCGCAGCCCACACGCCGTCCGCCTCGCCGCCCTCCTCACCAGGGAGGCCCGCACCGCACACCGCTCCGTCGAAGTCGTCCGGGAGGGCGGCAACCGCCTTTCCGTGTACGGCAGTACGTGCGCCGAGGTGGGCGAGACGGCGTTCCGGCACGACATCCTCGTACACCAACTCGCGGACGAGATCGGGGACATGGGGCCGGGCGCGGGTGCACTCCGCCGAGACGAGCCCGCATCCATCGAGGAACCGCGAGTCCCGGACACCCCGTCGACGACCGAGATCCCAACGGCCCGCGCCAACGCACCGGTCGCCGAGCGCCCGGCGGCCCGCACCGAAACGGCGCTTGCCGAGCCGCCAACGCCGCCCACCGACAGACCGCTTGCCGAGCGGCCCACGCCTCGCATCGACAGACCGTTTGCCGAGCCGCCAACCCCTCGCACCGACGTACCGCTTGGTGGGCCGTCAGCAAGCCGCACGGACACGCCGTTTGGCGAGCCGCCAACCCCGCGCACTAACACGCCGTTTGCCGAGCCGTCAGCACCCTGCATGGACGCGCCCCTTGGTCGGCCGCTAACGCCGCGCACTGACGCACCCCTTGGTGAGCCGTCAGCACCCCGCGCGGACGCGTCCCTTGCTCAGCCGCCAACGCCCCGCACGGATGCACAACTCTCCGAGATGCCAACGCCCCTCACCGACGCGCCGCCCGCCGGGGTGCCAACGCCTCTCACCGACGTGCCGTCCGCCGAGATGCCAACCCCCCGCGCGGACACGCCCCTTGCTGAGCTGCCCGCGCGGACCGCAGCTGGGCCGTCCACCGACATGCGATCGGCCGAAGCCCCGCAACCCCACGCCGACGCCCCACAGCAGCCTCACACCAGCGCGTCGCTCACCGCCCCGACGCCCACCGCCGAGCCGCTCGTAGCCGAAGAACCGCAACCCGCAGCCGACCCTCACCCGCCGCACGAGGCCCACGCAGCCGCCGCGAGCCCTTCCCCCGCGACCTCCCGGCTGGTCGCCCTCATCGACCCGGAGGAGTCGGCCGGTACTCCCCGCGCGCGTGCCGCACGCCCCGCCCACGCCCTGACCCTCGACGCCCTGTCCCCGCTCCCGCCCCCCATCTCCGTCCGCTCCGCCCCCAGCCCGCTGCGTCCCCTCCGCTACGAGCTGCGCCGCGCCACCGGCGTCGGCACCGGGTTCCTGACCGGGGCCGCCGTACTCGTCGTGTCCGTGCTCACCGCGCTGTTCCTGGCGCGTGTCGGGCACACCCCGCAGCCGCGTCTGCTGGCCGCGTGGCCGCGGGAGTTGCCCCTGCCGCCCGCGGCGCTCGGCGCGGGGCTGCTGGGGGCGTTCGCCTTCGGTGACGAGTTCCGTCACCCTGCCCTGGCGGCGGATCGCGGCACCGTGCCCCGCCGGATGGGACTGCTGGTCGCGAAGCTCCTTGTCTCCGCGGCCACCGCGCTGCTGCTGGCCTTCCTCACGGTGGGCTGCGACGCCGAAGCGCTCTATCTCGTCTACGGACGGGAGCTCGCGCAAGTTCCCGCCGACTCGCTTTCGATGAGCGCGAGTTGGATCGGCCTGGTCGTCGGCTGCGCCTGGGCCGGGGTACTGGCCGCCGGCACCTTCCGGTCCACCACGGCCGGGCTCGCCGCGGTAGTCGCCGTACCGATCGTCGTCGTACCCCTCGTACACAAGGCGTTGGAGGGACCGGCTGTTCGGACCGCGGAAGGTTTCCCGCTGCGGATGCGGAAGGTGTTCCTGTTGCAGTGGCCCTTCGGGGGCGAGCGCTACCTGTCCGCGGCGGCGCGTGTGATCGCCCAACCCGTGGGCGGGGCACTGACGTTGTCGCTGACCGCACTGCTCTGCGCGTATCTGCTCACGACCCTGCGGAGCAGGGTCCGATGACGACCGTCCGCAACCCTGGGGGCCCGCTCTGCGCACAACTCCCCGGAGAAAGCCCATTTCTTTCCGATAAGGCGTCAATTGCGACGGGGTGAGCGATCACCCTTTCGTGTGCTTTTCACCAAAGACCTCAAGGGAGTTGGAACCAACGCCGACAAATGATCCGTGAGTACCCTTGCGCACACCATGATGACCGCCGCCCGCTCCGCAGACTCCGGTCTCGCCGGCCCGGGCGAACTCGACCGCTACCCCTATGCCGAGGCGCCCGTCACCGAGCGCCTCGGAGCCCCCTCCTGGGACGGTTCCGACCCCGAGCTGGGCCGCGTGGGCCGGCGTGCCGCGGGCAGCCGCGGACGCGGGCTGCACGGCCAACTCGTCCAGCAACTGGGTCAGATGATCGTCTCCGGGGACCTGGGCGCCGACCGCCCGCTGGTGCCCGAGGAGATCGGCCAGCGTTTCGAGGTCTCCCGCACCGTCGTCCGCGAATCGCTCCGCGTCCTGGAGGCCAAGGGCCTGGTGAGCGCGCGCCCGAACGTCGGCACGCGCGTGCGTCCCGTCAGCGACTGGAACCTCCTCGACCCGGACATCATCGAATGGCGCGCCTTCGGCCCGCAGCGCGACAACCAGCGCCGCGAGCTGAGCGAGCTGCGCTGGACGATCGAGCCGCTCGCCGCGCGCCTCGCCGCCGGACACGGGCGCGAGGACATCCAGCAGCGCCTCTCCGACATGGTCGAGATCATGAGCCACGCCCTGGGGCAGGGTGACGCGCTGACGTTCTCCCGCGCGGACGCCGAGTTCCACTCGCTGCTCATCCAGGTCGCGGGCAACCGGATGCTGGAGCACCTTTCCGGGATCGTCTCCTCGGCCCTCCAGGTCTCCGGCGGCCCGGTCACCGGTTGTGACCGCCCCACCGACGCCTCCCTGGGGCACCACGCCCGGATCGTCGACGCCCTCGGCGCCGGTGACGGCGCGGCGGCCGAGGCGGCGATGCGGCAGCTGCTCATCGTGCACCCCGAGGTGGAGCGCGTGGTGCCCGCCCCGCGCGAACACTGACGCGTGCCGGGTGGTCGGCGCGGCCGAGGTGTGCCGCGCTCTCGTGGCGTCGCCCGGCCGGGACGCCCGTCTCCCGCCGGACCCCGCAGGATCCTCCAGGGAACCGGCGGGGTCCGGCGGCGCGACGGGGTGTCGGATCTCCCTGAGGAGGGCCTGTCACGGCTGCGGATGACCTCCTCTGCCCGTGTCTGACCGTTTTTGCGCGCTTACGGGGTGTGACTCGGGCCACGCAGATTGGGCGTAACGCTCGCGGGAACTGCGCGATGACCTAAGAGGTGACAGCCGCGGAAGGGAATACGGACGCCGTTCAAGGCGCTGTGTTTCTTCCCGGCCCCAGCCCGCGCCGTCGGCCCATCCCCAGTCGGCGGTCGTCGGTTCCTGTCCGTACCGGACGGGGCCGGAAGCCGTTTTCCATCGTTCCGAGAGGTTGTTCGTGTCGGCCAGCACATCCCGTACGCTCCCGCCGGAGATCGCCGAGTCCGTCTCTGTCATGGCGCTCATCGAGCGGGGAAAGGCTGAGGGGCAGATCGCCGGCGATGACGTGCGTCGGGCCTTCGAAGCTGACCAGATTCCGGCCACTCAGTGGAAGAACGTACTGCGCAGCCTCAACCAGATCCTCGAGGAAGAGGGTGTGACGCTGATGGTCAGTGCCGCGGAGCCCAAGCGCACCCGAAAGAGCGTCGCAGCGAAGAGTCCGGCCAAGCGCACCGCCACCAAGACGGTCGCCGCGAAGACGGTGACCGCCAAGAAGGCCACCGCCACCGCCACTCCGGCGGTACCCGTCGCCGACGCTCCCGCCGAGGACGACGCCCAGAAGGCCGCCGCCAAGAAGACGGCGCCCGCCAAGAAGGCGGTCGCCAAGAAGGTCGCCGCCAAGAAGACGACGGCGGCTGCCAAGAAGACCAGCGCCAAGAAGGACGACGTCGAGCTGATCGACGAAGAGGCGACCGAGGAGACCCCCGGCAAGACCGGGGACGAGCCCGAGGGCGCCGAGAGTGCCGGGTTCGTGCTCTCCGACGAGGACGAGGACGACGCGCCCGCGCAGCAGGTCGCAGCCGCCGGTGCCACCGCCGACCCCGTCAAGGACTACCTCAAGCAGATCGGCAAGGTCCCCCTCCTCAACGCCGAGCAGGAGGTCGAGCTCGCCAAGCGCATCGAGGCCGGTCTGTTCGCCGAGGACAAGCTGGCCAACGCCGACAAGCTCGCCCCCAAGCTCAAGCGCGAGCTGGAGATCATCGCCGAGGACGGCCGCCGCGCCAAGAACCACCTCCTGGAGGCCAACCTCCGTCTGGTGGTCTCCCTGGCCAAGCGCTACACCGGCCGCGGCATGCTCTTCCTGGACCTCATCCAGGAAGGCAACCTCGGTCTGATCCGCGCGGTCGAGAAATTCGACTACACCAAGGGCTACAAGTTCTCCACGTACGCCACCTGGTGGATCCGTCAGGCGATCACCCGCGCGATGGCCGACCAGGCCCGCACCATCCGTATCCCGGTGCACATGGTCGAGGTCATCAACAAGCTCGCGCGCGTGCAGCGCCAGATGCTCCAGGACCTGGGCCGCGAGCCCACCCCGGAGGAGCTGGCCAAGGAACTCGACATGACCCCGGAGAAGGTCATCGAGGTCCAGAAGTACGGCCGCGAGCCCATCTCCCTGCACACCCCCCTGGGTGAGGACGGCGACAGCGAGTTCGGTGACCTCATCGAGGACTCCGAGGCCGTCGTCCCCGCCGACGCGGTCAGCTTCACCCTCCTCCAGGAGCAGCTGCACTCCGTCCTGGACACCCTGTCCGAGCGCGAGGCCGGCGTGGTCTCGATGCGCTTCGGTCTCACCGACGGTCAGCCGAAGACCCTCGACGAGATCGGCAAGGTGTACGGGGTCACCCGTGAGCGCATCCGCCAGATCGAGTCCAAGACCATGTCGAAGCTGCGCCACCCGTCGCGTTCGCAGGTGCTGCGCGACTACCTCGACTAGGTCGTAGTCGTACGACACGGAAGGCCCGGCCCCCCTCGGGGAGCCGGGCCTTCGTGCTGCCGCGCGGGTGCGGGGCGCGACGCACTGGATCACTGTGGGTCTCCCATGACCATCCCAGAGTGAGGAACGTGCATGCGTCGTCCCCTTGCCCGGGCGCTGACCCGGCCGCTGGTCCTGGCGGCTGCCGCGTCCGCCATACCGCTGGTCTCCGCCGTCCCCGCGGCCGCGGACAGCATCGTCGTCGGCGGGTTCCCGGTCGACGTCTCCGTGAGCCCGTGGACAGTGGCGCTGTCCAGCCGTGACCGATTCGGAGGTACCCGGGCAGGACAGTTCTGCGGCGCCGTGGCCGTGGACCCGACCACCGTGCTGACCGCGGCCCACTGCATGGCCGACGACGTCCTGGGGGCGCCGCCGCACCGGGCGACCGACCTCAAGGCCATCACGGGCCGTACGGACCTGCTCTCGGACCGGGGCCGGGAGATCGCCGTACGCACTGTGCGGGTCAATCCGGCCTACGACCCCGCCACCAACGCCGGTGACTTCGCCGTGCTCACCCTCGCCGAGCCGCTGTCGCAGAGCTCGGTGATCAAGATGGCGGGGGCGGGTGACCCGGCCTACGCGCCGGGTACGGCCGCCACGGTCTACGGCTGGGGCGATCTGACCGGCACCGGCGACTACGCGGGCAGTCTGCACGCCGCGAGCGTGCACGTGCTGCCCGACGCGCGCTGCGAGGAGGCCTATCCGGCCGGTTCCGACGGCACCTACCTCCCCGAGTCCATGCTGTGCGCCGGGGAGGTCCAGGGCGGCCGGGACGCCTGCCAGGGGGACAGCGGGGGCCCGCTGGTCGCCCAGGGGCGGCTGATCGGGCTCGTGTCGTGGGGCAGCGGGTGCGGGCGGGCCGGGAGCCCTGGTGTCTACACGAGGGTGTCCGACGTCCTGCGGAGCCTGGGCGGCCGCCGGGGCTCGCCAGGGCCGCACAGGGGCGCCTGACGGCGGCTGAGAGGCATCCGCGGGCCGAGCGACACCCGCGGGTACGAAAACGGGCGGCCCCGCTCCTGTGGTTCAGGAGCGGGGCCGCCCGTCGCCGGCCTGGGCCGGTGCTGGCTCGTCGTGGACGCGATGTGTCAGCGGTCTTCTTCAGGAGCGCTTGCAGCAGGAGCGGAGGTCAGCCGCTCCGACTCGTCCTGTATCTCAGCGGCGATCTTCTTGAGTTCCGGCTCGAACTTGCGGCCGTGGTGGGCGCAGAAGAGCAGTTCTCCGCCGCTCAGCAGGACGACGCGCAGGTATGCCTGGGCGCCGCAGCGGTCGCAGCGATCGGCGGCCGTCAGTGGGCTCGCGGGGGTCAGAACAGTAGTCACGTCGCCTCTTCTCTAGCTCGACGAGCTGTCGTACCAGGGTCAACATCCAACCAGCCCGAAAACGTTCCCGCTCGTGGCTTTTCCTCGAAAAATTCTTCCGGGGCGGCTGTCTGCTGCCGGTTGGCGGCGAATGTGCCGTATTGCGTGTCTATGTGTCTGTACGGGTTCGCGCTGTCTGTCAGGGTCGGGTCCTCCCGGCTGGGTTGCCGGTTGTTCTTGAGGACGTGCCCGGAGCCTAAATGGTTCATGCCCCGAAGGGAACGTGATATGTACTTCACTCCATCGAGGGATCGAACAGGTATACGACCCTGGACTAGTGTGAGGAGGAGACGAGGGTGGCGTTACAACGGCTCTACCAGGCCTCGGTACCCTCTGAGCGGCAACCGAAGCCGGGCCCTTACCCAAAAGGGCCTCATCTGAAATTCAGCGAGGAGCGAACCGCGTGACCGCCGAAACGTCCGTGCCGTCGACAGCGCTGCTGGCAGGAGCAGACCGGGACGGTTCCAACTACACCGCGCGGCACCTGCTCGTCCTCGAGGGGCTCGAGGCCGTACGCAAGCGCCCTGGGATGTATATCGGGTCCACCGACAGTCGTGGCCTGATGCACTGTCTGTGGGAGATCATCGACAACTCCGTGGACGAGGCCCTCGGGGGCTACTGCGACCACATCGAGGTGATCCTGCACGACGACGCCTCGGTGGAGGTCCGGGACAACGGCCGGGGCATCCCGGTCGACGTCGAGCCCAAGACCGGCCTCTCCGGTGTCGAGGTCGTCATGACCAAGCTGCACGCCGGCGGCAAGTTCGGCGGCGGCTCCTATGCCGCCTCCGGTGGTCTGCACGGCGTGGGCGCCTCCGTGGTGAACGCCCTGTCCGCGCGACTGGACGTGGAGGTGGACCGCAGCGGCAGCACCCATGCCATCAGCTTCCGGCGGGGTGTGCCCGGCTCCTTCGCCTCCGCCGGTCCCGATGCCGCGTTCGAGCCCGGTGGCCTGCGCAAGACCAAGCGGATCCCCAAGACCCGCACCGGCACGCGCGTGCGCTACTGGGCCGACCGCCAGATCTTCCTCAAGGACGCCAAGCTCTCCCTGGACAACCTCCACCAGCGGGCCCGGCAGACCGCATTCCTGGTGCCCGGGCTGACCATCGTCGTACGCGACGAGTACGGCCTCGGCGAGGGCGGCAGCAAGGGCGAGGAGTCCTTCCGCTTCGACGGCGGCATCAGCGAGTTCTGCGAGTACCTGGCGAGCGACAAGCCCGTCTGCGACGTCCTGCGCCTGTCGGGCCAGGGCACCTTCAAGGAGACGGTGCCCGTCCTGGACGACCACGGCCAGATGACGCCCACCGAGGTCACCCGCGAACTCGGCGTCGACATCGCCATGCGCTGGGGGACCGGCTACGACACGACGCTCCGGTCGTACGTCAACATCATCGCCACCCCCAAGGGCGGCACCCACGTCGCCGGCTTCGAGCAGGCCATCGTCAAGACGGTGAACGAGGTGGCGCGCGCCAAGAAGCTGCTGCGCGTCGCCGAGGACGACATCGTCAAGGACGACGCCCTGGAGGGCCTGACCGCGGTCGTCACCGTCCGGCTCGCCGAACCGCAGTTCGAGGGCCAGACCAAGGAGGTGCTCGGTACGTCCGCCGCCCGCCGCATCGTCGCCAACGTGGTCACCAAGGAGCTCAAGGACTTCCTGACCTCGACGAAGCGTGACGCGGCGGCCCAGGCCCGCGTGGTCATGGAGAAGGCCGTCGCCGCCGCGCGTACGCGCATCGCGGCCCGGCAGCACAAGGACGCCCAGCGCCGGAAGACGGCCCTGGAGTCCTCCTCGCTTCCCGCCAAGCTCGCCGACTGCCGCAGCGACGACGTGGAGCGCAGCGAGCTGTTCATCGTCGAGGGGGACTCCGCGCTCGGTACGGCCAAGCTCGCCCGGAACTCCGAGTTCCAGGCGCTGCTGCCGATCCGCGGCAAGATCCTCAACGTCCAGAAGTCGTCCGTCACCGACATGCTGAAGAACGTCGAGTGCGGGGCGATCATCCAGGTCATAGGAGCGGGCTCGGGCCGCACCTTCGACATCGACGCGGCCCGCTACGGCAAGATCATCATGATGACCGACGCCGATGTGGACGGCTCCCACATCCGCTGTCTGCTGCTGACCCTCTTCCAGCGCTACATGCGGCCCATGGTCGAGGCCGGCCGGGTGTTCGCCGCGGTGCCGCCGCTGCACCGGATCGAACTCGTCCAGCCCAAGAAGGGCCAGGACAAGTACGTGTACACGTACTCGGACCGTGAGCTGCGCGAGAAGATGCTGGAGCTTCAGAGCAAGGGCGTCCGGTACAAGGACTCCATCCAGCGTTACAAGGGTCTCGGCGAGATGGACGCCGACCAGCTGGCCGAGACGACGATGGACCCCCGTCACCGCACCCTGCGCCGGATCAACCTCTCCGACCTGGAGGCGGCCGAGCAGGTCTTCGATCTGCTGATGGGCAACGACGTGGCACCGCGCAAGGAGTTCATCTCCAGCTCGGCCGCGACGCTGGACCGGTCGCGCATCGACGCCTGACCATCCCGCCGGGTTCGGGTTCGGGTTCGGGTTCGGGTTCGGGTTCGGGTTCGGGTTCGGGTTCGGGTTCGGGTTCGGCTTTGGGGCCGGGGTCGACCTTGACCTGGGTTCGGGTTCGGGCCTGGTCCTGGCCACGAGGCTGGGATCTGGGCCTGGGCTCGACGCCCGGACCCAGCCAGCCCCGGCCTCAGAGCCGGACCCAGACCCCGAGCGCGGAAGCTTGGCCACTGGACCACAGAATCGTTCCGCTTCGGACGCTGCCCCGATGAGATCGCTCGGTTCCACCCACCGACCTGGCGCGACCGCCCCGCTCCCGACAGGCGCCCCGACACGTTCGCTCCGCTGCCGAGACGAGCCCGGCACAAGCGCCCTGTTCCCGGCACGACCCCGCACCGTCGCTCTGTTTCGTGAGCCGGAGCCGGAGCCGGAGCCGGAGCCGGAGCCAGCGCCGGGGCCAGAGCCGGAGGCGTACCCGCCGCCGTCCACCGCCTCCACCCACGGGTGGAGAACGAGCCGGTCCGGGAATCCACCCGCGATCCACCCTGGCGCCGATCTGCTGAGCTGCGGATTTCCGTAGCGTCGAAGGCGTCGGCAGCGCTCGCCGCCGGCATCCTCTTCCGCTCACGGAGGCTCTGATGTCCGGGCTGGTCAACGCGTTGGTGATCGTGGCCGTCGTCGCGGTGGTGATCGTGCGGCAGTTCCGCGCCCGTCAGATCGGCACCGACCGGCGCTGGTGGCTCCTCCCCGTGATCCTCGGCGTCGTGGCGCTGCGCGAGCCCGGTCTGCTCGACCCGCACCACCACACCGCGTCCGCCCTGCTGCTCGCGGTCGAGCTGGTCATCGGACTGGTCACCGGAGCCGGCTGGGCCTGGACCACGCGCCTGTGGGTGGAGTCCGACGGCTCCGTGTGGAGCAAGAGCACCAAGGCGAGCGGGGGCGTCTGGCTCGTCGGCATAGCCCTGCGCGTCGGCCTCGTGGCTCTGGGCGCGGCCGTGGGTGTGCACCAGGACAGCTCGGCCCTGATGCTCGGTCTCGCGGCGACGCTGCTGGTCCGCTCCGGGGTCCTGGCCTGGCGGGCCCAGTCCTTCACCGGGACGGCCGGATTCGCCCCGGCGTACGGTTTCGGCATGGGCCGGCCTGCCCGGAAGGAGCGCGTGTGACAGAGAACGCCTGGACGCGCTGGCCCTCCCGGGAGGCGCTGGGCCGAGAGGGGGTCTCACGGCCCCGGCGACTGCTCGCCTGGGCCGTCCGGCTGCTGGTGATCGGCGTGCTCCTGGGAGGCGCGCTCACCGGCAGTCACGTCCGCGGCTGGGCCCTGGCCGCAGGCGCGGCCGGGATTCTGCTGGCGGCGGCCGTCGCCTGGGCGTTCTGGCGCACGACTCTCGCCCACAGGCTCTGGCCCTCGGTGGCACTCATGGCCGTGCTCCTCGCGATGGCGGTCGGGGGACAGGCGGCCGGGTTCAGGGTTCCGGCCCTCGTCATCTGGTGCGGGTGTGCCGTCAGCTCGCTGGAGCGGCTGCCCATCGCGGTCGCCGTACCGGTGACAGCGGTGTCCCTCGCGACCTTCGCCGCGGTCAACAACGACGTCTGGCTGACCACCGCGGTCACGACGGCGGGCCTGGCGCTCGCGGGATACACGCTCCGCCTCGACGCAGAGGCCCGGGGCAACGCCCAGCGGCTGCTGACCCAGGAGCGCATGGCGAGAGCGGCCGAGGCGGAGTCCGCCGCGCTGGCGGAGCGGGCCCGTATCGCCCGGGAGATCCACGACGTGCTGGCGCACAGCCTCTCGGCCCAGCTCGTACACCTGGAGGCGGCCCGGCTGCTGATCGAGCGGGGCGCCGACCGGGAGACGATCCTGGAGCGGGTCGTCGCCGCCCGGGGGATGGCCCGCGACGGACTCTCCGAGACCCGGCAGGCGTTGTCCGCGCTGCGGGGCGAGATGAGCCCGCTGGAGGACTTCCTGTCCGAGTTGGTCGGTACGGCCGGCGGTGCGCAGGTCACCGTTACGGGTGATCGGAGACAGCTCTCCGCCGAGGCCTCGCAGGCCGTGCGCCGGGTCGCCCAGGAGGCCCTGACGAACGTCCGCAAGCACGCCCCGGGCGCCAAGGTGCTGCTCACGTTGGACTACGGCGAGCGCGAAGTGACCCTGGATGTACGGGACTCGGGCGGCTCGCCCGGCGAACTGACCGGGGCGGGAGGTGGATACGGTCTGCTGGGCATGCGGGAACGCGCCGAGTTGCTGGGTGGTTCGCTGCGCGCCGAGCCGGACGAGGAGGGATTCGTGGTCACGCTGAAGGTGCCCGCATGACGGAGGAGCCCGTGAAGAAGCCGGCGAGGGTCGTGGTCGCGGACGACCAGACCGTCGTACGAGAAGGCATCGTGATGCTGCTGGGGCTGCTGCCCGGGATCGAGGTCGTCGGCGCCGCCGGCGACGGGGAAGAGGCGGTGCGGCTCGTCGCCGAACTCGCCCCGGACGTCGTCCTGATGGACCTGCGCATGCCGCGCTGCGACGGTGCCGAGGCGACCCGGCGGATCCGTGCCGAGTATCCCGGTACGCAGGTGGTGGTACTCACGACCTTCGCGGACGACGCGTCGCTGTTCCCGGCGCTGCGTGCAGGGGCGCGCGGCTATCTCACCAAGGACGCGGGCGGCGACGAGATCGTACGGGCCGTGGAGAACGTGCTGTCGGGGGACGCGGGGCTGTCGCCGAGCATCCAACGCCGTTTGCTGGAGCGGCTGTCGGAGCCCGAGCCGCTGCCGTCGTCTGTGCCCGCAGCGCCGCCGGACGGTCTCACCGCCCGGGAGGTGGAGGTGCTGGTGCTGATCGCCGAGGGCCTGAGCAACCAGGAGATCGCCCGCGAGCTGCATGTCTCCACGGCGACGGTGAAGACCCACATCAACAACCTGTTCGCCAAGACGGGGCTCAAGGACCGTGCGCAGGCGGTGCGTTACGCCTACGGGAAAGGACTGGTGCGGCCACCAGCGAGTTGAGTCACCTGATGGGGTGAAGACACCGGAGAAGAAGTGTCGGGGATCTTCCCGTTCTGTCCATCCTTGGGCATGCAGTCAAGCAACGGTCGTCCCCGCGGTGGCGGGAGCGGTCACGAGAGTCCGGCCGAGAACCACGAAGGCCATGACCTGACCCCTGCCGAGGCAACCGGAAAGGTGCGGTACCACGACCCTTGGTACGACGCCCTCGCGTCCGGCTGGGGCGAGTCGGACGGCGCGGGCGTGCCCGCCCCCGAGGTGCCGGCCGCTCGCCGGGAGGACGAGGTCAGGGCGATGCGCGCCGCGGACGTGTACCGGGAGGTGCAGCGCAGCGCGGCCTTTCAGGAGGTGCGCGGCCGGTATCTGCGGTTCGTGGTGCCGGCCACCGTCGTCTTCTTCACCTGGTACGTGGCCTATGTGGTGACGGCGACCACGGCACCCGGATTCATGGCCCGGCCGGTGGCCGGCGCGGTGAACGTGGGGATGGTCGCCGGACTCGGGCAGTTCCTCACCACCTTCCTGCTCACCTGGGCCTACGCCCGGCACGCGCGGCTGCGCAGGGACCGGGCCGCGCTCGAACTGCGCTGGGACACACAGGAACTGACACGAGGCATTCGAGGCGGTACGTCGTGACCGGGAACCATCAGACGCTGGCGCTGCTGCTGTTCAGCGTGTTCATCGCGGTCACCCTCGGGATCACCACCTGGGTGAGCCGCAACCGGCATGGTTCGGAGGAGGAGTTCTACGCGGGCGGACGGCTCTTCTCCCCGATGGAGAATGGTTTTGCCATCTCGGGTGATTATCTGTCCGCGGCCTCCTTCCTCGGGGTCACCGGGCTCATCGCGCTGTTCGGCTACGACGGCCTGCTGTACGTGGTGGGCTTCTTCGTCGCCTGGCTCATGGTGCTGTTCCTCGTCGCCGAACTGGTGCGCAACTGCGGGCGGTTCACGCTCGCCGACGTGGTCGCCGCCCGGATGAGCGAGCGGCCGGTGCGGATCGCGGCGGGAACTTCCTCGGTCACCGTGTCCGTTCTCTACCTGGTGGCGCAGATGGTGGGCGCGGGCAGCCTGGTCTCGCTGCTGCTGGGAGGGACGAGTCCGGCCGCGCGGGCGTGGACCGTCATCGGCGTCGGGGCGCTCATGGTGATCTATGTGTCGATGGGAGGGATGCGGGCCACCACCTGGATCCAGATCGTCAAGGCGGTCCTGATGATGAGCGGCACCATCGCGCTCACCGTGCTGACCCTGGTCCGCTTCCACGGGAACCTGAACCACCTACTGCTCACGGCCGCCGCGCGCAGCGGTCACGGCGCCGCCTTCCTGGCGCCGGGGCTCAAGTACGGCGGGGACTGGACCGCGCGGTTCGACTTCATCAGCCTGGGCCTCGCGCTGGTGCTGGGCACGGCCGGGCTGCCGCACATCCTGTCGCGCTTCTACACCGTGCCGACCGCACGGGCCGCGCGCCGTTCGGTGGTGTGGTCGATCGGGCTCATCGGCGCGTTCTACCTGATGACGATCGTCCTCGGCTTCGCCGCCGCGGCGGTCGTGGGACCGGACACGATCCGCACGTCGAACGCGGCGGGGAACACGGCGGTCCCGCTGCTCGCCCTCGACCTCGGCGGAGGCGCCGATTCCACCGGAGGCACCGTCCTGTTCGCGATCGTCGCGGCCGTGGCCTTCGCCACGATCCTCGCGGTGGTGGCGGGGATCACCCTGGCCTCCTCGGCATCCGTGGCGCACGACCTGTACGCGTCGCTACGGCGCCCGAACGCCAAACCGCGCAGTGAGGTGGCCGTGGCGCGGGTCGCCGCGGTCGGCATCGGCATCGCGGCGATCGGGCTCGGCCTCATCGCCAGGAACCTCAACGTCGCCTTCCTGGTGGGCCTCGCCTTCGCCGTCGCCGCCTCCGCGAACCTCCCGGTGCTGCTCTACTCGCTGTTCTGGCGCGGCTTCACGACCCGCGGCGCCGTGTGGGCCGTATACGGCGGACTGATCCCCGCGCTCGTGCTCGTGCTGCTGTCGCCGGTCGTGTCGGGCAGTCCCGAATCGCTCTTCCCGGGCGTCGACTTCCAGTTCTTCCCGCTCCAGAACCCCGGCCTCGTCTCCATCCCGCTCGGCTTCCTGGCCGGCTGGCTCGGCACGGTCACCTCGACGGAGGTCCCGGACGAGGCCAAGCACGCGGAGACCGAGGTGCGTGCGCTGACGGGGGCGGGGGCCGTGTAGCGGTCCCTGTGTGCCGTGGCCACGCGAGGGTTGTGCGGCTGTCGCGTGGCTACGGCGCCACCCAGGCGTAGCGGTGTTCCGGGCGGCCCGTGTCGCCGTACTTGAGGGAGAGGCGCAGGCGGCCGGCCTGTTCGAGGTGGCGGAGGTAGCGCTGGGCCGTGGAGCGGCTCAGGCCGGTCTCGGCGGCGACCTCGTGGGCCGAGAGCGGATGGCCGGCTCGGTGCAGGACGCCGCAGATCAGGTCAGTGGTCGGTTCCGAATGGCCGCTGGGCAGGCCGGGGGAGGCCGGTGCGGGCGTCGTGCGCAGGGCACCGAAGATGCGGTCGACCTGCTCCTGGCCGGCGATGCCCCGGCCGCCGACGCGCTCGACGGTGCGCCGTAGGGCGGCGTACGAGTCGAGGCGGGTGCGCAGTGCGGTGAAGGTGAACGGCTTGACCAGGTAGTGCAGGGCGCCGAGGCGCATCGCGCGCTGCACGGTCGCCACGTCGCCGGCCGCCGTGATCATGATGACGTCGGTTCCGTGGCCCTGCTCCCGCATGTGGTGGACGAGTTCGAGACCCGTCCGGTCGGGCAGATAGTGGTCGAGCAGCACCAGGTCGATGGTCCCGCGTTCCACGGTGGCCAGCGCCTGGGCAGCACTGTGCGCGCGGGCGGCGACCCGGAAACCGGGAACCTTCCCCACGTACTTGGCGTTGATCTCGGCGACGCGGAAATCGTCGTCCACGACCATGACGTCAATCATTGGGCCTCTTTCCTCAAGGCCAGGCGAGCGTTAAGCCCGTGTTTCGGCTCCGCAGTTGTAGCGCGAGCAAAACGAGCACAACAGGCTCTTGCGAGCAAAAGAACGGCTTGCGCCCAGAAGACTGCTGCTGTGGTCCGGGCCACATCTACGGTCCCGGCCATGAGCGCAGACATCAGCCCCGCCATCGAGCTGCGGGGCGCGAGCAAGACCTTCAGGACCCCGTCGGGGGGTCTGCACACGGCCGTACGGGGGCTCGATCTCACCGTCGGGCGTGGCGAGTTCGTGGCGGTCGTCGGCCCCACGGGCTGCGGCAAGTCGACCACGCTGACCCTCGTCAGTGGGCTGGAAGAGCCCTCCGAGGGCGATGTCCTGGTGGCCGGTGAGCCGGTCTCCGGCGTCGGCGACAAGGTCGGTTTCGTCTTCCAGCAGGACGCCACCTTCCCCTGGCGCACGGTGCTGTCCAACGTCATGGCGGGCCCGCGCTTCCGCGGCGTACCGAAGGCGGAGGCCAAGGCGAAGGCGCGTGAGTGGCTGGCCCGGGTCGGGCTGTCCGCCTTCGAGGACCGCTATCCGCACCAGCTCTCCGGCGGTATGCGCAAGCGCGTCGCACTCGCCGCGACCTTCGTCAACGACCCCGAGATCCTGCTGATGGACGAGCCGTTCTCGGCGCTCGACGTGCAGACCAGGGCTTTGATGTCGGACGAGCTCCTGGAGCTGTGGGAGGGCACCGGCGCCTCGGTCGTGTTCGTGACCCATGACCTGGAGGAGTCCATCGCGCTGGCCGACAAGGTCGTTGTCATGACCGCGGGGCCCGCCACCGTGAAGCAGGTCTTCGACATCGACCTGCCGCGGCCCCGCAAGGTCGAATCCGTGCGCCTGGAGCCGCGGTTCATCGAGATCTACCGCGAGATCTGGGAGTCCCTGGGCGAAGAGGTCCGCATCACGCGCGAGAGAGGTGCGGCCAATGTCGCCTGACGTCATGCCCGAGGACAAGGTCGTGCCGGCCGTGGTCGAGTCCGGTGCCACGTCGGACCGGGCCCATTCACGCGCGCGTGCCGCCCGTAAACGCAAGGTCGGAGTCGGGGCGGCCCGGGTGCTGCTCCTGGTCGCCGTGCTCGGCCTGTGGGAGTGGCTCTCCCGGGTCAAGGTCATCGATCCGTTCAACTTCTCGATGCCCTCGAAGATCTGGGACCAGATCTACACCTGGGTGATGCACGGGACCGCGCTCGGCTCCTTGGGGGAGCAGATCTGGTACACGCTCCAGGAGGCGCTGCTGGGCTGGATCATCGGTGTGGTCGCCGGTGTCGTGTTCGGTATCGCTCTGGGGCGGATCACCTTGCTGGCCGACGTACTTGGTCCATACATCAAGGTGCTCAACTCCATACCCAGGATCGTGCTCGCCCCGATCTTCGTGATCTGGTTCGGCCTCGGACCGGCCTCCAAGGTCGCCTCCGCCGTCGTGCTCGTCTTCTTCCCAGTGTTCTTCAACGCCTTCCAGGGCGCCCGGGAGGTCGACCGCAACCTGGTCGCCAACGCCCGCATCCTCGGCGCCAGCGACCGCAGGGTGACCCTCCAGGTGGTCATCCCGTCGGCCACCTCCTGGATCTTCACCAGCCTCCATGTCAGCTTCGGCTTCGCCCTCATCGGCGCGATCGTCGGTGAGTACATCGGCGCCACCAAGGGCATCGGCCTGCTCGTCGCGCAGTCCCAGGGCACCTTCAACGCGGCCGGCGTGTACGCCGCGATGGTGATCCTCGCCGTCGTCGCTCTGGTCGCCGAAGGGCTCCTCACCTTCGCCGAGAACCGCATCTTCCGCTGGAAGCCGTCGGGCTCCGACAGCTGAACGGCCCCTCGCCGCAGCCCTGTTGAAGACGCCTCTTCTCTCCCCCCCCCGCACCGCACCCTCACAAGGACGTGAACCGCCATGCGCACAACCGTCAGATACGCCGCCCTGGCCGCCTCGGGCCTGCTCGCCCTCTCCTCCCTCACCGCCTGCGCCAACGACGCGGCCGGCACCGCCTCCACCGGCTCCGGCGCCAAGGGCGACGGCAAGGGCGAGAAGGTCAAGATCATGGTCGGCGGCCTGGACAAGGTCATCTACCTGCCCGCGATGCTCACCCAGCGGCTCGGCTACTTCGACGCCGAGGGCCTCGACGTGGAACTGCTGAGCGAACCGGCCGGCGTCCAGGCCGAGACCGCGCTCGTCTCCGGGCAGGTCCAAGGAGCGGTCGGCTTCTACGACCACACGCTCGACCTCCAGGTGAAGGGCAAGTCGGTCGAGTCCGTGGTGCAGTTCTCGCAGGCGCCCGGCGAGGTGGAGGTCGTCTCCACGAAGGCGGCGGGGAAGGTCACGTCCGCCAAGGACTTCAAGGGCAAGAAGCTCGGCGTGACGGGCCTCGGCTCCTCCACCGACTTCCTCACCAAGTACCTCGCCGTCAAGAACGGCGTCAACGTCAGCGAGTTCACCCCGGTCGCCGTGGGCGCGGGACCGACCTTCGTCGCGGCGCTCCAACAGGGCTCCATCGACGCGGGGATGACGACCGACCCGACCGTCGCGACGATCCTCGACAAGAAGGCCGGCAAGATCCTCGTCGACATGCGTACGCCCGAGGGCTCGCAGGCGGCGCTGGGTGGACCGTATCCCTCGTCAAGTCTGTACATGCAGACGGACTGGGTGAACGGCCACAAATCAACGGTGCAGAAGATGGTCAACGCATTCGTCAAGACGCTCAAGTGGATGTCCACCCACAGCGCGACGGAGATTGCCGACAAGATGCCCGCCGACTACTCCCAGGGCAACAAGGTCCTCTACGCGTCCGCGATCAAGAGCACGCTGCCGATGTTCACCAAGGACGGCGTGATGCCGGCGAACGGCCCGGAGACCGTCGAGAAGGTGCTCAAGGCGTTCAACCCCACCATCAAGAACGCCGACGTGGACCTCGACAAGACCTACACGACTGAGTTCGTGAAGAACGCGACAGGCTGACGGCCGCGCGGTCGGCATCCGTGAAGGAGGGCGGGTACGGCTCCTTCCCTCACCCCCACAGGCCGTGCCCTCAGGCGCGGGTCGCCCACACGTAACGGTGTTCCGGGCGGCCCGCGTCGCCGTATTTCAGCGTCAGCCTGGCCCGTCCGGTGCGCTCCAGGAGCTTCAGATAGCGCTGGGCGGTCTGCCGGCTCACTCCCGTGCGATCGGCGATCTCCTGGGCGGACAGAGGGCCCTCGGCGTGCATCAGGGACTGGCGGACGAGTTCCGCCGTGGTGGGGGAGTGCCCTTTGGGCAGACCGGGCTCCGAGGGCGCGGACAGGGCGCCGAAGATCCGGTCCACCTCGGCCTGTTCGGCCTCGCCGCCGCCGTCGAGGGTGCGGCGCAGTTCGGCGTACGCCTCCAGCTTGGCGCGCAGGCCCGCGAACGCGAACGGCTTGACCAGGTACTGCAGGGCGCCGTGGCGCATCGCCGCCTGCACGGTCGTCACGTCCCGGGCGGCCGTCACCATGATCACGTCGGTCTGGTGACCGCGCCTGCGCATCTCCTGGACGACCGCCAGACCCGTCTCGTCGGGCAGATAGTGGTCCAGGAGGACCAGATCAAGCCGGGGCAGCGCCTCCAGCCGGTCCAGGGCCTCGGCCGCGGTGTGCGCCTCGGCCGCGACATGGAAGCCCGGCACCTTCTCCACGTAGGCCGCGTTGACCTGCGCGACCCGGGTGTCGTCGTCCACGACCAGGACCTCGATCATCGCGACTCCTCCTCGGCAACGGGCTCCCCGGGGGCGGTGAGGGCGGGGGCGAGGTCCGGTTCGGTCAGTGCCTCGGGGAGGACGACCACGAACTCCGCGCCACCCCCGAACGCCTCCGTCACCACCGCGCTGCCGCCCTGTCGTTCGGCGAGCCGGCGCACCAAGGAGAGCCCGATCCCGCGCTTTCCGTGCGCCGGAGGCTTCTTCGTGGACCATCCCTCGGTGAAGACCAGCTCCCGTTGCTCCGCCGGGATTCCGGGCCCCGTGTCGCGCACCCGGAGGACGGTTGTACGCCCCTCCGTCCGCAGCTCGACCTCCACGCGTGCGTGCGGTGTGCCCGCCACGGCGTCGAGCGCGTTGTCCACCAGGTTGCCGACGACGGTGACCAGCCCGCGCGGGTCGATCAGCCGGTCCGGCAGCCACGTCCGGTCGGAGATCCACAGGGCGACGCCCCGCTCGGCCGCGACGGTCGCCTTGCCCACCAACAGGGCGGCGAGCAGCGGGTCCTGGATCTTCTCGGTGACCTGCTCGGCCGTCGCCCGGTGATCGCCGACCACCTCGCCGACGAAGTCCACGGCGTCGTCGTACATCTCCAGTTCGAGCAGTCCCAGAAGTGTGTGCATACGGTTGGCGTGCTCATGGTCCTGGGCGCGCAGGGCGTCGATCAGGCCGTGCGTCGAGTCCAACTCCCGGCCGAGCTGCTCCAGTTCGGTGCGGTCGCGCAGGGTGGCGACGGCGCCGCCGTCGTCGGTGGGCATCCGGTTGGTGACCAGGACCCGCTGGCCCCGGACGGCGAGCAGGTCGGTGCCGGTGACCCGGCCGGCCAGGACGTCGGTCGTCCGTCCCTCGCCGAGCGCCTCGTCCAGGGAGCGGCCGACCGCCTCGTCACCGATGCCCAGCAGGCGCCCCGCCTCGTCGTTCAGGAGGCGTATGCGGCCCGTGCGGTCCAGGGCGACGACGCCCTCCCTGATGCCGTGCAGCATCGCCTCGCGCTCCGAGAGCAGCGCCGAGATGTCCGAGAAGGCCAGGTCCCGGGTCTGCCGCTGGACCCGCCGGGAGATCAGCCAGGCCGCCAGGGCGCCGACCGCGAGCGCGCCCCCGGCGTACGCCAGCAGCCCCGGGATCGCGCTGATCAGCTGCGCGCGGACGCCGTCGTACTTGATGCCCACCGAGACCGCCCCGACGACCGTGCCGTCGGTGTCCCGGAGAGGCACCTTGCCGCGCGCGGAGCGGCCCAGGGTGCCCTTGTCGATCTCCTTGACCTCCTGGCCCGCCAGGGGCTGACCGGGAGAGGTCGAGACGAAACGGCCGATCTCGCCCGGCGTCGTGTGCGACCACCGCATGCCCCGCCAGTCCATCACCACCACGTACTCGGCCTTGGTGGCCTTCCGGATCCGCTCCGCCTCCCGCTGCACGGGTCCGTCCGCGGTCGGAGCGGTGTTCTGGATCTCCTTGACGATCTGCGGCTGCTGCGCGGTCGTCTGGGCGATGGCCAGGGCGCGGTTCATCGCCTCCTGGTCCAGCTGCTTGCTCAGCGGCGCGAGGAACAGCCCGGTCGCCAGGACCGCGACTCCCGCGGCGATCGCCAGCTGCATCAGCAGCACCTGCGAGAACACCCGCCGCGGCAGCCCGAGGCGACGGCGGCGTGCGGGGGGAGTGGGGCTCATACCCCTGACCGTACGTGCCGGGACGGGGGCTGCCCCAGGGGTGTGGCGCGGATCTCTTGACCAGTTCTTGGGAAAACCGGCCTTCAGAGGAGGGCGATTTCCTGTGCGGGCCCCCAGGAGGCCGCTGCCGTGCGGGTCAGCCCGCCAGCGCCGTCGTCAGTTCGCGCACCGCCACGACGTCCATCCGCGCCGGTGAGCCCAGGACCGCCGCCCCGCAGCTCTCCGGCCGGGGCGGAAGCGAGGCACCCTGGGCGACGATCACCCGCCAGTGGCGCCCGTCGACGTGCGCCACGGTCACCTCCCAGCGCGGCGCGGCACCGTCCGTCCGTACGACGCTCAGGGCGTCCGTCGCATACTCGCCCGCCGCGGTCCGTACGGCCAGCTCCGCCGCCTGTCCGGGCCGCTCCCAGGCCGAAGCGCCCCGGCAGCCCTCGACGACCACACGGCCCTCCCGGACCCCGTGGAGGATCTCCTTGATGCCGTGCGCCTGGACCCGCCCGTACGCGTAGCCGTACGGCAGGACGAGCACGGTGGGCGAGAAGCGGTGACCGCCCAGATGGGTGACCTCCCAGGCGCCCTGAACCCCGGAGGCGGCCAATTCCGCCGCGAGGGGGCGGCCCAGAAGCGCGCAGCAGCGGTCGCGCTTGCCGTTGGTGCATACGAGCGCGAGCGGATCACCGGTGTGAGGCCGCCCGCCGAGCGCCGAGCCGAACGAGCGGGGATCACCCGCGCCGAGCGCCGTGAAGTCGAGGCCGAGCAGCTCCTCGGGCTCGGTGGTCGTCGCGCTGTGCAGCCATACGTTCCCGGGAACGGTGTGGGCCGCGTACACCTGGCGCACCCGTGACGGCGCGAGTTCCGCGTGCCGCCCGGGGCGCCGGATGAGCGCGATCCGGACGCCCGTGTCCGCGGCGGCCGCTTCCAGGGCACGCCCCACCACGGGGTCCAGGTGGCTCGAAGTGAGCGCTTTGGCACCCCAAGGACCGGGCTGTTCCAGCAGCAGCCACGTCGTCGCTGTGGCCGCGGTTCCGGAAATGGGCTCGTCGAGGTCCCGAGAGTCGGTCGCGCACGTACTCACAGAGGTGAGCCTAACCTGACTTGGCTCAGGGCGACTTCCGACCGTGCTCGTGTCCTACTCCGGTAGTGGTTGAGGCGGTCTGGGGCCCACGTAGTGACCGCTGGGCCGCATCCGCAGCGGGCGCTCCCCGTACTCCTCCAGGGCGTGCGCGATCCAGCCCGCCGTACGGGCGACGGCGAAGACCGTCTCGCCCGCCGTGGAGAGCATCCCGGAGGAGACGGTGAACACGGCGAGCGCGAGGTCGACGTTGGCGTGCAGCGGGGTGTGGCGGGCGGTGGTGGCGACGATGTCGCGGGCCGCGGCGAGGGCGGGCGCGGCCCCCGGGATCTCCTCCAGGAGCGCGAACAGGGCACGCGCGCGTGGGTCTTCACCCGGGTAGAGCCGGTGGCCCAGTCCGGGGATACGGCGGCCGGACCGCAGTTCGTTCGCGACCACCGGGGCCGCGGTGCCCTGGTCGAGCACGTCGAGCAGAAACCGGTGCGCCAGGCCGCTGGCGGCGCCGTGCAGGGGCCCTTCGAGGACGCCCAGGCCGGAGGAGACGGCCGCGTAGGCGTGCGCGCGGGCCGAGGCGGCGACGCGCACCGCGAGCGTCGAGGCGGCCAGATCGTGGTCGACGAGGAGGCCAAGTGCCGTGTCCAGAACGCGCAGTGAGGCATCATCAGCGGGTCGGCCGCTCAGCCTGGCCCACAGGCGATGGGCCAGGGGACCCTCGTCGCGATGGGTGCGCCGTACCGGCGGCAGGGCCGCGACGAGGGTGGGGATGAGGATGCGCGCGGTGCCGAGCACGGCGTCCTCGGACAGGTCGAAACGCAGCGGGTCCGCGGTCGCCGCAGCGATGGCCGCGACCCTCAACCGGTCGGTGGGGCCGGCGTGTTCGGGCAGCGCGTCCACGGCACGTCGGGCGACGGCGACGGCCGCCTTGGGCGCGGTGAACATGATCCCGGGGCGCAGCTCCCCGGTCCACAGCCACTCCGCGATCTCCTCGTAGGAGTGGCGGGCGGCCAGCTCGGTCGCGTCGACGCCCCGGAAGTAGTACCGGTCCTTCTCGATGAGCGTGATCCGGGTCCGTACGGACAGCTCACCCCCGGAGCCCGAACTCCCGCTGCTCTCCCGTCTGTTGCGCCGGGCGAGCGCCTCCACTTCCTTGGCGTCGAAGGTGCTGCCCCGGCCGCCGGGCTCGCGCCTGCTGCTCAGCTGCCCGCGACTCACGTACGCGTACACGGTGTCGGGCTTCACGCCGAGCAGCTCGGCGGTCTCCTTGGTGCTCAGCCGTCGCTCGGGGTGACCGGGAGCGGGTTCTTGATCGCGCATGGAGGCCACCGTATCCATCCGCATACATGCCTTGCGAATATTGATTCAATCAATATTGACAGAGATTGAGTCAACCATGGACATTGAAATCAAGTCCAGGGAGGAAACATGTCCAGCAACAGGGCCGTAGCCACGCGTATCGAGGTGCCGCGGGGACTCGCGGGCGTCGTCGTCACCGACACCCGAATCGGTGACGTCCGAGGCATCGAGGGCTTCTACCACTACCGCCAGTACTCCGCCGTGGACCTCGCCCAGACCCGCGGCTTCGAGGACGTCTGGCATCTCCTGGCCCACGGCGAACTGCCGGACGCCGACCGGAGCGCGGCCTTCGCCGCCGAGACCGCCGCGCTGCGCCGGCTGCCCGAGGAGGTGCGGGCCGCGCTGCCCGCGGTGGCGGCGAGCGGCACGTCCGGACCGCTGTCCGGGATGCGTACGGCGTTGTCGCTGCTCGGTGCCGCGAAGGGCTTCCGGCCGGTGTACGACATCGACGCGGACGCGCGCCGCCGGGACACCCTCGTGGCGTCCGCCGCCGTACCGACACTGCTGACCGCGCTGTACCGGCTGGGGCAGGGACTTGATCCCGTGGAGCCGCGCGAGGACCTCTCCTACGCGGCCAACTACCTGTACATGTTGACGGGCTCGGAGCCGAACAAGCAGCAGGCCAGGGCGATCGAGCAATACTTGATCTCAACCATTGACCACGGATTCAACGCGTCAACCTTCACCGCGCGGGTCATCGCGTCGACCGGGGCGGATGTGGCGGCCTGCCTGGTGGGGGCCGTAGGGGCGCTCTCGGGTCCGCTGCACGGGGGTGCGCCCAGCCGGGCCCTGGACACCCTGGACGCGATCGGCACGCCGGACCGCATCGACCCCTGGATCCGTGAACGCGTCCTCGCAGGCGACCGCATCATGGGTTTCGGCCACGCCATCTACCGTACGGAGGACCCCCGTTCGCGGATGCTGCGCGAGGTCGCCCAGCAGTTCGGCGGGCCGCGGGTCGAGTTCGCGGTGGAGGTCGAGCGACAGGTGGAGGCGATCCTCGCGGAGCTCAAGCCGGGCCGCGAACTCCACACGAACGTCGAGTTCTACGCGGGGCTGGTGATGGAACTCTGCGGGCTGCCACGGGAGATGTTCACTCCTACGTTCGCCGCGGCGCGGGTGGTGGGGTGGGGCGCGAACGTCGTGGAGCAGGCGGAGGACCCGAAGATCATTCGTCCGGTGGCTCGGTATGTGGGGGTGGAGGCGCCGGTGGCGGTGCCGCTCATGAGCTGAGGACCAGCCCCGGGAACGCGTGTGGCCTGGTGCCGTTCTGACGCCAGGCCTCATGGGTGGTGATCGAGCAGCGACGGGGTTGCGGGCTGCTCGCATGTCGGGTGCCGGACTCGCTCACGGTGGCGTGCGGCCGGAGTTGGGACGGGACGGTCTTTGGTGGACGCGTGCTCGTGCGGTGCTGTCAGGCGTCGGGGATGTCTGCCTTGGCTCGAATCAGCGTTTCCCGACTCACGATGACGATGCGCTCGTAGTCGGCGCGTGCGGCGTCCGGGGGCAGTTCACCGTCCAGCTTCTCGGTTGCCTCGGTGCCGATGACGGCGAAATTGCCGTCACTGAGTTCGAACACATCGGGGCAGTTGGCTCCTGAGTTGCTGCCACGGGCACTCGGGGGCACACCGATGCGGCGCACGATCTTCAAAGGGGTACCGGTCCTTACAAAGGGTGTGGGCACAGTTGTGATCAGCAAAATACTGTGACGCGTGAGGAGTTCGTGGCGACATGGCAGAAAGTCACTCAGCTGTGTCCATGGTGCCGAAGGGTTGACAACCGGATCCTGGCGGTCGACGTCAGTCGGTGGGCGGGGTACCGACCACCCACCACTCGTCCGTGTCCGCTTCGTCCAGGTCCGTGACCAGGCCGTCGACGATGCGGCCGATCACGGCCTCCTCCGACGACTCGTTCAGGGTCGCCCGCTGGGCCTGCGACGCCTCCCAGTACTCCCGGAAGAGCGGACTCTGGAAGAACTCGCGCAAGTGCCTGTACAGCTCCTCCCGGTCGAGAATCCCGGCCCGGTAGAGATGGAAGAGGTGGACGTACCACGCGTTGGCGTAGAAGAACTGCCGACGCTTCTCGGCAGGGATGCTCTTGTCGTAGGTGTCTATCACCGCGGCGAGCGAGGGATCGTCGATGGCCCGTGCCAGCAACTCCCAGTGCATGCGCTGCTGATGGGCCAGCGCCTTCCGCCGGATCGCCAACTCCTCCAGTTCCAGGCGCCGTTCTTCCAGCCGTTGTTCGGCCAGGCGCGCCGCTTCCAGACGTCGCTGACGTGCCGCGAGTGTCATCGTGGCGGTGGCGAGCAGCAGGCTGAGCGCCGCGGAACCGATCCTCCCCGCCGAATACTTCCGTGTGGCCATGTCAACAACCCCCGAATCAGGCGGCCATCCGCCGGCCGTCGGGTGCGGGTTGGTGAAGACGGGGACCGGCGAGCGATGGGCGGCGCTTGCCGTCTCCCAGAGTGCCGAGCGGCTCTGATCGGCGGGGAGGCGGAGAGGAGGCGCACGGAGGGAAGCGAGGGTCGCACGAACCGGCGCCTTCCCCAACGTCTGCCCCGCGGGCGCTGCTAACAATCGTTCACTTCGCGGCGATTCTCCCGACTCCTATCCTGGGGCGGTATTCAACCTCCGTACGTGTGCCGCATCACGAGCCGGTGCACGCGTCGGCGCGAAAGAGGTCGCACGTTGAGCGAGCAGAGCCCGAGCGCAAGCCCGAGCCAAAGCCTCGGCCCGAACCGGAACGCAGGACTGGGCCAGGGCCCGGGGTCTAGTCGGGGCCCGTTCGTGAGCCGAAACCCTGGGTCGAGCCAGAGCGCAGGGCCGGGCCCGAGCACAGAGCCGAGCCCGAGCCAGGGCGCACGTCCAAGCCCCGGCCCGCACCCGGTGTCCGCGCCTCGCGCAGAGTCCACCCCGCCCGGACACCCCGTGTCCGCGCCCCGCACAGAGTCCACTCCGCCCGGGCACCCGGTGTCCGCGCCTCGCCCAGACTCCACCCCGCCCGGCCACCCGGACTCCTCGCCCCGCCCGGACGCGACCCCGCCGGTGCCCCCGGTCTCCGCACCCGATACCGCCCCGGCCCCGCCCCCGGCATCAGCACCCCGCCCGGACCCGACCCCGTCTCCGAACCCGGCCTCACCCCCGCCCTCGAACGCGCCCTCACCCACAACCTCGAACGCCGCCTCGCCCCCACCCCAAACCCCCGTCATCGTCATCGTCCTGGCCGGCTTCCTCGGCTCCGGCAAGACCACCCTCCTCAACCACCTCCTGCACCGCAGCGGAGGCAGCCGTATCGGGGCGATCGTCAACGACTTCGGGGCGATCGAGATCGACGCGCTGGCCGTGGCCGGGGCCCTCGGTGACTCGACCGTGTCGCTCGGCAACGGGTGCCTGTGCTGTGCCGTCGACGCCAGTGAACTCGACGTCTATCTGGAGCGACTCGCCCGGCCCTCCGCCGGGATCGACGTCATCGTCATCGAGGCCAGCGGGCTCGCCGAACCGGAGGAGCTGGTGCGGATGCTGCTCGCCAGCGAGCACCCGGGGATCGTCTACGGCGGGCTCGTCGAGGTCGTCGACGCGGCCGAGTTCGACGACACGCGCGTGAAGCACCCCGAGATCGACCGGCATCTCTCCCTCGCCGACCTCGTCGTCGTCAACAAGCTCGACCGGGTGGCCGACGCCCCGCGCGTCCTCGGCCTCGTCCGCTCGCTCACGGACCGCGCCGCCGTCGTCCCCGCGACCTACGGCCGTATCGACCCGGAGTTCCTCTTCGACTGCCGCCCGAACGAGGAGCGCGTCGGACAGCTGACCTTCGACGATCTCCATGAGCCGGACCACGACCACGCCGCCCACCTGCACACCGCCTACGACAGCCTCTCCCACGCCTCCGACGTGCCCGTCGACCCGCGCAGGCTGATGGCGTTCCTCGACAGCAGGCCCGAGGGGCTCTACCGCATCAAGGGGTACGTCGACTTCGGCGCGCACGATCCGCGCAACCGGTACGCCGTGCACGCCGTAGGACGGTTCCTGCGGTTCTATCCCGAGCCCTGGGCCGACGGGGACATACGGCTCACCCAGCTCGTGCTCATCGGTACCGGTCTCGACATGGCCGCCCTCGGCAAGGAGCTGGAGGCGTGCGCGGACGGCGACGCCCCACCTGCCGACGACGAGCGCGGCATGTGGGGCGTCCTCCGTTACGTACAAGAACCGGAGCGGGAGGCCGAGTTCGAGGTCGAGTTCGAGGTCGAGGTCGAGGTCGAATCCGGACCTGAGTCCGACCTCGGTCTCGCCGACTGAACGGTGTTACACCGGCGTGCTACACCGGCCCCGCCACCACCGACACCGTCTTCGGCAGTGACACGCCCGAGCCGTCGCGGCGCGGGTCCATCTCCGGGAGCTCCGCCGGGGTGCCGTCCCGTTGGGCCGCCTTGGCCGGTACCGCGCCCGCCCAGGCCAGGGAGAGGCAGTCCTCGCCCTTCAGGAAGCGCTGGCAGCGGACGCCCCCGGTGGCGCGGCCCTTGCGGGGGTACTGGTCGAACGGGGTCAGCTTGGCCGTCGTCTGGACGGAGTCGTCGAGCGTGCCGCGCGAGCCCGCGACCGTGAAGACGACCGCGTCCACCGCCGGGTCGACCGCCGTGAAGGAGATGACCTTCGCGCCGTCGGTGAGCTTGACGCCCGCCATGCCGCCGGCCGGGCGGCCCTGGGGGCGGACCTGGGAGGCCTGGTAGCGCAGGAGCTGGGCGTCGTCCGTGATGAAGACGAGGTCCTCCTCACCCGTGCGCAGCTCGATCGCGCCGACGATCCGGTCGCCGTCCTTGAGCGTGATGACCTCCAACTCCTCCTTGTTCGTGGGGTAGTCGGGGACCACGCGCTTGACGACGCCCTGTTCCGTGCCGATGGAGAGGCCGGGGGAGGACTCGTCCAGGGTCGTCAGGCAGATGACCGTCTCGCCCTCGTCCAGGGAGACGAACTCCGAGATCGGGGCGCCGCCGGAGAGGTTCGGCGCGGCGGCCGTGTCCGGGAGCTGGGGCAGGTCCACGACGTTGATCCGCAGGAGGCGGCCGGCCGAGGTGACCGCGCCCAGCTCGCCGCGCGCGGTTGCCGGGACCGCCGAGACGATCACGTCGTGCTTGACGCGCCGGGCGTCGGCGTCCTCCGGGAAGGGCTCGCCGTTCGCCGTGCGCGCCAGCAGGCCCGTCGAGGAGAGCAGCACCCGGCAGGGGTCGTCCGCCACCTGGAGCGGCACGGTGGCGGCGGGGGTGCCCGCCGACTCCAGCAGGACCGTACGCCGGTCGGTGCCGAACTTCTTGGCCACCGCGGCCAGTTCGGCCGAGACCAGCTTGCGCAGCTCGGCGTCGGACTCCAGGATGCGGGTCAACTCCGCGATCTCCGCCTGGAGTCGCTCCATCTCCGACTCCAGCTCGATCCGGTCGAACCGGGTGAGGCGGCGGAGCGGGGTGTCCAGGATGTACTGGGTCTGGATGTCCGACAGCGAGAAGCGCTCCATCAGGCTCTGCTTCGCCTGTGCGGAGTTGTCGCTGGAGCGGATGATCCGGATGACCTCATCGATGTCGATGAGAGCGGTGAGCAGACCCTCCACGAGGTGGAGGCGGTCGCGCCGCTTGGTGCGGCGGAACTCGCTACGGCGCCGCACGACGTCGAAGCGGTGGTCGAGGTAGACCTCCAGGAGTTCCTTGAGGCCCAGAGTGAGGGGCTGGCCGTCGACCAGAGCGACGTTGTTGATGCCGAAGGACTCCTCCATCGGCGTCAGCTTGTAGAGCTGCTCCAGTACCGCTTCCGGGACGAAGCCGTTCTTGATCTCGATGACCAGGCGCAGGCCGTGCGCGCGGTCGGTGAGGTCCTTGACGTCGGCGATGCCCTGGAGCTTCTTCGCGCCGACCAGGTCCTTGATCTTGGCGATGACCTTCTCGGGGCCCACGGAGAAGGGCAGTTCGGTGACGATCAGGCCCTTGCGGCGGGCCGTGACGTTGTCCACGGTGACCGTCGCGCGGATCTTGAAGGTGCCGCGGCCCGTCTCGTACGCGTCCCGGATGCCGGTGAGGCCGACGATCCGGCCGCCCGTGGGCAGGTCGGGGCCGGGGACGTGACGCATCAGGCTGTCCAGGTCCGCGTTCGGATAGCGGATCAGATGCCGGGCTGCGGCGATGACTTCGCCCAGGTTGTGCGGCGGCATGTTGGTGGCCATGCCGACGGCGATGCCCGACGAGCCGTTCACCAGGAGGTTCGGGAAGGCGGCGGGCAGGGCCACCGGCTCCTGCTCCTGGCCGTCGTAGTTCGGGGTGAAGTCGACCGTGTCCTCGTCGATCGACTCGGTCATCAGGTTCGCGGCCTCGGACGGCCGGCACTCGGTGTACCGCATGGCGGCGGGCGGGTCGTCGTTGCCCAGCGAGCCGAAGTTGCCGTGGCCGTCGGCCAGGGGCACGCGCATGGAGAAGGGCTGGGCCATGCGCACGAGGGCGTCGTAGATCGACGCGTCTCCGTGCGGGTGCAGCTTGCCCATGACCTCGCCGACGACACGCGCGCACTTCACGTAGCCGCGGTCGGGGCGCAGGCCCATCTCGTCCATCTGGTAGACGATGCGTCGGTGGACCGGCTTCAGGCCGTCCCGGGCGTCCGGCAGGGCGCGGGAGTAGATGACCGAGTACGCGTACTCAAGGTAGGAGCCCTGCATCTCGTCGACGACGTCGATGTCGAGGATGCGCTCCTCGAACGAGTCGTCGGGCGGCGGGGTCTTCGTGCTGCGGCGGGCCATCGCTGCCGGCTCCTCTTTTCTGGTCGCTCGCCTGGGGGTCGCTCCCCTTCGGCTTACTCTTGCTGAAGCGTGAACGGGGTCTTGACGTGAACCATTGTGGACCGCGGCACTGACAACGCGGACCAGGACCCGGCGTCGCCCGCTCGGGTCCGTCGCGGGCGGTTGCCGCGTGAGTCCACGTGTGCGACTGCCCGCAGGCTACGCGATCTCGCTCTCGGCGTACGTCCGCCGGGAACTTCGCCGACGGTCCGCACGCTTGCATACAGTGGCGGGACGAGCAGGATTTCTGCGTTTCCAGCCAGAGAATCCGCGATCGAAGGGACGTACATGCCCATGGGTCACACGGCCACCGCCGAGGCAGGCTCCGGCGGCCTGACAGCGACCGAACACCGCTTGGCCAACGGTCTGCGCGTGGTGCTCTCCGAGGACCACCTGACCCCGGTCGCGGCGGTGTGCCTCTGGTACGACGTCGGTTCCCGCCACGAGGTCAAGGGACGGACCGGCCTGGCTCACCTCTTCGAGCACCTGATGTTCCAGGGCTCCGGACAGGTGAAGGGCAACGGACACTTCGAACTGGTGCAGGGCGCGGGCGGTTCGCTCAACGGCACCACCAGTTTCGAGCGCACGAACTACTTCGAGACCATGCCCGCCCACCAGTTGGAGCTCGCCCTCTGGCTGGAGGCCGACCGCATGGGCTCCCTGCTGGCCGCCCTGGACGACGAGTCCATGGAGAACCAGCGGGACGTCGTCAAGAACGAACGCCGCCAGCGCTACGACAATGTGCCCTACGGCACCGCGTTCGAAAAGCTGACCGCCCTCGCCTACCCGGAGGGCCACCCCTACCACCACACGCCCATCGGCTCGATGGCGGACCTGGACGCGGCCACCCTGGAGGACGCGCGCGCGTTCTTCCGCACCTACTACGCGCCCAACAACGCGGTCCTGTCCGTGGTCGGCGACATCGACCCCGAGCAGACGCTCGCCTGGATCGAGAAGTACTTCGGGTCCATCGCCGCGCACGACGGCAAGCCCGCACCCCGTGACGGCGCGCTGCCCGACACGATGGGCGGGGAGCTGCGCGAGGTCGTCGTCGAGGAGGTCCCGGCGCGCGCCCTGATGTGCGCGTACCGCCTCCCGGAGGACGGCACGCGCGCGTCCGACGCGGCCGACCTCGCCCTCACCATCCTCGGCGGCGGCGAGTCCTCGCTCCTCTACAACCGCCTTGTCCGACGCGACCGTACGGCCGTCGCGGCCGGCTTCGGACTGCTGCGGCTGGCCGGAGCGCCCTCCCTGGGGTGGCTCGACGTGAAGACGTCCGGTGACGTCGAGGTGCCCGTCATCGAGGCCGCCATCGACGAGGAGCTCGCCCGGTTCGCCGAGGAGGGCCCCACGGCTGAGGAAATGGAGCGCGCCCAGGCCCAGTTGGAGCGCGAGTGGCTCGACCGGCTGGGCACGGTCGCGGGCCGCGCCGACGAACTGTGCCGGTACGCCGTCCTGTTCGGCGACCCGCAGCTCGCCCTGACCGCCGTACAGCGCGTCCTCGACGTGACGGCGGAGGAGGTCCAGGAGGTCGCCAAGGCCCGCCTGCGCCCCGACAACCGCGCGGTGCTCGTCTACGAGCCCGTCGCGGAAGAGGACGACGAAGCAGAGGCCGGCGACGAGAACGAGGAGGCGGCCAAGTGACCGAGCTCGCCACGATGGAATTCCACCCCCAGCCCCAGGCCGGCGAGGCCAGGCCGTGGGCCTTCCCGGCCCCCGAACGCGGCACGCTGGCCAACGGCCTGACGGTCCTGCGCTGCCACCGCCCCGGCCAGCAGGTCGTCGCCGTGGAGGTGCTCCTGGACGCGCCCCTGGACGCCGAGCCGGCCGGCCTGGACGGTGTCGCCACGATCACCGCGCGCGCCTTCTCCGAGGGCACCGACAAGCACTCCGCCGAGGAGTTCGCCGCCGAGCTGGAGCGCTCCGGCGCCACTCTCGACGCGCACGCCGACCACCCCGGGCTGCGCCTCAGCCTGGAGGTCCCGGCCTCGCGCCTGGCCAAGGGGCTCGGCCTGCTCTCCGACGCGCTGCGCGCGCCCGCCTTCGCGGACAGCGAGATCGAGCGGCTGGTCCGCAACCGCCTCGACGAGATCCCGCACGAGACGGCCAACCCCTCGCGCCGCGCCGCCAAGGAGCTCTCCAAGGAGCTGTTCCCGGCGAGCTCGCGCATGTCGCGTCCGCGCCAGGGCACCGAGGAGACCGTCGAGAAGATCGACTCGGCGTCCGTACGCGCCTTCTACGAGCGGCACGTCCGCCCCGCGACGGCCACCGCCGTGGTCGTCGGCGACCTCACCGGCATCGACCTGGACGCGCTGCTCGCCGACACCCTGGGTTCGTGGACGGGCTCCTCCGCGCAGCCGCGTCCCGTGCCGCCGGTGACCGCCGACGACACCGGGCGGGTCGTGATCGTGCACCGTCCCGGCGCCGTCCAGACGCAGCTGCTCATCGGCCGTGTCGGAGCCGACCGGCACGACCGCGTGTGGCCGGCCCAGGTGCTCGGCACGTACTGCCTCGGCGGCACCCTCACCTCCCGCCTGGACCGCGTCCTGCGCGAGGAGAAGGGCTACACCTACGGTGTGCGGGCGTTCGGCCAGGTGCTGCGTTCGGCACCCGACGGCACGGGCGCCGCGATGCTCGCCATCAGCGGCTCCGTGGACACCCCGAACACCGGTCCCGCGCTGGACGACCTGTGGACGGTGCTGCGCAAGCTCGCCGAGGGCGGCCTCACCGACGCCGAGCGTGACGTCGCCGTGCAGAACCTCGTCGGGGTGGCGCCGCTCAAGTACGAGACCGCCGCGGCCGTCGCGAGCACGCTGGCCGACCAGGTCGAGCAGCACCTGCCCGACGACTACCAGGCGACGCTGTATCAGCAGCTCGCCGCGACCGGCACCGTGGAGGCCACCGCGGCGGTCGTGAACGCCTTCCCGGTGGACCGTCTGGTGACGATCCTGGTCGGCGACGCGGAGCAGATCAAGGCGCCCGTGGAAGCGCTCGGCATCGGCGAAGTGACCGTCGTCCCGGCCGAGTAGACGACCCGTAGCGGGCCGATGAGCGGCACGCGCGCGTGGGGGCCCTGGTGGCTGAAGAGTCACCAGGGCCCCCTATTGTCCGAATTGGGGGAGAGGTTGCCTGTCTGCCCTGTGGCATGTGCAACAAAAACCTTGATCCGTTTGGGGATTGAAAGTGGCCCCCCTTAGCGTCGGTCCGGCTGTCCGTCAGGCACCGCGCCGCACTCGCGGCACCGGACAGTCATCGCCGAGTCCCCGTACGGCGCGAGCCAGGGGAGCCGGGGACCCACGTCCCTGGGGTGAATCGGACGCCCGTGGAGGGGGTCCGTAGGAGACCTTCCTGCTCCGAACCCGTCAGCTAACCCGGTAGGCGAGAAGGAAGGAAAGGATCAGCCACTCCATGGCGTTCACCCGCGCCACCGGGAAGCACCGTCGCCCGAGCCGGACCCACCGCACCACCGTTCGTGTCGCGAGCGTCGCGGCCCTCACCACCACCGGCGTCATCGGCACCCTCGCGAGCGCCCCGGCGTTCGCCGCGGAGCCCGCCGCAGAACAGACCGGACTCACCCCCGTCATCGCCATCGGCGACTCCGTGGCCGAGAAGATCGACGCCCAGGCCGCCGCCCAGCGGCAGGCCGCCGCCGAGGCGCAGGCCAAGGAGGAGGCCCGGGCCAGGGCCGCCGCGCAGGCCAAGGCGGAGCACGAGGCCAAGGAGCGCGCCGCCCGTGCCGCCGAGCGCAAGAGGCTCAACACCTTCGTCGCACCGGTCACCGGCTCGTACGTCTCCACCGGCTACAAGACCGGCGGTTCCCTCTGGTCGTCCGGCGCCCACACCGGCATCGACTTCCACGCCTCGACCGGCACCTCGGTCCACGCTGTCGGTTCCGGCACCGTCGTCGAGGCCGGCTGGGGCGGCTCGTACGGCAATCAAGTGGTGATCAAGATGGCCGACGGCATGTACACCATGTACGGCCACCTGTCGTCCATCGGTGTCTCCGTCGGCCAGACGGTCACCCCGGGCCGGCAGATCGGCCTCTCCGGGGCGACCGGCAACGTCACCGGACCGCACCTCCACTTCGAGGCCCGCACCACCGCGGAGTACGGCTCGGACGTCGACCCCGTCGCCTACCTCCGCAAGCACGGCGTGAACGTCTGACGGCGTAGCACCGCACTTCCCGAAGCCCTGGCCCGCCCGGCCGGGGCTTTCGGCGTTTCCGGAGCCCTCCTGTCCAAAAAATATGCATGGATTCCGGCCCCCCATCGGAAATTCCCGCTCATTGCAATAGAGTCACGGAACACACGTCAATCGTCGACGTTTCACGGGGATTAAGGCGGAGGTCGGACATGCGTATTCCGGCGCACTCGGTATGCACGGCGATCCGGGACGACATCGTCGCCGGTGTCTACGAGCGCGGCAGCCGGCTCACGGAGGAACTCCTCGCGCGCCGGTACGGGGTCTCGCGCGTCCCCGTCCGGGAGGCCCTGCGCACGCTGGAGGCCGAGGGGTTCGTGGTGACCCGGCGGCACGCGGGCGCGTGCGTCGCGGAACCGACCGAGCAGGAGGCCGCCGACCTGCTGGAGATGCGGATGCTGCTGGAGCCGCTCGGCGCCTCACGGGCCGCGCAGCGGCGCACCGAGGCCCACCTCAAGGTGCTGCGCGGCCTCGTCAGGCTGGGCCAGGAGCGGGCCAGGCGGGGCAACAGCGAGGATCTGCGCTCCCTGGGCAGCTGGTTCCACGAGACGCTGTCCCAGGCCTCCGGGAGTCCCGCGCTGACCTCGATGCTGACCCAGCTGCGGCACAAGATCGCCTGGATGTACGCGGTGGACGCCCCGGCCAACCCCGTGGAGTCCTGGGCCGAGCACGGCGCCATCGTGGACGCCGTGGCCCGCGGCGACGCCGAGCGCGCCCGGGCGATCACCGCCCTGCACACCGAGCGCGCGGGCACCGCGCACCGGCTGCGCTTTCCCGGCGGGGCGAACGCCGCGAACGGCGCGGACCGTGTGAGGACTTCGCAACCTCCCGTAAACATGTCGGGTCTGCGGCATTAACACGGGCACCGTATACAAAGAGGAGCTAATTCGCGGGGGATTATTCATGCTGCCCACAAATGGAAATGCGAAGGGCTCGCCCGGTAATTCGGACGAGCCCTTCGAGGTTGTGGTGCATCGGGTTTTGGGCAAATGCACCGCAACCCTCAATTGGGTGGTGCTCAGACGGTCTCGGGGAGTTCCTCGAGGCCTTCCGCGACCAGCTTCGCGAGGCGGTCGAGGGCCGCGTCCGCGCCCTCGGCGTCCGACGCGAGGACGATCTCCTCGCCGCCCTGGGCGCCCAGGCCCAGGACCGCGAGCATGGAGGCCGCGTTGACGGGGTTGCCGTCGGCCTTGGCGATCGTCACGGGGATACCCGAGGCCGTGGTGGCCCGGACGAAGATGGAGGCGGGGCGGGCGTGAAGGCCCTCCGCCCAGCCGACGTTGACGCGGCGCTCAGCCATGTGATGCTGCCCTTCAGAGTCTCAGGGTTGTCTAGACCAGTTTCCCACACGTGAAGCGAGCCCGGACCGGTCCGCCGGACCGTCCGGAACGGGGTGTCGGGCCGCGGCCTCGGCCCCACTCCCCGCGCTCTGTTGTTCCCCACAGACTGCCTCGCGCCGTTGTCGGACGCGAGCCGTACGCTGGGCCCCATGCAGACCTCGTCGGACCGGCACGAGTACCCCGCCCACTGGGAAGCCGACGTGGTGCTGCGCGACGGGGGTACCGCGCGCATCAGGCCCATCACCGTCGACGACGCCGATCGCCTGGTCAGCTTCTACGAGCAGGTCTCCGACGAGTCGAAGTACTACCGCTTCTTCGCGCCGTATCCCCGCCTGTCCGCCAAGGACGTCCACCGCTTCACGCACCACGACTTTGTGGACCGGGTGGGACTCGCGGCCACCGTCGGCGGCGAGTTCATCGCCACCGTACGCTATGACCGCATTAGTGCCGACGGGCGAGCCGCCTCCGCACCGGCCGACGAGGCCGAGGTCGCCTTCCTCGTGCAGGACGCGCACCAGGGGAGGGGCGTCGCGTCCGCCCTCCTGGAGCACATCGCGGCCGTCGCCCGCGAGCGCGGCATCCGCCGCTTCGCCGCCGAGGTGCTGCCCGCCAACAACAAGATGATCAAGGTGTTCACGGACGCCGGCTACACCCAGAAGCGAAGCTTCGAGGACGGCGTCGTCCGCCTGGAGTTCGACCTCGAACCCACGGACCGGTCCCTCGCCGTGCAGCGCGCACGCGAGCAGCGCGCCGAAGCACGTTCCGTACGGCGGCTGTTGGTGCCCGGATCGGTCGCGGTCATCGGTGTCGGCCGCTCCCCCCGCGGGGTGGGCCGCAGCGTTCTCGACAACATCAGGGACGCCGGTTTCGCCGGTGGCCTGTACGCCGTGAACAAGGCGTTCCCCGAAGAGCAGAAGGACCTCGACGGGGTACCGGCCCACCGCTCGGTGCGCGACATCGAGGGCCCCGTGGACCTCGCGGTCGTCGCCGTACCGGTCGAGCACGTCCCCGAAGTCGTCGCCGAGTGCGGTGAACACGGGGTGCAGGGGCTGGTCGTGCTCACCGCCGGTTACGCCGAGAGCGGCCCCGAAGGACGCGAGCGCCAGCGTGAACTCGTGCGCCACGCGCGCACGTACGGCATGCGCATCATCGGACCGAACGCCTTCGGGGTCATCAACACCGCGGCCGACGTACGCCTGAACGCCTCCCTCGCCCCCGAGATGCCGCGCCCCGGACGCATCGGCCTGTTCGCCCAGTCCGGTGCCATCGGCATCGCCCTGCTGTCCCGGCTGCACCGGCGCGGCGGCGGGGTCACCGGGGTCACGGGCGTCTCCACGTTCGTGTCGTCGGGCAACCGCGCGGACGTCTCCGGAAACGACGTCCTCCAGTACTGGTTCGACGACCCCGACACCGACGTCGCCCTCATGTACCTGGAGTCCATCGGCAACCCCCGCAAGTTCACCCGCCTCGCCCGGCGCACCGCGGCGGCGAAACCGCTGGTCGTCGTCCAGGGCGCCGGCTCCGCCCCCCAGGGTCACGCCGTACGGGCGACCCGCCTGCCGCACGCCACGGTGTCCGCACTGCTCCGCCAGGCCGGGGTGATCCGCGTCGAGACGATCACCGAACTGGTGGACACCGGGCTGCTCCTGGCACGGCAGCCGCTGCCCGGCGGCCCGCGCGTGGCGATCGTCGGGAACTCCGAGTCCCTGGGACTGCTGACGTACGACGCGTGCCTCTCCGAGGGGTTGCGGCCGCTCGCCCCGCTGGACCTGACGACGGCCGCGACGGCCGGGGACTTCCATCGGGCCCTGTCGGAGGCGTTGGCCGAGGAGGCGTGCGACGCCGTGGTGGTGACGGCGATACCCGCGGTGGGGGAGGGGCCGGCCGAGGACGCGGCACTGGCGGAGGCACTGCGCTCAGCGGCGGCGGCCGTTCCCGGGAAGCCGGTGCTGGTGGTGCACGTGGAACTCGGAGGCCTGGCCGAGGCGTTGTCCGCCGCGATGAGCACGGCACCCCAGGTCGCCTCCAGGACACCCGGCACAGCGGCCGGCTCCGACCGGCACCGCCCCGCGGAGGGAGCCCCGCGACCGGACACCGCGGAACCGGAGCAGCCCGTCACCGGGATACCCGCCCCCGGGGGCGGCGGTCTCATCCCCGCCTTCCCCGCCGCCGAGCGCGCCGTCCGCGCCCTCTCCGAAGCCGTGAAGTACGCCCAGTGGCGGCGCGAGGCCGTCGACCCCGGCCGGGTCCCCGAGTTCGAGGACATCGACGAGAAGGGCGCCGCCGGGCTGATCGGCAGGCTCCTCGCGCGCGGGCAGGGCCTCACCCTCGGCGTCGACGACACCTGCGACCTGCTCGGGAAGTACGGCGTCGACGTCCACCGCGCGCTCCCCGCGCCCACCCCGGACGCCGCCGCCGAGGCCGCCCGCACCCTCGGCTACCCGGTCGCCCTCAAGGCCACCGCCCCGCACCTGCGCCACCGCGCCGACCTGGGCGGCGTACGGCTGGATCTCGCGGACGAGGACCAACTGCGGCGGGCGTACGCCGAGTTGGGTGAACTGTTCGGGACGCCCGAGGAGCTGCGGCCGGTGGTGCAGCGGATGGCGCCGCGCGGGGTCGACACCGTCGTACGGGCCGTCATCGACCCGGCGGCCGGGGCCGTGCTGTCGTTCGGGCTCGCCGGGGCCGCCTCGCAGCTGCTCGGGGACACCGCGCACCGGCTGATCCCGGTCACGGACCGGGAGGCCGCCTCGCTGGTCCGGTCGATCCGGACGGCACCGCTCCTGTTCGGCTGGCGCGGCTCCACACCGGTCGACACGCCTGCCCTGGAGGAGCTGATGCTCCGGGTGTCGCGGCTGGTCGACGACCACCCCGAGGTCGTCGCCGTGACCCTGGAACCGGTCGTCGTCGCCGCGCACGGCCTGAGCGTGCTGGGCGCCTCCGTCCGGCTGGCCCCGCCCCCGGTCCGCGACGACCTCGGCCCGCGCACGCTTCCCGTGTACTGAGAGACACGGCAGGCACCCCCGGACGCCTTCCGCGCACTGGGCACAGCCGTGCGACAGGAGAGATGAGACGGCCCTGACCGGTGCCTCGCAGTCAGTGCGCCACCGTAGGATGGACGTCATGGCCAAGACCAGTACGACGACCCAGGGGCTGCGTGCGGCGATCGAGCGCAGCGGCTACTACCCGGCCCTCGTGGCCGAGGCGGTGGAGGCCGCCGTGGGCGGCGAGCCGATCCGGTCGTTCCTGGTCCACCAGGAGACCACGTTCGACCAGAACGAAGTGCGCCGGCATGTGACCGTGCTCGTCCTCACCGGCAACCGCTTCATCGTCAGCCACACCGACGAGCAGGCCGCCGACAGCACCTCCCCGACGCCGTACGCGACGACGTCCACGGAGTCCGTGAAGCTCGGCCGGATCTCGTCCGTGGTGCTCAGCCGCGTGGTCGCCAACCCGGAGTCGTACACCCCGGGCACGCTGCCCCGGGAGGTCGTGCTGACCATCGGCTGGGGTGCCGTCGCCCGGATCGACCTGGAGCCGGCCGCCTGCGGCGACCCCAACTGCGAGGCGGACCACGGCTACACGGGCAACTCGACGGCGGACGACCTGAGCCTGCGCGTCAGCGAGGCGGGCGACGGCCCGGAGACGGTCCAGCAGACCCTCGCCTTCGCCCAGTCCCTCTCCGAGGCGACCGCGGACGTTCCGCGCTGATGTCCCACCCGTCTCCCTCCGCCGCCCATGACCGAGGGCGCTCAGCGCCCACCCCTCCCGCTTTCGCGGCCTGGGACCACCCGGAACCCCTGCCCGTCGAGTCCGCGCCCGTCCCCGAGTACGGCTCCGGCTCCCTGGCCGACCTGCTGCCCACGCTGGCCGCGGGCATGGGCGTACCCGGCACGACCGCGGCGATCCCGGAGCTGACCCCGGCCGACCGCAACTGCGTCTTCCTGATCGACGGCCTCGGCTGGGAGCAGATCAAGGACCACGCCGACGAGGCGCCCTACCTGCACGCACTGCTCGGCAGCTCACGCGGCGGCACCGGGCGCCCCCTCACCGCCGGTTACCCGGCGACCACCGCGACCTCCCTTGCCTCCGTCGGCACCGGCCTGCCGCCCGGCGCCCACGGCCTGCCCGGCTACACCGTGCGCAACCCGGCCACCGGCGAGCTGATGAACCAGCTCCGCTGGCAGCCGTGGACCAAGCCGGGGGCCTGGCAGCCGTACCCCACGATCTTCCAGCTGGCCCAGGACGCGGGTGTGCACGCCGCCCAGGTGTCGTCCCCGACCTTCCAGAACACCCCGCTGACGAAGGTCGCGCTCAGCGGCGGGACGTTCCACGGGCGGCTCACCGGCGAGGAGCGCATGGACCTCGCGGCCGAGCAACTGGCCGCAGGGGGCCGCTCGTTGGTGTACACGTACTACGCCGAACTCGACGGCGCGGGCCACCGCCACGGCATCGCCTCCGACAACTGGCGCGGCCAACTCATGTACGTCGACCGGCTCGTCCAGCGCCTCGCCGGCCAACTCCCGCCGCGCAGCGCCCTGTACGTCACCGCCGACCACGGCATGATCGACGTGCCCTTCGACGAGGAGCACCGCATCGACTTCGACGCGGACTGGGAGCTGCGCGCCGGCGTCGCCCTCCTCGGCGGTGAGGGCCGCGCCCGCCACGTCTACGCGGTACGCGGCGCCGAGAGCGACGTCCTGACCTGCTGGCGCGAGGTCCTCGGCGAGCAGTTCTGGGTGGCCTCCCGGGACGAGGCGATCGCGGCGGGCTGGTTCGGCCCGCACATCGACGAGCGCGTCTACGACCGTCTCGGCGACGTGATCGCGGCGGCCCGGGACGACGTCCTGATCATCGCGTCCGAGCGCGAACCGAAGGAGTCGGCGATGGTCGGCAACCACGGTTCGATGACCCCCGCCGAGCAGTTCGTCCCGCTGCTCGAAGTACGCTCCTGAAGCCCCTCCGACCTCCGTCTTGCCGAAAGGTGCTCAACTCCCCATGCCCGAGCTGGTGTTCTTCTGCGGAACCATGGACTGCGGGAAGTCGACCCTGGCGCTCCAGATCGAGCACAACCGCTCGGCACGCGGACTGGCGGGGATGATCTTCACCCGGGACGACCGCGCGGGCGAGGGAAAGCTTTCCTCACGCCTCGGCCTGGTCACCGACGCCGTGGAGGTCGAGGACGAGCAGGACCTGTACGCGTACCTCGTCGACCACCTCTCCCAGGGCGGCCGGGCGGACTACGTCATCGCCGACGAGGCGCAGTTCCTGGGCCCGGTGCAGATCGACCAGCTCGCGCGCGTGGTCGACGATCTGGGCCTCGACGTCTACGCCTTCGGAATTACGACCGACTTCCGCTCCAAGCTCTTCCCCGGCTCCCAGCGCCTGGTCGAACTCGCCGACCGCGTGGAGGTCCTCCAGGTGGAGGCCCTGTGCTGGTGCGGCGCCCGCGCCACCCACAACGCGCGCACGATAGGCGGCGAGATGGTCGTCGAGGGCGCCCAGGTCGTCGTGGGCGACGTCAACCAGGCGGAAGCGGTCGGCTACGAGGTCCTGTGCCGCCGCCACCACCGCCGCCGTATGACGGCGGCCACGGCCCGCGCGGCGGCCCTGTCCCCCGACGTGCTGCCGATGACGTCGGCCTAGGGCCTTTCCGACCATACCCGTCTGCTGCCCTGCGGGCGACGACGGGAATGGTCGGACAGGTCCTAGCGCGGCCCCTCGATCACCGAGAACATCGCACCCTCGGGGTCCGCGACCGTGGCCACGCGCCCGTGCGGGCTGTCGTGGGGCGCGGCCAGCGTGTGCCCGCCGAGCTCCGCGACACGGCGGAGTGCCTCGTCCGCGTCGGCGACCTCGAAGTACGTCATCCAGTGCGGGCCCCGGTCGCGGGGCAGGGCGGTGCCGACGCCGTGGATGCCGGCCACCGGGTGGCCGTCCAGGTGGAGGGTGACGTAGTCGAAGTCGGCGGAGGCCACCGGCCGCTGCTCGTAGCCGAACACCGCCTCGTAGAACTTGGCGACGTTCGCGGTCTCGGACGTCAGCAGTTCGTTCCAGGCCGGTGTGCCGTGCACGCCGGTGATGGTCGTGCCGAGGTGGTCGGCGGCCTGCCAGATGCCGAACACCGCCCCCGAGGGGTCGGAGCCGATCGCCAGCCGGCCGGCCTCGGCCGCGTCCAGGGGGCCCACCCCGACCGTGCCGCCGCACATCCGTACCGTCTCGGCCGTCTGGTCGACGTCGTCCGAGGCGAGATACGGCGTCCAGGCGATGGGCAGATGCCGGTCCGGCGGCAGCTGGCCGATGCCGGCGACTTCCTGCCCGTCGAGCAGGGCCCGTGCGTAGGGGCCGAGCTGCTGCGGGCCGGGCTCGAACTCCCAGCCGAACAGCTCTCCGTAGAACTCCTGAGTCGTGGCCATCCCGTGCACCATCAGACTCACCCAGCAGGGTGTGCCCTGCGTACGCCGAGTGTGCGTGTCGCCGTTCAGGCCGGCCGACGCCCGTGCCTCGGTCATCGTCACCTTCTCCTAGGCCCCTTGCGGTGGCCGTGTCGCTTCCGCTCTGCGGATCCGCGTGCCGCACCCGCGTGCACGCCCCGTGCCGATGCTCGCACCCCCTGTGGCGCACCGCGCCCCGGCCGCGCCGTCGACGGACGGCTCACGTGGAGAGGATGGCCGAGCAGCGGCCTCTCCTCCGTTTCCGGACGATTGCCAGGGGGCGTCCATCGGTTGTACAGCATGTGCTCGTTCCCGTACGCCTCGTGATCGAGACTGTCCGGCGGAGCAGAGTAGTCGGACCTGGACGCGGCGGCCACCCCTTGCGCGAGGATGGTGGTCATGAACGCCATCATCTCCGCACCCGAACTGGCGACCGATCTGGCCGGACCGAACCCGCCCGTCCTGCTCGACGTCCGCTGGCAGCTCAGCGTCGCCAAGGCCGCAGGTGAACCCCCCTTCGACGGCCACGCCGCCTACGCGACCGGGCACATCCCAAGCGCCGTCTACGTGGACCTCGATCAGGAACTCGCCTCGGCCCCCGGCGTCGGCGGCCGGCACCCCCTGCCCGACACCGCGCGCTTCGGTGCCGCGATGCGGCGCGCGGGCGTGTCGGCGGGCCGCCCGGTCGTCGTGTACGACGGCGGCCAGGGCTGGGCGGCGGCCCGCGCGTGGTGGCTGCTGCGCTGGACGGGTCACCCGGACGTGCGGGTCCTCGACGGCGGCCTTCCCCCCTGGGAGGGGTCTCTGGAGACGGACGCACCGACCCCCAAGGAGGGCGATTTCACGCCGGAACCGGGTGCCATGGACCTCCTGGACGCCGACGGAGCCGCCGCCCTCGCCCGCACCGGCGTCCTGTTCGACGCCCGCGCGGGGGAGCGCTACCGGGGCGAGGTGGAACCGATCGACCGCGTCGGCGGCCACATCCCGGGAGCCCTGTCCGCCCCGACCAACGAGAACGTCGGCCCGGACGGCCGCTTCCTCCCGGCGGACCAACTGGCCGCCCGCTTCAGGTCCTTGGGCGCCACGGAGGGCACGGGCGTCGGCGTGTACTGCGGCTCAGGGGTCTCCGGCGCCCACGAGGTGCTGGCCCTGGCGGTCGCCGGTATCCCGGCCGCGCTCTACGTGGGCTCCTGGTCGGAGTGGTCCACGGACCCGGAACGCCCGGTCGCCGTGGGCCCGGACCCCCAGTAGGGCCCGTACAACCGGAGTAGCCGTATCTCCGTACGACGACGGGGGCCCGCCACCGAACCGGTGCGGGCCCCCGTCGTCGTACGCGCAACTGCCGTACCACGCCTGCTGTTTCCTGCTACTCCTGCTTCTTCCTGCGTGTCCCGAAGACGATCTCGTCCCAGCTCGGCACCGCCGCTCTGCGGCCCGGACGGACGCCGTCCGCCTCCGCCTGGCGGTCGGTGGAGCCGATGAGGCGGTCGCGGTGGGCTCCCACGGAGCGGGGCATCAGGACGTCCGCGTAGGCCGAGCCGGCCGAGGCCGCGGGGGCCGGGGGCTCTTCCTCCTCCGGTTCCACGGCGGGCTCTTCCGGGGTCTCCGAGGGGCGCTCGGGGACCACCATGTCGCCGCGGAAGCTGGGCACCGCCTCCAGGAGGCTGGTCAGGGAGTCGCGCTCGCTCTCCTCGACCGGCTCCGGCGACGGCAGCGCGGGACGCTCCGGGCGCTCCAGGGCACGGTCCAACGGCCGGTCCCGGGGCAGCCGGGCGATCCGCGGCACGAACGGGAAGCTGGGCTCGGGCGTCGAGGCGAGGTCGTCGGACTCGCCGATCAGCGAGCGCGCCTCGTCGTCGACGGCCTGGACGAGCCGCCGGGGCGGGTCGTACGTCCAGCTCGCCGAGTGCGGTTCGCCCGCGACCCGGTAGACCAGCAGGACCTCCCAGGTGCCGTCGTCGCGGCGCCAGGAGTCCCACTGGACGGTGTCCTTCTCGGCACCGCGCAGCGTCAGGCGCTCCTGGACGGCCTCGCCGAGCTGGGGTCCCGCGTTCTCGCCGGGGCGGCGGACGGGAGTCTTCCGGGCCCGCTCGGCCATGAAGGCGCGCTCCGCGAGGACAGGGCCCTCGAAGCGGCGCACCCGGTCGACGGGGATGCCGGCGAGCTGGGCGACCTCCTCGGCGGAGGCGCCGGCGCGTATACGTGCCTGAATGTCTCGGGGGCGGAGATGGCTCTCCACCTCGATCTCGATCTGGCCGAGGCGGGGACGGTCGCCGCGTACGGCGGCGCGCAGACGCTCGTCAATCGGAAGCGTGTACTCCGTGCTGTCCGCAGCCTTCAGCACCAGCCGTGTGCCGTCGTTAGAGACGGCCACGACACGCAGTTCGGGCATGGGGACCTCCCGGGTGGTGCCTGCCGACGTCACGTGCGTCGCTGCTTCCGCTAGTCGAGTGTGGCCTGCCCGGGTGCAGCCTGCCACAACCTTGCCGAGTTGCCCGGCGTGTCGGGCACGGGCCCGGACTCGCCGTTATGGCACGGTTACCTATTCGCAACGCTAAGTGACCAACTACGTCACCCTGTGCAACGGGCCCCTTATGGGCGGTCCAAAAGCCTGTGGACGCCCTGGCGGGAGGCCTGACCCAGGGCTCGCAACAGTACTCCATTTGGACCACGTGCGTGGATTGGCACGCCGCCCAACTTCTTGTGGGGGGCGGGACTTGGCGGTCTGGGGCGGGGTTCGGGCGATCTTGAAAGTGGCGTACTTCACGCAAAAGCCGGAAACGGAACTATTGGTTTCGGCCGTACGTCCCTTTGTCGTACAGATAGTTGATCAGGTACGGGAAAGGCAGGCAAGGCCCCGGAATGCGTGAAGTGCCCGATGTCAGCAAGAAGCGGATCGAACTGAGCGTCCCTCAAGTCGCCGGAAGCGCGGTGGCGGCGGTGGTGGCCGCCAAGCTCGCCTCCTACTTCGGGGTCTACGGCACGATCCTCGGCGCCGGCGTCGTGAGCGCGATAGCCACCTCCGGAGGCACCGTCTTCCAGCACTTCTTCAGCAGAACCGGCGCCCAGCTCCGTGAGGCGAAGATCACCCCCAAGGAGGCCGTCACCTCCAGGGAGCCGGGACCACCCCCCGCGCGCCCCGGCGAGTTCACCGAGGGCACCGTCTACCGCGCGCGGGTGGGCAGTTGGAAGCGCCCGGTGCTCGCCGCGGCCCTCGTCTTCGGGGTCACGATGACCGGGATCACCGTCTACGAACTGGTGTCCGGCGACAGCTTCAGCGGCGGCAAGGGCACCACGGTCAGCGCCGCCGTCACCGGCCACGACACGTCCTCGTCCCCGAAGTCCGGCGACCCCACGCCGAGTCCGGCCGACTCCCCGTCCGAATCCCAGGAGGGTTCGGCGCCCGCCCCGGAGCCGTCCTCCGGCTCGACCGACACCGGCACACCGTCCAAGAGCGGTGGTACGACGGCCGGTTCGACGCCGACACCGGGTGCTTCGGACGGCGGCGGTACGCCGACCCCCACGCCGAGCGCGTCGGCTACTGACCCAGGACCCTCCGCAAGTAGTCGTTCTGGAAGCGGCGATCAGGGTCCAGCCGATCCCGCAACGCCGTGAACTCGCCGAAGCGCGGGTAGACCCCGGCGAAGTACTCCGCGTCCCGGGTGTGCACCTTGCCCCAGTGCGGACGGCCCTCGTGCGCGGTGAGGATGCGCTCGGCGGCGGTGAAGTACGCCTGATAGGGCGTGCCTTTGAACATGTGCACGGCGATGTAGGCGCTGTCCCGGCCGGAGGCGGTGGACAGGGTGATGTCGTCCGCGGGGGCGGTGCGCACCTCCACGGGGAAGCTGATCCTGAGGTCCGAGCGGTCGACCATGGCCTTCAGCTCGCGCAGGGTCTCGACGAGCGCCTCGCGCGGGACGGCGTACTCCATCTCCACGAACCGCACCCGGCGCGGGGAGGTGAAGACCTTGTAGGGGATGTCGGTGTACGTCCGCGCCGACAGGGCCTTGCTGGAGATCTGCGCGATCGACGGAACCGTGCCGGGCGCCGCGCGGCCGACCCACTGGGCCACCTGGAAGACGCCGTTGGAGAGGAACTCGTCCTCGAACCAGCCGGAGACGGGGCTCACCGGCTTCTCGGGGCCCGCGCTGCGGTTGTTGCGCTTGGTGTTGGTGTTGCCGGTGTGGGGGAACCAGTAGAACTCGAAGTGCTCGTTCTCGGCCCAGAGTTCGTCGAAGCGTCCGGTGACCTCGTCGAAGGTCATCGGCTCCTCGCGGGCCGTGAGCAGGAAGACGGGCTCCACGGCGAACGTGATCGCCGTGATGATCCCGAGCGCGCCGAGGCCGATGCGAGCCGCCGCGAAGACCTCGGGGTTCTCCTTCTCGGAGCAGGTGAGCACCGAGCCGTCCGCGGTGACCAGCTCAAGTCCCTTGATCTGGGCGGCTATCGAGGCGGACTCGCGGCCGGTGCCGTGGGTGCCGGTGCTGGTCGCCCCGGAGACGGTCTGCTCCATGATGTCGCCCATGTTCGTGAGCGACAGACCCTCGCGCGCGAGAGCCATGTTGAGTCTCTTGAGCGGGGTGCCCGCCTCGACCGTGACCGTCAAGGCATCCCGATCAATGTTGCGGATGCCGGTCAAGAGTTGAGGGCGGATCAACACACCGTCCGTGGCGGCGATCGACGTGAAGGAGTGCCCGGTGCCGACGGCCTTCACCGTCAGACCGTCCTCACCGGCCCGCCGCACGGCCGCGGCCAGCTCCTCCACGGAGGCGGGCGAGACCTCCCGCACGGGCCGCGACGCGACCGTACCGCCCCAGTTACGCCACGTGCCGTTCTTCGCGCTCGCTGTGGTGCTCAACGGTGCCTCCCCGACCCGGCGCCGGTCTGCTGAGCCGGCGGTACCCGAGGAAACCGACCGCGACCGCGACGGCACCGGCGACGACCGGAACCCCGTACCCGGCACGCGCGCCGGCTGCGTCGATCACCCAGCCGGCGACGGAGGAGCCGAGCGCGACCCCGACCGCAAGGCCGGTGCTCACCCAGGTCATGCCTTCGGTGAGCTTCGCGCGTGGTACGTGCTCTTCGATGAGGGACATCGTCGTGATCATCGTGGGTGCGATGGACAGGCCCGCAAGGAACAGCGCCACGGCCAGAAGCGGCAGGTTTCCGACCAGTAGGAGGGGGATCATACTCACGGCCATCGTGCATATGCCCAGCAGCCATCGACGTTCCGGGGCTCCCCGGAAGCGCATCAGCCCGAACACGACCCCCGCCGCACAGGAGCCCGCCGCGTACAGCGCGAGGACGATGCTGGCGCCGCCCTTGTGGCCGCGTTCGTCGGCGAACGCCACGGTGACCACGTCGACCGCCCCGAAGATCGCCCCGGTCGCCACGAAGGTGGCCACCAGCACCTGGAGACCGGCCGTGCGCAGCGCCGAGCCGCCGGCCTTGTCGCCACGCGCGCGTGGATGCGGCGCGGGCTCGGTGGCGCGCTGGGAGGTCAGCCAGAAGACGCCGACCGCCAGGAAGCAGGCGGCCAGCAGGGGACCCGCCTCCGGGAACCACGCCGTGGACAGCCCGATGGAGATGATCGGCCCGAAGATGAAGCACACCTCGTCCACCACGGACTCCAGGGAGTACGCGGTGTGCAGTTGCGGGGTGCCCCGGTAGATCGCCGCCCAGCGCGCGCGGACCATCGCGCCCAGGCTCGGTACCGACCCGATGCCGGCGGCGCACACGAACAGCACCCAGTCCGGCCACGCGAAGCGGGCGGCCAGCAGCAGCCCGGCCGCCGCGGTCAGCGCCACCAGGGTCGCCGGACGCAGCACCCGCCGCTGCCCGTACTGGTCGACCCAGCGCGAGATCCGCGGCCCGATCGCGGCGGCGGCCAGCGCGATGGTGGCCGACAGGGCGCCCGCGAGCCCGTAGCGCCCGTTGATCTGCGAGATCATCGTGACCACGCCGATGCCCATCATCGACAGCGGCATACGGCCGAGGAACCCCGCGGCGGAGAAGCCCTTGGAGCCGGGTGCGGCGAACAGGGCGCGATAGGGGCTGGGCACGGTGTCTCCGGTCGGGAAAGGGCTGGGGCGGCTCGGTGGTGCCGCGGTGACGGCTGCGTAAGGTGCGAATGCGGCTGATACAGCTTACGAGCAGGCGGGCCCCGTTGCACCCGTCCGTCACGGGCCTGGATCTCCGTACGTGACGGGCCTGGATCTCCGTCCGGCCCCCCGCCGTTTCCCGGCTGTCAGTGGCGGGTGGCAGGATCGGAGGCATGCCAGACGCGCTCGATGCCACCCCCTACGACGCCCTCCTCCTGCTCTCGTTCGGCGGCCCCGAAGGCCCGGACGACGTGGTTCCGTTCCTGGAGAACGTGACGCGTGGGCGAGGCATCCCCAAGGAACGCCTCAAGGAAGTGGGCCGGCATTACTTCCTGTTCGGCGGGGTCAGCCCGATCAACGACCAGAACCGCGCCCTCCTGGACGCCCTCCGCAAGGACTTCGCGGACCATGGCCTGGACCTGCCGGTCTACTGGGGCAACCGCAACTGGGCGCCGTACCTGACGGACACCCTGCGCGAGATGGTCGCCGACGGGCGCCGCCGCATCCTGGTCCTGGCCACCAGCGCCTACGCCTCGTACTCGGGGTGCCGCCAGTACCGCGAGAACCTCGCGGACTCCCTGGCCGCCCTCCGGGCCGAGGGCCTCGACCTCCCGAAGGTCGACAAGCTGCGCCACTACTTCAACCACCCCGGCTTCCTCGAGCCGATGATCGACGGCGTCGTCGCCTCCCTCGCCGACCTCCCCGAGGACGTCCGGGACGGCGCGCACCTCGCCTTCTCGACCCACTCCATCCCGATCGCCGCCGCCGACAGCTCCGGCCCGGCCGAGGACCACGGGGACGGCGGGGCGTACGTCAAGGAGCACCTGGAGGTGGCCCGGCTGGTCGCCGACGCCGTCCGCGAGCGCACCGGCGTCGACCACCCCTCGCAGCTCGTCTACCAGTCCCGCTCCGGCGCCCCGCACATCCCCTGGCTGGAGCCCGACATCTGCGACCACCTGGAGGAGCGCCACGCGGCCGGCGTCCCCGCGGTCGTCATGGCCCCCATCGGCTTCGTCTCCGACCACATGGAGGTCCTCTACGACCTCGACACCGAGGCCACGGCCAAGGCCGCAGAACTGGGCCTGCCCGTACGCCGGTCGGCCACCGTGGGCGCCGATCCGCGCTTCGCCGCCGCGGTCCGCGAGCTGGTCCTGGAGCGCGCCGCCGCCGAGAGCGGACGGCAGGTCACCCCCTGCGCCCTGGGCGCGCTCGGCGCGAGCCACAACCTCTGCCCGGTGGGCTGCTGCCCGGCCCGCGCCCCCCGCCCGGCCGCCGCGGGCGCCGACAGCCCCTACGCCTGAGGAGCGCCGTGACCGACCCCCTGCACCAGGAACTGCTCGCCCTCGCCCAGGACGCCGCCCGCAAGGCGGGCGCCCTGCTGCGGGACGGGCGCCCGGCCGACCTCGCCGTCGCCGCCACGAAGTCCAGCCCGATCGACGTCGTCACCGAGATGGACATCGCGGCCGAGAAGCTGATCACCGACCTGATCTCCGAACAGCGCCCCGACGACGGCTTCCTGGGTGAGGAGGGCGCCTCCGTGGAGGGCACCAGCGGCGTCCGCTGGGTCATCGACCCGCTCGACGGCACGGTCAACTACCTCTACGGACTGCCCACTTGGTCCGTCTCCATCGCCGCCGAACTGCACGGCGAGACCGTCGCCGGGGTCGTCGCGGTCCCGATGCGGGGCGAGACGTTCCACGCGGTGCTCGGCGGCGGAGCGTGGGCCACGGGCGCGTGGGAGGGCGAACGCAGGCTCGCCTGCCGCCCGACGGCGCCCCTGGAGCAGGCGCTGGTCTCCACCGGCTTCAACTACGTCACCGAGGTCCGCGCCCACCAGGCCGACGTGGCCCAGAAGTTGATCCCCCTGCTGCGCGACATCCGGCGCGGCGGCTCGGCCGCGGTCGACCTCTGCGACGTGGCGTCGGGCCGCCTCGACGGCTACTACGAGCGGGGCCTGAACCCCTGGGACCTCGCCGCGGGCGACCTGATCGCCCGGGAGGCGGGCGCCCTGACCGGTGGACGCCCCGGAGAACGCCCCGCACGTGATCTGGCGATCGCGGCCACCCCTGGCGTCTTCGAGCCCCTCCAGCGGCTGTTGGAGGACTTCGGGGCCTGGCACGACTGACGCTCCCGACACCGGCCCGGCCGCCCCGACGGTGCACGGGCCGAAAGCAGCAGGACCCCGGCGCTGGATTCGCCGGGGTCCTGCTTTTCCGCTGGCCGCACTGATCAGACGCTCGTCGCGCCGACCTCCACACCGTGGTCGGCGGCGAGGCGGCGCAGGTCGTCGAGCTCGGCCTGTTCCACCTCGACGAGGAAGTCGTCGCCCTCGTCACGAGCCCGCGTCAGGTCGGTCTCGGTCGCCCTTATGCGCTGCAGAAGTCCTGCGGTGAATGCGTCCATGCTGCGCCCCCTCGTCCTGGGTCGTGGGTCGTTTGGCACGGGGGTGTGCCGTCCGGAAGGGGCGATCACGTCTGCGGTATGGGGTGCCCAGCGCTGCCCTGGCTGGGCGGCGACGGTGCCGGACACCCACGCCCGCTCTGCGGAAGCGGTTGGACGTACCACAAGGTGGCTTGCCACGTGCAGAGCGTGATCGCGGGGTGTAAAGCCGTCCTCCCCCCGCTCCCTTCCGTGGAAACCTCAACCCACCGAGAAAATCCCGCATTCCCGGGTCTCGCACCGACCTTCATCTCGCTCCAGGCCGCCTTACAGCCGACTTATGGCCGAAAAGGGCAGGATGGAGGTCACACAGCCACGAAGACCCTGCCCGCGTGCGCCGAGGCGCGCTACGCGGGTGGACAGAGGAAGGACAAGCGACGTGCGCGTACTCGTCGTCGAGGACGAGCAGCTGCTCGCCGATGCGGTGGCCACCGGACTGCGCCGGGAGGCCATGGCCGTCGACGTCGTGTACGACGGCGCGGCCGCCCTGGAGCGCATCGGCGTGAACGACTACGACGTGGTCGTCCTCGACCGGGACCTCCCGCTCGTGCACGGGGACGACGTCTGCCGCAAGATCGTCGAGCTCGGCATGCCCACCCGCGTGCTGATGCTGACCGCGTCCGGCGACGTCAGCGACCGTGTCGAGGGCCTGGAGATCGGCGCCGACGACTATCTGCCCAAGCCCTTCGCGTTCAGCGAGCTGACGGCACGCGTGCGTGCCCTCGGCCGGCGCACGAGCGTGCCGCTGCCGCCCGTCCTGGAGCGGGCCGGCATAAAGCTCGACCCGAACCGCCGCGAGGTGTTCCGCGACGGCAAGGAAGTCCAGCTCGCGCCCAAGGAGTTCGCCGTCCTGGAGGTGCTGCTGCGCAGCGAGGGCGCCGTCGTCTCCGCGGAGCAGCTCCTGGAGAAGGCGTGGGACGAGAACACGGACCCGTTCACCAACGTCGTGCGCGTCACCGTGATGACCCTGCGCCGCAAGCTCGGTGAGCCCGCGGTCATCGTCACCGTCCCCGGCTCCGGATACCGGATCTGATCCACTGTGGCCACGACCCCCGCGCCTCCCCAGGCGCCACCGAAGCCCACCTGGGACCCCAGAAGGCCCGAACCGCCGTTCCCCTGGCTGCGTCCCACCATCCGCATAAGGCTCACGCTGCTGTACGGCGGCATGTTCCTGATCGCCGGCATCCTGCTGCTGTCGATCATCTACCTGCTCGCCGCGCAGGCGCTGAACACGGGCAACGAACCACTGTTCAAGATCGTCGACGGTGATTCGATCAAGGTCACCAGCGACAGCTGCACCGCGGTGAACAACGCGAGCAACATCCCGCTGACCCAGTTCAACGCAGCGATCAGCGAGTGCATCGACCACCAGCGGCAGGCCGCCCTGGACAACCTCCTCAGCCGCTCGCTGCTGGCCCTGCTCGGCCTCGCGATCATCGCCTTCGCGTTCGGGTACGCGATGGCGGGCCGGGTGCTGTCCCCGCTGGGCCGGATCACCCGCACCGCCCGCGCGGTGGCCGGCTCGGACCTGTCCCGCCGGATCGAGCTGGACGGCCCGGACGACGAGCTCAAGGAACTCGCGGACACCTTCGACGAGATGCTGGACCGGCTCCAGCGGGCGTTCACCGCCCAGCAGCGCTTCGTGGGGAACGCCTCGCACGAGCTGCGCACCCCGCTGGCGATCAACCGCACGCTCCTGGAAGTGCATCTGTCCGATCCCGGCGCCCCCATAGAGCTCCAGCAGCTCGGCAAGACCCTGCTGGCCACCAACGAGCGCAGCGAGCAACTCGTCGAGGGCCTGCTGCTGCTCGCCCGCAGCGACAACCAGATCGTCGAGCGCAAGCCGGTGAACCTCGCCGAGGTCGCCGAGCAGGCGGTCGACCAGGTGCACGCCGAGGCGGCCGCCAAGGGCGTGGTGATCCGCGGCGACCGGAAACCCGCGGTCGTCCAGGGCAACGGCGTCCTGCTGGAGCGCATCGCCCTGAACCTGGTGCAGAACGCGGTGCGGTACAACGTGCCGGAGGACGGCTGGGTCGAGGTCACCACCGAGGTCCAGCACGGCCACGCGGTGCTGGTCGTCTCGAACACGGGACCGGTGGTCCCGGCGTACGAGGTCGACAACCTCTTCGAGCCCTTCAGACGGCTGCGTACGGAGCGAACGGGCAGCGACAAGGGCGTGGGCCTCGGTCTGTCGATCGCGCGCTCCGTGGCGCGCGCTCACGGCGGTCACATCCTGGCCCAGCCCCGCGAGGGGGGTGGACTCGTGATGCGAGTCACCCTGCCCATCTGAGATCATGTCGCCGACACACGAGGATGTTCGCTTTGCGCGGAATTTCCTGGCCGCTTCTCCGGCACCCCCGTGTGTGATCGATCACAAGCGCGATTTTCAGGCCATCTACTCTCCGTGATCATGCACCCTGTCGGAAAGCCGGGAAAATCCGGGTTTTCGGGGGTCTTGATCACGGGAAGTACACGATGAGGTGCCTTTGAAGAGCGGCATGAGGACCGTGTACGGTCCCCTTCGCCATCCAAGCCGATCACTCTTGAGGGGTCCGGTTGGGTGTCGATTGAGTAACAGACCTTGATGTGAGGCAAAATCTCCGCCTCAGGTCGGGCACAAGTCCGGCCTCTCACGCGTTACGTGCGCTGGAGACACCGCAGACACCCAGAGGGGGAGAGCGCGACATGGCAACGGATTACGACACCCCACGCAAGACCGACGACGACGTCGACTCGGACAGCCTTGAAGAGCTCAAGGCGCGTAGGAACGACAAGTCGACTTCCGCAGTGGACGTCGACGAATTCGAGGCCGCCGAAGGCCTCGAACTGCCCGGAGCGGACCTCTCGAACGAAGAGCTGGCCGTCCGGGTGCTGCCCAAGCAGCAGGACGAGTTCACTTGCATGAGCTGCTTCCTGGTGCACCACCGCAGCCAGCTGGCCCGCGAGAAGAACGGCCAGCCGATCTGCCGCGACTGCGACTGAGGAGGGGTCGGCCGTGACTGGCTCGACCCCACCCTGGAAGCGCCGCTCCCGGCGATCGGGAGCGGACGAAGGACCGACTGTGGGTCCTCATGGCGCGCGTGACGACGAGCGGGGCTCATCCGACCAGGGATCAGCCTCGCTCGAACCGGCGGCGAACCGGGCTGACCTCCCGGTGCCGGCGGACGATCCCGCAGCCGCCCCCGTCGCCAAACGACGGGCGGCGGTGATCCGGGACAAGGCCAAGGAAGGCGTCCGTAAGGGCGGCAGCCGGGCCAGGGCCGGTCTGGCGTACCTCGCGGACCGGATCATCGACATAGCCCCGAGGATCCCCGTACGGGACCTTCAGACGCTTCGGCGGCAGTTCCCGGGCCTCGGCCCCGAGCAGCTCGCCGACAAACTGGTGGCGGGCGCGGCGAACGCGACGTCGACCGTCGGCGCGGGCATCGGCGCCGCGGCGATGCTCCCGGTGCCGCCCGCGATGCCCACCGAACTGGCCGCCGAGATCACCGGTGTGGCCGCGATCGAGCTGAAGCTCATCGCCGAGCTGTACGAGGTCTACGGCGTCCGTCCGCCCGGCGATCTCCGGGAGCGCAGCGTCGCGTATCTGAACTCCTGGTCCGGGGAGCGCGGCATCGACGTGACCAAACCGTCGACCATGAGCACCGCGCTGAACGGCCACATGAAGCGCGAGCTGCGCCAGCAGATCATGAAGCGGATGGTCCGCGACCTGCCGAACCTGATGCCGTTCATGGTCGGCGCCGCCGTCGGAGCGGTCATGAACCGCCGGGACACCAAGAAGCTCGCCGAGCGCATCCGCAAGGACCTGCGCAAGAACCAGATTCCGTGGGACGCGCTGCCCCAGCTCCCGCCCCTGGAGCCCCCGCCGGACCCACTCCGGATGGGTGAGATCCCGAAGGAACTCGGGTATTAGGCGGCCGCCGCCTTCGCGGTCTTCAGCGCCGCCGCCAGCCGCTCCGGCTCGCGGGTCGACAGATACAGGTACGGCGTCGGGTCCTCCGGGTCGGTGACCTCGACGCGCAGTGCCCTCGGGATGTACGAGCGCAGCAGCAGGAAGGCGCGGGTGTCGGCCTTGTAGGTCCGCCAGGCGCGGGCCTCCTCCGGCTCCAGGATCTCCGCCTCGCCCAGGGCCGTCACCGGGATCTTCGCCTCGCCGGCGATCAGCTGGTCGCCCACGATCCGGATGCGGAGCGAGCCGTAGGAGCTGGCCATCACGGATGCTGCCGCGGTGCCGCCGACCAGGCCGCCGAGCAGCGGCAGGGTGCCGAAGGGCAGCAGGATCAGGGCGAAGGAGACGCCCACCAGGAACGAGATGAACCACCACGAACGGGGGGCGGTGAGGCGCTCGTCGTAGGGGGAGGCGGAAAGCTGCATGGAAGCAAGCTTGGCACGGTGTCCGGAAGGTGCCAGGAGCAGGGGGGCCCGGCGCGCAGCGCTGTCAGGCAGGGTGGCCGTGGGTGACGGGCGGGCGGGTAAGGTCTGCGGCTGTGAGTGGTACTTCTCCAGCTCTTAAGCCCCCGTCCGACGCCGTGAAACCGGTGCGGCACCCTGACGCGCCCGCGCCGGGTGAGCTGCTCGGTGCGCACTACGAACAGTGTTTCGGATGTGGCGGCGACCAGTCGCACGGGCTGCACCTGGCGGCGCGCGCCGGTGAGGGCGTGACCATCACCGCCGAGTTCACCGTGCGGGCCGCCCACCAGGGCGCCCCGGGCCTCGCGCACGGCGGGGTGCTCGCCAGCGCGCTGGACGAGACCCTCGGCTCGCTGAACTGGCTGCTGCGCACGATCGCGGTGACCGGCCGCCTGGAGACCGACTTCGTCCGGCCGGTGCCCGTGGACACCGTGCTGTACCTGGAGGCGGAGGTGACGGCGGTGGCCGGCCGGAAGATCTACTCGACCGCCACCGGACGCATCGGCGGCCCCGAGGGTCCCGTCGCGGTGCGTGCCGACGCCCTGTTCATCGAGGTGAAGGTCGACCACTTCATCGACAACGGCCGCCCGCAGGAGATCCGGGCCGCCATGGACGACCCGGACCAGGTCCGGCGTACCCGTGCCTTCGAGGTGAACCCGTGAGCCGTAGCCCCCGTCAAGAGCTCGCCGTGCTGATTCGCCGCGTCGACCCCGACGTACCGCTTCCGTCGTACGAGCACCCCGGGGACGCGGGAGCCGATCTGCGGACCACCGAGGAGCGGGAACTGAAGCCGGGGGAACGGGCCGTACTGCCCACGGGGGTGTCTATCGCGCTCCCCGAGGGGTACGCGGCCTTCGTGCACCCTCGTTCTGGGCTCGCCGCCCGCTGCGGTGTCGCCCTCGTGAATGCCCCGGGGACGGTTGATGCCGGGTACCGTGGGGAGATCAAGGTGATCGTGGTGAATCTCGACCCGTACGAGTCGGTACGGTTCGAGCGCTTCGACCGGATCGCCCAGCTGGTCGTCCAGCAGGTCGAGAGGGTCCGCTTCCAGGAGGTCGCGGAACTTCCCGATTCGGCGCGGGCCGAGGGGGGCTTCGGGTCCACCGGCGGTCATGCCGCCGTGGGCGGCACCACGGGTGGGAATCGATACGCTTCGGTCGTATCCGACCGGGAAGGACAGTGACGTGTTCGGACGTCGCAAGAAGGGCACTGCCGCCGAGGACGCGGCGAGCGAGGCCGAGCAGGTCGTCGACCACGTCGACACGGAGGCGGACGGACCGGTCGAGCGCGTGAAGCTCGAGCCGGAGCCCCGCCCCGACGGACCCTGGGACGACTCGGAGATCGGCGACCCCGCCGAGGGCCGGGTGGACCTGGGCGGTCTGTTCGTGCCGGGAGTCGACGGCATGGAGCTGCGGGTCGAGGTCGCGGGTGACGCGATCGTCGCCGCCACCGTGGTCCTCAAGGACAGTGCCATCCAGTTGCAGGCCTTCGCCGCTCCCAAGCGCGAGGGCATCTGGGGTGAGGTCCGCGAGGAGATCGCCAGCGGCATCACCCAGCAGGGTGGCATCGTCGACGAGGTCGAGGGACCGCTGGGCTGGGAGCTGCGCGCGCAGGTCCCAGTGCAGCTGCCGGACGGCACGGGCGGTTTCCAGGTGGTGCGGTTCGTCGGTGTGGACGGTTCGCGCTGGTTCCTGCGCGGGGTGATCTCCGGGCAGGGCGCGGTACAGCCGCAGGCGGCCGGTCTGCTGGAGCAGATCTTCCGGGACACGGTCGTCGTGCGCGGCGAGGGCCCGATGGCGCCCCGCGACCCGATCGTCCTGAAGCTGCCGAACGACGCGCAGATGGTTCCCGAGGGTGTCCAGCAGGAGGAGGCGGGTTCCCGCTTCTCCGGCGGCATGGGCCAGTTGCAGCGCGGACCGGAGATCACCGAGGTCCGCTAGCGGGAAGAGACGTACGGGAACACGCCGTACGGCACAGTCGTAGCCGAAAGGGCCGTACCCCTCCCCGGGGTGCGGCCCTTTCGGCGTGTTCGGCATGCGGGGACTCTTGACGGCGTATTGGTCTGTACCTATCGTCTCGGCTCAACGCCCATGTTCATGAGGGTGCTCTGTGTTCACATACGAGAACGGAGTCACCGTGCGCCGCGCTGCCCTGCTCTCCGTCGTCACCGCGCTGGTCCTGGGCTTCTTCGCCCAGCCCGGCACCACCGCCCAGGCCGCCCCCGCCACCTTCGTCCACCCCGGAGTCGACGTCTCCAGGAGCCAGCTGGACTTCGCCCGCACCGAGGCCCTCGCCGGCGCCCAGCCCTGGAAGGGTGCCTACGACCAGATGATGGCCAGCTCCTACGCGAGTCTGAGCCGGACCCCGAAGCCCAGAGCCGTCGTCGAGTGCGGCTCCTACTCCAACCCCAACTACGGCTGCACCGACGAGCGCGAGGACGCCATCGCGGCCTACACCGACGCGCTCGCCTGGTACATCACCAAGGACGCGCGCTACGCCCAGAAGGCCATCGAGATCATGGACGCCTGGTCGGCCACGATCACCGGCCACACCAACAGCAACGCGCCCCTCCAGACCGGCTGGGCCGGCGCCTCCTGGCCCAAGGCCGCCGAGATCATCAAGTACACGTACACCGGGACGTGGGCCAACTCGGCCCGCTTCGCGACCATGCTGCGGAACGTGTACCTCCCGGAGATCATCAACGGCTCCAATTCCAACGGGAACTGGGAGCTGACCATGATGGACGCCGCCATCGGCATCTCCGTCTTCCTGGAGGACAGGACGTCGTACGACAAGGCGATGGCGCTCTTCAGGACGCGGACGGCCGCGTACGTCTACCTCGCCTCGGACGGTTCCGTGCCCAAGACCGTGCCGAGCCAGAACCTCAACACCACGGCCAAGATCGTCAGTTACTGGCAGGGCCAGTCGACCTTCGTCACCGGCCTCACCCAGGAGACGTGCCGCGACCTCACGCACACCGGGTACGGCATCTCGTCGATCTCGCACGTCGCCGAGACCAGCCGCATCCAGGGCACCGACCTGTACGGCACGGACGTGGGCGAGCGGCTGCGGCAGGCGCTCGGATTCCAGGCCAAGTACCAGCTGGGGGCCGCCGTCCCGAGCTGGCTGTGCGGCGGCTCCCTGAACCTCGGGCTCGGGCCGGTCACCGAGGTCGGGTACAACGCGCTGCACAACCGGCTGGGCATCGCGATGACCAACACCCAGACCCTCACCCAGAACAACCGCCCGGCCGGCACGAACAACCTCTTCGTGGCCTGGGAGACCCTCACGCACGGCGACAACCCCAACTGAACAGCGCCCCGCCCTGATGCCCGTACGGTGCCGACGGTGCCGTACGGGCATCAGGGATGTGTCAAAGACGTCTCCCGGCGCACGCCCCACCCCATTTGTCGGACTTATTGGCCGTAAAGTCGACGCTGCGTACACAGCGGTGACGGGAAGACAATGGGGCCATGGGACGCGGCAAGCTTCGGATCTATCTCGGTGCGGCACCGGGCGTGGGCAAGACCTACGCCATGCTGTCCGAGGCCCACCGCAGGGTGGAGCGGGGAACCGACTGCGTGGTCGCCTTCGTGGAGCACCACGGGAGGGCCCGTACCGAGGTGATGCTCCACGGCCTGGAGCAGGTCCCGCGCGCGGAGCTCGCGTACCGGGGGACCGTCTTCACCGAGATGGACGTCGACGCGGTGCTGCGCCGGGCCCCCGCGGTCGCCCTGGTGGACGAACTCGCCCACACCAACATCCCGGGCTCCCGCAACACCAAGCGCTGGCAGGACATCGAGGAACTCCTCGCGGCCGGCATCGACGTCGTCTCCACCGTCAACATCCAGCACCTGGAGTCCCTCGGCGACGTCGTCGAGTCCATCACCGGAGTGCGGCAGCAGGAGACCGTCCCGGACGAGGTCGTCCGCCGGGCCGACCAGATCGAACTCGTCGACATGTCGCCCCAGGCGCTCCGCCGCCGCATGGCGCACGGCAACATCTACCGGCCCGACAAGGTCGACGCGGCCCTCTCTAACTACTTCCGGCCCGGAAACCTCACCGCCCTGCGGGAGTTGGCCCTCCTGTGGGTGGCCGACCGGGTCGACGAGTACCTCCAGGAGTACCGCAGCGAGCACCAGGTCTCGGCGATCTGGGGTTCGCGCGAGCGGATCGTCGTAGGACTGACCGGCGGCCCCGAAGGGCGGACGCTGATACGCCGGGCCGCACGGCTCGCCGAGAAGGGGGCCGGCGGTGAGGTGCTGGCCGTCTACATCTCCCGCAGCGACGGCCTGACCTCGGCCTCCCCGAAGGAACTCGCCGTCCAGCGCACCCTCGCCGAGGACCTCGGCGGCACCTTCCACCACGTCGTCGGCGACGACATCCCGGCCGCGCTGCTCGACTTCGCGCGCGGGGTCAACGCCACCCAGATCGTCCTCGGCTCCTCGCGCCGCAAGACCTGGCAGTACGTCTTCGGGCCGGGGGTGGGCACCACGGTCGCCCGCGAGTCCGGACCCGACCTGGACGTCCACATCGTCACCCACGAAGAGGTCGCCAAGGGGCGCGGACTGCCCGTGGCCCGGGGCGCGCGGCTCGGGCGGACCCGGATCGTCTCCGGATGGCTGGTCGGCGTGGTGGGCCCGGTGGGGCTCGCGTTCCTGCTGAACGCCGTCCACCTCGGGCTCGCCAACGACATGCTGCTCTTCCTGTCGCTGACGGTGGCGGCGGCGCTGCTCGGCGGGCTGGCTCCCGCGCTGGTGTCGGCGGCCGTCGGATCGTTCCTGCTGAACTACTACTACACGCCTCCGCTGCACCGGATGACGATCGCCGACCCCAAGAACATCGTCGCCATCGCGATCTTCGTCGGCGTCGCCGTGTCCGTGGCCTCCGTGGTCGACCTCGCCGCGAGACGCACCCAGCAGGCCGCCAGACTGCGCGCCGAGTCCGAGATCCTGTCCTTCCTCGCGGGCAGCGTGCTGCGCGGCGAGACCAGCCTCGAAGCGCTCCTGGAACGGGTCCGCGAGACCTTCGGCATGGAGTCCGTCGCCCTGCTGGAGCGCAAGAGCGACGTGGAGCCCTGGACCTGCGCCGGCCGGGTCGGCGTGGGAGCGCCGCTGGAGCGGCCCGAGGACGGCGATGTGGACATGCCCGTCGGCGACCACATGGCCCTCGCGCTGACCGGCCGCGTCCTGCCCGCCTCCGACCGCCGGGTCCTCGCCGCCTTCGCCGCCCAGGCCGCCGTCGTCCTCGACCGCAGGCGCCTGCGTGAGGAGGCCGACCGGGCCCGCGCGCTCGCCGAGGGCAACCGCATCCGTACGGCCCTCCTGGCGGCCGTGAGCCACGATCTGCGGACCCCGCTGGCCGGCATCAAGGCGGCCGTCTCCTCCCTGCGCTCCGACGACGTGGCGTGGTCCGAGGAGGACCGGGCCGAGCTGCTGGAGGGCATCGAGGACGGCGCCGACCGGCTCGACCATCTCGTGGGCAACCTCCTCGACATGTCCCGCCTCCAGACCGGCACGGTCACGCCGATCATCCGCGAGATAGACCTCGACGAGGTGGTGCCGATGGCGCTGGGCGGGGTCCCCGAAGGCAGCGCCGAACTGGACATCCCGGAGACGCTGCCCATGGTCGCCGTCGACCCCGGGCTGCTGGAACGCGCGGTGGCCAACCTCGTGGAGAACGCGGTCAAGTACAGCCCGCCCGGCGAAACCGTCCTCGTCTCCGCCAGCGCCATCGCCGACCGCGTGGAGGTACGGGTGGTCGACCGGGGCCCGGGAGTCCCCGACGAGGCCAAGGACCGCATCTTCGAGCCCTTCCAGCGCTACGGCGACGCCCCGCGCGGCGCGGGAGTCGGACTCGGGCTCGCCGTGGCGCGTGGCTTCAGCGAGGCCATGAACGGCACCCTGAACGCCGAGGACACCCCCGGCGGCGGCCTCACCATGGTCCTCACCCTCCGCGCTGCGGAGCCCTTCGAAGCCGGGACGGCCGACAGCGCCGTAGAAGACACGCAAGAGACGCGGGACATGCGAGACACGCAGGACGTGCAAACGGAAAGGCAGGCCTCATGACCAGGGTCCTCGTGGTCGAGGATGAGCCGCAGATCGTGCGGGCCCTCGTGATCAACCTCAAGGCGCGGAAGTACGAGGTCGACGCGGCCGCCGACGGCAAGACCGCCCTCGACCTCGCCGCCTCCCGGCATCCGGACGTGGTCGTCCTCGACCTGGGGCTGCCCGACATGGACGGCGTCGAGGTGATCCGCGGGCTGCGCGGCTGGACCCGGGTGCCGATCCTGGTGCTGTCCGCGCGGCACTCCTCCGACGAGAAGGTGGAGGCGCTGGACGCGGGAGCCGACGACTACGTCACCAAGCCGTTCGGGATGGACGAGCTGCTGGCCCGGCTGCGGGCCGCCGTGCGCCGGGCCGAGCCCACCGGGGCCGGCGAGGACGACGTCCTGGTCGAGACCGAGGAGTTCACCGTCGACCTCGCCGCCAAGAAGGTGCACCGGGACGGACGGGACGTACGGCTGACCCCCACGGAGTGGCATCTGCTGGAGGTGCTGGTGCGCAACACCGGGCGGCTGGTCAGCCAGAAGCAGCTGCTCCAGGAGGTGTGGGGGCCGTCGTACGGGACGGAGACGAACTATCTCCGCGTGTACATGGCACAGCTGCGGCGGAAGCTGGAGACGGACCCCGCCCATCCCCGGCACTTCATCACGGAGCCCGGTATGGGCTACCGGTTCGAGCGCTGAGGGCGTGGGTGCGTCGCTGTCGGTGGACCCCGGTACGCTTCAGATATGAGCGCTGTCCCACGTTCCGAGAAGCCGGTCGGCCGGTTCCGGCGCATGCTCGACCGGCTCTCCACCTCGCAGGAGGACCTGGAGTCGGAGGAGCTGCGTGAGGACGCCGAGACCGAGGGCTGTGTCCGGATCGGCGACTGCCACGACCGACAGATCGTGACGGTTACTGGTACCTTGCGCACGGTCACGCTGCGCCCCCGGGCGGGAGTCCCGGCCCTGGAGGCCGAGTTGTTCGACGGCTCCGCCGCCCTGGACGTGGTGTGGCTCGGCAGGCGCTCCATCGTGGGGATAGAACCGGGGCGCAAGCTGATCGCGTCCGGCCGGATCTCGATGAGCAGAGGCCGCCGCGTGCTCTTCAACCCGAAATACGAACTGAAACCCCTCGGACGGGAGTAGCCGGTGACGTCGCTCGACAAGCCGACCGCGGAGACCGTGGACGCCGAAGACAGCGAGCAGGATGTCCGGGCGGTGACCGAGGCGGCCCTCTTCGAGGCGTTCGGCGGACTGCGCGGCATGATCGAGACGGTCCTGCCCGGGCTGCTCTTCGTCAGCATCTTCACCGTCAACAAGAACCTGCACTGGTCGGCGATCGCCGCCCTGGTCGTCGCGCTGGCCCTGGTCGTGGTCCGGCTGGCCACCCGGGACACCGTGAAGCACGCCTTCAGCGGTGTCTTCGGCGTCGCCTTCGGTGTGGTCTTCGCGATGATGACGGGCAACGCGAAGAACTTCTACCTCCCCGGCATGCTCTACACGCTGGGCCTGGCGCTCGCGTACATCATCACCACCCTCGCGGGCGTCCCGCTCATCGGCCTCATCCTCGGCCCGGTCTTCAAGGAGAACCTCTCCTGGCGGACCCGCAACCCCGGCCGCAAGAAGGCCTACGCGAAGGCCAGTTGGGCCTGGGGCCTGATCCTGCTCGCCAAGTGCGCGATCCTCTTCCCGCTCTACTGGTGGGCCAACACCGCCCAACTCGGCTGGGTCCTGGTCGCGTTGAAGATCCCGCCCTTCCTCCTCGCCGTCTGGCTCACCTGGGTCTTCCTCGCGAAGGCACCCGCGCCGATCGACGTGTTCGCGGAGATGGAGGCGGAGGAGCAGGCGGAGAAGGAGCGCAAGGCAGCCGCCGCCGAGGCCACCGGCGAGGGCCAGGACGCCACGCCGGGACGGCACCGGCGCGACGCGTAGTTCCCACCACGACCGCGACGCGTAGTTCCCACCACGACGAGGAAGGGCGCCCCGAACATTCGGGGCGCCCTTCCTCGTCGTGTCCCCGGAGGGGTCAGCTCGCCGCGTCCTCCCGGCGCACCGACAGCAGGTCCTCCAATTGCTCCTCGCGTGCCTGAGCCGCCACGAAGAGCAGCTCGTCGCCCGCCTCCAGCGAGTCCTCGCGGGACGGGGTCAGGACGCGGGTGCCGCGGATGATCGTGACCAGGGAGGTGTCCTCCGGCCACTCCACGTCGCCGACCTGGGTGCCCGCGAGCGCGGACTCCTCGGGGAGGGTCAGCTCGACGAGGTTGGCGTCGCCGTGGCTGAAGCGGAGCAGGCGGACGAGGTCGCCGACCGACACCGCCTCCTCGACCAGCGCCGACATCAGACGCGGGGTGGAGACGGCCACGTCGACACCCCAGGACTCGTTGAAGAGCCACTCGTTCTTCGGGTTGTTGACGCGGGCGACGACCCGCGGGACGCCGTACTCCGTCTTCGCGAGGAGGGACACGACGAGGTTGACCTTGTCGTCGCCCGTCGCGGCGATCACCACGTTGCAGCGCTGAAGCGCCGCCTCGTCCAGGGACGTGATCTCGCAGGCGTCGGCCAGCAGCCATTCCGCCTGGGGGACCCGCTCGACCGAGATCGCGGTCGGGGCCTTGTCGATGAGAAGGATCTCGTGACCGTTCTCCAGGAGCTCTCCGGCGATCGAACGACCGACCGCGCCTGCTCCGGCAATGGCGACCCTCATCAGTGACCGCCCTCCTCTTCGGGACCCTTGGCGAACGCCGCCTCGACCTTGTCGACCTCGTCCGTACGCATCATCACGTGCACGAGGTCGCCCTCCTGAAGCACGGTCTGCGAAGAGGGCAGCATCGCCTCGCCGAGCCGGGTGAGGAACGCCACGCGGACGCCCGTCTCCTCCTGAAGCTTGCTGATCCGCTGGCCGACCCAGGCGGCCGAGGCGTGCACCTCGGCGAGCTGGACACCGCCGGTCGGGTCCCGCCACAGCGGCTCCGCGCCCGAGGGCAGCAGCCGGCGCAGCATCTGGTCGGCGGTCCAGCGGACCGTGGCCACGGTGGGGATGCCCAGGCGCTGGTAGACCTCGGCGCGGCGGGGGTCGTAGATACGGGCCGCGACGTTCTCCACGCCGAACATCTCGCGGGCGACGCGCGCGGAGATGATGTTCGAGTTGTCACCGCTGGAGACGGCCGCGAACGCGCCCGCCTCCTCGATGCCCGCTTCGCGCAGCGTGTCCTGGTCGAAGCCGACCCCGGTGACCCGGCGACCGCCGAATCCCGGGCCCAGCCGACGGAAGGCGGTGGGGTCCTGGTCGATCACGGCGACCGTGTGCCCCTGTTGCTCCAGGGTCTGGGCGAGAGCGGAACCCACTCTGCCGCAGCCCATGATGACGATGTGCACGACCGTCCTTCCGGTGTCCTGAAATCAATGCTCAGCCCCATCAGGGTCTCAGACCGAGGCCCAAGCTACACACGCCCGGCCCCTCCAGGGCACCCCTCTGCGTCAGCGGCGCCCGATGCTGCGCACACTGGCCAGGGTGAGGAATCCGAGGCCGACGAGGGCGGCGAGGGCGCCGATCAGTTCTGCGGTCGCGGGCATGGAACCTCCAGGAGGCGGTGGGAGCGGGGTTTCGTCATATAGACACGACGCCGGCGCTCCCGACGGAATCCGCACCTCCACTCGCCCCTCAATTCACTCGTGAGGCAGATGACAGGGGGTAAGACGGCGGAAAGTGGAGGATCGCCTGTTCGAAGCCCTACGATCCTCTGTTGTGTCCAAACTGACCGACGTGCCCAAGCGCATCCTCATCGGGCGGGCGTTGCGCAGCGACCGGTTGGGCGAAACGCTCCTGCCGAAGCGCATCGCACTCCCCGTCTTCGCTTCCGACCCGCTGTCCTCCGTGGCCTACGCGCCCGGCGAGGTGCTGCTGGTCCTCTCCATCGCGGGCGTGTCGGCGTACCACTTCAGCCCGTGGATCGCGGTCGCGGTCGTGGTGCTGATGTTCACCGTGGTCGCCTCCTACCGGCAGAACGTGCACGCCTACCCCAGCGGCGGCGGCGACTACGAGGTGGCCACCACCAACCTCGGTCCCAAGGCCGGCCTCACCGTCGCCAGCGCCCTGCTCGTCGACTACGTCCTCACCGTCGCCGTGTCGATCGCCTCCGGCATCGAGAACCTCGGCTCCGCGGTCCCGTTCGTGGTCGAGCACAAGGTGTTCTGCGCGATCGCCGTGGTGGTGCTGCTCACCCTGATGAACCTGCGCGGGGTGAAGGAGTCCGGCACGCTGTTCGCGATCCCGACGTACGTCTTCGTCGCGGGCGTCTTCATCATGATCGCGTGGGGCGCCTTCCGCGGACTCGTCCTCGGCGACACCATGCGCGCACCGACCGCCGCCTATCACATCAAGGCCGAACACCAGGGCCTCGCGGGCTTCGCCCTGGTCTTCCTGCTGCTGCGGGCCTTCTCCTCCGGCTGTGCCGCGCTCACCGGTGTCGAGGCCATCTCCAACGGCGTCCCGGCCTTCCGTAAGCCCAAGTCGAAGAACGCGGCGAGCACCCTGGCCGCGATGGGCCTGCTGGCCGTCACCATGTTCTGCGGGATCATCGCCCTCGCCATGACGACCAAGGTCCGCATGGCCGAGAACCCGGCCACCGACCTGCTGCACAACGGCGTCGCGATCGGCTCCGGCTATGTCCAGAACCCGGTGATCTCCCAGGTCGCCGAGGCCGTGTTCGGCAAGGGCAGCCTCCTGTTCGTCGTGCTCGCCGCCGCCACCGCGCTGGTGCTGTTCCTGGCCGCCAACACCGCGTACAACGGCTTCCCGCTGCTTGGCTCGATCCTCGCCCAGGACCGCTACCTGCCGCGCCAGCTGCACACCCGCGGCGACCGCCTCGCCTTCTCCAACGGCATCGTGCTGCTGGCCGGCACCGCGGCCATGCTGCTGGCGATCTACGGCGCCGACTCGACCCGGCTGATCCAGCTGTACATCGTCGGCGTGTTCGTGTCCTTCACCCTCAGCCAGACCGGCATGGTCCGGCACTGGAACCGCCACCTGGCCACCGAGAAGGACCAGGCCACCCGCCGCCACATGGTCCGCTCCCGGGCGATCAACACGTTCGGCGCGTTCTTCACCGGCCTGGTCCTGGTCGTCGTCCTGGTCACCAAGTTCACGCACGGCGCCTGGGTGGCGCTGCTCGGGATGTGCATCTTCTACGCCACGATGACCGCGATCCGTAAGCACTACGACCGGGTCGCCGAGGAGATCGCGGCCCCCGAGGGCCCGAGCGACGACAGCCTCCGCCCGTCCCGCGTCCACTCCGTGGTCCTGATCTCCAAGATCCACCGCCCGGCGCTACGGGCCCTCGCCTACGCCAAGCTGATGCGCTCGGACACCCTGGAGGCGCTCAGCGTCAACGTGGACCCGGCGGAGACCAAGGCGCTGCGCGAGGAGTGGGAGCGGCGCGGCATCGACGTACCGCTGAAGGTGCTGGACTCGCCGTACCGGGAGATCACGCGGCCGATCATCGAGTACGTGAAGGGGCTGCGGAAGGAGTCGCCGCGCGACGCGGTGTCCGTGATCATCCCCGAGTACGTGGTCGGCCACTGGTACGAGCATCTGCTGCACAACCAGAGCGCGCTGCGGCTCAAGGGCCGGCTGCTGTTCACGCCGGGCGTGATGGTCACGTCGGTGCCGTACCAGCTGGAGTCCTCCGAGGCGGCGAAGAACCGGGCGCGGAAGCGGCAGGAGTGGAGCGCGCCGGGCGCGGTGCGGCGGGGTCCCGCGGAGGAACGGCACAGCGAGTCCTCCAAGTCCAAGCTCTAGTCGCCGCGGCCTTGTGGTGAGCGGCCGGGCGGGGTCCACGTAGACTGGTGGGCTGTTGTCCGGCCGTACCCCCTTTGACGTTGTGGAGTCACCCCGCCATGCAGGCAGAACCGAAGAAATCGCTGGTGGGGGAGGAGTACGAGGTCGAGGTGGGCCCCGTCGCCCATGGCGGGCACTGCATCGCCCGTACGGCCGAGGGCCAGGTGCTGTTCGTCCGGCATGCCCTGCCCGGGGAGCGGGTCGTCGCCCGGGTCACCGACGGCGAGGAGGGCGCGCGGTTCCTGCGTGCCGACGCCGTGACGGTCCTTGAGGAGTCCAAGGACCGTGTCGAGGCACCGTGCCCCTACGCCGGGCCCGGCCGCTGCGGCGGCTGCGACTGGCAGCACGCCAAGCCCGGCGCCCAGCGTCGCCTCAAGGGCGAGGTCATCACCGAGCAGTTGCAGCGGCTCGCCGGGCTCACGCCCGAGGAGGCCGGCTGGGACGGCACGGTGATGCCGGCCGAGGGCGACAAGCTGCCCGCGGGCCAGGTGCCGCAGTGGCGTACGCGCGTGCAGTACGCGGTGGACGTCGACGGCAACGCCGGTCTGCGCAAGCACCGTTCGCACGAGGTCGAGCCGATCGAGCACTGCATGATCGCGGCGCCGGGCGTCAGCGAGCTGGGCATCGAGGAGCGCGACTGGTCCGGCATGGCCTCGGTCGAGGCGATCGCGGCGACCGGCTCCCAGGACCGCATGGTCATCCTGGAGCCCCGCCCCGGCGCCCGCCTGCCCCTGGTCGAGCTGGAACGCCCCGTCTCCGTCATGCGCGTCGAGGAGCACGACGGCGGCATCCACCGTGTGCACGGCCGCGCGTTCGTCCGCGAGCGGGCCGACGGCCGTACGTACCGCGTCGGCAGCGGCGGCTTCTGGCAGGTCCACCCGATGGCCGCGGACACCCTCGTCAAGGCGGTCATGCAGGGCCTGCTCCCGCGCAAGGGCGACATGGCCCTCGACCTGTACTGCGGCGTCGGCCTCTTCGCCGGCGCCCTCGCCGACCGCCTCGGCGACAAGGGCGCGGTCCTCGGCATCGAGTCCGGCAAGCGCGCGGTCGAGGACGCGCGCCACAACCTCGCCGGCTTCGACCGCGTCCGCATCGAGCAGGGCAAGGTCGAGAGCGTGCTGCCGCGGACCGGGATCAGCGAGGTCGACCTGATCGTCCTCGATCCGCCGCGGGCGGGCGCCGGCAAGAAGACGGTGGAGCACCTGTCGTCGCTCGGGGCACGGAAGATCGCGTACGTGGCGTGCGATCCGGCTGCGCTGGCCCGGGATCTGGCGTATTTCCGGGACGGCGGATACAAGGTGCGGACGCTGCGGGCGTTCGATCTGTTTCCGATGACGCATCATGTGGAGTGCGTGGCGATTCTGGAGCCGGTCGCGAAGCTGGGCTGAGCCCGGGGGGCTTGGGCAGCCGGGCCGATGCGCGCGTCGGGCCGTGCGGCGGACTCATGATCCGGCGGCCGTGGGTTTGAGTCCCGCCCGCCTCACCACGCAAAGCTTCCGAACCGCGGGACGGTCGTCGGGATGTGCGGTCTCGCGCCTGTGCTCGCGGCGAAGGGCTCGTCGTCGAGGAGCTGGACGAGACCGTGCCGGCCGCCCCACTGAGCATCGCGCCCGGAAATACCGTACCCACGGCTGAGACCCAGGTTCGGATGCCAGGATGAGGCGCGATGACGGCAGGGTGGGGCGTGCGCACGGTACGGGCCGCGATGTTCGCGGCCGTCTGTGTGGTGCTCGCCGCCCTGGGGCACGTCCTCATGTCCGGCCGCCACGTACCCGGTTGGGCACTGGCCGCCGGACTCGTCGTCACCGCCCTCGCGGGCTGGACCCTGGCGGGCCGTGAACGCGGCCTCCCGCTCGTCGTCACCCTCGTGGTCGCCGCCCAGGCCGCCCTGCACTCGGCGTTCTCCCTGGCACAGCCCGCGGCAGGGCAGTCGCCGGGCATGGACATGGGGTCGGCCGACATGGGCTCCATGCACATGCGTGCCGTGGACTCCACGCATATGGGCGCCATGGATTCCATGGATATGGGCCATATGTCCGCCACCACCACAGGCGCGTCCTCGACCGGCATGCTCGCCGCCCACCTCCTGGCCGCCCTGCTCTGCGGCCTGTGGCTCGCTCACGGCGAGCGCGCCGCGTTCCGCGTCCTGCGGGCCGTGGCCACCCGACTCGCGGCTCCGCTACGACTGCTGCTCGCACTCCCCGCCCCGCCGCACCGCCCGCGACTCCGCCCGCGCCGCCCCCGCTCCGAGCGGGCGCCGCGCCTTCTCCTTCTCGGCCACGCGATCACCTCGCGCGGTCCACCGCTCGGGACCGCTGTCGTCTGACGACAGCCGGCACCCCGGGCCGCTCCTACGCGCCCCGGGCCCGGCCGTACCCCCGCGCCGCCCCTCCTCCGGGTGCCGCGGGACGGCCGATCCCCTTTCACGGTGACCTAGAAGGACCCCAGGTGATCACTCCCACCCTGCCCGCGCCGCCCGACGTGACCGAGTCGAGCGACGAGTCGCTGACCAACTGGGCGCTCGCCGCCCGCCACGGCGACCCCGCCGCCGTCGACCACCTCGTGCGCGCGCTGCACCGCGACGTCCTGCGCTACGTCTCCCACCTCTGCGCCGACTCGCAGGCCGTCGACGACCTCGCGCAGGACACGTTCCTGCGGGCGCTCGGCAGTCTGCACCGCTTCGAGGGCCGTTCCTCGGCCCGCACCTGGCTGCTGGCCATCGCCCGCCGCGCGGTGATCGACAGCTACCGCCGCGCCGCCGCCCGCCCCCGTCTGTCCGACGTCCAGGACTGGCAGCTCGCCGTCGAACTGGCCCAACCCCGGGGCCTGCCCGGTTTCGACGACGGCGTGGCACTCCTCGACCTGCTCGCCCTGCTCCCGGACGAGCGCCGCGAGGCCTTCCTCCTCACCCAACTCCTCGGCCTGCCCTACGCGGAGGCGGCGGAACTCACCAACTGCCCGGTGGGGACGGTCCGTTCGAGGGTCGCCCGCGCCCGGGCGACCCTCGTGGACCTGCTGGCCGAAGGGGGCGCCGTACACACCCTCTAGCCGGGGCCGCTAACGGGCGGTCAGGCTCCAGAGATGGTCGGCCGTTCCGTTGTCGTCCCATTGCAGGACCTGCGCGCCGGAGGCGGTGCTCATGTTCGTCACACCGAGCAGCAGCCCGCTGTTGTAGTTGGCGATCTTGTACGTGCCGTCTCCGGCCGGGATCAGCTGCCAGAGGTGGTCGGCGGTGCCGTTGTCGCCCCAGATCAGGGCGGTACCGCCGTCCGCCGTACCGGCGTTGGTGATGCCGAGCAGCAGTCCGCTCGCCTTGTTGCCGATCTTGTACAGCCCGGACCCGGCGGCCGTCAGCGTCCAGGACTGACTGCTGCCGGTGCTCGACGTGGCCTGGACGACCGCTGTCCCCTGGGCGGTCGCGGCCCCCTGCGTGTCCAGCGCCAGCCCGCTGTTCTTGTTCTTGATCTGGTACGTCCCCGCCAGCGAGGCCGAGGTCCCGGTGGGCGTGACGACCAGGTGGTAGCCGTCGGACGCGTTCATCGCGACGGGCACGGTGATCGAGCCGTTCGTCACGGTGTAGGTGGTGTCGGAGACGGTGACCGGCGCCGCCACAGCGGTGGTCCGCCCCTTCGACGGCGTGTACTCCAGCTTCACGTGCACGGTACTGCCGAAGCCGGACAGCGACCCAAGTCCGTTCACCTGTACGGCGGTCGACCCCACCCCGCCGCCGAAGACGACGCTGATCTGCTTCCCGTCGCCGGTCAGCGCGGCGGCGCCGTCGATGCCGGTCTGGGCCGGGGGAGTGGTGGTGAGCATGGTGCCCGACATGTCGCCGTACCACTTGTAGAGCCAGTACGACCCGTTGGGCGAGCCGCCCGTGTCGGTCAGGGTGTCGCCGAGGGTGCCGTAGTGGTTCCAGAAGGCGAGTTCGGCGTCATGGATGCCCGCTCGCTCGAACTTGGCGACGTAGCCCACCAGTTGGCCGGGGACACCGACCTCGCTGGTCGTGCCGTACTCCTCGATCGAGATCGGGCGCGGGCTGATGCCCAGGCTCGATTCGAGCGCACGGTACGCGGCGACGTGCGCGGCGATGTTCTGCGAGCCCTGCAACTCGTGCCAGCTCACGATGTCGGGGAGGGTGCCGCTCGCCTTGGCGTCGGTGAGGAACGTGCTCATCCAACTCTGGTTCCACGCCGAGTAACTCGGGCCCTGGACCGGCGTGTTGGCATCCTTGGCGCGAACCTCCCGGTACGTCGTCACCCAGCCGGCGTCGAAGGCGCCGGCCGCCGAGGTGTTCCAGGTCCAGTCGGGCTCGTTCCACAGCTCGTACGCGGCGACGTTGGTGGCGCCGGAGGACTTCACGGACGCGACCTGCTTGTCCACGGCGGACAACCAGTCGCTCCAACTCACCCACTGGTACGGGAAGTTCGGATACCAGTCGGGCATCCGTACCACCACCTTCGCACCGGCCCGCGCCGCCTTCGACGCCACGACGAGCGCGTCACCGGCGGGCTTCGGCTCACCGTTCGGCAACTGGGCGCCTCCCGGGGCCATTTGGACGAAGGTGTTCGGCTTGAGCGGGGTGACCAGGCTGTCGGCGGGGGTGTTCGCGTCGGCGAGGCCGTAGAGGCTGCCGGTCGCCACATGCGTGACCGGTCGCAGGGTGGAGGCCGCGTTGACGACCAGGGTGGTCGCGGCCGTGGGGGCGGCCTGGGCGGGGGCGGAACTGCCGAGTGCGGCGGCGGCCGTGAGGATCGCGGCACCGAGGATGGCTCTGAGGGATGTGCGGCTCATGACATGGATCTCCTCAGGAAGGGGGTTGGGGCGGAGGGGAGTTGGAGGTGGAGTCAGTCCTTCACCGCGCCCGCGGTGACGCCCGCGGCCACGTAGCGCTGGGCGAGGACCAGGAGGACGGCCGCCGGGACGGACGCGACGACGGCGGTGGCCATGATCGCGTTCCACTCCTGGTTGTTGTTGCCGATGTACTTGTAGATACCGAGCGTGATCGGCCGCCAACTCCCGCCGCCGTCGAGCGTGTTGGCGAAGACGAAGTCGGACCAGGCCCACAGGAAGCCGAACAGCGAGACCGTGACGACCGCGTTGCGGCTCAGCGGCAGGACGATCGACCGGAAGGTGCGCCAGGTGCCGGCCCCGTCGATCAGCGCGGCCGAGATCAGCTCGCCCGGGATGCCCGACATGAACGCGGTGAAGATCATGACGCCGAAGGGCACGGCGATGGTGGAGTCCGCGATGATCAGCCCCCACCAGGAGTTGAGCAGCCCGAGGTCGAGGAAGATGCCGTAGAAGCCCATCGCCATCACGATTCCCGGGATCATCTGGGCGATCAGCAGGGCCAGGCTCAAAGCGCCCCCCGCGCGCGGCCGCAGCTTCGCCAGCGCGTAGCCGGCCGGGGCGGCGATCGCGAGGGTGAGGGCGACCGTGCCGATCCCGATGAGCAGACTGGTGCCCAGGTAGGGGAGTTGGTCGTCGAGCACCGCCCGGTAGCCCTCGAACGTGGGGTGCAGCGGGAGCAGGTCGGGCGGTGACTTGCGCATGTCCTGCTGCGGGGTGAGGGACACGTTCAGCATCCAGTACACCGGGAACAGCATGAGCGCCGTGAGGAGGAGACCGATGAGGGTGTAGCCGCGCGCTCTCACGTCTCCTGCCTCCTCTGGACGCGGATGTACAGCAGCCCGAAGACGAGCGCGATGAGGATCAGGATGTTGCCGACGGCCGCCCCCGGCCCGAACTTCGGCAGCAGCGTGCCGAATCCGAGCTGATACGACCAGGTCGCCAGCGTGGACGACGAGTCGCCGGGTCCGCCCTTCGTCATGATCCAGATCAGGTCGAACACCTTGAGCGTGTAGACCAGCCCGAGCAGCACCGTGATCGCCGACACCGGCCGGAGCAGCGGAAAGGTGATCCGCCGGAACTGCTGCCAGCCACCCGCCCCGTCCAGAGCGGCAGCCTCGTACAGCTCGGCCGGAATGTTCTGCAACCCGCTGTAGAGAATCACCAGGTTGAACGGAATCCCGATCCAGACGTTCGCCACGATCACCGAGGCCAGCGCCCAGTGCGGCGAGGTCAGCCACCCGATCGGCGCCACCCCGACAAGGTGCAGCCCGTAATTCACCACCCCCGACTCGCTGTTGAACATCCACGACCAGGTCGACGCCGACACGATCAACGGCAACAGCCACGGGATCAGGAACAACGCCCGCAGCGTGGCGGCCAGTCGGAAGTGCCGGTTGAAGAAGACGGCGAGGGCGAGCCCGATGGCGTACTGGAAGACGATCGACACGAAGGTGAAGATCATGGTGTGCCGTAGCGCGGGCCCGAACGACGGATCGTGCAGCACGGTCGAGAAGTTGCGCCATCCGGAGTACGGCGCGTCGCCCTGCACGAACGACCGGACGGTGTAGTCACGCAGGCTCAGATCGAGATTGCGGTAGAGGGGATAGGCGTAGAAGGCGCCGAGGTAGGCGAGCAGCGGCGCGAGGAACGCGAGAGAGGCCAGCTGCCGCGCGCTGAAGGGGCGCGGGGCTGTGACGATGTGCGGCTTCGCCGCCGGGCGCGACAAGCCCTCGGCGGCCCGCAGGTTCACCACGACCGCTCAGCCCTTGCCGGCAGAGGACTGCGCCGCATCGAGCGCGGCCTGGGGACTCTTCCCCCCGGACAGCGCCGACTGCACAGCCGTCCACAACGGCTGTGAGATCCCCGGGTACTTGGTCCCCAGCCCCCCACTGGTCCGTCCCCGCGCGGCGGCGACCGCCGTCACCCACGGCTTCAGCTCCGCGTTCTTCGCCACCTGCTGCGCCTGCACGGTGGCGGTGGGCGCGACATAGGTCAGCGTGGTGTCGGTGGCCAGCAGACTGCTCGCACTGGTCAGACACGTCACGATCTTCTTGCTCACGTCATACCGCCCGGTGTCCTTCTGCACCGGCACGGTGACGAACTCCCCGCCGGTGGGCACCGGGGCCGAACCCCCGTTCCGGGCCGGGATGTTGACGACCCCGTACCCGAACCCCGCCTTGTCAGCGTTACCGAGCTGCCACGTCCCGTTCTCACCGAACGCGTAGTCCCCGGTGGCGAACTCCTGCCAGCTCGTGGTCTGCGTGTTGTTGAGAACGTCCTTGGGCGCGTACCCGGAGTCCACCCACTGCTTCCACAGGGCCAACGCGGCTGTCCCCTGAGCTGAGTTGAGCTTGGTGAGATCCCCACCCGCGCCCCAGAACCAGGGCAGGAACTGGAAACTCCCCTCCTCCGTGTTGATCGCGGAGAACGTGATGCCCTTCTTGCCCGCGGCCTTGACCTTCTTCAGCGCCGCCGTGAGCGACGCCCAGTCCTTCACGGAGGCCGGATCGACCCCCGCGGCGGCCAGGATCTTCTTGTTGTAGTAGAGGGCAAGGGTGTTGGCCCCCACGGGTATCCCGTACGCGGCGCCGTCCAGTGTGCCCGCGCCGATGATGTTCTTCTGGATCGACGAGGTGTCGAGCCCGAGGTCGCTCGTCTTGTTGAGGATGCCCGCCTCCACCAGCGTGGAGACGACGGGGTTGTCCACCAGCATCACGTCCGGCGCGTTGCCCTGCTGGGCGGCCAGCAGGGCCTTGTTGCCCAGGTCCGTCGTGTCGTACGCGGTCCGCTTGACGGTCACCCCCGCCTGCGTGCCGCACCGCGCGACCCGCTTGCCCCAGTCGGAGGAGGCGTCGAACTGCGGGTAGGGGTCCCAGAAGGTGTAGGTCTTGGAGTCTCCGGAGGACGAGGAGGAACCGGAGCCCGAGCCGCACGCGGCGACCGAGACGAGCGCGCCGGTCGCGGTGAGCGCGATGAGGAGGGTGCTGCGGGTTCGGCGGGTTATTCGCACGGGAGTGACCTCGTTGTCAGGTGAACCGAGCTGGTGGAAAAGGGAGTTCAGGAGGTCGGCAGCCAGACGCGCATGCTGCCGTCCTGCCGGTTGGCCCACGCGCAGTAGGGGATCGCGGTGAGCTCGACCAAGTCGCCTGCCGGTGCGGCCTCGGGTCCGGCGGCCCGGTAAGGCCACCAACTCCCTTTCTCCGCACGGCTCCTGCGGTACCCGGCGGCGACGACGGTGGTGACCCCGCCGAGCAGATCCGGGCGGTGCTTCACGGCGAGCGGGCGGGTGGCGTCGAGGACGATGTCGTCCAAGCCGCCGCCGGGTACGTCCACTTGCTCCAGGCAGTACACGAGCGGCCCGCGCTCGATCGCCGCACAGCCACGCACCGCGTCCACCCGGGGATCGGCGCCGGTGAGCCGGGGTTCGAGCGCCAGCTCCAGGACGACCGAGTCGCCCGGCGCCCAGGCCCGTTCGAGGCGCAGCCAGCCGTCCTCGACCGGCGCGTCCGTCTCGTCGTACGACGACTCCCCGACCCGGACCCGGAATTCGCGGCACCACTGCGGGACGCGCAGGGACAGGGTCCACGGCCTCTCGGGGGTGTCCTCGACGGTGAGGGTGATGGTTCCGTGCCAGGGGTAGTCGGTCTCGGCGCGGACGGACATCCCCTCGTGGGAGTAGCGGCCGGTGGTGAACTGGTGGATCTGGAGGCCCTGTTCGTCGCCGGACGCGAGGTAGTGCTCCAGGGAGGCCAGCAGCCGCATCACGTTCGGCGGGCAGCAGGCGCAGCGGAACCAGCGGGTGCGGCGGGCCGACTGGTCGCCGCCGGGGTCGGTGTGGCCGTCGCGGACCTAGAGCGGGTTGACGTACAGCCAGCGCTCTCCGTCCAGGGAGACCCCGGCCAGGAAGCCGTTGTACAGGGTGCGTTCGATCAGGTCGGAGTAGCGGGCCTCGCCGGTGAGCAGGGCCATGCGCCAGCTCCACTGGACCGACGCGATGGCCGCGCAGGTCTCGCAGTAGGCGCGCTCGTTGGGGAGTTCGTACGGGTCGCCGAAGTCCTCCTTGTCGTGGTGGGCGCCGAGACCGCCGGTGAGATGCGTCTTGGCCGCGGTCATCGCGCGCCACAACCGCTCGGCGGCGGACCGGAGTCCGGGATCGTCCGTCTCGGTGGCCAGGTCGGCGACGGCCGCCAGCAGATACAACTGCCGTACGGCGTGGCCCTCCACGTCGGTCGCCTCGCGCACGGGGACGCGGTCCTGGCAGTAGGCCTCGCCGCCGAGGAGGCCGTGGCCGTGCCGGTCGACGAAGTAGCCGGCCAGGTCGAGGTGGTGGCGGTCGCCGGTCTCCCGATACAGCTCGACCAGGGCGGTCTCGATCTCGGGGTGGCCGTCGATGCCGTCGATCGGTTTGCCGCTGCCGGGCGGTCCGAAGACCGTGCCGAGGTGATCGGCGAACTTGACGCCCACGTCGAGGAGTTCGGTGCGTCCGGTGGCCCGGTGGTGGGCCACGGCCGCCTGGATCAGATGGCCCGCGCAGTACAACTCGTGGCCCCAGCGCAGGTCCTGGTAGCGGGCGCCTCCCTCCCGCACCTGGAACCAGGTGTTGAGGTAGCCGTCCGGCTGCTGGGCGGCGGCGACCAGGGCGATGATCCGGTCGACCGCCGACTCCAGTTCCCCGTCGGGCTGTTGGGCCAGCTGCCAGGAGGCGGCCTCCAGCCACTTGTAGACGTCGGTGTCGACGAACGGGTACGCGCCCTGGAACTCGCCCTCGACCGCGCCTGCGGCGACGCGCAGGTTGTGCAGATTGCCCGCGGACTCCAGCAGGTCGGGGCCCTGGGGGAGGGACACCCGGGCGTTGACCTCGCGGCGGGTGTGCCAGAAGCCCGCGTCGACGGCGGTGGTGGCGGGGCGCAGTGCCGCGCGGGCGGCCGGGCCGAGCCGGACCGGGCCGGGGGAGGACGCGGCGGACGAAATGCGGGGCATGGCTCTCCGGTTCTTCTCAGGAACTCGTTTGAGCAATCGTTTTTCTGCCGGAAAGTAGAGGGGAGTCGGCGGATCGAGGTCAAGTAGCGCGACCTACCTTTTTTCACGTCGTACATGGGCTGCTACTGTCGCCGGTGAGGCCGTCGGCGCCGACGCGCTCGTCGGCGAGGAGGGAAAGGACCGCCCGTGACCTCTGCTTCCCGTTCGCCCTCCGCGGGCCGGGCCAGACTCACCGATGTCGCCGCGCTCGCGGGCGTCAGCGTGGGCACCGCGTCGAAGGCGCTGAACGGCGCCGGTCGGATGCGGCCCGAGACCCGGCAGCGGGTGCTGGACGCGGTGGAGACCCTCGGCTTCCGGCCCAACCAGAACGCGCAGAGCCTGCACACCGGCCGGAGTTGGACCGTCGGACTGATGACCACGGACGGCATAGGGCGGTTCTCCACACCGGTACTGCTGGGCGCCGAGGACGCGCTCGGGGCCGGCAAGATCTCCGTGCTGCTGTGCGACACCCGGGGCGACGCGATCCGCGAGCAGCACCATCTGCGCAACCTCATGGACCGCCGCGTCGACGGCATCATCGTCACCGGCCGCCGCACCGACCCGCGTCCGCCGCTCACGGGTGTCGACGCGGTACCGGTGGTCTACGCGCTGTCCCCGTCCACCGCCCCGGACGACACCTCCGTGGTCTCCGACGACGAGGGCGGCGCCCGTCTGGCCGTAGAACATCTGCTGGCCACCGGGCGCACCCGGATCGCGCATGTCACCGGCCCGGCCCATCATGCCGCCGCTCGTGACCGGGCCCGGTTCGCGGGCGATCAGCTGAAGGGCGCCGGGCTCGAACTCGCCACCGGGCGCGTCCACTTCGGCGAGTGGAGCGAGGCATGGGGGCGCCGCGCGGCCGACGCGGTCTTGCGTACGGCACCCGACACGGACGCCTTCTTCTGCGGCAACGACCAGATCGCGCGCGGCGTGACGGACGCGCTGCGCGAACGCGGGGTGGGCGTCCCCGCCGACATCGCGGTGGTCGGCTACGACAACTGGGACACCATGGCCCTGGCCAGCCGCCCGCCCCTCACCACGATCGACATGAGCCTCGCCGAGATCGGCCGGATCGCGGCCCTGCGGCTGCTGGAGGCGATCGACGACGACCTCGCGCCCGGACTGCACACGGTGCCGTGCCGGCTGGTGGTGCGGGAGTCCAGCTGAGCCCCGTCAGTTGCCGGTGAGATCGGGCAACAGGGCGCGCATGGCGTCGTGTTGGGCCGGTCCGACGAACCGGCCGAGGGCGTGCTTGACCGTCTCGGAGAGCGTCCCCGACGCCTCCTTCAGCAGCTCGCGCGCCTTCTCCGTGAGGGCCACCTCGACCCCGCGCTTGTCCCCGCACACCGACTTCCGGGTGACCAGGCCCGCGTGCTGGAGACACGCGATCTGATAGGTCAGCCGGGTCTTCGGGCGGCCCAGCAGTTCGGCGATCCGGGTCATGCGCAGCCCCGCGGGCTCCTCGGCGAGCAGGCACAGCACCAGGAACTCGTCGTGCGAGACATCGAGGCTGCCCTTCACCGCCGACCGCAGCTCCTGCTCCACCGCGCCCGTCGCCGCCAGCAGCAGCATCCATGCGCGCAGCTCGGGCGGCAGCAGCCCCTCGCCCCGCAGGGAGGGGCATTCGGGCTGGTCGGCAGGGTGCTCCACGAGGTCGGCCATGGTGTCGAGTCTACCCGTTGTCCAATTTTGGAACAGCGTGTTGTCCAGATTTGGATAATGGGCTAGCGTGAGGCTCATACAAATTTGGACTACCGGAAATCAGTGGGAGAGATCATGACCGTCGCCGTCGAAACCGGTGTGTGGCAGCTCGACCAGACCGCCTCCACCGTGGGCATCAGCCACAAGACGATGTGGGGCCTGGTCACTGTGAAGGGCACCTTCGGCACCCTGAGCGGTCAGGGCGAGGTCCGGGGCGACGGCTCCGCGATCGGCACGGTGACCCTGGACGCCGCCTCCCTGGACACCAAGAACGCCAAGCGCGACAAGCACCTGCGGTCCGCCGACCTGTTCGACACCGACAAGTTCCCGGAGATCACCTTCGTGGCACGCAGCGCGGAACTCCGTGACGGCGACACCGTGCACGTCGTCGGCCAGCTGACCGTCCACGGCATCAGCCGCCCCCAGACCTTCACCGCCAGCCTCAAGGACGCGACCGCCGAGGCGCTCACCCTGGACACCGAATTCACCGTGGACCGCGACCAGTTCGGCCTGGGCTGGAACCAGATGGGCATGCTCCGCGGCCTGACCACCGTCACCGCCACGCTCCGCTTCGTGCGTACGGGCGCCTGACAGTCCGTCAATCAGCGGGCCGCAGCCGGAGATCCGAGCTGGACAGCGTCTGCGGGGTGGCGGTGAAGGCCCGCACCCGGATGCGGACGTTCTTGTGGGGCAGCGTGAACGTCCCGTTGGGCGGCCGGAGTTCGACGGTCTCCGTGCTGTGCGCGGGCAGCGTCGCCGGGCCGCCCACCTGGGACCAGTACCTGCTCATGCCCTGGCCCGTGGTGAGCGTGTAGTGCGGGGTGAGGGCGTCACCGGACGAGTTGGTCACCTTGAGGGTCAGCCGGGTCACCACGGTGGGCAACGCCCGCCGCACACCCGTGAGCCGCAGGTCCATCGGCGGTGCGCCCGTCGCCGCCACGGCGGCGCTCGCCAGCGCGGGCGTGACCAGCAGCACGGCCGCCGCGACCCGGGCCTGCCCGCGGTGCGGACCGGACAGCAGCCGGGGGCGCGGCTGCCACGCCGTACGGAACTCGGCCAGCGGCGCGGTCACCGCCGACGCCAGCCACAGCGGCGTCATCAGCAGGTAGTAGCCGTCCTGCGAACGCGTCGCCAGATAGAAGGCACACCACGGCAGGACGGTCGCCGCGGGCCCCAACCGCCGTACGAACAGCACGAACACGGCCAGCAGGCCCGCCGCCAGCAGCATGCTCGCGTGGGAGTACCAGTCGAGCCGGTCGCTGCCGTTCGTGAAGTACAGCGAGATGTCCACCAGGCCCTGGCCGTGCACCACCGCGCCCTGCGTCAGCGGCAGCGCGATGCCCCGCAGCCAGGTGCCCGGCTCGTGCACGATGAAGTACGTGTTGATCAGCAGCCATACGGTGACGGCGACCCCGACGATCCGCAGCAGCACCGACGCCGCCTGCCGGGCGCCGAGTTCACCGCGTCGCACCGCGTAGATCCCGGCGAGCAGGAACGGCGTGAGGAACCAGGGGAGTTGCTGCGCGGCGCAGGCCGCCCCCAGGCACGCGGCCTGGGCGAGCCCGGCACGGCCGAGCCGGCCGCCGCTGCCGATCCGGGGCCAGCGGATCACCACCGGCACCAGCAACGCCATCGCCAGCACGGCGGGATAGCCCTGACGGCCGTAGGTCGGCAGCAGTCCGAGACCCAGGCACGCGATGGTGGCCGCCGACCGCCACTGCGTCGGCAGCAGCCGCCACATGAGGACCGCGGCCGCGATGAGCGCGCCGGTCGCCACCGCCGTCGCGGGGGCGCCCTCATGGCCGATCCACAGCAGGGGCGCCGTCAGCAGCGTCTCCAGCGGGGGATAGCCGTAGGTGTAGTCGTAGCCGCCGGTCACCGTCGGGGTCAGCGCGACGCCGTGGGCGGAGTGGAAGAGCCATGGCCAGGGCTGGCCGTAGATCGGGTGTCCGGCGACGAGTTCCCTGGCGGCCTGGGTGGTGAGGACCGCCTCGTCGCCGCCGGTGTGGAACACCGACCAGGCGGACAGCGCGAGCAGGACCGCGGTCACCAGCACGACGAGATCGATCCGGGCCAGCGACCGCGCCTGGCGGACCACCAGCGTCAGCACCCCGCACACCAGGATCGAGGCGTAACAGACGCAGACGACCGCGGCCATGACGAGCCGGTGGCTCGCGGCCTCCATCCACACCGGGCGGACGCCGATGAACAGACTGATGTCGGCGAGCAGGGTGAGGATGCGGTGCCACTGCGCGGGAGGTTCCGGGGCGGACACCGCCGACTGTGTCCGCCGACCGGGTGTCACCTGCTGTGTTTCTGCCAAGTGCACAGGAAGGGACGCTAATCCCGGCCGGTGAGCCGCGCGTCGGCAATCGAGAAGATTCCGGTATGAGACCGGTAAGAACCCCTCTTCATGGTCCAAATGGGGCAAACTCGAACGGCTTTGTTCAACTGGCCGTGGCCATCAGTTCATTCAGTAAACATCGCGCACATACCGCTTCGCCGCCACCAGTTGCTTCACATACGCCCCCGCCTCGGTCTCGTCCATCCCGCCGTGCGCGACCGCGATGTCCCGCAGCGCGCGGTCCACGTCCTTCGCCATCCGCGAGGCGTCCCCGCACACATAGAAGTGCGCGCCCTCCCCCAACCAGCGCCACACCTCGGCCCCGTGCTCCCGCAACCGGTCCTGCACGTACACCTTCGCGCGCTGATCCCGGGAGAACGCCGTTTCGAGCCGCGCGAGCGCCCCCTCCGCCAGCAGCCCCGTCAACTCCTCCTCGTAGAGGAAGTCCGTCGCCCGATGCTGCTCCCCGAAGAACAGCCAGTTCGGCGCGGCATGCCCGAGCGCCCGCCGCTCGTGCAGGAAGCCGAGGAACGGCGCGACGCCGGTGCCGGGTCCGACCATCACCATCGGGGTCGCGGGATCGGCGGGCGGCCGGAAGTGGGGCGAGCGCCGCACGAACACCGGGACCTCGGTCCCCTCCTCGGCGTCCGCCAGGAAGGGCGAGCAGACCCCGCCGCGCGGACGCCCGTCGAGACCCTCGTACCGCACCACCGACACCGTCAGCGAGACAGTGTGCGGGTCGACGAGCGGGCTGGAGGAGATCGAGTACAGCCGCGGCTGAAGCCGCTTGAGGACTCCGGCCCACTCCTCGGCCCCGGCCTTCACCGGATACTCGGCGAGCACGTCCACCGGCTGCCGCCCCCAACTCCACCGCGCCAGGCCGTCCTTGTTGTCGGGCCGCAGCAGCCTGCGCAACTCCCGGCCGTCGCGGGTGCGTTCGGCTACGAAGCGGAGCAGGTCCGGGGTGATGCGGGTGATGTCCAGGTGCCGGTGGACCGCCTCGCCGAACGGCAGCTCTCCCACGCCGTCCACTTCTACGGCCGCCGAGGCGTCGACGCCGGAGACGGTGAGCCATTCGTCCACCAGGGCAGGGGAGTTGACCGGCCGGACGCCGAGTGCGTCACCGGTCTCATACGTCAGGCCGGTGCCGCTGGTGTCGAAGGTGAAGCGGCGGACCTCCTTGGCCGCGCCGGGGCGGCTCAGCAGACGGTTGCCGACGAGCCGGGCGGTGGTGGGAGTCGGCGTGAGCTCCGGGGCGCGGGGCGGTGACGCGGGGGCGCTTTCGGTGCCCAGTGCCGCGAGCACCTGACCCAGCCACGCGTCCGCCGACGGTTCGAAGTCCGGCTCGCAGTCCGTGCGCGGGGTCAGCCGGACGCCGCCCAACTCGTCGAGCCGGGCGTCCAGTCGGCGCCCGTGCCCACAGAAGTCGTCGTACGACGAGTCGCCCAGGGCGAGCACCGCGAACCGCACTCCGTCCAGCCGGGGCGCCTGTTCACCGGCGAGCGTGGCCCAGAAGCCGGAGCCGTTGTCGGGGGCGTCGCCGTCGCCGAACGTGCTGGTGACGAAGAGGAGATCGGCGTCGGCCGGGAGCGTGCCGGGATCGGCCTGGTCCATGCCGACGAGCGTCGCCCGGTGCCCGGCCGAGCCGAGCCGTTCGGCGGTGGCGGCTGCCAACTCCTCGGCGGTGCCGGTCTGCGAGGCCCACAGGACGACGATCCGCCGGGCGGGCGGCGGCTGTTGTGCCGGGGGAGCGGGCGTTGACCTCGAGTACATCCCGGCCAGCACGCCGTTGACCCACAGCGCGTGCTCGGCGCTGAAGGGCGCGTCCGGCGGGAGGGTCGGCACACCCGGGGCGCCGGATGGGATGCCCGCGAGGAAGCCGGTCAGGTAGAGGCGTTCCCGGGCGGTGAGGACCGGTGGCGGGGCCGGGTCGAGGCCGAAGGGACGCGTGTCCGGGGTGACAGTGTCCGGAACAACTGCCGCGTGGGAGCGCGCTGTCGGTGCCGGTACGGGTGCCGGCGCCACCCTCGCCAACGACACCGCGCACACCTTGAACTCCGGCTGGAACGACACCGGGTCCACCGCGTCGCTCGTCACCGCGTTGATGCTCAGATACTCGCCGAAGAGGTCGTTCCAGTGGAACGGCGCGAAACAGTCCCCGGGCCGCACCCGGTCGGTCAGCACGGCGGGCAGCACCGCCCGCCCCCGCCGGGACGCGACCTCCACCGAGTCGCCCTCCGCGATCCCCAACTCCCGTGCGTCCAGCGGATGCAGCTCCACGAAGGGGCCGGGGTTCAGCTTGTTGAGCCTGGGGACCCTGCCGGTCTTGGTCAGCGTGTGCCACTGGTGCTGGAGCCGCCCGGTGTTCAGCACGAACGGGTAGTCGTCGTCGGGCAGTTCGGCGGCCGGCAGATGCGGGCGGGCGTGAAACACCGCGCGCCCGCCGGGAGTCGGGAAGCGCAGCTCGCCCCCGCCGACGTACCGGATGGGGTTGCGGTCGGGCCCGTCCTCCTCCGCCGCCGGCCACTGCACCGGCGTGGACCGCAGCCGCTCGTACGTCACCCCGCGCAGGTCCCAGCCGGTCACCGGGTTCCAGAACTGCCGCAGCTCCTCGAAGACCTGCTCGGCGCTGTCGTAGGAGAAGCCCTTCTCGTAGCCCATCGCGCGGGCGACGGACGCGATGATCCGCCAGTCGGGCAGTGCCTCGCCGGGTGGGGGGACGGCCGGGCGGGCGAGGGTGAGGGTGCGTTCGCTGTTGATGAGGACGCCCTCGGACTCGGTCCACATCGCGCCGGGGAGGACGACATCGGCGTAGGCGTTGGTCTCGGTGTCGGCGAAGACGTCCTGGGTGACGACGAACTCGGCCGCCTCCAGCCCCTCGATGACGGTACGGCGGTTGGCGACCGAGGCGACCGGGTTGGTGCAGATGATCCAGCAGGCCTTGATGTCTCCGTCGGCCATCTTCCGGAACAGCTCGACCGTGCCCCGGCCGACCCCGTCCGCGCGGATCGTGCCGGGCGGCAGGCCCCACAGCTCCTCGGTGAACTCCCGTTCTTCGTCGACCAGTACGGACCGCTGCCCCGGCAACCCCGGGCCCATGTAGCCCATTTCACGCCCGCCCATCGCGTTCGGCTGGCCGGTGAGGGAGAACGGGCCGCTGCCGGGGCGGCAGATCGCGCCGGTCGCCAGATGCAGATTGACCAGGGCGTTGGTGTTCCAGGTGCCGTGCGTGGACTGGTTGAGGCCCATCGTCCAGCAGCTCATCCACTCGCCCGCCTCACCGATCAGCCGGGCCGCCGTACGGATGTCGTCCTCGGCGAGACCGGTGAGGGCGGCGACGGTGTCCGGCGCGTAGTCGGCGAGGAAGCCGGGCAGCGCCTCCCAACCCTCGGTGTGCGCGGCGATGAACTCCGGGTCGGTGTGGCCGTTGTCGTGCAGCAGCCTCAACAGGCCGTTGAGCAGAGCGAGATCGGTGCCCGGCGCGATCTGGAGGAAGAGATCCGCCTTCGCCGCCGTGGCGGTCCGGCGCGGGTCGACGACGATCAGCTTGGCGCCCGCCTTGACCCGTTCCATCATCCGCAGGAAGAGGATCGGATGGCAGTCGGCCATGTTGGAGCCGATGACCAGGAACACGTCCGCGTGCTCGAAGTCGTCGTACGACCCCGGGGGCCCGTCCGCGCCCAGCGACGACTTGTAACCGGCGCCCGCACTCGCCATGCACAGCCGGGAGTTGGACTCGATCTGGTTCGTCCGGACGAACCCCTTGGCCAGCTTGTTCGCCAAGTACTGCGCCTCCAGGGTCATTTGACCCGAGACGTAGAAGGCGACCGCGTCCGGCCCGTGTTCGTCGACGATCTGCCGGAGTCGTCGCGCGGTCTCCGTGATCGCGTCGGCCACGGGTGTCGGCACCGGCTCCGCGCCCCGCTCGTCCCGCACCAGGGCACCGGTCAGCCGGCCCGGTGCGGTGAGCATGTCGGCCGTGGTCGCGCCCTTGGTGCAGAGCCGCCCGGTGTTCGCCGGGTGCGACTTGTCGCCGGACGCCCTGAGCACCGTAGGACCGCCGTCCGGGCCCGCGCCGATGTCGAGGAGCATGCCGCAGCCCACACCGCAGTACGAGCAGACCGTCCGTACCTGCCGTGCCTGGGTCGTCGTCATGGCGTCGACCGTACGAATTGCCCGTTACGCCGATGTCACGCGGCTCGATCTTGAGGGGTTACGCGCACTGCACAACCGGGTCGGCGCCACTGTGAGATGCGCCCGATCTTGTCGCGGAGTGTGTCGCTGTTGAGCCGAACGGGTGACAGTGCGCAACAATTGGCGGATGCAGACTGCCAGCGCGACCCAGGACGGAGCATGCCGGTGAACAGCCACGATGTCACCGACGAACAGTGGGAGGGGCTCGCCCAGGTAGTGCCGCTGCGGGGGCGGGACGCCTGGCCGTCCGCCGTGGACCACCGTTCGATGCCGGAGGCCCCGACCGAGCCGCGCCGCCGCTTCGTCGTCCTGCGCGTCAATGTGTTCGGGGACGCCCGCGAGGTCGCGGAGACCCTGATGGCGGGCATCCCGGTCCTTCTCGACCTCACCGGCGCGGAGACCGACGTCGCCAAGCGGGTGCTGGACTTCAGCACGGGCGTCGTCTTCGGCCTCGCGAGCGGGATGACCCGCGTCGACCGGAACGTGTTCCTCCTCACACCGCCGGGGACCGAGGTGCAGGGGCTGATGGAGGGTGCGGGGGTTCCGGGCGTGTGAGCCGCCCCGGTGACGGGAGCGGCCGGGGCGGCTCGGGTGCCCGGCGCGGCGGGGCGGTCCCCCGATCGTAGGAAGGTCCCCCGGGCGGAACGGTTCGCCTGCCGGCGGAGCCCTACGGTCCGGATATGACCGTGTCAGCACCGTCGCCCCGACCGACCGGAACCACCGCCGGGTGCGCCCAGCCGCCTGAGCCCTCCGGGCCGCCGAAGCCGCCGCCCGCGTCGGCGCCGGTGACGGTGACGCCCGAGTTGTCCCGCGCGTCCGAGTCGTCGCGCTCGCCGGAGTCCTCGCCGTCACTCGCGTCGGGGCCGACGATGCCGGAGTTGTCCCGCTCGTCCGAGTCGGTGCGTCCGCCGACACTCGCGTCGGGGCCGACGATGCCCGAGTTGTCCCGCTCGTCCGAGTCGGTGTGCCCGCCGGAGTCCTCGCCGTCGCCCGCGTCCGCGTCGTCCCGGCCGCCCGGCTCCTCTCGCTCCTCCGAGTCCGTGCCCGCGCAGGGCCGTTCGCCCGAAGCCGTCTCGCGCCGAGGCGTGCCCGTGCCGGAGCCTTCGGCCGGTCTCGTGCCGGACTCGGCGCGGACGCCGGGGCCGGGGGATGCCGGGCGCCTCGACGCGTACTCCGACCGGCCGCACCTCACCGAGCTGAGGCTGTCGGCGTTCGCGGCGCACCGGGGCGCGGGGCTTCCGCTCGGGCCGCTCACGCTCTTCGCCGGGCCCAGCGGGTGTGGCAAGACCAGTGCCCTGCGGGCGTACGAGGCGCTCGCGCGGCTCGGTGCAGGGGATGCGGTGGGCGAGGTGTTCCCCGACCCGCTCGCCTGCGTCCCGGAACGTGCCCGGCCCGACGCCCAGCACCGGCGCGGCTTCCGGATCGGCTGCACGGCGGACGGTCCCGAGGGTCCGGTACGGCTCGACGTCGCCGTGCAGGCTGAGCCCGAACTGCGCATCGTGGGCGAGCGGTTGACCTCCGGCGGGCTCGTCCTCCTGGAGACCGCGCTGCGCGACCCCACCCGCCGCTTCGTGCAGGCCGCCTGGCACACAGGGGGTTCCTCGCCGGTCACCCGCGCGCCGCTGCCGGACGACCGGCTCGGCACCGCGCTGCTGCCGTTGCGCGTCGCGGGGAAGACCGACGGGCAGCGCCAAGTCCTCGCCGCCGCCGAGCAGATGGTGGTCGCCCTGCGCTCCGTCTTCGCCTGCGACCCGGAACCCGGGCGGATGCGCGACGCCGTGCCGATCGGCGACGGGCGGCTGCTGCGGGACTGCGGCAACCTCGCCGACGTGCTCTGGCGCACCCGGACCGAGTGCGGGCGACGGCACGGGCAACTCGTCACGGCGGTGCGCACCGGCTGCGCCGGACCCGTGGTCGACGTCCTCGCGGAACCGCTCCCCGACGCCCTGCTCCGCGCGGTCCTCGACCGGGGCGACGGACTGCGCACCGGGTTCGAACGACTCGGCGACGGTGAACTCCGTTACACGGCACTGGCGTTGGTGCTCCTCACCGGCCCCGGCGTCCTGGAGGTCGACCCGCCGGGCGAGGTCCCGGCCGCGATGCAGACCCTCACCGTCCTCGCCGACGGCCTCGACCGGGCGGTGGACGTACGGCAGCGGGCCGAACTGCTGCGGCTCGCGGCCCGGATGTGCGAGCGGGGGCACATCCGGCTGGTCGGCGCGGTGAGCGACGCGTCCTGGGCCACCCGGATCGACGGCGTCACAGTGGTAGACCTGGACCCGTGACAGAACATCTCGACGTGGCGAAACTACAGCGCAGACTGGCCGAGTTCGCGGCCTCGCGGAACTGGCAGAAGTACCACACACCCAAGAACCTCGTCTCCGCGCTCAGCGTGGAAGCCTCCGAACTCGCGGAGATCTTCCAGTGGTTGACCCCCGAGGAGTCGGTGCGGGTCATGGACGACCCGGACAGCGCGCACCGGGTGCGGGACGAAGTCGCCGACGTGCTCGCCTACTTGCTCCAGCTGTGCGAGGTGCTCGGCGTCGATCCGCTCGCCGCGCTGGACGCGAAGATCGACCGGAACGAGCACAGGTTCCCGGCTCCGTAGCCGACAACTCCGTCGCCCCGTCGATCACTTGGGGTCCGTTTGGAGGAGTCGGCGCGTCCATTTTCACTCTCCGGAGTCATTCATCTGTCCGCAACCGATTTGTTGTCCACAGATTTCCGCCTTCCTCTGGCTTTTCGTCTCAGGGACTCTCACTCTGGGTAGTGGACAGGTGAGTTCGAGCGGACGTGCGACCAGCACGTCGGGACATGACGGGGGCAGCGCATGGACGCGATGCGGCTCATCGTGACGAGCAGGCGCGCCCTGGCCGGCAGCGGCGACGTGCCGGAGACCATGACGGAGGTGTGGCAGGCGCAGGCACTCGCCCAGGCCATAGGGAGTCGGCTCGCGGTCTTCGGACCGCCCGAACTGCGGGGAGAGGCACTGGGGTTGACCGAGCTGGCGGGCCGGGGCTGCGGGGTCCTCGACACCCCGGTGCTCGCGATCGAGGACTTACGCGCGGCTCAGCTCACGGAGTTGGGCGACGCCCGTCTCGCCCTGCTGTGCCTGGGCGGTCTGCTCGGTGAGGTCGGTATCGCCCTCGTGGGCATCGCCTGCGCGGTGGACGACGAGGGCACGTACTGGCAGTGCATGGAGGCGATCGACGCGGCGGACGAGTCCCGGGACCGGGTGCTGGAGATGCTCCGCAGGCTGGCGGATCGGGAGGCGGCGGCGGTACCGGAGCGGGAGGCGGGGTGACCTGGGGGTTCGCCTCCGGCGCGGGGATGTTCTCGGCTGCGGGGAGTGCGGTGGTGGTTTGAGCTTCGGGGTGGTTGAGCTTCGGGGTGATTGCGGTTCGTGGGGCTGCGCGACTCCGTCGTGGCCGGTCGCGCAGTTCCCCGCGCCCCTTCAGGGCGCCTTACGCGGCCTGTGCTGTCGGCGTCGGGTTCGCCCGGTCAGCCGGTCGTGCCGGTCTCCTGAGCGGGCGCCGACCCCGGGCCGGCGGTCGACTGCAGATCCGCGTCCAGGGCGGAGAGGTCCGCGTTCAGGGACGCCATCAGCTCCTCCATCTGCTGCAACAACCCCTTGGGTTGCGCAGGCCCACCCTGCTGCGGCACGGCTTCTTCGGACATGACGGCCTCCTCGGCCCGTGGCCTCCCCGCCGAGGAGGAGGCCGATGCGGGTGACGCCCCGACGTCGTCCTGCCGGTGCGGGAATCCGGGCGGTCCGGCTCCGCCCGAGCCAACGATCATCAACGGGGCCGGTCACTGGCGCGGGCACCCCCCGTGCGCACGGTTGACGCGATTTCACCCGACCGGGGACGGGATCGGCCGGAGGGACCGATGGGGTTGACCGGCACCCGACCGTGCAGGATGGAGACATGGATCTGCGTATCTTCACCGAGCCCCAGCAGGGGGCGACCTACGACACCTTGCTCGCCGTGGCCAAGGCCACCGAGGACCTCGGCTTCGACGCCTTCTTCCGCTCCGACCACTACCTCGCGATGGGCTCCGGCGACGGCCTCCCCGGCCCCACCGACGCCTGGGTCACGCTGGCCGGCCTCGCCCGCGAGACCAAGCGCATCCGCCTCGGCACCCTGATGACGGCCGCCACGTTCCGGCTCCCCGGCGTCCTCGCCATCCAGGTCGCACAGGTCGACCAGATGTCCGGCGGCCGGGTCGAACTCGGCCTGGGCGCGGGCTGGTTCGAGGAGGAGCACAAGGCGTACGGCATCCCCTTCCCCAAGGAGAAGTTCGCCCGCCTGGAGGAGCAGCTCGCGATCGTCACCGGCCTGTGGGCGACCAAGCCCGGCGACACCTTCGACTTCCACGGCAGGCACTACGACCTGACCGGCTCGCCCGCGCTGCCCAAGCCCGCTCAGGCGAAGATCCCCGTGCTGATCGGCGGACACGGCGCGAGCCGCACCCCGAAGCTGACCGCGCGGTTCGCCGACGAGTTCAACATGCCGTTCGCCTCGATCGAGGACAGCGAGCAGCAGTTCGGCCGGGTCCGCGCCGCAGCCGAGGCAGCCGGCCGCAAGGGCGACGACCTGACCTACTCCAACGCCCTCGTGGTCTGCGTCGGCAAGGACGACCAGGAAGTCGCCCGCCGGGCCGCCGTCATCGGCCGCGAGGTCGACGAACTCAAGGCCAACGGCCTCGCGGGCACCCCGTCCGAGGTCGTCGACAAGATCGGCCGCTACGCCGAGATCGGCTCCCAGCGCATCTACCTCCAGGTCCTCGACCTCGCCGACCTGGACCACCTGGAGCTGATCTCGGCCCAGGTGCAGACCCAGCTGTCGTAGTCCCGTCGCGGGACCGGCAGGTGAGCCGTGCGGGCGGGGCGCGTCGGCCCCGCCCGCACCGGCTCGTCCGGAGCCGCTTGCCCGAGCCGTCCTAGCCCGAACTCGACGCCCCCGCCCTCGCGGTGGCCGTCGCGGGCATTCCCGCGGTCACCGGCTTCCGGCGTCCCGGGAGGAACGCGGCCAGGAACAGGGCTGCCAGGGAGGATGCCGAGCCGATGCCCATGATCACGCGGAAGCCGTTGTGGGAGGGGGCGGTGAAGGAGCCGAAGCTCGTCGTCATGTGCGCCAGTACGACCCCGGCGACGGCGCTGGAGGCGGACGTACCAATAGACCGCATCAGGCTGTTGAGGCTGTTCGCGGCGGCCGTCTCGGAGAGCGGCACGGCGCCCATGATGAGCGCGGGCATCGCGCCGTAGGCGAAGCCGACACCGGCCGAGATCACACAGCACACCACCACGACCTGCCAGACCGCGGCCATCATGACGACCCCGAGGCCGTACCCGGCGGCCACGATCAGCGCGCCCAGCATCAGGGTGATCCTGGGTCCGGCCGTCGCCGAGATACGGGCGGAGAGCGGGGCGGTCGCCATCATCACCAGGCCGGACGGGCCGAGCGCGAGGCCCGCCGCGAGCACGGACTGACCGAGGCCGTAGCCGGTGAGCGTGGGCAGCTGGAGCAGTTGGGGCACGGCCAGCGACATCGCGAACATGGCGAAGCCGAACATCACGGACGCCAGGTTGGTGAGCAGTACCTGGCGGCGCGCGCTGGTGCGCAGGTCGACCAGCGGCCGTACGGTACGCAGTTCCCACCAGCCCCACACCAGCAGCACCACAACCGCCGTGGCGAACAGGCCCGTTGTGGTGCCGCTGCCCCAACCCCAGTCCGCGCCCTTGGAGATGGCGAGGAGCAGACACACCAGACCGATCGACATCCCGACGCCGCCCACCACGTCGAACCGGCCGCCGCTGCGCACCGCCGACTCGGGTACGAGGGCCACGACGAGCGCGGTCACGACGGCGCCGAGCACCGCCGCCGTCCAGAACAGCACGTGCCAGTCGGCCTTTTCGGCGATGAACGCGGCCGTCGGCAGCCCCAGCGCGCCGCCCACGCCGAGCGACGCGCTCATCAGCGCGGTCGCCGATCCCAGTCGCTCGGGCGGGAGTTCGTCCCGCATGATGCTGATGCCGAGCGGGATCACGGCCATCGAGACGCCCTGGAACGTCCGCCCCACGATCATCGGTACCAGCGAGTCGCTGAGCGCGCCGATCACCGACCCGGCGATCAGCAGCACCAGGCTGAGCAGCAGCATCCGCCGCTTGCCGTACATGTCCCCGAGCCGCCCCACCACCGGGTTGGCCACGGCACCGGCGAGCAGGGTCGCGGTGATCGCCCATGTGGCGTCGGACGGCGAGGAGTTCAGCAGCTTGGGGAGCTCCGGCACGATCGGGATGATCAGCGTCTGCATCAGCGAGACGGTGATCCCGCCGAGCGCCAGAACCCAGACGACGGCGCCGGAGCCCGACGGCCCGACCCCCTCGACGGGAACGGGTGGGGAGGGGGAGCTGGACGCGGACATGGCGAAGCCTCCGGCTGACGCGTGCGACACGGGGCTGAACGAAACGAGTCTGGCATGTTTTTCGTATGACGTACGCAAAATAGGTGGAGCCCGAATGGAGGGCTGCCGGAGCGGTAGCCTTCAGGGGTCCGGGCGAGAGCGTCGCGGACGGAGAGGCGCGGGAGATGACGCAGGTGGCGACGGGTCCTGACCGCCGCGGCAGGGGGCGTCCGCCCCGGCTGTCGCGGGAGCGGATCGTCGAGGGCGCGGTCGAGGTCCTGCTCGCCGAACCCGCCGTCTCCCTCACCATCAAGCGCGTGGCCGACGCCGTCGGCGCCGCCCCCATGGCCCTCTACCGCTACTTCCCGGACCGCGACGCCCTCCTCCAGGCCACCGCCGACCACGTCCTCGAAGCGATGGAGCGCGCCCCCATCGCCGAGGGCCCCTGGCCGGACCGGCTGCGCGCCTGGATGCGGGCCGGGCAGGCCAACCTCCGCCCCTACCCGCAGCTCATGCCGTACATGACGACGACCCGGCACCCCGCCTGGCTCCCCGGTCTGACCCGGCTGCGCGAGATCCTCACCCCGGCCGGCCTCTCCGTCGAGGACCTCGCCCTCGCCGCCGCGCTCATCTCGTCCACGATGCTCGGCCACGCCGTCTACGAGGGGTACCGACGGCCCGACGAGGAGATGACGGCCCTGCTCGACGACGCCGGCCCCGGTCCCGACCCCACCACGGACGCCCTGCGCCCCCTCGTCGCGGGCCTCCCCGCGGCGCACGCCCGCCTCTACGACACGATCCTCGACCAGACGGTCACGACGGTGGAGCGGCTCGCGGGCGGCGGCGCGCGGTAGCCGCCGCGATGAATGGCCGAACGGGCCCTCGGGGGCGGGTACTTGTCGGGTCGGCGTACCGTACGGTGCGATGCGGGGCCGTCCTGTCCATCGAGCCGGGGGAGCGGGTATGAGCGAGCAGGCCAGTGGGCGCGGGGTCGCCGTGGACGTCGGGGCGCCGGACGACCCGATGGTGGTGGTCGAGGAACTGCGCCGCACCTACGGCAGCGGGGACACCGCCGTGCACGCGCTGCGCGGGGTCTCCTTCAGCGTGCCGCGCGGTGAACTCGTCGCGCTCCGGGGCAGGTCCGGCTCCGGGAAGACCACGCTGCTCAACCTGGTCGGCGGGCTCGACACCCCGGACGGCGGCCGGATCGTGCTGGACGGCACGAACCTGGCGGGGCTCGGCGACGACGACCTGCTGGCACTGCGCCGGGACCGTATCGGCTTCGTCTTCCAGTCCTTCGGCCTCATCCCGATCCTGACGGCCGCCGAGAACGTCGGGGTGCCGCTGCGGCTGCGGAAGGTCCCGGCCCGTGAACGCGAGGCCCGCGTCGCCCTGTTGCTCTCCCTCGTCGGTCTCTCCGACCACGCCGACCAGCGTCCCGGCGAGCTGTCCGGGGGCCAGCAGCAGCGGGTGGCGATCGCCCGCGCGCTCGCCAACAACCCGGCCCTGATCATCGCCGACGAACCCACCGGCCAACTCGACGCGGACACCGGCCTGACGGTGATGGACCTGCTGCGGGCCGTCGTCCGCAGCGAGTCCGTCACCGCCCTCGTCGCCACCCACGACACCCAACTCCTCGCGCTGGCCGACCGGGTGCTGGAACTCCGCGACGGCCGCATCGTCGAGGACAGCTGACGGCGACACGGGTCCGCCGCACCACCCTGACCGCAGCCCGGCATCTCATCCGCAGACTTCACCTCCTCGGGGGACGCGTGGCAGTTCACCAACAGCCCACCGGGGCACCGGACTTGGGCGAGCTGCGGCGGCGGGCCGTCGCGGCTGCCGCCCCGCGCCGCGAGGAGGGCCTGGTCGTCTGCGAGAACCTGGTGCGGATCTACCAGACCGAGGGCGTCGAGGTGCAGGCCCTCCAAGGGCTCGATCTGGCCGTCGCCGAGGGCGAGATGATCGCGGTCGTCGGCGCCTCGGGCTCCGGCAAGTCCACTCTGCTGGGCATTCTCGCCGGCCAGGACGTGCCCACCGCCGGTGCCGCCGAGGTCGCGGGGCACGACCTGCTGACGATGAAGCGCCGCGACCGCCTCGCCTACCGTCGCGGCACGGTGGGTTTCATCTGGCAGCAGACCTCCCGCAACCTGCTGCCCTATCTCTCGGCCGCCGAGAACGTGATGCTGCCGATGACGTACACCGGGATCAAACGCTCCCAACGCCGGGCCCGCGCAGAGGAGTTGCTCGACCTGCTGTCCGTCGGCCACTGCCGGGACCGCACCCCCGACACCCTCTCCGGCGGCGAACAGCAGCGTGTCGCCGTGGCCGTCGCCAATGCCAACGAACCCCGGGTGCTGTTCGCCGACGAACCCACGGGCGAACTCGACACCGCCACCAGCGACGAGGTCTTCGCCGCGCTGCGCCGGGCCAACGAGGACCTGGGCGTCACCGTCATCGTCGTCACCCACGACGCGCTGGTCTCCGAGCAGGTCCAGCGCACCGTACGGATCCGCAACGGCCGTACCTCCACCGAGGTGTTGCGACGGGTCGCCACCGACGAGGACGGCGTCGAGGTGCTCACCGCCGAGGAGTACGCCGTACTCGACGCCGGCGGACGCCTCCAGCTCCCCGCCGAGTTCACCGAACGCCTGCACCTGCGCAAGCGGGTCCGACTCGCCCTGGAGACCGACCACATCGGCGTCTGGCCCGACGAGGCGGCCCGGCGGGCGAGGTCCGAGGCGGAGGGCGGAGACCTCAACGAAAGCGCGCCGTAGGCGAGTTGCCCGTCACGAGAGGCGCAGTACCGCTCCCAGCCGCCGCCTCCGGGCGAGCACCGTCTCGGACGCGGCGGCGACCAGGATGAGCAGCGTCACGCCGGCGACCAGCGCGAGGGTGAGCGAGTAGTCGGTCCGCAGTGCCGGCTGGGCCGGGCCGCCGGTGAACTGCCGCAGGTCCAACGTCGGTGCCAGGAGCCGGGGTTCGAGCAGGCCGAGCAGGGTGCCGCCCAGCGCGGTCGCCACCGCCAGCGGGAGCAGCTGGAGGAAGTGGATCACTCCGGCCTCTCTGGCGCCGAGGCCGAGTGTGCGCAGGAACGCGGTCGTTCGGCCGCGCTCGTGGGCGGTGAGCGTCAGCTCAAGAGCGAGCGCGAGCAGGCCGGAGAGCGCGGCCAGGATCGAGGTGGTGGTGTAGATCGTGCCGAGGCCCTGGGTCAGGCCGTCCGCGCGCAGGGTGCTCAACGTCTCGGAACGGACGCGGATCCGCGCCAGCGGCCCGAGCGCCCTGGCAGCCGCCGACCGCAACGCCGTGGCCTCGTTGCCCTTCCCCTCGCCGCCGCCTCGGAGGAGCAGGACGGTGCTGCCCGAGGCCTGTGGGGGCAGCAGCCGCTCCGCACCCGCGACGGTGATCAGCAGCGGCGTCCCGGCGGGGAGCCGCGCGGTGACCGGCCCGAGGAGAGGATCGCGCAGTTCCGCCGTGGTGAGGGTGCCGACCGGCTCGAAGGTCAGGTTCACCGGCGGTTCGCCCTGTGTCACGACCGTGGCGCCGAAACCGCCGGTGCGCTCGGCCGCCCGGAGGCCGGGGGAGACGAAGGACGGCAGCGGGACCCGCGCGTCGACCCCGGCTCCCGACATACCGCCCAGCCCGGACAGCAGGGCTTCGGCCAGCCCCGACGTCGGTGCTACGGCGGCCAGTTGACGCGGGTCCACCGTGATCACGGCGACCTGTGAGACCACCGCCCCGTCGTTCTGTCCGGCGAGGTCGAGGGCGTACAGCCGCTGGAGGGCGGTCCGGACACCGGTCGCCGTGGCGGCCCCCGGTGCCACGGCCACCGTCCCCGCCACCGTGGCGCTCGCGTCCGCGCCGCTCGTCCAGGCCGCCCCCGTGGCCAGCCCGTCGCCGATGGTCCGCTGCACGAGGCCGCCGAACACGGCCGTGCCCAGGGTCAGGACGAGGACGAACAGGGCCAGCCCGGTCGCCGGGGCGTCATGCGCGGCCCGGGCCGCGCCGACGAAGCCGACCGTTCCCCGGCCGCGCCGGGCCTGCCGGAGCACCAGGCGCAGAACGAGCGGATAGACCCGCAGCAGAAGCAGTACGACGGAGAGCGCCACCAGCACCGGCACCGCGCCGAGGATTCCGTCGGGGCCCTGCGAGCGCAGGGCGACCACCCCGGCGGTCGTCGCGAGCAGCACGGTCAGCTCCAGGACCACGCGGCGGCCGACGGCGGTTTTCCGGCGGGTGCGGCGCAGACGCCCGGGTCTGCGCGGTTCGCGGACCGCGAGCCAGGTCATCAGCGGCACCGTCAGCATCACCACGCCGGTGACGACGGCGGCGGGCACCGGCTGCGGCGAGCCGGACGCGCCGGTGGGAGCCAGGGCCCGCCCGACCGCCCAGCCGAGCAGCGCCGCGAGCAGCACCACCGGCCAGGCCACCGCGCAGCGCAGCAGCACCAGCCGCGTGGTGGACGCGCCCCGCGCCCGCTGCAACCGCAGGTGCGGCTGTCTACGGCGCAGCAGCAGTCGTACGGCGACGGCGACGGTGGCCAGCGCGACCGCGGCGAGCGCGTCCACGGCATAGGTCGCGAGCGCCCGGGCCTGCTGGTCCTGGGCGGTGAACGCGGTGAGCAGCGGGGTCAGGGAGTCGGTCACCAGCAGGGAGCCGGTGGCCTGGCCGTCGATCCGGCAGCTGATGTCGCCGGTGACCCAGTCGCTGCCCTGGCAGCGGGCGGCGCTCAGGTCGGTGCCGTAGTGGGAGAGGGGTCCAGTCAGGGTGCGGGCCCGGTCGTAGGCCGCCCCGGACAGGTCGGCGCGCAGCTGCCAGGTCACCCGGGGGCCGCCGACGCCGGCGCCGGCCAGCAGGTCGGCGGCGTCGCGGCCGACGAGTCCGCGGACGGCGAGCACGGTGCCGGCGGAGCGTTCCGCCGCGTAGCGCGCGGGCCGGTCCAGGGTCTCGCGGCCGGCCCAGAAGTCGTCGGCGGCGGCCGTGGCGCGGTAGATCCCGCTCACCAGCAGGGTCGCGTGGGGCGGGGCGGTCTGGGCCTCGGGGGTCCTGGGGAATTCCAGGGACAGGCGGCTCCCGGTCCGGACGCCGAGGGCCCGCGCGGTGGTCTGCGACAGCGCGATCTGGGGCGGGGTGGCCAACGGGGTGTGATCCGCCGGTGGTCGGCCGCTGACGTAGCGCAAGTGGCCGCGTGCGGCCGGTAGGTAACTGGCCGTCAGATTGGTGCTCGTGTTCGCCGGGCCCGGTGGCCGGGGTGAGAGCAGGGATGCCGGGTCGTAGTCGTAGCTGCCACCGGTGAAGGACAAGTGCCTTGCGGCTGCGCCCAGTTGCTCGGTGAGGGTGCGGCCCGCGGTGAGCAGGGAGGCCATGTCGACGGAGGGCGGTGTGGTGTCGAAGACCTCCGGGGTGGTGCTCAGGCTGATCAGCGGTGCCTCGGTCTGCGCCGCGTCGACGCGCTGTCGTAGCGCCCGGTCCTCCTGGCGGCCCGCGAGGGCGGGGGCCCAGGCGCAGAGCGCGGTCAGCAGCAGGACCAGGACCGCGAGACAGGCCAGCAGCGGGAGGTCGCCGCGGGTCTCGCGGCGGATGAGGCGCCGGGTCACCGCCGTGCCCGTGGTCCTGGGGCGGGTCGCCGTCAGCTCCGTCGTGTGGCTCAACGGTCTTCCCCCGCTCGCAGGACGCGGACCAGGTCCACCCGGGCCAGTAGCCGTGCCAGGGCCAGGACGATCACGCTGATGGCGAGGGCGGTCGCCAGCGCGGTGAGGGTGACGGTGGCCCACGGGGTGATCCGGGGCAGCGGCGGATAGGGGGCCTGGCCGGTGTCGTCCACGGTGACCAGGGGCAGTACGGCCGCGGCCAGGGCCATGCCCAGCAGCGCCCCCGGGATCACCGCGAACAGCGCGAGGCCCACCTGTTCGGCGCCCAGCAGCGCGGACAGGCTCTTCGCGCGGACGCCGATCGCGCGCAGCAGCGCGAACTCCTTGCGGCGCTCCCGGGTGGAGACCACCGCGTGCACGGTGAAGGCGATGACCGCGAAACCGGGGGCCAGATACCGGACCAGTTCCAGCACCCGGCGCAGCCCGTCGCGGAACGGGTCGGCCTGGAGGGCGGCGGCGGTGCGTGCCGTGGTGGTGACGGCGCCCAGCGCGGGCTGCGCCTCGGCGGCGGCGGCCGTACGCGCGCTGTCGGTACTGGTCAGCCACCAGAACGCGGGGTCCTCCTGGTGGGCACCGGCCCACGTGAGCGCGCTGGAGAGTTGACGCTGGTCGGCGATCAGGTGCCCCTGCGCGCGGCCCAGTCCCGGAGGCGAGTCGACGCGGCCCACGATTCTCGCGGTGATCCGGCCACCGCCCAGGTCGAGCGTGGTCGTACCGCCGATGCGCAGGCGGGCCGCGCTCAACGTCGAGGAGTCGGCACGCACGGGAAGGGGTGCCGGACCGCCGGACGGCCGTGCCACGAACCGCACGTGACCGCCGGGCTTGGTCGCGTAGTCGCCGGCCGACAGACCGCCGAACGTGTCCGAGATCGACTGCGAGGGACGGACCCCGGTGCTGACGGTGGCCCGGAGCACCTCGGGACCGCGCGGCGCGATCGAGCACACCCCGGGGACGCCGGGTTCGTAACTCCCGGCCAGTTTCCCCTCGCAGGCCCCCTTGGTGGCGTCGGAGCCGTGGTCCGTGCCGTCGGACCAGGTCTGTCCGCCGGGGAGCCGGGCGACCCAGGTGTCGGCGGCGCCGCGCGCGCCGACCCGGAGCAGGTCCAGGTCCAGCCGGGCGGGAGCCACGTTCGGCTGCGGCAGGACGCTGATCGCGGTCACCGTCAGCGGATACGCCCGGGGGTGGCCCCCGCTCAGCGCCACGGCCAGCGGGACCGCGACGGTGTGCCGGGTGCCGTCGGCGGCGGGCAGCCGGGCCGGTACGACGCTGACCAGGCCGGACGCGTCCTGCACGGTCAGTTCCAGGCTCGGCGCCACCCGGCTGCCGTCGCCGCGCAGCCGCTCGTCCAGCAGGAGAGCGGTCGGCCGTCCGGGCAGCCGTATGCCGGGGACGGCCGGTGCCGGGGTGCGGGGCGCGGGTCCGCCGACCGTGCCGACCAGGTCCTCGGTGGCGCCGCCCGGCAGGTTCACCGTCGACCGCGTCACCGGGGTCGCGGAGGTCACCCCCGGCAGCGCGCGATAGGCGGCGCCCAGCACGGCGGTGGGATAGCCGTCGTCCGCCGACGGGGCGATCCGCACGTCCGCGCCGACGGTGAACGCGGCCTCCTCCGACGCCAGTCCGCCCAGACAGGCCAGCGCCGTGGTGGCGAAGGCGCTCACCGCCACGGCCAGGCACATCAGCACCACCGGCCCCGCGGTGCGCGCCGCCCGGCGGCTCAGCTGCCAGCCGGCCAGGGCGAGTACGAGCCCCCGCCCGCGCCGGCCGGAGGCGTCCAGCAGCAGTGAGGTGAGCGGCAGCAGCCGTAGCAACAGCAGCGCGGAGGCCCCCGCCACCAGCGTCGGCACCAGAACCAGCACCGGGTCCACGGACGCACTGCCCGAGCCCACATCGGCGATCAGCGAGTGGTGCCGCCGCAGCTCCAGATACCCCAGGGCCGCCACGGCCACCAACGCCAGGTCCACGCCCAGCCGTTGAGCGGCGGCGGCCCGCGCACCCCGGGCACTTCGCGCCCGCGCCGACGGCAGCACGGGCAGCAGCACCGCCGCCGCGTGCACCACCAGCGTCAGCCCTACGGCCGCCCACGCGTCGGCGCCCCGGGTGCCGGGATGCAGCAGCCCGGCCAGGAAGGGCGCGGCCAGGGCGGCCGGGATGCCGGTGAGCGCCCACTCGGCCGCCGCGCCACGCAGCAGCCTCAACGTGCCCGCGCCCCTTGCCTGTTGGAGGGCCAGCTCGTCGCGTCGGCGTACGGTCAGCTGACGGGCGGCGAGCACCAGGGTGGCCAGGGCGAGGACCGCCAGGAGCAGGCTCGGCAGATACAGCGAGGAGCGGGCCGCGACCGTCGGGATGGTCAAGTCGTCGATGGCGCCCGGCAGTCCGGACGCCACCGTCAGATCGTCCAGCGACGGCCGCCGCCCGCCGAACACCGACACCTGGCTCTGACTGCCGGAGAACGCCCGCAGCCGGTCGTGCAGTCGGGCGAGGCCGTCCGCGTCGAGCCGGGTGAGGTCGGGCTGCACGCTCCAGTGGGCGGTGAGATGCCCGTTCAGTGCGGCGCTGCCGTTGAGTGCCGCCGCCGAAACCACCAGCAGATCCTGGTCGGCGGTCTCGCCCTCGGCCAGGTCCCCGGCCATCGCGGGCCAGAACCCGACCGCACCGCTCGCCCGGAAGACACCGGTGATCCGCAGGGTCATGGGCCGGCTGAACGCGTCCCGCACCTGGAGCCGCGAACCGGCCGTGACGCCAAGGCGTTTGGCGAGCGCGACGGGTATCGCCGTGCCGACCGGCGCGGTGGCCCCGGTGGCGACCGGGACATCGGGCAGCGAGGTGAACGCGCCGGCCGGGGCATCGGCCGTACCGGCGGGCCACCGCCCGGCCACCAACTCCCCGAACCTGCCCGGCTGTTGTACGGCGACCGGATGCAGCCCGCTGCCCCCGGGCCCGTGCGGTGGACCCGCGACCCCGTCGATCCCCGAGACGGACACCGGCGAGGTGCCGAGCAGCCCCACGTACGTCCGCTGCGGCACCCCGGCGAACACCCGCGCGGCGGCGGCCCGCACGGCTCGGTCGGCGGCGGCCATCCCGCCCGCCCGGTAGGACGCGTTGACGTTCACCTGCGCACCGGGATCGGCGGCCAGCCGCCGTACGGCCCCCGCCTGCACCGAGCTTCCCGCCAGCGCCGTGAGCGCGGCCAGCGCTGTCGCGCACAGCAGCACGGTCACCGCTACGGACGCCAGCACCAGCCCGTGCTGGGTGGCCCGCCGGGCAACCACCGGAAGCCGACGGCGAGTTGGGCGTGGCGCGTCGGGGCGCCGCCGTGACGAGGACGGCAAGGCCGTGGCGACCACATGAACCCCCGCAGAATCGAACATGTGACGGCGACAGCGCGGGTCAGTCCTACCAGCCCGCCCACGGCGCCGCAAGAAACGCCGACCCTCACGGCCGCCCGGCGGGGGAGAGGCGGAGGGAAAATGCCGGAGTGCGCGAGGGGCGTTCGCTGTACGTTGGGCGGGCGGCCCCGAGATTCGCGGTGGCGCGCTTCCCCAGTTCAGAGGCTCAGCAGACGTTTCGAGGCAGACCCACCGTGTTCCTGACGATCAGTACCACCGGCACCCCCGAACGCCCCGCGACCGACCTCGGTTTCCTGCTGCACAAGCATCCCGACAACGCGCAGGCCTTCTCCACGTCCTACGGCAAGGCGCACGTCCTCTACCCGGAGGCCGATGCCGAGCGCTGCACGGCGGCGCTGCTGCTGGAGGTCGACGCGGTGGCGCTGGTCCGGCGCGGCAAGGGCAAGGGACGCGGCGGCGCCCCCGACGCCGCGCTCGCGCAGTACGTCAACGACCGTCCGTACGCGGCCTCTTCACTCCTCGCCGTCGCCCTGAGCGCGGTCTTCTCCAGCGCCATGCGGGGTGTGTGCACCGCCCGCCCCGAGCGCGCAGGACAGCCGCTGCCGCTGCGCGTCGAGGTACCCGCGCTGCCCGCCAGGGGCGGCCCCGACCTCGTGCGGAACCTCTTCGCGCCGCTCGGCTGGACGGTCACCGCCGAACCGGTCGCGCTGGACGCCGAGTTCCCCGAGTGGGGCGACTCGCGGTACGTCGGTCTCGTACTGGAGTCGGAGACGCTGACCCTCGCCGAGGCGCTGCGTCACCTCTACGTCCTGCTCCCGGTCCTGGACGACGCCAAGCACTACTGGGTGGCGTCCGACGAGGTCGACAAGCTGCTGCGCGCGGGCGAGGGCTGGCTGGCCGCGCACCCCGAGCAGAAGCTCATCACCAGCCGCTATCTGTCCCGCCGTTGGTCCCTCACCCGGGAGGCCATGGAGCGGCTGGAGCTGGTGCGGCTCGCCGAGTCCGACGACAGCGAGGTCGAGGAGATCGACAACGCCGTCGAGCCGGAGACCGGGACCGAGGAGAAGCCGACCCCCCTCGCCGTGCTTCGCCGGGAAGCGATCGTCGACGCGCTCAGGACCTCCGGTGCCGCCCGCGTGCTCGATCTCGGCTGCGGACAGGGCCAGTTGGTGCAGGCGCTGCTCAAGGACACCCGGTTCACCGAGATCGTCGGCACCGACGTGTCGATGCGCGCGCTCACCATCGCAGGCCGCCGCCTCAAGCTCGACCGCATGGGGGAGCGGCAGGCCGCACGCGTCCAGCTCTTCCAGAGCTCCCTCGCCTACACCGACAACCGCCTCAAGGGCTACGACGCCGCCGTGCTCAGCGAGGTCATCGAGCACCTCGACCTGCCCCGGCTGCCGGCCCTGGAGTACGCGGTGTTCGGCGCCGCCCGCCCCCGGACGGTCGTCGTCACCACCCCGAACGTCGAGTACAACGTCCGCTGGGAGACCCTCCCTGCCGGACAGGTACGGCACGGCGACCACCGCTTCGAGTGGACGCGCGCCGAGTTCGGCGAATGGGCGGGGAAGGTCGCCCAACGGCACGGCTACGACGTCGAGTTCGTGCCGGTCGGGCCCGAGGACCCCGAGGTGGGACCGCCCACCCAGATGGCCGTGTTCCGGATGACCACCGTGAAGGAGGAGAAGGCCGCATGACGAACGAGACCCCCGCGAAGGTACGCACCCTGCCCGTCACCGACCTCTCCCTCGTGGTGCTGATCGGTGCCTCCGGCTCGGGCAAGTCCACGTTCGCGCACCGCCACTTCAAGCCCACCGAGGTCATCTCCTCGGACTTCTGCCGGGGCCTGGTCGCCGACGACGAGAACGACCAGAGCGCCAGCCGGGACGCCTTCGACGTCCTGCACTACATCGCGGGCAAGCGCCTCGCCGCCGGCCGCCGCACCGTCGTCGACGCGACCAGCGTGCAGCAGGACAGCCGACGGCAACTGATCGACCTGGCCAAGCAGTTCGACGTGCTGCCCATCGCCATCGTGCTCGACGTGCCGGAGGAGGTGTGCGCCGAGCGCAACGCCTCCCGTTCCGACCGCGCCGACATGCCGCGCCGCGCCATCACCCGCCACACCCGCGAACTCCGGCGCTCCCTGCGGGGCTTGGAGCGCGAGGGCTTCCGCAAGGTGCACGTCCTGCGCGGCGTCGAGGAGATCGAGAACGCCACGGTCGTCACCGAGAAGCGGTACAACGACCTGACCCACCTCACCGGCCCCTTCGACATCATCGGCGACATCCACGGCTGCGCCGCCGAACTGGAGACCCTGCTCGGCAAGCTGGGCTACGACGACGGCGTCCACCCCGCGGGCCGCACGGCCGTCTTCGTCGGCGACCTCGTCGACCGCGGCCCGGACTCGCCCGGCGTGCTGCGCCGCGTGATGTCCATGGTCGGCTCCGGCAACGCACTGTGCGTACCGGGCAACCACGAGAACAAGTACGGCCGTCACCTCAAGGGCCGCAAGGTCCAGCACACCCACGGCCTCGCCGAGACGATCGAGCAGATGGCGGAGGAGACCGACGAATTCCACGCCCAGGTAAGGGAGTTCATCGACGGACTCGTCAGCCACTACGTCCTCGACGGCGGCAGGCTCGTGGTCTGCCACGCCGGGCTGCCCGAGAAGTACCACGGCCGCACCTCCGGCCGGGTCCGCTCGCACGCCCTCTACGGCGACACCACCGGCGAGACCGACGAGTTCGGCCTGCCGGTGCGCTACCCGTGGGCCGAGGACTACCGGGGCCGCGCGGCCGTCGTCTACGGCCACACCCCGGTCCCCGAGGCCACCTGGCTCAACAACACCATCTGCCTCGACACGGGCGCCGTCTTCGGCGGCAAGCTGACCGCCCTGCGGTGGCCGGAGCGGGAGTTGGTCGACGTACCGGCCGAGCAGGTCTGGTACGAGCCGGCCCGCCCGCTGCGCACCGAGGCACCCGGCGGCCACGACGGCCGCCCGCTGGACCTGGCGGATGTGCACGGCCGCCGGGTGGTGGAGACCCGGTACGCCGGGCGGGTGTCGGTCCGCGAGGAGAACGCGGCGGCGGCCCTGGAGGTCATGAGCCGCTTCGCCGTCGACCCGCGCCTGCTGCCGTACCTGCCGCCGACGATGGCCCCGACGGCGACCTCGCATGCCGAGGGCTATCTGGAGCACCCGGCCGAGGCGTTCGCGCAGTACGCCGAGGACGGGGTCGCGCGGGTCGTGTGCGAGGAGAAGCACATGGGGTCGCGGGCGGTGGCGCTGGTGTGCCGGGACGCGGAGGCGGCGGCGCGGCGGTTCGGCGTGGACGCCGGACAGGGGCTGACGGGGTCTCTCTACACGCGCACCGGCCGCCCGTTCTTCGACGACGCCACGGTCACCGAGGAGATCCTCGGCCGACTGCGGACGGCACTCGACGAGTCGGGCCTGTGGGCCGAGCTGGAGACCGACTGGCTGCTGCTGGACGCGGAGTTGATGCCGTGGTCGCTGAAGGCGTCCGGGCTGCTGCGCGGGCAGTACGCGGCGGTCGGAGCGGCGGCGCGGGCGGTGTTCCCGGGTGCGCTGGCCGCGCTGGAAGGTGCCGCGGGGCGGGGTGTCGACGTGGACGCGCTGCTCTCCCGGCAGCGCGAACGGGCCTCGGACGCCTCGGCGTTCACCGACGCGTACCGGCGCTACTGCTGGACCACGGACGGCCTCGACGGTGTCCGGCTGGCCCCCTTCCAGATCCTCGCGGTCCAGGGGCGCAGCCTCGCCGCACTCCCGCACGACGACCAACTCGCCCTGCTGGACCGGCTCGTGGAGCACGACGGCAGCGGCCTGCTCCAGACCACACGGCGTCTCTACGTCGACACCGGTGACCCCGAGTCCGTCCAGGCCGGGGTCGACTGGTGGCTGGAGATGACCGGGCGGGGCGGCGAGGGCATGGTCGTCAAGCCGGTCGGTGCGGTGGTGCGCAGCGAGGCGGGTCGGCTTGTCCAGCCCGGGATCAAGTGCCGGGGGCGCGAGTATCTGCGGATCATCTACGGTCCGGAGTACACGCGGCCCGACAACCTCGCGCGGCTGCGGGGGCGGTTCCTGAACCACAAGCGGTCCCTTGCGATCAGGGAGTACGCGCTCGGTCTGGAGGCACTCGACCGGCTGGCCGAGGGGGAGCCGTTGTGGCGGGTGCACGAGGCGGTGTTCGGGGTGCTGGCGTTGGAGTCCGAGCCGGTGGATCCGCGGTTGTGAGGTGTGGTGCGGGTGGGTGGGGGCGGGTGTCCCGGGGGGGGGGGGGGGGGCCGCCCCCCCCCCCCCCCACCCCCCCCCCCCCCCCCCCCCCCCCCGACCGCGGGGGGGCCCCCCGGGGGGGGGGGGGGGGGGGGGGGGGGGGCCCCGGGGGGGGGGGGGGGGGGTTGGGGGGGGGGGGGGGGGGGGGGGGGGGGGGGGTGTCCCTGGGGGCTCCGCCCCCAGACCCCCGTTTCCCGCCCACCCACCCGTTTACGGGCGTTTCAAGGTGAACCTAAAACGCCCGTAACGGGCGGTGGGTGGGCAAAGGCGCAGGGCCGGATCATCCGACGAGCCGCAGCCTCTGTCCGCACACCCCGACCCGAACCCCCTGCCCCCACGTCAACTCCACCGCGTCCCCCTCCATCCCGTCCCCGAACACGATCAACTGCTCCGACTCCACGGTGAGTTCGAGCACCGCTGAACCGACCAGCTGCCCGGAGACCAGCGACGTGCCGGTCACCGGTGACGGCCACGCCTCCCGTACGAACCACACAAGCCTGCCCTCCGAGGGGTGTGGCAGGGGCAGGGCGCTGCCCCGTTCCTGCCACACCGACCGGAGCCACCCCGTGGCCCCCGTGCCCGTTCCCACGAGCACCCCGGAGGACGCCTGGGCCTCGACGACACCCCCGTCGCCCTCCAGACCCAGGCGGTATCGGGCCGTCTGATGACCGACGGAGCCCAGATAGATCTCGTTGAGCGCGACCAGCCGCTGCGTGTCGTCGGCGACGGCCTCGACCATGGTCAGTTCGTCCACCCCGGTACCGGCCGAATGAGCCGAGGCCAGCAACGTGGCCGCGGCCGACGGGCGGTGCCGGACCAGGACACCGGGATTGCGCCCGGGGTCGGTGTCGAAGCCCAACACCGGTTGCCCGGCGAGGTACTTGGCGACATTGGCGACCAGTCCGTCCTGGCCGACGACGACCACCACGTCCTCCGGTGCGAACAGGAACCGGTCCAAGTCGGCCCGCTCGACCTGGGTCTGACGCCAGGTCAGGGGAATCGCCGCCGAGACCTCGGCCAGCGCCCGCCGGGTCCTGCGGTGCCGTTCGGCGACCTCCTCGATGTCCCGCCCCCGCGACCGGAGGAAGTACGCGGCCTGCCCGTGCGTCCCGTGCCGGGCCACCAACTCCTCGTACTCCGTGGTCCGATGGACGAGGACGGCCCGTGGCGCGAGACTCACGCGCCCGTCTCCCCGCCGCCGAGCTTGGTCAACAGCCCCGTCAGCACGTCCGGCGAGATGGTGATGCTGTCGATGTTCGGCAGGTTCTCCGCGAGCCGTGTGCCGGTGAGCGCGTTGAGCGTCGCCACGTCGACATCGGCGTGCACCCGCAGCCACGCCGCCTGGGCGTGTGCGCGCGCGTCGCCCACCTCACGCGCACCCTCGGCCTCGGCACGGGCGAGGCGTACGGAACGCGCCGCCTCGGCGTCGGCGAGCCGTACCGTGCGGGTAGCCTCCGCCTCGGCCCGTACGCCGTCGGCAGCCGCGTGCTCCTCGGCCTCGCGGCGCGCGTTGGTGCCGCGCTGGTCGACCAACTGCTCCTCGCGGCGTGCGAGTTCGATCTGGCTGTCCAGTTCGTTCTCGGCGATCGCGCGCTCCCGCTCGACGGCCACCGCCCGGCGTTCGTAGGTGGCCTTGTCCGCCTCCTGCTGGATCTGCTCGCGGGCCGGGGTGCGCAGCGCCCGCTCCACCTCGGGTTCGGGGCGGATGGCCATCACGCGGACGGCGACCACCTCGATGCCGGTGGCCGGCAGCCGGGGTTCGGCGCCGAGCCCGGCCGCGATCCGCTCCCGTACCGCCGTCACCCCGTCGACCAGCGCGGCGGCGAGGGGGGTCCGGGCGAGGACGGCCAGCGCGTGCTGCTGGGCCGTCTCGGTGAGCAGGGTGCCGAGCTGTTCGAGGGGCGAGCCCCGCCAGACGCCCGTGTCCGGGTCGACGGAGAAGTCGAGGCGGGCGGAGGCGAGGGCCGGGTCGCTGATCCGGTAGGTGACGGTCGCCTGCACCGCCACGTCCTGGAAGTCGGACGTACGGGCGTGGAAGGTCATGGCCAACTCGCGGTCGTCGACCGGCACTTCGGAGAGTGCGGCGGTCAACGCGCGGAACCAGAAGCTGAGTCCGGGACCGTCGTGCAGCAGCGTGCCGCCGCGGTGGTGCCTGATGTGCGCCGTGGGCGCCCCGCGCAGGTGGCGCCAGCCCAGGCGCCGGGTGATGTCGGCCATCAGAGTCCCTCAGATCCGGTCGTTCCCGTGGGATCCGGTCAGATCCCGCATCGATCTCGTCAGTAAGACGATAAGCGGAGGACGCAGTTGTCGTCAAGGGGACGAGAACAAGTGCAGTATGAAAAGTACGGGGGTGAAGTCGGTCCGGGGTGGTCAGGATGGAGACATGGCACTCCATGTCGACTCCGAGACCGGGCGGCTGCGCCGCGTCATCCTGCACCGGCCGGATCTGGAGCTCAAAAGGCTCACCCCCGGCAACAAGGACGCGCTCCTCTTCGACGACGTGCTCTGGGTGCGCCGGGCGCGCGCCGAGCACGACGGCTTCGCGGACGTGCTGCGCGACCGAGGCGTCGCCGTCCACCTCTTCGGCGACCTGCTCGCCGAGTCCCTGGCGATCCCCGAGGCCCGCGCGCTCGTCCTGGACCGTGTCTTCGACGAGAAGGAGTACGGCCCCCTCGCCACCGACCACCTCCGCGCCGCCTTCGAGGCGCTGCCCGCACCCGAACTCGCCGAGGCGCTGGTGGGCGGCATGACCAAGCGCGAGTTCCTGGAGGCGCACGCGGAGCCGACCTCCGTCCGCTTCCACGTCATGGACCTCGACGACTTCCTCCTCGCCCCGCTCCCCAACCACCTCTTCACCCGCGACACCTCCGCCTGGATCTACGACGGCGTCTCCGTCAACGCCATGCGCTGGCCGGCGCGGCAGCGCGAGACCGTCCACTTCGAGGCGATCTACCGGCACCACCCGCTCTTCCGGTCCGAGAAGTTCCATGTCTGGTCCGAGGGGCAGGCCGACTACCCGTCCACCATCGAGGGCGGTGACGTGCTCGTCATCGGGAACGGCGCGGTGCTCATCGGCATGAGCGAGCGGACCACCCCGCAGGCCGTCGAGATGCTCGCGCACAAGCTGTTCGCCGAGGGCTCGGCGCGCACGATCGTGGCTCTCGACATCCCCAAGCAGCGCGCCTTCATGCACCTCGACACGGTGATGACGATGGTCGACGGCGACACCTTCACCCAGTACGGCGGGCTCGGCATGCTGCGGTCGTACACCATCGAACCGGGCGTCGGCGAAAGGGAGTTGAAGGTCACCGACCATCCGCCGGAGCAGATGTACGACGCGATCGCCGCCGCCCTCGGGCTCGGCGGGATCAGGGTCCTGACCGCCACCCAGGACGTGCACGCCGCCGCGCGCGAGCAGTGGGACGACGGCTGCAACGTCCTCGCCGTCGAGCCCGGAGTCGTCGTCGCCTACGAGCGGAACGCCACCACCAACACCTATCTGCGCAAGCAGGGCATCGAGGTGATCGAGATCCCGGGGAGCGAGCTGGGCAGGGGCCGAGGCGGCCCGCGCTGCATGAGCTGCCCGGTCGAGCGGGACGCCGTATAGAAATTCTATGTATCGTATAGAGTTCCAAACCTGAGCACCTGTTCCCCGTGTCCCCGTACCTGCACCGATGGAGCGCCCCCATGGCGACAGTCCCGACCGCCCTCGCCGGCCGCCACTTCCTCAAGGAGCTGGACTTCTCCGAGGAGGAGTTCCGCGGTCTGATCGAGCTGGCCGCCGAGCTGAAGGCCGCCAAGAAGGCGGAGAGCGAGACGCGGTACCTGTCGGGGAAGAACATCGCGCTGATCTTCGAGAAGACCTCGACGCGCACCCGCTGCGCGTTCGAGGTCGCCGCCGCCGACCAGGGGGCCTCGACGACCTACCTCGACCCGTCGGGCTCGCAGATCGGGCACAAGGAGTCCGTGAAGGACACCGCGCGGGTGCTCGGTCGTATGTTCGACGGCATCGAGTACCGGGGCGACAGCCAGGTCGCCGTGGAAGAGCTGGGCGCGTACGCGGGCGTGCCGGTCTACAACGGACTCACCGACGACTGGCACCCCACCCAGATGCTCGCCGACGTGCTCACCATGACCGAGCACAGCGACAAGCCGCTGGAGCGGATCGCCTTCGCCTACCTCGGCGACGCCCGCTTCAACATGGGCAACTCCTACCTCGTCACCGGCGCGCTGCTGGGCATGGACGTACGGATCGTCGCCCCGAAGTCGTACTGGCCCGCCGGGGAGATCGTCACCGCCGCCCGCGCGCTGGCCGCCCGGAGCGGTGCGCGCATCACGCTCACCGAGGAGACCGAGGAGGGCGTCGCGGGCGCCGACTTCGTCGTCACGGACGTCTGGGTCTCCATGGGCGAGCCCAAGCAGGTCTGGGACGAGCGGATCGCGGCCCTCGCGCCCTACGCGGTGACCATGGACGTCCTACGGGCCACCGGCAACCCGGACGTCAAGTTCCTGCACTGCCTGCCGGCCTTCCACGACCTCGGCACCAAGGTCGGCCGCGAGATATACGAGACCCACGGCCTCGACTCCCTGGAGGTCACGGACGAGGTCTTCGAGTCCCCGCACTCGATCGTGTTCGACCAGGCGGAGAACCGACTGCACACGATCAAGGCCGTCCTGGTCGCCACCCTGGCCTGACCAGGCCTGATCTCCTACGGCGGCTATCCCGCCGGGCGCCACTGGGGCGGTACGACGGGCAGCCTGAACCACACGGCCTTGCCCGACTCGGTGGGGCGGTGGCCGCACGACGAGCTGAGGGCGCGGATCAGCAGCAGGCCGCGCCCGTGCTCCTGCCAGGGGTCGGGGTCCTCGACGACGGGTTTCGTGAGGCTGCCGGGCGGCTTCGGGTCGGGGTCGTGCACCTCGACCTGGCAGCCGGTGGGCAGCAGCTCGACCACGAGCTCTATGGGAGCGTCACCGGCGGTGTGTTCCACCGCGTTCGCGACCAGTTCCGCCGTCAGCAGCTCCGCGGTGTCACTGTCGGCCGTGTACATGACCTCGGACAGGGCCGTACGGACCAGTGCGCGGGCCACCGGCACGGCCGCGGCGGTATGCGGCAGTGCGATGCGCCAGGAGGCGGAGGCGGAGGGTCGTTCTTGCAAGGCGGGTCCGTTCATGGAGCAGGCTGTCCTGCTTTCAACTATATGAATGGTACGGCGCCTTTTGTCAGAGTCTCTCGGCAGGCGCCGGACGGGACCTTCGGCCCCGGTACCGAGCGGCATACCCCGTTCAACGGTCTCTCCCGCACACCTGCTCCCGTTGTTACCGCGCTATTGACGACTCGTGACGGATGCGACGGCAACAGGTCATTTCGACAGGTTGTTTCGCCAGGACATGAAAACACCCCCGAGCCCGTCCGAAACGGGCCCGAGGGCGTATTGCGGGTAAGGATCAGGTCAGATCGGCCATCCCGGCGGTGAGAGTCGCGCCGTCCGCCGGGTCGATCACGAGAAACGCGCCCGTACGCCGGGAGACCGCGTAGTCGTCGAGCGCGAGCGGCTCGGCGGTACGCAGGGTGATCCGGCCCAGGTCGTTCGCGGCCAGCTCGGCCGCGCCGCCGAGATCCTTGACGATGGCCTTGACCGTGCGGGTCGTGTGCCGCAGCAGCACCCGGTCCCCGACCCGCAGCGGGCGGTCGGCCAGATGACAGACGGCGGCCCGGACGTCCTGGGTGAGCGTGGGCGCGTCGACCCCGGCGGTGATCATGTCGCCGCGCGACACGTCCCCTTGATCGGCCAGCCGGAGACTGACCGACTGCGGCGCGTACGCCGCCCCCGCCCCGGTGCCGAGCACGGAGATCGCGGTGATCTCGGAACCCTCTCCGGAGGGATGCACCGTCACCCGGTCCCCGACCCGCAGCGAACCGGACACCAACTGGCCCGCGTACCACCGGACTTGGCCGTCCCGGATGACGTACTGCACAGGGAAGCGGGCCGGTGCGTCGGACGGGTCCGCGCCGACCGGGACGTTCTCCAGGAACTCCAGCAGCGCCGGGCCCTCGTACCAGTCCATGCGCGTGGAGCGGTCCACCACGTTGTCGCCGACCAGCGCCGACACCGGGACCGGAGTGAAGGAGGGCAGCCCCAACTCGGCCGCATGGCCCGCGAACTCCTCGACGATCCGCTCGAACACCGCCTGCTCGTAGCCGACGAGGTCCATCTTGTTGACGGCGAGGACGACGTGCGGGACGCGCAGCAGCGCCGCCACGGCCGCGTGCCGCCGGGTCTGCTCGACGACACCGTTGCGCGCGTCGACGAGGACCACCGTCAGCTCGGCCGTGGAGGCACCCGTCACCATGTTGCGGGTGTACTGCACGTGCCCTGGGGTGTCGGCGAGGATGAACCGCCTGCGCGGGGTGGCGAAGTAGCGGTAGGCCACGTCGATGGTGATGCCCTGCTCGCGTTCGGCGCGCAGGCCGTCCGTGAGGAGCGCGAGGTCGGGTGCGTCCTGGCCGCGGTCGGCCGACACCCGCCGCACGGCCTCCAGTTGATCGGTGAGGACCGACTTGGAGTCGTGCAACAGCCGTCCCACGAGCGTGGACTTGCCGTCGTCGACCGAACCGGCTGTCGCGAACCGCAGCGTGTCGATGGTGGTGGTGCTCATGGTTAGAAGTACCCCTCGCGCTTGCGGTCTTCCATCGCGGCCTCGGACAGCTTGTCGTCGGCCCGCGTCGCGCCCCGCTCGGTGACCCGGGAGGCGGCGATCTCGGTGATGACCTGCTCCAGCGTCACCGCGTCCGAGTCGACGGCGCCGGTGCACGACATGTCGCCCACGGTCCGATACCGCACCTGCCGCTTCTCGACCGTCTCGCCCGCCTTCGGGCCACCCCAGTCACCGGCGGTGAGCCACATGCCGTTCCTGCCGAAGACCTCGCGGTAGTGGGCGAAGTAGATCTGGGGGAGGTCGATGCCTTCGCGGGCGATGTACTGCCATACGTCCAGTTCGGTCCAGTTGGAGAGCGGGAAGACGCGGACGTGTTCGCCGGGTGCGTGGCGTCCGTTGTAGAGGTTCCACAGTTCGGGGCGCTGTCTGCGCGGGTCCCACTGGGAGAACTCGTCGCGCAGCGAGAAGACCCGCTCCTTCGCCCGTGCCTTCTCCTCGTCTCTGCGTCCGCCGCCGAAGACCGCGTCGAACTTCTCGCTCTGGATCTTCTCGGTGAGCGGGAGCGTCTGGAGCGGGTTGCGGGTTCCGTCGGGGCGTTCGCGCAGCACACCGCGGTCGATGTAGTCCTGTACGGAGGCCACATGGAGGCGCAGCCCATGTGCGGCGACCACACGGTCCCGGTACTCAAGGACCTCGGGGAAGTTGTGTCCGGTGTCCACATGAAGCAGCGAGAACGGCACCGGCGCCGGCGCGAACGCCTTCAGCGCGAGGTGCAGCATGACGATGGAGTCCTTGCCGCCGGAGAAGAGGATCACCGGCCGCTCGAACTCACCCGCCACCTCACGGAAGATGTGCACCGCCTCCGACTCCAGCGCGTCCAGGTGCGAGAGGACGAAGGCTTCCGGGGGCGTCACCGCGCTCACACCAGTCCCCGCTCGGACAGCACCGCGTACACCGCGTCCGCCGACTCCTGCGGGCTCTGCACCTGCGTCGGCAGGGTGAGCGCCGGGTCCGTGGGCGGTTCGTACGGGTCGTCCACACCGGTCAGGCCGGTGAGGTGACCCGCGGCCTGGCGGGCGTAGAGGCCCTTGACGTCGCGTTCGCCGCACACCTCGACCGGGGTCGCGACATGCACCTCGATGTACGGCGTCCCGCTCGCCTCGTGGCGCTTGCGGACGGCCTCGCGGCTGTCGGCGTACGGCGCGATGACCGGGACGAGGGAGAGGACGCCGTTGCGGGCGAGGACCTCGGAGACGAGGCCGATGCGCTGGACGTTGGTGTTGCGGTCCTCCCGGGAGAAGCCGAGGCCGGCCGAGAGGAAGCGGCGTATCTCGTCGCCGTCGAGGACCTCCACACGATGTCCCTCGGCCTTCAGGCGCTCACCCAGCTGCCGGGCGATCGTCGTCTTGCCCGCACTCGGCAGTCCGGTGAGCCAGACGGTGGCTCCCTGAGCCCTTGCCGTGGTGGTCATGCGCAACAGTCCTCTTTCTTACCCGACGAGCGACGTCGTCGAAGGCTAGGTAAGAACTCTGAGAAGACCTGTTGAGGAACCTGAGGTTTGGCTGAGTGATCGCCCTCACACGCCCGCGAAGACCGCTCCCGCGTCCCGCAGCCGCTCGTGCAGCGCCCGGAACACCTCGGCCGAGCGGAGGCCCGGCCAGTCCCGGGGGAGCAGGCCCGCGGGCAGTCCGGGGTCGACGTAGGGGAGATGGCGCCAGGAGTCCAGGGCGAGGAGGTAGTCGCGGTACGCGTCCTCGGGCGGGGTGTCCGGCCGCCGCTCCCAGGCGTGCAGCACGGGCGCGTGGCGGTCCAGGAACGCCTGGTGCTGCGCGGCGATCGCGGGCAGGTCCCACCAGCGGGCGACGGCCTCGGCGGTCGGCGCGAAACCGAGGTGTTCGCCGCGGAAGAAGTCCACGTACGGGTCGAGGTGCAGCCGGTGGAGGATGTGCCGGGTCTCCTCGTGGAGCCGGGCGGGTGCGATCCACACGCCGGGGGCCGCGGTGCCGAAGCCGAGGCCGGACAGGCGCGAGCGCAGGACGTGCCGCTTCTGGCGCTCCGACTCCGGTACGGAGAACACCGCGAGCACCCAGCCCTCGTCCTGCGGGGAAGTGCTCGCGTAGACGCGGCGGTCGCCGTCGTCGAGCAACTGCCGTGCCTCGGGCGACAGTTCGTAACCGGCGGCGCCCTGTGCGGTGCGGGCGGGCAGGAGCAGCCCGCGCCGTTTGAGGCGGGACACGGAGGAGCGCACGGAGGGTGCGTCGACGCCGGCGGCGGCCAGGAGCCGGATCAGTTCCGCGACCGGGACCGGCCCGGGCACGAAGCGGCCGTACGCGCCGTAGAGCGTGACGATGAGAGACCGTGGAGCATGCTGGTCGGACACGTTGATCATCTTAGGCCGACGGCATCGCTGCTGGTCACCTCGGGTGCGCAAGCGGAACCTGCGCAGGGAGGAGGTGGCGGTGCCCGGCGGTCCCGCCGTGTCGCGTGCGGGCGGAACGGTCAGGCGGCGACGGCGAGTTGGTCCGCCGGCACCCGGTGCGGGGCGACGATCCGGCCGTCGGGGAGCAGGGCGCCGGTGTCGTCGAAGACGATCGCGCCGTCGCACAGCAGCGTCCAGCCCTGCTCGGGGTGGGCGGAGACGATGTGCGGGGTCTCGGTGCGGGTGTCGGTCACGGGGCACGAGGACTGGTGGGAACACATGGCGTACCTCCACGTCGGATGCGATCCGTTCCGGCGGCTCCGTCACCGCCCGCATCGCATATACAGACCATCCTCCCGGCGCGAACTCATCGGAACAGCCCGCTGTGAAGCGTGACAACACGCGGACAACACTCGGACGGTTCCACGACGGTCGATGCGAAGCCGCCACCTGAGGAGCGCCGAGGAGCGCCGAGGAGCCCCGAGCAGTGCTGAGGAGTGACGATCGCATCGCCCGGCGCGGACTCGCCACCGAAGGAGTGAGGATCACGGGAGTCGGGGCGCTCGCCCGGTACCAGTGGAGGCCCCGACTCCAGGAGGTTTTCCCATGTCCCTGCGTTCCGTCCTCGGCACGGCGGCCGGTGCCGCGCTGCTCCTGCTGGCCGCCGCCCCCGCCGCGACCGCGTCCGCCGACTCCTACGAGACGGTGACGGTCGACCCCACGGGCAGCATCGCCCCGGACGGCACCGTCACCCTCTCCGGCACCTACCGCTGTCTCGGCGCCTCGGGCCCGGCGTTCGTCAGTTCCTCCGTCTCCCAGGGCGACCCCCAGGTCCGGCACGGCATCGGCGGCACCCGGGCGGTCTGCGACGGCGTGGAACACACCTGGCAGAACTCCGGCAAGCCGTCCCACCCGGTCACCTCCGGCGCGGCCCGGGTCGAGGCCACGGTGATGGAACTCTCCGCCGGCTCCGGCCTGCCCCTGCCCCGCTTCCACGCGGTGCGACAGCAGGACATCATCCTCACTGTCTGACCATGCCGCGATACGCCTCCGGCCCGTCCCCAAGTGGGGGCGGGCCGGAGGGAGTTGACCGCGGTCGGTCGACGGCGGTCAGTGGACGGTGTTGGTGGCCCAGATCGGGGCCGAGCCCGAGTAGATCACCATGTTGCCGTCGCTCTGGAGCCGCAGGGTCGCGCCGTTGTGGCCGTCGGTCCGGCTGGCCCAGACGGGGCGGTTGTCGGCGGTGTAGACGACGAGGTTGCCGTCCGCCTGGAACACGGCGTGGAAGTTCGAGCCGAAGGTCATCGTGGCCCAACGGGCCTTGTTGTTCTCGTCGTAGAGCACGAAGTTGCCGTCGGTCTGCATGCGCAGCCGGGCCTTCTTCGCGTTGAGGGACTGGCCCGCGTGCAGTACCCGGGTGGCCGTGACACGGATGTCCGACGGGTACGAGGTCGTGGACTTGCTGGTCGAACTCGTCCCGGACTTCGCCGTAGACGTGGATTTCTTCGGCTTCGGCGTCGCGACCGGCTTCTTCGTCTTCTTGACCGTCGTCGGCTCGCTCACCGGCTGCGCGACGGACGCCTTCGCCGGCGCCTTCTTGTGCGGGAGTGCCTTCGGCGAGGCCTTCAGGACGGACGCGGACGGGCTCGACGAGGCGTACGCCCCCGCTCCCTGCGTCGCGTCGCCGCCGCCGAGCACGGTGCCCGCCTGGTCGGCGACCACCCGGTCGTGGCTCTCCGGCGCCCGGTCCCGGCTCATCAGCAGCCCCGGTACGGCGATCAGCAGCGCGCCGAGCACCGCCGCACCGGCCAGCAGCGGCCGGCCGGGACGCCCCACCGACGCGGCGTGCGCGTCGGGGGTGGGCCCGTCGCCCTCGGGCGCGCTCGCGGCCAGCACCCCCGCGGGCGCCTCGGCCTCGACCTCCTGCCGCCCGCCCCGCCCGGAAGAGGGCCCCGCACCGGCACCCGGCCCTGCCGCTTCCTCCGCCGCCCGGCCCCCGGCGAGCGCCGCGGCTTCCGCCGAGCTTGCCGTCGCGCTCGTGCCCGAGCTTGCTGCGGTGCCCGCGGTGCCGGTGCTCGCTGCCTTACCCGCCGGGTTCGTGCCCGCGCTCTCTGCCGTACCTGGCGTGCCGGTGCTTGCGCTTGCTGCCGTACCCGCCAGGTTCGTGCCCGCGCTCGCTGCCGTGCCCGCCGTACCCGTGCCCGCTTCCGAGCCCGCCCCCGCTCCCGCACTCGCCGGTCGGCTCAGTTCCGCCGCGACCGCCTCCGCCGAGAGTTCCCCCGCGACGGTCTCCGCCGACACGGTTCCCTGGGAAGCCGTGGTGCCCGAAGGGGTTTCTGTGGTCCCTGAAGAGGATTCCGGAGAACCGGTCGCCCCCGATGGGGACTTGGGCGTCTCGCCCGCCGTGTTCTTCGCCGCCGTGTCCGTCTCCGCGGTGTCGGCCGCCGAGGGTGTCGCCGGTGCAGGTGTCGTCGGGTCCGCCGCCGCTTCGCCGGCCGGGGTGCCCGCCACCGAGTTCTCTGCCGCCGTGTTCCGCGCGGCCGGTCCGGTCCGGTCTGTCATCCGCCCTGTCCGCCCTGTTCGCCCAGCAGTTCGTCGTACGTCTGTCCGCGCAATCCTATTCACCTCTCATCACGCGCATGTGCCAACGACGGTTCCTTTCACCGGAGTTAACAATCACCTCGCTTGCACCCCGCCGCTGGTACGCCTGTTGCGCGACAGCCCATAATTCGTCGTACGGCACGGTCGTGCCGTACCGCGCACCCCGGCCGGACGTCCCGCGTACCGGACCGGAGTGGGAACGCGCGTGCGGGGACGGCATGATGGGGTTGCCGCAACCGACAGGTGCCGACACGAGGAGGTCAGCTGAGTGCGCCAGGTACTGACGGTCTGTCCGGAGGGCACCGGGGACGCCCGGACGATCGGAGAGGCCCTGGCCAGGGCGCGTGGAGGCGCGGTGCTGAGTGTGCGCCCGGGAACGTACGAGGAGAACCTCGTCGTCACCACCCGGGTCACCATCGTCGCCGAACAGGCGCGCGGCACCGTCCGGTTGGCACCGCGCAAGGGCATCGTGATCTCGCTGCGCGTGGACGCGGTGATGCTGACCGACCTCGTGGTGCAGGGCCAGGACGAGGAACAGCCCGCCGTCGACGCCTCGCACGGACAGGTCGCGATGCAGGGCTGCGACCTCTCCGGCGCCTCGTGGACGACCATCCTCGCGCGCAACTCCGGTTCCCTCGCGATGCGGGAGTGCCGGGTGTCCAACCGCACCGGCGCCGGTGTCGTGGTCACCTCGCCCACGGAGAGCTCGCTGGAGTCCTGCACCTTCGAACACTTCGGCACCAGCGGCGTGGTGATCAGCGACCGCGGCCGGGCCACCCTGCGCGGCTGCACCGTGCGCGACGCGCGGGGCAACGGAGTGCTCGCCAACGGTGACGCCCAGGGCTCCGTGGAGGACTGCGATCTGGCGTCGACGGACAAGCCCTCGCTGGCACTTGAGGAGCGGAGCGCGCTGCGGGTGCTGCGGACCGTGATCCGTGACACCTCGATCGGTGTGCATGTGACCAGCGCCGCCCGCTGTGAGCTGGAGGAGGTGCGGGTCACCGGCAGCAGCGGCCCCGGCATCATCGTCTCGCACGGCTCCGACCCGGTGCTGCGCCGCTGCCGTACCGCCCGCAGCACGGGCAACGGTCTGCTGGTGACGGACCGTTCGCGCGGCACGTACGAGGACTGCTGGCTGACCGGCGCCCAGACGGCGGCGCTGCGGGTGGCCGGGGCGTCGTCGCCCACGCTGACCTCGCTGACCGTCCGCGACGGCGAGTCCGACGGCGTCCTCCTCGAAGAGGACTCGGCGGCCGAGCTGGAGCGCGTGGAGATCATCGACGTCAAGGGCGCCGGTGTGGTGATCCGCGGCAACGCCAACCCGCTGGTGCGGCGGGCCCGGATCACCGGGGCCGGCGGCTGCGGTGTGTCGGTGCGCGACGGCGGACGCGGCCGGGTGGAGGACTGCACGGTGGAGACACCGGGCGGTTCCGGCGCGGAGATCGCGGCGGGCGGCAACGTCTATCTCGCCGGGTTCCGGGTCAACAACCCCGGTGGCGCCGGTCTGGAGATCGGCGGCGAGGGCACGGCGGCGATCCGCGACGGCGAGCTGGTCTCGGCCGGCGGCTGCGGTGTACTCGTCGACACCGGCGGCGAGTTGACGGCGAACCGGGTACGGACCGCGGCCGCCGCCGAGCACGGCTTCCTGGTCCGCGAGGGCGGCCGGGCCTCCCTGAACGGCTGCGAGGCCGCGGGCAACGACCGCGACGGCATCCGCGTCGAGTCCGAGGCGCCGGTGTCGGTCGTGGGCTGCACGGTCCGCGACAACAAGGGCGGCGGCCTCGTCCAGGCCAAGGCGGGCGGCCGGCTCGCGGTGGAGAACCTCATCAGCACCGGCAACGAGTCCCGCGACGCGTGGGGCTTCGGCGAGGCCGAGGGCACCGACCCGGCGGGCACCGTCCCGGCGTCGGAAGGACCCGGACGCCCCGACGGACCGATGGCCGCGCTGGAGAGCCTCATCGGCCTCGACAACGTCAAGGAACAGGTCCGCACCCTCGTCAACCTCACCCAGCTCGCCGCCCGCCGCGCCCAACTCGGCATGTCCGCCCCGCCGATGAGCCGCCACCTGGTCTTCGCGGGCCCGCCCGGTACCGGTAAGACGACCGTGGCCCGGCTCTACGGCACGATCCTCGCCGAGCTGGGCGCCCTGCGCTCCGGCCACCTCGTCGAGGTCTCCCGCGCCGACCTCGTCGCCCAGGTCATCGGCGGTACGGCCATCAAGACCACCGAGGCCTTCGAACGGGCCCTGGGCGGCGTCCTGTTCGTCGACGAGGCGTACACCCTCACCTCCGACTCCCGCGGCTCCGGCGCCGACTTCGGCCGCGAGGCCGTGGACACGCTGCTGAAGCTGATGGAGGACCACCGCGAGGACGTGGTGGTCGTCGCGGCGGGCTACTCCGAGGAGATGCGCAGCTTCCTCGGCTCCAACCCCGGTCTGGCGTCCCGCTTCTCGCGCACCGTCGAGTTCGAGAACTACTCGGTGCCGGAGCTGGTGGAGATCATGGAGAGCATGTGTGTACGCCACCAGTACACGCTCGCCGACGAGACCCGGCACGCGCTCGCCGTGCACTTCGAGCGGATACCGAAGGACGCCGGTTTCGGCAACGGACGTGCCGCGCGGCAGGTGTTCGAGGAGATGGTGGACCGGCAGGCGGTACGGCTGTCCGCGCTCACCGACGTCACCGAGCAGGACCTCTCCCTGCTGCTGCCGCAGGACATCAGCGAGGAGGCGGCCCGCAGCGCCGCCGACGGCCCGAACGCGGTCGACCCCGGCGACGACGCGCTCAGCAGGCTGGACGCGCTGGTCGGACTCCACGCGGTCAAGCGGGACGTCACCGACCTCGTCAACCTGGTGTCGACCGCCAAGCAGCGCGAGGCCGCCGGACTCCCGGTGCCCCGCCTCAGCCACCACCTCGTCTTCACCGGCCCGCCCGGCACCGGCAAGACCACGGTCGCCCGGCTCTACGGCGAACTCCTCGCGTCCCTGGGCGTGTTGCCGCGCGGCCAGCTCGTCGAGGTGTCCCGCGCGGATCTCGTCGGCCGCTATGTGGGCCACACCGCGCAGTTGACCCGCGAGGTCTTCGAACGGGCCCTGGGCGGAGTGCTGTTCGTCGACGAGGCGTACACCCTCACCCCGCGCGAGGCGTCCGGCTCCGACTTCGGCCGGGAGGCCGTGGACACCCTGCTGAAGCTGATGGAGGACCACCGCGACAAGGTGGTCGTCATCGTCGCCGGCTACACCCAGGAGATGGAGACGTTCCTCGCCTCCAACCCGGGCCTGTCCTCGCGCTTCTCGCGCCGCGTGGAGTTCGCCGACTACTCCTCCGACGAGTTGGTCACGATCGTCCGCGAGCACGCCGTACAACTCGGCTACGAGTGCGCGGCCGGACTCGGCCCGGTCCTGCGGCAGTACTTCGACTCGCTGCCCCGCGACCGGTCGTTCGGCAACGCGCGGACCGCCCGTCAGATCCTGGAGCGGATGATGACCCGACAGGCGGGCCGGCTCAGCAGGCTGGCCGTCCCCAGCCTCGACGACCTGCGGCTGCTGCTGCCCGAGGACCTCGCCGATCCGGCGGGTGCCTCCTCCTCCAGCGGGGCGGCCCGGGCATGACGACGACACACGGCAAGGCCCTCGCCGCCGGACTGGCCCTGCTGCTGACGGCCGCCGCGAGCGCCGTCGGCGCCGGGACCGCCACGGCGGCCGACGGCTCCACGGTCCAACTCCCCGTCCTCGCCTCGAAGCTGGACGCCAACGCGGCCTGCACGGCGGGCTCGGACCAGCGGGCCACCGACATACCCTGGGAGCAGGTCTCCCTCCAGCTCGGCCGGACCTGGCAGTTCGCCTCCGGCGCCGGGGTGACCGTCGGCGTGGTCGACACCGGGGTCTCGTCCTCGGCCCCCACGCTCAAGGGGCGGGTGACAGCGGTCGGTGACGCCGGGACCGACTGCGTGGGACACGGCACCTTCGTGGCCGGGCTGATCGGCGCGGCCGTGGCCGACGGTGTGCGGTTCGCGGGGGTCGCGCAGCAGGCGCGCATCCTCGCGGTGCGGGGCAGCGACGCGCGGGGGTCGGTGACCGCCGGCAAGGTCGCCGACGGCATCCGGGCCGCCGTGGACGGCGGTGCGAAGGTCGTCACCGTGTCGGCGGCGCTCGGCAGCGACACCGCCGCACTGCGGTCGGCGGTCGCGTACGCCGCGAAGAAGGACGTCCTGGTGGTCGCCGCCGCCGTACCGGACACCCCGGCCTCGGCGACGTCGGCGACCGACAGTCCGCCCGCCCGCCCCTACTACCCGGCCTCGGACAAGGGCGTGCTCTCCGTCCTGGACGTGGACGTGGACGGCAAGCGTCCGACCGGCGCGTACACGACCGACAGCGCCGCCGTCGCCGCGCCCGGTGACGGGGTCGTCGGCATCGGCCCGGCGAAGAAGGGCCACTACATCGGCTCAGGTGCGTCCCTGGCCGCCGGTTTCGTGGCCGGTACGGCCGCCCTGGTCCGCTCCGTCCACCCCGACCTGACGGCCACCCAGACCGCGGACCTCCTCCGGACCTCGGCCTACCCGGCGGACGTCCCACGACTCGACCCGTACGCGGCCGTCACCTCGATCCTGACCGGCACGGCCGCGTCGTCCCGCGGCGACGAACCCGCCGCCCCGGTCCACCTCCCCGCCGACAAGGCGGCCGGCCCCCTCCGCCGCGCCCTGTGGCCCGCGTCGGCGGGTCTCGCGGTCATCATCGCGGTGGTGTGGCTGGGCCTGGTCATTCCCCGGGGGCGGCGCCTGGGCTGGCGTCCGTCGCGGGGGAATGCGGAGGCCGGCCCGGTGGAGCAGGCGGGCACGGCCGGACCCGAGGGCGCCGAGAGCCCGGTGCTGGTGGGCACGGGTGCACAGGGGACGTCGGAGAGCTGACGGCGGACACCACGCAGAGCGCGAAACGGAACGGCCCCGGGCGGTGAACAGTCGCCCGGGGCCGTTGCGTTCAGTGCCCGTTCCTCACTCCTCCGCCCCCGGTGCCGCCAGCGCCGTCTGGATGAGGGACGGCTTGCGGCGGACGATGTGGAGGGCTCGGCCCGGCGGGAGGACCCGGGGTTTCACGTTGCCGAAGACGTAGCCCTCGGACGGGGAGCAGGACATCAGGATGCCCGGCGTGTTGACCTCGTCCAGGCGGCGCAGGAGCTGGTCGTTGAGACCGCGGCCGGCGCCCGTGGCGGAGCGGGCCACGACCACGTGGAGGCCCAACTCGTGGCCCAGGGCGAGGTGTTCGAAGAGCGGGGCGAAGGGATGGTCCATGACCGTGCCGCCGCCGACCATGTCGTAGTCGTCGACCAGGACGAACAGCCGGGGGCCCGTCCACCAGTCGGCCTGGCGCATGCGGGCCGGGGTGATCTCCTGGCCGGGGACACGGGTGCGGAGGGCCTTCGCCGAGCCGCCCACCAGTTGCTTCAGGGCCTCCAGGGCCACCGCGTGGCCGAGGCGGTACTCCTCGGGGACGGCGTCGACCAGGCCGCGACGGTAGTCGACGACCAGGATGCGGGCCTCGGCGGGGGAGTAGCGGGCGACGACCGAGTCCGCGACCAGCCGCAGGAGGTTGGTCTTGCCGCTCTCCGTGTCGCCCACGGCGACGAGGTGCGGGGTGCGGGAGAAGTCGTGCCAGACCGTGCCGAGGGTCTCCTCGTCCTGGCCGAGCGCGATCTTGAGGCTGACGCCGTCGCCGAGTTCGGGCGCGGGGAGTTCGGTGGCGGGCAGCCGGTGCGGAAGCATCCGGACCTGGGGGGCGCGCGGCCCGTGCCAGGCGGAGGCGATCCGGTCGACCAGGTCGGCGACGCCCTCGCTGAGCGTCTCCGGGTCGGTGGAACCGTCACCACGCGGCAGCGCCGACAGGAAGTGGAGCTTCGTCTCGACGGTCAGACCCCGGCCCGGGATCTGCGGCACCGCGCTCGCCTTGCGGATGTCCACGACGGAGTCCATCGTGTCGCCGAGCCGGAGTTCGAGCCGGGTCGCGGACTGGTCGCGCACCGGGGCGGTGAGTTCCAGCCAGCGCGCGGTCGCGACGATCAGGTGGATGCCGTAGTTGAGACCGCTGGTGGCGATCTGGTTGAACGTCGGGATGAACTGGTCGAAGTTCTGCCGGACCGCCGACCAGCCGTCGATCACCAGGAAGATGTCGCCGTGCGGTTCGTCGGGGAACTCCCCGGCGGCCCGGCGGCGCCGGTAGGTGGACATCGAGTCGATGCCGTTGTCGAGGAAGAACTGCTCGCGCTGGGTGAGGACGGCGGTGACCTCGGCGACCGTACGGCTGATCCGCTCGGTGTCGAGGCGGGCCGCGACCCCGCCGACATGCGGCAGGCCGGTCAGCTGGGAGAGCGTGCCGCCACCGAAGTCCAGGCAGTAGAACTGCACTTCGCGCGGGGTATGGGTGAGCGCGAGCGCCATGATGAGGCTGCGCAGGACCGTGGACTTGCCGCTCTGCGAACCGCCCGCGACGGCGACATGGCCACCGGCCGCGGCGAGGTCCACCACGAGCGGGTCACGCCGCTGGTCGAAGGGCTTGTCGACGAGGCCGACCGGCACCCGCAGCTTCCCGGCACCGGCCCAGCGGGACGCCGTCAGGCCGCGGTCCGGGTCCTCGGTGAGACCGCCGAGCAGCACGTCCAGCGGGGACGCGGTGTCCAGCGGCGGCAGCCACACCCGGTGGGCGGGCGGCCCGGAGTCGCGCAGCCGGTCCAGCGCCACCGCCAGCAGGCTCTCGGCGCTCTCCTCCGCCTCGGGTTCCGGCACGATCGCGGCCGGCGCGGGAGCGCGCGGCACGATGTACCCGGTCGACCAGGGCACCACCTGCGTGGCGACCCGGGCCTGTGCGACCGCGCCGCCGCGCCTGCGGTACGGGCCGGAGACATAGGCGGCGCGGAACCGGGTGAGCGCCTCGATACCGGACTTGAGGTAGCCGCTGCCGGGCTGCGAGGGCAGCTCGTACGCGTCGGGGACACCGAGGACACCCCGGGACTCCATCGCGGAGAAGGTGCGCAGACCGATCCGGTACGAGAGATGCGACTCCAACTGGTGCATCCTGCCCTCGTCCAGACGCTGCGAGGCGAGCAGCAGATGCACACCCAGCGACCGGCCCAGGCGGCCGATCATCACGAACAGCTCCATGAACTCCCGGTGGGAGGCGAGGAGTTCGCTGAACTCGTCGACGACGACGAACAGGCTCGGCAGCGGGGCCAGAGCGGCACCGCCGGCCCGCGCCCGCTCGTACTCCAGCGCCGACGTGTAGTTGCCCGCGGACCTCAACAGCTCCTGGCGGCGGATGAGTTCGCCGTGCAGCGCGTCCTGCATGCGCTCCACCAGGGCGGCCTCGTCGGCGAGGTTGGTGATGACGGCGGAGGTGTGGGGGAGTTCGTCCAGGCCGAGGAAGGTCGCGCCGCCCTTGAAGTCCACCAGGACGAAGTTGAGTGTTTCGGAAGAGTTCGTGAGCGCGAGGCCGAGGACCAGGGTGCGCAGCAGCTCGGACTTGCCGGATCCGGTGGCACCGATCAGCATGCCGTGCGGGCCCATGCCGCCCTGCGCGGACTCCTTGATGTCCAGCTCGACCGGCCGCCCGTCGGCGCCCACGGCGACCGGGACGCGCAGCCGGGCCGAGCCGGTGTGCCGCCGCCAGATCGTGTCGGGGTCGAGCCGGTGCAGGTCGGCGATGCCCAGCAGGGTCGTCAACTCGGTGTCGTTGGACAGCGGTTCGACCGCGTCGGAGGAGAGACTCATCCGGTACGGCGCGATCAGCCGGGCCAGCGACTCGGCGGCGACCGGACCCACCCGGTCGGGGCGGCCGAGCACCGTGGACTGTTCCTTGCGGCTGCGGTCGGTGCGCACCAGGGAGACCGCGTCCGGCGCCACGTCGAGACGCAGGGTGGAGCGGCCGGGGCGCCAGGTGAGGCTGTCGGAGAGGTCGAGGACCACGGCGTTGCGGTAGCCGGGACCGTCGAAGCGGTGCCCGGCCGGGATGCTCGCGCCGTCCACGACGACGACCACCAGCGGCTCGTCACGTCCGGGCACGGCGTCCGGGTCGAACGCGGGCCGCTCGGAGAACTCGCTGCCGAGCTGGTCCTCCAGGTCGGTGAACGCGGAGGCCACCATACGCAACGGACCCGCGCCGTCGGTCTCCTGGGGGTGCTGGTTGTGCGGCAGCCACTTCACCCACTCCCACTCGGCCCGCACCTCGTCACCGGCGCAGACCGCGATCCACAGCTCCTCCGGCGGGTGGAACAGGGCGAGTTGGGCCAGCGCGGCGCGCAGCATCCCCCGCGCGGCGTCGGGGTCGCCGTGCACCAACACCCGTGACCAGGACCGCAGATACAGCGCGATCGGCTGGCCGGGGACGGTGCTGTAGGCGCGGATGAAGCGGCGCAGGGCGTGCGCGCACAGCGGCTCCAGGTCCTCGACCGGCTTGCTGGAGACCGGAGTCAGCCGCATCGCGAGCTGCTGGTCGCCGACGGCTATCCGCACCTCGCCGAAGTCCTCGTCCTTGACCCGGCGCTCCCACAGCCGCGTGGTGCGCACCATGGCCCGCAGCACCCGGGGCTCGGGATGCCGCCAGGCCAGGGCGAGCTGCTGCTCCACCACGGCCCGCTGCACCGTACGGCGGCTCTGCGCCAAGTAGCGCAGGTAGTCACGGCGTTCACCGCGCAGCCGCTGCTTGCGGTCGCCGGCCTTCCGCATGACCTGGCCGACCATCATCGCACCGGCGGCCATCACCATCATGCCGAGCGCGATGTACATGAAGACACCGCTGGACTGGCCGCCCGACCGCAGGAACAGCATCATCATCGAGACCGACATCATGGCCATCGGCAGATACGTCCACACCGCGGACGTGTCCGGGACGGTCTCCATGAGGGTCGGCGGTTCCTGGAGGACCAACTCGCCGGCCGGCATGTCGGGTCCGCGACGGCGGGCAGGGCGACGGAACAGGACCACGCTCAACGCTTGGGGCTCCTAACGGACTTCGCGTACCGCGGCGGCATGTGGGGGCGTGCACCGGAACCGGCCTCGGCACTGGCGCGGTGGAGGACGCTGTCAACACCGCTCGTGGGGACTCCCGTTGACACGCGTCGCGGGGAGTGTCAGTAGTGTGCACCCCGTCAACTCCGTACGTCCATGTCACCCCCCGCTTCACACACACCTCGTTCCCCCCACCCCCGCACGCCGCGCCGCGTGCCCCCGTTTCGATGTCCAGGAGACGTGAGCCCCGGTATGACCGACACTTCCGTGACCGGACTGTGCCACCTGACCGTGCGTGCCCCGGCCCGCACCATCGACCTCGCCGTGCCGTCCGACGTGCCGGTCGCCGACCTGCTGCCCACGGTGCTGCGCTACGCGGGGGAGGAGGCCGAGGAGACCGGTCTCGAACACGACGGCTGGGTCCTCCAGCGCCTCGGCGGCCGGCCCCTCGACGAGGAGGCGACCCTCGCCTCCCTCGGGCTGACCGACGGCGAGGCGCTCCATCTCCGGCCGCGCACCGAGGCGTTGCCCGAGGTGCGCCTCGACGACCTGGTCGACGGCATCGCCGCGGTCACCCGGGACCGGCTGCACGGCTGGAGCCCCGAGGCGGCCCGCCGTCTGCTGCGCGGACTGCTCGCCGTGGCGGTCCTCACCGGCCTGGTCCTGCTGGCCCTGCCCGGCGCCCCGGCGTCACTGCGCGCGGCCACCGCCGTAGGAACCGGTCTGCTGCTGCTGGCCGGTGCCGCCTCCGCGAGCCGGGCCGTGGACGATCCGGCGACCGGGGTGATCCTGGGCCTGCTGGCGTCTCCGGCGCTGGGGCTCGCTGGCTGGCTGGTGCCGGGCGGTGAGCTGAGCGGGCCGCAGGCCCACCAGGTGCTCGGGGCACGGCTGTTGGGGGCGGCGGCGGCCTGGGCGGGCGCCGCGGTCCTCGCGCTCGCGGCCTCCGCGGCCCGTACCCCGCTCTTCCTCGCCTCGGCGCTTGTGGCGTTGGCCACAGCGGTCGGCGGTGTCCTGATGACGGTCTTCGACGTACGCGTGGCGGCCGCCGCCGGTGTGGTCGCGGCGCTGACGGTGCTGCTCGGCGGTCTGGTGCCGTCGCTGTCGTTCAAGTTCGCCGGGATGCGCATGCCCGCGCTGCCCACCAACGCCGAGCAGCTCCAGGAGGGCATCGAGCCCTACCGGGGCAACGATGTCGCCGTGCGCACCGAGCTGGCCGGCGAGTGGATGACCGCCCTGTACGGCGCGACCGGCGTGCTCTCGTCGGCCTGCCTGGTGGCGCTGGCCCGCCGCCCCACCCTCCCCGCGCTGCTGGTCGCGCTGGTGCTGTCGCTGCTGCTGCTCCTGCACGGCCGGGGCCTGGTGAACACCGCGCAGCGGCTGGTGCTGGTGCTGCCCGGCGCGTGGGGTCTGCTGCTGCTCTCGTTCGGCTGGGGGCTGCGGCTGTCCGGCTCCGGGCGGACACTGCTGGTCGCGGGCCTGCTCGCGGTGGCGGCGGTGCTCACGGTCGCGGTGTGGACCGTACCGGGACGGCGCATGGTCCCGTACTGGGGACGCGCGGCGGAGATCCTGCACTCGCTGCTGGCGATCGCGCTGCTGCCGCTGACCCTGTGGCTGCTGGGCGTCTTCGGCACCCTCCGCGGCCTCTTCGGCTGACCGCCCGCCAGGGCCGACCCGACCAGAACCTGAACGACCGAGCAGGAGGAAAGCGTGCGGTCGAAGCGCGACCAGGTGCAAGCGCACACGTTCATGATGGGCCGCCTGACCTCGGGCATGCTGCTCGCCGACCCGGACGCCCCGGAGAGCCCGCTGGGCCGAACCAGCCGGGGCGCGCTGGTCGGCGTGATCGTCGGCGTGCTGTTCAGCGCGGGTGCGCTGGTGTTCGGGCTGCTCAGGCCCGGCGGCAACGACGCCTGGCGCAGCGGCGATACCCTGATCGTCAACAAGGACACCGGCGCCCGCTATCTGTACGCCGACGGCAGGCTGCGCCCGGTGCGCAACTACGCCTCGGCCGTGCTGATCGGCGGCGCCGACCTCAAGACCACCTCGGTCGGGTCGAAGTCGCTGGCAGGCACCCCGGTCGGCCGCCCGGTCGGCATCACCGGCGCCCCCGACTCCGTACCGGGCACGAGTGACCTGGAGACCTCGCCGTGGGAGGTCTGCTCGACGGGCTCCGGCGCGCAGACCACCCTCGTGCCGGGCGCCCCGGTCGAGACGGAGTCCGTCGGCGCGAAGACGGCGCTGGTCGTCAAGGGCCCCGACAAACACACCTATCTGGTGTGGCAGGGCAGCCGTCTGGAGCTGGACGAGAACTCGGGCGCGGCGGAGTCCCTCGGCTACGCGCCGGTGACCCCCCGCCCGGTGTCCGCCGCCTTCCTGGACGCCCTGGTGACCGGCCCCGACCTCGCCACCCCGAAGGTCGACGGCCGCGGCACCGCAGGACCCGAACTCGGCGGCCGGGCCACCCGCATCGGCCAGGTGTTCCGCGTCGTGGCGGGCTCCGGCAACCAGGAGTACCTCCTCCAGAAGGACGGCCTGCACCCGGTCACGGACACCCAGTCCGCACTGCTGCTGGGCGATCCGGACACCCGCAAGAAGGCCTACGACGGCGGGGCGCCCAATGTCGTCACCATCGACGTGTCCGACCTGCGCGCCCACCAGGCACCGGGTTCGGCGGGCACCGACGCGTCGGTCGCCGGGCTGCCGGACACTCCGCCGAGCGCGCTGTCCCTGCCCGCCGGTGAGTCGGTGTGCGCCCAGGTCGACCCGGCCGACGGGCAGGTGCGGGTGACGTCGGTACGGGTCGCGGAGTCCGCGCTGTTCCCGGCGGCCCAGGCCGACCCGACGGCGCTGACCGCGGCCTGCGTGACCGTGGACCGGGTGGTGGCACGGCCCGGACACGGCACGCTGGTACGGGCGTTGGGCGCGGCCGGCGGCACGGTCGGCGACACCACGTTCCTGATCGGCGACGACGGCGTGAAGTACCGCATCCCGGACTCGAACGCGCTGGCCGCCCTCGGCTACGGCGGGGCCACTCCCGTGAAGGTTCCGTCCACGCTGCTGTCGATGCTGCCGACCGGCCCCGAACTCAGCGCCCGGGCGGCGTCGTCGGACTCGGGCACGGCGGCCGTGGCGCCGGGCGGCGCGGCGGCGCAGTGCGGCACCGGAGCCGCGTCCGGGACCGGTGCGGGCCCCGGCGGAGCCATCGGCGCGGGGCTTCCGGCGATCGCCGGGGGCGTCCCGGCGGGAGGCAAGGGGACTGCCTCGGCGGGCGGTTCGGGGAGCGCCTCGGGTGCCCCGGGTGCCTCGAACTGACGGAATCACGCCGATGGGGATCGTGTTCACGCCAAACCGGATCAGGGTCAGAACCAACATCAACGGAACAGCGTGTTCCGGTCAAGTTGCTTACCGGTAAAAGCCTTTGAATGGAAGCGATGGCAACCTCAGATCTTCCTCAGTTCGTTGCCAGCGCAACTTCCGTCAACCTAGGCTCAGTTGTACTCGTACTGTAGATCGACTTATGAAAGGTGGGACGATGGCTGGAGATGGCCAGCAGTCAAGCGAAGGTTCGACCCGGAACGGAATCCAGGCCCTGGAGAGCGCCTTCAGCGGCATCGTGAAGATCCGTCAGGACGTCGACAGCACCCGTTCCACCCTGGGCAGCGGCTACCAGGGCAGCGACGGCGGCCAGTACGGCCAGCTCCTCGCGCAGTGGGACGGCCAGTGCAACGTCATCCTCAAGAACCTCGAGGACGTCATCGACCGGCTGAACCAGAGCCTCGTGGAACACAACAAGACCCAGGGTTCCTCGAACGACTCCATCAACCAGGCGTACAACGCGGCGCAGTCGGCCTTCGACCAGCTCGCCGGCTGACCTCACGGTCACGTCCGATCCCCACATCGCGCAAGACCCATCGCGTAAGAGAGGCTAGCTGTGGCAGACAACCTGTCCGACGGTGTCATCTACGTCAGCTACAACCACATGTCGAACGCCGCGGACGACATGGTGGCGCAGACCAAGGCGATCGCGCAGACGCTGTCCAACCTTGAGGCGGAGCTCAGCGAGCTCTCCAAGACCTGGTACGGCAACGACGCCGACACCTACCGCCAGAAGCAGGCGGCCTGGGACGGCGCGGTGCAGAACATGGAGACGCTGCTCACCTCGCACTCGCAGCTCCTCAACGAGATCTCGAACAGCTACAAGTACAGCGAGAACTCGCTGAGCCAGATGTGGTCCGAGGTCACCATCGGCCGCTGAGCCGGCCGACTCCCACCGCACCGACCTGTCTCCTCGTGGTCGGTGCGGTCCAGGCTCCTTCCCGTTCCGTCGCCGCGCCGTACGCCAGGGTCGGCGCGTTCCGCCCGCGGAGGCACCCATGGCAGACCTGACCCACCTCGACTCGACCGCGCTGAAGAACTTCAAGAACACCGACGTCGCCGACTTCATCAGCGATCTGGTGGCCATCCGCAAGGACAACGCGGGTGTCCGGTCCCTGAAGAACCTCCTCGCGGAGACCGGTGAGGGCTCGGCCGCCGGCCTCGCCAAGATCCTCCGGATCGGCCTGATGAACGGCGGCGACAGCAAGGACCCGGTCGGCGGCGGCACGCTCGTGGAATCCCTCAAGACGCAGGCGAAAGCCCTGGACAAGATCCTCACCGGCCAGAAGACGCTCTTCGACGACATCGACAGCGCCCTGGACGAGACGATCACCACTCTGCTGAAGACCCAGGGCGACAGCCTCGCCTCGATCGACGGCGAGAAGCTGCTCGACATCTTCGACACCGTCGACGGCGAGATGAGCGGCAGCGACTCCACGACCACCTGACCCGGCGCGCGCCCGGCCGGCTCTCCCTGAGCCGCAGGCCGGGCGCCGCGCTTGTCCCACCCCGTCCCCGCCCCCACATTCCCAGCAGGGGAGTTCCGCCCCATGGCCGAAAGCACCACCTCCGGGACCGCCAACTACGACCCGGACGACTACTTCGCACAGGCCGTCACCGACTTCACCGGCTACACGCTCCCGGCCCGGTCCACCCTGTTCGACAAGCTGAGCAGTTCGAGCAACGACGACTTCGGCAACCTCAAGCTGTTCCGGATGGACATCCAGGGCATCGACATGAGGTCGGTGACCGCGGCCGACTACTCGGCGATCGGCGGCTGGCAGGTCAACAAGGGCGAGGACTACGACCTGGCCTTCTACGACGCCGGCGGGGACGGCGCGCACAACAGCGTGAAGATGAAGAAGGCCCGCATCGTGATGATCGGCGTCACCGTCGACGAGCACGGCCGGGCCACGCTGTGGAGCGGCGGCGAGGTCACCGGCGGCGGCGCGTTCGAGGGCTCGTACTCGCACGTCCAGTGGGACTCGGGGCCGATGGCGCAGTACATCTCGGGCAGCAAGCTGGTCCTCGACCACCTGCTGGCGTCGCCGTACTCGACGCAGGGCTTCTCCTACAGCGGGCTGTCCGTCATCGACGACAACGCCGTCGACATGCTCTCCTTCGAGAACACCGGGCAGTCCTTCGACCGGGTGGTGCAGTTCTTCAAGGACCACTCGGACATCGTCGACAAGTGGATGACCTCGCTCGGCGAGGACCAGGCGTCCTGGAAGGGCAAGGCGGCCAGCCTCTTCTGGCATCTGCTGAAAGAGCTGAAGACCAACTACAACGGCTACGTCACGCAGTTGGGCGGTAGCGACTACACACCGACCAACACCACCCTCGGCGGTTACGTCCCGAAGTCGAAGCTGAGCGACGCGCTGGCCGCCGCGCAGACGGCCCTGAAGGACGCGATCACCTCGCTCCAGACCGCGTGGACCGACTGGGCGTCGGACGGGCAGCACGACCCGCACTACCACGTGAAGAAGATCCTCGACGAGATCAGTCAGTGGGTCATCAACAACAACATCAACCACGTGCTGTCGTCCCAGCACTCCACGTACAGCCAGTACGGCGGCGGCACCTACACCTCGTACTCGACCGACGCCAACTTCAAGCAGTCCGTCCCCGAGTACGGCGACCTCACCCAGCACACCACCTGGCAGAAGGTCGCCGACGCCGCCGTCAAGAGCTGGTCCGACCACGCGGACGCCAAGCTCAAGCAGCCGGCCATCGACGCGCTCAGCTCCGTGAAGAACGCCTGGGCCGACGTCCAGGACGCCTTCGACCAAGAGGTCACGAACAAGAACAACGAGACGCTCTCCGAGGTCCTCCAGAAGGAGGAGAACGAGATCGCCGAGCAGGAGGCGAAGGAGAACAGCGACAACCTCAACAACAGCCTGAACAACCTCGGCAACAACCTCAACAACCTCGGCGACAACTTCAACAACCTCAACGACAACCTGAACGACAACCTCAACAACCTGGGTGACAACCTCAACAACCTCAACGACGGCCTCAACGACAACCTGAACAACCTCGGCGACAACTTCAACAACCTGAACGACAACCTGAACGACGACCTCAACAACATCGGTGACGGGCTCAACGACAGCCTCGGCAACCTGAACGACAACCTCGGCAACAGCCTGAACAACGTCGGCAACGGCCTCAACGACCTCAACAACCTCAACGCCGACAACCTCAACACCGATGACCTGCTGAACAACGACAGCACGAACGGCAACGACCCGACGCAGCTCGCCAACTCCCTGCTGAACGGCCTCGGCCCGAACTCGCTGACGAACAACGACCCCACCAAGAACGGCTCGACCACGCTGAACTCCCCGACCGGGGGCGAGACCCAGCTCAACGGCGACGGCAGCCTCACCACGACGTTCCCGGACGGTTCGACCCAGACCATCGACCCCTCGACCGGCCTGGTCACCACCACGAACCCGGACGGCACCACCTCGGTCTCCCAGCTCAACCCGGGCACCACCATCACCAACCCGGACGGCTCGACCACCACGCTCAACGACGACGGCACCCTCACCACCAAGTTCCCGGACGGCACGAGCCAGACCCTCAACCCGGACACCGGCCAGGTCACCACCACCAACCCGGACGGCAGCGTCAGCACGTCGACGCTCAACCCGACCGACGGCTCCTTCACCACCCCGGACGGATCGACGGCCCAGCTCAACGCCGACGGCTCGGTGACCACGAAGTTCCCGGACGGCTCCACCGAGACCCTGAACCCGGACACCGGCCAGATCTCCGTCACCGACCCCTCCGGCCACGTCACCACCTCGCACCTCGACCCCGGTGACACCTTCACCAACCCGGACGGCTCGACCACCACGCTGAACAACGACGGCACGCTGACCACCAAGTTCCCGGACGGCTCCAGCCAGACCCTCAACCCGGACACCGGCCAGCTCACCACCACCGACCCGTCGGGCCACACGACCACCACCGACATCGACGGCAGCAAGCTCCCCTCCTCCTCGGTCGACACCAGCGGCCTGAACGGCAAGGGCATCGACACCAGCGGTCTCGACACGAGCAGCCTGAACAACAACGGCAGCAGCCTCGACACGAGCGGCCTCAACAACGGCGGCGGTCTCGACACCAGCGGCCTGAACACGACCGGCCTCAACAGCGGCGGCCTCAACACCACGGGCAGCGGCCTCGATTCGGGCCTCGACAGCGGCTACGACGAGTACGACAGCACCCCCTACACCGGCGGCGCGCTGCGCTCCGACGCCCTCGACGGCACCGCGCTCAACGCCTCCTCCGCGACACAGGGCTCCAGCGGCACCCCGCTCAACCCGATGGGGATGGGCGGCGGCATGGGAGGCGGCGGCGGACAGGGCGGCGGCACCAGCGAACGCACCCGCGCCGTCCTCACCGACCCGTCCAACGGCAGCACCCGGCGCGGCCGGGGCAACCGGGCGGCCTCCGTGGACGAGGACGAGGACGTCGTGTACACCCGGCCCACCACGTCCAGCGCCCCCTACCCGGTGGGAGGCCCCGGCGGCAACGGCGCCGGCCAGAACGGCCGCTCCACCGAGAGCGGCGACCGCGCCCGCGAGGCCTGGCTCACCGAGGACGAGGACGTCTGGGGCACGGACGAGGGCGGCGCCCCGGCGGTGATCGGCCGATGACGAGACGGGTACGAACGGTGAACGGCGGCCGGAACCAAGGCCGTTGGGGAGGCACGGAGTGAACGGCAGCGAGTCGATCGAGCAGCGGCTGGCCAAGGCCGTGGCCGAACTGGAGGCCACCGAGGCCGCCGTGGCCCGCGCGGAGGGCGAACTCGCCCACGCCGAGAGCACGGTGCGCTCCGCGGACCGCGCGGTCGAGGCGACCGTCTCCGCCCAGGGCGACCTGCGCGCGCTGACCTTCCTGGACGACAAGTACCGCACCATGCCCGCCGGTCAGCTCGCCGCGAGCGTGCTGGAGGCCGTCCAGGAGGCCCGGGCGCGGATGGCCCGGCACGTCATGGCCACCTTCGAGCCCTTCACCAAGGCCAACCCCGAGGCCCCCGAGATCACCGGCTTCGACGTCGACTGGAACAAGATCTTCGGGCCCGGTGTACTGGAGGGCCCCAAGGGCGGCCGACGGCGTGGGGCCGGCCGGCTCCGCGACGAGATCAGCGAAGACCCGGAGGACTGAGAACACGATGGGAAACGCCTACTCCGCCAGCCCGGCGGCGCTCATCGCCGGCACCCGGCAGATCGAGCAGATCAGCCGGCTGGCCAACGAGATGATCAGCGAGTTCATCACCGACGTCTCCGCCACCTCCCGGTGGCCCGGACACGACGACAGCTACGCCAAGCAGATGCTGCCGCAGGAGAAGGAGCAGCGCGAGGGCACCATCACGACCGGCTCCGCCCTGGCCGAGGCCATCGTCGGCGTCGGTGACGGCACCCTCGCCAACCTCAAGAGCGTGATCGGCACGCAGAACGGCGTCCTCGGCGCCATCCACGACTCCGACATCAACTCGGGCGGCACCGACGGCGGTTCGCACGGCGGAAAGCACTGACGCAGCGGATCGCCCCTGATGACCATCCACGCGTCGCCCCAGCTGAACAACCTCCTGTTCGTGCTCATCGGCGAGAAGCTCCTCCAGGCCGACGAGGACATGGCCTACGCCAACGGCAAGCCGTACGAACGGCTCAGTCGGCGTGTCCGTGATCTCTCGGACCTGATCGCGCAGACCGCCGGTGGAGTGGGGCGCGCGTTGCCGCCGCAGGTCGGGAACAACTATGTGCGGGCGATGCACATGTTCCTCGACAGCGGCGGCGTCAACTACCTGAAGGAATTCGCCGACCAGCTCGACAGCATCGGGCAGTCCCGCACCAAGTCCTCCATGGACATCATGGAGTCGAAGTGGCAGATCATCGCCGAACTGGTGCGGCTGCTCATCGAGTTGCTCATCATCGCCGTGCTGTCCGCCTTCACCGGGGGTTCCGCCTCCAGCCAGGCTGCGGTGGCGAAGGCCCGCAGCCGGGTCGCCATTCTCACGCTGATGGAATGGCTGATGAAGAAGACGCATCTGATGCCCAGCATCACCGAGGCGATCGAAGAGGCGTTCACGACCTTCGCGGTTCGGCTGGCCATGATGCTCGGCGCGCCCAAGGGCCGCCGCCCGAACGGGTTCGACTGGTCGCAGATCATCCAGGACGGTGTCTTCGGCGCGTTCACCGGACTGTTCCACGGCCTGCTGAACGACCTCGGCAAGAACCTGAAGAACAACTTCAAGAACATCTTCAACAGCCACAACCCGTTCAAGGACATCAGCGACAACGGGAAGAAGTTCGACAGCCACAAGTTCGACAACCCGGACCTCAACACCAAGCCGAACCCGAAGCCGACACCCACGCCGAACCCGAAGCCGACGCCGACACCGAATCCGAAGACCACGCCGACGCCGACCCCGCACATCACCCCGACGCCGAACCCGACGCCCACCCCCAAGCCGAAGACCTTCGGCGACAAGGTGAAGCACGAACTCGGCGAGGACTTCGAGCACTTCCTCACCGAGGGCGGCGCGGAGACGCTCGGCGAGATCGCGACGGCGTCCATCTTCGGCTTCCCCATCGACCCCCTGAACACCTTCCTCGGCAGCGGACTCAGCGCGATGAGCGAGCGCCATCTCGGCCAGGGCGCGGGCGCGTTGGGCAACAAGTTCAACTTCAACACCCCGGCGCCGGTGAACACGCTGGGCACGGCGGACATCCCGGACGACACCGACACGAACTCCGACTCCCACACCGACTCCGGCCCCGACTCCTCGACGAACGGTCCGTCGTCGAATCCGTCCATCACATCGGGCCCGGGCGCCATCAACACCACGTCGAACAACGGCAGTTCCACGCCGACGGCCAACCCCCCGCGCACCACGACGAACACCCCGTCGACGGAATCCGACGACGTCGACACGCACATCACCGACCCGCACCTCGACGAGGTGAAGGTCGACGGCGGAAACCTCCAGGGCAACGTCCCGCACGGATCGACGAACCCGGCGAGCACGACCCAGACGCCGACGGGGTCGCCCCATACGCAGACCGGGACGCAGGGTCAGGGGCAAGGGCAAGGGCAGGGGCAAGGGCGGGGCCAGGAGCAGGACCAGCCCGACCCGAACACCACCACCGACGACACCAACAAGCCGCAGGGCACCGGCCAGCAGAACGGCATCCCGCACGCCGGCAACTCGGGGACTCCGGCGCCGGTGCGGACGGTTCAGCAGGGCGATACGTCGGACACCTCGAACACCTCGGACAGTCCGGACGCCTCGGACACCCCGGACACCTCGGATACCCCGGACACCTCAACTCCCGGTTCCCCGAAGGACGTTCCGATCGCGAACGGGTCCGACAACACCGTCGTACCGCCGAACAGCACCGCCGTACCGCCGAGCACGAACACGAACACGACCGGAACCGGTACTCCCACCCCGAGCAGCACGACCTCGGGCAACTCGGCGCCTGGCTCCGGTACGTCCTCGAATGCCGGGGGCAACCCGCGTAACACGCCATCGGGGCGCCCGGAGAGCACGACCTCCGACGACACCACCACCAGCGACAACACCAACGGCACGGACACCAACGGCACGGACGCCAACGGCAGTTCGAACACCACGGTCACCGAGGGCACCGGCACCCCGCACTCCGAGACCGGTATCGGCAGCAGCACCACGGACAACACCAGCACGGACAACACCAGCACGGACAACACCACCACGGACAACACCACCGGCACCGACCTACCGACCCCGGTCGCCACCACCGGCAACAGCACACCGGTCACGACGAGCAGCACCCCCGCCCCGGAGACGGCCCCGCCGACCGACTCCGATCCCGGTACGGTCTCCTCCGCCCCGCCGACCCCCGTCCACACCTCCTCGGACCTCTCGTCCACCCCGGCGCCGGAGAGCACGCCCACCCCGGTACCGGAGAGCACGCCCGCGCCGGAGCCCGTCGTCCTGACCCCCTCCCCGGCGCCCAACTCCGTGCCAGAGCGCGGGAGTTACGAGGACGTCCGGTCCGGGGTCGAGCCCTCGGAGCGGAGCACCACCTGGGTGGACCCGGTGTCCCGGCCGATCGGGCCGGACGGGAGGCCCACGCAGTACGTCGTGCGGGCCGGGTTCGCCGTGCGGCAGTTCAGTCATGACGGCGGGCCCGTCACCGATGTGACCGTCACCTACCGGTTCACCGGAAGTCCGCAGCTCGGGCCGCAGGTCGACGGTGTCCACCAGCGGATGACGGACGGGATTCAGCGGGTCTTCAACGCGCCGGGGCACCGGCTGCGGGACGGAAGCCTGCTGCGCGTCAACGTCGTACCGGCCGCCCCCGGCGAGACCCCGCACCTCGACGTCACCCTCACCGACCCGGCGGACGGAGTACCGACCACCCATCACTCGTGGCCGGCCGACATCCCCGAGGACAGACTCGTCCACGAGGTCGGCCACCAGCTCGGCCTGCGCGACGAGAGCGGCCGTGACCCCGCCGCCCCGCACCGAGGCGGCACCGCGAGCCTGATGGGCGACGCCACCGGGCCCGTGCCCGAGACCGGCCCTGACGACGCGCCGTACGTGGTGGGCGGGTTGAGGTCCCATCACCTCGACGTGATCGGCGGGATCGTCAACACCACGCCGGTGGCCGGGCGGGGCAACGGTCCCCGGGGGCCGCTCAAGGGCGCGCCCGGCGCGGACCCGCCCGCCCCCCTCACCACATCCACCGTCGATCCGGCCGACACCGCACCGACCCCCGTGGTCACCACGTCCACGCCCCTGACGGTGTCCCAGGACACGGTCACACCGGACCCCGATCCGGCGGACACGCACACGGAGCCGGAGCCGGAGACCGCCCCCGCCGTGGTGCCGGTGCCCGCGCCCGTCATCACCGTGACCTCCCCGGAGGGAGACGTCACGTCGGTCGAGGCACCGGCCGGCGGTGGCCGTCGTACCTCCTACCTCGGCGGCTACGGGCGACGGCACGACGGCCAGTGGGGTCTGGTGCACGTCGAGCCGTTCTCGCCGGACGTCGTCGACGGGCTGCACCGGCAGGTGCTCACCGCGCTCGGCAGGCCCGCGCCCGGCCCGGACGACCCCGTGCACGCGCAGCTGCGGGACGTGCTGTCGGCGGAGCAGATGGCGATGAACATGCCGTATCTGCGCAGCCTCGGCGGTCACCGGATCACCCTCGACGTCGACGGCGTCGAGCGGCAGGTGGACGTACGGCTGTCGCTCGACGACGCGCGGCCGTCCGCGCGCGGCGGGCTCGACACGAGCGATCCCGACAAACACGTGGAGCGGCGCGGGCACGGCACCCGGGAGATCGTCTCGGCGCAGCCGTCCGGCACGTTCTCGACCTTCCCGGTGCCGTGGACCGGCTCGGTGCCGATCGGCGCGGCGGGCCCGGTCCGCGGGATCGACCTCGCGCTGGCCGGGACCTTCATCCACAACCAGGCGGACGGCTCGGCCACCGTCACCCAGGTCGTGCAGACCACCAGCGCCCAGCGCAGCAACGAGCCGTCCCGCGCCTACGACTTCACCGGCAACTGGCAGGTCCGGCTGGACGCGGACACCGCTCCCGCCCCCGTCACGCCCCCGGCGGACCCGAGCGGCGCGGACCCGACCGACGGAGCGGACACGGCGGTCGGCACCCCGACCCCCGATCCCGCGCACGACTGGCGGCCGGCCCAGCCGCACGGGCCCGTCACCATCTGGTTCCCGCAGCACGTCGTGGACGCCGACGCCGACCCCGACCAGGAACTGCCCGAGCCCGCCGACCTGGACGCCCTGCCGATCTACGGCGTGGACTCGGTGCTCCACCCGCGCCGGCTCTACGAAGGTGCCGCCGAGCACTTCGACGCCGACCTGGACGCCACCTCGTCCTCCCAACTCGCCGACTTCCTGGGCGAACCGGTGCTCCGGGGCACCCTGCCGATGCAGCGCGACGGCGGACTGTACTCGCCGGTGCTCACCGACGCGCACGGCCGGGCCGTCGGCATCATGCGGCTGGACGCGCACGTCACGCCGACCACCCCGGTCGCCAAGAGCATCGACAAGAAGATCAACCTGGAGAGCCACCTCGTCAACACGGTCAAGAACGACCAGAACACCACGTTCAACAGCGGGTTCAACCTCTCCGGCAGCATCGGCCCGAACTTCACCAGCGACCTGCGGGCCGGCCACCCCGACGGCTCCCACCAGATCGGCGGCAGCTTCAACGGCAAGGGCACCGCGAGTCTCGCGGCGCAGAACGCGTTCGGCACCAGCTCCCTCGCGGGCACCATGCACGCGGTGCGCACCAACCGCAGCCATCTGCTGACCGAGGCCGACGTCAGCTACACCCTCACCCTGATCCGGCCCGACGGCTCCGTCAGCACCTACGCGCCCGGGACCTGGACCCACGGTCTCGACCTGCGGATGCTCAGCGCCGAGGACGCTCGGGGACACACCCCGACAGAGGACGAACTCCGGTCGCTGCCGCACGAGTTGGGGAACCTGGAGACCGTAGGACAGTCCACCGCGCCGCTCGGCGTGACGGGCACCGACCAGCTGTTCCAGGAGGCCGAGACCTGGCTGCGGGACCATGGATTCCTGCCGCCGCCCGCCACCGCGCCGCACCGGGGCCGGCTGCCCGACGAGACGCTGGTGCAGGCGCAGTTGAACAACCTGCGGCGGCTGCGCGAGCTGCGCTCCCAGCTCGGGCTGCGCGCCGCCACCGACTCCATGGTCGACGGCGGCCACTCGCTGTTCCTGGAGGTACCCGCGGTGACCGGGCCGCGCCGGGTGCGGCTGGAGCTGGGCGCCCGGCGCGACCCGGACCGGCCGGTCACGCACACCACGGTGCTGCCCAACATCCAGGTCATGGGGCTGGCCCAGGCGGCGGGCGGCGGCAACGGCAGGCTCGGCAACACCTATGGCCTGGGCGCCGGGTTCGGCGGCGGGCTCACCGTGCCCACCCCGAACGGCGCGTGGACCTTCAACGGCACCGGCGACTACCAGTACGTCGGAGCGGCCACCCTCGGCAACACCACCGGCAGCACGCTCGGCCACGACCAGTTCTTCATCGGCACCGGACAGGACACCCAGGTCTTCGACGTTCCGGCCCGCCTCACCCTCGATCTGTACGAGGGCCCGGGCGCGGACCCGACGGTCCGCTTCGGGGAGGGGGAGGACGCCGGGTCCCGCGCCGAGGGCGACCTGGAGCAGGGCCCGCGGCTCATCGGCCCGCGCGGGGTCGGAGGAACGATCCGGCTGGCCGTGCCGCACGAGCGGACCCTCGACGCCGAGGAGGCCGCGCCGGACGGTGACCCGTACACCGTGCGGGACGTCGCGCCGCTGGACACCGAGCGGCTGACCATGACGGACCCGGCCACCGGCGGCCCGCACCCGGACGTGGTCCGTGTCCCGGACGACGCGCTGATCGACGTGATGCGCGGTTCGGCGGCTCTCCAGGACGCCTTCCACCGCATCGTCACCGGCATCGGCGCCGGCCCCGCCGCGGACGCGCCACCGGTCCGGTCCTCGACCGACACCACCACCGTCGACCCCGCCACCGATGGGGACACGGCCCCTGCCACCGACCCGGCGCCGGTCGTCGACCCCGTCACCCCGACTCCCCGACCCGGGCGGGTCTCCCGGCTGGTGGGCGGGGTCACCGGATTCCTGAGCAGTTCGCTGATCGGGAGTCCGGCCTCCGACACCACCACGGTGAGCGCCGAGTCCCGTACGGCGGCGCTCTCGCCCGGGTCGCTGGTCGGCCGGGGCCACCAGATCCTCGGCGGCACCTACGTCGTGGAGGGGCTGACGCTGCCCGGCCTCGGTGCCGACGGACAGCTCGCGATCGAGATCCAGGCCGTCGCCCACACGCCCCGGCTGACGCACAGCGTGAACCAGTACCTGGAGACCGGCATCTCCGCCGCCGACTCCGCGCAGCAGCTCAAGGGCCTTGGAAAAACACACCAGTTCGGCCTGGGCGGCTCGGTGGTCCAGAACAACCCGCCGACCCCCGCGGCCCCGAGTCCGCAGCCCGCGGGGAGCCCGCAGCCCACCCCCTCCCCGGCCCTGACGCCGTCCCGCTTCAACCCGTCGGTCCGCTACCAGTACGACCGCAAGAGCGACAAGTCCGACACCCTCATCAGCGGCACCGGAACCAACCGGACGCCCACGCAGTCGGGTCTCCAGCACCGGGTCACCGCCGACGTCACCTATCTGATCACTGTGCGGTCCGGACACCGCAACGTGATCGCCAACTCCCTCGGGATCGGCCCCGGGCAGACCGTCACACTCGCCGTGGACGTGCCGAGCGGACTCCAGTTCCTCATGACGGACAGTCAACTCCGGCGCGACAGCCGGTGGATGGACGCCGTGGAGAACCGCCCGGACGATCCGCCGACCACCGGCCTGGAGAGCCCGGCACTGCCCAGCCGCTACGTCCGCGACGGCACCCTCGGCCTGGCCGCGGTCACCTCGGTCACCGAACTCTCCGGCCCCGGAACGCGGCAGACGGCCGACACCGACACGGACACCGGAGACGGCACCAGCACCGTTTCCGTGCCTCCGCCGACCGAGGTGCGCAACCGACTCCACGACGAGGTACAGCAGTTGGTGGAGCGGTACGCCCCCGGCGTCACCACCCCCGGCCATGCCTCCTACCTCCCCGGTGTCGCCGCGCTCATCGCCGACAACACCGGTGTCGCCGGGAAGCGGGGGCTGATCGGACGCGGCGGCGGACAGACCCGGTTCAGCTTCCGGCACCACCGGTTCGGCGGGGCGGCCCTCGTCGAGGTGACGTTCTCGGCCCGCCCCACCAGCACCGCCGCGAGCCGGAGCGCCGTACGCGGCACCGCAGTGGCGGGCGACAAGTCCGGTATCGAGCAATGGGGTTCGCACACGGCGGAGGGGCGTTCGGTCTCCTCCTCCGAGGGCCGCCAGCACCGGCTCACCGCGAACCCGACGGCCCGCTTCACCCGCCCCGACAGCGACGACCGCACCGACCGGCTCGGCCCCTCCGTCAACGTCGTCTCCGCGTCCAGCAAGGTCGACAAGTCGGGGCGCACCGCCGAGGACCGATTCTGGCTGCGCACCGACAGCGCCGCCGACTTCGACGGCCTGGACTACGAACTGGTCGCCACGGTCCGCTCCACCTACGTGATCGACTGGCCGCCCAACGTCCTGGGCGCCCTGGTGCAGCGCGGGATCATCGCCTGGGACGACGCCGACGCGCCGACCCGCTCCTGGCTCAGCCGCACCCTCTCCGGCGAACTCGGCGGCCAGGTCCGGGTACCGGCGCTCGTGAGCCTGCGCTTCACCGGCAGCGAGACGAACCCGCCGGACATCCAGGCACCCCCGCCGCCCACGGTGTCCCAGACCGACCCCCGCCAACTCACCGGCAGCCAACCCTCGTTGGACGACGCCGACCTGTTCCACCCGACCACCTCCACCCCGGTCTACGGCTTCGACGGCTGGAACCAGCTCTACAGGGCCCTGGACGAGGTCGCCCCCGCCACCGGGAGCGGCTGGCGCGCCCAGCCGGCCTCGACCTCCGACGAGAACGCGTCGGTGCGGCTCGGCGAACTCATCCAGGCCGGCACGATCTCGCTCGACACGCCCCGCCAGACCGGCGGGATGCTGCCCGCGATGCCGGGCGCGTTCCCGTTGCAGAACGCGCCGGACCAACGGCCCACGCTGACCGTGTCGTTGTACCGGCCGAGGCCGGTCACCGACGGCGGCGACGTGACCATCGACCGGCTGCGCATCACCTCGGAGAACACCAGCACGGTCTCCGGCGGCGACACCACCACCGGGCTCGCGCTGCCGTTCGTCGCGAGCACCGACGATCCCGACCGCTACCTCCTCGGCGCGACCCCGCCGGTCCTCCAACGGCCGGTCGACGCGAGCAACTTCGGCAGCACCGTCTCCGGCGGACGCCGTGACTGGCTCAAGACCGGCAGCACCAGCCTGCCCGCCGACGGCCGCGGCACCCGCAGCTACGAGGTGCAGGCCGACGTCCACATCGAGGTCTCGGGACCCGAGGGCGTCCGCCACGTCACCGGCACCGCCACCATCCGCATCGAGGAACGCGACGCCCTCGGCCACGGCATCACCGAGCCTCGACCGGTGCCCCGCGTCTACGACCTCCCGGCCCTGCTCACCCAGGGCACCGGTCTCACCCCGGAGAACTGGGCGACGACCCCCCTCAGCGACGTACCGGACCTCATGGCCGGCGGCGTCCACCCCGACGACGACGGCTACCAGTTCTGGGTCTCCACCGGCCCCGACCCCGACGGTTCCCGCCTCGCCCTCGCCCTCTACGGCGCCTCACGCACCGCCCGCTCCCAGGGCCACCCGGTCGAACTGGTCACCCGGGGCCCGGAAGGCCTCCGCGTCTGGACCTTCGACCAGGACGGCACGCTGACGGGTCCGCCGACCGACCGGGGGAGCAGCGGCGATGCGACACCGGGGACCGGCGACGGCACGGCACCCGGCACCGACCCCACGACCCCCGGCTCCACCACCGGTGTCGCCGCCCTGGACCAGGCATGGGCGGACTTCGAGCGGGTCGCCGCCGACTTCGACCGGGCCGAGTTCGACCACTCGGCGGCGCTCGTCGACGAAGCCCTCCAGCGCGGGCTGCGGATCGACGCGCAGGACTCCCTCGACCACGCCGTCACCGCGCTGACGAACGCGGCGGCCGAGGCCCACCGCACCCACACGGCCGCGACCACCGCCGAACAGTGGGCGGACCGGGCCGAACAGCACCTCGGCGACCTCACCGGCCGCGAGAAGACCCTCATCGGGCAGATTTCCGCGGGCCGCCGCAGGGTCGGCACCCTCACCGACGCGGTCGCCGACGGCCAGCGCGCCGAACTCAGCCTCAGCTCCCAGGCCAAGACCACCCGCCGTACCCTCGCCGACCTCTACGCCCGCGCGGCGGCAGCCTCTACGACGAGGACCCCCGGCGGCACGGAGAACGTGCCGACGCCAGGCCCGTCCACCGCGGACAACACCCCGGCGCCCGGTCCTTCCACCACGGACACCGGCACGCGGGACACGGCCGTGGCACCGCCGGTCGGAGACGGCACCACCGGGCCCGCCCCCGCCCCCGCAGCGGACAACGCCCCCGCTGTGGACCCCGCCCTGACCCAGCAGATAGAGGACGTCACGGCGCAGATCGGCACGTTGGACGCCGACCTCGCCGAGGTGCGGGCCGGTCTCGCGCGGGACAGTGCCTCCCTCGACGAAGCAAGGAACGGCCTGGACCGCGACGAGGCGGACCTGCGGGACGTGCGGTCGCAGCTGCCGGGCGCCACGGCCACCGCGGGGACCGCGCGTTCGGACGCCGACACGGCGCGCGGGCATGCCGAGGACGCGGCCCTCGTCCACGAGGACGCACGCGAGTCCCACGACCGGGCGGCACAGGGCCTCGCCGACATCGACACCGAGATCGACAACGCCCTCGGCCGACGCGACGACGCGGCGGCCCGCCGGGCGGCGGCGCAGACCGAACTGCCCGGGGTGACAGGACCGGTGCTGGCCGCGGGCCCCTCCGCACTGCCCACCTCGCGCACGACCCTGGCCTCCACCAGCCCCCGCTGGCCGGGCTCGGGCCTGCCCCGCACGGCGGGCCCCTCCACCGGCAACACCCCGGGCACCGACACCGACGACAGCTCCACCAGCGACGACGACACCGACACCACCACCCCGGGCGACGATCCGACGGACGACGACCACTCGGTCCCGGACACCGAACTGACCACCCCCGACCTGACAGCGCCCGTCCCGCCGAAGGCCCCCGCACCGACCGGCGACGACGACACCCCCGGCGGCGACCAGGACGACCAGGATTCGGTCCCGCACCAGGACACCGTGTTCGACGCCCTGGTCGGCAACCTCGGCACCAACTCGGCCCAGGGCAACGGCAGTACACCCGCAGCCCCGCACACCGCCCCGGCGGAGACGGACACGGACGCGGACACGGACGCGGCCCCCCTCACCCAGGACGGGACCAAGACCGAGTCCAAGGGCAAGGGCAAGGCCCCGGCTCAGGACGACAGCAACGGCACGTCCACCGACCCCACGTCTCCCAACCCCGCCACCCCGAACCCCACTTCGCCCCACCCGACCGCACCCCAGCACGCCCCCTTCCAGATCCGCCCGCCACGCGGCCGTACGATCCGGACCCGCGGCGACGGCCGCTGCCTGCTCTACACCTTCCTCGGCACCGACCCGCAGCGCATCCGCGACCAGGTGCCCAACCTGCGTACAGAGGCCCCCGCGACCTACGCCTGGCTCGGGCGGCCGGACCAAGTCCGCGCCGGAATGGTCCAGTTCGCCCGGTGGAACGGCGTGAGCGGTCCGATGCCCACCGCGGGCAACCACCTGCGGATCGCGGCCGACCTGCTCCGCGCCCACGCCGAGGACCGGCTGCTCACCGCCCGCAGCGGACGCCCGTTGCCGCACGAGGTGGTCGGCCAGGTACGGCAGACCCTCGTGCCGTGGTTCGGCGCGCGCACCGCGACCATGAACCGGTCCCAACTCCGCGCCACCCTCGCCGAGTACGGCATCACAGGGGTGACCGAGCCCGACCAGCTGGACGACCTCAACGCGCGCTACGACCGGGCGCTGACCGAGGACAACGTGACCGGCCCGGCGGAGCCCGGCGTCCGTGACATGTTCGGCTACCTCCGGGACACGAACCGGCTCCCCACCTTCGAACAGCTCACCGACGACCAGCTCCGCAGGCTGCTCGGGCACGGATACACCGACAGTGCCGCCCAGTTCACCGACGCCGAACTCGCCCACGCGCTCGACGCCGTCCAGAGGTGGTCCCAGGCGTGGGAGAGCAACCAGGGCGAGATGTTCCTGCCCCTTCTGGCGGACACCCTGGACGTGGCCGTGGAGGTGCTCCGGCCGAACCCGACGACCGGCCTCGGCACCGTCACCCGCGTCGGATCACCCACCGCCACCCGGGTGTTGGAGGTCCACTACACGGGCCTCAACCACTACAACGCCACCGACGCCGGTCCCCTCGGCGACAGCTCGCCGACCATCACCCCGTCGAAGGCGCCCCGGGGTCCCGAGGACGCCGACAGCGACCAGCCCGATGGCCGTTACCGTCCCGAGCCGGTGCGTGACACGGCCGATGACCTGCCCGCGGCCCATGTCAAGGACCCGGCGCCGAAGGCCAGTTGGCACGGTCTGCGTCCGTATGCCCGTCCTGCGGTGCATTCCACCGAGCGGTTCGATCCGCACGCGGACCAGTCCAACCCGCCTCGCCCGGGGACGCTCAGCGGTGCGACGACTCTCATCCGCGCCCAGATCCGTCGTATCCAGGCGCCCAACGGCCAGCGGATACGCGACTACACACTCAACCTCCCGGTCACCACCAACGACCCTGCCCTCACGCAGCGGTTGAACGACCGGATCACCCGTCTCCTGGACACCCATCTCAACTCGGGTCTTGCGCTGCCACGTTCGGGCGACCAGCTGCACATCAACCTGAACCTGATCAGTGATCCCTCCCACCCGGAGGCGGTCACGCTCACCGACACCGCGAAGCCGGGCCGGGCCGACCAACTCCACCTGGACGTCAACCATTCCGACGAGGACCTGCTCCACGAGGTCCTGCACTACCTCGGCCTGCCCGACGAGCAGCGCGACAACGACTTCCTGTTGCGCAACCACGCCAACAGCACGACCGTCCGCACGACCGGCCTCATGGCCACCACCCAAGGGCCGGTCCACATCCCGCAGCGTTACCTCCGCATCATCGAGGAGGTCACCGCTGCCGGGCCCCAACTCCACGACCACACAGGCCAGGACGAGACCACCCCGGCCGAGAACCCCGACACGACCCCCATCCCCACCGACACCGATCTCGTCTGGCCCACCTCCCACGCACCGACCGCCCTGCCCCCCGCACCGGTCCAACTCCCGTCGTCCTATGTGAACTCGTACGGTTCGCTCCCGGACGGCACGGTGGGGCTGGTGTACGCGGAGCCGTTTTCGGACGAGGTGATCGAGGGGCTGCACGGGCAGGTCTACGAGGCGCTCGGGCTGGATGCCGACGACGTGCCCGAGTCGGTGCGGGAGCAGGTGGAGGGCGCGCTGAGCCGGGAGAACCTCGCGCTCCAGCTGCCGTATCTGCGGTCGAACGGCGGTCACCGGGTCACCGTGACGGTCGACGGGCGCGACCACACCGTGGACGTACAGCTGACGCTGTCCGACGCCCGAACGTCCCTGCGGCAGGGGCGCTTTGACCAGCGGGACCCGGACAAGCACGTCGAGCGGCGCGGGTTCGGCACGCGGGAGAACTTCTCCGGGCAGCCGTCCGGGACGTACCGGACCGTCCAGGTGCCGTGGACCGGGACGTGGCCGATCACCGCGCCGACGCCGGTGCGGGCGGTGGACGGTTCCGTCACGGTGTCCCTCACGCACAACCAGGCCAGTGACGCGACGACCGTCACGCAGGCCGTGCAGACGACATCCGCGCAGCGCTCCAACGAGCCCTCCGATCCAGTGGAGTTCACCACTCACTGGCGGGTGCGCGTCGACGCCCCGGCGGTCACCGCGCCGCCCGCCGCGCCCGCCACCGCGCCGGTTCGGGACACGTGGAGCCGGCCGGTGTCGCACGGGCCGACCACGATCTGGTTCCCCCGGCACCTCACCACCGCCGACCCCGCGCCGGGTTCGCTGCCCGCGCCCGCCGCTCCGGCCGATCTCCCGCTCTACGGCGTCGACACGGTGATCGACCCCCGGGCGCTGTACGAGCACGTCCACCAGACCTTCCACGCCGACCTGGATGCCGTCGCCGCCGGGCAGGTCTCGGACTTCCTCTCCGAGCAGGTGCTGCGCGGCACGCTGCCGATGCAGATCGACGGCGGCATCTACTCGCCGGTGATCACCGACACCGACGGCAACGCGGTGGGCATGCTGCGCCTGGTGACCGTGCCGGGCACCAGCACCCCGCAACGCCAGAGCAACGCCGGGCAGATCAACCTGGAGAGCCACCTCGTCAACACCGCGAAGGTGGACCTGTCTTCGCGCTACACGAGCGGTATCGGCATCAGCGGCAGCGGTGCCGCCGCCCTCACCGGTGACCACGCCGAGGGGCATCCGAACGCGTCGAGCGTGATCGGCGGCAGTCTCGGTCTGCGCGGCCAGGTGCAGGCGACCGTCACCAGCACGTACAGCGCGAGCAGTTCGGCCGGCACGATGCACGCCATCCGTACCAACCAGAGTCATCTGTTGGCCCCCACCGCCGTCACCTACCACGCCACCCTGATCCGCCCGGACGGCACCGAGACGGCGGCGCCCCCGCTCACCCAGACCCGCGGCATGGACCTGCGCGTCCTCAGCAAGACGGCCGCGACCGGTCGCCCGCCCGCCGCGACCGAAGTGCGTGAACTCCCGGACTCCCTGGAGCGGTTGGACGGGATCGGGCTGAGCGCGGCTCCTCTCGATGTCACGGGTACGGACGGTCTGTTCAACGAGGCCGAGGCATGGCTGCGCCGCGAGGGCTTTCTGCCACCTGCCCCAACAGCCCCGGCCGCCACCGGAGTCGGCGGGCGGCTGAAGCAGGCGGCGCGGAACCATGAGCCCGAGCACCAGATCCGGCTGCACGCCCAGCTCAACAACCTGCGGCGGCTGAACGAGGCCCGCTCCCGCACTGGGCTGCGTGCCGCGACCGACTCGATGGTCGACGGCGGGCACGCCCTGCACTTCGAGGTGCCCAACAGCACCGACACGGGCGTCCGCCGGGTGCGGCTGCTGCTCACCGCCGACCGGGACACCGGGCAGGCCAGCACCCACCGCCTGGTGCTGCCGGGTATCCAGGTCATGGGCCTGGCACAGATGGCGGGCAGTGACGCCGAGCAGCGCGGCGAGTCGTACAGCGGCGCGCTCGGGGCGCTGGGCAGTGTCGGCGGTCCGCTGGGCAAGTGGGGGTCCATCGGGTTCGGCGGCGACTACCAGTACGGCCATCAGGTCACGCACGGCGACACCGTGGGCGGCGCGACCGGGCACGACCAGTTCTTCATCGCCACCGGACAGGACAGCCACGCGTTCGACGTGCCGGTGCGGTTCGCCCTGGACCTGTACGCGGACGACGGCGATCAGCCCAGCGAGCGGTTCGGGCAGAACGTCAACCAGGCCGCGGCCCCGGCACCGGCCCCAACCGCCCCCGGGACAGCGCCTGTTGCTCCCGCGCCGCCCGTCGCGCCCACCGTCACCGGGTCGCTGCGGCTCGCGGTGCCGGACGGCCGTACCCACGCACCCACGACGGCCCCCGCGCCGCCCGCGCGTGCCGACGGGGTGCCGCGCCCGACGAACGCGGTCGACCGGGCCCGGCTCGACGGGACCGACGCGACCGGCACTCCGCGCCCGGAGCTGGTGCGGATTCCCGACGACGCGCTGATCGACACCGTGCGCGGTTCCGCCGCGATCGAGTCGGTCTTCCGGCGGGCCGCGCGGGAGATCCGCCACCAGGCGCAGCAGGCCGCGCCGCCCACCCCGGCCACCGGCCCCATCCTCCCGGTCGCCGCCCCCGGCACGGCACCCGCTGCCGCCGCGCCGCAGCGCGCGAGCGTCTTCCCGCTCGCCGGGCACGGGCTGATGGACAACAGGACGCGTGCCGCCGAGACCCGGCACGCGGCGATCACCCCGGGCAGTCTGGTCGCGCACGGGCACGAACTGTTCAAGAACTCCTATGTGGTCGAGGGCCTGAGCCTGCCGGGGACGTTCGCGGACGGGCAGTACTCGCTGGAGATCGAGGCCGTCGCCCACCGGCCCCGGCTGCTGGACACCACCCGGCAGTACCTGGAGACGGGGGTCTCCGCCACCGACAGCGCCCAGCAGGCCAAGTCCCTCGGAAAGTCGCACCAGTTCGGCGGCACCGGGACGGTCAGCCAGAGCGCGACCACACCGGTGGCGCCGAGCAACACCGGTACGGAGACGGGTGGTTCGGACTCCGCGGGTAAGAACACCTCGAAGCCGAACAAGAACCAGTTCAACCCGGCCGTACGGCTCAACAAGGTGTCCCGCACCGACACCTCCGACACGCTCTCCGCCGGTACCGGCGTCAACCGCACCCCCACCGAGAGCGGCACCCTGCACCGGGTGGTCGCCGACGTCACCTACGTGGTCACCGTCCGGGCGGGTTCCCGCACCCTGCTCAACGGGGTCGGGAACCCCGGCACGATCGACCCCGTCACCTTCTCCGTGGACGTCCCCGACGGCCTCCAGTTCCTCATGACACAGGGCCAGCTCAACCGCGACGCACGGTGGATGGGCTCGGTGAACGGTCTCACCCCGGCACCCGTCCCGGGCCAGGCTCCGCTGCCGGCGGCGTACGTCCGCAACCGCCAACTCGGCCTCGGCGGCGTCCTCTCGGTCATCGAGTACGACCGTCCCGTGGCCGCGCCCGTCCCCGCGACCGGGCCCACCGCGGGACAGGTCCCGCTGGGGCCGGTCAATCCGAGGGAGCGGCGCGGCCAGGTCCGGCGCGAACTGATGGGACTGGTCGAGACCGAGGCACCCGGAGTGTTCACCCCGGGGCACGCAGGCCACCAGCCCGGTGTGCACAGCCGGATCGCCCAGCTCACCTCGACCGCGGGACTGCGCTCGCTGCCCGGACGCGGCCCGGACGGCACCCCGCACCCGGCCACCACCCGCTTCCACTTCCGCCACCACGGCTACGGCGGCGAGCGACTGGTCGAGGTCACCCTGCGCGCGGTGCCCCGACGGACCCAGAACCTGGCCGCCATCCGGGGCTCCTCCACCCCCGGCTCCGGCCTCGAACAGTGGCAGTCGCACACCGCCGCGGGCCGCACCACCACCCGCGCCTCGGTCCGGCAGACACAGCTCCCGATCACACCGACCGTCCGCTACCTCCGTCCGGACCAGGGCCCCGACCCCCTGACGACGGACCGCTCGGCGCCCGGGTTCACCCCGCAGTCCGCGAGCAGCATCTCGGTCCGCCGGGCGACCACCGCCGACAACCGGTTCTGGCTGCGCACCGACAACGGCGCCGACTTCGACGGCCTGCGCTACGACTACGAGCTGTCGGTCCGTTCCGCGCTGGTCGTCGACTGGCCGCCCAACGTCGTCGGCGGTCTCATCCAGAACGGCGTCATCGCCTGGGCCGACACGGACGGCGACATACGCCAGTGGATCGACCGGGTGCTGGAGGGCGGCAACTCGCGCACCAGCACCGTCCCGGTCAGCCTGGCACTGCGGTTCACCGGCACCGAGACCAACGTGCCCGTACCGGCGGCCACGGTGACCGCGCCGTCCGCCGAGTCCGGTGCCGACCCCCGCAACACCGTCCTGCCGGGCCCCGCCCGCACGCCGTATCTCGCCGACGCGCAGATGTTCCACCCGGTGGGACCGACCCCGGCCTTCTTCTTCGACGGGTGGGCGCATCTGGAGACGGCGCTGAACCAGGTGGCGCCGCCCGGCGGGCACGGCTGGCACGCGCAGATCACGTCGGTCTCCGTGGAGGGACAGGCCGTCCGGCTCGGCCAGCTGATCCAGGCCGGGCGGGTCAGCCTCGACCGTCCCCGGCTGGTCGCCGACCTCACCCGCAAGCTGCCCGGCAGCCGCCCCTTCGAAGGAGCGCCGGAGCAGGCCCCGTCGATCGCCGTGTCGCTGTACAACCCGCGCCGCTCGACCCACGCCGACGACGTCACCCTCGACCAGCTCCACAACACGACCGACACGGTGAGCACCGCCGCGGGCGCGGACCACTCCATGGCGACCTCGTTCACGGAACTCCTCAGCGGCGACGACGACAACCGCCAGCTCGGCGGGATCAACGTCCCCGTCGCGCAGCGGCAGACCCAGCCCTCGTCCTTCGGCGGCACCACCACCGGCAGCCGCCGCGACTGGCTCAAGTCCGGCAGCACAGCAGCGCCCGCCGGCGGGGCGCGCGGCACGCGGAGTTACGTCGTCGACGCCGACGTCCACCTCCTCGTGGACGGACCGCAGGGGACCCGGCACGTCACCGGCACGGTCACCCTCCGGGTGGAGGAGCGCGACCTCCTCGGGCACGGTCTCATCACCCCGGCCGAGGCCCCGCCCAACGTCCACGACCTGCCCGCGCTCGTCCCCGACTGGGCCACCGCGGAACCGCACACGCTGCCCGAACGCCTCAACTCCGCGATCCCGCCCGGCGATCACGGCATCCAGGTCTGGGTCGCCCTCGGCGCCGACCCGCACGGCATCCGGCTCGGCCAGGCGCTCTACGCCGCGTCCCGCACCGCCGTGCTGGGCAACCGCCCGCTGGAACTGATGACCCGCGACCCGCAGGGCATCCGCCGCTGGGAGTTCACCCCCGACGGCGCCCTCGTCACGGCCGACCCCGATCTCACCACCGCGTGGACGGCCTTCCACACCGAGGCCGTACGGCTGCACGACGCCACCGACACCCTCGCGGACACCCCGCGCCTGCTGAACCTCCGCACCGCCGCCCGCCGGGAGGCCAACCAGGACTACACGATCGCCGTGGAGGAGCACAGGGCAGCGCGGCTCGCACGCACGAACGCGATCACCGCCCACCGCGATGCCGTGGCCAAGGCAGCAGCCTCCGCCAAGGCGGCGGCCGACGCGGCGGCCCTGGTCGAGCGGCTGAAGCGGGACTTCGCCGACGCGCGGCGGACGGTCACCACCCTGCCGCCGCAGATCGCGCAGCACGAGCGGGACGAGACGCGGGCCCGCAGCGAGCGCCGGACGGCCCTGGCCCGCCTGACCCAGACCGAGAACACCGTGCGCGCCGAACGCGCGGCAGCCCAACAGGCCGCGCAGGGTGGGCAGTCGGTCCCCGCGCCGGCCCCCGTGGCACCCAACGCCGCCCGGACCAAGACTCCTGCGGCCGATGTCGCCGACGACCCCCGCGTGCAGGCCGTGGTCACGCAGATCGACGCCCTCGACGACACGATCCAACAGGCCACCGACCAACTCGCTGCCGATCGGCCGAGGTTGGCCCGCGCGGAGCGCATCGTCAGCATCGCCCCCGAACGCATCGAACAGGCGGAGGGGAGCCACGAGAAGGCCGTCGAGGAGGCGGAGCGGGACGCGCGCGACGAGGAGACCGCGGCCAGGAACCTCCGGACCGCCACGGCGCAGGAGGCCGAGGCCCAGGACGAGGTGGACGAGGCCCAGGACGAAGTCGACCAACGCGACGCGGAGATCGTCGCCGTCGTCACCGCGCAGGTGCGGGCCGCCGCCGAGCAGACCGCGGCCACCGACGCGCTGGAGGACCTGTCCGCCGACGTCCAGGACAGCGCCCCGACCCCCGAACAGTCCCTCCGCACCACCTTCGCCACCACCCCGCCCCGCTGGCCCGCCCCCGACGGCCCGGCCGCCCCCCTCCCGGCCGGCGGCCAGACCCACACCCCGCCCCCGGCCACCGCCACCACCGGCACGGTCCCCAAGGCGACCGCGCCGAAGCCGAAGAAGACCGCGCCGCCCAAGTCCGGTACCAGCGGCGGGAAGTCGGCCAAGAGCAAGAAGTCGGCCACCGACAAGACCCCGGGCCCGGACAAGGGCACGGCGCTCACCAAGGGCACGGGCGTCGACAAGGGCAAGGGCGTCGACAAGGGCAAGGCCCCGCTGGTGACATCGCCGTCCGGCACCACCCCGGCCGGCCCGCTGTCCCCGTACGTCGCCCCCACGGGCAACGCGGTCCCGACCCCGGGCGACGGCAACTGCCTCCTCTACGCCGTCATCGGCAGCGCGCCCGCCCTGGTCCGCACCCGACTACAGGCGGCCGACCCGACCCTCGACCCGGGTCTCGCCCAATGGCTCGGCCGGCCCGACGATGTACGGCAGACCCTCAGGACAATGGAGCGGAACCCGCGGACCGTGACCCAGGGGTCCGGTCATCTGCGGGCCGCCCAGCGGGAGTTGCAGGGCCTGGTCGCGGCGCGGCTGGCGGCGGCCCGGGACGGCAGCCGCCCGCTGCCCCCGCAGGTGCTCGGCCAGCTCCGGGGCGTCCTCGCCGACCGGTTCGCGACGTTGGTCGAGAGAATGTCCGACGCGGACGTCACCAACCGGTTGACCGTGTACGGCATCCAGGGCATGACCCAGGCCGAGGACCTCGACCCGGCCGACCTCCAGGCCCGCTACCTCCAGGCCGTCACGCTCGGCACCGCGCCCGCACCGACTGGCGCCGCGCCGAGCAACCGGCGCATGTTCGCCTACCTGCGCTCGGTGAACGCCCTGCCCACGGTCGCCACCATGACACCGGACGAACGCCGGGCCCTGCTCACCGCCGGCTACCACCGCAGCACCGCCCCGCTCACCCCATCCGAGGCGGCCTTCCTCGACCGCGCGGTGCAGGACTGGTCTAACGTCTGGACCGACCCGATCGGCGACACCTTCCTGCCGCTGCTCGCCGACACCCTCGGCGTCCCGATCCACGTCTTCCAGCCGGTGACCGACACACCCACCGGCCCCCAGGGCATCGTGCTGCGCTACGGCCCGAGCACCAACGCCCGTGCGCTTGAGGTCCATTACACGGGCCTCAACCACTACAGCGCGAGCGACACAACCCAGGGCACGGGCGGACCGACCATCACCCCGTCGAAGGCGCCGAGGGGTCCCGGGGACGCCGACAGTGTCCAGCCGGACGGCCGTTACCGTCCCGAGCCGGTGCGCGACGCGGCCGATGACCTGCCCGCCTCACGGGTCAACAGCCCTGCGCCGAAGGCCAGTTGGCACGGTCTGCGTCCGCATGCCCAGCCCGCGGTGCACTCCACCGAGCGGTTCGATCCGCACGCGGACCAGTCCAACCCGCCCCGCCCGGGGACACTCAGCGGTGCGACGACTCTCATCCGCGCCCAGATCCGCCGTATCCAGGCGCCCAACGGCCAGCGGATACGCGACTACACGGTCAATCTTCCGGTCACGGCCAACGACCCTGCCCTCACGCAGCGGTTGAACGACCGGATCACCCGTCTCCTGGACACCCATCTCAATTCGGGTCTGGCGCTGCCACGTTCAGGCGACCAGCTGCACATCAACCTGAACCTGATCAGTGATCCCTCCCACCCCGAGGCGGTCACGCTCACCGACAGCGAGAAGCCGGGCCGGGCCGACCAACTCCACCTGGACGCCAACCACTCCGACGAAGACCTGCTCCACGAGGTCCTGCACTACCTCGGTCTCCCGGACGAGCAGCGCGACAACGACTTCCTGTTGCGCAACCACGCCAACAGCACCACGGTCCGCACGACCGGCCTCATGGCCACCACCCAAGGACCGGTCCACATCCCGCGGCGCTACCTCCGCATCATCGAGGACGTCACCGCTGCCGGGCCCCAACTCCACGACCACACGGGCCAGGACGAGACCACCCCCACTCTCGATCCGGACACCACTCCCATCCCCACCGACGCCCCCCTCGTCTGGCCCGCCTCCCACGCCCCGACCGTCCCGGCCCCCGCACCGGCCCAACTCCCGTCGTCCTACGTGAACTCGTACGGTTCGCTCCCGGACGGGACCGTCGGCCTGGTGTACGCGGAGCCGTTCTCCGACGAGGTGATCGAGGGGCTGCACGGGCAGATCTACGAGGCGCTCGGGCTGGACGCCGACGATCCGCCGGAGTCCGTCCGCGAGCAGGTACGGGGTGCGCTGAACCGGGACAACCTCGGACTCCAGCTGCCGTATCTGCGGTCGAACGGCGGTCACCGGATCACCGTGACGGTCGACGGGCGCGACCACACCGTGGACGTACAGCTGACGCTGTCCGATGCCCGGGCCTCGTTGCGGCAGGGGCGGTTCGATGCGCGTGATCCGGACAAGCACGTCGAGCGGCGCGGGTTCGGCACGCGGGAGAACTTCTCCAGTCAGCCGTCGGGGACGTATCGCACGGTCCAGGTGCCGTGGACCGGGTCGTGGCCGATAGAGGCGGCGACCGCGGTACGGGCGGTGGACGGTTCGGTGACGGCTGCCCTCACACACAACCAGGCGAGCGATGCCACCACGGTCACCCAGGCCGTGCAGACGACGTCCGCGCAGCGCTCCAACGAGCCCTCCGATCCAGTGGAGTTCAGCACCCGGTGGCGGGTGCGCGTCGACGCGCCCGCCGTCACCGCGCCGACCACCGGTACCGCGCCCGCCGCCGACGGCTGGGGCACCGCGGAGTCCCACGGGCCGACCACGATCTGGTTCCCCCGGCACCTCACCACCGCCGACCCCGCGCCGGGTTCGCTGCCCGCGCCCGCCGCACCGGCCGATCTCCCGCTCTACGGCGTCGACTCGGTGCTCGACCCGAGGGCGCTGTACGAGCATGTCCACCAGACCTTCCACGCCGACCTCGACGAGACCGCGGCCGGGCAGGTCTCGGACTTCCTCTCCGAGCAGGTGCTGCGCGGCACGCTGCCGATGCAGATCGACGGCGGCATCTACTCGCCGGTCCTCACGGACGCTTCCGGCAACGCGGTCGGCATGCTGCACCTGGTCACCGTGCCGAACGTCGGCACCCCGCTGCGGCAGAGCACCCCGGGTCAGATCAACCTGGAGAGCCACCTCGTCAACACCGCGAAGGTGGACCTCTCCTCCCGCTACACCAGCGGGATCGGGGTCAGCGGCAGCGGTGCCGCCGCCCTCACCGGCGACCACGCGCAGGGGCACCCCGACGCGTCGAGCGTGATCGGCGGCAGCCTCGGTCTGCGCGGGCAGACCCAGGCGACCGTCACCAACACCTACAGCGCGAGCAGTTCCGCCGGGACGATGCACGCCATCCGCACCAACCGGGGCCACCTCCTCACCCCTTCCGGCACCACCTACCAGGTCACCCTGATCCGCCCCGACGGCACCGAGACGGCGGCGCCCCCGCTCACCCAGACCCGCGGCATGGACCTCCGCGTGCTCAGCCAGGCGGACGCCAACGGGCACCCGCCGACGCCCGCCGAGGTACGCGAACTCCCTGACTCCCTGGAGCGGTTGGACGGGATCGGGCTGAGCGCCGCGCCCCTCGACGTCACCGGCACGGACGGCCTCTTCGACGAGGCCGAGGCATGGCTGCGCCGCGAGGGATTCCTGCCACCGTCCCCAACGGCGCCCGCACCCACCGGAGTCGGCGAGCGGCTGAAGCAGACGGCGCGGAACCACGAACCCGAGCACCAGATCCGGCTGCACGCCCAGCTCAACAACCTCCGCCGACTGCGCGAGGCCCGCTCCCGCACCGGCCTGCGCGCCGCCACCGACGCCATGGTCGACGGCGGACACGCCCTGCACTTCGAGGTGCCCAACAGCACCGACACCGGCGTCCGCCGCGTCCGGCTGCTCCTCACCGCCGTCCGCGACCACACCCAGGCCAGCACCCACCGCCTGGTCCTCCCAGGCATCCAGGTCATGGGCCTCGCGCAGATGGCGGGCAGCGACGCCGAGCAGCGCGGCGAGTCCTACGGCGGCGCGCTCGGGCCGATGGGCAGCGTCAGCGGGCCGCTCGGCGGCTGGGGGTCCATCGGGTTCGGGGCCGACTACCAGTACGGCCACCAGGTCACGCACGGCGACACCGTGGGCGGCGCGACCGGGCACGACCAGTTCTTCATCGCCACCGGCCAGGACAGCCACGCCTTCACCGTGCCGGTGCGGCTGGCGCTCGACCTGTACGCGGACGACGGGGACCGGCCCAGCGAGCGGTTCGGGCAGAACGTCAACCAGGCCGCGGCCCCGGCACCGGCCCCAACCGCTCCCGGAGCGGCGCCGGTTGCTCCCGCGCCGCCCGTCGCGCCCACCGTCACCGGCACGCTGCGGCTCGCGGTGCCGGACGGCCGTACCCACGTACCCCCGGCGGTCGCCGCGCCGCCCGTCGCGCGTGTCGACGGGGCGCCGCGTCCGGCCAACGCGGTGGACCGGGCCCGGCTGGACGGGACCGACGCGACCGGCACCCCGCGCCCGGAGCTGGTGCGGATTCCCGACGACGCGCTGATCGACACCGTGCGCGGCTCCGCCGCCATCGAGTCGGCCTTCCAGCGCGCCGCCGCCGACATCCGCAACCAGGCCCAGCCGACGCCCGCCACCCCCGCCACCGGCCCGATCCTGCCCGTCACGGCACCCGCGCCCGCCGCCGCACCGCAGCGCGACGGCATCTCACCGCTCGCCGGACACGGGCTCACGGACAGCACGACGCGCGCCGCCGAGACCCGGCACGCGGCGATCACCCCGGGCAGCCTCGTCGCCCACGGCCACGAAGTCTTCAAGAACTCCTATGTGGTCGAGGGCCTGAGCCTGCCGGGGACCCTGGCCGACGGGCAGTACTCCCTGGAGATCCAGGCCGTCGCGCACCGCCCCCGGCTGCTGGACACCACCCGGCAGTACCTGGAGACGGGCGTCTCCGCCACCGACAGCGCCCAGCAGGCCAAGTCCCTCGGAAAATCCCACCAGTTCGGCGGCACCGGGGTCTTCACCCAGAACCCGCCCACGCAGCCGAGCGGCCCGGAGAACGCGGCCGGACAGGGCAACACCGGCCCCGAGTCGGACGGTTCGGTCTCCACCGTCCAGAGCAGCGGCAAGCCGTTCAAGGGACTCTTCAACCCCTCGGCCCGGCTCGGCTATGTCTCCCGCACGGACACCGCCGACACCCTCTCCGCCAGCACGGGCGTCAACCGCACCCCCACCGAGAGCGGCACCCTGCACCGCGTCGTCGCCGACGTCACCTACCTGGTCACGGTCAGGGCCGGCTCCCGCACCCTGCTCAACGGCGTCGGCGAGCCCGGCACCGTCGCCCCCGTCACCTTCGCGGTCGACGTCCCCGACGGCCTCCAGTTCCTCATGACGCAGGGCCAACTCGCCCGCGACGCGCGGTGGATGGGCTCCGTCCAGGGCCTCGCCCCGGCCCCCGCGCCGACCCTGACGGCCCCCCTCCCGACGCCGTACACCCGCAACCGCGAACTCGGCCTCGGCGGCGTCCTCTCGGTCATCGAGTACGACCGTCCCGTCGCCGCCCCCGTCCCGGCGACCGGGCCCACCGCGGGACACATACCGCTCGGGCCGGTCAACCCGAGGGAGCGGCGCGGCCAAGTCCGGCGCGAACTGCTGGAGTTGGTGGAGGCGGAGGCGCCCGGCGCGGTCACCCCGGGGCACGCCGGATACCAGGCCGGTGTGCACAGCCGGATCGCGCAGCTCACCTCGACGCCCGGACTGCGCTCGCTGCCCGGACGCGGCCCGGACGGCACCCCGCGCCGCGCCACCACCCGCTTCCACTTCCGCCACCACGGCCACGGCGGCGAGCGGCTGATCGAGGTCACGCTCACGGCGGTGCCCCGACGGACCCAGAACCTGGCCGCCATCCGGGGCTCGTCCACGCCCGGCTCGGGTCTCGAACAGTGGCAGTCGCACACCGCCGCGGGCCGCACCACCACCCGCGCCTCGGTCCGGCAGAAGCAGCTCCCGGTCACCCTGACCACCCGCTACCGCCGCCCCGGCCAGGGCCCCGACCCGAAGAGGACGGACCGCGCGGCGCCGGTGTTCACCCCGCAGTCGGCCACCAGCAGGTCCGCCCGCCGGGCCACCACCGCCGACAACCGGTTCTGGCTGCGCACCGACAACGGCGCCGACTTCGACGGCCTCGAGTACGACTACGTCCTGTCCGTGCGCTCCGCGCTGGTCGCCGACTGGCCGCCCAACGTCATCGGCGGTCTCATCCAGAACGGTGTCATCGCCTGGGCCGACGCGGATCACGACGTACGCCGGTGGGTGGACGAACTGCTGGCGCGTGGCAACCCGCGCACCCGCACCGTCCCGGTCCGGCTGAGTCTGCGGTTCACCGGCACCGAGACCAACGCGCCCACGCGGCCCGCGACGGTCACCGCCCCGTCGGTCGTCTCCGGCGCCGACCCGCGCAACACCGTGCTGCCGGGCCCGGCCCGCACGCGGTATCTCGCCGACGCGCAGATGTTCCACCCGGTCGGGCCCACCCCGGCGTTCCACTTCGACGGCTGGGCCCACCTGGAGACCGCCCTCGACGCGGTGGCACCGCGCGGTGGACGCGGCTGGCACGCGCAGATCACGTCGGTCTCCGTGGAGGGACAGGCGGTCCGGCTCGGCCAGCTGATCCAAGCCGGGCGGGTCAGCCTCGACCGCCCCCGGCTCGCCGCCGACCTCACCCGCAAGCTGCCCGGCACCACCCCCTTCGAGGGAGCACCGGCCCAGCCCCCGACCATCGCGGTCACCCTCTACAACCCGCGCCGCTCGACCCACGCCGACGACGTCACCCTCGACCAGCTCCACAACTCCACCGACACGGTGAGCACCGCCGCCGGCGCCGACCACTCCTTCTCCACCGCGTTCACCGAACTGCTCAGCGGCGACGACGACAACCGCCAGCTGGCCGGGGTCAGCGTCCCGCTCGCGCAGCGGCAGACCCAGCCCTCCACCTTCGGCGGCACCACCACCGGCAGCCGCCGCGACTGGCTCAAGTCCGGCAGCACCTCCGCTCCCGCCAACGGCGCGCGCGGTACGCGGAGTTACGTCGTCGACGCCGACGTCCACCTCCTGGTCGAGGGACCGGAGGGCACCCGCCACGTCACCGGCACCGTCACCCTCCGGGTGGAGGAACGCGACCTCCTCGGGCACGGTCTCATCACCCCGGCCGAGGCTCCGCCCAACGTCCACGACCTGCCCGCCCTCGTCCCCAACTGGGCTACAGCAGAGCCGCACACCCTGCCCGAGCGCCTCAACTCCGCCATCCCGGCGGGCAGTCACGGCGTCCAGGTCTGGGCGGCCCTCGGAGCCGACCCTCAGGGCGAACACCTCGGCCGGGCCCTCTACGCCGCGTCCCGCACCGCCGTGCTGGGCAACCGCCCGCTGGAGCTGATGACCCGCGACCCGCAGGGCATCCGCCGCTGGGAGTTCGCCCCCGACGGCGCCCTCGTCACCTCTGACCCTGACCTGACCACCGCGTGGACGGCCTTCCACACCGAGGCCGTACGGCTGCACGACGCCACCGACACGCTCGCGGACACCCCGCAGCGGCTGAACCGCCTCACCGCCTCCCTCCAGCACCGCAACCGGGCGCACACGGACGCCGTCGACGCCCACACACGGGCGCGGCACGCGGTCACCGTCGCGGTCACCGCCCACCGTGACGCCGTGGACGAGGCAGCCGCCTCCGCCAAGGTGGCGGCCGACGCGGCGGCCTTGGTCGAGCGGCTGAAGCGGGACTTCGCCGACGCGCGCAGGACGGTCACCACCCTGCCGCCGCAGATCGCGCAGCACGAACGGGACGAGACCCGGGCCCGCAGCGAACGCCGGACAGCCCTGGCCCGCCTGACCCAGACCGAGAACACCGTGCGCGCCGAACGCGCGGCAGCCCAACAGGCCGCGCAGGGTGGGCAGTCGACGGCCACGCAGACCCCCGCACCGGCCCCCGTCGCCCCCAACGCCGCACGGACCAAGACCCCGGCGGCCGATGTCGCCGACGACCCCCGCGTGCGGGCCGTGGTCACGCAGATCGACGCCCTCGACGACACGATCCAACAGGCCACCGACCAACTCGCCGCCGATCGGCCGAGGTTGGCCCGCGCTGAGCACATCGTCAGCATCGCTCCCCAACGCATCGGCCAGGCGGAGGAGAGCCACGAGGAGGCCGTCGAAGAGGCGGAGCAGGACGCGCGCGCCGTCGTCCGCCGGGCCGAGAACGTGCGGATCGCCAGGTTCCGCGAGGCCCGCGCCCAGCGCCGCATACCCCGCGCCCAGGCCAGGATCGCCCGCCGCAACGGCCAGCTCGCCACCACCGTCACCGCCCAACTCCAGGCCGCCGCCGACCAGTTGGCGGCCACCGCCGCACTGCCCGGTGTGTCCGCCGATGTCCAGGACAACGCCCCGACCCCCGAACAGTCCCCGCGCACCACCTTCGCCACCACCCCGCCCCGCTGGCCCGACCCCGACGGCCGCCCCACCCCCCTCCCTGCCGCGGGCCAGACCCACACGCCGCCCCCGGCCACCACGACGACGGTGCCGACCACCACCACGACCACCACCACAACGACGGCTACGACGACCACGCAGACCCCGCCGAAGCAGCCGCAGAAGAAGACCGCGCCGTCCAAGCCCGAGAAGGACAAGGGCAAGGGCAAGCAGTCGGCCAACGGCAAGAGCGCCGGCACGAGCACCACCAAGAAGCCGGGCCCCGGCAATGCGAAGAACACGGGCACCGACAAGACCAAGACGAAGACCGGGCCCGCGCCCAAACCCGGCACGACCACCACGACCGCGACAGCCACCCAGAACCCGGCACCGGGCACCACCGCGGCCCCGGCCGCCCCGCTGTCCCCCTACGTCGCCCCCACCGGCAACGCCGTCCAGACCCCCGGCGACGGCAACTGCCTCCTGTACGCCGTGATCGGCAGCGCCCCCGGCCACGTCGCCACCCGGCTGCGCCAGGCCGACCCGACCTTCGACGCGGGCACCGACGCCTGGCTCGGGCAGCCCCAGCTCGTCCGGCAGACCCTCACCACCCTCGCGCAGCACCCGGGGACCGTCGACCAGGGAACCGCCCATCTCCGCGCCACCCAGCGGGGGTTGCAGAACCTGGTGCTGGCCCGCCTCACCGCCGCACGCAACAACACCCACCCGCTCCCGCCGCAGGTGCTGGGCCAGCTCCGGGGCGTCCTCGTCGGCCGGTTCGCGACGGCGGTACAGGGCATGAACAACGCCACCGTCGCCACCCAACTCGCCCTCTACGGCATCCAGGGCCCGACCCGCGCCGAGCAGATGGACCCGGCCGACCTCCAGGCCCGCTACGTGGTGGCCGTCTCGGCGCCGGGCGCACCGCCCGCACCGGCAGGCACCCCGCCGAGCAACGCGCGGATGTTCGCCTACCTCCGTGCGCTGAACGCCCTGCCGACGGTCGCCACCATGACACCGGACGAGCGCCGGGCCCTGCTGGTCGCCGGCTATCACGAGAGCACCGCCCCGATCACCGCGCCCGAAGCGGCCGTACTCGACCGCGCGGTGCGCAACTGGTCGACGGAGTGGGCGAACCGCGTCGGCGACGCCTTCCTGCCGTTGCTCGCCGACACCCTCGGCGCCCCGATCCACGTCTTCCAGCCGATGCCCGCCGCACTCGCCGGCACCACCGCGACCGGCGGCCCCCGAGGCATCGTCCTGCCGTACGGGCCGACCACCAACATCCCTGCGCTGGAGGTCCATTACACGGGCCTGAACCACTACAGCGCGAGCAACGTGAACACCGTGGCCGCCCCGCCGAACATCACTACGTCGAAGGCGCCGCGGGGTCCCGGGGACGCCGACAGTGTCCAGCCGGATGGCCGTTACCGTCCCGAGCCGGTGCGTGACGCGGCTGATGACCTGCCCGCGGTCCATGTCAAGGACCCTGCGCCGAAGGCCAGTTGGCACGGTCTGCGTCCGCATGCCCGTCCTGCGGTGCATTCCACCGAGCGGTTCGATCCGCACGCGGACCAGTCCAGCCCGCCCCGCCCGGGGACGCTCAGCGGTGCGACGACTCTCATCCGTGCCCAGATCCGTCGTATCCAGGCGCCCAACGGCCAGCGGATACGCGACTACACGGTCAATCTTCCGGTCGCGGCCAACGACCCTGCCCTCGCACAGCGTTTGAACGACCGGATCACCCGTCTCCTGGACACGCATCTCAACTCGGGTCTGGCGCTGCCACGTTCAGGCGACCAGCTGCACATCAACCTGAACCTGATCAGTGATCCCTCCCACCCCGAGGCGGTCACGCTCACCGACACCGCGAAGCCGGGCCGGGCCGACCAACTCCACCTGGACGTCAACCACTCCGACGAGGACCTGCTCCACGAGGTCCTGCACTACCTCGGTCTCCCGGACGAGCAGCGCGACAACGACTTCCTGTTGCGCAACCACGCCAACAGCACCACGGTCCGCACGACCGGCCTCATGGCCACCACCCAAGGACCGGTCCACATCCCGCAGCGCTACCTCCGCATCATCGAGGACGTCACCGCTGCCGGGCCCCAACTCCACGACCACACGGGCCAGGACGAGACCACCCCGCCCCAGAACCCCGACACGACCCCCATCCCCACCGACACCGATCTCGTCTGGCCCGCCTCCCACGCACCTGAGGCGCCGCTGAGTGCCGGTTCCCTGTCCGCGACCCCTGCCGAGTTGAGGGACGACCCACAGGAAGAGCCGGAGAACGAGCCTCAGGAACCGCAGCTCCCTCCCGTCGTCGTGCCGGAACAGGGACCCGAGACGTTCGCCCACGCACTCGCCCGTCTACTCTCGACTCCCGGTACCACCGACCCCGCCCCCGTCTGGACCCGTGCCCAAGACCCCCACACCGCCCTCCTCGCCTGGGCCCAGGCCGACGTGGCGGCTCACGGTGCCCCGGACGACGCCCCGCTCCCGACGCCGGGGACCGCGGTGTCGACCGACGTACTGGCCGAAATCGGCGCGCTCACCGAGGAGTTGCGCGCCCAGTCGATCCTTCAAAGCGGCATGGTGACCGTCGGGGACGCCGGGCTCGACGACGCGGCCCGCCTCGCGCTGGTGCTGGCCCGCCCCGACGACGCCGCCTACGCGGCCACCCTCGCGGCCCTGGTCGCACGGGACACCGGGCGGCCGATCGTGCTGCTCGGCCCCGGCGAGCTCACCCGGCGCCTCGGCCCGGCCGAGGGCGCCCCGCTGACCTTGTATTTTGACGGCAACCGGTTCACGGTCAACCCGCCCGCCCCGGACGACGACTGACCGGTCGTCACCCGATCCCCTTTCTGGAAGGACCAGCATGTCCGGCAAGAACAGCCCGCAGCACCAGGCAGCGACGGGCGGGGCGGAGCCCACTCCGGCCCCGGACACCACCGCGAGCGGTACCCCCGAGACCACCGAACTCCCGGCCACGAGCGGTGAGTCGGAGAGCGCCAGCACTGCCGCCACCGGCACTCCGGAGACCGCGGCGCAGGCGGAAGCGGTGCTGACGCCTCCCGCGCAGCCTGCGGCGGCGGCGGCGCAACTCCCGGGCGCGGAAACCGCCGTAGGAACCGATGCGAGCGCCCGTGCGGGCACCGGGGGTGGCGCCGACGGGGGCACCACCTCCGAAGCAGCCGCCGGCACCCGGGCCCAGGGCCACGCCGACCCCGACCCGGACCCCGCCGCCGGAGCCCTCGCCGGAGCGGCAACAGCCGAGTCCGGAGCGGGGGTTGGAGCGGGTTCGGGAACCGGTGAGGACACGGCCACCGCCGCTCCTGCCTTCGGCCGTCCCTCCCGAGGTCTCCTCGCCGGCGCCGCGATAGCCGGTGCGCTGCTGATCGGGGTGCCGTTCCTGGTGTCGGGGCTGCTCGGCAAGTCGAGTTCGGACAGCAAGCCGTCGGACCAGGTCGCGGACGCCGGGACGGTGCTGAACGGGGCGACGACGGACAGCGGCGCGGGCGCCTACGGTTCGGCCACCCCGGAACCGACCTCGCCGAAGCCGACCCCCTCGCACCCGTCGGGCGGCAAGAACAAGGCGGTGAAGCACGGCGCGGGAGCGGCGGCGGCCGGCGCCGGTTCCGGTGCCGGGGTCATCGCGGGCAGTTCCGCCGAGGCCCCCAAGAAGGCGTCCTCCGGGAAGAGTTCGACGAAGAAGTCCACCACGCCCAAGGTCACGGCCACCAAGACGGTGATCAGCGCCCCCGGCACCACCATCTACAGCCACGCCTCCAACAAGTGCATCGAGATGGTGGGTCACAAGGGCGCCGACGGTTCGCCGCTGCAGATCAACAGCTGCACCGGCAAGAACTGGCAGAAGTGGGACTTCCGTTCGGACGGCACGATCCGCTCGATGGGCCTGTGCATGGACGTCGCCTGGGGCTCGTCGGCGAACGGCGCGGTGATCCAGATCGCGGTGTGCAGCGGCAACCCGGCCCAGCAGTTCCGCCTCAACTCCAGCAACGACCTGGTCAATCCGCAGTCCAACAAGTGCGTGGACGTCAAGGACCAGAAGACCGCCAACGGCACCCGGATCCAGCTCTGGGACTGCAACGGCCAGGACAACCAGAAGTGGAGCACCCGCTGAACACGGCGGTGCCGCCGCACCCGTGAGGCACGGCGGCACCCCAGGCGTCCGCGAGGTGTCCTAGATGTCGCGGAAGATCTCGATCTGCGCCCCGACCGAGTTGAGCCGCTCCGCCAGATCCTCGTAACCGCGGTTGATGACATACACGTTGCGCAGGACGGACGTGCCCTCCGCCGCCATCATCGCGAGCAGGACGACCACCGCGGGCCGCAGCGCCGGCGGGCACATCATCTCGGCGGCACGCCAGCGGGTCGGGCCCTCGACCAACACCCGGTGCGGGTCCAGGAGTTGGAGCCTGCCACCGAGGCGGTTGAGGTCGGTGAGATAGATCGCGCGGTTGTCGTAGACCCAGTCGTGGATGAGGGTCTGTCCCTGCGCGACCGCCGCGATGGCCGCGAAGAACGGCACGTTGTCGATGTTCAGGCCGGGGAACGGCATCGGGTGGATCTTGTCGATCGGCGCCTCCAGCTTGGAGGGCCGGACCGTCAGGTCCACCAGGCGCGTACGGCCGTTGTCCGCGACGTACTCCGGGGTGCGGTCGTGGTCGAGGCCCATCTCCTCCAGGACCGCGAGCTCGATCTCCAGGAACTCGATGGGCACCCGGCGGACCGTCAGCTCCGACTCGGTGACGACGGCGGCGGCCAGCAGGCTCATCGCCTCGACCGGGTCCTCGGAGGGGGAGTAGTCCACGTCGACGTCGATGGTCGGCACGCCGTGCACGGTGAGGGTGGTGGTGCCGATGCCCTCGACCTCGACGCCCAGCGCCTCCAGGAAGAAGCACAGGTCCTGGACCATGTAGTTGGAGGACGCGTTGCGGATGACCGTGACACCGGCGTGCCGGGCGGCGGCCAGCAGCGCGTTCTCGGTGACCGTGTCGCCGCGCTCGGTCAGCACGATCGGGCGGTCGGGGGAGACGGACCGGTCGATCCGCGCGTGGTAGAGACCCTCGGTCGCGGCGATGTCGAGACCGAAGCGGCGCAGCGCGATCATGTGCGGCTCGATCGTGCGCGTCCCGAGGTCGCAACCGCCCGCGTACGGCAGCTTGAAGCTGTCCATGCGGTGCAGCAGCGGGCCGAGGAACATGATGATCGAGCGGGTGCGGCGGGCCGCCTCGGCGTCGATCGACTCCATCTCCAGCTCGGCCGGGGGGACGATCTCCAGGTCGACGCCGTCGTTGATCCAGCGGGTGCGGACGCCGATCGAGCCGAGTACCTCCAGAAGGCGGTACACCTCCTCGATCCGCGCGACCCGGCGCAGCACTGTGCGCCCCTTGTTGAGGAGCGAGGCGCACAGCAGTGCCACGCACGCGTTCTTGCTGGTCTTCACATCGATCGCGCCGGACAGCCGGCGTCCGCCGACCACCCTCAGATGCATCGGACCGGCGTAGCCCAGAGAGACGATCTCGCTGTCCAGGGCTTCACCGATTCGAGCGATCATCTCAAGGCTGATGTTTTGATTGCCGCGCTCGATGCGATTGACGGCGCTCTGACTGGTGCCGAGCGCCTCGGCAAGCTGCGTCTGTGTCCAGCCCCGATGTTGCCGGGCGTCACGGATGAGCTTGCCGATACGTACGAGGTAGTCGTCTGCCATGAGGCCGAGGTTATCTCAGATATGAGATGGCGCCTCCTGGGGGGTCCATTCGGGTGACGGCCGGTCAGCGGGGCCGTCAGTCGTCCTTCTTGGTGCGCGTCTTGCGCCACCCGAACGGCCCGGGCAGGTTCATCGACGTCGTACGGCGCCCCGAGGTACTGCGTGTGTACCGCGGGCCGCGCTTGCCCCCGGTCGTGACCGACAGGGACCCCTTGTTGATGTTCAGCCGAAGCCAGGGAAGGATCCGGAAACTCTTGCGGAACGTGAGCGGCATGCCCGCCCCCTTTCGTCTCGCACCGGATACCCCGAAGTCGGCCAAACATCCGAGGACAGAAGGGAGTTGCTCACTTCCCCCCGTCGTCCCCGAGCTGGAAATGCCAGATCACGACGACCGGCGCCCCGTCCAGCGCGGCGGCCGACGCCTCGGGGCACCAGTGCTGGAGGTCCCAGGACATCCACGTGGGCGGCGCGTCCGGGGCGGAGCCGGGGTCGAGGGAGCGGCGCGGGCGGCGGGGTTCCTCGCAGTGGCGGACCTGGAAGCCGAGGGGGAGGGCGGCGGAGAGGTAGGCGCTGAGCGGGCGGTGGTACTCGGTGAGCAGGGTCGGCCTGCCGTCCGGGCCGGGGCGGCGGGGGAGCGTGGGCCGGAGATAGGACGACATGAGGTGCGCGTCCGAGATCACGAGGTGGCCGCCGGGCCGCAGCACCCGCGCGAACTCGGCGAGCACGGCCGCCAGATCGGGCACGTGGGTCAGCGCGAGCGCGCAGACGACGGTGTCGACCGCGTCGTCGGGAAACGGCAGTCGGTGCAGATCGGCCTCGCGGAGGTCGACGTCCGGCAGCCGCTCCCGGGCCAGTGCGAGCATCTCCGGAGAGGCGTCGACGCCGGTCACGCGGTGGCCGAGCCGGCGCAGATGGGCGGTGTGCCGACCGGTGCCGCAGGCGGCGTCCAGTGCCGTGCCGACCGGCAGGCCGTCCAGGATGCGCCGGACGACGGGCTGCTCGATGTCGATCATCTGGTTGCCGGGCTCGTCGTAGTACGGCGCCCAGTCCTGGTACACGTCGGCCGTGCTGATCGCACCGGGCACCGCCGTGACGCCCTCGGCGCGGGCGAGCTCCGGGGTGTCCAGCAGCCCGCGGATCTCGGCGGTCCTGGCCTCGACGAAGTCCTGGTCGGCGGTTCCTTCCCTGAGGCCGCGCAGCAGGGCGGCGCCCTCAAGTCCCAGCAGATAGCCGAGCGGGCTCAGATAGGTCACTCCGGCGACGGTAGGGCTGCGGGGCGGGCCGGCTCCAGCGGTTTTACCGCGTGGCCGGGTCCGGGCATGACCAGCTCGCCCCCATGTACTAGAGTTATCTCGACATCGAGATATCTGCCGAGGTGCACCGCAGCCGCACACTCCGCCGATCCAGAAGTAAGGCTTGCCTAACTTAGCCTTACCTTAGCGGATCGGCCACGACGTCGTAGCGGCAGGATGCGGTGGGAACGCGCACATCAATGAAGGAGACTGTCGTGTCGGCGAACAGCTTCGACGCCCGCAGCACGCTGCAGGTCGGCGACGAGTCGTACGAGATCTTCCGCCTGGACAAGGTGGAGGGCTCGGCCCGGCTCCCCTACAGCCTTAAGGTCCTGCTGGAGAATCTGCTCCGCACCGAGGACGGCGCGAACATCACCGCCGACCACATCCGCGCCCTCGGCACCTGGGACTCGCAGGCCCAGCCGTCGCAGGAGATCCAGTTCACGCCGGCCCGTGTGATCATGCAGGACTTCACCGGCGTGCCCTGCGTGGTGGACCTCGCGACCATGCGTGAGGCCGTGAAGGAGCTGGGCGGCGACCCGGCGAAGATCAACCCCCTGGCGCCGGCCGAGCTGGTCATCGACCACTCCGTCATCGCCGACAAGTTCGGCACCCACGAGGCGTTCGCGCAGAACGTCGAGCTGGAGTACGGCCGCAACCGCGAGCGCTACCAGTTCCTGCGCTGGGGCCAGACCGCGTTCGACGAGTTCAAGGTCGTCCCGCCGGGCACCGGCATCGTCCACCAGGTCAACATCGAGCACCTGGCCCGCACGGTCATGGTCCGGGGCGGCCAGGCCTACCCCGACACCCTCGTCGGCACCGACTCGCACACCACGATGGTCAACGGCCTCGGCGTGCTGGGCTGGGGCGTCGGCGGCATCGAGGCCGAGGCCGCGATGCTCGGCCAGCCGGTCTCGATGCTCATCCCGCGCGTCGTCGGCTTCAAGCTCACCGGCGAGCTGACCCCGGGCACCACCGCCACCGACCTGGTCCTCACGATCACCGAGATGCTGCGCAAGCACGGCGTCGTCGGCAAGTTCGTCGAGTTCTACGGCGAGGGCGTCGCCGCCACCTCCCTCGCGAACCGCGCCACCATCGGCAACATGTCGCCGGAGTTCGGTTCCACCGCCGCGATCTTCCCGATCGACGACGAGACCCTGAACTACCTGAAGCTGACCGGCCGCAGCGCGCAGCAGGTCGCGCTCGTCGAGGCGTACGCCAAGGAGCAGGGCCTCTGGCTCGACCCGGCCGCCGAGCCCGACTTCTCCGAGAAGCTGGAGCTCGACCTCGCCACGGTCGTCCCCTCGATCGCCGGCCCGAAGCGCCCGCAGGACCGCATCGTCCTCGCCAACGCCGCCGAGCAGTTCAAGAGCGACGTGCGCAACTATGTCGCCGACGACGACGAGGCAGGCAAGGAGTCCTTCCCGGCCTCCGACGCCCCGGCCGCCAGCAACGGCGTCCCGTCGAACCCGGTCACGGTGACCGCCCCCGACGGCTCGACCTACGAGCTGGACCACGGCGCGGTGACGGTCGCGGCCATCACCTCCTGCACCAACACCTCGAACCCGTACGTCATGGTCGCCGCCGCGCTCGTCGCGAAGAAGGCCGTGGAGAAGGGCCTGACCCGCAAGCCGTGGGTCAAGACCACCCTCGCCCCGGGCTCCAAGGTCGTCACCGACTACTTCGACAAGGCCGGGCTCACCCCCTACCTCGACAAGGTCGGCTTCAACCTCGTCGGTTACGGCTGCACCACCTGCATCGGCAACTCCGGCCCGCTGCCGGACGAGGTCTCCAAGGCCGTCAACGACCACGACCTGGCCGTGACCTCGGTGCTCTCCGGCAACCGCAACTTCGAGGGCCGGATCAATCCGGACGTCAAGATGAACTACCTGGCGTCCCCGCCGCTGGTCGTCGCCTACGCCCTCGCGGGCTCCATGAAGGTGGACATCACCCGCGACGCCCTCGGCGCCGACCAGGACGGCAAGCCGGTCTACCTCGAGGACATCTGGCCGACCGAGGCCGAGGTCAACGACGTCGTGGCCAACGCCATCGGCGAGGACATGTTCAACAAGTCCTACCAGGACGTCTTCGCGGGCGACGCCCAGTGGCAGGCGCTCCCCATCCCCGAGGGCAACACCTTCGAGTGGGACGCCGAGTCGACCTACGTCCGCAAGCCCCCGTACTTCGAGGGCATGACGATGGAGACCACCCCGGTCTCCGACATCGAGGGCGCCCGCGTCCTCGCCAAGCTCGGCGACTCCGTCACCACCGACCACATCTCCCCGGCCGGTGCCATCAAGGCCGACACCCCGGCCGGCAAGTACCTCACCGAGCACGGCATCGAGCGGCGTGACTTCAACTCCTACGGCTCCCGCCGAGGCAACCACGAGGTCATGATCCGCGGCACCTTCGCCAACATCCGCCTGCGCAACCAGGTCGCGCCGGGCACCGAGGGCGGCTTCACCCGCGACTTCACCCAGGCCGACGCGCCCGTGTCGTTCATCTACGACGCCTCGCGCAACTACATCGAGCAGGGCATCCCGCTGGTCATCCTGGCCGGCAAGGAGTACGGCTCCGGCTCGTCCCGCGACTGGGCCGCCAAGGGCACCGCCCTCCTCGGCGTCAAGGCCGTCATCGCCGAGTCCTACGAGCGCATCCACCGCTCGAACCTCATCGGCATGGGCGTCATCCCGCTCCAGTACCCGGCGGGCCAGACCGCCGAGTCCCTCGGTCTGACCGGCGAGGAGACCTTCTCCGTCGCCGGCATCACCGAGCTGAACGACGGCACCACCCCGAGCACGGTCAAGGTCACCACCGACACCGGCGTGGAGTTCGACGCGGTCGTCCGCATCGACACCCCCGGCGAGGCCGACTACTACCGCAACGGCGGCATCCTCCAGTACGTCCTGCGCAACCTGATCCGCAACTAGCGGCTCCGTTACCGCAGTTGAGGGCCGCATCCCCGGCGACGGGGGTGCGGCCCTTCGCGTTCGCCGCCGTCGGAGCCGTACAGGACATCGCCAGGACTCAGGTGGAACACAGGGTTCCCCCAGCGGGCCGGGACAGAATCGGGACATGACTGGCACCTCGGGGTCCCGCACCAGCCGCGTGCGCGTGCTCATCGTCGACGACGAGCCCGCGCTCACCGAGCTGCTCTCCGTCGCGGTCACCGAGGCGGGCTGGCGGCCCTACCCCGCGCCGGACGGACGCAGCGCGCTGCGCATCGCCCGCTGCTGCGCGCCGCACGCCGTCGTCCTCGACGGCATGCTGCCCGACCTCGACGGCGTCCAGGTACTGCGCAGACTCCGCTACGAGAACCCGCGGCTGCCCGTCCTCATGCTCACCGCCCGCGACGCCATCGAACACCGCCTCGACGGCCTCGAAGCGGGCGCCGACGACTACGTCACCAAGCCCTTCTCCCTGGAGGAGGTCATCCTGCGGCTGCGCGGACTGCTCCGCCGCGCGGGCCGCGAACGCACCCCGGCCGACGACTCCGTACGCGTCCTCGGCGACCTCGTCCTGACCGGCGAGACCCGCGAGGTCCGCCGCGCCGGTGCGCCGATCCAGCTCACCGCCAAGGAGTTCGACCTGCTCACCCTGTTCCTCGACCACCCCCGCCAGGTGCTGAGCAAGGCCCAGATCCTCGACCGGGTGTGGAGCAGCGCCTTCGACGGCGGCGGCAACCTCGTCGAGGTCTACATCTCCAGCCTCCGCCGCAAGATAGACCGCGGACGGGCACCGATGATCCACACGGTGCGCGGCATGGGATACGCCCTACGGCCCGTGGAGGACGGCAGATGAACCTCCTGACCCGCAACCGAGGCCGCCTGCACGGCCGTTCGCTCCGCACCCGGCTCCTCCTCTTCATCAGCGCCACCCTGGTCGTCGTCTGCGCCGCGATGTCCCTCACCACCGTCCTGGCCCAACGCGCCTATCTCCTGGACAACTTGGACGACCGGGTCGGCAACGCGGCCGAGCGCAGCCTCGGCGGGGCCGAACTGCAACCGGCACTGGACGACTACCTCGGCTTCCTCCTGGAGAACGGCCACGCCGTCGGGACGCTCGGCGCGCGATTCGACGACAAGGGCACGATCATCGCCGCGGCCGTCGTCAGGCAGGACGCCCCGCCCCGGAACCTCACCGCCGCCCAGCGCGCCGCCCTCACGGGCATCACCGCCGACAGCGCGATGCACACCCGCACCGTGCCCGGCCTCGGCACCTACCGGCTCACGGCCCTCGACAGCAAGGGCGTCCGGGTCCTCACCGGCCTCCCGATGGACGACGTACAGGACATGATCAGCGGCCTGGTGGCGGTCGAGGCGGCCGTCGCCCTCGCCGGACTCACCGTCGCGGGCTGCCTCTGCGCGGTCGTCATACGACGGCAGCTACGGCCGCTGGGCCGGGTCGCCGCCACCGCCGTCGAGGTCTCCCGCTCACCGCTCGGGCACGGCGAGGTCACCGCCCTCACCCGGGTGCCCGAACGGGACACCGACCCCGGCAGTGAGGCCGGCCAGGTCGGTGCCGCGCTCAACCTCATGATCGACCACGTCGAGTCCTCCCTCGCCGAACGCCGGCGCGGCGAGGAGCAGATGCGCCGCAGCGAGGAACGCATGCGCCGCTTCCTCGCCGACGCCAGCCATGAACTCCGCACGCCGCTCGCCTCCATCGCGGGCTACGCCGAGCTGATGAACCGCGGCACCGACCGCATCGAACCGGGCCTCGCCTGGCGCCGGGTCACCGCGGAGTCGGCGCGCATGACAGGTCTGGTGGAGGACCTGCTGCTGCTCGCCCGGCTCGACGAGGGCCGGCCGCTGGCGTCCGCCGAGGTCGACCTCGCGGCACTGCTCGCCGAGGCGGTGTGGGACGCGCGCGCGGCAGGCACCGGCCACGAATGGCAGCTCCACCTCTCCCTGGACGCCCCGGCCCTGGTCGTCGGCGACGAGGCCCGCCTGCACCAGGTGCTGGCCAACCTGCTGGCCAACGCGAGGACGCACACACCCGCTGGCACGACCGTCACGGCGGGCGTCGAGGCCACCGCCGCCCGGACCGTCGTCATCCGGGTACGCGACGACGGCCCCGGCATCCCCCCTGCCCTCCTCCCCACGGTCTTCGAACGCTTCACCCGTGCCGACGCCTCCCGCGCCCGCGCCGGCGGCAAGGAGGGCGGCTCCGGCCTCGGCCTCGCCATCGCGACGGCGATCATCGGAGCCCACGGCGGCCGCATCGACGTGACCAGCGTCCCGGGCCGCACGGAGTTCACCATCGAACTCCCGGCGGCCACCACCGAACTCCCGCCCGCCGAACCGGCGTTGCGCGCCCGCACGGCATCGGTCTAGGACGCGGCGGACGGGACGGTGACGGTGCCACCCAGCAACCGCGCCTGCTCCAGCTTCAGTTCACCGAAGCCCCGCCGCGCATACGCGGCCAGCTCCGCACTCGGAAACGCGACCAGCGACAGATGCTGCGTGAAGTCGCCCCGCGCCCAGCGCGCGACGGTGATCTCGTAACCGGCCGCGTGCGCGCACAACTCCAGCAGCAGCGGCGGCATTTCCGGCTCCCGCAGCAGATCCGCCCGCCCTACGACGAGCTCGCGCATCTCGCGCAGAACCGGCAGGAAGACCGTCGTCACCCACAGCCGCCACTCGGCGAGTTCCTCGTCGCTCGGCGGCGTCGCGTCGTTGAAGGGCGAGGCGCCGGCAGGGCGGCCGTGCCGTTCCACGAACGCGGCGAAGGTGCGGGCGTTGGCCTCCGTCAGCGCGAACAACGGCCCGTAGAAGTCGCTGAGTTGCCGATTGACCCGAGCGAGCCGCTCCTGCCGCTGCGTCAGCCGCAGCCCGTTGAGATAGGCGGCGGCATACCCGGCGAAGGCCAGCACAACCGTGACGACGACTGCGATCATCCCGAGATCTTACGAGCCCCGAAGCCAGACGCACCCGAAGCCAGACGCACCCGTTCAGGCGCACCAGCCTTCAGGCGCACGTGGCTCCAGGCCACCCGGCGCGGGGCAGACCTGCCTCCAGGCGCACCCGGCGCCGGGCAGACCCACCTCCAGGCAACCCAGCTCCAGATAACCTCGGCTCCAGGCCACCTGGGTCGCAGACCGCCCCGGCTCCAGGCAACCCGGCTCCGGGCCACTGCGGTCGCAGGCCACCCCGGTCCCAGGCAAACCCGTCCCAAGGCCACCCCGACGCCAGGCAACCCCGGTCGAAGGCCACCCCGGTCCCAGCCAACCCCGGTCCCAGGCACCCAGGCTCCGATCAACCCCGGTTCCAGGCCGCCTCGGTCGCAGGCGCGCCCGTCCCCAGGCCACTCCGGTCCTAGGTCACCCCGGTCCCAGGTCGCCCCGCCTCCAGGCCACCCCGGTCCCAGGCACCCAGGCTCCGATCAACCCCGATCCCAGACAACCCCAGTCCCGGGCCGCCTCGGTCGCAGGCACGCCTGTCCCGAGGCCACTCCGGTCCCAGGGCCACTCCGATCCCAGGTCACCCCGCCCCCAGGCCAACCCAGCTCCCAACAACCCCACCCCCAGGCCACCCCAGCTCCCAACAACCCCGGTCCCAGACACCCCCACCCCGAACACCCCCACCCCCACCCCCACTTCCGCAGCCACCAGACATTTACAGCCCCCCAAGTCCGCGCTAACTTCACGGACAAGTGGGGTGGGAGCGCTCCCATCCGCCCGATGGTCCGGAACCCGTCGGGTGGCCGGATCGCCCCGCCCCACCCATCCACCCCGCACGTTCCTCGCACCCGCCGACCGAAGGGACGTAGAACTGTCATGTCTGCGACAACACCACACCCAACTCCCGCCCCCGTGCCGCGATTACCGCACCCCACCCCGCACCGGGCCCTCTTCCTGGTGCTCCTGGCTCTCCTCACCACCGTCCCCGCCCTGGCCCTGATCCTCGCCACCGGAGGCCGGGCCGAGGCGCACGGTACGCCCATGAAGCCCGGCAGCCGGACCTTTCTCTGCTGGCAGGACGCGCTCACCGACACCGGCGAGATCAAACCGGTGAACCCGGCGTGCAGGGCGGCCCAACAGGTGAGCGGGACAACGCCGTTCTACAACTGGTTCTCGGTGCTGCGCTCCGACGGCGCCGGCCGCACCCGGGGCTTCGTGCCGGACGGTTCGCTGTGCAGCGGCGGCAACCCGAACTTCACGGGCTTCGATCTCCCGCGCGACGACTGGCCGTTGACCCATCTCACCGCGGGCGCGACGGTCGACTTCTCGTACAACGCGTGGGCGGCGCACCCGGGTTGGTTCTACGTCTACATCACCAAGGACGGCTTCGACCCGACGAAGACGCTCACGTGGGACGACATGGAGGACACCCCGTTCCTCACGGTCGACCACCCGCCGCTGAACGGCACGCCGGGCACGGTCGAGGCCAACTACTCCTGGACCGGGCAGCTTCCGGCGGGCAAGTCGGGGCGCCACATCATCTACATGGTGTGGCAGCGCTCGGACAGCGCGGAGACCTTCTACTCCTGCTCGGACGTCGTGTTCGACGGCGGCAACGGCGAAGTGACGGGCATCCACGACCCGGGCAACCCCACCGACCCGGTCCCCGGCGTCTGTTCGGCCACCCGCCGCACGACCGGCAGCTGGCCCGGCGGCTACCAGTCCGAGGTGACCGTCACCAACTCCGGCGACGTCCCGATGCTCGGCTGGATGGTCAACTGGTCGCTGCCCGCGGGGCAGTCGGTCGCCAGCCTGTGGAGCGGCAACGCGACCTACGCCGGCCAGGACGTGATGGTCCACAACGCCGACTGGAACGGCTCACTGAGTCCAGGGCAGACCGCCACCTTCGGCTACGTCGTCAACGGCGACGGCGGTGACCCGGCAACCGCCCTTCCCTGCCAGGTCGGCTGACCCGGCGCTCGGGGCGGACCCGGTGGACGGGGGCCACCGGGTCCGCGAGCCGGGCAGGGAATGGGGGTTCAACCTGCCCGGGTGGTGCGTGGCTTGGTACGGCACTGCGGTGCGACAACGTTGTCGAATGGTCTGCTCATGACTCTACCGCCTCAACGGACAACGATGTCAACCCACTTGGCCTGCGGGCGCCGTCCGAGTGGGTGTCCCGCGTGCCCCACCGGCCCACGCGCTCTTCCGTGGTGCGGGTGGCGCACGCTACTGTCCCTGCGGCTTGTGCGACCTGCGGTGCGCGACCCGTCCGAAGGAGAAGGGTCCGCCCCATGCGTTTCCGTCCCATGTCCCTGTTGCCGGTACCGCGAAAGGCGATGTCCGCCGCGGCACTGGCCGCCGCACTCGCGGTCGGCGGTGCCACCCCCGCCCTGGCGGCGACCGCCGCCGCCCCGCCACAACTCGTCAAGGACCCCAGCGCCTACGTCGATCCGCTGATCGGCACCAGGAACGGCGGCAATGTCTTCCCGGGCGCCGTCGTGCCCTTTGGCATGCTCTCCTGGAGCCCGGAGAACACCAGAGGCAGTGCGACCAGTACGGCCGCGCCCGGCGGCTACCAGTACGACGCCACCCGCATCCGGGGCTTCAGCCTCACCCACATGTCCGGCACGGGCTGCGCGGGCGGCAGCGGCGACATCCCGTTCTACCCGTACGCCGGTGAGGTCACCTCGTCCCCGGCGAGCGACACCAAGGACGCCGTCTACGCCTCCGACTTCAGCCACACCGACGAGACCGCCGAACCCGGCCACTACAAGGTCGGCCTCGCCTCCGGTGTCACCGCCGACCTCACCGCGACGGCCCGCACCGGCTCCGGCCGCTTCACCTACCCGGCCGACAAGCCCGCCTCGCTGCTGATCCGCACCGCCAACTCCGAGGTGGGGTCCACCGATTCGGCGGTCACCATCGACCCGAAGACCCGCACGGTCTCCGGCTCGGTCACCTCCGGCAACTTCTGCGGCTACCTCGACCCCGAGGGCCAACGCGCCTACTACACCGTGTACTTCACCGCCCGCTTCGACCGCGCCTTCAAGTCGACGGGCACCTGGCAGGACGACAGGCTGACCCCGGGCTCCACGAGCGCGACCGGCGGCACGGGCGGCTTCTCCAGCGGCGGCCGTCCCGTCGCGGGCAAGGGCGCGGGCGGTTACGTCGAGTTCGAGCCCGGCACCGGCCCGGTCGGCGTCAAGGTCGGCATCTCGTACGTCAGTCAGGCCGGAGCCACGGCCAACCTCGCGGCGGAGAACCCGCCGAAGCGCTCCTTCGACGCCGTCGAGAGTGCGGCCCACCGCGCCTGGCGCGACCAGCTCGGCGCGATCAAGGTGGGCGGCGGCACCGACACCGAGCGCACCACCTTCTACACCGCCCTCTACCACTCCCTCCTGCACCCGAACGTCATCAGCGACGCCGACCGCAGATACACCGGCAGCGACGGCAAGGTCCACAAGGTCAGCAGGGGCCATGCAGCGCAGTACGGGACCTTCTCCGGCTGGGACATCTACCGGTCGCAGGTCCAACTCCTCACGCTCCTCAGCCCCCGCACCGGCTCGGACATCGCCCAGTCCCTCTACGAACTCGCCCGGCAGAACGGGGGAGTCTGGGACCGCTGGCTGCACGGCGCGAACGGCACGCACGTCATGAACGGTGACCCCTCACCCACCGCCCTGGCCGGCATCCGCGCCTTCGGCGGCACCGACTTCGACCTCAAGGGGGCGCTCGCCTCCCTCGTCGAGGCGGCCACCGTCCCGACCGCCCAGGACCTGTCCTCCTCGGGCAAGCCGGTCCTCTCGGTGGGCCAACGCCCGTCCCTGGACAAGTACCTGAAGCTGCACTACATGCCGTCCGTCTCCAACGCCTGGGGCGGCGCCGCCGAGACCCTGGAGATGTCCACGGCGGACTTCGCGCTCTCCCAACTCGCCGCGGCGGCAGGGAAGAAGAGCACGGCCTCCGACTTCGCCCGGCGCGCCCAGTGGTGGCAGAACAACTTCAACATCGCCGCCGACCCCACCGGCGGCTACATCGCCAACCGCAAGGCGGACGGAAGTTGGGTCACCGGCTTCACCCCAGGCACCGGCAACGGCTTCGTCGAGGGCACGGCCGCCCAGTACACGTGGATGGTCCAGCACAACCCCGCGGGCCTGTTCGCGGCGATGGGCGGCACCGGCAAGGCGCTCGCCCGCCTCGACTCCTTCTTCCACGAGGCGGACGGAAGCTGGGCCTTCACGGGCAGCGGCGGCGACAAGTCCGAGCTGGACAACGAGCCGTCCGTCAACGTCCCCTACCTCTACGACTACGCGGGCGCGCCCTACAAGACCCAGGAGACGGTCAGGGCGGCCATGAAGCAGCTCTGGACCACCGACCCGGCCGGCATCCCCGGCAACGACGACCTCGGCGAGATGTCGTCCTGGTACGTCTTCTCCGCGCTCGGCATGTATCCGCAGGTCCCCTCCCGCGCCGAACTCACCCTCGCCTCACCGCTGTTCGAGCGCATCGAGATCACCCGCCCGCACGGCAACGACATCTCCATCCACGCGCGGGGCGCCGCGACCGACGCCCCGTACATCCAGTCCCTGAAGGTCAACGGCCGTACCAGCGACCGCCCCTGGCTCTCCTCCTCGATCGTCAGGAACGGCGGCACGCTCGACTACACCCTCTCCGCCACCCCGAACCGCACCTGGGGCAGCGACCCCGCCGACGCCCCGCCGTCCTTCCGGACCGGCGAGCAGCCGTACCAGATCGGCGTCGGCCCCACCGCCGCGACCCTCGCCCCCGGCGAGAGCACCAAGGTCAACATCAGGGCCCTGTCCCTCGGCGGCGGCACCGGACCCGAGGTCCGCTACACCGTCGAGACACCCACCGGGGTCACCGCGACGCCCGCACAGGGCACGGTCGTCGACGGCTCCCAGGACATCACCCTCACCGCCGCCGACGACGTCCAGCAGGGCTTCTACGACGCGAAGGTCACCGTCACCTCGGGCAGCATGTCTTACGAGCAGCCGGTGTCCCTGACCGTGGCCGCGCCCGGCACCCTCCTCGCCGCCTACAACAACACCGGCGTCTCCGACGACACCGGCGAGCACGACGAGGCGGACTACGACGGGGGCGGCTGGAGCTACTCCCTCCAGGCGCTCGACGCCGCCGGGCTGACCCCGGGCGGCGCGGGCACGGTGGACGGGCTCGGCTTCACCTGGCCCGCCTCGCCGAACGGGCGTCCCGACAACGTCTCGGCGGCCGGCCAGACCGTCCAACTCCCGCGGCCCGCGGCCAACTTGTCGTTCATCGGCAGCGCGGTCAACGGCAACCAGCAGACCAAGGCGACCGTCACCTACACCGACGGCAGCACCGACGCCGTCGACCTGTCCTTCACGGACTGGACGGTCGGCGGGGGCGGCGGCACCGTGCAGTACGGCAACGAGGTCGTCGCGCGGGCCGCGTACCGCAATGTCGCGGGTGCGGACAAGGACCCGGTCGTCACATACGTGTTCGCCACCAAGCCGTTCGCGGCACCCACGGGCAAGACCATCAAGAGCGTGACACTTCCGGACGACCCGGATCTCCATGTGTTCACCCTTGCGGTGAACTGACGTCCACCCTCTGTGCCCTCGCCCGTTTCGGTGGCGGGGGCACAGCGGTGCGTGCGAGCATCCGCAGATGGTGAAACGGCCGCAGCTGCCCGAGGAGTTCAGGGCCGAGGCGCGCACCGCCTTCGCGTTCCTGGTGGGGGACGAGGGCTTCGCGCCGCCGGAGGACATAGACGGGGGCCTGCGATATCTGCGCGCCGACCTGATGGTGCGGGTGTGGTTCCTGGGCGGCGCCGAATCGGAGGTCCTGACACGACTGATCCCCCTGGCGCCGGACGGCACCAGGGGGAGGGGGGCGTGGCTCGACGACCTGTACACGGCCGCCGCGTGCGGTCCGCCCCAGGACGTCCCCGTCTTCGCGTCGACCAGACGGGGCGTCCTCAGACGGGTCCACCAGCACGCGGAGGCGTTGCGGCGGCTGCTGCCCCGCCTCCCCGTGCCGTGAGGGCGCCTCAGCCCAGCAGCTCCACCTCCGCGAGCGTCGAGGAACCGTTCAGCACCAGCCGGTAATGGGCGTACGCTCCGGGCGACTTGACCGAGAAGACGCGCGTCTGCCGGTCCCAGGTGAAGGACTCGCCGGAGCGCTTGTCGAGCGTCTTCCACGAGGTGCCGTCGGCCGAGCCCTGGAGGGTCCAGCCGGTCGGCGCCAGCGTGTGGTCCTTGGGCGACGTCAGCGTGTACTGGATGCCCTTGGTGGCCTTGGTGACCGGCAGGTCCACCGAGGTCACCGTCGCCTCCGTGGCCGACGTGTTGTCGAACAGGGCGCCGTCACCGCTGAGTTGGTCGCTGCGGGGCGTCGGCACCTGGTCGTCCTTGGTGATGGACACGGGCGCCGCGTTCTTGCCGCTGCCCCACGACGAGGGCTTGGAGCCCATGGAGAAGTCCAGCACTCCGCCCTTCTCCAGCAGCGCGTGCGGGAGTGAAGTCTTCGTCCACGTGCGCCCGTTGACCTTCAGGCCCTGCACATAGATGTTCTTCGTGCTGTTCTTCGGCGCCTTGACGACCAGGTCGTGGCCGTTCTCCAGGTGCACGGTCGCCTTGGTGAACAGCGGGGAGCCGATGGCGTATTCGCCGCTGCCCATCACCAGCGGGTAGAAGCCGAGCGCGGAGAAGAGGTACCAGGCCGACTGCTCGCCGTTGTCCTCGTCGCCGTGGTAGCCCTGCCCGATCTCGCTGCCGGTGTAGAGGCGCGACATCACCTCGCGCACGTCCTTCTGCGCCTTCCAGGGCTCGCCGGCCGCGTCGTACATGTACGTGACGTGGTGGGCGACCTGGTTGGAGTGCCCGTACTGGCCCATGCGGACGTCCCGCGCCTCCGTCATCTCGTGGATGACGCCGCCGTAGGAACCGGCGTTGGCGGGCGAGGCGGTCTCGGGGGTGGAGAAGTACTGGTCGAGCTTGTCCCCGAGGGCCTTTCGGCCGCCGTAGAGGTTGGCGAGGCCGCGGCTGTCCTGCGGGGCGGTGAAGGCGTAGCCCCAGCCGTCGGTCTCCGTGTAGTCGTAGCCCCAGATCTTCGGGTCGTAACTCGCCGAGTCCACCCGCCAGTTGCCCTGGTCGTCCTTGCCCTGGAAGAACCCGGCCCGCTTGTCGAACAGGTTCACGTAGTCCTGGGCGCGGTTGAGGAAGTACGCGGACTCCTCCTTGTAGTGCTTCTCGCCGGTCTTCTGGTAGAGGGCCTGGCCCATCTGCGCGATGCCGTAGTCGTTGACATAGCCCTCCATCGCCCAGGAGAAGCCCTCTCCGGTGTCGGTGCTGGTGTAGCCGAGGAAGGGCGAGGTGGCCATGCCCTTGCGGCCGACGCCGGAGGCGGGCGGGACCACGGTCGCGTTCTTCACGGCCGCGTCGTAGGCCGACTTGGCGTCGAACTTCACGCCCTTGACGTACGCGTCCGCGAACGCGACGTCCGAGGAGGTGCCCGTCATGAGGTCCGCGTAGCCGGGCGAGGACCAGCGCGAGGTCCAGCCGCCGTCCTTGTACTGCTGCACGAACCCGTCGACCATCTCACCCGCCTGACTGGGCGTCAGGAACGAGTAGGCGGGCCAGGTCGTCCGATACGTGTCCCAGAAGCCGTTGTTGACGTAGACCTTCCCGTCGACGATCTTCGCGCCGGTGTGGGTCGGGGTGTCCTGGCTCGTCATCGGGGAGAACGGCGAGGCGTACTGGTAGGCCGAACCCACCTTCTCGAAGCCGGAGTTGGGGTACAGGTACAGCCGGTACATGCTGGAGTACAGCGTCGTCAGCTGGTCCGGTGTCGCGCCCTCCACCTCGACCTTGCCGAGCAGCTTGTCCCACACCTTCCGGGCCTGCTTCCTGACCGTGTCGAAGGAGGTGCCGTCCGGGATCTCCTGGCGCAGGTTGTCCTTCGCCTGGTCGACGCTGATCAGCGAGGTGGCCAGGCGCAGGGTGACCGTGTGGTCGGCGCCCGGCTTGAACCTCAGGTAGCCCTTGACCCCGCTGGAGGAGCCGTCCGTCACCGGCGCGTCGAACGTGCCGTAGACGAAGAGCCGCGTGGCGCCGGTGGACAGCCCGGACTTGACGTCCGAGTAGCCGGTGACGGTGCCGTTCTCCTTGTCGAGGGTCAGGCCCGCGTGCTCGGTGACGTTGTCGAAGACCACGCTCGCGTCGTCGCCGGGGTAGGTGAAGCGCAGCGAGGCCGCGTGGTCGGTCGGGGCCATCTCGGCCTTCAGACCGTTCTCGAACGTGACGCCGTAGTAGTACGGCCGGGCCGTCTCGTTCTCGTGCTTGAACGCCAGCTCCCGTGCGTTCGGGTCGGTGGCGGGAGTGCCGGAGGCCGCCGACGGCATCACCTGGAAGGTCTGCCGGTCGCCCATCCAGGGGCTCGGCTCATGGCTCGCGCTGAACGCCTGGATCGTCGGCAGGTTGTCGGCGTTGTTGGCGCGCGCGTAGTCGTAGAGCCAGCTGAGCGACCCCGAATTCGTCACCGGCGTCCAGAAGTTGAAGCCGTGCGGCAGCGCCGTGGCGGGGAAGTTGTTGCCGCGCGAGAAGCTGCCGCTGGAGTTGGTGCCCCGGGTGGTCAGCGCGTAGTCGGCCAGATGCGCCTTCGGCTTCTCCGGCGCCACCGGCTTGAGGCTCACGTCGTCCAGCCAGCCGCGGAACTTCGCCGGGCCGCTGGGGGAGTCGTAGTCCAGCAGGATGCGGTCGACGGTCTTGCCGGCCGCGACCGAACCTATCCGCGAGACCACGTTGTTCCACTGGTTGACGTAGAGGATCTTCGCCGCGCCCTGCCCCCGCGGAGTCAGCGCGAAACCGTGCGAGTCCGTCGCGCCGAGGTCGCTGAGATAGGTGCCGTCGGTGAAGGCGAGGTCGACGGAGACGTTCGTGGCGTCGTAGTCGAGGTCACCGTCGGACATCTGCGGGAAGAGCCGGTAGGAGAGCGCGGTGTCCCGGCCGACCGGCACGTTCACGTCGAAGACCTTGTTGTACGAGTACGCCCGCCCCGTGGCCGTGTGACGGCCCGCGTAGCGCAGCGCCCGCTTCCCGGTGAAGCCCGCGCCCGCCTTGGCGGTGGGGGAGCCGCTGGGGCCCCGGTCGACCAGCGAGAGCATGTCCTCGGGGACCGGGGCTGTGGTGCCGCCCGTCGAGAACTGGACGTCGGCGAGCTGGAGTATGCCGCTCGCGCCGTTGTTCTTCGTGATGTCGAGCCGGAAGTGCTGGTACTCGGCCGGCTCGGCGAGGTCGTAGGACTTCGTCTGGAACCGTTCGGCGAAGCTCTCGCCGGAGCGGGTGTCCAGGGTCTTCCAGTCCTTGCCGTCCGTCGAGCCCGACAGCGTCCAGTCCCGTGGATCGCGTTCGGCGAAGTCGTTCGCCGAAGTCAGGGCGTAGGTCACGATCTTGGCCGGTTTGTCGAGGTCGAACTCGACCCAGCCGGTGGGCTCGAAGGTCAGCCACTTGGTGCCGGACTCGCCGTCGACGAGGTTCTCCTTCACCTCACCGCCGCCCGTGTTCTCGGAACTGGCCCGGACATCGGTGACATGGTCGGTCACATTGCCCGGGATGCCGGTGCTGTAGCCGCCGTCGACCCCCGAGGCCCGCTTGCCGCCGTCGGGCGCGGTGTCGACCGTGTTCAGCCAGTCCGGTGCCGGATCTCCCGTCTCGAACGAGGAGGCGAACTCCCCGCCGGCGGCCGGGGCCTTCACGGGGAGGGCGACCGCCACTCCCTGAGAACCCACGAGCAAAGCCAGTGCGGCGGTCGAGACGACCGCCGGACCCCACCATCTGTGATGCATACGAGGGCATCCTCCCTGCACGCTGGACAACGTTGTCAGCTTCGATGCGCAAGGAACAGTAGGGAGTCAAGTGACCTGATGTGTCAAGGGTGTTGAGTGAGGCATTCGAGGGCAATGGCGGGGATTTCTCCGCCATCGCGCACACAGGGCGTTCATATTTCCGCGAGGTCTCACTTCGGAAAAGACCGACAACCCACCCTGCATTCGATCTTGCTCTGTCGGCCGGAAGTGGACTATACCTGTCGCGTTCGACACCGCTCTCGCAGCACGCACGAAGTACTCCTGCACGACCAAGCTCGACCTGACCGCGGTGCCGGGGAGGATCCGGTTCACCGCCTGAGTCCTGGAGAAGGCGAGGACTTGAGCATGGGATCCACTTCCGCCGAGAACAACGGTTCCAAAGGCGTCGGCCGCCGTGATCTGATCAAGAGGTCGGCCGCACTCGGTCTGATCTCCGTACCCACGATGAGTTTCCTGTCCGCGTGCGCGAGCGGCGGCGGGGACAGTGGCAGCAGCGACGACACCACCAAGGGCACCACGTCGAAGTCGAATCCCTTCGGTGTGAAGAAGGGCAGCACGCTCGACGTCGTCGTCTTCAAGGGCGGTTACGGAGACGACTACGCGAAGGCTTGGGAAGCCAACTTCAAGACGAAGATCGGCGTCGGCTCCACCCACACCGGCACGCAGGAGATCACCGGCAAGCTCCAGCCCCGCTTCAACGCCGGCAACCCGCCGGACATCGTCGACGACTCGGGCGCCCAGCAGATCAAGATCGACGTCCTGTACAAGAACGGCCAGTTGCTCGACCTCTCGCCGGTGCTCGACGCCCCGGCGGTCGACGACCCGAGCAAGAAGGTCAGGGACCTGCTGATCCCCGGCACCCTCGACCCGGGTGTCCAGGAGGGCAAGGTCGTCGCCCTCAACTACATCTACACGGTCTGGGGGTTGTGGTACTCCGGCAAGCTCTTCAAGGAGAAGGGCTGGACCCCGCCGAAGACCTGGGACGAGTTCATCGCCATCTGCCAGAAGGCGAAGGCGGAGGGCATCGGCGGTCTCGCGCACCAGGGCAAGTACCCGTACTACATCAACGTCGCCATCATGGACCTGATCGCCAAGAAGGGCGGGATCGACGCCGTCAAGGCGATCGACAACCTCGACCCCAAGGCGTTCGTCGGCTCGGCCGCCGCGCAGGCCGGTGTCGAGGCGATCTACGAGGTGGTGGAGAAGGGCCTGTTGATGCCCGGCACCAACGGCCTGACCCACACCGAGTCGCAGACCCGCTGGAACCAGTACAAGGCCGCGTTCATCACCTGTGGTTCCTGGCTGGAGAACGAGCAGCTGAAGCAGACGCCCACGGACTTCGACATGAAGTTCCTGCCGATGCCCCTGCTGTCCGGCAGCAAGATGCCGTTCGAGGCGATCCGGGCCGGCTCGGGCGAGCCCTTCATCATCCCGGCGAAGGCCAAGAACCTCCCCGCCGCCAAGGAGTTCATGCGGCACATGCTCTCCAAGGAGTGGTCGACCCTCTTCGCCAAGGAGGCCAACTCGCTCACCATCCTCAAGGACGGTGTCGACTCCAGCGTCACCCTGCGCCCGGGCACCCAGTCCACGGTCGAGGCGTCCAAGGCGGCCGGCGACAACACCTTCCGCTTCCTGTACCCGGACTGGTACAGCGAGATGGACACCTCCATCCAGAACGCGTCCAACGAGCTGATGTCCAAGCGCATCCAGCCCAAGGAGTGGCTGAAGCGCTGTCAGGCCGCGGTCGACAAGCAGGCCAAGGACCCGGCGTCCAAGAAGAACGTGCACTCCTGATCACAATGCCTGATCGCACCACCTGATCACGCTCGGGACACCAGGGGCAGGAAACGCCAATGCGCAAAGGGCAGTACAGGTTCGTCGCGGGATTTCTCTTCTTTCCCGTGGCGCTCTATCTGATCTTCGTGATCTGGCCGTACATCCAGACGTTCGGCTATTCGCTGACCGACTGGAAGGGCGAGTCACAGACCTTCAAGTTCGTCGGACTGGACAACTATCGAGCGCTGTTCCACGACGACGTCTTCCTGGGGGCCATCTGGCACAACCTTCTGTTCCTGGTGTTCATCCCGGTGATCACCATTCTGCTCGCCCTCTTCTTCGCCTTCATGGTCAACGCGGGAGGCAGCAGCAAGGCCGGCGGGGTACAGGGGGTCGCCGGTTCCGGTTTCTACAAAATCGTCTACTTCTTTCCGCAGGTGCTGTCGCTCGCGATTCTCGCGGTGCTCTTCAACGCCGTGTACCGCAGCGACGGCGGCGGGCTGCTCAACGGTTTCCTGATCAAACTCCACCTGGTCGACGCCAATAACCCCGTGGAATGGCTCAACGAACCGCACATGGTGCTGTGGGCGCTGATGGCGGTCGTGGTCTGGCACGGCGTCGGCTTCTATCTCGTGCTGTTCTCCGCGGCCATGCAGTCCATTCCGAGAGACGTCTACGAGGCCGCCCTGATCGACGGCGCGAGCCGCTCCCAGTCCTTCTTCCGGATCACGCTGCCGCTGCTGTGGGAGACCGTCCAGACGGCCTGGGTGTATCTCGGCATCATCGCGATGGACATGTTCGTCCTGGTCTCCTCCATGACGTCGAACATGGGCGCCTACGGAGGCGGTCCCGACCATCACAGCGACGTCATGTCGACCGTGATGATGCGCAACTTCCTCTACTACGGGAAGAGCGGCTACGCCTGCGCGATGGGCGTCGTCATGCTGCTGCTCACCCTGGTCCTGTCCGTGGTCACGCTGCGCGCCACCCGCCGTGAGCGCATCGAGTTCTGAGCGGGAGACATACGACGATGAGCGCACCCCTGAAGGAGACCGCCCCCACCGGCGGCACCGTCCCGCCCCAGCCCTCGGCCGGCCGGGCCGGCGCCCGGCCCCGTGAGCCGCGGAGCGAGGGCACCGTACTGAACGTCTTCTCGCACGGCTTCCTCGCCCTGTGGGCCCTGCTGATCGTGCTGCCGCTGCTGTGGCTGGTGCTGAGTTCGTTCAAGACGGACGTGCAGATCGGCAACTCGGCCTTCGGCTGGCCGCACAACTGGTCGTTCGACGTGTTCCGGCGGGCCTGGAGCAAGGGCATCGGCGACTACTTCGTGAACACCCTCATCGTGCTGGTGTTCTCGGTGCCGCTGACGATGCTGTTCGGCTCGATGGCCGCGTACGTGCTGGCCCGCTACCAGTTCTGGGGCAACCGGATCCTGTACTACTTCTTCGTCGCCGGGGCGATGTTCCCGGTGTTCCTTGCCCTGGTCCCGCTGTTCTTCATGGTCAAGCGGCTGGACATGCTGAACACGTACCAGGGGCTGATCCTGGTCTACATCGCCTACTCGATGCCGTTCACGGTGTTCTTCATGCACGCGTTCTTCCGGACGCTGCCCACCGCGGTCTTCGAGGCGGCGATCCTCGACGGCGCCTCGCACACCCGGACGTTCTTCCAAGTGATGTTGCCGATGGCCAAGGCCGGTCTGATCAGCGTCGGCATCTTCAACACCCTCGGCCAGTGGAACCAGTTCATCCTGCCGACGGTCCTGATGCAGCCGCAGAGCGGCTCGGACCCGGAGCGCTATGTCCTCACCCAGGGCCTCATCCAGCTTCAGCAGCAACAGGGTTACGCCTCCGACCTGCCCGTTCTCTTCGCGGGCGTCACGATCGCCATGATCCCGATGCTCGTCGTCTACCTCTCGTTCCAGCGTCAGGTGCAGGCCGGTCTGACCTCGGCGACGCTCAAGTAGCGCGTCCGGAGAACGCGGGAGGAAGCCCTCGTTCCGACACCGCTCCCGGAAGGCCGGGAGCGGTGTCCACGTATGTGTCCTGAACCCTCGATGCGGTTCAACCTCTTGACGGGAGGCAGCCCGAACGGCTCAGCTTAGAGTTCACTAGTTGGACATAGACGGGGCCTCATCGATGCGGTCCCGCGCGCAGGAGGTCGTCGTGGAGACTCCGGGGTCGCAGTCGTCACTGCACCGAGCCAATCTCGAGCGGGTCGTGCGAGCGGTGCGGTTGGCCGGGTCGCTGACGCAGGCGGAGATCGCGAGGGCGACCGGGCTGTCCGCGGCGACGGTCTCCAACATCGTGCGTGAGCTCAAGGACGGCGGAACGGTCGAGGTCACCCCCACCTCGGCGGGCGGCCGCCGGGCGCGCAGCGTCTCGCTGAGCGGTGACGCCGGCATCGTCATAGGCGTCGACTTCGGGCATACGCATTTGCGCGTCGCGGTCGGGAATCTGGCCCACCAGGTGCTGGCCGAGGAGTCCGAGCCCGTCGATGTGGACGCCTCCTCCACGCAGGGCTTCGACCGGGCGGAAGAGCTGGTCAACCGGCTGATCGCGGCCACCGGAGTGGACCGTTCCAAGATCGCCGGAGTGGGCCTCGGCGTGCCCGGACCCATCGACGTCGAGTCGGGCACCCTGGGCTCCACCGCGATCCTCCCGGGCTGGACCGGCACCAGACCCGCGGAGGAGCTGGGCAGCCGTCTGGGCGTACCGGTGCACGTGGACAACGACGCCAACCTCGGCGCCCTCGGTGAGCTGGTCTGGGGCAGCGGGCGGGGCGTCAGGGACCTGGCGTACATCAAGGTGGCGAGCGGGGTCGGCGCGGGGCTGGTCATCAACGGCAAGATCTACCGGGGCCCGGGTGGCACAGCGGGAGAAATCGGGCATATTACTCTTGATGAGTCCGGCCCTGTCTGCCGCTGCGGAAACCGGGGCTGCCTGGAGACCTTCACGGCCGCGCGCTATGTGCTGCCGCTCCTCCAGCCCAGCCACGGCACCGACCTGACCATGGAAGGAGTCGTACGGCTGGCGCGGGACGGAGACCCGGGCTGCCGTCGGGTGATCGCCGACGTCGGCCGACACATCGGCAGTGGAGTCGCCAATCTCTGCAATTTGCTGAACCCGAGCCGAGTGGTCCTCGGTGGCGATCTCGCCGAGGCCGGTGAGCTGGTGCTCGGGCCGATCAGGGAGTCTGTCGGCCGCTACGCGATCCCCAGTGCGGCACGTCAACTGTCCGTTCTCCCGGGGGCACTTGGAGGCCGTGCGGAGGTGCTCGGAGCGCTCGCTCTCGCGTTGAGCGAGATGGGCGATTCGACCCTTTTGGACGGGTCGCTGACCGCGGCCACACCTGTCTTCACTTAGAGAACGCACGACGCCGTTGCCATCTCGTTAAGTATTTACTTCTTGACGCCGAACGCGCGGCCGAGTTGACTTCCAGCCACCTCGGCCGCAACGACGCGGCCTCGTCAGGGAGGTTTCAAAGTGAACACGCGTATGCGTCGTGCCGCCGTTGCCGTTATCGCCACCACGATGGCCGTCTCGATGGCCGCCTGTGGCAAGGCCGGCGACGACAAGAAGTCCGACAGCAGCTCCAGCTCCTCGGGCGGCGGTACGAACGCCTCGATCGGCCTGCTCCTGCCCGACAGCGTCACCGCTCGGTACGAGAAGTTCGACAAGCCGTACTTCGAGGCGAAGGTCAAGGAGCTCTGCTCCGGCTGCACCGTCCAGTACGCCAACGCCAACGCCAGCGCGGCCACCCAGGCCCAGCAGGTCAGCACGATGATCACGAAGGGCGTCAAGGTCATCGTGATCAGCGCCCAGGACTCCGCCGCGATCAAGTCCTCGATCCAGCAGGCCGTCAACAAGGGCATCAAGGTCGTCGCGTACGACCGCCTGGCGCAGGGCCCGGTCTCCGCGTACGTCTCCTTCGACAACGTCGAGGTCGGCAAGCTCCAGGGCCAGGCGCTCCTCACCTCGCTGGGCTCGAAGGCCACCCCCTCGGCGAACGTCGTCATGATCAACGGTGACGACGCCGACCCGAACGCCGCCCAGTTCAAGAAGGGCGCCCACGAGGCCCTCGACGGCAAGGTCAAGATCGCCTACGAGCAGTCCGGCCTGTGGAAGGACACCGTCGCCGGGCAGAAGATGTCGGCGGCCATCACGCAGCTCGGCGCCAAGAAGATCGCGGGCGTCTACTCCGCCAACGACGGCATGGCCGGCGGTATCGCCACCGTCCTCAAGGGCGCGGGCATCAGCGGCATCCCGCTGACGGGCCAGGACGCGGAGCTCGCCGGTATCCAGCGCATCGTCGCCGGTACCCAGTCCAGCACCGTCTACAAGGCCTTCAAGCCGGAGGCCGAGGCCGCCGCGACGCTCGCCGTCGACCTGGCGCAGGGCAAGAGCATCTCGTCGCTCGCCACCACGACCCAGACCAGCGGCTCCGGCGACAAGGTGCCCTCGCAGCTGCTGACCCCGGTGTCGGTCACCAAGGCCAACATCAAGGACACGGTCGTCAAGGACGGTCTCTACACCGTCGCGCAGATCTGCACCGCCGACTTCGCCAAGGCGTGCAAGGCAGCCGGTCTGCAGTAACCACCGCCCAGCGGTGACAGACCCCCTTCGGCGCCCGCCCCACCTTCAAACCCCGCTGCGGGGCGGGCGCCGATCGGAACCCCCGCGAACGCAGCCGTTGCCAACTGGCACCGGCCGCGCGCATGTTCATCTTGTAAATCTGTGCCTAGGCACAACCCTCCGCGCCTTTTGACAAGCGCGGCATCCCCGCCGGTCAGGCGGCGAAGGAGATGGTTCACGTGTCCGCTACGCCCGTGCTGGCGTTGCGCGGAGTCTCCAAGCGATTCGGTGCGGTGCAGGCCCTCACCGAAGTAGAGCTGGAGGTCCACGCCGGAGAAGTCGTCGCACTGGTCGGCGACAACGGCGCAGGAAAGTCCACCCTGGTGAAGACCATCGCCGGAGTGCACCCCATCGATGAAGGAGTCATCGAGTGGGAGGGCAAGCCGGTCAGCATCAACAAGCCGCACGATGCCCAGGGACTCGGCGTCGCGACGGTCTACCAGGACCTCGCGCTCTGCGACAACCTCGACGTCGTCGGCAACCTCTACCTCGGGCGTGAGCTGCTGCGCCGCGGGGTCATCGACGAGGTCACGATGGAGAAGAACTCCCGTGAGCTGCTGAGCACGCTCTCGATCCGCATCCCGAGCGTGCGCATCCCGATCGCCAGCCTCTCCGGTGGCCAGCGACAGGTCGTCGCGATCGCCCGCGCGCTGATCGGCGACCCCAAGGTCGTCATCCTCGACGAGCCCACGGCCGCCCTCGGCGTGGAGCAGACCGCGCAGGTCCTCGACCTGGTCGAGCGGCTGCGCGAGCGCAACCTCGGCGTCATCCTCATCAGCCACAACATGGCCGACGTGAAGGCGGTCGCCGACACCGTCAACGTGCTGCGCCTGGGCAAGAACAACGGCTCCTTCCCGGTGAAGGACACCAGTCAGGAAACGATCATCGCCGCGATCACCGGTGCCACGGACAACGCCGTGACCCGTCGTGCGGTGCGCAGCACGGAGGCGGCAAAGTGAGCGACACGTCAGGCACCGTGAAGAAGGACGCGGTGGAACCCACCGCGGCCCCCGTGGAGGACCCCACGGCGGCGGCCGGTGCCGCCACCGTCGTCGACCCGCGTCTGCTGGTCCGCGAAGAGGGCTTCAGGGGTTACATCACCGAGTTCAAGCGCAAGGTCAAGGGCGGTGAGCTCGGCTCCCTGCCGGTCGTCGCCGGCCTGATCGCCATCGGCATCATCTTCCAGGTCCAGAACAGCCGGTTCCTGAGCGCGGACAACCTGTCCAACATCAGCTACTACCTGTCCGCGACCGGCATGCTCGCCATCGGCCTGGTCTTCGTGCTGCTGCTGGGCGAGATCGACCTGTCGGTCGGCTCGGTCAGCGGTCTGGCGTCCACCCTGTTCGCCGTCTTCGTGGTCAACCACGGGATGAACGGCTGGCTGGCGCTGGTCCTCACGATCATCACCGGTATCGGCATCGGCGCACTGCACGGATTCTTCTTCGCGAGGATCGGTGTACCAGCCTTCGTCGTGACCCTGGCCGGCTTCCTCGGCTGGAACGGTCTGATGCTGTGGCTGCTCGGTTCGAGCGGCACCATCAACATCCCGGACAGCGGCCCGGTGCACCTGTTCGGCCAGAGCTCGTTCTTCATGAACCAGTCGATCGCGGGCGCCTACATCCTGGCCGCCCTCGGCGTCGGCTCCCTGCTCATCGGCTCGCTCACCGACCAGCGCCGCCGCAAGGCCGCCGGGGTGCCGTTCCGGCCCACCAGCGAGATCGCGCTGCGGGTCGGCCTGCTCGCCGTGGCCGCGTTCGTCACCGCGTACGTGCTGAACTCCTCGGCCGGTGTCTCCAACGCGCTGGTGATCTTCCTCGCGTCCCTGGTGATCGTGGACTTCGTGCTCCGTCGTACGCCGTACGGCCGTAAGGTCTTCGCGGTCGGCGGCGGCATCGAGGCCGCGCGCCGTGCCGGTATCAACGTGCCGATGATCCGCATCACCGTGTTCGCCATCTCCGGTGGCTTCGCGGCGGTCGGCGGTATGTTCTTCGCCGGTCAGACGCAGAGCGCCACGCTCAACGCCGGTGGCGGCAACACCCTGATGCTGGCCATCGCGGCCGCGGTCATCGGTGGTACGAGCCTCTTCGGCGGGCGCGGCACCGTCTGGTCCGCCCTCCTGGGCATGCTCGTCATCCAGTCGATCCAGACCGGCCTCGACCTGCTCAACATGAACACGTCGATCCAGTACATGATCACGGGTGGCGTCCTGCTCGGCGCGGTCGTCATCGACTCGGTGTCCCGCAAGAGCCAGAAGGCGTCCGGTCGCGGCTGACCTGTGTCCTTCCGTACTGTGCCCGGTACCGACGTCGGTACCGGGCACAGTCATGTCGTACGAAAGTCTGTTCCTGGGTACAGCCGATCGCGTGACCTACGACGCACAGCCCGGGCGACGCCCGCGAAGGCGGAACATTAGACTCGACAAGCCCGGCAACAGCTCGATCAGCTCTACTCGCAAGGAGGCACGGGTGCCGCTGCTGACCCGCATCAGGGGACCGCGCGATCTGGACCGGCTCAGCCTGGAGCAGCTGGACCAGCTGGCCGGGGAGATCAGGACCTTCCTCGTCGACGCCGTCTCCAAGACCGGCGGCCACCTCGGCCCGAACCTCGGTGTGGTCGAGCTGACCATCGCCCTGCACCGCGTCTTCGAGTCCCCCAGGGACCGGGTGCTGTTCGACACCGGCCACCAGTCCTACGTCCACAAACTGCTCACCGGCCGCCAGGACTTCTCGAAGCTGAAGATGAAGGGCGGCCTGTCCGGCTACCCCTCGCAGGCCGAGTCCGAGCACGACGTCATCGAGAACTCGCACGCCTCGACGGTCCTCGGCTGGGCCGACGGCCTCGCCAAGGCCAACCAGGTCCTCGAACGCGACGACCACGTGGTCGCGGTGATCGGCGACGGCGCCCTGACCGGCGGCATGGCCTGGGAGGCGCTGAACAACATCGCCGACGCCAAGGACCGCCCCCTCGTCATCGTCGTCAACGACAACGAGCGGTCCTACGCACCGACCATCGGCGGCCTCGCGAACCACCTGGCGACCCTGCGGACCACTGACGGCTACGAGCGCTTCCTGGCCCGCGGCAAGGACCTCCTGGAGCGCACTCCGGTCGTCGGCAGGCCCCTCTACGAGACGCTGCACGGCGCGAAGAAGGGCCTCAAGGACTTCATCGCCCCGCAGGGCATGTTCGAGGACCTCGGCCTCAAGTACGTCGGCCCGATCGACGGCCACGACATCGAGGCGACGGAGTCCGCGCTCGCCCGCGCCAAGCGGTTCGGCGGCCCGGTGATCGTCCACGTCCTCACGGAGAAGGGCCGCGGCTACCAGCCCGCCCTCCAGGACGAGGCCGACCGCTTCCACGGCATCGGCCCCATCCACCCCGACACCGGCCTCCCGATCAAGGCCTCCGGCGCCGACTGGACCTCCGTCTTCGGCGACGAGATGGTCGCCCTCGGCCAGGAGCGCGAGGACATCGTCGCGATCACCGCCGCGATGCTCCAGCCCGTCGGCCTGAAGAAGTTCGCCGACGCCTTCCCGAACCGCATCTACGACGTCGGCATCGCCGAGCAGCACGGCGCCGTCTCCGCGGCCGGCCTCGCCACCGGCGGACTCCACCCCGTCTTCGCCGTCTACGCCACCTTCCTCAACCGCGCCTTCGACCAGGTGCTGATGGACGTGGCCCTGCACAAGTGCGGGGTGACCTTCGTCCTGGACCGGGCCGGCGTCACCGGCACCGACGGCGCCTCCCACAACGGCATGTGGGACATGTCGATCCTCCAGGTCGTCCCGGGCCTGCGGCTCGCGGCACCGCGCGACGCCGACCAGGTCCGCGCCCAGCTCCGCGAGGCCGTCCAGGTCAAGGACGCCCCGACGGTGGTCCGCTTCTCCAAGGGCGCGGTCGGCCCGGCCGTACCCGCCGTCGGCCGCATCGGCGGCATGGACGTGCTGCGCGCGCCCGGCACCGACGCCCCGGACGTCCTGCTGGTGTCGGTCGGCGCCCTCGCGCCGATGTGCCTGGAGATCGCCACCCTCCTCGACCAGCAGGGCATCACCACCACGGTCGTCGACCCGCGCTGGGTCAAACCCGTCGACGAGGCCATGGCCCCGCTCGCCGAGCAGCACCGGGTGGTCGTCACCGTCGAGGACAACTCCCGTGTCGGCGGCGTCGGTTCGACGGTCGCACAGGCGCTGCGCGACGCCGGTGTGGACGTCCCGCTGCGCGACTTCGGCATCCCGCCGCGCTTCCTCGACCACGCCTCCCGCGCCGAGGTGATGACGGAGATCGGTCTGACCGCCCCCGACATCGCCCGCCAGGTCACCGGCCTGGTCTCCAAGCTGGACGGCCGCTTCGACCGACCCACGGCCGAGGCCGACTCCGTGGAGTCCGCGCGCGACTGAGACACGCCCGCACCGCTGAACGGGCCGCTTTCACCACTCTTTGCAGTGGCGAAAGCGGCCCGTTCGCGTGAACCCGCCCGCCTCGGGGCATACGGTCCCCCAGTCTCGGCTTCGTTCGACCGGGGGTGTCCCCATCGCCCCCTCTCGATCATGCCGAGGACGCCAAGCGTGGGAGGTAGCACCCGTGAGCAGCACACTCTTCCGGACGAAGAGAGTCGAACAATCCATTCAGGACACCGAGGAACCCGAGCACGCGCTCAAGAAATCCCTCTCCGCCCTGGATCTCACCGTGTTCGGCGTCGGTGTCGTCATCGGCACCGGCATCTTCGTCCTCACCGGCACGGCCGCCAAGAACACCGCCGGCCCCGCGGTGGCCCTGTCCTTCGTCGTCGCCGGCGTCGTCTGTGCCCTCGCGGCGCTCTGCTACGCCGAGTTCGCGTCCACGGTCCCGGTCGCGGGCTCCGCGTACACCTTCTCGTACGCCTCGCTCGGCGAGTTCCCCGCCTGGATCATCGGCTGGGACCTGGTCCTCGAACTCGCCCTGGGGACGGCGGTGGTGGCGGTCGGCTGGTCCGGCTACATCCACTCGCTGCTGGACAACGCGGGCTGGCACCTGCCCGAGTCGCTCAGCGGCCGGGACGGCGCCCACGGCTTCGGCTTCGACATCCTCGCCGCGCTGCTCGTGCTGGTCCTCACCGCGATCCTCGTGCTCGGCATGAAGCTCTCCGCGCGGGTCACCTCGGTCGTCGTCGCCATCAAGGTGGCCGTCGTCCTCGTGGTGATCGTGGCCGGCGCCTTCTTCATCAAGGGCGACAACTACAAGCCGTTCATCCCCAAGTCGCAGGCCGTGGAGGCGGGCGGCAACCTCAAGGCCCCGCTGATCCAGCTGATGTTCGGCTGGGCGCCCTCCAACTTCGGCGTCATGGGCATCTTCACCGCCGCCTCCGTGGTCTTCTTCGCCTTCATCGGCTTCGACGTCGTCGCCACCGCCGCCGAGGAGACCCGCAACCCGAAGCGGGACGTGCCGCGCGGCATCCTCGGCTCGCTGGTCATCTGCACCACCCTGTACGTCGCCGTGGCGATCGTCGTGACCGGTATGCAGAAGTACAGCTCACTGTCGGTCGACGCCCCGCTCGCCGACGCCTTCAAGGCCACCGGACACCCGTGGTTCGCGGGCCTGATCAGCTTCGGCGCCGCGATCGGTCTGACGACGGTGTGCATGATCCTGCTCCTGGGGCAGGCCCGCGTCTTCTTCGCGATGAGCCGTGACGGCCTCCTGCCCCGCTTCTTCTCGCACGTCCACCCGCGCTTCCGCACCCCGTACCGCCCGACCATCCTCCTCGGCGTGATCATCGCGATCGTCTCGGGCTTCACGAGCCTCAGCCAACTCGCCGAACTGGTCAACATCGGCACCCTGTTCGCCTTCATCGTGGTCGCGATCGGCGTCATCATCCTCCGCCGCTCCCGCCCCGACCTCCCCCGCTCCTTCCGCACCCCCCTGGTCCCGGCCCTCCCGATCCTCTCGGTCCTGGCCTCCCTCTGGCTGATGCTCAACCTCCCCGCCGAGACCTGGCTCCGCTTCGCCGTCTGGATGGCGATCGGCTTCCTCGTGTACTTCTTCTACGGCCGCACCCACAGCCGCCTGGCCCTGCAAGAGGCGGCGGACGCGGGCAAGTCCACGCCCCCGCCCCCCGGAAACGCCTCGTAGCCGGCCCAGTTGGTCCTACGGCCCCGCAAGTCCCGGTTGGTGAGGGGGACTTGCGGGGTCGTGTGCCGTGGTCGTCAGCCGAGGGTGCTGCGAGCCGGAGCGCGTGGATGTCGGCCCGTGCACCGCGCGGCCCCGATGTCCGCATGCTCAACTCGGTCGCCCTGCGCCGGAGTTCGTGGGCGAAGGTGGGCCGGGACGGGGGCGTCCGGTGGCCTGTCGGCCGTCGGGCCTGGTAAGTCCCGCTCGCCGGGGGAGGCTTGCGGGGTCCCGTCGCCCGCGCGTCAGCCCCGGCGAGCGTCAGCCCCGTACGCTCCGCGGCCCCGTGACCTCCGCGCCCAACTCTGTGACCCTGCGCCGGAGTTCGCGGTCCGCGGTGACCACGAGGCAGGGGCGGCCGGCGGCCTCGGCGACCAGTTCGACCATGCGGTCGTCGCCGCTGCCGGGGGCCGAGTCGACCCGGACGCCCGGGACGGACGTCACACCGCGGGCCGCGCCCTCCACGACGAGGACGAGTTCCACGGGGTCCGTGCGGCCCGGCAGGCCGTCGCTCGCGAGGCGGTCGCGGAGGCGCTCGGCGGCACCCTTGCGGTCGCGCCACCAGCCGTCGGGCACCGACCCGACGACGTTCGCTCCGTCGACGATCACGAGCAGGGGGGTGTCCTCGTCCATGGGGCCAGGGTCGCACGCGGACGGGGGTGCCCCGCACGGATGCGCCCGCCCCAATTACAGTGAACCGGTGAACGGCGACTGGCTCATACGCGGCCGCGACGGCCGGCTCAGTGTCTATCTGCCCTCGGGCGACGCCGTCCGGTGCCGGGCGGAACGCGGCCCCGGCGGCCTCTGGAGCGCCCCGCGCACGGTGGGCGGCACCCAGAAACTGCACCCGGGACCCCTCGGCATCGGACAGGGCACGGACGGTTACGCCCACCTCGCGGCCTGGCGCCCCACGGCGGCCGGTGAATCCGGACTGGTCCACTCCACCCACTTCAGGCCCCGGCTCGCGGCCCTCGACTGGAGCCCGGTCGGCCATCCGGACAAGAAGGGCGACCGCACCGGCGTACCGGCGATCGCGGTCGACGCGGAAGGCCGCGCCCACCTCTTCGTGCGCAACGCGAGCGGCGGGGTCAGCCTGTTGGCCCAGAAGGAGAAGGGCGGCTGGGAACCCTGGCGCGACCTCAAGGGCAGCGAGGTCCACGAGGACCTGGCGGCGGTGACGGGGGAGTCCGGCACGGTCGAGCTGTACGCGTCGGTACCGGGGGCGATCCTGCACTGGCGCCAGCTGGAACCGGGAGCGCAACCGGTGCTGGAGGAGGCGATGGAGGCCCGGGTCCGCCCCGGCACGCTCCGCGCCCTCGCCACCTCCCCGCAGCGCACCACCCTCTTCTGCACGGACGACTCCGGCGACCTCTGCGCCTGGCGCCCCGGCACCAAACCGATCACCCTGCTGCCCTCGGCAGGCCCCGGCCCGGTCTCCGCCGTCCGCTGCGAACTCGACGGTCACGACTGCACATTGCTCGCCCAGCGGTCGGCCAGCGGCCGGGTCGCCTTCGCCGCTTACCCCACGGAACAGGAGTCGGCCGGCGCCTGGTGGACCGAGTCCGGCCCGCAGCTCCCGGCCGACGCCGAGGTCTCCCTCGCCCTGGACGAGGACGACCGGGTGGTCGCCGCGACGGTGTCGCCGTCGACCGGCCAACTCCTCGTCACCCGGCGGAAGGCGGAGGCGGGGCTCGCCCTGGAGGCCTGGCGGGAGGTCTGAGCAGCGGGAAGTCCCCGGTCACCGGAGCACCGGAGCCCGGGGGACGCGCACACCGCCGACATATGATGAGCGGTGTTTCAGCCAATCCGTACGCATGACGCGTCGGCTTCAGGGGAGAGCGGCAGGCCATGCGGAAGAAGTCGTCAGGTCCCGTCGCCCCCGTCCGCCCGGCCGGTACCGGCGTCCGCACCCCGGGACCGGCCGCGTCCGGTGCCGCCCACGGCGACTGGCTGACCCTCGGCAGGGACGGCAGGCTCAGCCTCTACGCGCCGGCCGACGGCGGGCTGCTGCGCTGGACCGAGAACACCCCGGGCGGAGCCGACTGGACCGGCCCCCACCTCGTGCCCGGCGCCGGGCTCACGCATCTGACGGTGGTCCAGGGCGCCGACTCCTACGTGCACTTCCTCGGCCGCCGGGAGCGCACCGGCGCCGACGGGACGCGCCGGGTGGACGTCGTGCACGCGATCCAGTACCAGACCGGGCTCGCCGTCACCGACTGGCGCTCCCTCGGCAACCCGCACCCCGACCGGGAGCAGGGGCTGCTGCTGGGCCCGCTCGTGGGCGCGGTCGCGGCGGACGGCAGTGTCCATGTCTTCGCCCGGGGCGCACACGGCGGCCTGGTGCTGCGCCGCGAGGCACCGAACGGCAAGTGGCGGGCCTGGGAGGAGCTCCAGGGCGTGGGCATCAGCCCGTGGCCCGCGCCGGTGGCCCTCTCCGGCGGACGCGTCGAGGTGTGCGCCGACGCCGAGACCGGGGTGTTCGTGTGGCGGCAGCTCGAAGCGGGCGGCGACTTCACCGGCCCGCGAGGCTTCGCGCTGCGCGCCGCGCCGGGCACCGTCGCCGGGGCGGAGACCGGCCCGGAGCAGGCCACCTTCTTCTGGACCGATGCCGACAACGGCACCGCGGTCTCCTGGCGCGCGGGCGGCTGGCCCACCCCGCTCGGCGGCTCCCCGGCGGAGCGGCCGTACGCGACGCTGCGCACGGCGATCGACGGCTACGACTGTCTCGTCCTGGCCCACCGGGACCCGGACGGACACGCGGTGTTCGGGGTGGGCGGCGCCGGGGACGAGGGCAACGGCCTGTGGTGGTACGCGCTCACCGAGCCCTGCGAGGGCACGCCCGCGCTGGCCCGGGACGGCCGCGGCCGGGTCGTCATGGCGCTGATCGCCCCCGACGGCACCCCGCGCGTGGCCCGGCAGGAGCCCGGTGAGGGACTGAGCCTGGGCCCCTGGTCCGCCCTCTGAGCCGACCGTCCCGCACCGGGCTCCTGAGGACGGCTCAGCCGCCCGTCGCCGGGGACTTCTTGGCCGACTCGGGGATGGTCGCGTCGCTGCGGACCGCCTTCCAGAGCGTGCTCGCCTGCGGTTCCGCGGCCACCACCCGGTTCGGGTCGACCTTGTCGTAGGCCACCGGGAGCATGATCGTCTCCATGGTGGACGGGTTGACGCCGTTCAGGCTGCGGCCGAACTCCGCGAGCTTGGGGAGCGAGGCGAGCGCGGAGTCGGTGGTGAGCGCCGCCGTGAGCTGGTCGGCGATCTTGTAGGCCTTCACGGGGCTGCCCAGCAGGTCCTGCTTCTGGATCTCGGTGAGCAGGGCCAGCATGAACTTCTGCTGGAGACCTATCCGGCCGAGGTCGCTGCCGTCGCCGATGCCGTGCCGGGTGCGGACGAACTCCAGGGACTCGGTGCCGTTCAGCCTGTGCGTGCCCGCCTTCAGGTCGAGGCCGCTGGAGGTGTCGTGGATGTCCTGGTCGACGGTGACGGTCACGCCGCCTATCGCGTCCACCAGGTCCTTGAAGCCGGCGAAGTCGACCTCGACGTAGTGGTCCATGCGGACCCCGGAGATCTGCTCCACCGTCTTCACCACACAGGCCGGACCGACCTGGGAGTAGATGGAGTTGAACATCACACGCTGTGCCGACGCGACCGAGGAGCCGCCGGATGTGGTGCACTGCGGCCGGGTCACCAGGGTGTCGCGCGGGATGCTGACCGCCACCGCCTTCTTACGCCCCTCTGGTATGTGCATCACCAGCGCGGTGTCCGAACGGGCCCCGGAGACATTGCCTGTCTTCAGCTTCGCGTTGGCTCCGGCGCGTGAGTCGGAGCCCAGGATCAGGATGTTCTGGCCCGAGGTCGGCAGCTTCTCCGGGCGGTCGTCACCGATCGCCTTGTCGATGTCGACGCCCTTGATGTTGCCGTCGATCCCGCTGTAGAGCCAGTAGGCCGTTCCGCCCGCCGCCAGGACCAGGACCAGCAACGACAGCAGGACGATGCGTCCCTTGCGTCTCTTGCGCGGGGGAGTGGATCCGCCGTCGCCGCTCGACTTCCGGGCACGCCGAGGCTCGGTCGTGGCGCTGTGGGACATGGGTGTGCGGTTCCTCTCCTCACGGGCTCCGCTTCCGCGGAGGTGCGGGGCCCGGGTAGGGGGGATTCCGGCCCACTGAAACAAGCAGTGCAGTGGCAGAACTATAGGCATCCCCATGACCTGGCTTTAAGCCGGGATGTACGGACACTGGGCTCAAGATGAACGCCACATGGCTCGACCTTGACCCATGGTTAGTATCTGTTAAGAATATGTGCATCCTGTGACACTCGGTGGAGGGGGCTCTGCCCGAGGCCACAGGGGCGGCAGTTGCGTGCCAGCGATGAGGCTGGGGGGCGTGCCGAGTCAGGGGGTGTCCGCCCGGAGTGGGCTTCTCGACCAAGCTCAACGGGCGCATTGTCTCGGTAGGAGTCGGAGTTGGCGGATCATCCGCGTCTCAGTGTTGTCGTTCCCTTCCAGGACGTGGAGAGCTATCTCGCGGAGTGCCTGGAGTCGATCGCGCGTCAGTCGTTCCGCGACTTCGAGGTGATCCTCGTCGACGACGGTTCCACCGACCGCTCGACGGAGATCGTCGCCGAGTTCTGCGCGGCCGACCCGCGCTTCCGGCTGATCCGCCAGGAGTCGCACGGTCCGGGGCACGCCCGGAACACCGGTCTGCGGGCCATGCATCCGCGCGGGGAGTTCGTCGCGTTCGTCGACGGCGACGACGTCATCCCGGAGTACGCCTACGAACTGCTCGTGCGCACCCTGGAGGAGTCCGGCTCGGACTTCGTCTCGGGCAACGTGCAGATGATGAACTCCACCAAGAAGTGGCAGTCCCCGCTGCACAAGACCCCGATGCAGAAGAACCGGCGCGGCACCCACATCACCCGGTTCGACGCGCTCATCTACGACCGCACGGTCTGGAACAAGCTGTTCCGGCGCTCCTTCTGGGACCACCACTTCATCGCGTTCCCCGAAGGCGTCCTCTACGAGGACTCCTGGGTCAACATGTTCGCCCACTTCCGGGCCGCGAAGGTCGACGTCCTCACCGACATCGTCTACTACTGGCGCCGCCGCGAGGGCGGCGCGGCCCCCTCGATCACCCAGCGCCACACCGAGCTGTCCAACCTCCGCGACCGGGTCGCAGCCGTCCAGTCGGTCAGCCGCTTCCTGGCCGAACGGCGCTCCCGGCTCTACGAGGAGAGCAAGCGCAAGTACGACCTCGCCTGCCTCAAGTCCGACCTGATGCTGCATCTGAAGGTGCTCCCGGACGCCGACGAGGAGTACCAGCAGGCCTTCATGGAGTGGGCCAACGAGTTCCTCGACGAGGCGGACCCCACCCTCATCGACGAGCTGCCGGCCGACGCCCGGGTCAAATGGCTCCTGGTGCGCGAGGGGCGGCTGCCCGAGCTGCTGGAGGTCATCCGGTTCGAGCGGCGCGGCGGCCCGATGCCCGTCCAGCGCCGGTTCCGCCGCTACCTCAAGTACCCCTACCTCGGGGACCGGGAGGTCGGCCTCGACAAGAAGGCCTACCGCCTCGACAAGGAGTTCTCGCTGCACGGCTCGCTGGACGCGGCCCGCTGGAGCACGAACGGCCACCTGCTCACCCTGAGCGGTTCGGCGTACGTCCGCTTCATCAACGTGCACAAGAAGCACATGTCGGTGAAGGCGATCGCCCTGCGCAACAAGAAGCAGGGCCGGATGGTGCTCACCACGGCGAGGACCACCTATGCGCCGCAGGCCACCGAGCAGTCCAACCAGAATCGTTACTGCTACGACTGGGCGGGCTTCGAGGCCAGGATCGACACCACCCGGCTCAAGCGCAAGGGCCAGTGGGTCGAGGGCACCTGGGACGTCGCCGCCGGAGTGCTCAGCCGCGGTCTGTTCCGCTACCGGGGCATCGACCGCGGCAGCGCCGGCTCCGCCGCCAATCCGCCGTACCGCTATGTCGACAAGAACACCCGGGTCCTGCCGGTGTTCCTTCAGGGCAAGCTCAAGCTACGCGTGGAGATCGTGCGCTGCCGGATCACCGGACACCGCGTCAGCGGCGACCACCTGGAGCTGAACGGCGTCTACCTCGGCCCCAAGGTCCCCGAGTGGGGCAAGCTCCGGGTCACCAGCATGGGCGGCACCGGACAGCACGAGGCGTGGGCCCACTTCGGTGCCGGCGGCGACGGCTGGTGCACGTTCACCGCCCGGATTCCGCTGCGCGTCCTCATCCCGGGACACCGTGCCGCCGCCGAGGCCGGGGCGGACGTACCCCAGTCCTGGAACATGGGCAGCAACGGCTGGAAGACCACCTTCCACGTCGAGGGCCGCAAGATGACCATCTATCCGGTGGTCGCCGAGGAGACACCCGACGGGCACTACCGCATGCCCGCCGCGTTGCAGACCGGCGAGGGCGACCGCGAGGTCGTCGTGCACCGCAACGGCTCCGGCTACCTCGTGGTCTTCGAGCGCGCCACCCTGCCCATGGCGAGCGAGGTCAGCTGGGGCGAGGACGGCTCCCTGGAGATCACGGGCCGCTATCTGGCCGCCGACCGGCTCTCCGCACGCGAGTACCGCGACGCCCATCTCGTCGTCCGCTCGCGAGCGCACGGAGCGGAGCGCACCGTACCGCTCCAGTGGGACGGCACCGCGTTCCGCGCCGTCCTCGCGCCCGCCGCGATGCGGACCCTGGCCGGCGAGATCCCGCTGGCCGCCGGACGCTGGGACTTCTTCCTGCGCCGCCAGGACCTCTCCTCGGTGGCCCGCGAGGACCGCCTCGAAGACCTCATGGTCAAGATCGAGCAGCCCCTGGTCGAGTCCTTCCCGCAGGACTACGAGGCGAACGAGCGCCGCTACGAACTCCAGGCCGAGGCCTACGACCGGCTCTCCCTCATGGTGCACTCCGCCATGCCGGACGACGCCCGCGGCCCCTACCGCCAGAAGCTGCTGCGCACCAAGGCCTACCCGGCCGCGCGCCGCAAGGCCGTACGCCCCGCGATCCTGCTGGACGCCTTCAAGGGCACCCAGTACTCCGACAGCCCCCGCGCCCTGCACGAGGAACTGGTGCGCCGCGGCCTCGACCTGGAGCACCTCTGGGTCGTCCGCGACGACCAGGTCCAGGTGCCCCCGACCGCGACCCCCGTGCGCATGTGGTCGCCGCAGTGGTACGAGGCGCTGGCCACCAGCCGGTATGTCGTCGCCAACAACCACCTGCCCGACTGGTTCGAGAAGCGCGAGGGCCAGACCGTCGTGCAGACCTGGCACGGCACCCCGCTGAAGAAGATCGGCCACGACATCGAGGCCATCCACTTCGCCGACCAGCGCTATCTGGAACGGGTCGAGAAGGAGGTGCGCAACTGGGACATGCTGGTCTCGCCCAACAGCTTCTCCACCCCGATCCTCCAGCGCGCCTTCGGCTTCCCCGGCGAGATGGTCGAGTCCGGCTACCCGCGCAACGACGTCCTGCGCAGACCCGGCACGGAGGAGCGGGAGCGGGAGATCCGCCGGCGCATCGGCCTGCCCGACGGCAAGCGGGTCGTGATGTACGCGCCGACCTGGCGCGACGACCAGTTCTACGCCCCCGGCAAGTACAAGCTGGACTTCCGCGTCGACCTCGCGGACGCCCGGGCCCGACTGGCCGCCGACCACGTGCTCCTGGTCCGGCGTCACCCCAACGTGGTCGACCCGGTGCCGGGCGCCGGCGACGGCTTCGTCTTCGACGTCTCGGACTACCCGGACATGGCCGACCTGTCCCTCATCACCGACGTGATGATCACGGACTACTCGTCCCTGATGTTCGACTACGTCAACACCGGACGCCCCATCCTCTTCTTCACCTACGACCTCGACCACTACCGGGACACCCTGCGCGGCTTCTACTTCGACTTCGAGCGCAGCGCGCCCGGCCCCTTGGTGTACTCCTCCGAGGACCTGGTGACCGCGATCCGGGAGATCGACCGCATCCAGGACGCCTACGCCGAGCGCTACCGCTGGTTCCAGCGGGAGTTCTGCGACCTCGACGACGGCTACGCCTCGGCCCGGCTGGCGGACCGGATGCTGATCGTCGGCGGAGACCTCGCCCCCGAGGAGGCACGGGCGCCCGCTGTCGGTTCCGTGGACACGAGTCACCCGGGCCGCCCGCTCACGCCGATCAGCTGGAACGCCCAGCACTGGTTCACCCCGCAGCGCCACCCGGCGCAGACAGCGCCCACCGTCGACCGGACGGTGAACGCGCTGCCCGCCCAGCCCAGGCCGGCCGGGACCCTCGACGCGCACGGCGCACGGCAGGATCGTTTCTCCGAGGAGCCGTCACCCCCGGGAAGGGTCGCCGAGGACGTGGTCGTATGACCCCCGACGGCCACGGGCGACACCGGTGAACGGGATCTCAGCCGGTGCGTACCCGCAGGAGCAGGGCGTAGTGGTCCGACGTCCCGGTGTCGCGCACCGTGCAGCGGACCCTCGGCAGCCCGGTGAAGAGGTAGTCGAACTTGTGGCCCGACACATGGGTGTCCCGGCCCGCCCGGGAGGACGCGGACGGCTGGTCGCACTCCCGCTGGTCGGTGTAGGGACCGGACGGCCACACCCAGGAGAAGGGGTTGCGGGAACCCGGCGGATTCACGTTGAGATCACCGCCGTAGACCGTGCGCCGGGCGTCCGCCGCACGGGCCAAGGCCTTCAGCTGGTCGTCGCGGAACTCCCAGCCGGGGTGCGCCGCATCGCTGTGCCGCGGGCTCACGTGTGCGGTGCACACCCGGAGTTCGTGCGCGGCGACGGTGGCGCACAGGATGCCGCGCCGCACCCCCACGGTGGGCTGCTGCGAGGCCACGGTGGTGACGGCCGACAGGGGATAGGCGGACAGGATCGCGAAACCGGCGGCGCCCGCTCCGGGCGTCGCGCAGCGGACCGGTGCCGTACGCCCCGCCGCGTCCCGCTCGGAGTACGCGCGGAACGCCGTGTGCCAGGACCCGCCGAGCCCCCGGCGCACCGACTCCAGCTCCGCGCCGCAGGTCTCCTGAAGGAAGATCACCCGGGCCCCCGCCCGGGTGGCGAGCTGGTCAAGGCGCGTCCGCTTCTCCGCCCAGCTGCCGGTGGCGGCGCAGCCCCACTGCCGGACACCGCACATGTTCCAGGTCGCCACGGTCAGCGCCCGGCCCGACGCGGCGGAGCGGCCGGGCCCGTGGGCGCGGACCGCGGTCACCGCGGTGGCGAGCCCCAGCAGCGCCACCGCGGCGACGGCGACCCTGCGCCACGGGATGCCCATATGCCCGGACCTGGGCGGGGAGGCAGCGGGATGCATCACGACATCATGGCCGACCTCCCGGTCCGGCACCGCACCGGCCCGGACCACAAGCACCCGACGAGAGTGAAAGCGCACCATGGCTGAGGCACCCGCGAAGGCCCGCAAGGTGATCGGCGGGATCGACGCCTCGGGCCCCCACCCCGTCGAGTACCGGTTCACCCACGCCCGCAGCGGCAACCGGCACCTGATGGTCGTCTTCGCCAACATCTACGCCCCGGACGACTACGGCTGGGCCACCGGCGTCCTCGGCGGCCTGCGCTCCAACATCCTCTGGATCCGCGACCGGTTCGACGGCGGGAACACCTACTACCTGTGCAAGGGGATGGACTTCGGGGTCGGGCAGTCGGTGATCGGACTCATCACCCGCGTGATGAAGTCCCTCGGCCTGACCCCGGACGACGTCACCCTGTGGGGCAGTTCGAAGGGCGGCAGCGCGGCGCTCCACTTCGGGCTCAGCTACGGCTTCCGCAACATCGTCGCCAGCGTGCCGCAGCTGCGGATCGGCACCTTCGTGCGCGACGTCTATCCCGACACCGGCCGGCACATGCTCGGCGAGGCGATGGCCGACGACGACGTCCGGGTCCTGGACGCGGTCCTGCCCGACCTGCTGGCCTCCGGGGCCAACGGAGACGCCAACCTCTACCTGGTGTCGTCGCCGCAGGACGAGCAGTACGCCACTCAAGTGGAGCCGTTCCTCGGGCTGTTGCAGCGCTACCCGAACTTCAACCTCATCTTCAGCGAGTCCCCGTTCATCACCGACCACGGCAAGGTGACCCAGCGGAACACACCCCCGCTGCTGGGCATCGCCTACCTCCTCGTGGAGGGCATCGCCCCGCGCCTGGGGATCACCCGGCACGGCTACGAGGAGCCCGACGCCGACCTCTCGGGCATCACGTCCTTCCTGGAGTCGACCGCGGTGGTACAGGGCTCGTTCGCCGCACCGGTCGTGACAGCGCCCCAGCCGCACGACCTGCTGCCCACCACCGACGTCCGCTTCACCGGCCGGGCCCCGGGCGCGGTGCGCGTCAGCATCTGGGAACACGGCAGGTATCTCGCGTCCGCTCCGGTCGCCGCCGACGGCACCTGGACCTGGCAGCGGGAGCAGCCGTGGAGCGCGGGGGAGCATCTGCTGCGGCTCTTCGCGGTCGACGCCAGCGGCTACCAGTCCGGGCGCACGGAGACGCGGTTCACGGCGTCGGAACGCCAACCCGTGCGTACAGAGCCGCAGTCGGCGGCTCCGGAACGGCAACCTGAGCCTGCGGAAGCGCAGTTCACCGCTCAGGAACCCGTCGCGCAGGCGCCGGCGCCGGGCCAAGGGGCCGTCGTGACCCTGCTGCCCCCGCTGGTGCGGACACCCGAGCCCTACCAGCAACTCCTCGACGTGCAGGTCCGGTTGACCGGGACCGCCAACGGCGCCACCCAGGTGGGGTTCCGGGAGAACGGGGTGTTCCTGGGGTCCTGCGGGCTCGACCACGACGGCCGCTGGCTGTGGAACGCGGACTGGCGGTGGGCCCAAGGCCCGCACACCGTCGAGGTGTTCGTGGTGAACGCCGTCGGCGACGAGTCCCCGCCCGCCCTTGTCACCTTCGCGGTCATCCCGACCCCGGCCGTCCCCGCCCACTGAACCCAGCCACGTCCCAAGAACGGATTCCCCATGTCCCCAGCACCCGCGAGCGGGAGGCAGCTGCTCACCGGCATCGAGGCCGCGGGGGCGTACCCCGTCGAGTACCGGTTCGCCCACGCGCAGAAGGGCAACCGGCATCTGGTCGTCGTCTTCGCCAACTTCTCCGCGCCCGGCGACTACGGCTGGTCCAACGGCGTCTTCGACAAGCTGCGCGCGAACATCCTCTGGATCCGGGACAGCTTCGAGGGCAACCGGAGCTACTACCTGTGCAAGGAGATGGACTTCGGCCTGGAGCAGTCCGTCGTCACCCTCATCTCGAACGTGATGAAGTCCCTCGACCTCACCACGGAGTCCGTCACCCTGTGGGGCGGCTCGAAGGGCGGCAGCGCGGCCCTCTACTTCGGCCTGAAGTACGGCTTCAGGAACATCGTCGCCATCGCGCCCCAGTTCTCGATCGGCACGTACGTGAAGAACGTGCACCCCGGAGTCGCCGGTTTCATGCTCGGCGAGGGCGTCCCGGAGGAGAACGTGCGGATCGTCGACGCACTCGTCCCCGACCTGGTCCGCTCCGGCGTCAACCGCGCGGCCAACGTCTACCTGGTCTCCTCGCCCCAGGACGACCAGTACCCGACGCAGGTGGAACCCTTCCTCGGCCTGTTCCAGCACTACGAGAACTTCAACTTCGTCTTCAGCGACTCCCCGCACATCGCGGACCACACCCAGATCGCGGGCCGCAACGTCCCCATGCTGATGGGCATCGCCAACCTCCTGATCGACGGCATCGCCCCGCGGCTCGGCTTCGTCGGCAACGGATTCGAGGAGCCGGACCGCGACAGATCCGCCATCGACTCCTACCTGGCCGCCACGAGCATGGTCCGCGGGGAGGAGTTCCCGCCCCCGGCGGTGACGACACCCGCACCCGGCACGGAGGTCCGCAGGGACGCCGTACGACTCGCCGGTCACGCTCCCGGGGCGGTCCGGGTGATCGTCTGGGAGCACGGCAAGTACCTCGGCCAGACCGACGTCGACGCCCACGGCACCTGGTCCTGGGAACTCGGCAGATCCTGGAGCAAGGGCGAACACCCGGTGAAGGTCTACGGCGTCGACGCGTCCGGCTTCCAGTCGCGGCGCACCGAGATCCGCTTCACGGCCGTGGACCCGGGACCGGACACTCCGGCCGCGCCCCTGGCCACGATGATCTCGACGGTCGGGCCGAGCACCTCCGCGCCGGTGGTGCTGGAACCCGTGGCCCATGAGCAGGTCCTCGACCCGCGCGTCGTCTTCACCGGCTCGGCCGCCGCCTCCACACAGGTGGGGTTCCGGGAGAACGGGGTCCTGCTGGGCGGCACGGCCGTCGCCCCGAACGGCGCGTGGTCGTGGGAGTCCGGCTGGCAGTGGGCCGCGGGCCCGCACGTCATCGACGTCTTCGCCGTCGACGCCTCCGGTACGGAGTCCCCGGTGACCACGGTCCCCTTCACGGTCATGCACACCACGTCCGGCGCGACCCCCGCCGCGTACTACGGCGGTACGTTCTGAGGGACGGGACCCGAGAAGAAAGGGGGGCCTCCGCGCGATCGCGCGGAGGCCCCCCTTCAGCAGTCGCCGGTCGTCACATCACGCCGGAACGCTGGCCACACCGGGCGCCAGGAACGGCTTGCCGTTCACCCGCTGCGAGACACCCTCACGGTCCAGGTACGGCGTGATGCCGCCCAGGTGGAAGGGCCAGCCCGCGCCGGTGATCAGGCACAGGTCGATGTCCTGGGCCTCGGCGACGACGCCCTCGTCGAGCATCAGGCCGATCTCCTGCGCCACCGCGTCCAGGACCCGGTCCCGCACCTGCTCCTCGGTCAGCACCGAGTCGCCCTGCTTGAGCAACGCGGCGACCTCGGGGTCGAGTTCGGGCTTCCCGCTGTCGTAGACGTAGAAGCCGCGCTTGCCCGCCTTGACGACGGCCGCGAGGTTCGGGGAGACCGTGAAGCGGTCCGGGAAGGCCCGGTTGAGGGTCTCCGAGACATGCAGACCGATGGCCGGACCGACCAACTCCAGGAGAACCAGCGGGGACATGGGCAGACCGAGCGGCTCCACGGCCTTCTCGGCGACCGCGACCGGGGTGCCCTCGTCGATGACGTTCTGGATCTCGCCCATGAAGCGGGTGAGGATGCGGTTGACGACGAACGCCGGGGCGTCCTTCACCAGCACCGCGGTCTTCTTCAGCTTCTTGGCCACCGCGAACGCGGTCGCGAGCGAGGCGTCGTCCGTCTGCTCGCCGCGCACGATCTCCAGCAGGGGCAGGATCGCCACCGGGTTGAAGAAGTGGAAGCCGACGACCCGCTCGGGGTTCTTCAGCTTCGACGCCATCTCGGACACCGACAGCGAGGAGGTGTTGGTGGCGAGGATCGCGTGCGCCGGGGCGACCGCCTCGACCTCCGCGAACACCTGCTGCTTGACGCCGATCTCCTCGAAGACGGCCTCGATGATGAAGTCGGCGTCGGAGAAGCCCTCGGCCTTGTCCAGCACACCGGTGACCAGGGCCTTGAGGCGGTTGGCCTTGTCCTGGTTGATACGGCCCTTGCCGAGCAGCTTCTCGATCTCGGCGTGGACGTAGCCCACACCCTTGTCGACGCGCTCCTGGTCGATGTCCGTGAGGACGACCGGTACTTCGAGGCGGCGCAGGAAGAGCAGGGCGAGCTGCGAGGCCATCAGACCGGCGCCGACCACACCCACCTTGGTGACCGGACGGGCCAGCGACTTGTCGGGCGCACCCGCCGGACGCTTGCCGCGCTTCTGCACGAGGTTGAACGCGTAGATGCCGGCGCGGAGTTCACCGCCCATGATCAGGTCGGCGAGCGCCAGGTCCTCGGCGTCGTAGCCCTGCTGGAGATCACCGTTCTTCGCGGCGGCGATGATGTCGAGGGCGCGGTAGGCGGCCGGGGCCGCGCCGTGCACCTTGGAGTCCGCGATGAAACGGCCCTTGGCGACGGCCTGGTCCCAGGCCTCGCCGCGGTCGATCGCCGGACGCTCGACCTTGATGTCGCCCTTGAGGACGTTCGCCGTCCAGATCAGCGACTGCTCCAGGAAGTCGGCGCCCTCGAAGAGCGCGTCCGCGATCCCGAGGTCGAAGACCTGCTGGCCCTTCAGCTGCTTGTTCTGGTTGAGGCTGTTCTCGATGATCACCGAGACGGCCTTGTCGGCACCGATCAGGTTCGGCAGCAGCGTGCAGCCACCCCAGCCGGGGACCAGCCCGAGGAAGACCTCGGGCAGCGAGAAGGCCGCGATGTGCTTGGACACCGTGCGGTACGCGCAGTGCAGACCGACCTCGACACCGCCGCCCATGGCCGCGCCGTTGTAGTACGTGAAGGTCGGTACCGCGATGTCCGCGAGGCGCTTGAAGACCTCGTGGCCGCCCTTGCCGATGGCGAGCGCGTCGTCGTGGTTCTTGAGCAGCTCGACGCCCTTGAGGTCCGCGCCGACGGCGAAGACGAACGGCTTGCCGGTGATGCCGACACCGACGATCTCGCCGGCCGACGCCTCCTTCTCGACCTGGTCGATGGCGGTGTTGAGGTTCGCCAGCGAGGCCGGGCCGAAGGTGGTCGGCTTGGTGTGGTCGAAGCCGTTGTCCAGCGTGATGAGCGCGAAGCGCCCGGCGCCGTACGGCAGTTCGAGGTGGCGGACGTGCGCGGACGTCACGACCTCGTCGGGGAACAGCTCGGCCGCACCCTTCAGAAGCTCGGTGGTGGTGCTCACTTGTCCCCCTCGAAGTGCGGGTTCTCCCAGATGACCGTGGCGCCCATGCCGAAGCCGACGCACATCGTCGTCAGGCCGTAGCGGACGTCCGGCTGCTCCTCGAACTGACGGGCCAGCTGCGTCATCAGGCGTACGCCCGACGAGGCCAGCGGGTGACCGAAGGCGATCGCGCCGCCGTACTGGTTGACGCGCTCGTCGTCGTCCGCGATGCCGTAGTGCTCAAGGAAGGCCAGCACCTGGACGGCGAAGGCCTCGTTGATCTCGAAGAGGTTGATGTCCTCGATGGACAGGCCCGCCTTGGCGAGCGCCTTCTCCGTGGCCGGGATCGGGCCGTAGCCCATGACCTCCGGCTCGACGCCCGCGAAGGCGTACGACACGAGACGCATCTTCACCGGCAGGTCGTGCTCGCGGGCGAAGTCCTCGCTCGCGATGATCGACGCGGTGGCGCCGTCGTTCAGGCCGGCCGCGTTGCCCGCGGTGACCCTGCCGTGCACACGGAACGGCGTCTTCAGACCGGCCAGGTTCTCCAGGGTGGTCCCCGGGCGCATCGGCTCGTCGGCGGTCACCAGACCCCAACCGGTCTCGCCCACCTGGTCGTTGGTGTTGCGTACCGAGATCGGCACCAGGTCCTGCTGGATCTTGCCGTTGGCGTACGCCTTGGCGGCCTTCTCCTGCGAACGCACCGCGTACTCGTCGGCGCGCTGCTTGGTGATCGTGGGGTAGCGGTCGTGCAGGTTCTCCGCGGTCATGCCCATGAACAGCGCGGAGTCGTCGACCAGCTTCTCGCTCACGAACCGCGGGTTCGGGTCCACGCCCTCGCCCATGGGGTGGCGGCCCATGTGCTCGACACCACCGGCGATGACGGCGTCGTACGCCCCGAAGGCGATGGAGCCCGCGGTGGTCGTGACGGCGGTCAGCGCGCCCGCGCACATGCGGTCGATGGAGTAGCCGGGCACCGACTGGGGCAGCCCGGCGAGAATGCCCGCGGTCCGGCCCAGGGTCAGACCCTGGTCACCGATCTGCGTGGTCGCGGCGATCGCGACCTCGTCGATCTTCGCGGGGTCGAGTCCGGGGTTGCGGCGCAGCAGCTCCCGGATCGCCTTCACGACGAGGTCGTCGGCCCGGGTCTCGTGGTAGATGCCCTTCGGGCCCGCCTTGCCGAACGGGGTACGGACGCCGTCTACGAAGACGACGTCCCTGACGGTACGAGGCACGATTGGCTCTCCTCCAGGGTGCGGGATCGGCACTGCTGCGATGCGCTGAGCGCGCGCTCAGTACCCATGCTACTTACGAGTAACCAAGCTGCCCAGTCCCGGGGCCGGGAGCGGCGAACGTCACACCCCGCCCGCGAGCGGTTCCCCGCCTGTGCGCCGAGGATCTTGGCTTGATCTCGACGCCCCAGTTCCGCTTCCGAGGCATTTCTGTCTTCAGGGGCGCGGGGAACTGCGCGACCAGCCACAACGAGCCCGCACCCGCAAAACGACACAGACCCCTACGGCGCTTTCGCGGTCAAAGCCTCGACCAGAACCGGCGCAACCTGCTCAACCTGCCAGGCCCGAGCCCCGTACCCGGCAAGAGCCGCCCCCACGGAAGCCATGTCCAGGGTCTTCGGCGGCTCCCAGCAGACCCGCCGCACGGTGTCCGGAGTGATGAGGTTCTCCTGCGGCATGTTCAGCCCCTCGGCCACCGCGGAGACCGCCGCGCGCGCCGCGGACAGCCGAGCCGCGGCCTCGGGGTCCTTGTCGGCCCAGGCGCGCGGCGGAGGCGGCCCGGTGACCGGCTGCCCGGGCTGCGGCAACGCCGAGTCGGGCAGCGCCTTCGCCCGGTCCACGGCCACCTGCCACTGCTCCAGCTGCCGCCGGCCCATCCGATGCCCGAACCCGCTCAACGCGGCCAGCGCCTGCACATCGACGGGAAGCGACAGCGCGGCCTCGACGATCGCCGCGTCGGACAGCACCTTCCCCGGCGACACGTCCCGCCGCTGCGCGATCCGGTCCCGCGTCTGCCACAGCTCGCGGACGACACCGAGCTGCCGGCGCCGCCGTACCTTGTGCATCCCGGACGTACGGCGCCACGGGTCCTTGCGGGGCTCGGCGGGCGGCGCGGACGCGATCGCGTCGAACTCCTGGCGGGCCCAGTCCAGCTTGCCCTGGCGGTCGAGTTCCTTCTCCAGGGCGTCCCGCAGGTCGACGAGGAGTTCGACGTCGAGGGCGGCGTACCGCAGCCACGGTTCGGGCAGCGGGCGGGTGGACCAGTCGACGGCGGAGTGGCCCTTCTCCAGGACGAAACCGAGCACGCTCTCGACCATCGCGCCCAGGCCGACCCGCGGGAATCCGGCGAGCCGGCCGGCCAGCTCGGTGTCGAAGAGCCGCGTCGGCACCATGCCTATCTCGCGCAGACACGGCAGGTCCTGGGTGGCCGCGTGCAGCACCCACTCGACGCCGGAGACGGCCTCACCGAGGCCGGACAGGTCGGGGCAGGCGACGGGGTCGATCAGTGCGGTGCCCGCGCCCTCACGGCGCAGCTGCACCAGATAGGCGCGCTGTCCGTAGCGGTAGCCGGACGCGCGCTCGGCGTCGACGGCGAGGGGACCCGTGCCGGCCGCGAAGGCCGCGATCGCCTCGGCGAGGGACTCCTCGTCGGCGATCACGGGCGGAATGCCCTCCCGGGGTTCGAGCAAAGGGATCGGCGCCGGTTCGACGTCGTCCGGAGGGGCGCCTCCGGTGGTTCGCAGTGAGCTGTCTGCTGCGGTTTCTTGGGCGTCGGTCACCTGTCAAGGGTATCCGTGTATGGACAACGCCCGCCGACGGAACGTTCCGTCGACGGGCGTCTGGGGGTCGTAAACCAGTCAGGTAAGTGAAAGATCCGGTTCACGGCTCGAAGGGGGAGCGGGAAGGGGAGCGGAAGGGGAAGCGGGGACGGGGTCGCGGGAGAAGGGTCAGTGGATGATTCCGGTGCGCAGCGCCACCGCCACCATGCCGGCGCGGTCGCCCGTGCCGAGCTTGCGGGCGATGCGGGCGAGGTGGCTCTTGACGGTCAGTGCGGACAGGCCCATGGAGACGCCGATGGCCTTGTTCGACTGGCCCTCCGCGACCAGGCGCAGGACCTCGACCTCTCGGCCGGACAGTTCGCGGTAGCCACCCGGGTGGCTCGGGGAACCCGGGGGGCGGCGGTGCATACGGGCGGCGGCGGAGCCGATGGGGGCGGCGCCGGGCCGGGTGGGGAGCCCGACGTTGGTGCGGGTGCCGGTGACGACGTAGCCCTTGACGCCGCCCGCGAGGGCGTTGCGCACGGCACCGATGTCGTCGGCGGCGGACAGGGCCAGGCCGTTGGGCCAGCCTGCGGCTCTGGTCTCGGAGAGCAGGGTGAGACCGGAGCCGTCGGGGAGGTGGACGTCTGCGACACAGATGTCACGGGGGTTGCCGATGCGGGGACGAGCCTCCGCGACGGACGAGGCCTCGATGACGTCGCGCACACCGAGCGCCCACAAGTGGCGGGTGACGGTGGAGCGGACGCGCGGGTCGGCCACGACCACCATGGCGGTCGGCTTGTTCGGGCGGTAGGCGACCAGGCTTGCGGGCTGCTCGAGGAGAACGGACACCAGGCCTCCTGGGGTGTGGGACGACTTTCAAGGTCACAGTCGTCTTCGGCACCAAACCCCAGGTCCTTTAGAGAAAGATCACGATTTAGTGAGTAGCAATCAGTGCAATTCGGACACGCTGTCGATCGTTCGGTGCACGAAACGGCTCGTTCGATGGGCCACTCCTGATTGAAAGTGGCCGTATCGACAAAGACACCGGAAGTGGTCGGTAAGACCTCGGTGTGCCTCGGGTAAGGCTCAGCGTGACTGCGGGCCCCTGCGCTGCGGCAGCGTGACGATGGACGCGTCACCGGGACCCGCCGGGGGCAGGCCCGCGACCTGGGCCAGCAGATCGCACCAGGAGGCCAGATGTGCCGCAGTGTCCGGCACGCCGCCGAGCCCCTCGCGCGGTGTCCACGAGGCACGGATCTCGATCTGCGAGGCGGACGGCCGCTCCGACAGCCCGCCGAAGTAGTGGGAGCTGGCCCGGGTGACGGTGCCGCTCGGCTCGCCGTACGTCAGTCCCCGCGCCTGGAGCGCGCCGGTCAGCCAGGACCAGCACACGTCGGGCAGCAGCGGGTCCGCCGCCATCTCCGCCTCCAGCTCCGCGCGCACCAGCGTCACCAGCCGGAACGTGCCGTGCCAGGCGTCGTGACCGGCCGGGTCGTGCAGCAGCACCAGGCGGCCGTCGGCCAGATCCTGGTCGCCGTCGACGACCGCGGCCTCCAGCGCGTACGCGTACGGCGCGAGCCGCTGGGGAGCGGGCGTCGGATCGATCTCGATCTGCGGCCTCAGCCGGCTGTTCCGCAGGGCCTGGACCGCGGCCTGGAAAGCCGGCGGCGCCGCACCGCCCCCATCCCGGTCCCCCTCCTTGGAGTCGTCCATCCCGTCAGCGCCATCCGACAATCGTCCCTGTGCCGCAGCCATGCGGGAAGATTAAGGGGAACGGAGGCATCGTGCGGGACTAGACACCCCCTCTTCCGCTCAGCACACCGTGTAATCGCCTCTTGGCGCCGTGCGAGACTTGCCCCGTGAGTGCCAACCAGAGCCCCGCGGGCCAGCAGCAGACCGCCACTTACGACTCCGCCTTCATGAAGGCGTGCAGGCGTGAGCCCGTACCGCACACCCCGGTGTGGTTCATGCGACAGGCCGGACGCTCACTCCCGGAGTACCACAAGGCGCGCGCGGGCATCCCGATGCTGGAGTCCTGCACACGGCCCGAGCTGGTCGCCGAGATCACCCTCCAGCCGGTGCGCAGGCACGGCGTGGACGCGGCGGTCTACTACAGCGACATCGTCGTCCCGCTCAAGGCCATCGGCATCGACCTCGACATCAAGCCCGGCGTCGGCCCGGTCGTGGCGAACCCCATCCGCACCCGCGCCGACCTGGCCCAGCTCCGCGACCTCACCCCCGAGGACGTCTCCTACGTCACGGAGGCCATCGGCCTGCTGACCGCCGAGCTCGGCTCCACCCCCCTCATCGGCTTCGCCGGCGCCCCGTTCACCCTCGCGAGCTACCTCATCGAGGGCGGCCCGTCCCGCACGTACGAGAACGCCAAGGCGATCATGTACGGCGACCCCGAGCTCTGGGCCGACCTCCTCGACCGCCTCGCCGACATCACGGCCGCCTTCCTCAAGGTCCAGATCGAGGCGGGCGCCAGCGCCGTCCAGGTCTTCGACTCCTGGGCCGGCGCCCTCGCCCCCGCCGACTACCGCCGCTCGGTCCTAGCCGCCTCCGCGAAGGTCTTCCGGGCCGTCGAGGGCTACGGCGTCCCGCGCATCCACTTCGGCGTCGGCACCGGCGAGCTGCTCGGCCTGATGGGCGAGGCCGGCGCGGACGTCGTCGGCGTCGACTGGCGCGTCCCGCTGGACGAGGCCGCCCGCCGCGTCGGCCCCGGCAAGGCGCTCCAGGGCAACCTCGACCCGACCGTCCTGTTCGCCTCCACGGAGGCCGTCGAGACCAAGACCCGCGAGGTCCTGGACGCGGCGAAGGGCCTGGAGGGGCACATCTTCAACCTCGGGCACGGCGTGATGCCGAACACCGACCCGGACTCGCTCACCCGGCTCGTCGAGTACGTCCACACGCAGACGGCCCGCTGAGCCCGCTCACCACGTGTGCCGGGGCCTCGCCTGCCTGCCGAACAGCAGGCCGCGCGGTTCCGGCGGCGGGGGAGTGCCGGCCTTGAGCGGCCAGGCCAGCAGCATGCCCGCCAGGAAGCCCACGACGTGTGCCGCGTACGCCACGGTGCCGGCCTCCGAGACGCCCTCGCCGGACGAGTAGAACGCCTGGAGCACGAACCAGAAGCCCAGCACCAGCCAGGCCGGCAGGCGCAGCGGCAGGAAGAACAGGAACGGCACCAGGACCCACACCCTGGCCTTCGTGTACAGCACCAGATACGCGCCCAGGACCCCGGCGATCGCCCCGGAGGCGCCGATCAGCGGGTCGGCGGAGTCGGCGTTCAGCAGCGCGAAGCCGTAGCCCGCCGCGTAGCCGCACACCACGTAGAAGAGCGTGAAGCGGATGTGGCCCATGCGGTCCTCGACGTTGTTGCCGAAGATCATCAGGAACAGCATGTTGCCCAGCAGATGGATCCAGCTGCCGTGCAGGAACATCGCGGTGAACACGCTCAGCGGGGCCGACTTGTCATAGGTCGGCGGGCCTGCCGCGCAGGTCGCGCCGCCGGGGCCCACCTGGATGCCGCCGGTCGGGACGATCTGCGGCATCTGGTGGTGGATCAGCTCCCGCGGCACGGCCGCGTAGTGGTCCAGGAACGCCTGAAGATGGCACAGCTGGGAGAGGTCGCTGCCGCCCGCCACGGAGCCCGCCATTCCGGGCGTGGACAGGAAGACGAGCACGTTCGCGGCGATGAGCGCATACGTCACCCAGGGGGTGCGGCGCACAGGGTTCACGTCATGGACGGGGATGACCACATGAAAGTACTGCCCCCGATCCGCGCGGCGAACCGGTGAACACCGCCGTCCGCCTGTGCGTATGACTCCTCAACCGCCCGCGGCGCGGGGAAGGCGGGTCGCGGGGACGACGTGAGGAACAGGCGATGAACGACCGAATCTCTCCGCAGCTGACCGCCGCGCCCGACGGCGAGGCCGAGATCTCCCTGGTGGTGCGCCTCCCCTGGGAGGACGTCGCCCGGCTGGGCCAGGAGGCGGGACGCCTCGCCGCCCAGATGCAGCGGCCGGTGACCCTGGACGAGGCGGTGAGCAACCGGCTGCGGTCCAACGCGCTGGGCGCCCACGCGAAACCGGCCGGGGCTCAGCCCGCCGCCATGGTCCCGCCGAGCGCGTCCGTCTCGTCCCTGCCCGCCAGGCCGCCGGCCGAGCAGGCACGGCAGGCCATAGACCGCATCAACGGCACGGCGTAAACGGCACGGCGTAAACGCTTTACCGCGGGCCCGCCTGGACCTTCGCGGCCGCCTTTCTGGCCGCCACCAGGACCGGGTCCCACACCGGGGAGAACGGCGGCGCGTACCCGAGGTCCAGGGCCGTCATCTGTTCCACCGTCATACGGGCCGTGAGGGCGACCGCCGCGATGTCGACACGCTTCGCGGCGCCCTCCCGGCCGACGATCTGCACGCCCAGGAGACGGCCGGTACGGCGCTCGGCGAGCATCTTCACCGTCATCAGCGAGGCCTGCGGGTAGTAGCCCGCCCGGCTGGTCGACTCGATGGTCACCGCCACGAACTCCAGGCCCGCGCGGTGGGCGTCCTTCTCGCGCAGCCCCGTACGCGCGATCTCCAGATCGCACACCTTGCTCACGGCCGTACCGACCACCCCGGGGAAGGTGGCGTAACCGCCGCCCGCATTGGTGCCGATGACCTGCCCGTGCTTGTTGGCGTGCGTCCCCAGGGCGATGTGCCGCTCCTGCCCGGAGACCAGGTCGAGCACCTCGACGCAGTCACCCCCGGCCCAGATGTTCTCGTGCCCGCGCACCCGCATCGCCAGGTCGGTGAGCAGCCCGCCGTGCTGTCCGAGCGGCAGTCCCGCGGCCTTCGCGAGCGTCGTCTCCGGCCGGACGCCGATCCCCAGGACCACCACGTCCGCCGGGAACTCCGCGTCCTCCGTGACCACGGCCCGCACCCGCCCGTCGTCCCCGGTGCGCAGCCCGGTGACCCGGGCGTCGTTGACCATGGTGATGCCCAGGCCCTCCATCGCCTTGTGCACCAGCCGCCCCATGTCCGGGTCGAGCGTGGACATCGGCTCCGTGCCCCGGTTGACGACGGTCACGTCATACCCGCGGTTGACGAACGCCTCCGCCATCTCGACCCCGATGTACCCGGCCCCGACCACCACCGCACGACGTCCACGCGTGCGTGCCAGCGAGTCGAGCAGCGCCTGCCCGTCGTCGAGCGTCTGCACCCCGTGCACCCCGGGCGCGTCCACCCCGGGCAGGTCGGGACGGACGGGCCGCGCCCCGGTCCCGATCACGAGCTTGTCGTACGACGTCCAGGACTCCTCCCCGGAATCGACGTCACGCGCGCGTACCCGGCCGCCCGCGACGTCGAGTTCGACGACCTCGGTGCGCATGCGCAGGTCGATGTCGCGCTCGCGGTGCTCCTCCGGGGTGCGGGCGATCAGCTCCTCCCGGGCGGACACCTCACCGCCCACCCAGTACGGGATGCCGCACGCCGAGTACGACGTGAAGTGACCGCGCTCGAAGGCCACGATCTCCAGCTCGTCCGGCCCTTTCAGACGGCGGGCCTGCGACGCCGCGGACATGCCCGCGGCGTCACCGCCGATGACGACCAGTCGTTCCCGGGTACCCCTCGCACGGCTCATGCTCATGCGAACACGCTACGGGGACCGATCATTTCAGTCCTGACCGCCCCGCTCCGGCAGAGCGCCCGCTCCGGTGGCCGCCGGTCCGGACCCGGCCCGGCGCGGCCGTACGAGACGCAGCCACACGAAGAGCGCCGACGCCGCCACGGCCGCGAACGGCAGCACCGCGCCGAGCGACAGGGCGATCCACCGCAGCATCGTCACGAAGACGTGCCAGCCGCCCGCGACGGCGTCCACGAAGCCGGGGCCGTCGTCCTTCGCGGCGGCCTTCGCGACCGGGGTCTGCGACAGGGACAGCGTGATGGTCGCGAGGCCGGTGCGGTCCTTCAGGGAGGCCTGCTGGGCGAGCAGCGCCTCCAGGTCGGACTCGCGGGTGCTCAACTCGCCCTCCAGCTCCACCACATCGCTGAGCTTGGTGGCCCGGTCCATCAGTTCACGCACGCGTGCCACGCTGGCCCGCTGCGAGGCGACGCGGCTCTCCACGTCCACGACCTGATCGGTGACGTCCTGCGCCTTCGCGGTCCGCCGCAGGAGCTTGCCCGCACCCTCCAGGTCGGCGAGGACCCCGTCGTACTTGTCGCTGGGCACCCGCAGCACGACCTGCGTGCGCTCGTGCCCCTGCCCGTCGCGGCTGGTGGACTCCTCGCCGACGAATCCGCCCGCGTTCTCCGTGGTGGTACGGGCCTCGTCGAGCGCCTTCGGTACGTCCTTGACCCGCACGGACAGCGAGGCCGTCCGGATGATGCTGCTCGCGGTGAGCTTGGGCACCGCCCTGGTGTTCCTCGCGTTGCCGCTGCCCGCCGCGCCCTCCTGCCGGGCGCTGTCCGGAGCGGCGGCCTTGGCGTTCCCGCCTGCCTCACTGGCGCTGGAGCTCTTGTCGCTCGCGCCGCCGCCGCACCCGGCCAGTGCGAGCGCCGAGGCCAGCAGCAGCGCGGCCAGGGCCTGGACGGGCCGTACGGAGTGTCGTGTGCGCATGTGTCGCTACCCCCGGGGGTTCGTCGTGACGACTGACGCACCTTCGACGCCGGGACCGGCCGGGACGTTGGCGGCGGACGGTCCCGATGCGGTCACGGTCGGGACTCGCGCCGGACACCGGCCCGGAGCCGGACTGTCAGTGGGGTCTGAGAGGCTGGGGACATGCGCGAAGTGGAGACTCGTACGGGCACAGGGCATGTCGTCGTCATCGGCGCCGGGATCGGCGGGCTGGCCGCCGCACACCGGCTGCTGGACAGCGGCGTGCGCGTGACCGTCGTCGAGGCGTCGGACCGGGTCGGCGGAAAGCTGGTGCCCGGTGAGATCGCGGGCGCCCGTGTGGACCTCGGCGCCGAGTCGATGCTGGCCCGCCGCCCCGAGGCCGTCGCCCTGGCCCGCGAGGTGGGCCTCACCGACCACCTCCGGACGCCCGCCACGGCCACCGCGTCGATCTGGACCCGGGGTGCCCTGCGCCCCATGCCCAAGGGCCACGTCATGGGCGTCCCCGGCACCGCCTCCGCCCTCGCCGGAGTCCTCTCGGCCGAGGGCCTGCACCGCATCGAGCGCGACGCGGACCTGCCCCGCACGGAGGTCGGCGACGACGTCGCGGTCGGCGAGTACGTGGCGGCCCGGCTGGGCCGCGAGGTCGTGGACCGCCTCGTCGAACCCCTCCTAGGCGGGGTCTACGCGGGCGACGCGTACCGCATCTCGATGCGTTCCGCCGTCCCGCAGCTGTACCAGGCGGCGAAGACCCACGACTCCCTCACCGAGGCCGTCCGGGGCATCCAGGAGCGCGCCGCCGCCGCACAGCAGACCGGCCCGGTCTTCATGGGCGTCCAGGGCGGAGTGGGCCGGCTCCCGCTCGCCGTGGCGGAGTCGGCACGCGCGCGGGGCGCCGAGATCCTCACCGGCACCCCGGTGACCGAGCTGCGCCGCACCGGCACGTCGGGCTGGCGGGTCGTCGCCGGAGACCGCGTCCTGGACGCCGACGGCGTGATCGTCGCCGTCCCCGCCCCGGCCGCCGCCGAGTTGCTGCGCCCCGAAGCGCCGGGCGCGGCGACCGAGTTGGCCGCCGTCGAGTACGCCTCGATGGCCCTGGTCACCCTCGCCTACCGCCGCGCGGACATCGAACTCCCCGAGGGCAGCGGCTTCCTGGTGCCGCCGGTCGACGGCCGCACCATCAAGGCGTCCACGTTCGCCTCCCAGAAATGGGGCTGGATCGCCGACGAGAACCCGGACGTGGTCGTCCTGCGCACCTCGGTGGGCCGGTACGGCGAGACGGCGATCCTGGAGCGCGACGACACCGGCCTGGTGGACGTCTCGCGCCACGACCTGCGCGAGGCGACGGGCCTGGACGCCGCCCCCCTGGAGACCCGCGTCACCCGCTGGACCGACGGCCTGCCCCAGTACCCGGTGGGCCACCACGCGCGCGTGGCCCGCGTCCGCGACCACGTGGCCAAGCTGCCCGGCCTCGCCGTCTGCGGTGCCGCGTACGACGGTGTGGGCATCCCGGCCACCATCGCCAGCGCGTACGCGGCCGTCGAGCGGCTGACCGGCGACCCGGTGCCGAGCGCCTCCGGCGGAGCGGGAGAATAGCCCCATGAGCGACGACGCCCCCACCACCGAGCCCGGCCGTGTCCCGAACAAGGGCAAGCTGGCCAAGGACCTCAACGAGGTCATCCGCTACACCCTGTGGTCCGTCTTCAAGCTGAAGGACGTGTTGCCCGAGGACCGCGCCGGGTACGCCGACGAGGTCCAGGAGCTGTTCGACCAGCTCGCCGCGAAGGACGTGACGGTCCGCGGCACGTACGACGTCTCGGGACTGCGTGCCGACGCCGACCTCATGATCTGGTGGCACGCCGAGACCGCCGACCAGTTGCAGGAGGCGTACAACCTCTTCCGCCGCACGAAGCTCGGCCGCGCCCTGGAGCCGGTCTGGTCGAACATGGCGCTGCACCGCCCCGCCGAGTTCAACCGCTCGCACATCCCGGCCTTCCTGGCCGACGAGACCCCGCGCAACTACATCAGCGTGTACCCGTTCGTGCGCTCGTACGACTGGTACCTGCTCCCCGACGAGGACCGCCGTCGCATGCTCGCCGACCACGGCAAGATGGCCCGCGGCTACCCGGACGTCCGCGCCAACACGGTCGCGTCCTTCTCCCTCGGCGACTACGAATGGCTCCTGGCCTTCGAGGCCGACGAGCTGTACCGCATCGTCGACCTCATGCGTCACCTGCGAGCCTCCGAGGCCCGTATGCACGTCCGGGAAGAGGTCCCCTTCTACACGGGCCGCCGCAAGGACATCGGCGACTTGGTGGCAGGCCTCGCATAGGTGTCTTCAGGGGCGAGGGGAACTGCGCGACCAGCCCCCACCGGGCCGCAGACTAAACACTGCCCGGTCGCGCAGCCTTCGGCTCGGCATGCGGAGCACACGCAGCATGCCGCTCCGGCAACCGCCCTTCCAACAGGTAAGCATCCAGATACCCGTTGACACACTTGTTGGCCCCACCCGCGATCCCATGGGTCCCGGCATCCCGCTCGGTCACCAACACGGAGTCGGACAACCGCCGGTGCAACTCAAGCGCCCCGTCGTACGGCGTCGCCGCATCCCGCTCGGCGGCCATGATCAGCACCGGCGGCAACTCCCCGGGCCCGGTCCGCACATCGAGGGGCTGCTGACGCGGCGCGGGCCAGTACGCGCACGGCAGATTCATCCACACGTTGTCCCATGTCTCGAACGGCGCCACCCGGGCGAGCCGGGTGTTGTCCCGGTCCCAGGTCCGCCAATCGGTCGGCCAGGGCGCGTCGTTGCACTCGACGGCCGTGTACACCGCGTTCCCGTTCTCCGCCTCGACAGCCGCCCCCTGCGTGGGCCCGGCCTGCTGGATCAGCGGCTTGGGGTCACCCTTCAGATACGACGACAGCGCGGCCGCACTGTGCGGCCAGTAGTCGTCGTAGTACCCGGCGGACAGGATCGCGCCCTGCAACTGCGCGGGTCCCACCTTCCCGCCCGCCGGCTTCTCGGCGAGCCGCGCCTCGGCCTTGCGGTAGGCGGCGAGCACCTTGTCCGCCGTGTCGCCGAGGCCGTAGACGTCATCGTGCTTGGCGATCCACTCCCGGAAGTCCGTCCAGCGGCCCTCGAACGCGGCCGACTGGTCGAGGTTGTTGCGGTACCAGATCTGCTCGGGGTCCGGGTTCACCGCCGAGTCGAACACCATCCGCCGTACGTGCGTCGGGAACATCGTCGCGTAGAGCGCCCCGAAGTACGTCCCGTAGGACGCGCCCATGAACGTCAGCCGGTCCTCGCCGAGCGCGGCGCGCAGGACGTCCAGGTCGCGGGCGTTGTTGAGGGAGGTGTAGAAGCGGAGCTTGCTGCCGGAGCGCTTGGCGCAGCCGCGGGCGTAGGACCTGGCCTCCGCGACGCGTTGCTTCTTGTACGACTCCGAGGGGTACGTCGGCGACTGCGAGGGCGCCTTGAAGAAGTGCTTGGGGTCCTCGCAGGACAGGGGTGCCGACTTGTCGACGCCGCGCGGGGCGTAGCCGACGAGGTCGTAGGCCGACGCGATGCGCTTCCACTCGGGGAGCATGCCGATCAGCGGGAAGTAGAGGCCGGAGGCGCCGGGGCCGCCCGGGTTGTAGACCAGGGAGCCCTGGCGGGGGACTCTCCGCTTGCTGTTGTGCGGGTCCTTGTGGGTGGCGCGGGCGCGGCTGACGGTCAGCTTGATCCGCGTGCCGTCGGGGTGCGCGTAGTCGAGCGGGACGGAGACCGTGCCGCACTCCATGGTGCCGGGCAGGTCCTGCGCGTCGGGGCACTTCCCGAAGGTGATGCCCTTCGCCCGGGCGTGCGCGGCGGCCAGCGCGGTGCCGGTCGACTCGGCGGCCCCGACACCAGGAACGGCCGGGGTACCGGTGGCCGGGGCGGCGGCGAGGGTGGTCAGGAGCAAGGACCCGGCGGCCGAGTACAGGGCGGCGGCTCGCATGGTGGCGTATCCCTTCGGAGCACGGCAGCAACAAAGGGGATGTTTCGTTCGCTTCCAGGTGAAGGCAAGCACCGTCGGGCGGTGTCGGCCCCAATGACCCCCGTGCGCCCCCGGGGAGCGCCCTCACGCTGTGCTCAGCGGCGCCACTCGTACTGCTCGCGGTGCGCGAACGCCGCCCGCAGATCCGGCTCGCCGACCGCGCGGATGCCCCGTACGGCGACGGACGTCAGATACGTACGGTCGTCACCACTCCCCGAGTGCCGCGCCAGCGTGCCCAGCAGCCGCTGACCGGCCGGGGAGGCCCAGCGCGAGTACGGGTGCACCTCGACCCGCGCGATGGCCAGACAGCTCAGCGTGAGCGCGAGCGGCAGCGCGAACCAGAGCGCGACCAGGCCCTGCGGCATCTCCGCCCCGGGCGTCAGCAGCGCGGTCGCGCCCAGCCCGAGCACGACGAGCGCGGCGGCCCGCACCTGCCGGACGCCGGACGCCACGGTCGTCGTACTCCCGTCCGGTACGGCGAGACCCGCGTCGACGAGCCGGACCGCGAGGTCGCGCACCGCGTCCGTGGCCGCCGCGCTGGCCCGCACCGGGCCGATCCTGGACTGCCCCTCGGGCCCGATCGCGCCTATCACCGACCGCTCGATGGCGTCCCGGCCACGCGGGTCGACGACGGTCGCCCAGCCGGTGTGCGCGAGCAGCAGCCGGTGCTGCCGTGCCATGGAGACGAGCGTCAGATCGGCGACCCGCGCGGGGCCGCCGGACAGGAACGCCGCCTCGTAGAGCGTCAGATCATGTCCCGTGCCCGCGTCGTCCGCGTCGACGGCCGCCGCTCTGACGGCGGCCAGGCACAGCCGCGTGCACGCCGTGCCGGCGACGGCCCAGGCCAGGAGCAGGAGAAGGACCCAGAACATGCCAAGTTTCTATGCCAAAGGCCCAGTGCGACGCCATGCCTTGTTCACAATCCGGACAGAGCGTTGTCGGCACGTGACGTTCCGCTTGTCCGGAAACCGCCCACGGCCGAAACAGGTCTACGGCTGTGCCGACGCCTGGGGACTGGAGGCGGCCGGCGGGAGGGTGTAGGTCGGGGAGACCGACGGGGCCAGCGGGACGACCTGGCCGGGGTCGGCCGCGGCGGAGACGCTGGGCGCGGGCGAGCTGGACGCCGCCATGTCCCGGGCCAGCTCGCCGAAGTCGACGTAGCCGGTGGCCTCCAGGAGCTTGATGTGGTCCAGGACGGTCGTGTTCGCGTCGTCGGCGAGGGCGCGTACCAGGGAGTTCTGCGTGGTGGCCCGGACCTGCGCGACCACCGTGAACACCCTGCCGTGCGCGAGGCGCAGGATGTTGGCGAACGTGCGGTCGAAGTCGACGCCCTGCGCCGCGTAGAGCGTGCCGAGCCACTGCTGTTGCTGCGCGTTCGGCTGGTTGGGCAGCGGCACCCCGAGCTGCGCGGCGACGTCCCGCACCCGCTGGTCGAGGTAGGTGTGCCCGTCGATGAGGTGCTGCCCCGCCGTCCGTACGGCCGCGGTCGTGCCCTTCTCCTCGGCCTGCTGGCCGGCCGGCAGCTCCCACAGCCCGGCCAGCCGGACCTTCGTGATGAAGTCCCGGTCCAGCGCGGACAACGGCCCGTACCGCGTCGTCACGGTCTGGTCGCTGAGCACGCTGGCACCGGCCGTGCCGGACCGGTCGGCATAGGACCAGACCGGGAAGATCAGCGCGGCCAGGGTCGCGGTCAGGCCGATGACGATGACGCCCGTTCCGCTGAAGATGCCCCGGCCCTGTACGGGGGGTCGTGGTCGCATGGGGGCCTCCTGTCACGGCACCGCACGCGCGTGCGCTTCTCGTGCGGGACCACAACATTACTTCGGGGTCACTCCCACCCCCCAAGGCCCCACGTCAGCCTCGCCACGGCCCTCACCGGCCCAGCAGCACCCGCCGGGTGGCACGGGCGAGCCGTACCCCGGGCCGCTGCGACCGGGGGACGGGACCCGAGCGCTCCAGCCACCACTCCCGCAGTTCCCGCCGCGCCTCGGCGTCCTCGGGGCCGCCGGACAGCAGCAGCTGCCCGGCGAAGTCCAGCGCGTCACGCCGGTAGCCGCCGGTCATCGGGTGCGAGTGCGCGTACGCGAGGAACGCCGTGCGGTAGGACTCCCCGAGGATCTCCGGTAGTTCGGGAGCGACCTTCGCCACGACGTCCGCCCGCTTCACCCCGAGCGCCCGGGCCTGCACACCGAGCCGTACGCGGTCGAAGCCGTCGGGGACGGGGGTCCCGGCGACGAGGGCGGAGAGGAGGGTGGTCTCGGCCAGGGCGAGGCGCTGGCGGACGGGGTCGGAGGCATCCGGCGGCCCCGCGGCCCGTAGCGCCTCAGCGTTTGCCTCCGGCTTTGTCCCGGCCTTCGGCTCCGGCGAGGCCGCCCCGCGCGTCGTCCGCCGTGCCCACCCCTTGGTCAGCGCCCCGTGAATCGCCTCCAACTCCCGCTCCAGCTCTGCGGGATCAGGGAAGTTGTCGTCCCGCTCCAGCAGCACCCCCGGCGGTGAGACCCGGGACGCCAGGTCGGTCAGGATGTCGAGGACCGCCGCCGGCACGGGATGGGCGTGGGTGTCGTGCCACACGCCGTCGCGTTCGATCCCGCCCGCGACATGGACGTAGGCGACGGCCTCGACGGGGAGTTCGGCGAGGGCCTTGGCCGGGTCCTCGCCGCGGTTGACGTGGTTGGTGTGCAGGTTGGCGACGTCGATGAGGAGGCGTACGCCGGTGCGGTCGGCCAGGTCGTACAGGAACTGGCCCTCGGTCATCTCCTCGCCCGGCCAGGCGAGCAGCGCGGCGATGTTCTCGACGGCGAGGGGTACGGGCAGCGCGGCCTGGGCGATGCGGATGTTCTCGCAGAGCACGTCGAGAGCGTCCCGGGTGCGCGGTACGGGCAGCAGATGGCCCGCTTCCAGCAGCGGGGAGGCGGTCAGGGGGCCGCCCGCGCGGACGAACGCGATGTGCTCGGTGACCAGCGGCGCGCCCAGTGCCTCGGCCCGCTCGGCGAGCGCCGTCAGCCGGGACTCGTCCGGGCGGTCGGCGCCGCCGAGGCCGAGGGAGACGCCGTGCGGGATCACGGTCACGCCGCGTGCGCGCAGCCGTAGGAGGGAGTCGGGGAGGTGGCCGGGGCAGACGTTCTCGGCCACGGCCTCGACCCAGTCGATGCCCGGCATGCGTTCCACGGCGTCCGCGATCTCCGGCCGCCAGCCGATGCCTGTCCCCAGTCGCTCCATCGTCCGTCCCCGTCCTCCAGGAAATCCATGAACTCCCATGGCCGCTGTTCCGGCGTGACGGGGGTATCGCCGCGACAGCGGGTCCCGAACCCCGGCCGCGTCACCTTCAGAGCAACATTTGAGGTTCGGAGGGGCGGTCCCCTAGCCGAGGACGCCGTTCGAGTCGACCGGATCCGGTCGACCGGTGTTCACCGTCCCGGGCGCCGCCGGGGACGGCCGCGAGGTGGTGCCGATGTCGCCGCTCGCCTCGGCGGCCGGGGCGGAGGGCGCGGGCAGGCCGGGCACCGGCGCGGCGGGGCCGGTCGGGCTCGCGGTGGAGGCGTTCGCGATCTCGTTGGCGATGGCGTCGAAGTCGACCCGGCCGGTCTTCTCCAGCACGGTGATGTGGTCGAGCACGGTCTGGTTGGCGTCCGAGGCGAGCTGCCGTACCAGCGTGTTGCGGGTGGTGTTCCGTACGGCGCCGATGGCCGGGAAGATCTTGCCGTGCGCGGCACGCAGCAGGTTGGCGAACTTGTACTCGTACTCGGCGCCGGTCGCCGCGCTCATCTCCCGCAGCCAGCCCTGCTGTTGTTCGTTCGGCACGTTCGGCAGCGCGACGTTGAGCTGGGCCGCGATGATCCGCACCCGCTTGTCGAGGTCGGTGTGGCCGACGATGAGATGGTCACCGGCCTCCTTGATCGCCTGGCTGGGCGCCCGCTCGATCGCCTGCTGGCCCGCCGGCAGCTCCCACAGCCCGGCCAGCCGCACCCGCACGATCAGATCCCGGTCGGCGGCCGTCAACGGCCCCCACTCGGTGTTCACGGTGCCCGCCGCCACGTTCGCCTGCCCGGTGCCCGCGCGGTCGGCGTACGACCACACCGGAAAAGCGAGCGCGCCGGTGGTGGCGACGATGGCCGTGATGAGCACAGCCGTACCGTTGATACGACGCAAGGGAGCCTCCCGGGGAAACCAACTGGTCGTTGGAGAAGTCGACACGTGGCCAGTGCCAGGAGGTACGAGCGGGCGGGTCGCCTTGTTCAAAGGGAGGGCAGCTTTCCTCAAAGGGCAGGCAAAGAAGGGGAGTTCGGTGGCCCCACCGGCAAGCCCTCGGCGGCCCTCCGGCAGACCCTCCTCAGGCCTCCGCCAATCCCTCGCCGGGTCTCCGCCGGCCCGTGTGTCAGTCCTTCGTCGGCCACCGCTCCGGCGATCGGCCCAGCAGCCGTAGCGTCTCGTCGAGCGGGCCCGCGTCCGGCGGTATGCCGAGGGGCGGGGCGAAGGCGAATCCCGGTCCGCGCCCGGCCGGGTCGGTCGGCACCGACCGGGCGACGGCCAGGGCGATGTCGAGCACGTCGTCCGACAGGTCCAGCCGTACGCCGAGGGCGGCGGCGACGTCCCAGGCGTGGACCACGTAGTCGACGAAGTGGAAGCCGATCGCCGTCCGGCCGGGGAAGCTCGCGCCCAGCTCCGGCAGGGTGAACTCCCGCTCGGTGGCGCCGCGTTCGGCGAACGCGGCGAGGACGTCGGTGGCCGCCGCGCGGTGCGTACGGGCCGGTTCGCTCATGTCCGCGGGCTCCCGCCAGGAGTCCAGGTCCTGGCCCGTGCCGCGCGCGGCGGCCGCGAACCCGTGGTGCTGCGCGGCCATGTGCGCCACGAGCCGCCGCAGGTCCCATCCCGCGCAGGGGGTGTCCCGCTCCCAGTCCTCCGCCCGCGCCGACTCCACTACGCGCAGGGCCTCGTGGACGGCGATCCGGTCGAGCTCGACGATGTCCGTTCCGGTGGTGGTCATGAAGCGTGAGCGTAAAACTGTGCGAACGATCGTGCTACTTGTTTTCGGCCGAAATCGGGAGGAGGGGAAATGCCGCTAATGTCACAGGACTTGAGGGGCCATGGCGGGATCGGTGGCAGCGCACCGCAGCCGTGCCGCTATGCCGGTACGGGCCCTGCGGTACACGGACTCCTCGTCGTGCAGCACGGAGAACGCGTTGGACGTCTCCATCAACGCGACGATCTCGAAGGCGAGTTGGGGTATGTCGGTGTCGGCCCGCAGCTCGCCGGTGTCCCGGGCCTCGGCGGCCGTCCGCTCCACGAGCGACATCCAGGCCCGGTGCGCGCCGACCATCGCGTCGTGCACCGGCCCGGAGCGGGCGTCGAACTCGGCGATGACCCCGTAGAAGAAGCAGCCGCCGGGGAAGACCCGGCCCCGCGAGTACTCCAGCCACAGGTCGCACAGCCGCCACAACCGGCCGATGCCGGGGGCGACTTCGGCGGCGGGCCTGATCACCTGCTCGGTGTAGATGCGGGCGGCCTCGCGCACGGTCGCCAGCTGTAGCTCCTGCTTGGAGCCGAAGAGCGCGAACACCCCACTCTTGCTGAGCCGCAGCTCGGTGGCCAACCGCCCCACGGACAGCGCCTCCAGGCCCTCGACCGAGGCGATGTCGACGGTGCGGCGCAGGATGAGCCGCCGGGTGCGGTTGCCCCGCTCGACCCGGCCGTCGAGTCGTGTCGTCGCCGTGCCCTCGTCCACTCCGCCCGCTCCCATGGTGGTCCACCCTAAGCAACACGGGGGAAACGGACCCTTCCTAGGATGCGGCGCGTGCACCTGACCGTCCTGGACGCATCCAACGAGTGGAGCCGGTTCGCCGAGGGCTCCGTCGAGCGCCGCATGCTGCTCGCGCTCGGCGACCGGCTCGGCACGCCGCTGCGCCCGAAGCCGCTGATGCTGCCCGACGGCAGCCGGGTCGAGGTCGAGGGGATCGACGCCGCGTGCCGCGTCCTCGTCCAGCTCGTCGGCAACCAGGGCGCGTACAAACCCGCCTACCGGAACAAGGTCATGGCCGACATGTTCAAACTGCTCTGGCTGCGGGAGTCCGTACCGACCGCCGAACGCGCGGTCCTGCTGGTCACGGACGTGATCGTGCAGGCCCTCGGCGGCTGGGTGGCGCGGGCCGCGACCGACCTCGGGATCGAGATCCACGTCTTCGACAATGGCGCGATCGTCCCTTTGCGGGCCCCGGCGCGGCCAGCCGTAAAGCGCGCGTAACAGACAACTGCCGTCCGCCGAAACAGAATCTTCCTACGGTCGGGGGCACCTAAGCGGATTTCCGCGTGGCAGTCAGTCGCACTCGCTACGCACGCTCTCCGACTTCCAGGATCGGGCACTCGTGCCCGCGACATGGATGGGAGCGTGAAGGTGACTGGTACGCCAGCACTCGAACTGCGGTCGGTACGACGGGTCTACGGCTACGGGTCGACCGCGACCACGGCCCTCGACGACGTCCACCTGACGGTGCCGTCGGGCCGTTTCGTCAGTCTCATCGGCCCCAGCGGCTGCGGGAAGTCGACGCTGCTGCGCCTGGTCGCCGGGCTCGAACAGCCGGACCTCGGCGAGGTGTCGGTGCACGGGGTGACCCCGGCCGAGGCCTGCGCGGCCAAGATGATCGGCCTCGTCCCGCAGAGCCCCGCGCTGCTGCCCTGGCTCTCCGTCCTGCGGAACGTCACGCTGCCGCAGAAGATCAACCGGGGTGCGGGCAAGCGCCGTGAGCGCATCGCCGACTTCGCCGAACGGCAGCCGGCGGTACCCGACATGGAGGAACTCCTCGTCAAGGCCGGTCTCGGCGACGCCCTGCACAAGCTCCCGGCCCAGCTCTCCGGCGGTATGCGCCAACGCGCGGCGATCGTCCGGGCGTTCGGCCTGCGGCCCGACGTGCTCGTGATGGACGAACCCTTCTCGGCGCTCGACGAGTTCACCCGCGAAAGCCTTCAGGACCAGCTTCTCGACCTGTGGGAGGAGCTGAGGACCACCGTCCTGTTCGTCACCCACTCCGTCTCCGAGGCCGTACGGCTCTCCGACACCGTCGTCGTCATGGCGCCGAACCCGGGCCGGATCGTCGAGAGCATCGACGTCGACCTGCCCCGGCCGCGCGGTGAACGGCTCTTCGGGGAACGGCGGTTCCACGAGTACGAGGACCTGGTGAGAGAGCGGCTGCGCCGCGCCTGGCACAGCGAAGCCGCGTGAGTGGGGGCGAGGACATGACCGTAGCCGACGAACGCACCACCGCCCCGGCGGCCAAGACACCGCCGCCCGCCGAACCGTCCCGCTTCAGCCTGAAGCACCCGAGATCCCGGATCGCGTGGGTCCGTCCGGCCGTATGGCTGCCGCTCGTCGTGATGCTGGTACTGCTTGCCGGGCTCTGGCACTGGGGGGCCGGCCAACTTCCCTATCTGCTGCCGCCGTTGTCCGCTGTGGGCGACTCCCTCTCCGGCGAACTCGGTTACTACGTCCACAACGCCCTCGTCACGCTCGGCGAGGCCACCGCCGGGCTGGGGATCGGGTTCGTCGCGGCGTTCGTGCTCGCGGTACTGACCAGTGAACTCCCTCTGGTCCGGCGGGCGGTGATGCCGATCGCCGTCGTCCTCAATGTGACGCCGCTGGTCGCCATCGCACCCGCCCTCGTCGTGGCGTTCGGGTTCGGGCCCATGCCCAAGCTGATCATCACCGGGCTGATCTGCTTCTTCCCGATCCTCATCAACACGGCCACGGGGCTGCGGTCCGTTCCTCAGCAGGTGGTGCAGGTGTACCGGACGATGGACGCAAGCCGGGTCGAGCTGTTGTGGCACGTGCGCGTGCCCAACGCGCTGCCGTATCTCTTCGCCGCGCTGCGGATCGTCTTCCCGCTGTCGATCATCGGGGCGGTGGTGGCGGAGATGTCGGCGTCCGGGTCCACCGGGGGGCTCGGCACCGCGATCAGTGTGGCCTCCTCGATGAATCAACTCCCCGTTGTCTATGCCTCGATCCTCGTGCTCGCGGTGATGGGGGTGCTGTTGCTGCTCGCCGTGACCTTGGTCGAGCGGCGTGTGCTGCATTGGCACGACAGCGTGCGGGAGTAGTGGCACCTGTCGTCGATCCGCGGGCCGGCCGGGGGCCGGCCGCGCAGTTCCTCGCGCCCTCCCGGGGCGCTCAACTCACCGGCTCTCCAGCCAGTTCGGAGTCACCCATGCCTCGTTACCGCTCCACCAGATCTGCCCTCGTCGCCGCCGTCCTGGTGCTCGGAGCCGCCGGATGCGGCTCGGGCTCCGACGACAGCACCTCCGCCGGTTCGGCCGGGTCCGCGATCTCCGCGAAGCGCTGCGCCGAGAACAAGGCCGCCGGGAAGATCACGTATCTCTCCGGCTATCAGTTCCAGTCCTCCGTCTCGATCCTCGAATACATCGCCGCCGCCAAACTCGGCTATTTCAAGGACCTTTGCCTCACCGTCGACCTCAAGCCCGGCAGTGGTGACACCGCGCAGAACACCAAACTGCTCGCCGGTGGACAGGCGACCGTGTCCGCGATCTCCGAGCAGGACCTCATTCAGGCGCAGGCCAACGGGATCGACATCAAGGGGATTTCGTCGTACTCGAATGCCGGTCTCGACATCCTGATGACCAACAAGGACATCACCGAACTGACCCAGCTCGACGGAAAGGTCATCGGACACAAGGGATATGTGCCCGCCGCCGTCGAGGCGATGCTGGTCAAGGCCGGAGTGAACTGGGACTCGCTCAAGCTGGTCAAGGAGGGTTACGACCCCTCCGTGCTGCCGCGCAAGCAGGGCGGTCTCGAAGCGCTCACCGGGTTCATCTCGAACGAGCCCAACCAGCTGAAGGCGGCCGGCAAGGACGTCACCGTGTGGAAGCCGGTCGACTACAAGATCCCGAGCTCGATCGGCGCGATGGCGGTCAACCCGGCCTTCGCCAAGGCCCATCCGCATGCCGTGCAGGACGTGCTGCGGGCCGCGCTGCACGCGTACGCGTACTGCTCCGCGAGCGAGGCGCACATCAGTGAATGCGTCGGCTACGCGGCCAAGTTGTCGGGACCGACCTACGACAAGAAGCTCAACGCGACGATCTGGAAGACCGAGACGCAGGTCGTCAAGGAGAACCCGACACCCGGACAGCCGCTGGGCGGGGTCGACCCCGACAACGTCACCCAACTCGTCGACATGCTGCACCAGTTCAAGATCGTGCCCGCCGGTGTGACCGCCGCGAAGGCCCAGGGATGGTTCGACACCTCCTTCGTCAAGGACCTCTACAGCGGCGGCAAGCTCGTCTGGCCCGCGCCGTAGCCACCGTGGAGCCGTGGAAAACCCCTGAAAGAGCCGTAGAAAGGCGCGCGACGTGCCCGCGAAAGAGTATGGAATCTTCCTTCCCATCGGGAGCGGCGGCTGGATGCTGTCCACCACCGCACCGCACCCCGAGGCGACCTACGCCTACAACAGGCGTGCCGCGCTGCACGCCGAGGACATCGGTCTCGACTTCGTGATGTCGATGGCCAAGTGGCGTGGTTTCGGCGGGAGTACGGACCACTGGGGCCGCTCCCTCGAGTCGATGACGATGATGGCGGCGCTCGCCGAGGCCACCAGCCGGGTCAAGATCTGGGCGACCCTGCACGCCAACATCCACAACCCCGCCGTCGCCGCGAAGATGCTCACCACCCTCCAGGACATCTCCGGCGGCCGGGCCGGGATGAACATCGTGAACGGCTCGTACGCGGGGGAGTTCGAGCAGTTCGGGGACTGGGACCCGGAGTTGAGCCACGAGGACCGCTACCGGATGACGGAGCTGTGGACGGAGGCGGTCACCCGGCTGTGGACCGAGGACTCGGTCACCCTGCGCACCCCGTACTTCGACCTCGTCGACTGCGAGTCCCGGCCGCATCCCGCGACCAGGCCGACCCTCATCAGCGCGGGGCGCTCCGAGGACGCGCGCCGCTTCCAGGCCCGCTACGCCGACGGCGCCTTCCTCGCCGCCGACAGCCTCGACGACATGCGGTCGCTCTCCGCCGACGTGCACGCCCGCGCGAAGGCCAACGGCCGTGTCTGCCGGACGTATTCGATGCTCACCGTCGTCCAGGACGACACCGACGAACTGGCCGTCAAGAAGGTCAGGGAGTGGGGCGCGGGCGTCGACCGCGAGGCGCTCGCCCATATGCGGCACACCTGGGGCGTGCCCGAGGACCAGGCCCGCGCGTGGGCCGCCGGCGCCGACGGGGAGGCGGCCTTCCAGACGCCGTACGTCGCCGGTTCGGCCCGTACCGTCACCGAGCACATCGAGTACATCGTGCGCGAGGCCGACCTCGACGGACTCATGCTGATCTTCCCGGAGTACGACGAGGACATGGTGCTGTTCGGCGAGACCGTGCTGCCCGCACTGCGCGCCCGCGACGAGGTGACGGCCTGATGCCCGACCTGCGGGACAGACAACTCGCCCATCTTGTACGACCGTTGAGCAGGCCCGCGCTCGTCGTGGTCGACGTGCAGCGCGACTTCGCCGACCCGGACCTGCTCGGGGCGTACGGCCTGACCGACGCGGCGCTGGCCACCCTCGACCGGACGGTCACCCGTATCGCCGACCTCGTCGACGCCGCACGCTCCGCCGAAGTACCGGTCGTCTGGGTGGAGTTGGGCAGCGACCCGGCACGGCCCTGGCGGTCGAGCAACTGGCTGCGCGAGGGCGACTACGACGCACCCATGAGCCCCGACGAGCCGTGCCGCATCGGCACACCCGGCGCCGAGTGGTACCGCATGCGGCCCGCCGAGGGAGAGGCGCGCGTCGTCAAGCGCGGCTACAGCGGCTTCCTCGGCACCGATCTCGACACCCGGCTGCGCGCGACGGGCTGCGACTGGCTCACCGTCGTCGGCCTGACCAGCGAGTGCTGTGTCTACGCCACCGCCCAGGACGCCGTCCAACTCGACTGGCCCGTCGTCGTACCGCAGGACACGACGACCGCCTACGACCACCACGTCAACGCCGCCGCCCTCTTCCAACTCGGCCTGAACGTGGCCGTGCTGAGCGACGCCGACGAAGTGGTCGAGCTGTGGAAGAAGGCCGCGCGATGACCGGAATGCACATCGGCTACGACCTCTCCTTCACCCACACCGAAGGCGCCTGGGCGCGTCAGGGGTCCTGGGTCGGGCGGGACTTCCCTGACGTCCGTATGTTCATGGAGCTGGCGCAGACCGCCGAACGCGCGGGCGTGGGCCTGCTGTTCTTCGGCGACGGCAGCGGCATCCCCAGCACCTGGCGCGGCAGCATCGCCCCGGCCGTGGAGTGGGGCATCCAGTGGCCGCGCCACGACATGGCACCGGTGATCGCCGCGATGTCCACCGTCACGGAACGGGTCGGCTTCGGACTGACGTACTCCTCGACGTTCATGCATCCCTTCTACGTGGCGCGGCTGTTGAACTCGCTCGACCATGTGACGGGCGGCCGGATCGCCTTCAACGTGGTCGCCTCCACCCGCGGCGCGGACGCGGCCAACTACGGGTTCGCCGAGCTGATGGACCACGACCTGCGCTACGACCGGATGGAGGAATTCGTCGCCGTCTGCCGGGCGTTGTGGGACTCCGTCGCACCGGACGCCATCGTCCGCGACCGCAGCACGGGCCGGTTCGCCGACCCCGCGAAGGTGCACCCCATCGACCACGAGGGACGCTTCTTCACCGTCAAGGGCCCGCTCGCGTCCGTACCCGGCCCGCAGTACCACCCGCTGATCGTCCAGGCGGGCAACTCGCCCCGGGGCATCGCCGCTTCGGCCCGCTTCGCCGACCTCGTCTTCGGCTTCGGCGGCAGCCTCGCCGGACAGCGGCGCCACCGCAAACTGCTCGACGAGGCCCTTCTCGCCGAAGGGCGGGACCCGGATCACGTGGGCATCCTGTGGGCCACCCAGGTGATCGTCGGCCGCACCAAGGCCGAGGCGTCGGCGCGCTGCGAGGCGGTCCACGAGTTCTGGAACGAGGAGGCCGTCGCCACCTACCTCTCGCACAACGCCGGCTACGACTTCTCCACGCTGCCCGCCTCCTTCCGACTCGGCGAACTGCGCGACGAGTTGGCGGCGGCCAACGCCAGTCCCGCCGGGATCGTCGGCTCGCTCGTCGCGGAGTTCGGCGCGGACCGCACCATGAGCCGCGGCGAGTTCTTCGCGCACGGGCGGGGCAGGGCAACGGGGTTGGACCACAGCATCGTCGGCGACCCCGCCACCGTGGCGGACGCCTTGGAGGAGAACTTCGCCGACACCGGAGCACGCGGCGGCTTCATGTTCTCCAGCCCGCTCGCCATGCCCTCCGGCTTCGCCGCGATCAGCGAACTGCTGCTGCCCGAACTGCGCCGCCGCGGCGCGCTCGCACCGGCCTACCCGGGGCCGACTCTCCGCGAGAACCTGGCCGTCTGAGATGCCGGCGGTGAGCGCGGGTGGGGACGGAGGCACGGGCACGCGGCGCGACTGGCTCGCCCTCGGCAGCCTCTGCACAGGGTTCTTCATGCTCCTGCTGGACAGCACGATCACCTCGGTCGCACTGCCGTCCCTCATCACCGGACTGCACACCGGCGAGACCGCCGCGATGTGGGTCAACAGCGGCTATCTCATCGCGTACGCCGTGCCGTTGGTCGTCGCGGGACGGCTGGGCGACCGCTATGGCCACCGACGCGTCCATCTGATCGGCCTCGCGGCCTTCACCCTCGGCTCGCTGCTGTGCGCAACCGCCGCCTCCATCACGGCACTTGTCGCCTGGCGGGTGGCACAGGGCATCGGCGCGGCGCTGATGACACCGCAGTGCCTGACCCTCATCAAGGCGCTGTTCCGGCCCCCGCGCCTCGCTGTCGCGCTCGGCGTGTGGGGCGCGGTGGGCGGAGCGGCGGTGGCCGTCGGACCGTTGCTGGGCGGTTTCCTCGTCGCCGCCGGGGGCTGGCCCGCGGTGTTCTGGGTCAACGTGCCGGTCGGTGCGGGCGCGTTGGTGGCCGTGGCCGTGTTCGTGCCGGTGCTGCCGCGACAGAAGGCGCGCATCCCGGTGTGGGCGATCTGTGCGAACGCGAGCGGGGTCGGCGCGCTGGTGATCGGCATCCAGGGCACGGACGCGGCGAGCGGTGAAGTGCGGGGCGTGCCACGGTGGCTGCTCGTCGCCGTGGGTGTCGTGGTCGTCGCCGGTGTGGTGTGGTTCCAGCGCCGGGACGGTCAACGCGCCCTGGTGCCGGTCGAGTTGTTGCGCAGCCGGGGGTTCGTCGTCGCGGCCTCGGCCGGTGCCGCGGCGGCCTTCTGCTCCGGGTCGGCGATGATCCCGCTGATGCTGTACCTCCAGCGGGAACGCGGGCTCGACGCGGGCGCCGCCGCTCTCACCCTCGTACCGATGGGTGTGGTCTGCCTGTTGGGGGCGCCGGTGTCGGCCCGGCTCAACAACGGGATCGGGTCCCGCGCGGTCGCCGTCATCGGTTCCGGCGCGCTGGTCCTCTCCATCGGGGCCTCGGCGGCGCTCGTGGCCACGAACGCGCCGATCTCCGCGCTGACGGCCACGTTCGCGGTGTACGGGGTCGCCAACTCCTTCGTCTGGTCGCCCCTTTCGATCGCGGCGGTGACCTCGGTGCGACCGGACGACGTCGGGGCGGCGTCCGGCACCTTCAACGCCATGAAGCAACTCGGGGCGGTGCTGGGCAGCGCGGTGTGCGCGGTGCTGCTGGCCGGTCACGGCTACGCGGTCACACTCGGCGGGCTCGCGGCCGTAGGAGTGCTGTGTCTTCTCGCGTGCGCGCTCCTGCGGACCGAGTCGCCGACGAGCGCGCACCCCGGGATTCCCGCCCCGTCCCAACTGCCCACAGGGGTTGCCTGATGAAGCCTGCCGAGCTCTCAACAGGCTTGATGCGGAAGGGGGTTGCACGATGACGGCAATGGAGGGCCTGGAGGATCTGGACGGCATCATCTGGGATCCCGGGGAGATGACGAGCGCGTTCTCCGGCTTCCCCTCGGGGGTCGCGGCCCTCTCCGCGCGCGTCCACGGCGAACCGACAGTGATGATCGTCTCCTCGTTCGCGGTCGGCGTCTCCCACAATCCGCCCATGGTCTCCTTCGCGGCCCAGCACACCTCCACGACCTGGCCGTTGCTCTCCCGCGCGCAGGCCATCGGCATCTCCGTCCTGGGCGAGGGCCACAGCGACAAGGCCCGCCAGCTCGGCTCCCGCAGCAAGGCGGCCCGCTTCGCCGACCTGCGCACGGTGGAGGCGGAGTCCGGCGCGATCTTCCTCGACGGGGCGCCGGTGTGGCTGGAGTGCACCGTCGAGCACAGCTATCCGGCCGGCGACCACGACATCATCGTGCTGCGGGTGCTGGCGATGAGGTCCGACGACGACCGGAGACCGGTGGTGTGGCATCGGCGGCGGATGAGGATGCTGGGGGAGTGAGGAGAGGGTGACACCCGCCGCCGGCGGACGCGGGCAAGGTCAGTCGACCGGCGGTGCGTCCTCACCCGGCAGATCGCCGACGCGGTCGTGCCCCTCGACCGCGACCGTGAGTCCCGGGGCGATCTCGGTGAAGCCCGCGTCGCGCACCAACGGGCGTTCGGTGCTGATGAGTTCGGCCCAGTGGGCAGGGGTGGCGGTGCGGACGGAGAGCGGGAAGCCCGCGTGGCGCCAGGCGGTGCGGTCCTCGTCGGACAGCTCCCACCAGGCGAGTTGGGCGCCGTGACCGGTCTGGGCCATCGTCTTGCCGGCCGACATGTCGAGTTCGGGGTTGAGCCAGAGCACCGGCGCCGTCGGGTCCGCGTCGGCCGGGGGTTCGGGGTCGTCGAGGTCGGTGCCGGAGACCTGGAGCCGGGCGAGGTCCTTGGGCCAGCCGTCGAGCGGGACGGGCGGGAAGACCCGTACCTCCGCCGACTTCCCGGTCACGGTGATGCCCGGCAGTGCCTCGGCCCGCCGCCACTCGGCCCCGCGCGCCCGCCGGACCACCTTCCGGATGCGCGCGTCCTGCCAGTCCCGCATGGCCTGCGCCCACTCGCCGTCCCCGAGAGCCCGCTCGTCGCTGAGGATCGTCAGCACGGCACGGGCGGCCGTCTCCAGCGCGTCCGTACGGACCGGCGGCGCGTCCCGCTCGATCCGCACCACGAGAGGCAGCACGAACTGCGGAGCCTCGTCGCGCACGGTGGGCTCGTTCAGGAAGGGGTCGGCGCTGTCGCCGGGAACGGAGGAGTCACTGATCACCCCCTCAGTCTGCCAGCCGGAGGAACGGCCCTTGGCAGCACCGCTGGGGGACCTGCCCGAGGGGGGCGGGGAACCGCGCGACGAGCCCCCGCCGTCACCCCGAACAGGCGGTGCGCTGTGCCTCCTGCCATGCGCAGACGGGGCACAGCGTGATCCCCTTGTACGACTCCGGGTACTCGGTCGACTCCCGGCACAGCACACACTCCGCGTACGCCGGTGCCGTCTCTTCGTCGCTCATGGCACCAGCGTACGAGGGAGCGCCGGCCGCTCAGCGGTGCCGGCCGGTCGCCCCGATCAGCTCGGAGACCTTCACGAACCGGTACCCCTTCTTCCGCAGCTCGGGGACGATCATGCGGACGGCGCGCTCGGTCGCCGGGGCGGCGCTGCGCGTGCAGTGCATGACGACGACAGAGCCGGGCTTCACACCGTCCAGCACCTGCTGGGCCACGGCGTCCGAGTCCGTCGCGAACGCGTCGCCGCTCACCACGTCCCACTGCACCGCCGTGACACCGACCGCGCTCAGCGCCTTCAGCGCCCGGCGGTCGTAACACCCGCCGGGGAAGCGGAAGTACGGCATCGCGTTCGGCACGCCCGCCTTCTTGAAGGCGGTGTACGCCCGCTCGACATCCGCCTTCATCCGGTCCGGGGCCACGGTCGGCAGGCCGTAGCAGTCACCGGTGAAGGCGTAGTGGCTGTAGGAGTGGTTGGCGATCTCGAACCGCGGGTCACGGCCGATGGCGCGGGCCTCGGCCGGGTACTCGTCGGCCCAGCGGCCCGTCATGAACACGGTCGCCGGCACCTTCAGCGTGCGCAGCGTGGAGATCAGCTGCGGATTGTCGAAGTGCTCGCCCTTCGCCGCGCGGGGCCCCTCGTCGGCGGTCATGTCGGCGTCGAAGGTCAGCGCGACGGTCTTGCCGCCGGTCCGCGGGCCGTTCTTGAACACGGGGGTCAGCCCGGCGGGGCCGGGCGCGAGCGTGGGCGGCCGCGACACCGCGGCGGAAGGCGCACTGGGCGCCGGACGGGCGGCGTGCGGCGCCGAAGGGGCCCCGCAGGCGGTGAGCGCGGCGCCGAGCGCACAGGCGGCGGCGACTTGGCGTACTCGAATGGTCACCGTAGGAAGATAGAAGGATAAAAGGGATTATTGGGGCACCGACACGGACGGGCGGTCAGTCCGTGCTCAGCAGCCGTTTCCGGCACTCCTCGACGTCGAAGTCCGCTTTCGGGTACTGCGGGTCCAGGGCCGTCAGGTGTTCCAAGAGGAGGCGGCTGACGGCCCAGTTGCGGTACCACTTGCGGTCGGACGGGATCAGGTACCAGGGGGCGTCCCGGGTGGAGCAGCGGGTGAGGGCGGTCTCGTAGGCCTGCTGGTAGGCGGGCCACAGGGCGCGTTCCTCGATGTCGCCGGGGTTGAACTTCCAGTGCTTGTCCGGGTTGTCCAGGCGTTCCAGCAGGCGGCGGCGCTGCTGGTCGTAGGAGATGTGGAGGAAGCACTTGATGACGGTCACGCCGTCCTCGGCGAGGGACTTCTCGAAGCGGTTGATCCGGCCGTAGCGGTCGTTGATCTCGCGGTGCGGGGCGAGGTCGCGGACGCGGGCGATGAGGACGTCCTCGTAGTGGGAGCGGTCGAAGATGCCGATCTCGCCGGGGTGGGGGAGGGCGCGTTTGATACGCCAGAGGAAATCGTGCCGGCGTTCCTCGGGGGTGGGCGCCTTGAAGGCCCTGATCCGGCAGCCGGAGGGGTTGAACAGGCCGATGACGTGCTTGACCGTGCCGCCCTTGCCGCTGGTGTCCATGCCCTGGAGGACCAGGAGGAGGCGGCGGCCGTCACCGGCCGTGCTCGCGGCCCAGAGGCGTTCTTGCAGGTCGGCGAGGTGTTCGCCCATCCGGGCGGTGTCCTTGAGACCGGCGGCCTTGTCGGCGGGGCCGCCGGGGGTGGCCCTCGGGTCGTAGGAGGAGAGGTCGACCGGGCGGCCGGCCGGGACGCGCAGCTCGTCGGCCAGGGTGCTCACCTCGTCCGGGGAGGCATGCGCGTTCTCCGGCTTCTTCCGGCCCCCGTCCTTTCCCTTGCCGCTGCCCTTGCTCTTCTTCTGCTCCGCGCTCTTGGAGCCCTTCTCGCTCATGGGCCGTCCCTTCCGGTCGGGTCCCTCGATCCTGCGGGGTGGGCGCGGGACGCGCCAGTCCATGGCGGTCGGCGCCGGGCGTCACTTCTCCACGGGCGGCGGGGGAGGGGGCGCGGCCCGTTCCAGGAAGCGCAGCAACTCCACCGGGAAGGGGAGGACCAGCGTGGAGTTCTTCTCGGCAGCGACCGCCACCACCGTTTGCAGCAGCCGGAGTTGGAGTGCGGCGGGCTGTTCGGACATCTGCTCGGCGGCCTCGGCGAGTTTCTTCGAGGCCTGCAACTCGGCGTCCGCGTTGATGATCCGGGCCCGGCGCTCACGGTCCGCCTCGGCCTGCCGGGCCATCGACCGCTTCATCGTCTCGGGCAGGGAGACGTCCTTGATCTCGACCCGGTCGATCTGGACACCCCAGCCGACCGCCGGGCTGTCGATCATCAACTCCAGCCCCTGGTTGAGCTTTTCGCGGCTGGAGAGCAGGTCGTCGAGGTCGCTCTTGCCGATGATCGAGCGCAGGGACGTCTGGGCCATCTGCGAGACGGCGAAGCGATAGTCCTCGACCGTGACGATCGCGTCGGCCGCGTTGACGACCTTGAAGTAGACGACCGCGTCCACGCGCACCGTCACGTTGTCGCGCGTGATGCCCTCCTGCGCGGGCACCGGCATCGTCACGATCTGCATGTTCACCTTGCGGAGCCGGTCCACGAACGGGACGACCATGGTGAACCCGGGTGCCCGGACGTCACCGGTCACCCGCCCGAGGCGGAAGACGACCCCGCGCTCGTACTGCTTGACCACCCGCGCCGCCGCGGTGACGTACACCACGCACGCGGAACCGGCAGCCGCGCCCGCCACCAGCAGTTCCTGGAGCATCCTGACCCCCTCACGGAGAGGCCGTTCTGTCTGCTCCTGCAAGGGTATGCCCGGTGCCTGCCCCGGGGCCACGATCACCCCGGAGCAGGCACCGGCACCGCTGTCCCGCCTAGTGCGGCGTCGGGATCTTCGGCGCCGGGATTCTCGCGGCCGTGACCTTCACCGGCTCGGTGCCGGCCGCGCTGTGCCGCTCGGCCCAGTTCTCCAGGGCCGTACGGCAGGCGTGGTCGAGGTGGTGCAGGCCGGAGAGGTGGAGTTCCACCGGGCGGTCCTGGGGGAGCGCCTCCAGGCTGTCGAGGATCTTCGGCAGCCGCAGGAAGGTCGCGTTGCCCGACAGATAGGCCTGGACCGGGCCTGCGCCCTTGTCGACGACCTCCATCTTGATGTGCGAGGCCTCCCACGCCGTCTTCACGACGGCCAGCGCGAGGCCGATGAGGACGCCCTCGAACATGCTGACCGCGACGATCGACAGCGCCGTGACCACCAGGATCAGCGCCTCGCCCCGGTGCTCGCGCCACAGCGACACGATCTGGCGGACGGGGATGAGCTTGGCACCGGCGTGCACCAGGACGCCCGCCAGGGCCGGGATCGGGATGTACGCGAGGACGTCCGGCAGCAGCGCCGCGAACAGCAGCAGCCATACGCCGTGCATGACCCGGGACGCCTTCGTCCGCGCACCCGCCTGCACGTTGGCCGCGCTGCGCACGATCACCGCGGTCATCGGCAGCGCGCCGAGGACGCCGCACAGCGCGTTGCCCGCGCCCTGGGCCACCAACTCCTTGTCGTACTGGGTGCGTTGGCCGGAGTGCAGCCGGTCGACGGCCGCCGCGCTGAACAGCGACTCGGCGGACGCGATCAGGGTGAACGCGACGACGGTGCCCAGCATCCCGACCTGTGCGAGGTCACCGAACGCGCTGAGCGGCGGCGGCTGCAACGAGCCCAGCAGCCCCTGCACTTCGACCGTCGCCACCGGCAGCCCGAACACGAGCGCGGCGAGCGTCGCCAGTCCTACGGCGGCCAACGGACCGGGCACCGTACGGACCTTGGCGGGCAGCCGCCTCCACAGCACCAGGACGGCGATGGTGGCGGCGCCGAGCGCGAGCGAGGCCAGTGCCTCCGTGTTCCCGGCGGCGTCGATGAGCGCGCCGGGCAGCTCGGCTATCTTGTCCAGCCCCGAGGCGGGGGCCTTCGCCCCGGCCACCGAGTACAACTGCCCGGCTATCAGCACCAGTCCGATACCGGCCAGCATGCCCTCGACGACCGAGACCGAGATGGCCCGGAAGTAGCGCCCCAGCTTCAGGACGCCCATGAGGATCTGCAGCAGACCGGTGAGGAGCACGATGACTCCGAGGGCGGGCAGTCCGTACTCCCGCACCGCCTCGAAGACCAGCACGGTCAGACCGGCGGCGGGCCCGGACACCTGGAGGCTGCTGCCCCGCATGAGTCCGGTGACGATCCCGCCCACGATGCCGGTGACCAGGCCGAGTTCGGCCGGGACACCGGAGGCGACGGCCACGCCCACGCAGAGCGGGAGCGCGACCAGGAACACGACGAGCGAGGCGGCGAAGTCCTGCCGCAGATAAGGGAACTTGGTCTTCGCGGGGGTCAGGTCATTCTCCATGGCGCGACTCACAGGGCCTCGAACCGGTCGGTGTCCGTGCTGTGTTCGAGCACGGCACCGGTGTGGACCTCGTAGTACCAGCCGTGCACCCGCAGCCGCCCGTCCGCCAACCGCCGCTCCACACAAGGGTAGGAGCGCAGCCGCAGCAACTGGGCGAGGACGTGGTTCTGCACGGCTCCGGCGACCGTCGGGTCGGCGGTGTCGCTGGGCGCGGGTTCGCCGGCGGCGTGCGCGAGCCAGTCGCGTACGGCCGGTACGGCGGCGAGGTCGTCGCCGCGCACCAGGGCGCCGACGGCACCGCAGTGGGAGTGGCCGCAGACGACGACGTCCTGGACGCCGAGCACCTCCACGGCGTACTCGATGGTGGCCGCCTCGCTGGTGGGGTTGCCGGAGGCGTACGGCGGGACGATGTTGCCCGCGGTGCGCAGTTCGAAGAGCTGGCCGGGGCGGGCGCCCGTGATCAGGGCCGGGACGACCCTGGAGTCGGAGCAGGTGATGAACAGGACCTGCGGGGACTGGCCTTCGGCGAGTCTGGCGAACTCCTCAGGGCGTTGTCCGAACGTACGGGCGTTGTCGATGAGGGGCTGCATGACGTGTGGACTCCTCCTGGCGCGCCCTCTGGGCGCGTCGGGCTTGCATGACAGTGTGCGTGGGGGAAGTGACTGCCTGCCGGTCTCTCAGCAGCGGAAGACCTGAAGTGCCGCCGGAGAGTGCGCTGTCGAGGATCTGGAGGTGCGATGGTGCGCCGCGCCCGGCGCCACCGGGGTGCTGACGGCCGCCGGGTCCTGGGTCAGCAGGGGGCGCTCGGGCGCCTCCGGCCCGCAGTCGGCGGCGCGGTAACGGTCACGCAGGCGCAGCGGGACGGTGGGGGTCCCGGAGGCGCCGCAGTCGCGGAAGGTGATGGTCTCGGTGCGCACGGCCTTGCCGCCGAGCTTGAGCACCGGCTGTGCTTTGGCCTCCGCATGACGCACGGTGTGCGCGGGTGCGAAGGATGCCGTGGGTGCGAAGAACTGGAGGGCGAGCAGGACGGTGGTGATCAGCGTGATCACGGTCCGTGCCGTCTTACCTCGGAACATTCGCCCCCCTTCACGCAGTTCGCATCTCTTGTACAGACCAACGATTGGTCAATGACTGGTCAAGAAACACGGTAGCCCAGCGAAGTTGTTTGCAGGGTTAACGCAGCGTTTCCGATGAAAGAGAGCGTGAAAAGCGTGCCTGGGCTGGCGTGAACTAGGCGGTTTCGACGAGGCCCTTGGCGTCCCGGGCCAGCGCGGTGAGGCGCGAGATCGCGCGGAAGTACTTCTTGCGGTACCCGCCGTTCAGCATCTCCTCGCTGAACAGCCGGTCGAAGGGCAACCCCGAGGCCAGAACGGGCACTTCACGGTCGTAGAGCCGGTCCGCGAGGACGACGAGGCGCAGCGCCGTCGACTGGTCGGGTATCGGCTGGACGTCGGTGAGGCAGACCGCCCTGAGGTCGTCGGTGAGGGCGCCGTAGCGGCTGGGGTGGACCTTGGCGAGGTGGGCCAGCAGGTGCGGGAAGTCGTCGAGGGAGGCGCCGGGCGTGGCGTACGCGGCCTTCGTCACCTGCTCGTCGGAGAACGGTGCCGGGGCTTCCGGGAGGCCGCGGTGGCGGTAGTCCTCGCCGTCGATGCGCAGCGAGCGGAAGTGCGCGGACAGGCCCTGGATCTCGCGCAGGAAGTCGACGGACGCGAAGCGGCCCTCGCCGAGCTTGCCCGGCAGGGTGTTCGAGGTGGCGGCGAGCGCCACACCGGCGTCGACGAGCCTGCCGAGCAGGGTCGAGACGAGGACGGTGTCGCCCGGGTCGTCCAGCTCGAACTCGTCTATGCACAGCAGGCGGTGGCCCGAGAGCGTCCGGACCGTCTGCTGGAAACCGAGGGCGCCGACCAGGTTCGTCAGCTCGACGAAGGTGCCGAAGGCCTTGAGCGCGGGCTCGGCCGGGGTCGCGTGCCACAGGGAGGCCAGGAGGTGTGTCTTGCCGACGCCGTAACCGCCGTCCAGGTAGACGCCGCGGGGGCCCGCCGGAGCCTTCGCCCTGCCCTTGCCGAAGCCCAGGAAGCCGCGCTTGGCGGCGCCGGCCGCGTGTGCCCCGCCGAGCCCGGCGGCGAAGGCCTCCAGGGCGCCGACCGCCTCGGTCTGGCTGGGCTGGTTCGGGTCCGGGATGTACGTGGCGAAGCGCACCGAGTCGAAGCGCGGCGGCGGCACCATCTCGGCGACCAGCCGGTCCGCGGGGACGTACGGCTCACGGGCGCACAGGGACAGCGGGGCCGCGTCTGCTATCGGGCTGGTCCCGGCTGCGGTGGAGGAGGACGACACGGTTCACCACTCTAAGGGCCGTGCCACACTGCACGACATGCGACGCCTGATCCCTGTGACCGACGAAACAGCAGCCCAGGCCTCGGACGGGGCCCCTGATGCGGGTGGGACGGACCGCGAATGGGGGCTCGCGGACCTCGCGGAGGCGTATGCCTACCCGGCCGCCGACGCTCCCTGGCTGCGCGCCAACATGGTCTCCACGCTCGACGGGGCCGGCCACCACGAGGGCCGCTCGCAGCCCATCTCCGGGGACGCCGACATGCGGATCTTCGGCACCCTGCGGGCGCTGGCGGACGTCGTGATCGTCGGTGCGGAAACGGTACGCCAGGAGGGCTATCGCCCCGCACGCGCGCGTGCCGAGTTCGCGGAGGCACGCACGCGTGCCGGGCAGGGATCGGCCCCGGTGATCGCGGTCGTCACCGCGAGCCTCGACCTGGACTTCTCGCTTCCGCTCTTCGTCTCGCCCCTGGTGCCGACGCTGATCCTCACGGGTGCCCAGGCGGCGCCGGACCGGATCGCGGCCGCCGAGAAGTCGGGCGCCCGGGTGGTCGTCGCCGGTGACGGCGTCGGCGTCGACCCCGCGCGGGTCGTGGAGGCGCTCGCCGCGTTGGGGCACACCCGGTTGCTGACCGAGGGCGGGCCGCGGCTGCTCGGGCAGTTCGTGGCCGCCGGGGCGCTCGACGAACTGTGTCTGACCCTCTCGCCGATGCTGGCCGCGGGGGAGGCGCCGCGGATCGCTGGCGGGCCGTCGGTTAGGGTTCCCCATCGCTTCGAACTGGTGTCCCTGCTGGAAGAGGCCGGGTTCTTGTTCGGTCGTTACCGTCGGTCATAGAAACGGGGCGGAATCATCCGTTCCGTTTAGCTTTCGACGGGCACACTAAATCCGGCAGTACCCGTGCGATCACGGGGCAGGATGGTTTCCGCAGGGCCTGGCAGGCCTACGGAGGAGAGAGGACCCTCGGGTTCTCGAAGGAGAAAGGGCGCCTGGTGTTCACAAGCGTACTGATGATCGAGAAGGCCCTTACGTCCGCCGACGTGGAGTTCGTCACCACCTTGCACGGTGACGAGACCGTCTCCTTCCACGTATTGCTCCAGCCCCGCGGCGACCAGGCGGACCGCCTGCTGCGGGCCATCGACGACGTCGCCCTCGGCGAACTCGACGAGGCGGCGCACGAACGGGAGACCCCCGAGGGCAAGGACGCGGCGGCGCTCGGCGCACAGGCGCTCCAGGTGTCCCTGGACGCGCTGCACGCCGCGGGCAGCGCGGCCGAGGGCCGGCTCATCGAGAACCATCCGCTGGACGCGCTGAAGACCCTTGTGGAGGAGATCGGCGCGGACGAGGTGATCGTGCTGACCGACCCCCACTACGTGGAGGAGTTCTTCCACCGGGACTGGGCGTCGCGCGCACGCCACAAGGTCGGCGTACCGGTCCTGAAGTTGTTCTCGCACAGCAAGGAGTAGCGGCCGGCGGGAGGGCCGACGGGTGTCCGTGATTGTCAGTGGCACCGCATAGGCTTGCCGCTGAACGTCCGCCGTACCCGTACGGAACCAGCACGCACAGGGAGACACGCATGGCACCCGGCCTTCCCGCCGCCATGGACCGACCGCACTTCATCGGCATCGGCGGGGCCGGGATGTCGGGGATCGCCAAGATCCTCGCGCAGCGCGGGGCGAAGGTCGCCGGCAGCGACGCCAAGGACTCCGCGACCGCCGACGCCCTGCGCACCCTGGGTGCCACGGTCCACATCGGACACGCCGCGGAGCACCTCGCCGACGACGCCACCTGCGTGGTCGTGTCGTCGGCGATCCGCCAGGACAACCCCGAGCTGGCCCGCGCGGCCGAGCTGGGCATCCCGGTCGTCCACCGCTCGGACGCGCTGGCCCGCCTGATGGACGGCCTCCGCCCGATCGCCGTGGCCGGCACGCACGGCAAGACCACCACGACCTCGATGCTCGCGGTGTCGCTGTCCGAGCTGGGCCTGAAGCCCTCGTACGCGATCGGCGGCGACCTGGACGCCCCCGGGTCGAACGCGCTGCACGGCGACGGCGAGATCTTCGTCGCCGAGGCCGACGAATCGGACCGCAGCTTCCACAAGTACGCCCCCGAGGTCGCGATCGTCCTCAACGTGGAGCTCGACCACCACGCCAACTACGCGTCCATGGAAGAGATCTACGAGTCCTTCCAGACCTTCGCCGACCGGATCACCGAGGGCGGCACCCTGGTGATCTCGGCGGACCACGAGGGCGCCCGGGAGCTGACCCGGCGGGTCGCGTCGGACGCGCTGAGGACCGTGACGTACGGAGAGGCGGAGGACGCCGACGTCCGCATCCTGTCCGTCGTGGCACAGGGCCTGAAGAGCGAGGTGACCGTCCTCCTGAGCGGCGAGGAACTCACCTTCACCGTCTCGGTCCCCGGCCGCCACTACGCGAGCAACGCGGTCGCGGCCCTCGCCGCGGGCGTCGCGCTCGGCATCCCGGCGGCGGAGCTGGCGCCCGCGCTGGCCGCGTACACCGGCGTGAAGCGCCGCCTCCAGCTCAAGGGCGAGGCGGCCGGCGTCCAGGTGATCGACTCCTACGCCCACCACCCCACGGAGATGACGGCCGACCTGGAGGCGATGCGCGCGGCGGCGTCCACCGCGCGGCTGCTCGTCGTCTTCCAGCCCCACCTCTTCTCCCGCACCCAGGAGCTCGGCAAGGAGATGGGCCAGTCCCTCGCCCTCGCCGACGCCTCGCTGGTCCTGGACATCTACCCGGCCCGCGAGGACCCGATCCCCGGCGTCACCAGCGACCTGATCATCGAGGCCGCCCGTGCCGCGGGCGCCGACGTGACCCCGGTCCACGACAAGGCGGACGTGCCCGAGGCCGTCGCGGGAATGGCGAAGCCTGGTGATCTGGTTCTCACCATGGGAGCGGGCGATGTGACTGACCTCGGCCCGCGGATCCTGGACCGTCTCGCGAAGTAAGGGGCTGAGCTTCATGTCGTACGACGTCGAAAAGCCGGACGAGGAATGGCGCGCGGAGCTGAACCCGGCCGAGTACGCGGTGCTGCGGCAGGCCGGCACCGAGCCGGCCTTCGTCGGTGAGTACACCGACACCAAGACCAAGGGCGTCTACTCCTGCCGGGCCTGCGGCGCCGAACTCTTCACCTCCACCGAGAAGTTCGAGTCCCACTGCGGCTGGCCGTCCTTCTACGACCCGAAGGACTCCGACGCGGTCGAACTGATCGCGGACCGCTCGCACGGCATGGTCCGCACCGAGGTGCGATGTGCCCGGTGCGGTTCGCACCTCGGGCATGTCTTCGAGGGCGAGGGCTATGCGACGCCCACGGACCAGCGGTACTGCATCAACAGCATCTCGCTGCGGCTGACGCCCGACGAGGGCTGACACCGGCAAGCCGCCCGGTGGAGGGCGGTCGGAGCGTTCCGGGACAGCGAGCGGGCCCCGCGCAGATGCGCGGGCCCCGCTCCGTTTCCGTGTCTGCCGGGTCGGTCACTTCGCCTGCGCGAGCCAGATAGCGTCGGGGCCGGCCGGGAAGCGCAGTTGGCCGGTCGTGTCGTGCGCGGCGCGCCACACCGTCTCGGCGACGTCGCTCTCCTCGGTGAACCGGTCCTGGCCCATGAAGGAGTCCATGCTCTTCTTCGCCCAGGTCGCGTAGGGCGCCGGGACCAGCTCGTCCAGCGGGGCGTCGTTCGCCGCGGTGGCGGCGAAGTTGGTCGTCAGACAGGCACCCGGTTCCACCGTCATCGCCCGCACGCCGAAGGGCGCGAGTTCGAGGGAGAGGGACGCGGTGAACCCCTCGACGGCCATCTTGCTCGCCTTGTAGACGGCCGTGAGGGGCATGTGGCCCAGCACCACGCTGGAGGTCACGTTGATCACCACGCCGGAGCCCCGCTCGCGGAACTGGGGGAGCACGGCCTGCGTCGTCGCCATCACGCCGAACGTGTTGGTCTCGAAGACGTCCCGCACCCGGTCCATGGGGGTGCCCTCGAACACGCCGATCGACGGGATGCCCGCGTTGTTGACCAGGACGTCGATGGGCCCCGCCGCCTCGAACGCGGCGGCGATGGTCTCGGGCCTGGTCACGTCGAGTGCGACGACGCGCAGCCGGTCCGACTCGGGCAGGACGCCCGCACGCGGCGTGCGCATCGTGGCGATGACGTTCCACCCCTGCGCGAGGAAGTGGAGGGCGGTCGCCCGGCCGTATCCGGATGAGGCACCGGTGATCAGAACTGTCTTCATGCTGAGATCCTCGCGAGGTCGTGGGAGCCGCGACGAGCAGGCATGTTCCTACTCGGCGGAAGAACTTCTGATCCCAGTAAATCGCTCTCAGCTGCGAAGACAGTAGAGTCATCCTCTCCCATGCTTGCACGATCCTCTACGGCGCTCCTGTCCCGCTCAGGGCAGGACGCTCACGGGAGATCGCGCGACGCTCCGCAGACGGGCCGCGTCCCGGCTCGGGGGCTCGCCGAACTGGCGGCGGTACTCGCGGCTGAACTGCGACGGGTTGTCATAGCCGACGCGCTGCCCGACCCCCGTGACGTCCCCGGGGTGGGTGGCCAGCAGCAGCCGGGCCTCCTGGAGGCGGATCTGCTTCTGGAACTGGATGGGGCTCATCGCGGTCACCGCCTGGAAGTTGCGGTAGAAGGCCGAGACGCTCATGCCGGACAGTCGCGCCACGTCCTCGACCCGGAAGGGCTGCGCGTAGTGCTCGCGGATCCAGCGCACGGCCCGGGAGACATGGCTGAGCCCGCTGTCGGCCAGACCGAGTTGCCGGACCGTCGCGCCCTGCTCGCCGGTGATCAGCCGCCACAGGATCTCGCGCTTGGCCAGCGGGGCCAGTACGGCCCGGTCCCGCGGCTCGTCGAGCAGGCGCAGCAGCCGGACCACCGCGTCGAGCAGGGCGGCCGGGGCGTCACTGACGGCGATCCCCGACGGTGTGGCTCCGCCGCCGCGGGGGAGGTCGCCGGGACCGGCCTGAAGCAGGAGTTCGGCCACGGCGGACGGTTCCAGGGTGAGGCCGAAGCCGAGGGCCGGCCGCTCGGGGTCGGCCTGGGTGAACTGCCCGGTGACGGGCAGGTCGACGGAGGCGACCAGGTACTGCCCGGGGCCGTACTCGTAGACCCGCTCGCCCAGCGCGAGGCGTTTGGCGCCCTGGGCGATGACGGCGACCACCGTGCCGGACGTGGAGGGCGCGGGCGGATCGGGCCGGTCGACCTTCGAGATCAGGACACCGTCGATGGCGGTGGTCCAGTCGGGCCGGGCGTGCCGGTCCAGCAGGGTTCGGAACTCTTCCAGGGACATGCGTCCATTGCAGCACCTCGCCGCCCTCCGCCTCCCGATATCGCGAGGATCGTGCAAGTGTCCGCGAGCATCATTCTAACGTTTACACAGGTCAGGAGCGTTGAATGGAATCAGTTCAGTCCACCGCGCCACCACCGTGAAGGAAGAGATCATGCCTGTCGACTACGGATTCAACGCCACCCTGACCGCCAAGCCCGGCATGGGCACCCAGCTGGTCGACCTGCTGCTGACCGGCCTGGACGAGGGCAGCCCCGGCGCGAGCGAACACTGCGTCGTCTACCTCGTCTCCCGTTCCGCGTCCGACCCCGACGTCGTCCACGTCACCGAGGGCTGGACCAGCGAGGAGGACCACCACCGGATCTTCGCCGGCGAGGCGGCTCAGGCCATCGTGGCGCGGATCGGCGGGCTGCTGGCCAAGGAGTCCGAGTACACCGACTACGTCCCGGTCCTCGGCAAGGCCGCGTTCTGACCCCCGGCCGGCCGATCCGCCACCTGCCCGCCCGGCCAGACGCTCCGGCTCCGGCTCCGGCCCCGGCCTCGTCTTCGTCCCCGGCTTCGCCGTCTGTCGTCCTAGTCCTCTGTCGTCCTCCATCCGTCGCCTGCCCGCCCCCCGTCCGGCACCACACCACGAAAGGCCCACACCATGACCACGGCACGTCCCGCTCTGGACCCCGAACTGCGCGAGCTGCTGACCGACATGCCCCTCATGTCCCGGCTCACTCCGGAAATCCTCGCGCAGGTGCGACAACTCGCCACGGCTCCCGTCGACTCGCTCCTGGCCGGCCGGCAGATCGACCGGCGCGAGATCACCGTGCCGGGCGAGGACGGTGCCCAGATCCACCTGTCGGTCTTCAGCCCCGCGACCATCGACCGCACCACGACCGCCCCCTGCGTCTACTGGATCCACGGGGGCGGGATGGTCATGGGCGACCGTTTCTCGCAGCTCGACATCCCGCTGGAATGGCTCGACGAGTTCGGTGCGGTCGTGGTCTCCGTGGAGTACCGGCTCGCGCCGGAGGTCACCGGCACGACCCTCGTCGAGGACTCCTACCAAGGGCTGCTCTGGACCGCCGAGCACGCCGAGGAACTGGGCATCGACCCCGCCCGGATCATCGTCGCGGGTGCCAGTGCGGGCGGCGGCCTCGCTGCCGGCCTCACGCTCCTGGCCCGTGACCTTGGCGCCCCGGCGATCGCCGCGCAGATGCTGATCTGCCCCATGCTCGACCACCGCAACGCCACCATCTCCAGCCGCCAGTTCTCCGGCGTGCCCGGTGTCTGGACCGGCGAGATGAACGAGTTCGGCTGGCGAGCGGTCCTCGGCGACCTCACCGACGACGAGGTGCCCGCGTACGTCTCGCCGTCCCGCGCCGAGGACCTCTCGGGCCTGCCGGCCACCTATATCGACGCGGGCTCCGCCGAGGTCTTCCGCGACGAGGACACCGACTACGCCACGCGCATCTGGGCGGCCGGAGGGCAGGCCGAACTCCATGTCTGGGCAGGCGGGTTCCACGGCTTCGACGCCCTGTATCCGCGGGCGGACATCTCGACCGCGGCCCGCCGGACCCGCACCGACTGGCTCACCCGGCTCCTGCGCGACATCTGAGCGGGAGCGGGGCAGGGTCCCTGGCGGGCGGGGTCGACCGCTGATTCAGCCCCGGTCAGGGGCACCGCCCCGAAGGGCGCACCCCACAGCGGCACAAGGAGCGCGGCGACGGGCCGGTCAGGGCAGGGGCACCGTGCAGCAGGTCGGACGGTGCCCCGGGTTATCTGGCGGCAGCCTGCGGCGCCCAGGCCCCGGACGCCGCGCTCGCCTCGCTGGTCAGCGCCTTACGGACGGGATCTCGCCGCCCGCTACGCCCACGCGGCCCGCGGCACGGAACCGGAGACCACCCCCGAGCGGTGAACCGGGCCGAACCGTCGCACCGCGCGCTACGACCCCGTCGTCCCGAAGGTCACCCGGTAGTAGCAGGCGCCCTTGCACGGCATCGTCGCCCCGTCGTCGAAGGCGTACGCATAGGCGTAGGGCGCCGCCCGCTTGAAGACCTGGGTGTAGTCGACCGGCCACTTCGCGGGGACGCAGTGGTCGCGGCCCGCCCAGGCGCCACGACAGCAGTACGTGTCGCCCCCGAACGCCGCGCAGGGCGGCTCGCAGCCGACGACCTGGCCGCCCGAGGTCGCCCGCATCGCGGCGGGGCAGTCGACGTCCGAGGTGCAGACGCCCTTGTAGCAGCCCGAGGAACTGACCGGGTCGACGGTCGTGGTGTGCGAGATGTTGATGTACATCGGCAGGTTCGAACCGTCGACCATGCTCACGTCGTAGAAGTCCATCCCCGCGTACGCGTCGAACGTGAACTCCCCCAGTGTGGTGGGCGGGTTGGCGCCCTCGCACACGCTGGTGCAGTCGCCGGTCGCGCAGTGGCCCGCGGCCGTCGAGGTGCAGCCGGTGCGGCCCCAGATCCGGCCGCCCCAGTTGTTCGCCACGGTCACCGACACGCTCTGGCCCGGGGCGAGTCGGCGGCCCGCCGGGTAGAGGGCGGTGTCGGTGACGATCGCCCAGACCGTCTTCGGGGTGCGGTTGACGACCGTGATCAGGCGTTTGCCCGCGGGGGCCGTGGCGGGTTGCCGCGCCGGTGCGTCCGAGGCGGCGGCCGGCTTTCGGGTGCTCCGCTTCGACGCCGTGGCCTCGGGCGAGGGGGAGGCGGCGGCACTGCGGCCCGACGAGGGCGAGGACGAGGGCGAGGGTGAGAGGGACGGCGAGGGTGAGGTGCCGCGCGCAGCCGACGGGCGCGCGGCCGGGGCCGCGTCCTGGTGGGCCGTGGCGCGACTGCCCGCCGTCCCCGACGGAGTCCACGCGCCGTAGGCGATCAGTACGGTCGCCGCCGTCGCGAGGGCGGCGACCGCGGCGAACCACCAGCGGCGGCGCGGTCGTCGGGGTTCCGCGCCGTGTCTTCTGCGTCCTCGTGCCATCGTTCTCGCGCCTTCCTGAAGCTCTCCGGATGCGTGCTCGCGTATCGGTGACCTTCTCGGCGGCGGCTCGACAACATAAATTTCGAGCCGACCGGCCGATTTCTGTAGTCCTGGCGCGCGCCGGCGGTCTCCGAATCAGGGACACAGCACGGCCGGACCACACGCGGAGGAACGAACCAGATGCCCAAGAAGCCCAGGAGCGGACCCGATTCGGCTGTGGTGACGGCCGCGGGCGCGGGTGACCGGCAGGCCCTGGACCACCTGGTGACGCAGTGCCTGCCGCTGGTCTACAACATCGTCGGCCGGGCCCTGAACGGTCACGCCGATGTCGATGACGTCGTACAGGAGACGCTGTTGCGCATGGTGCGGGGACTGCCGAAGCTGCGGGATCCGGCCGCGTTCCGGTCGTGGCTGGTGGCCATCACCATCCGGCAGGTGCGCGACCGTGAGCAGATACGGGCCGCCGACCGCGACCGCAGGGCGCACCTGGAGGACGCGGAGGCGATCACCGACCCCGCGCTCGACTTCGCCGGACTGACCATCCTGCGGCTGGGGTTGACCGAGCAGCGCCGTGAGGTGGCCGAGGCCACGCGCTGGCTCGACCCCGACGACCGGGAACTGCTGTCCCTGTGGTGGCTGGAGGAGACCGGCGAGCTCGAACGCGCCGATCTCGCCGGTGCGTTGGGGCTCTCCGACCGGCACGCGTCCGTCCGCGTGCAGCGGATGAAGAAGCAGATGGAGGTCTCGCGGGTCGTGGTGCGGGCGCTGGCCGCCGCGCCGCGCTGTGCGGAGCTGGACGAGACGGCCGCCGCCTGGGACGGCACCCCAAGTGCCCTGTGGCGCAAGCGGTTTGCCCGTCACATCCGTGGCTGCGGGGTGTGCGAGGGGATGGACGAGGGCCTGCTCCCGATGGACCGGCTGCTGAGCGGGCTCCCGCTGGTGGCGGTGCCCGCGGGTCTCGATCCGGCCCGGGTGCTCAACGCCGTTACGGCGCACTGCGGTTCGGCCGCGCCCGCCGAGCACACGGCGACGCCCTCACGGTCCGCACGTCGCCGACACGGCCGCCGGTCCGGCCGTATCGGAAAGCAGGTCGTCGGTGGTTCGGCCGCGGTCGCCGTCGCCGTGGTGGCGGCCCTGGTCGCGCCCCGGCTGACGGGCGGCTCGTCTTCCACGGCGGCTGTCGCCCCGACCTCCGCGTCGCCCGCGCCCGTGGCGAGTGCCACCCCGAGCCCCACGCCCACCCCTTCGCTCTCGCCGAGCCCGTCCCCGACACCGAAGGCCAAGCCGAGTCCCTCGCCCTCGAAGCACACCGCCGCCGCCCCCGCGCACATCGCCTCGGGTGCCAAGAAGGGCGTCGGGGTGTGGTCGTTCGGCGGGGTGAGCCAGGCGCTGGCCGCGAGCGGGGCGAGCTGGTACTACACCTGGTCCACACAGCACTCCGGCGTCACCACACCGTCCTCGGGGTCGTTCGTGCCGATGATCTGGGGCGCGTCGTCCGTCACCGACTCCTCGCTCGCGCAGGCGCGGTCGTACGGGCCGTATCTGCTGGGGTTCAACGAACCGGACATGGCGCAGCAGTCGAACATGACGGTCGAGCAGGCGCTGGAGCTGTGGCCCAGACTCATGGCCGCGGGCAAGATCCTCGGCAGCCCGGCGGTCGCCTACGGCGGGGACACGGCGGGCGGCTGGCTCGACCGGTTCATGTCCGGGGCGCGGGCGAAGGGGTACCGGGTCGACTTCATCACGCTGCACTGGTACGGCGGCGACTTCCGCACCCCGCAGGCCGTCCAGCAGCTGACGTCGTACCTCGCCGCCGTGCACGAGCGCTATCACAAGCCGATCTGGCTCACCGAGTACGCGCTGATCGACTTCTCCCAGGGGACCCGCTTCCCGTCCGCGCAGCAGCAGGCCGACTTCGTCACCGCGTCCACCAAGGCGCTGGACGGGCTGCCCTATGTGCAGCGCTACGCGTGGTTCGGGCTGGGCGCGGACCCGTCGAAGCCGAGCAGCGGTCTGTTCACGGACGGTACGACGACCACGGCGGCCGGGCGGGCGTTCCAGTCGGCGGGCTGACCCACGCCCCCCGGGTGAGCAGTAGTGGTCAGAAGTCGATCAGAAGGTGGCAACCTGAGCGCGAGTAATCCGCCATACATTGCGACAGCGGGGCCGAAGATCATCCAGTCGCCCTGAAGGACGACCGGCAGGCCGACCGGAAGATCGCCTTGAAGTCCGGTTCCCCGCAACCCTGTTCGGACATTGCTCTGGAGACACACCGATGAAGATCGCCAAACGTCTCGTCCTCACCACCGCGGCCCTCACCGCCGTGACCGCCGGCACGCTCGTGAGCGCGACCGTCGGCCAGGCCGCCACCCCGCAGCCGCCCCTCCGCCTCGGCGTCACCGTGCCCGACGCGCTGAAGGTCCCCGACGGCAACCGGCTCACCGGCGTCTTCTCCGCCGCCGGCGTCCAGACCTACACCTGCGTCAACAGCGCCTGGACGCTGCTGGAGCCGGCCGCCACCCTGTGGGCCAAGCACGACCGCACCAAGCGTCCCGTCGCCCTGCACTCCCGCGGCCCGGTCTGGGTGTCCACCGTGGACGGCAGCGCGGTCAACGGCTCCGCGATCGCCAACTCGCCCAAGACGGGCACCATCCCCGAGCTGCTCCTGAAGGCCACCGCCACCCGCGGCACCGGCACCTTCGCCGGCGTCTCCTACGTCCAGCGCCTCGACACGAGCGGCGGCGTCGCGCCCACCACCGCCTGCACCGGCACCAGTTCGGACCAGGTCAGCGTGCGGTACACGGCCACGTACGCGTTCTACAAGCCCGCCGAGTAAGCAGGTCCGGCAGGCGGCGACGGCAGTGGCTCCCGATCGATCCGAGCTGTTCCAGGCGATCCCGAAGGGGCCACTGCCGTGTGATCCCGAGGAGACCACTGCCGTGTGATCCCGAAGGGACCACAGCCGTGCGCCCAACGCGCCCAACGCGCCCAACTCGTCTATGAAGGCTGACGGTTCGGCTCATGCTCCGTCCTGATCCGGCCGTGCACCTCCCACTCCCACACTGTCTCCCGCACCTCGTCCAGCGCCCGCGCCAGATGCCTGCGGTAGGTGCTGAACGCCAGGTTGAGCTTCCGCGCCACCGCGTCCTGCGTGGACGTCGAGTGGTACGTCAGCGTCAGCACGTCGTGCAGATGCCGGGTACGGGGATGGGAGTCGAGCCGATCCACGGCCTTGCCGATCAGCTCGCGCAGGGCGGCCACCGGGTCTCCCTCGCTGAGTTCCTCCACCAGCCGGCCGCGCAGCAGCGTGTTGTCGGTGAGCCCGCCGGGGTCGAGCCAGCCGCGCAGCGCCTCCCGGACGGCGGCGTCCGACTCCTCCCGGCTCAGCGGTGTCAGCCGGGTTGCGGGCTTCCCCGTCGCCACCGCCGGTGCCCCGCCGAGCAGACGCGCGTCGATGCCGTCGGCCCACTCGTCCACCCGCGACGCCCGCCAGTCGTGACAGAACAGGCCGTACCCGCGATCGGCGTGCACGGCCCGGCGGGGCGGCTGGAACATGCCCAGGTACGTCAACAGCGGCGCCCAGAACGTGGGTTCGGCGCTGACGAAGCAGGACCAGGCGCAGTGCTTGGCGCGCAGCACCTCGAAGACGATCCGGGTGCGCACCGCGTCCCACGACCGCGAGGGGCGGTGATGGTGCTCCGCGTGCACCATGAACCGCGCCACACCGAGGTGTTCGCCCTGGCGCGGGGGAGTCATCGCGGAGACCAGCTCCCACGCCTCCGCCACCACGGGGTCGGCCGCCCGGGTCTCCTCGTCGAGGCCGTCGATCCTCAACCAGGCCATGAAACCGGAGAGTTCGCCGGTGTCGCAGCGCCGGTGGACATGGAACGCCTCGGGCTGGCGTCCCAACCAGTAGGAGACCGTACGGGCGTTGTGCTCGCCCTCCACGCGCCGGGTCAGTTCGACGAGGGCGGGGGCGTCCTGGGGGCGCAGCGGCTGTTCGTGGACGGCGGGTTCGTCCCGGGCGCCCTGGAACTCCCTCAGCCACTGGGCCCTGGACACGATGTGGTTGAACTCCCGCGCCGCGCGCAGGGCTTCCTTCTCCGGCGCGTTGCGCACCCGCTCCACGAGGTGGCGGCGGATCGTGCGGTGCATGGCCTTGTAGCGTTCCGGGTCGCGCCAGCGGAAATCGCTGTCGAGGGCATCACGGACGACGTCGTAGGGGCAGACCCCGAAGGGGCCCGACCTCATGCACGACAACTGCCGCAGCCAGGCGAAGAGTTCGGTGGCGTCCTCGTCGGGGAGGGCCACGCGCAGCAACTCCTCGGTGGTGTCGGCGACATGGCCGGACACCTCCAGGGCCCGGCGGTGGGCGGGCGTGGGCGGTCGGCCGACCATATGGGTCAGCAGGCGGTCGACGACCGTGCGCAGCGGCGCCCAGAAGACCTCGTCCGTCGCGGTGTTGTCGTGGGTCGCGGCCTCCGCGACCAGGCGCAGGGCGAGGGGATGGCCCGCTGCGAACCGGAGCAGGGCCGCGTGCAGTGCCGGGTCCGCGCCCTGCGCGGTGAGCAGCGCCGCCGAGTCGGCGGGCCCCAACTCCCTCAGCGGTACGACCTGGAGGACCTCGCTCCACGCCAGGTCCGCCTTCCAGAGCGGGTCCGGTGGGTGCCGTCCGGCGACGACGACCAGCGCGCCCGCCGGTAACCGGGGCAGGAAGCGGTCACGTATCCACTCCTCCATGTCCCGGTAGCGCTCGAAGTCGTCGACGAGCAGGACAGCGTTGTCACGGACGAAGACCTCGGCGGTCGCCGCCTCGAAGGCCGACCGCGAGAGCGCGACCGTACGGGCGTCGACGCCGACGACGGGACGGCCCGCCGCACGCGCCTCCGCTCCGAAGCGTTCCAGCAGGGCGCTCTTGCCCATGCCGCCCGGGCCGTGCAGCACGATGACCATCGGGGCGCCGGGTTCACCGGCCAACGCCCTCCGGAACAGCGCGAGTTCCTCGTGCCTGCCGACGAAGTACTGCAACCGCGCGGACGCCAGCCGGTCCGCGAGGCGGCCGTTTCCGGCCGATCTGCCCTGCCCGTCCGCCGAGTTGGCGTACGCCGTGCCGGACCGCAGGGCGGAATCGTCCGCCGCCATGCCGTTCCCCTCCCCGGAGTCGACTCCTTCGGGCCGCTGCGAAACCTACCGGGTCGGACCGGACGGCGGGGCACGGCGCGACCTCGCGCATGAGCGACGGACGCCCCGGCCGACAGCGGGCGGGCAGCCGTAAACCTCGGATGAGGCCGTCCGTGGAAACCCGCGCGGACCCGCTTCTTTGTCCTATTCGTGCTCGTTGAGGAACGCAGAAGGGTCCGTAACCCTCCTTCTGTGTGAAGGAAACAGCACAGGCAAGGAAACCGGGGACTGAGTGGCATGGGTTTGACCAGCGAGACTACCGTTTATGTGGTGGCGGCCGTGGCTGCCGTCTGCGTGGTGCTGCTGGTCTGGGTGTGGCCGCGGCTCGCCAGTCCGGGCGTGCGGCATGTGCTCGGGCGGCTGGCAGCCATTGGGGTGACTCAGGTCACCATCATCGCGGCGTTCGCGTGCTGGCTGAACTCCTCGTACCAGTTCTTCGGATCGTGGGGCGAGCTGTTCGGCAACGTCGACACCGCCCCCGTCGGTGTGACCCAGGCCGCCGGCCACAACAGCGCCGGCACCGCCGCCGTCGCCGTGAAGGGTGCCCTGGTGCAGCCCGCCGGTGACGAGCAGCTGAGCCGGGTCAGCGGACTGCCGAGCGGCAATCCCGCGGTGAACGGCAAGGTCGAGTCCGTCAAGGTCATAGGGCGTCGCACGGGCGTGGTCGACCCGGCGTTCGTCTACCTCCCGCCCCAGTACTTCCAGAAGGCCTACGCCCGCCAGCGCTTCCCCGTCATCGTCGCGCTCAGCGGCTACCCGGGCAGCATCTTCAACCTCGCGCAGTACCTGCGGGTGTCGCAGACCGCCGGGCAGTTGCAGAAGAGCGGGCAGATGCAGCCGACCATCATGGTGATGATCCGGCCGACGATCGCCCCGCCCCGCGACACCGAGTGCGTGAACGTCCCCGGCGGACCGCAGACCGAGACCTTCCTCGCCAAGGATCTCCCGCAGGCCCTCAAGTCCGTCTACCGCGTGGGCCACGACGCCAGCGCCTGGGGCGTCATGGGCTACTCCTCCGGCGGTACCTGCGCCCTCCAGCTCACGATGCGCAACCCGCACGTGTACACGACGGCCGGGGCGCTCTCGCCCGACTACCGGATCAAGGACGACCCCACCACCGGCAACCTCTTCGGCAGCGGACTCGGCCGGGTGAACCGGGTCAACGGGCACGACCTGATGTGGCGGCTGAAGCACCTGCCCGTGCCCCAGGTCTCCGTCCTGGTCGCCGACAGCAAGCACGGCGAGCGCGGCTACCCGCAGACCGTCGCCTTCATCAAGGCCGTCAAGGCCCCCATGCGCGTCGCGTCGATCCTGCCCGAGTCCGGCAGCCACAACTTCCCCACCTGGGTACGGGAGATGCCCGCCACCCTCACATGGATGAACCAGCAACTCACCTTCCCTCAGGACGTCGTGCCCCGCCACGTCCTCAAGAAGGGCCACAGCACTGTTCGCGCTGAGGGCACCGAGCCCAAGCCGACCGCCAGTACGCGCAAGAAGTAGCCGACCGCCGGCCAGCGCGGGAAGCAGCCCACGGCCGCCTGCCACGCACACGACGTGGGAGGCGGCCGACGGTGTACGCCGGACACGGCCAACACCCACCGCGCGCCCGTCACTTCCCGCCCGCGCGCCCCAGCACCCCGGACAGCTCGCCCCGCCGGTGGATGCCCAACTTCCGGTAGGAACTGGTGAGATGGGTCTCCACCGTACGGCGCGCCAGATGCAGCAGATCCGCTATCTCGGTGTTCGTCCGCCCGTCGGCGGCCAGCTCCGCGATCCGCCGCTCACTGCTCGTGAGAGACCGCGACCCGGTCCGCGCCGAGGCTGTGCGCCGGGCTCCGCTCTCACCCAACGCCTCCTCGGCCAGGGCCCAATGGCGCGCCGCCCCCAGCCGCTCGGCCCGCTCGGCCGCCTCCCGCAGACAGGCCCTCGCCCGCCCCCGGTCCCCGACCGCGGTCAGCCCCCGCCCCTGCGCGATCAGCGCCGACACCAACTCGGCCTCCGTCCCCTGCGGCCCGTCCCGCAGCAGCCCTACGGCCTCTTCCGCCAGCTCCAGACCGCGCCTGCCGCCGGTCGCCTCGGCCAGGACACGCAGCGAACGGCCCACCGTGCGGGGCGTGTTCCACACCCGGGCCAGCCGCAGCTCCTCCTCCACCAGGGCGATGGCCTCCTGGGGGCGTCCCAGGGCGATACGGCATTCGGCGGCGGCCGTGCGCCACGGGGTGACGATCGGGCTGACCACCTCACGGGCCGACTGACGGCGCCCGCACTCCAGGAAGTCGTGCAGCGCGCCCGCGGTGTCGCCGACGGCGGCGCGCGCCACACCCCGCGCGTAGAGAAAACGGTTCAACTCCCAGGAATCGGGCGCCGACCGCAGATCGAGACCGTCCGCGAGCCGTACGGCGCGTGCCTCCTCGCCGGTCGCCACCAGTGAAAGCAGCACGTGGGCCTGGCGGTTGGAGGGCGCGGTGCGCGCCGGGTCCCGCGCCCACGGCTCCGCCAGCAGCCGCGCGTGCTCGCCACGGGCGGCCAGGATGTCGGCCCGTACGTTGGCCAGGGCCTCGTGCATCGGGTGCAGCAGGTCGGGCCGCTGACCCACCAGGCCGGACTCCACCAGCCGTTCCGCTTCGGGGAGTTCGTCGGCCCACTGGGCGACGGCGGCGGCCGTACCGATCAGGAACGGCTCGGTCTGCGGGTCGGCGGGCTGGGCGAGCAGCGCCCGCAGCCTTCTCATCGCCTCCGCCGCCGAGATCAGCCCGGCCGTGGCCTCGTGCCGTACGACCAGCGCGTGACCGGCCGTACCGATCAGTTCCGGCGCGTGCTCGGCGGCGTCGTACAGCCACTGGTACACCTCTTTGCGCACCGACGGGTCCTGCTCGGACAGCAGCACCGAGGCGGTCTGGAGCGTACGGATCAGCTGCGGACGGTCCGTCAACTCGTCCTCCACCGTGCGCAGTAAGTCGACGGCGGCCACGGTCCTGCCCCGGCCGGCCAGCGCCGTACCGAGTGCGACGGCCGCGCGCACCGTGTCCTGCGGCGCCCCGGGCAGCCGTAACGCCTCGCTCAGACGGGGGATGCCGGCCGAGGTCGCGTTCGCCCTGTACTCCAGGGAGCCCAGTTCGGTCAGCAGGCGCTGTCTGTGGGCGTCCGGCAGCGGCTCGCGCAGGGTGCGGCGGAGGAAGGCGGCGGCGTCGTCCGTGCGGCCCTCGCGCAGCGCGAGCGAGGCGGCCTCCTGGAGCGCGGCCGACGTCCAGGGCGCGCCCACCGGGTCGGACAGCAGTAACTGCCGGGCGACCGTGTCGGGTGAGACGCCGTGCCGGTGCATCGTCTCGGCCGCCGCGGCGTGCGCGGCCCGCCGCCTGGCCGCGGGTACCCCGGTGAGGACCGCGTCGCGCAGGAGGGGGTGCGCATAGCGCGGACGTCCGTCGAGGTCGGGGCGCAGCACCCCGAGCCCGGTCATCGCGGTGACCCAGCCGGCCACCCGCGCCGGGTCGGCACCCGTCAACTCGGCGATCAGCGATGTCAGTTCGTCGGAAGGGCAGACCACGTCGGGACCGGTGGCCCCGTTCGGCAGCTCCCCCGGAGCGTCCCCGTCCCAGCCCTCGTCCAGCGCGGCCAGGGCCCGCGCGACCTCACCCGTGCCAGGGCCCGCGCTCTCCAACCACCAGGACACGGCGGCCGGATACGCGCCCGGGTACAGCGCGGCCGACGTCGTCGGCACGGTCGGATGCCGGCCGGCACCGAGGTCGTCGAGCAGGGCCCGCAGCAACAGCGGATTTCCCGCGCCCGCCCGTACGCAGTCCTCGATCCAGGAGGCGGAGGCGTCCGCGTGCGCCGAACTCACCAGCTCGGCGGCCGAGTCCGCGGTCAGCGGGGCCAGGGTGAGGGTGCGGACGAGGGCGGGCGACAGGGTGTGGGTCAGGCCCGGGGCCGGGGGATCGACGTCGTACTGGCTGCGCTCCGTGGCGACCAGCAGAATCCGTAATCGGTCGAGGTTCCGGGCGGACTCGACCAGCCAGCGGTGCGAGGCCGGGTCCGCGAGATGGACGTCGTCCACCGCGATCAGCAGCGGCGCCCGGTCGGCGTACGAGTGCAGCACCCGGCGGAACAGCGCGGCACCCGCCCGGTCGTTCCCCGAGAACGCCGCGTCCCCGAACTCCGGCACCGGAGCCATCAGTTGCAGCACCGTCGCGTACGGCACCCCCTGGTCCCGCGGCGAACAGCGCGCCCGTAGCACCCGCATGCCGTGCGCCTGGGCGTCCGCCACGGCCGCCTCCAGCACCGTGGTCCGGCCCGTCCCGGTGGCCCCGCGCAGCAGCACGAGCCGGCCCGCACCCGCCCTGGCCCACGCCGCCTCCACCGCCAACGCCCGTGCCGCCTCCCGGTGTTCGGGCGGCAGCGCGGACACGGCGGCGTCCGACCTGGTCCCCGTCATCGTGGTCCCCCCTCGTCTCCGTCGTACCCGTCGTGCCGGTCGATCCCGCCGTTCCCGCCGCTCACTCCGCGTGGTCCCCCGTACGTCCGATCTCGTGGTGCTGCTCGTGGTGCTCCACGATTGCGCGCGCCCCGTCCGCCCCGTGAGGGTGAGGAGTACACGGCCGCCACCAGCGCGACTGGGACGGCACGTAGTTGGATGTGGATTCGGGAGAGAACGTTGCTCAGCTCATCGCGGCCCGTACATCCCGGTACGGCGGACCCCGCCGACCGGATACCGGTGGCGGTGCACGCCCCGGACCCGATCTCCCGCGAGGGAGCCCTCAGCCAACTGCGCAGATACCCGGAGATCGACCTCCGCGAGGAGAGCGACACCGGGCCCGGCAGAGTCGCCCTGTTCATCGCCGACACCCTCGACGAGGCCGCGCTCACCCGGCTGCGCCGACTGGTGCGCAGCGAGGGCGGGCGGGCCGTGCTCGTCGTCGGGGCGCTGCGCGAGGCCGAGTTGCTCGATGTGATCGAGTGCGGGGTCGGCGCCATCGTGTGGCGCGAGGAGGCGACCGCGCCGCGCCTGGTACAGGCCGTGGTCGCCGCCGCCCGCGGTGACGGCGACCTGCCCGCCGACCTCATCGGGCGCCTCGTCGAACAGGTGGGGACACTGCATCGCAGCGCGGCGGGCCGATCCGGAGTCCACGCCTCGGGGCTCGCGCCGCGTGAGGTGGACGTCCTGCGGCTGGTCGCCGAGGGGCTGGACACAGGAGAGATAGCCAGCAAGCTCTCCTATTCCGAACGCACCGTCAAAAACGTCATGCACGGACTGACCACACGCCTTCACCTGCGCAATAGGGCGCATGCCGTGGCGCATGCCCTTCGGGAAGGCTACATCTGACCGAACGGGCACTCGAAAGGGAACGCGCGGGCAGCGTGTCGTGCCCCCTTCGCGTCCCCAAGGTGCTTGCGGGGAACGGCGGTTCGGACGGCACGATCGGGGGACGGCCGACAGGGACGTACCGGGCCCCGACGCGTACCGCGGGGCACGACAGCACGGCAGGGCGGGAGTTCGGCGGTGATCCACGAGGTGGACGAGGTCCTCAAGGGCCTGATCGGCGGTGGCGCACTGGCCGGTTCGGGCATCGAGGTCTCCTTCGACGCCCCGACCCGCGACTGGGCGGCCCGCCGCAACACCCCCACGATCAACACCTACTTGTACGACATCCGGGAGGACGTGCACCGGCGCCAGCGCGGGCATCTCGCCGTGCGCGACGAGCGGGACGTGGTCGTCAAGCGCCGCCAGCCGCCGCGCTGGTTCCGGCTGTCGTACCTGGTGACGGCGTGGACGAAACGGACGCAGGACGAACACCGGCTGCTGTCGGCCGTGTTGGCGACCCTCATCCCGCGCGAGCTGCTCGCCCCCGCCGAACTTCCTGGCTCCCTCGGTCAGCTGGGCCTGACCGTGCCGATATCGGTGGCCGGCATCCAGACCGAGTCACGCTCCCTCGCGGAGATCTGGTCCGCCCTCGGCGGCGAACTCAAGCCGTCCCTCGACCTCGTGGTCACCGCGCCCTTCCCGGCCTACCCCGAGTACGACGCCGGGCCGCCCGTCACCGAGGGCGCCGCCGTCCGCCTCGGCGGCTTCGACGGCACCGAACCGGCCCCGGAGGAACGCGCCCACCGCCCGCGGCAGGTCGCGGCGGTACGGGAGTCGCGCGAGGTCGCCCGGCGCAAGAGGGCACCGGGGGCGTCGACATGAGAACCACCGACGATGTCGGGCAGGCCGGGGATGCCGTGATGACGATGACGGACGAGGCCAGGGATACCGCTGTCCTCGCCGCCGAGCCGGCGACCGATGCCCTCCTCGCCCGCCTCGGTCGGCTCCGTGACCGCGTCGCCCTGCTCGTCGACGGGCGGTCGGCCACCGACCCCACGGCCGGCGACCCGATGCGCGGCCTCTACCTGCCCGAAGAGGCGGTACGGCACCTGCTCCTGCGCCCGCCGGGGCCGTCCCTGCCCGCACCGGAGTCGGACCGCGGCCCGGCCGACCGGCTCGCCGCCCTCCGCCTGACCGACCTCGACACCGCCCTCCTCCTCGTCGCCCTCGCTCCCGACCTGGACCGCACCTTCGAGCCCCTCTACGGCTATCTCAACGACGACGTCAGCCGGCGCCGGGCCACCGTCGGACTCGCCCTGGACCTGTGCGGCGTACCGGCCCACCAGGCCGAGGGCAGGGCCCGGTTCCTGCCGACGGCCCCGCTGTCCGCGCTCGGCCTGATCACGGTGGAGGAACCCGAACGCCCCTTCCTCAGCCGCTCGTTGCGCGTGCCCGACCGCGTCGTGGCCCACCTCCTCGGCGACGACACCCCGGACGCGACCCTCACCGGCCACCTCCACCCGCTGCCGGTGCCGAGCGGGTCGTACGACGGACAAGAGGCAGGCGGAGACGACGAGTTCGCCGCTTTCGTGGACCGGCTGGGCGCGCTGCTCGGCGAGGGACCGCCCCGCACCGTCTATCTGAGGGAACGTCACGAAGGCGACGGGCTCGTGTGCGTGGCGGCCGGGCTGCACGCGGCGGGGGTGGACGCCGTGCGGTACTCCGGGCCCGTGGAGCGGGTGCCCGAGCTGCTGCGGGAGGCCCGGCTCACCGGACGCGCGGTCGTCGTGAGCGGGCTGGCCGAGCAACCCGGCCCGCTGGTGCGGGCGTTGACCGACGCAGTCGACGTCACCGTGCTCATCGCCGGTGCGCGGCCGTACGACCCGCAGTGGTGCGAGAGCGATCCGCTGATCCTGGAGGCGCCCCGGCAGCGCGCCGCGGCGGTGCGGGCCTGGACGGACGCCGTCGGCGAGCAGAGCGGCTTCGACGTACGGGCCACCATCGCGCCCTACCACCTCGGCGCCGACCGCATCGCCCGCGCCGCCCGCGCGGCCAGGGGACTCGCCCAGTTCGACGGGACCCCGCTGACCGCCGCCCATCTGCGGCTCGCCGCACGGCAGCAGTCGGCGTCGGGGCTCGAACAGCATGCCCGGCGCATCCGGCCCGCCGTCGACTGGACGGACCTCGTCCTGCCCGACCGTTCCCTCACCCAGCTGCACGAACTCGCCCTGCGTGCCCGGCATCGCGACCGCGTCCTCGGCGACTGGCGGCTCAGCGCGGGTGGCGGCCGGGGGCGTGGCGTGCTCGGTCTGTTCGCGGGGGAGTCCGGCACCGGCAAGACACTGTCGGCGGAGGTCGTCGCGGCCGAACTCGGCCTGGACCTCTATGTCGTTCAGCTGTCGTCGATCGTCGACAAGTACGTCGGCGAGACCGAGAAGAACCTCGAACGGATCTTCACGGAGGCCGACCGCACCGACGCCGTGCTCCTCTTCGACGAGGCCGACGCCGTCTTCGGCAAACGGTCCGAGGTCAAGGACTCCCACGACCGGTACGCCAACATGGAGAGTGCCTATCTGCTCCAACGGCTGGAGTCCTTCGACGGGATCGCGCTGCTCACCACCAACCTGCGCGCCAACATCGACGAGGCGTTCACCCGGCGCCTCGACCTGGTCGTCGACTTCCCGTTCCCCGACCCCGCCCAGCGGCTCGCCCTGTGGCGGCACGGCCTGACCCATGTGCCGAGCGCCCCCGGCCTCGAACTCACGCCGCTGGCCGACGAGTTCGAGCTGGCCGGGGGGTCCATCCGCAGCGCCGTGGTCACCGCCGCCTACCTCGCCGCCGGGCGCGGGGACACGGTAGGGGCGGCGGACCTCCTCGAAGGGGCCCGCCGCGAATACCGCAAGGCGGGGCGGCTGGTGCCGGGAGAGGGCACCTGGTAGCCGCCCCGGCGCGCTACACCGTGAACTTGACGGCCACCAGCCAGCGGGAGTTGTCGAGCGTGCCGCCGAAGATGTACTTCGGGCGAGCGTCCGCACACCCCTGACCGCCCCAGTCCCAACCGGTGTTGCGGGCCGTCTCGCAGACCTGGCCGCTGCCGATGTTGATGGCGAACCCCGTCATGTACGGGGCGTCGTCCTTCGTGCTGCCGACATAGTTGTCCTTCTGGTCGGCGATGATCGCCGACCACTGCGGTTCCCAGTGACCGTTGCCGTCGGTCGAGTCGGGGTTGTGGATGAAGGCGTTGGCGGCCGAGCCGAGGGCGCCCGACACCGCGATGTTCAGGGCCGTGATCTTCTTCGCGTCGTCGACCGTGCCGGTCGCGGCCCCGTCGCACACCGCGTCCGTCCAGCCGTCGCCCGCGATGAACGCGCGGTAGCAGATGTGCCGGCCCGCGTCCTTCGCGGCGAGCTTCCGCACCGCGGTCGCCGCCGTCGCCGGTTTGGGCTTGGGCTTGGCGGAAGCGCCCCCGCCCCCGCCCCCGCCGCCGCCCGCCGCGGCGGCCGTGGAGGTCTCGGCCGCGGGCTGGGGAGTGGGGGCCGTCGCTGCGGGCGGCGGCGGCACACTGGCCGTCGGGGAGGGAGCGGGCGCGAGCGTGCTGACGCCCGCGTCCTTGAGCTGCTCGGTGGCGGAGGTCCGCACCTGCGGCTTGTACGCGATCCACAGCATGAGGAACGTGACGGCGAGCGCGGTGAGAACACCGAGGAAGGTCGCCAGCCAGCGCGGCAGGAACCCGCGCTGGAGGTAAGTCCCCTCCACCGGAAGGGGGTTGGCGCCGGACCGCAGCACGTTGAGCGTGTACGGCCGCTGCTCCTTCGGCCCGAACCAGATGATCTTCCGCGGCTTCAGCGACGCCTTGACGAACGCGGCCCGGCCCGGCTCGATCTGCACATTGCCCGGATGGATGTCGTACGACAGCTGGTCGCCGTTGTCACTGCCGCTGATCGACGCCGTCAGCCTGGTGTTGCCGAGGTTGTCCACGGCGAGCTGGGGCCGGCCCCGGAAACGCCCCTTGACCGTCGGCGGCACCAGTTCCGCCCGCACCTCGGTGAACGGGGTGATGGTCAGATTGCCCTCGGGGACGGTGACCGCCTCCGGGTGCTCGGTCGGCGTGATGCGTACGGCGTACGGGTTCGGGCCCGCCGTCGCGTCCGGGGTGCGCGGCGGCGTGAACGTCAGGTCGACCGTCCCCGTGGTACCCGGATAGAGCCGCAGCGTCTGCGGCTCCACAGCGGTCCAGGGCGCGATGCTCCCGACCGGCTCGAAGCGGTACTCGTCCACGACGTCGCCGGTGTTGCGCAGCCGCAGCCGCACACGGGTACTGCCACCGGGATCGACGGTCGCGGACGCGGGCTCCAGGGAGGTCCACAGACTCATGGGCCGACGCTACGACAGACGGTGAGAGCGCGTCAGGAGCCACCGGGGCAACAGGAGTTGCCCAAAAGGGCCGCCCGCCAAACCCGCCCCTGCCCCTACGGCGTCGGTGTCCACCGCAGCGTGCCGCCCTCGTCACAGCACCGGACTGCCCCTGAGGGCAAGGAAGTTGCCCCAAGGCAGGCACTCGGGGACGTTTCGGCGGCCGGGTCGCGCGCGTGACGCTTGAGGGCATCCTGTCTCGTACCCCGAGGAGAGCAGAGCATGCCGTCCTACCTGTCGCCCGGCGTCTATGTCGAGGAGGTGGCCAGCGGCTCGCGCCCGATCGAGGGGGTGGGCACCTCGGTTGCGGCCTTCGTGGGTCTGGCCCCGACCGGTCCGCTGAACGAGCCGACCCTGGTGACCAACTGGACGCAGTACGTCGCTGCCTTCGGTGAGTTCACCGACGGGTACTACCTCGCGCACTCCGTCTACGGCTTCTTCAACAACGGCGGTTCCGCCGCCTACGTCGTCCGCGTCGGCGGCACCGGCGAAGGCACCGCCGGGGAGACCAAGTCCCCGTCCGCGGTGACCGGTTCGGCCCCGCCGGCCGCGTTGACCGCGGGCGAGCCGGCCCAGCTCGGCACGTTCGCCGTGACAGCCCTGGCGCCCGGAGACCTGAGCGTCGAGGTGACCGACGCCGAGGGCGAGGGGCCCGCCGAACGCTTCCGGCTCGTCGTCAAGGACGCCGGCAAGGACGTCGAGACCTTCGACGTGACCGCCAAGAAGGGCGGCCGCAACTACGTCGTCACCCAGGTCAAGGAACGCTCCAAGCTCATCGCCGTGGCCGAGACCGCGCCCGCCGCGCAGCTGGCCCGCCCGGAGAACCAGACGGTCGCCCTCACCGCGCCCGCCGCCGCCCAGGCCGCACCCGCCGTACCCGGCAAGGGAGATGACACCGCGTCACACCCCGGCCCGGCCACCTACCTCGGCGACTCCGCCGACCGCACCGGCTTCGGCGGCCTGGAGGCCGTCGACGAGATCTCCATGGTCGCGGTGCCCGACCTGATGGCCGCCTACCAGCGCGGCGCGATCGACCTGGAGGCCGTCAAGGCAGTCCAGTTGGGCCTGATCGCACACTGCGAGCTGATGGGCGACCGCGTCGCCGTCATCGACCCACCGCCCAGCCTGAACGCCCGTCAGATCCGGGTCTGGCGGCAGGAGACGGCCGGCTACGACTCCAAGTACGCGGCGCTGTACTACCCGTGGATCAAGACCTTCGACCCGTCCAGCGGACAGTCCCGGCTGATCCCGCCGAGCGGCCACATCGCCGGCGTCTGGGCCCGCAACGACTCCGAGCGCGGTGTGCACAAGGCGCCCGCCAACGAGGTCGTACGCGGCGCGGTCGACCTGGAGAACCAGATCACCCGCGGCGAGCAGGACCTGCTCAACCCGATCGGCGTCAACTGCATCCGCGCCTTCCCGGGCCGCGGCATCCGCGTCTGGGGCGCCCGCACCATGTCCTCCGACCCGGCCTGGCGCTACCTCAACATCCGCCGGTACTTCAACTACCTGGAGGAGTCGATCCTGATCGGCACCCAGTGGGTGGTGTTCGAGCCGAACGACCACGCCCTGTGGGCGCGCATCCGGCGCAACATCTCGGCCTTCCTGGTCAACGAGTGGCGCAGCGGTGCCCTGTTCGGCCAGCGGCCGGAGGAGGCGTTCTACGTCAAGTGCGACGAGGAGACCAACCCGCCGGAGTCGGTCGACGTCGGCCGGGTCGTCTGCGAGATCGGCATCGCGCCGGTCAAGCCGGCCGAGTTCGTGATCTTCCGGCTGGCGCAGTTCTCCAGCGGCAGCGGGGAGTTGGAGGAGTAGACGGGCCCGAGCCCGTCGCGGCTCCCGGTCGTCATCTCCCCAGGTCGTCATCAACACCCTTAGAAGGACAGCGAATTCATGAGTCTCCAGCCGGGTGACGCCCTCACCTCACACAATTTCGGCCTGCAGATCGACGGCGTGATGGTCGAGTACCTCGCGGAGGTCAGCGGCCTCAGCATCGAGCAGGACGTCATCACGTACCAGCAGAACACCCCCAACGGCCAGAACGTGGTCAAGAACCTGCCGGGCGTGAAGAAGAACGGCACCTGCACGGTCATCCGCGGCATGACCCAGTCCGCCTCGTTCACCCAGTGGATCAACGAGTCGATCTCCGGTCAGATGACCACCGCGCGCAAGAACGCGTCGATCATCATGATGGACTTCCAGAACAACCCGGTGAAGCGCTACCACCTGCGCAACGCCTGGTGCAGCAAGATCGACGCGAGCACGGTGAAGGCCGGCGAGGCAGCCGCCCTCACCGAGTCCGTGACCATCGTGTTCGAAGAACTGGTCATCGAATAATGCGCCGTTCGGGGGCTGCGGCGGCGGTGGCGCCGGGTGCGCGCGCGGAGACGGCGACCGAGGCGGGGGCCGGTCCGGTGCCGGCTCCGGCCGCCGCCACGGCGCCCGCTCCGGCCGTACGGCAGACGCTGCGGACCGAGTTCCCCTTCCAGCTGCCGCGCGGCTATGTCGACGAATCCGGAACGGTCCACCAGGACGGCGTGATGCGACTGGCCACCGCACGCGACGAGTTGGTGCCGCTGCGGGACGTCCGCGTGCAGGAGAACCCGGCGTATCTGTCGGTGGTACTGCTCGGCCGGGTGATCACCCGGCTGGGCACCGTCCCCATGGTCCACGACGGGATCGTGGAGAACATGTTCGCCTCCGACCTCGCCTTCCTCCAGGACTTCTACCGCCAGATCAACGCGGAAGGCCACACCCGCGCGGCAGTTCAGTGCCCGCACTGCGCGGAGTCCTTCGAAGTGGAGCTCGGCGGGAGCCGCCTGGGGGAATCGTGACGTACGCGACCGACCGGCTGCACGAGGAGATCGCGTACGTCGCCTACCACTTCCACTGGAGCCTGGAGGACATCCTGGACCTCGAACACCACGACCGCCGCCGCTACACGGGCGAGATCGCGTCCCTGGTCACACGGGCCGGGGCGGAGGGCTGAGACGTGGGGTTCTTGGACCGGTTGCGGGGGAGGGGAGAAGGGCCGGGCGATGGGGCCGTCACCGGTGCGGGCGCCGACTCCGGCATCGGCACCGATTCCGATTCCGAGTCCGGCTCCGGGTCCGGGTCCGGGTCCGGGTCCGCCCGTGGTACGGGAGTTGGTGCGGTTCAGTCTCAGGGACCTATGGGTTCTACGGGTTCCAGCGGGCCCGCGGTGGCGGTGGCCGCCTGGCCGGGGCTGCCGCCGATTCAGCGTGCCTCCGCCGCAGGGGGCACCGGGGTTGCCGATGCCGGGTTCGGTGGACGGCTGCCCACGTGGCAGAACCCGTCCTTCACGGGGGCGGGGTTCCGCTCGGTGCTGGACGCGGAGCGGAGTGCCGGCATCGGGGGTTCGGCCGTGTCGTCGTCGGCGGCCCCGGCGCGCGCGGTATCGAGTCTTGGCCGACCAACGGGTGAACTGCCTGTGGTCGGAAAGGCGTTGGCTCCACAGCAGGGGCCGGTTGTGCCGTTGCGGGCGAGCGGTAGTGCGGGCCCGGGGCCGAGTCCGGTTGCGGGGCGCGGTAGTTCCGGGTCCGTGGTGCAGCGGGCGGTGCGTCCCGCGGCTGATGCAGCCGGTGCGGTGGGTCCGGTCTCCGGAATTCGGGTGAGTCCGGTGTCCTCGGAGTCGCCTCGGTCGGGGTCGGGGTCGTTGACTCGGTCGGGTCCGGGTGTTCTCGGAGTGCAGCGGCGGCTGGTCGCCCGGCCCAACTCCGGTGCGGTGGAGGGTGATTCGGGGCGCGGTTCGGGTGGCGGCGAGGGTGGCGGCTCCACGGTCGCGCCAACTGACGGGAACCGTGGGGGAGGTGGCCCGGACGGGGCCGGTGGGGGCGCTTCTGCCGTGCTTACGCCCGTTGCCCCTGTGGGTGTTCCGCCGACGGGCGACACTCGCGGCTCCGCGGGGACTCCGGGTGCCGCGCCGGTCGTGCAACGGCGATCGACGACCGACACGGGGCGAGCGCAGTCACCCTCGGCTCAGCCGACGACACAGGACGCCGTGCCGAAGTCGCCCTCGGCGCACGGTAGTTATGGACTCGCCGTGCCCGGCGTGCCGGTGCCGGAGAGCCGTCCTGGCACGCGTGGCGGCGAGGTTCCCGTCTCCGCCAACAGGACGGCCGGCGTGCAGCGGGCGACCGCCACGCCGTCCCGGCCGAACTCCGCGCAGCCGTCGGCCGAGTCACCAGCGCCGGTGCCGGAGAGTCGCCCTGGCACGCGTGGCGGCGAGGTTCCCGTCTCAGGGAACAGGATGGCCGACGTACAGCGGGCGACCGCCACGCCCTCCCGACCGAACTCCCCACAGTCGTCGGCCGAGTCACCGTCCACCGGGACCCCCGTCCCCACGCGGCCCACGGCACCCGGCACCTCCCGTGAGGGCAGCACCGGCCAGCCGCGGCCCGCCGTACCGGCCCTCCGTGACCGCACCGCCGACTCCGGGAACGGCCCAACCCCTGCTTCTACGCCCCCTCCCGCACCCCAGGTCCAACGCAGCCCCGCCCGCCGCCCGCCTCGCGTACCTCTGGGCGCCCCGCTCGCCGCCCGCCCGGGTGAGACGCGCCAGACCTCCACGCCGGTGTCCTCGGCGCAGGTCGGGACGCCCAACGCCCCCTCCCCGCACGGTGATTCGCTCCCGGCTCCGGCAGCGGGCCCGTCGACACCCGCCCCGCCCGCGCCACCACAGGCTCCCGGCTCTCCGGCTCCGGCGACGACACCCCCAGCCCGACGCCGTTCACCTCTCGGGGCTCCGGTCACCGCGATGCCCGCGGACGCGAGGCCCATCGCCGGTGCCTCGGTCCCGCCGGGCAGTACTGGGCACCGTACGGAAACGGGTTCGAGCCCGGTCTCAGGCCAGGCACCGCCGACGATCCAACGGAGCACGGCCCGCACGGCGTCTTCCGGGACCCCGCGCGTCTCCCCGGCACCACCGCAGTCGCCGGCCGCGCCGTCAGCAGCCCCGCACTCGCCGGCCCAGTACCCCACTACCGCGCAGCCGCTGCCCGCTCACCCGACCGACGAGCCCTTGCCTGCCGCCTCGCCGGCGCCGGCGACGGTGCAACGGTCCGCTGCGACCCCGGCCACGGTCAAGTCGTCGGCCACGTATCCGACCACCGAGCACCCGCCTGCCGTACCCCTTGCCCCGGTGCAACGGTCTGCCGCGCGACCACCCGCCGTGCACCCGACTGACGAGCACCGGACTGCCGCGTCTTCGGCCACGGCGGAAGGGTCCACGGCTCCTCCGTCCGCCGCGCACCCACCTGTACCTGTCACGTACTCGTCCGCCGCGCCCTCGGCCACAGCGGAACGATCCGGCGCCCACCCGACCACGGTCCAGCCATCGGCCACACATCCGACCACCGAGCACCCGGTCACGGTGGAGCGGTCCGCCGCGCGCCCAGCCACTGTCGAGCCGCCCGCCGCGCACCTGCCTGCCGCGTCGCCGACTGCGGTGCAACGGTCTGCCGTGCGCCCGAGCACGGTCCGGTCACCGGCCGCGCGTCCGGCTGCCGAGCACCCGGCTGCCGCGTCCCCGGCTTCGGTGCAACGGTCGGCGGCTCGCCCGAGCACGGTCCAGTCACCGGCCGTGCAATCGACCGCCGAGCCCCTGCCTGCGGTGCCCCCGGCCACGGTGGAGCGGTCCCACTCTCGTCCGGCCACTGTCGAGCCGCCTGCCGCGCCCCCGGCCGCCGCGTCGTCAACTGCGGTGCAACGGTCAGCCCTGCCCTCGACGGCAGCGCAACCGCCTGCCACCTACCCGACCACCGCGCACCCGCCCGCCGGGCCTCCGGCCCCGGTGGAACGGTCCACCGCGCCCTCAGCCACGGTGCGGCTGCCTGCCGCACCCCCGTCCGGCGAGCACCGCCCCGCCGTACCCCTGGCGACGGTCCAGCGGTCCCCGGCCTCCCCAACCGCCGTGCGCCCGACCGCCGTTCACCCGGCGAGCGCGCAGGCACCCGCCCCGTACCCGACCACCACGCACCCACCAGCCGCGCCCCGAGCCACCACAAGCCCGGCCATGCCGACAGCGCCGGCCACCTCCGCCACCCCGACCACGCCCGCGTCCCCGTTCATGACGCCCCCGGCAGCCATGACTCCCGGCGGAGCCACGCCCCCGCCTCTCTCCACCGCGCCCTCGCCCCTCGCGTCGCAGCTCACCATGACCGCACCCGCGATGTCCCCGCGCCCCACCCCACCCCGAGCACAACCCCTCACCACCCGGTCGCCCTTCACCTCCGTACAACGTCATCCCCGCACGGCCGCCCAGGGCCCCACGGCCCACACCACCCCCGGCACGCACGCGATCCCCGCAGCACCCGCCACCCCCAGCACCCCCGCAGTCCCCCTGACCCTCCCCACCGTCCAGCGCAGCGCCTACCCCGCCACCACCCCCCTCCCCACCGTCCAGCGCACCCCCGCCTCCACCGCCCTCTCCACTCCCACCCCCCTGAACCACCCCCACCCCACCCTCGCCAAATCCCCGGCCGCCTCCCCGCCCTCCACGGTCGCCGCCCCCGCCACCCGTCCGTCCACCCCACCCCCGCCGTACACCCCGCCCACCTCCACCCCACCCCCAGACCCCCCGCCCCCCTACTCCCCGCCGAGCGCCTCCGCCTCCGGCTCCCCGCCCCCGCCCGCCTACGAGGCCATCCCCGCAGGCCAGTTCGACCCCCGTGACCTCACCGACTTCCAGCTCGACGAACTCGTGCACCGGATCATCGGCCGTATCACCCGCCTGATCCGCACGGAACTGCGCCTGGACCGCGAACGGATCGGCAAGCTCCGCGACCCCCGCCACTGACCGGACCCACCGCATCCCCTCCGTCCCGCCGCGCAACGAGAGAAAGGCCCACCCCCGATGTCCCGCCTCGACCCGGGCTCCACCATCTGGTTCACCCTCAGCATCGACGGCGAGAGCCTCGGCTACTTCAACGGGTGCGACGGGCTGTCGTCGACGGTGGAGGTCGAGCACCGGCAGGAGGGCGGCAACAACGGTTTCGTCTGGCAACTCCCCACCCGTGTCACCTTCTCCACCATCCGGCTGACCCGCCCGCTCACCCCGGACACCGCGAAGGTCGCCAAGTGGATCTCCTCCGTGCAGACCGGGATCAGACGGCCCACCGGGCAGATCGCGGCACTGCGCGCGGACGGTTCCGAGGTCGCGCACTGGGGGCTGATCGACGTGCTGCCGGTGAGCTGGCAGGGGCCCTCGCTCGACCCGTCGGGACCGGCGGTCGCCACGGAGGTCCTGGAGATCGCGCACCACGGATTCACGGACTGAGCGGGGCGGAGACAGACCATGGCCAGCAACAGCAGGGGCGCGGGCAAGAGCCTTGTGCGCGCCAACCTCGCCATCCACGAGCCACCCGTGGGAGGCAGCACCACCCCGGGCGGGCTCATCAAGACCTTCGCCTTCGACTTCAACCCCGCACAGCTGTCACTCAGCCGCCGTGCCCAGTGGAAGACCACCCCGGCGCAGATCGAACGGGACGGCTCCCTGCCGGAGTTCATGGGATCGGAGCCCCGCCAGATGAGCGTGGAGATCTTCCTCGACTCCTCCGACGAACCCACCAGCAACTCGGTGCTGAAGAAGGTCGAGTCGCTCCTCGCCTGCTGCGACGTGACCACCAAGTCCATTGCCGCAAAGCAGCCTTCACCGCCGTGGGTGGTGTTCCAGTGGGGGTCCTTCTCCACCGCCCGCTTCACCGCGTACGTCTCCTCCGTCGAGGCCGCCTACTCCCTCTTCGGGACCACCGGCGTGCCGATCCGCGCCACCTGCCGGCTGCAACTGCACGAGATACCGAGCAACACCAAGGGCCAGAACCCGACTTCGGGCGCGCTCACCGCACAGCGCGTCCACCGGGTCGTGGCGGGGGACTCCCTCCAGTCGCTGGCCTGGCGGGAGTACGGCGACTCGTCCGCGTGGCGGGCGATCGCCGAGGCCAACGGCATCGACGACCCGACCCGCCTCGCGAACGGTGTCGAACTCGTGCTGCCCGCCGCCGAGGAGGTGCGTTCCTGATGGTGAAGTCCGCGTTCTCCAACATCGTCGAGGTGAAGATCGGCGGCGCCAAACTCCCCTCGGAGTACGCCCGTTCCCTCGTCGACAGCTACGTCGACCAGGGCGTCGGCGTCCCGGCCGCGTTCCGGCTCACCTTCCGCGACCCGTACCGGCAGCTCCTCGGCAAGCTCGGCATCACCTTCGGCACGAAGGTCGTCATCGCGCCGGTCGCCGACGGACAGGGCGCCTCCGATCCGCTGCTCACCGGTGAGGTCACGGGACTTGAGGCCGACTATGACGGCACCGGCACCTTCACCGTCGTCCGCGGCTACGACCTCGGGCACCGGCTGCTGCGCCAGCGCCGGGTCGCCGCCTACCGCAACCAGAGCGCGTCCGACATCGCCCGCAAACTGGCCGCCCAGGACGGCGTGCCGATCGGGAGGATCACCTCGACGCGGACGGTCTACGAGTTCATCTCCCAGTCCAACGTGTCGGACTGGGACTTCCTCGCGCGGCTCGCCGACGAGAACGAGATGGTGATGTCCGTCGACGCGGACGGCAAGTTCCAGTTCGTGGAGCCGAAGCCGTCCTCCGGCGCTCCCTCGCCCGAAACCGACGGCGACAAGAGCCCGTTCGTGCTCCAGGCCGGGCACGACATCCTGCGGCTGCGGGCCGCCGTGACCGCCGCCGACCAGGTCGGCACCGTCGAGGCGCGCGGCTGGGACGTCACCACGAAGAAGAAGCTCACCGCCTCCTCGCCCGGGGCCTCGAACCCGGCGATCGGCATCGGCACCACCCCGGGCGCGGCGGCCGGCAAGTTCAAGACGGCCAAGCTGGTCGAGACGGGCACGCCCTACGACAAGCAGACCGAGGTGAAGTTCGCCGCCGCCGCCCTCGCCGACGACGTGACGTCCTCCTTCGCCGAGCTGGAGGTCGTCGCCCGCGGAAATCCCAAGCTGCGCCCGGGAGTTCCGGTCGCCCTCGCGGACGTGGGCACACCCTTCGAGGGCAAGTACACGGCCACCTCCGTACGGCATGTCTTCGGCGACGGCAAGCACTACGAGACCTGGGTGACGGTCAGCGGACGGCAGTGGCGCTCCCTGTACGGGCTCACCTCGGGCGGTTCGGAGACCACGCCCCGGCTGCCCGGTGTCGCCAACGCCCTTGTCACGGACGTCAACGACCCGCTGAAGCAGGGGCGGGTGCGGCTCCAGTTCCCGTGGCTCGACGACACGTACGTCAGCGACTGGACGCGAACTGTCCAGTGGGGCGGGCTCGGTGGGGGCGGGATCTTCCCCATGGACGTCAACGACGAGGTGCTGGTCGCCTTCGACCGTGGGGCACTTGACCATCCGTTCGTGATCGGCGGGCTCTACAACGGCAAGGACAAGCCGACCGTCGTGGGCGATGTGCCGTTGCACGACGCCGTACGGAAGAAGGCGAGCCGGCACACCGTCTCCGACCGGGACGGCAACCGCATGGACCTGCTCAGCCAGAAGACCGGCGGCCGCAAGCAGGGGGTCCGACTGGCCTCGGGGGACAAGCGGTTGACCATCACCCTGGACCGCACCAACACCGAGATCATCGTGGACAGCAAGGGCGAGGTCACCATCAAGGGCAGCCGCTCGGTGTCCGTCGAGGCCGGTACCGATCTCACGCTCAGCGCCCGGCGCAGTCTCACCATCAAGAGCGGCGGGCCGCTGAACATCGAGGGCCGCGGCCTGGTCAACCTCAAGTCGACCACCGGAGCGGTCACGGTGGACGCGATGGGTGCCCTCAACATGAAGGCGCTCGGCAACGCGACGCTCTCCGGGATCGGCAGTGTGCAGATCAACTCCGTTGCCACCGTGGGCATTCGGGCCGCCACCGTGCCGATCATGGGCGTGGTCACCCTCAACGGCCTCGTCCCGATGGTGATTCCGGCATGACCGGCGCGACGGGCGAAGACATGAGCAGCGCGACGGGCGAAGACGTGCGTGGCTCAACGTGCGGAGAAAAGGCGGGTGTTGTCTGATGGCCGAACAATTCGTGGGCTCCGGCTGGTCGTTCCCGCTGCGCATCGGGCCGACCGGAGGCATCGCGCTGGTGAGCGGGGAGCGCGAGATCGAGGAGGCGATCCGGCTCGTGCTGTCGACGGCGCCGGGGGAGCGGCCGATGCGGCCCGACTTCGGCTGCGCGATCCACGACCTGGTGTTCGCGCCGGTCAACGAGCAGACCGCGGGCCGCATCCAGCACGAGGTGCACGTCAGCCTCGACCGCTGGGAGCCGCGCATCGAGGTCGACGACGTCGAGGTCACCGCGGGCACCGAACAGAGCGTGCTGTACATCGACGTCCGCTACTCGATCCGCGGCACCAACAACCCGCGCAGCCTCGTCTTCCCCTTCTACGTCATCCCGTCCCACGACGAGCCGGACACCTCCGGTACGCCCGGCACGGCTGCTGAAAGCGACAACTGACCGATGGCCCTGCCCTCCCCGAACCTCGACGACCGCCGCTTCCAGCAGTTCGTCGACGACGCCAAGCGCTACATCCAGCAGCGCGCCCCGGAGTGGACCGACCACAACGTCTCCGACCCCGGCGTTACCCTCGTCGAGACGGTCGCCCACATGGCCGACCAGATCGTCTACCGCCTCAACCGGGTACCGGACAAGAACCACCTGGCCTTCCTCGACCTGGTCGGCATCACGCTCTTCCCGCCGTCGGCGGCCCGCACCGACGTCACGTTCTGGCTGTCGGCGCCCCAGGAGGAGGCGGTCCATGTGCCGCTCGGCACCGAGGTCGCGACCATGCGCACGGAGGGCGAGGAGGCGGTCGTCTTCGCCACCGAGCGCGAACTCGCCGTCGTACCGAGCGCGTTGAGGCATCTGGTCGTGCAGCACCGGGGCAAGCAGCTAGTCGACCGCACCCACGACCTCGCCGAGGGCAACGACGTCATGTGCTTCGCGGAGTCGCCCGACCCCGGGGACTCGATGTTGTTCGGTCTCACCGCGGCCGTCCCGCACTGCGCGCTCGCCCTCGAACTCGACAGCCGCGTCGACGGAGTCGGCGTGGACCCGCGCCAACCGCCCCTGGTCTGGGAGGCGTGGACCGCCGACGGCTGGCAGGCGTGCGAGGTGGACCGCGACGGCACCGGCGGCCTCAACCGGCCCGGCGCGGTCGTCCTGCATGTCCCCGCCGGCCACACCCTGTCCCGCAACGGCGGCCAGGAAGCGGGCTGGCTGCGCTGCCGCGTCACCGAACCCCACTCCGACCAGCCCTTCTACACCACCTCGCCGACCGTCCGCTCCGCCAAGGCCTTCACCATCGGCGGCACCACCACCGTCGTCCACGCCGACACCGTCTACGACGAGGCCCTCGGCGAGTCCACCGGCCTCCCCGGACAGCGGCTCCGGCTCTCCCACACGCCGGTCGTCGGCGACGCCGTACCCCTGCTCCTCCAGACCGCCGAGCGCGACGGCTGGACGGACTGGCAGGTCGTCCCGAACTTCGCCGCCTCCGGCCCCGACGACCGTCACATCACCCTGGACGCCGCCACGGGCGAGCTCGCCTTCGGCCCCGCCGTCCGCGAACCCGACGGCTCCCTGCGGCAGTACGGCATGGTCGCCCCCAAGGGCGCGGTGATCCGCGCCCGCCGCTACCGCACCGGCGGCGGCCGGGCCGGCAATGTGGCACGCGGTGCGGTGCAGATCCTGCGCAGCTCCATCCCGTACGTCTCCGAGGTCGTCAACCGCGAGGCCGCGCGCGGGGGAGTGGACGGCGAGACCGTCCAGGAGGCCAAGACCCGCGCGCCGATCACCCTGCGCGCCCAGGAACGGGCCGTCACCCTCCGGGACTACGAGGAGCTGTCCCGCCGCGCGGCCCCCGAGACCGCGCGCATCACCTGCCTGGAGGGCGACGAGGAGGAGCACGGGGCGTACGCCGTACGGGTGTTGGTCGTCCCGCAGGCCGTGCCCGACCCCGGTGGACGGCTGCGCTTCGAACAACTCGTCCCCGGGGACGCCCTGTTGGACCGCATCACCCGGCATCTCGACGAACGGCGGCTGATCGGGACCCGGTTGGCGGTCGGCCCGCCGTTCTACCAGGGCGTCACCGTCGTCGCCACGGTCCACGCCTTCCGCGGTGTCGACACCGACCGGGTGCGCCGCCAGGCCCACGACGCGCTGTACCGCCACCTCGACCCGCTCGTCGGCGGATCGGACGGCAAGGGCTGGCCGTTCGGGCGGCCCGTGCAGTCCGGCGAGGTCTTCGCGGTGCTCCAGCGCGTGCCCGGCGTCGAGTTGGTCGACGAGGTCGTCCTGCACCCCGCCGACCCGCTCACCGGCAAGCGCGGCGACCCCACCGACCGGATCGACCTGGAGCGGCCGTCGCTGGTGTTCTCCTTCGACCACCGCGTCCGCGTGATCGGAGACGGCGCGTGAACACCCGCAACTCCGCCTGGGGAGGCTCACGTTGAGAGGATCGGTTGACGGGCTCGGCTCGTCCGCGCCGATCGGCGCCATGCTGCCCGCCGTGTTCGCCGACGACGACCTCGCCCAGCGGTTCGTCGCCGGGCTCGACGAGGTCGTAGCGCCGATCCTGAGCGTGCTGGACTGCCTGGACACCTACTTCCGCCCGTCGCTCGCACCGCTCGACTTCGTTCAGTGGCTGGGCAGTTGGGTCGGGGCCGAGACCGACGGGACCGAACCGGAGGCGCGGCTGCGGGCCGCCGTGGCTGCCGCCACCTACCTGCACCGCATCCGCGGCACCCGGCGCGGACTGGCCGAGGCGGTCCGGCTCGCGTTCGGGGCCGAACCGGAGATCACCGAGAGCGGCGCCGCCGACTGGAGCGCCCGTCCGCTCGGCCCGGTGCCCGGCGAACGCAGCCCCCGGCTCCACGTCCATCTGCGGCTGCCCACGCCGACCACCCTGGACACGCACCGCCTGGACGCCCTTGTGGCGGCCGCCCGCCCCGCCCATATGCCGTACACGGTGCAGGTCACCGCCGCCGTACCCGCCGAAAGGAACCCCGAGAGATGACGACCACCCAGAGCTGCGCCGAATGCGGAACCCGCGCGGAACCGGGCCAGTCGTTCTGCGACGCCTGCGGTGCCGTCCTGAGCTGGACGGACCGCGCGGGCGCCCGCACCGGGGCACCGGCCGAGCGCGGAGAGTCAGCGGGAGGCGCCCCCACCGCCGGCGGCGAGGGGACGGGAGGAGCCTTGGCCACCGGCGGCGAGCCGGGCTGGGACGCCTTCTCCCAGTCCGACGGCGCCGGCCTCCCGCGCACCAACCGGCCCCAACCACAAGGCAGTTCGACCGCCGAAGACCCCGCGGCCCGCCTCGACGCCCTGTCCCTGCGCCTGGACGCCCTGGCCGCGGGCGACACCCACGACCCGGTCGGCGCGGCCACCCGCCAGGACCCGCCGCACGGCGACGCGTCCGGGAACGGCGCCACGATCCCGCTCACGTCCGGCAGTTCCACGCCCCACCCCGCGCCCCACGCCACGACGGACCCGGCCCAGAACCCGGCCCCCGCGCCCGACCCGAGGACAGCCCCCCACATCCCCTCCACGACCGACACCGCCCCCACCGAACCGGTCCCCGCCGCCGCCCCGGAACCGGAGTCCGAGGCCGAGCGCGCCCGGCGTCTCCTCGTCCCGGTCAACGACCCGGAGCCCCGCCAGGCCCCCTCCGTCGCGCCGGTGCTGCCCGGCCGCCCGGTCGCCGCCCGCCCCCAGTCCGTGCGGGCACCCGGCGTCGATCCCGGCGCCGTCGGCGGAATCCCCTGCCCCTGGTGCGCCACGGCCAACCGGCCCGACCGGCACTACTGCACCCGCTGCGCGATGCCCATGGCCGGCGAGGAACGCGCCCCCGGCCGACTGCCCTGGTGGCGGCGGCTCCTCGCGTTCCGCACCGGTGAGATCCCGTGGGCGGGGGACCGGCCCCGGCTGCGCCGTACCTTCGACCGGATACTGACCTGGCTGGGCGCGGCGATCGTGCTGACCCTGCTGATCGTGCTCGCCGTGAACATCCCGCGGGGCGTCCAGGCGGCCAAGGACCACTTCGCCAAGCGGGCCCCGGTCTCCCCGGACCGCGTCACCGCGTCGCGTTCCTACCCGGGGCACAAGCCCGAGCTGGCGTTCGACAAGCTGAACAACACCTGGTGGGGGCCGGGGGTGACCCAGTCCGGCGAGGGCCAGTGGCTGGAGGCACGGTTCGACGAGCCGACCCGGCTGCTGGACGTGCTGATCACCCCGGGGGTCTCCACCCGCCCCGACCAGCTCGGCCAGTCGGCGCTCCCGCACCGGATCGAGGCCGACATCACCACGGCCGACGGCAAGACGACCAAGCGTCAACTGACCCTCGACCAGGGGGCGGGCGCCCAGCGCCGCGCCTTCCGGGTCGGCAAGGTCGTCGCCGTCCGCTTCACCGTCGAGTCGGCCTACGGGATCTCCGGGAAGAAGCAAGTGGCCATCGCCGAGATCGAGTTCTTCGGTCCGTCGAGCGGAGGCGGCTCCTGACGGACGGACCCCACGGGCGCGGTCCGCTCGCTTCGGTCGACTCGGTCCGGTTCAGGCGAAGTCGGTCGAGGGGACCGTGGCGTACCGGCTCATCACCTTGACCGTCGACTCGGCGTCGAGTTCCCGACCGCCCGCGATCATGTCCCGCAGATCACGGAAGTACTGCACGTACAGGTCGGGCGTGAAGGTGTTGATCATCACCGCGGGTTCGTCGCCGGGGTTGGCGAAGGTGTGCGGGGCGCCCGGCGGGATCATCGCGAGGGTGCCGGCCGGGGCGATGTGCACGGTCTCGCCGATGGTGAAGTGCACGGTGCCCGAGACGACGTAGAAGCCCTCGTCGTGCTGGGCGTGCCGGTGCTGGGGCGGGCCCTCGGTGTGCGGGGCGAGGGTGATCTCACCGATGCCCAGACGGTGGCCGGTGGTGCCGCCGTCCTCCAGGATGCGCATCGTGACAGGTCCCAGGCGGATCGTCTCGCCGTCGTCGGGACCGACCACGGATACCTCGCTCGACATCTCGTTCATCGCCGACTCCCTTGTGTTCGCGGCACGTTGTGGCTCCCCGGACCCTAGGCCCGCGACTCTCGTTATGCAAGTGAACTCTCATGACGAGAGTCCGGCATGATAAAGTCGGCGGGACGGACGGCGACGACGAACGGATACGGGGAGTGACGCACCGATGGCGACAGCACAGACGGACACGGGCCGCAGCAACCAGAAGAAGCGCACCCGTACGGCGATCGTCGAGGCGGCCCGTGGCCTGATCGGCTCGGGCAGCGAGGTGACCATGCCCGAGGTCGCCCGCGCCGCCCTGGTCTCCGAGGCCACCGCGTACCGCTACTTCCCCGACCTGCCGTCCCTGATCGGCGAGGCCCTTGCGGGCGTCTGGCCCGACCCGGTCGACGCGCTCGGCCCGGTCGCCGACTCCCGTGATCCGGTCGAACGGATCGCGTTCGCCTGCGAGTTCCTGCTCCGCGGCATACTGGCCCGGCAGGGCGGGGTGCGCGCGATGATGGCCGCGACGATCGTCCGCCCGGACACGGCGGACATGAGACCCGGCATCCGCTTCGGCCTCATCGACCACGCCCTCTCCCCCCTCGCGGCCACCCTCGGGACGACCGACCCGGACGCGCTCACCCAGCTCAAGCGGAGCCTCGCCGTGGTCATGGGCGCGGACGCCCTGTTCACCCTCACCGACCTGCTGGGCCTCTCCCCGGACGAGGCCGTAGCCAGCGCGGTCCGCACGGCGAGGACGCTGACGGAGGCGGCGGTCCGGGAGGCGGCGGAAGCGGTCTTGACGGAGGGATCTTGACGGAGGCGGGGGTGCCCTCTGTGGCGGAGGGAGCGTGATGGAGGCGGCGGTGCGGGCGGTGACGGAGGGATCTTGACGGAGGCGGGCGTGCCGGCTGCGGCGGAGGGGGCGTGACGGAGGCAGGGGTGCCCGCTGCGGCGGGGCGTGACGGAGGCGGCGGCGCGGTCGCCGGAGGAGAACCAGGGCCGACCGATGTCTCCACCTCGGCCCCTGCCTCTCAACTGCCCTTTGTTCCTACGGCAGTCGGGTCCGCCGCAAGCCAGTGGCCGTCCGTCGTCCAGCCGAGCAGCCGCCGCGCCCGGCCACGGTCCGCCGTGCCGTCGGGGTCGAACACGCCACCCTCCACGACCAGCCGCAGCCCGGCCAGCGCGGGTGCGAGACGCGCGGTCACCCGCACGGGACACCGGGCCGCCTCCGCGTCCAAGTCGGCGAGCACGGCGCGCTGTTCGGCGGGCGGGCACAGGGACAGGTGGAACACCGACTGCCGCCACGCGTAGGCCGCGTCCTTGATCGTGCCGTACGGCCTCGCGTCGTGATGCACGCGGGCCGTCAGCCGGCACACGGTGCCGAAGGCACGGCGGGCCAGCTCGGCCCAGCCCGGCTCGGGGGCGATGCCGACCCGGTGGACCAGCGTGGCCAGGTTGTGCGTGGTGAGGATCTGGGACTGCTCGATCACCTTGCCGTTGGCCGCCACCCCGGACCCGCGCGAGACCCCGGACGACCCCTCGGGGGCCGAGGACGCCGACGCCGCCCGCTCCGCGCACAGCCGCAGGAAACCCGGCGACGTCCGGGCCGCGGCGGCACCGGCCCTGGCTCTCTCCGGCCGCCCCGCCGACGCGCCGGCCTCGGCGATCGCCAGCTCACGGACCGCCGCGTAGTCGATGCCGTAGTACCGCTCGTACACCGAACCGCCGAGCAGTTCGCCCGCGATCCCGGCCGCCACGAGGAACTTGGGGCCGAACGCGTCCATGAAGATGTCCGCCGCCAGCTCCTCCACCAGGGGTGCGCCCAGCTCCGACTGCCGGGCGAGCACGCCGAGTTCGCGTACGAGCGGGTTGGGGAGGATCGTGCCCGGGAACGCCCCCACCGCCAGCTCGCCCAACTGCCGTAGCAGCAGGGCCGCTTCGGCCGTGGTGTCGCCGCGCCGCGCGGACACCGCGCGGACCCAGGGCAGTTCCTCGATCCGGACCTGCCGCTCCAGGTTGAGCAGGAGCAGCGAACGGCGGTTGCGGAACGCCCGGTAGTTCTCGGCCATCAGCGTCCGCAGCGCCTCGTCGTCGTAGCTGCGCGCGCTGGTGACGGCGACCAACTGCGGTACCAGTGAGGCCAGTACCTCCGCCGAGGGGACGACTCCGCGCTCCACGAGGGCGGACACCGGTGCGCTCAGCGCGCGCTCGACCACCCGGCGTATCGCGGGCGGGAGTTCGGCACCGGAGGGCAGGCCGGTGTCCCGCTCCTCCCGCTCGGAGACGGGGGCGAGTACGGGGGCGAGGTCCGCGATGCCCGACTCCTGGGGGAGTGCGGCGAGGCGGCCCACCACCAGCTGCGCGAGGGCGTGATGAGAGGGAAGGGCGGCCTGGGCCCGCTGGGCGCGCCGCAGTTCCGTGTGCCGTGCCGAACCCGGCAGCCCGCGTCGCCGCACCATCGACGTGACGGCGTGCCGCAGCAGCCCGAGCCGTCGCGGGTCCAACGGCCGCCCGGCGACCCTCTCCTCCAGCGCCTCGCGCAGAATCGCCAGGTTCTCCTTGGGCCTGCGGTGCTTCCCGCAGCGGGTGTGCTCCTCGGCCAGCAGTCCGTACCGGTCCAACAGAGCCTCGCCGCGCGCCAACCAGTGCGCGTCCGGAGCGAGTTCGAGCACCCGGCCGCCCTCCCCGCCCGCCGTCTCCAGCCAGTGCGCGAGCAACTCGTCCCCGAACGGCTGCCATACGGCGAGTGCCTCGCGCTGTGTCTCCACGGCCGCGTTCGGGCGCCGCCGGGCCAGCGTCGCCACGGTGGCGGAGACACTACGGCGGTGCAGCGCGTCGCCGGCGCCCGGTGCGGGCCGACCCGTCGACGGGCGGGGCAGGAACCGGAGCCGACCCGCGAACGGCGCCAACTCCGCGACCAGGTTCAGGGCGGCGGCCGTCTCCCCGTGCCGGACCAGCCAGGCCATGGTGAGCAGGGCGCCCTCCTCGGGCACGGTCACCTCGTACCGGCCGCTGTTCAACTGCCCCCACAGCCAGGTGAGTCCGGTGTCGGTGAGGCAGTGCGCGAACAGCGCACGCCGGTCCGCGGGCACACCGAACCGCTCCGCGAGCCGTGTCTCGTACGGCTGGAGCGGGCCGCCCGCGCCCGGGGCGCCCGTGGCGAAGCCGCCGTGCACCACCTCGGGGGTGACCCAGGCGGGGAACCCGGTCACGGGGGTGCGCGAACCGATCGTGAGCAGGCCGTTGGCCATCCCCGCGAGGACGGCACGCCAGCGCTTCACGCGGCCCTCCGCGCGGCGGCGGGTGTCCGCGTCCTGGTGGGTGAGCGCGGTCGTGAAGGCCTTGGCCAACTGGCCCTGGGCATAGCCGGGGGCCGCGGTGAGGTGCTGCTGGTCAGCGTTGTCGTCCATAAGCCGGCGCGGCAGGTTCTGCCCCTGCGCCCTCCGGGATGAGAGGCCCGGTGCTCCACTGCTGAGCTACACGCCGTCGAGCGGCGACGTTAGACGTGCAACGGGCCGCCGTACAAAGGGATTTCCACGGACAGGGGGATTCCGGTCACAGCACCTTCCGGTGCACCAGCGCCGACAGCATCAGCGCCCCCGGCAGCAACGGCACCCACACCGTCAGGACCCGGTAGCCGATCACGCTCGCCGTGGCCAGTTCCATGGGGGCGCCGAACGCGACCATCGTGAACACCGTCGCCGCGTCCACCGGACCGATCCCGCCGGGTGCGGGAACCGCGCCGACCGCCGTGCTGGCGGCGAGGAACGCGAGGACGACCTGCGGCCAGGTCAGCGGCATGCCGAGCGAGGCGCCGACCGAGAAGATCACCGTCGCCTGGAGCACCGGCGCGGCGGCGGCCCCGCCCCACAGGGCGAGGATGCGGCTGGGCATGGTGTGCAGCTGCCGTACGTCGGTCAGGGCGGTGCGGAAGCAGCGGAGGACCGGGCGGCGCAGGGGACGTACGACGCCCAGGAGCAGGGCGGCCGTGACGAGTCCGCCGCCCAGACCGCCGAAGGCGAGGACCAACGACCAGCCCCGGGGGACGAGTTGGCCGGAGCGCAGGATCTCGGGGAAGGAGACCAGGAACACGAGCAGCACGAGTGTCTTCGCGATCGGCCTGACCAGGGAGTACAGGGCGAGCGAGGCGGTCGCGCGGGCGAGCGGGATGCCGCGGCCCTGGAGGAAGCGCAGCGTGACGGCGTGGGCGCCGATGCTGGCCGGAAGGGCGTGGTTGGCGGCTCCGGCGGCGAACTGCGAGGCGATGAGCAGACCGGTCGGCAGCCGTTCCGGCACGGCACCCTGGCGCACCAGGGCGGCGGTGCCCCAGCCGAGGCAGGTGAAGAAGAACGCGGCCAGCAGCCACCAGGGGTCGGCGGAGGCGAGCCGGTTCGCGCCGTCGTACATGGCACGCCAGTCGACCGCAGCCCACACCGCGATCAGCAGGAGGGGCAGCAGGGTCAGCACCTTGGTGATGAGGCGCGCCGCGGAAGGGAGGCGGAAGGGGACGGGAGCAGGGGCGGGAGCGGGGCCCGCGGGGGAGGCGGGGAGCGGCCCGGGGATGTCTTCGAGCGGAAGCAGGGACACGAGGCGAAACGTTCCCCTCCGGTATGACGCCGCGGTGTCCGGAAGCGGAAGGCGCGCGGGCGGGTGGGCGACGCGGACGGCATACATGGCGTGAATGGCACGGTGGTCGTGGCGTGGGATGCGGATGGGGCGTGGGGGAACACGCACCCGCATCACCTGTCCCGGCCCCGGGCCAGTCCTCTGTGTCATCCCCGCGCCGGGCCCGCGCCACTCCCGTTCATTCCAGTTCATTGCCTGAATCAACAATCCATCGTTTTGTTGACTTGCGGCTGATCGAGCCATTTGAATTTCACTATGACCCACGCCGACCGTCCGTCCGCCGCCGCGACCGCCCTTCCCCTCGACCTCGACGAGGCGGCCCACCGCTGTCTGGTCGCCGGGTTCGACGGCACGACGACCGTCCCGCACACGCTCAAGCGGCTCATCGACCGCGGCCTCGGCGGGGTCATCCTCTTCACCCGCAATGTGCGCGACGCCGAACAGGTGCGCCGCCTCACCGACGAACTCCGCGCGCTGCGCCCGGACTTGCTCGTCGCCATCGACAACGAGGGCGGCGACACAGGCCACTTGGTGAACGCCGGTGCCCCGGAGGCCCCCGGCTGCTACGCCCTCGGCGTCGCCGACGACCCGGCCCTCACCGCCCGTTGCGCCGACGCCCTCGCCGGCCACCTCGCCACGCTCGGCATCACCGCCTCCTACGCCCCCGTCGCCGACCTCCAGCACCAGCCGCGCAACCCGATCGTGCGCACCCGCTCCTTCGGCGCCGACCCCGTCCTGGCCGGCCGCCATCTGCGCGCCTGGATCACCGCCACCGACGCCCGGCATCGCCTCCTGCGCCAAGCACTTCCCCGGCCACGGCGGCACCGTCACCGACAGCCACCACGGCATCGCGGTCGACCCGCGGCCCTACGACCGACTCCTCGTCGATCTCGCCCCGTTCCGCGCCGCCATCGACGCGGGCGTACCGATGCTGATGAGCGCCCACGTCGTCTTCCCCGCCCTCGACGCCAACCGCCCCGCCACCCTGAGCCGCCGCATCCTCGGCGATCTGCTCCGCCTCGAACTCGGCTTCGACGGCGTCCTGGTGAGCGACGCCCTGGAGATGAAGGCGATCGCCGACGCCTACGGCGAGGCAGCCGGAGCCCGGATCGCCCTCGCCGCCGGAGCGGACCAAGTCATCGTCGCCGTACCGGACTTGGCGGTCACCCTGGCCTGCCGTGACGCCGTCCTGGACGCACTGCACTCCCGCGCGCTGCCCGAGGAGCGGGTCCATGAGGCGGCCGGTCGCGTACGACGCCTCGCCGAGCGGTACGCCACACCGCGCCGCACGGTCGCCCCCTGGGACACGGACGCCGGCCTCGAAGCGGCCCGCCGCGCCGTCCGCACCCGGACCCTGCCCGCGCCGGTGCGCGGCGCCCACCTCGTCGACCTGTTCCCGGCCCCGCACCCCGCCCTCGACCGGGGCGGCGAGGACCTCCTCACCGAACTCCGCGCACTCGACACCACGGCCACGGGCACGGCACTCACCACGGAGCCGGCGGACTGCGCTGCCCTCGTCGACGGGATCGTACGGACGGGCGCACCGCTGGTCGTCGCCACCGCCGACGCCGGACTGCACCCCTGGCAGGCCCGGCTGCGCGACACACTGGCGGCCCGGCGGCCCGATGCCGTACTGGTCGACACCGGACTGCCGGAGGGCGGCGCCCTCTGCTCCTACGGGCGGGGGAAGGCCAACCTGCGCGCCGCCGCGGAGGTGTTGGCGGGCGTGTGACCGCCGAGCGCGGGACGGCCGAGGCCTTCCGTCACTCCAGCCGCACGACGTCCTCGATGCCCCGCCGCCGCCAACTGCCCTGCCCCTCGGGCCGCCTGCGCTTGTTCACGGCGAATGTGTCAACCACCATGGTCAGCGATGAGCAATGATGTGAGCCAGGAATGGGTGATCGGCCTCGACGCCGGAGGCACACGCACCCGTGCCGTACTCGCCGCCGCCGAGGACGGGCGTCACCTCGGCGAGGGAGCGGCCGGTCCCGGCAACGCCCTGACCGTGCCGGTCCCGCTCCTCACCGACCATCTCGCCGAGGCGATCGGCCAGGCCGTCCCGGAGGCGCTGCGCGCCCGGGTGGTCGCGGTGTCCGGCGGCTTCGCGGGCGCCACGGCAGCCTCCACCGAGGAGCCGGGACACGTCAACGCCCGCGCCGCCCTCACGGCCGCGCTGGGCCGCCTCGGCATCCCCGCCGACCGGCTCCGCGTCTGTAGCGACATCGAGGCGGCCTTCGCCTCCGCCCCCGGCACCCCGGCCGACGGCCTCGCCCTGGTCGCCGGCACCGGCGCGGTCGCTCTGCGCATCACCGGCCGCACCACCACGACCAGCGTCGACGGCGACGGCTGGCTCCTCGGCGACGACGGCAGCGGCTTCTGGATCGGCCGGAGCGCGGTCCGCGCGGCCCTCCGCATGGCGGACGGACGCGGCCCTACGACCGTGCTGGCCGACTCCGTCGGACAGGCGCTCGGGGTACCGGCCGAGGAACTGCCCGGTGACGGCGCCTGGTCCCGCGCCCACCGCGAGGCCTACCGGATGCGCGTCCTCCCCGCCGTGATGGCCGAACTCCCCATCCGGCTGGCCCGGTTCGCCCCCCTGGTCGTCGAGGCGGCCGGGAAGAGGGACACCGTGGCGGAAGGCATCCTCGACGATGCGGCGGCCCAACTGCTGGACACCGTGCGGGCGTTGGAGCCGAAACCCGGTGAGCGCATCGTCGCCACCGGCGGACTGCTCGGCCCCGAGGGTCCGTTGACCGCATCCCTCACCGCCCGCCTCCACACCCTCGGCCTCACCCTCGACTGGGTACCGGACGGCTGCCGGGGCGCGGTCGCCCTCGCCCGCCTCGCCCACGACGGTCACCCCCGATGACCGACCCCACCCCCTCCACCGCCTGGGATCACCGGCCCCGGCGGGACTTCGCCGTGTGTTCCCCCGCGATGTGGTCGGTCAGGGCGAGCGAGGCGCTCGCGCGCTGGTAGGAGAGCTGCGCGATACGGACGTAGAGACAGTCGATGAGGACCAGGACGGAGTGGCGGGCGCCGATGATGCCGGTGGGGAAACTCGTCGCGGAGGACGAGGAGATGAGCCGGATGTCGGCGGCGCGGGCGAGCGGGGAGCGCGGGTCGGAGGTGAGGGCGATGGTGGTGGCGCCGCGCTCCTTGGCCAGCTCGAAGGGTTCGATGGTCTCGCGCGTCGAACCGGACTGGGAGATGCCGATCGCGACGTCCGCCGGGGTGAGCAGGGCGGCGGAGGTGGCCGCCGCGTGGACCTCGGTCCAGCCGCGCACCGCGCAGCCGATGCGGAACAGCCGGGTCTCGGTCTCCTGGGCGATCGCGCCGCTGCCGCCGATGCCGTAGACGTCGATCCGTCGGGCGCGGGCGGCGGCGGTGGCCGCGCGCTCCACCGCGTCGAGGTCGATCCGCTCGATCGTCTGCTGGACCGCTCTGAGGTCCGCGTTGCCCACGACCTGCACGACCCGTTCGAGATCGTCGTCGGGGGAGATGTCCGGACCGATCTCGGCGGTGCCCCAGTCGGAGACCTCGCCGCGACCGCGCTCCTGGGCCAGCTCGATCAGCAGATGCTGGTACGAGTCGAGACCGACCGCCCGGCAGAACCGGGTCACCGTCGCCTGCGACGTGCCGGTACGGCGGCCGAGTTCGGCGGCCGAGCAGTGGGTGACGGCAGCGGGATCCTCCAGGATCAGCTCGCCGACCTTCCGCAGCGAGCCGGCCAGCCGGGGCAGCTCGGTGCGGATGAGGGTGGTGACGTCCGTCGGAGGCATGGGGAGAAGGTATCAGCCACCCCACAGGCCATCGATTGAATACCAGGACCGCATGTGATTTATTGATTCCATGATCTAAAAGGAACAGGTGGTTTGATCCACCGGTGAGGAGCATCGCGTGTCCGCCGAGTCCGTGAGCGCCGAGACCTTCGCGCGCGAGAGCCTGGCCGTCCTCCAGCACATCACCGAGTCCAGCCGCGACTCCGTGTCCCGCGCCGCCGAACTGATCGCCGACTGCGTCCGCACCGACGGCGTCGTCCAGGCCTTCGGCACCGGCCACTCCCAGGCCATGGTCCTCGAACTCGCGGGCCGGGCAGGGGGCCTGGTGCCCACCAACCGCCTCAGCATCGCCGACCTCGTCCTCTACGGCGGCGACGCCCCGAGCGTCCTCGACGACCCGCTGCTGGAGCGCCGGGCCGGGATCGCCGACCGTCTCTACGACCTCGCCGCGCCCCGCCCCGAGGATCTCTTCGTGATCATCTCCAACTCCGGTGTGAACAAGGTGATCGTGGAGATGGCGCTACGGGTGAAGGAGCGCGGCCACCGGCTGCTGGCCATCACCTCGCTCGCCCACAGCAGCGCCGTCCCCGCCGGTCACCCGAGCGGCAGGAAGCTCGCCGACCTCGCCGACGTCGTCCTCGACAACGCGGCCCCGCGCGGCGACGCACTCCTCGAACTCCCCACGGGGGGTGCCGTCTGCGCCCTGTCCACGCTCACCGGCGCGATGCTCGTCCAGCTGTCGGTCGCGGAGGCGGCGGCACGGTTGATCGCCTCGGGGGAGCGACCGCCCGTGTACGTCTCGGCCAATGTGCCCGGCGGCTTCGAGGGCAACCTGGAGCTGGAGAAGCGGTACGAGGGGCGCATCCGCCGTACCGCGAGCTGAGTCTGAATCCCGTGGACGAGCGGCCGGAGCCCCCGGAACCGGGCCGCGGCCGCTCGCCGTCGCCACGACCCCCGTCACGCTCGCCGTCGACGAGCGGAAGTCAGACGGGAATTGATGGAATCACCACATGATGCTAGACGCGGTGAATGCATCATTCAATGGGGGACAGCCGGTACTCGGGCGACGCGCGGCCGGGCTCAGTCCCGTCGGGCCACCAGCCGGTAGGCGTTCGACACCTTCAGCCGGTGCGACAGCGGCTTCACGACGAACCGGTCCAGGATCGTTCCGAGGAGCAGCGCCGGGATGCCCGCGATCAGCACCGCCGCGCGGCCCGCACGGGCCGGCCCGGTCGGCGGCTTCGGCAGCCACGGGAGGTTGTCGCGGGGCGCGGCCGTGTCCAGGGCCAGCCAGGCGCCGGCCAGGAGGTCGACCGGGTCGTGGGGTTCCGCGTGCTGTTCGGCCACGACCGTGAAGCCCAGGTCGGTGAGGCGGCGGCGCAGGTTCTCGACCGGGATGAAGTGCAGGTGCTGCGGCTGGAGCCACGGCAGCCACCAGCGGCCCAGCAGCCGGGAGTAGCGGCTGTCGGGGTCCGGGACCTCGATCAGGAGATGGCCGCCGGGCCGCACGACCTGGTGGGCGGCGGCCAGTTCGCGCTCGGGCTCGGTGCTGTGCTCCAGGTAGTGGAACATGCTGACGACGTCGTAGTGGCCCGCGAGATCCGGGGCCAGCTCGGGGAAGCCGCCCCGGTATCCGCGCTCCACCCGCCCTGCCCGCTCGGCGAGTTCGGCGCCGTCCGTGAAGTCGAGGCCGTCGAAGGCGGTGTCGGGGTAGACCGTGCGGGCCGACTCGCAGAAGTGGCCGTGGCCCGTTCCGACGTCCAGCCAGTTCTTGGGAGTGGGCGAGTGCGCGAGCAGTGACCGCGCGCGCTGCTCGTACATCTTGGTACGGGCCGCGAACGTGTTGCCCAACTGCTTCTCGCCCAGGCCGTCGTAGAAGTCCCGGTAGTAGAACTCCAGCCCGGCCGGGCTCAGTCGGGGGTTCTGGAAGGTGTGCCGGCAGTCCTCGCACCGGTCCAGCTCGAACGTGCCCGGCTTGTGCTGGATCAGGTCCTTCGTGCGCAGCCTGGTCCTGAGCCGTGACGAGTCGCACCAGGGGCACGTCTCGCGCCGGGGCTCGAAGAACCGGTCCAACCCCTCGGCCAGGTCGGCCTGGTAGACGGGGCGCAGGGCGGCGATCTGCTCGGCGCGGCTCGGGGGCGCGGTCTGCGGCTCGTCGCTCACGGGCTCGTTGCTCACTGGTCCTCCTTGAGGGACGCGCCGGCCGCCAGCCGCTCCAGCTGGTCCGCCGCCGTGCGGGTGCCGCCGGCCGCGCGGAACGCCGTACGGACGCGCTCGGCGGCGGCGCGGTACGCGGGTTCGTGGAGTACGGCGTCCAGGGCCGCGCCGAGTCGGGTGGCCGTCACGCGGCCGAAGCGGACCCTGACTCCCGCACCGGCGCCGGTGACCTGGGCGGCCACGACGGGCTGGTCGTCGCGGATCGGGGCGACGACGAGGGGGACGCCGTGCCAGAGGGCCTCGCAGACCGTGTTGTGCCCGGCGTGGCAGACGACCGCGTCGACCCGTTCGAGCAGCGGGAGTTGGGGGACGGACGGGAGGATCAGCAGGTCCTTGTCCTGTCCCTCGGGTGTGCCCAGGGTTCGGCCCGGATCGGCGATCACCGCCTGGACGCGGTCGGTTCGGGCCCGTAGCGCCGTCACGCACTCGGTGAGGAAGCGCGCTCCCACGTCCGTGTTGGCGGTGCCGAGGCTCACCAGGACCGTGGCGCGCGACGGGTCCAGCCAGTCCCAGGGGAAGTCCGGTGTGGCCGGACGCGCGGCGATCGACGGGCCGACCCAGCGGATGGGGTCGCCCGACCGGGCTTCGGGGCCCGCGAGTTCGGGGGTGCTGAACGCCAGCACCAGATGCGGGGAGAAACGCGGGTCCGCGCTGCCCGAGGGGTCGCCGATGCCGGCCCGCAGTTCGCCGAGCACCCCGTCGAGCCACTCGGTGACCTTGGGCATGCCCGCCAGCGGGTCGGTGAACTCGGCCGTCGTGGTCGCCGAGGTCGCCCACGGCACCCCCAGCCGCTCGGCCACCAGCCCACCGGCCAGGGCCTGTTGATCGGCGACGACCACGTCGGGCCGGAACTCCGTCATGGCCGCCTCGACACCCGGCGCCATCTCCACGGCCAGCGGCGCCAGGAAGCGTTCCCACAGGAACTTCAGCGCCTCCGGGCCACGGATGTCCGCCGGGCGCGCGCCGCCCCAGTCGCCCGGCACAGGACCGGCGCACCTGAACACGGTCGCGGTCTCGTCCGCGAGCCGTCGCACGAGCGCGGGATCGGCGCACGCCCATGCCAACTCGTGGCCGCGCGCGCTCAGTTCGGCGGCCACGGCGGCGGCCGGGTTGATGTGGCCCACCAAGGGCGGGACGACGAACAGGAACCGGCTCACCGGACCGCCGCCGCGGGGGCGCTCGCCTGGATCAGGGAGAGTATGTGCCCGCCGACGGTGCCCGCCGCCTCGACCAGCACGGAGTGCTCATGGCCGGGGACGACGACGGTCCGGCAGTCCGTCAGCGTGGACTCCAGCCACGGTGCGAGCAGGGCGAGGTCCGAGTCGCCGCCGTAGACGCCGAGCACCGGGCAGCACACCGCGCGGATCTGATCCTCCGTCAACACCGCGCTGGCCGGGATGTCCTGGGAGAGGGAGGTCTCGCGGGCCAGACGGGCGGCGCCCTTCGCGAGGCGGGCGGTGTTGTGGCCGCGGTTCGCGCTGATCCAGGCGAGGGCGTCGTCCTCGTTGTGCGCCAGCTCGTGCAGCACACGGTCCAGGATGCCGCCGAGCTTCGGCGCCCAGGCCGTGGTCGCCGGTTCCGACTCGATGAGCGAGACACTGGCGGCCCGCTCCGGATGGCGGGCCGCGTACCCGAACGCGACCGTCCCGCCGTAGGAGTTGCCGACCAGATGGACCGGTCCCGTCACCTCCAGGCGGTCGAGCAGCGCCTCCAGGTCGTCGATGTTGTCGTCGAGGGTGTAGCCCGTCGCCGGGCGCCCGCTGCGGCCGTGACCGCGCAGGTCGTACATGACGACGTCGATGCCGGCCAGCGCGAACGGCGGCGCGATCGTGAAGTAGTAGCTGGCCAGGCTGTCGGTGAGCAGACCGTGCACGAGCACCGCGGTGGCGGTGACCGGACGGCCGTCGGGCGGGCTCATCCGCTGTACGTGCAGCCGGAGTTGACCGGTGTCGACCATCGCCATGTCTCAGCCCGCCTCGGCTGCCTTGAGGCTCTGCGTGACGTACTCCACGAGCCGGCCGACGGTGAGTTCGATGATCTCGTCGAACTCCATCCCGGCCAGGAACTCGGCGAAGTTGACCTTCGTGCCGTAGTGCTCCTGGAGCAGTCCGGCCAGGGTCACCAGGTCGATGCTCTCCAGTTCCAGATCGCGGTTGAAGGTCGTCGTCATGGTGATCTCGACGTCGTCGACGCCGTACTCGTCCTCCAGGAGCGTGGTGAGCATGCCGGTGAGATCGGCGAGGACGGTGTCCTCGGTGGTGGGGGTCATCGGTCGTACTCCTCCTCGTGCGCGGGTCCCGTCGTCCAGGCCACGACGTAGGTCCTGTCCGGCAGATTGGGGGGATTGCCGGCCGCCTCGTAGTGCACGGTGTAGGCGCGTTCCAGCCGCCCCGACACCAACAGCCGTGACCCGGAGGCCACTTGGAAGACGGCGAAGTCACGCGGACGGCCCCGGAAGCCGGTGCCCTCCGCCTTGGCCACCGCTTCCTTCGCCGCCCAGAAACGGGCGAACCACAGCGCCTCCGACTCGCCGGTGGCCGCCGACTGGGTCCGCAGCAGGGCGAGTTCCTCCTCGCCGAGAGCGGTGGTGAGGGTGGCCGGAGGCCGGTCCACGACCTCCTCGATGTCGATCCCGGGGCCGGGACCCGGCACATGCGGCCGTACGATCGCGACCGCCGCCTCGGCGCGGTGGGCGAGCGAGACATCCAGCGGGGGCAGGGTCCTGCCGTGCAGACCGGTGACGTACGGACGGCCCGACTCGTCGTTGTGGACCCGGATCTCCGCCGGATAGACCGGTCCGGCGCCCTGGCCCCACAGCCACTGCCGCACCGCGTCCTTCACCGCGATCCGGCCCAGCAGCCACTGCCTGCGCCCCCGCGGCGGATGCTCCGCGTACTGCGAACGCTCCACACTGCTCAGGGAGTTGCGCATGATGAGGTCGCGGGAGGCGAGGTCGGGCCAGCGCTCGTTGAGCAGGGTCCGGCCGCCGGGGCGGGCCTCGGACAGGGTGTTGCGCTCGGGGAAGCGCTCTACCGGCCTGGTCTGCGGGTCGTTGTCGAAGCGCCGGTCCTGCCAGCCGGTCAGCTCCGCCCACACCACACCGTCGACCGTGAGCTGTACGTCGGCTTCGAGCACGGTGTCGGTGAGCGAGGTAATCCGCACCAGGCACTCCACCTCCGTGCCGGGGCGCGGGTGGGGGCCGTGGAAGCGCATCTCGCGCATGCCGACCGGGAAGACGACGGTGCGTTCCGTGCGGGTCGCCATGATCCAATAGCCCAGGATCTGGCCCACGTTGTCGAGCAGGGCGCCGGGTGCGGGCGGTGTGGTGATGACACCGCGTACATGGCGGTCGCCGATCGCGGTGAGTTCGGTGACGCCCTGGAACGCCGGGCCGTGGAACATCCAGCGTTCGTCGTAGAGATGGGCCGCCGTGTGGTCGGGGACGCGCTCGGTGGTCGGGTCCGGGCGGGGGCGCGATGCGGGTGACGGGGCGTGGGCGGGGGCCAGTTCGACCACACCGCGGGCATGCGGGCCGAAGGAGACGGCCAGGCGGTCTGGTCTTTCCGCGACCACCCGTACCGGTACGTCGATCGAGGGTGTCGCCGTCAGCCACCGGTCGAACCGCGCGTCGTGCACGGCGACCGCCCGCATCCCCGGGGCGGCCCGCTCCGCCAGCTCGATGATGTGCTGCACGATCGTGGTCGCGGGCATCACAGGCCAACGGTCCGCCACATCCGGCCAGTTGGGGCGCTGCGGGAAGAAGCAGTGATCCATCAGGTACGGCATGGACTCGGGGGAGACATGGACCGTGGTCTGCCACTCCCGTGGGGCAGCGGGAGGCGCGGCCGTAACGCGTGGTGCGGGGACGGTCGTCGCGGCACGGCGGACGCCCGCGCCGATGAGTTGGGCGGCCGTGTCGGCGGTGTCGCGCATGAGGGCGTGCAGTTCGGCGGCGGCCGGGAAGCGGTCGGTGAGGGCGTCCAGGGGCGAAAGGGCAGCAGTAGTAGGGGAGTTGGCGGAGGCCGGTGTGCGTAGTTCGGCCCGCAGTCTCACCAGGGTCGGGGCGTCGAGGGAGACGAGGGCGCCGTCCATGTCGAGCCGGATCGGGGCCCGTTCCCGTCGTGGCGCGGTCTTCTGGGGAGCCAGCGTCACGGGGTCCGTCGTGCCGCCCGCCGACCACAACGCCGCCGCCACGCGCCGGAGTTGGGCCAGGCCGGAGCGGTGGGGCGAGTTGGCGGCCACCACCAGGTGATCGCGACCGCTGAGGGTGGCGTCGATGAGGGAGCCGAGCTGTCCCGTGCCGACCTGGACGAAGGCGCGGTGACCGGCCGCGTACATGGCCTCGACGAGCTGACGGAAGCGCACGGGTTCCAGGAGGTGGCGGATGAAGAGCGCGCGTACCGCCTTCTCGTCGGAGGGATACGGCGAGGCGGTGGTCCCGGACCAGAGGGGGACCGTCGGCGGATGGAGGCGGAAACGGTTCGTGGCCTCTTCGATCGGCGCGAGATAGGGCTTCAGCATCGGTGTGTGGAACCCGGATCGGAACGGCAGCACCTGGCTCAGGACACCCTGCGCACGGAAGGACCGTACGAACGCGTCCACCGCTCGGTCCGGTCCGCACACCATCGACTGGCCCGGCGCGTTGTCGTGCGAGAGGACGATCCCGGCGTCCGGCCAGTCGGCGGCGAGGGCCGACAGCACGCGCTCGGCCGGTGCCCCGATCGCCCCGAAGGCCAGGCCGGGGACCGTCACGGAGTCGGGGTCGAACGCCTCCATGAAGGCACTGACCTCGTCCGGCGCGTACACCCCCGCCGCCGTCATCGCCGTCCACTCACCGACGCTGTGTCCGGCGACCGCGTCCGGCACTACACCCATCCCGCGCAGCGCGGCGTCCAACAACCGCCCGACGCCCACGACATCGAAGCCGTGACGGCCGACATCCCCCACCTGTACGGGAGTTGCCGACCGGGTCTCGCGCAGGCCGAAGTGGGCGGCCACGTCCTCGACCCGGGGCGTGAAGTCGCCCTCCAGTCCCGGGAAGACGAACGCCAGCTTGCCCGCCCCGGGTCCGATGAGCGGGCTCGGCGTGAACCACACATCGCTACGGCCCTGCCAGGCACGCCCCTTGGCGACCGCCCGGCGGGCCAGCGCGAGGCGCTTGGCATCGGGGGCGACGATGCCGAGCCGCGAACGGCCCGAGGCGGCAGGGGAGGCGGGCGCGGAGAGGAGGGTGGAGTCGTCCGCGTCCAGCAGTGCGGCGAGAGCCTCGGGGGAGTCCGCGGCGAGTGTCAGCACGCGCTCCGGTTCGTCCACGGAGGCCATGCGGGCACGGACACTTCGGCGTTCCGGCCCGTCGGCGGGCGCCGCCCACGAACGCGACGCGCGTGCCCCCGGCGCCTCCTCCAGCACCACATGCGCGTTGATGCCGCCGAATCCGAACGCGTTGACCGCGGCCCGGCGCACCGGGTGTTCGGGGGTCGTTTCCCAGGGGGCCGCCTGTTCCAGCGGGCGGAACCGGGTGGCCGCGAGTGCCGGGTGCGGGTCGTCGCAGTGCAGGGTCGGCAGCAGCATGCCGTGGTGGACGGCGAGGGCGGCCTTGACCAGACCGGCGACTCCGGCGGCCGGCATCGTGTGGCCGATCATCGACTTCACCGAGCCGATGACCGCACGGCCGTCAGAGGTGCCCGTGTCCCCGAACACCTCGGCCAGCGTGGCGAGTTCGGCCGCGTCACCGGCGGGCGTCGCCGTGCCGTGCGCCTCAAGGAGGCCGATGGAACCGGGCAGTGCGGGGTCGAGCCCCGCCGCCCGCCAGGCCTGCCGTACGGCGTGGGTCTGGCCGGTCGAGTCGGGGTTGACGAGACTCGCCGCGCGGCCGTCGCTGGACACCCCGGTGCCGCGGATGACGGCGTAGATCCGGTCGCCGTCGCGTTCGGCGTCGGTGAGGCGCTTGAGGACGACGACTCCCGTGCCCTCACCGATCAGGATGCCGTCGGCGTCGCGATGGAAAGGGCGGATGCGCTGGCTCGGGGAGAGCGCGCGCAGTTGGGAGAAGACGCTCCACAGCGTGATGTCGTGGCAGTGGTGTACACCGCCCGCGAGCATCACGTCACAGCGCCCGGCGGCCAGTTCGGTGACCGCCTGGTCCACGGCGATCAGCGAGGAGGCGCAGGCCGCGTCCACCGTGTAGGCCGGGCCGCGCAGGTCGAGGCGGTTGGCGACGCGGGACGCCGCGAGGTTGGGGACCAGGCCGATGACCGACTCGGGGCTGTCGGGGCCGAGCCGTTCGGTGAACGCCGTGCGGATACGGTCGAGTTGGCCGGGGTCCAGGTCGGGCAGCAACTCGCCCAGGGTGTGCACGAGCTGGCCCGCCGTCCGGACCCGCTGGTCGAGGCGGACCAGGCCGGGGGTGAGATAGCCGCCCCGGCCGAGCACGACACCGACGCGCCGCCGGTCGGGCAGGCGGGACTCGCCGCCCGCGTCGGCGAGGGCGGCGGCGGCCACATGGAGCGCGATGAGCTGGTCGGGCTCGGTGCCGGGCACCGAGTTCGGCATGATGCCGAACCGGGTGACCTCGACCTCGGCCAGACCGTCCACGAACCCCCCGCGCCGGCAGTACACCTGGTCGGCGACGGCCGGACCGCTCGCGGAGTCCGGGCGGTAGTAGTCCGCGTCCCAACGCCCGTCCGGCACCTCGCTGATGGCGTCCGTGCCGCCCAGCAGGTTCCGCCAGTACGCGTCGAGGTCGGCGGCGCCCGGCAGCAGCACCGACATGCCCACGATGGCGACCGGCACTTGACGGTCCGTCATGGCTACCAGCCCGAAGCGGTGTAGACGACGGCTCCGGCCGACTCGTCGCCCCAGGCGAGTTCCCGCAGCAGGGCCGCGGTGCCCTCCTCGGGGTCGATCAGCGAGATACCGCGCCGGGCGTACTCGCGCCCCAACTCCGGTGTGACCATGCCGTGGTGGCCGCCGGTGGGCGCCCAGGGCCCCCAGTGCACGGTGAGCGCGCGGTGCCCGGTGCGGGCCGTCCAGTCGGCGCCCAGGCTCTCCAGCGCGTCGTTGGCGGCGGCATAGTCGACCTGGCCCCGGTTGCCGAGCACGGCCGAGATGGAGCCGAACAGGACGGTGAAGGACGGGCCGTTGGGGAGCTCTTCCAGCGCCGACAGCAGCGTCTCGGCGCCGTGGACCTTCGTGCCGTAGACCCGCTGGAAGGACTCGGTGGTCTTCTCGGCGATCAGCCGGTCCTCGATGACCCCGGCCGCGTAGACGACGCCGTCGAGGCGGCCGTGTTCGGCGTGGATCTCCTTGACGGCCTGGAGCGCGGCGTCCGGTTCGCGGAAGTCGACCGAGTGGTAGCGGGCCCGGCTGCCGAGGGCGGTGAGTTCGTCGAGGGTCGCGGTGATCTCCCGCTGAGCCAGCAGGAGTTCGGCGGCGCGGTTGATCTCGGCGGGGGTGAGCCCACCGCCCCGCGCGGCGAGGGCGGCACGCAGTTCGGCCGGGGTGCGGGCGCCCGCGGTCGCCGGGTCCTCGGGTCCCGCCGGTGCGGCCGTCCTGCCCAGCAGTTCGATACGGCAGCGGGAGGCCGCGGCGAGTGCGGCGGCGAACTTCGCTGTGATGCCCCGCGCGCCGCCCACCAGCAGCACCACCGCGTCACGGTCGAGCCCGATCGCGGCGGCCTCCGCGACTCCGTCACCGGCGGGTCCGGCACCGTTCGTCGCGAGCGCGCCGAGCGGTGTCTCGGCCAGCTCAAGTCCGTGTCGTCCGGCGGCGGTTCGAAGGACGACCGGCTCGGTGTCGGGGGCGAGGAGTTCGGCGATCAGGGCGTCGGCGACTGCGGCCGGTGCGGTGTCCGTCAGCTCGACGACCCGGGCGACGGTGTCCGGGTACTCGCGCGCGACGGTGCGGAACAGTCCGCGCAGGCCCGCCGAACCGCCGTCCGCCCGCTGTACCGCGAGGAGTTGACGCGGTCCACGGCGCAGGGCGGCCTGGATCACGGGGAACGCGTCCGGCAGCACCGGTGCCGACGCCGTGAGCGGGGCGAGGTACAGGACGCCGTCCACCTCGCCGTCGGCTTCGATGAGTTGGTGCTCGGGGCCCAGAATCACCGGGTCGGCGCCGTAGGAGGAGAGGCGGGCCGCGACCGTCTCCGGGACGTCGCTGTCTCCGTCGCCGTGGAGGACGAAGCGTCGGCCGCTCAGGACGGATGCCGGGTCCGCCGGGCTGTCGCCGTCCTGGTGGGCCAGGAGTACCGGGCGTAGCCGGAGGCGCTTCGGGGCGACGCCGGTGACCTCGTCCTGTGCGGCCGGGGCGTTCGGGGAGGCGACCTCGGGGGTGCTGACGGTCGCGGGCGTCTCGTCCGTCGCCGGGGGTGCCGTCAGCCGTGCCGACAGCCAGCCGGTGACGGAGGCCGCCGTGCGGGCCTTCGCCAGGTCCTCCAGCTCGGCGTCGTCGAGCGTCGCGACGTCCATCCCGCCGCCGATGCCCAGCCGTTGGGCCAGTTCGCCGGCGATCTCGGCGCGCTTGATGGAGTCGATGCTGAGGTCCGCCTCCAGGTCGAGGTCGGGCTCGATCATGTCGACGGGGTAGCCGGTGCGCTCGCTGATGATCTCCAGGACGACCCGGAGCACGTCGGACTCGGTGACGGTCTCGGGCGCCTGAGGTGCGGGCAACTCCGGTACAGCCGTGGGCTGGTGAGCCACGGGTGCTGCCGCGGCAGGCAGGGCGGGTGTCTGGGGGAGTGCGTCGATCGCGGCGGGTGCCGCCGGTGCCGGTATCCAGGTGCCCTGCGGTGCCGTGCCCTGCGTCGCGCCGAAGTAGGTGAGCAGCACATCCCGTTGCGCGGCCACCATCTCCCGGCTGGTGCGCAGGAATTCGGAGATGAGCGCGTCCCTGTTCGCCTCGACGGGAGCACCGTCCTGAGGGTTCGTCGTCACAGTCGTCTCCACAACGCGTCGGGCCGGTGCGAGGGCACCGGGCAGGAGTGCTCCGGCGGCGGTACGGACGAGCTGTCCGTCTACCGTCCAGCCGGGTCGCGAGGGCACGGGAGTCCGGGCGGCGTCGACGGCGTCGCGCCCGTTGAAGAGCCGGCCGGTGCGCACCGGCAGCCCGGCGACGGCCAGTTGGGCCAGCGCGTCGAGCCAGCCGCGCAGCCCGCTGTTCCGGTCGGGCTCGCAGGCGACGGTGCGGTGCGGGCGGTCGCCGAGGATCTGGCCGACCAGACGGGTGAGGACGGAGCCGGGGCCGGCCTCGACGAAGACCCGGGCGCCCGCCTCGTACATCGCCTCGATCTCCGCGACGAAGCCGACCGGGGAGCCGATCTGCGCGGCGAGTTCGGACCTGACCGCTTCGGCGTCGTCGCCGTACGGGGCCGCCGTGCGGTTGGACCACACGGGGAACTCGGGTGTGAGGACCGGGTGTTGGGCGAGGGCCTGTGCGAAGCGGTCACCGGCGCCTGCCACCAGCGGGCTGTGGAAGGCGCAGGCGACGGGGATGCGCTTGGCGCCGAGACCGGCCTCCCGCAGCAGCCGTATGGCAGTGGCGACCGCCTCCGTCGGGCCCGAAATCACTGTCTGGCGGGGTGAGTTGTGGTTGGCGATGACGACTGAAGCCGGTGCCTCGGCCGCCTTCAGGGCCTGCTCCACGTCCTCGGCTCCTGCCGCCACCGCGGCCATGGTCCCCGGGTCGTCGGTGCCGGTGGCTTCGAGGATCGCCGCCGCGCGTTCCGTGCTCAGCTCCAGCAGTGCCTCCGGCGTGATCGCACCGGCCGCGCACAGGGCGACCAGCTCGCCGTAACTGTGCCCGGCCGCCATGTCGGGCCGCACACCCGCCTCGGTGAGCAGGGCGTGGGCGGCCAACCCGGCGATGCCCAGGGCGGGTTGTGCGACCCGGGTGTCGGTGAGCCCGGCCTGCTGTCGGTCGCGGGCGGTGTCGTCGAAGGCGGTCGGCGGGTAGAGCGCGTCGGCGTGGTCGCGGCCGAGGTGCAGGTAGTGCTGCAACTCGGGGAACGCGATGAAGACATCGGCGAGCATGCCGGGGCGCTGACTGCCCTGGCCGGGGAAGAGGAAGGCGACCTTGCCACAATCCCCGCTCGCGTCACCGTCCCCGAGGTGGATACCGGCGGCCACGTCCTGCTCACCGTCCAGCACCCGCCGCAGCTGCCCGACCAGCCCCTCCACATCCCGTGCCACGACGGCCACCTGGACCGGTTCGAGCCGGGCGTCCGCCCGCCGTGACGCGCTCAGCGCGAGGTCACGCAGCCTCCAGTGACCCGTCTCCGCGAGCTTCAGGATCTCCTCGACACCCCGCCGCGCCGCCGCCCGGTCGGCTGCCCGGAACGTGAACAGCTCGGCGGGCCACGCGTCCAGCCCCTGTGCGGGCGGTACGGCGTCGCCGTAAGCACCGATCACGGCATGGAAGTTGGTGCCGCCGAAGCCGAACGCGCTGAGTCCGGCGACGCGTTCCCCGGCCGGTGCCGCCCACGGCCGGGGCCGGGCGTGGAAGACGAACGGGCTGCTGTCCTCCTGCCAGGCCGGGTTGGGCCGCTTCATGTGCAGGGTGGGCGGCTTGACGCCGGTGTAGAGGGACAGCACGGTCTTGATCAGACCGGCGAGTCCCGCGGCGCACTTCGTGTGCCCGATCTGCGACTTGACCGAGCCGAGCGCGCAACTTCCCGTCTCCGCACCGGATTCGGTGAACACCTCGCTGAGGATGGAGAGTTCGGTGCGGTCGCCGACGACCGTGCCTGTGCCGTGCGCCTCGACCAGGCCGACCTCGGCGGGGGAGACGCCCGCGTTGCGGTACGCCCGTTCCAGCGCGGCCCGCTGCCCCTCGGGGCGTGGCGCCGTCAGGCCCAGCGAGCGGCCGTCGCTGGAGCTGCCGACTCCCTTGATCACGCCGTAGATCCGGTCCCCGTCCCGCTCCGCGTCCGCGAGCCGCTTGAGGACCACGCAGGCGACGCCCTCGCCGAGCGCGATGCCGTCCGCCGAACTGTCGAAGGCGCGGGAGCGGCCGGTGGGGGAGAGGGCGTGCACGGAGGAGAAGAGGACGTAGTCGTTGATGCCGTTGTGGAGGTCGGCGCCCCCGCACAGCACGACATCGCTGGTGCCGCCGACGAGTTCCTTGCAGGCGACGTCGACGGCGGCCAGCGAGGACGCGCAGGCCGCGTCGACGGTGAAGTTGGCGCCGCCGAGGTCGAGCCGGTTGGCGATGCGGCCCGAGATGACGTTGGAGAGCATGCCGGGGAAGGAGTCCTCGGTGAGGGCGGGGAGCTGCTCCTCGATGCCGGGCGGGATCGTGCCGTAGTAGGAGGGCAGTACGGCGCGCAGTGTCGTCGCGTTGGACAGGTCGCTGCCCGCCTCCGCGCCGAACACCACGGAAGTGCGGGCGCGGTCGAACTCCCGCCCCCGGTCGCCGTATCCGGCGTCCTCCAGGGAGCGCCGGGCCGCTTCGAGGGCCAGCAGCTGGACGGGTTCGATGCTGCCGAGGGAGGCCGGCGGGATGCCGTAGCGCAGCGGGTCGAAGGGGATGCGCGGGAGGAAGCCGCCCCACTTCGACGTGGTGGCGCCGCCCTTGTCCGCCGAGTAGTGCACGGCGGGGTCCCAGCGGTCGGGCGGGACCTCGTCGACGGAGTCGCGTCCGCCGAGGATGTTCGCCCAGAACGTGGGGAGGTCGGGGGCCTGCGGGAACATGCACGCCATGCCGATGACAGCGATGTCCAGCGGGGCCGGGGCCTGCTGCTCGGCCGTCTCCTCGACTCCCAGGCGGGCGCGGGCGGTTCGCGCGCTGTCGGCCAGGAAGGCGGCGGCGCCCTCGGTCACCGAGCGGTGCAGGGCGTCGATCGTGGTGGTCGCCGAACGCAGCACGGCGACCTCGCCGGCCATGAACATCCCCTCGGAGAGCTGGCGTTGCTCGTCCACGGAGGTCAGCGCGCCGGCCGCGTCCCGCTCGACGCCCTTGCTGGCGATGCGGAGCCGGCCGACGTTGAGCCGCTCCAGCCGCTCCCAGATCTGCCGGTCCGGGACGCCCTGCTCGCGCAACTCGGCCGCGAAGGCGAGGTAGTTGTCGCTGAACGGGCTCGGTACACAGCGGGTGGCGTGGCCGGGCGCGGTCTCCAGCAGCGCGGTCCGCGTGGCCCGGACCACCTGCTCCTGGAAGAGGGGCTGGACCGTTCCACGCGTCACCGCCTCCTCCGTGAAGAGGTAGGCGGTGCCCATCAGCACGCCGACGGCGGCGCCGCGTGCGGTGAGGGGTGCGGCGAGGGCGGCCACCATCGCCGCCGAGCGCTCGTCGTGGACGCCGCCCGCGAAGAACACCTCGACGTGCTCGGCGGTACCCGCTGCCGCCGTCTCCAAGAAGTCGTCCAGGACGGCGAGTTGGGCCTCCCACAGCGGGAAGCTGGCACGCGGTCCGACATGGCCGCCGCACTCGGAGCCCTCGAACACGAACCTGCGGACACCGGCGTCCAGGAACTGCCGCAGCAGTCCCGGTGAGGGCACGTGGAGGAAGGTGGCGATCCCGGACCGTTCCAACGCCTCGGCCTGGGAGGGGCGTCCGCCCGCGATGATCGCGTGGGTGGGCCCCAACTCCCGTACCGCTTCGAGCTGGGCGTCGCGCATCTCCTCGGGGGCGAAGCCGAGCACCCCGACACCCCAGGGCCGGTCGCCCACGGCGGTACGGGTCTCGGTCAGCACCGTCCGCGACTGCTCGCCGGTCGACAGGGCGAGCGCGATGAACGGCAGCGCACCGGCGGAGGCGACGGCCGCGGCGAAGTCGGCCCGGTCGCTGACCCTGGTCATCGGGCCCTGGGCGATGGGGAGCCGGGTGCCGAGGGTCCGGCTCATCGGGGAGTCCGCGCGCAGGGCGTCGGCGGGGCTCTCGTCCTGTACCGACTCCCGTATGGCGGCGGTCAGTTCGCGTACCGTGCGGCCCACGTCGCCCCAGCGTTCGGCGAAGCGCGCGGCGAGGAAGCCGTCCTGGCCGACCGGCAGCAGCTGGGTGCGCGGGTCGCGGGCGCCGAGCAGTTCGGTGACCCGGTCGGCGGGCACCCGCGGGGCGTCGGGGCCGCGTCGTAGGAGCACGCGGTGACCGGCGATCACCGTGGTCTCGGAGCCGTCCATCGAGCGGAGCGCGGCGGCGGCCGTCTCCGGGAGGCCCGACTCGGCGAGCAGGGCGAGTTGGCTGTCCAGGACGACTCCGGCGGCACCGCCTGCGACGGCCGTGGATGCCGTACGGGGACCGATACCGCCGCAGGCCCAGACGGGGATGTCCACGGCGGGTTCGGACAGCAGGTGCTGGAGTAACACGAAGGTGCTCAACTCGCCTGTCCTGCCGCCGCTTTCGGCGCCCCGGGCGATCAGACCGTGCGCACCGGCGCGGACCGCCGTCAGTGCCTGGTCCAGGTCGGTGACCTCGACCAGCACCCGGTGCTCCGCGGCGACCTCGTCGACCCGCCAGGGCGCGTCCACCGCGAGGACGACGGTGTGCGGGGCGGCGCCGGGGCCCGTGGTGAGGTCACCCGGAGCGGTCCGGCAGTGCGGTCCGACCCGTACCCCGAAAGGGCCCGGGGACCAGCGCCGGATGCGCGCCAGGGCCTCCCCGGATCTTCGGTCGCCGTGCCCCAGGTCCAGTACGCCCAACCCGCCGGCCCGGCTGACGGCCGCCGCGAGCCGGGCGTCCGGTTCATGGAACGGGGTGATTCCAATGATCATTGCTTCGGCGTGCGCGACAGACGTCATGATTCTCCGAATAAACGGTGAAACTGCACGGTGGGGGGTTTTCGGCCGCAGCGCCGAATAGAATCGCAAAGGCGCGAGATGGCTGGTTGAAAGCTAGCCCTCTGTTACTCGTCGGTCAACAACGGCAAGGCAATCAGCTGGTGGACGGCAATGATCCGGCCAGTCGGAACCGGCCCCCAAACAACCGAAAAACCTGCCAATTTCCTTCAGAGGGCACACCGCTCGGCCGCAGTGGCGCAAGCGGTCCAAAAGCCCCCGCTATTCATCCGAGGCTCACAGTCCCGAAACACCACTGACGGCAGGAAGGAATTATGTAAACGTTGGGTGTCGATGCCTCCTCGCATAGGCCGCGCTAGGTTGGCACCCATGAGCACACCGCGGGACCTGATGATCGTCGCCATGGATGTCGCACCCGACCGCCCTGTCGAGACGGGTGACCTTTCGCTCGCGCTCGCCGGTGCGGAGGTGGTCGACCTCCTCGCCGCCGGAGCCGTCGTACTGGACGGCGACCTGATCGTGCCGAACCCCCAAGTGCCACTGGAGGACGGCCTGTTGGACCAGGCAGCGACCGCGCTCGTACGGGAGACGCCGTACGAGTCGGTCGAGAACTGGCTGTGGCGGCGGGGGCGTGGCCTCTCCTCCGCCTATCTCGCCGCGCTGGAGGCGGAAGGGCTGGTGGCCCGGCAGCGCGGGCGCTGGATCCCGGTCCGCACCGGGAAGACCGCACTGGTCGACTCCCCGGCCCGCAGCCGCGCGGCCGAGCGCTGGTCCGAGGGCGAGCCCGTCCTCGCCCAGCTCGCGTCGGCCGCCGGTATTCGCGAGGTGTCCGACGAGGACTCCGCGAAGGTCACCGACGAGTCGTTGGCCACGGTCATCGCCGTGGTCCACGACGCGGTGACGGAACTGGAGGCCGTACGGCAGCGGAAGACCGTCGAGGACGCGGCGTACGACAATGTGTGGCGCGGGATGTGACGGCGGCCTCTGGGCTTCGAAGCATGACAACTGCCGATGAAACAGAGCCAGTTGATGGTCCTGAGCCTCAGGTGACGACACGTCACCCATGGTAGGCACAAGCCCTTCGAGGAGCCAGAGCGAACGAGGGCACGCTCGCCGTGCTCACCGGGCCGGCGCGGCCCCCAGCGGGATCGTCACCGTGAAGACCGTCGCGCCGGACTCGGAGGCCAGCTCGACGGAGCCGCCGTGCGCCCTCGCCAGCGACCGGGCCACCGCGAGGCCGAGCCCGCTGCCGCCCCGGTCGCGGCTGCGGGCCTTGTCGACGCGGTAGAAGCGGTCGAAGACCCGGGCCCGGTCGTCCTTTGGGATACCGGGCCCCGCGTCGGCGACCCGCACCGACGCCATGCCACCGGCGACCGACAGCGTCACCGACACCGCCGTACCGGCCGGGGTGTGCACGGCCGCGTTGGTCAGCAGGTTGTCCAGCACCTGCCGAATCCGCACCGGGTCCACGCGCAGCCGCACCGGACGCTCCCCGAGCGCCACCGTCAGCGGGTGGTCCGGGTGCCCGGCGCGGAAGGCGTCCGCCGCCTGCTCGACCAGCTCGGCCAGGTCCGCGTCCTCGGGCCGCAGCGGAGTCTCCACGTCGGCCGCGTCGAGGCGGGCCAGCAGCAGGAGGTCGTCGAGGAGGATGCCCATGCGGGCGGCCTCGGCGCGCAGCCGGGCCAGGTGCCTGTCGCGCTCCTCGGGCACGTTGGCCGCCGCGTACTGGAACAGGTCCGCGTAACCGCGTACCGACATCAGCGGGGTCCGCAGCTCGTGCGAGGCGTCCGCGACGAACCGGCGCAGCCGTTGCTCCGCCTCCGCGCGCACCGCGAGCGAGTCGTCGATGTGCTCCAGCATCGTGTTGAACGCGGTGCGCAGCTCCTCCACCTCCGGGCCGCCGCCCCGCTCGTCCGCGCGCAGCGGCAGCCGGGCCGCCGACTCGGTCAGGTCGTGCGAGGCGATGCCGTGCGCGGTGTGCGCCATGTCGCTCAGCGGTTGCAGCCCGCGCCGCAGCAGCCTGCGGCCGAGCACCACCAGTGCCAGCAGAGCCAGCCCGAAGGCCACCACCTGGATGATGACCAGCTGTCGTACCGTGTCGTTGATCGCGTCCATCGGCGCGCCGCTGACCAGCACCACCCCGGGTTCGACCTCGCAGCCGCGCAGCCGGAACTCGCCCTCGCCGGTGAGGTCGCGGGTGCGCAGCACCTCCGTGCCCTCGGCGATCTGGGCCCGGGCCACGGCGGTCAGGTCGCCGATGTCCGACGGCAGGTCCGAGCTCTCCTCGGGCTTGCGCAGGACCGGGATGCCGTCCTTGACGTCGTACACCGCGTAGTACCAGCGGTAGTACTTCTTCCCCTGGAGCGTGCCGTTGGCCACGATGGACTTCGACTGCGCGGTCTGGGCGAGCCCGAGCTGGTCGTCGAGCTGGGCCGACAGGTAGTCCCGCATGTACGTCGTCAGGGCCGTGCCGACGACGGCGAACACCACCAGGGCCAGCGCCCCCAGCCCGAGCGCGAGCCGCGTGCCCAGGCGCAGCCGTCGCCAGGTCTCGCGCAGCCGGCGGATCACTCGGCGGCCTGCCGGATCACATAGCCGAAGCCGCGCACGGTGTGGATCAGCGGATCGTGTCCCTCGTCGAGCTTGCGGCGCAGGCGGCTGACCACCAGCTCGACCACGTTGGAGCGGCCGCCGAAGCCGTACTCCCACACATGGTCGAGGATCTGCGCCTTGGTGAGCACGGTCGGCGACTTGCGCAGCAGATAGCGCAGCACCTCGTACTCGGTCGGCGTGAGCGTGACGAGCCGCTCGCCGCGGCGCACCTCGCGGGTGTCCTCGTCCATCGTCAGGTCCGCGACCCGCAGCACCGAGCGCGGGAAACCGGGCCCGGCGCTGCGCCGCAGCACGGTCCGCAGCCGGGCCATCAGCTCCTCCACCGCGAACGGCTTGACGAGATAGTCGTCACCGCCGCGCGTCAGCCCCGCGACCCGGTCGGCGACCGCGTCCCGCGCCGTGAGGAACACCACAGGCACCATCGTCCCGGAACGGCGCAGCCGGTCCAGCACACCGAAGCCGTCGAGGCCGGGCAGCATCAGGTCGAGCACCACGATGTCGGGCTGGAACTCGGCGGCCACGGTCAGCGCCTCCTCACCGGAGTACGCGCACGCGGCCTCCCAGCCCTCGTACCGGGCGACCGTCGCGACGAGGTCGGCGATCGGCGGGTCGTCGTCCACGACGAGGAGTCGTACTTTGTCCACCCGCTCATACTGCGTCACGCACCGCGGGACACCAGACCCGCGTCACCGTCCCACCCACATCGACAGCCACTTGAAAGTCGTCCGACAGGAAAACGACAGTGCCCCGAGGCGAAGCTCGAGTCCCAGGACCCGATCAAGGAGCTGCCGTCCGTGACGACCGTCCAATCACCCCCTGCGCCCCCCACGGCGATACGCCCCAGGGTGGTGGCCCGCACGAGCCTGTACGCCGTGCTGGCTGCGAACGTCGCCGTGGTGACCGTCTTCTTCGTCCAAGCAGGCTTCGCCTCCAACACCCTCATCGTCATCGGCCGCGTCCTCGGCCTCTACGCCGCCCTCGTCATGGCCTTCCAGCTGCTGCTGGTGGCCCGGCTGCCCTGGCTCGACCGCCGGATCGGCATGGACCGGCTGACCTCCTGGCACCGCTGGACGGGCTTCGCCCTGCTCTGGACGCTGCTCGGACACCTCGTCTTCATCGCCTTCGGCTACGCCCAGGGCACCGGCACCGGGCCCGTCGGCGAGGTCGTCGACCTCGCCGAGACCACCGAGGGCATCCTGCGCGCGCTCGTCGCGTTCGCCCTGATCCTCGTCATCGGCGCGACCTCCGCCCGCTACGCCCGGCGCCGGCTCGCCTACGAGACCTGGCACTTCATCCACCTCTACACCTATGTCGCGGTGGTCCTCGCCTTCACCCACCAGGTCGCGGTCGGTACGACGTTCACGGCGTCGTCCGCCGCGACGACGTACTGGTACGCGGTGTGGGGCGTCGCGCTCGGCTCGGTGGCCCTGGGCCGCGTGATCCTCCCGCTGTGGCGCAACCTCCGCCACCGGCTCCGGGTGGAGGCGGTCGTCCCCGAGTCCGACAACGTCGTCTCGATCTACATCACCGGCCGCGACCTCCACCGGCTCCCGGCCCAGGCAGGCCAGTTCTTCCTCTGGCGGTTCCTCACGAAGGACCGCTGGTGGCAGGCCAACCCCTTCTCCCTCTCGGCCGCCCCCGACGGCAGCCGCCTCCGCCTCACCGCGAAGACGGCCGGCGCCGGCACGGCCGCCCTGCGCCACCTCAAGCCCGGCACCCGCGTCTTCGCCGAGGGCCCCTACGGCGCCTTCACCACCCTGCACCGCACCAGGCCGGAGTCCCTGCTCATCGCGGGCGGCGTCGGCGTCACCCCGATCCGTGCCCTGCTGGAGGACCTGGAGGGCCACGCCGTCGTCATCTACCGCGTCGCCACCGACCGCGACGCCGTCCTCCGCGGCGAACTCGTCGAACTCGCCCACGCCAAGGGCGCCCAGCTCCACCTGGTCACGGGACCGCCCGTCCCCGACAGGCTCGCCCCGCGCGAACTCGCCCGGCTCGTACCGGACATCGGCGACCGCGACGTCTTCCTCTGCGGACCGCCGCCGATGATGAACGCGGTGCTGCGCAGCCTCGGCGACCTGGGCGTGCCCAAGCGGCAGATCCACTTCGAACGCTTCAGCCTGGCGGGATGAGAGACATATCGTGAAGCGAGTCATACCTGTTCTGGTGCTGTCCGTCGCGGGGTTGATCCCCGTGTGGCGCTACGAGCCGTCCCTCGGGACGACGACGAGTTCGGCGGATACGCCGGCCACGGTCACGACACCGACCCCCACGTCCACCTCCTCGTCGTCGGGCTCGGCGTCCACGCCGTCCACGTCCACGAAGAAGGTCGTCCAGGGCACCGCGATCAACACCTCCAAGGGCACCGTGCAGGTGCGGGTGACCTTCGAGGGCGACAGGATCAGCTCGGTGAGCATGCTCCAGCAGCCGGACCACCCGCAGACCAAGGCGGCGGTCCCGGTGCTGATCGAGGAGACCCTCACCGCCCAGAGCTCGAAGATCGACACGGTGTCCGGCGCCACGATCACCAGCGACGCCTACGTCCAGTCGCTCCAGGCCGCGATCGACGCCAAGGGCGCGTGAGATGCGCCGAGTCGAGCACGTGATGGGTTTCCCGGTGTCGTTGCGCGTCGACGACGAAGGCATCGGGGACGAGGTGGCGGACGCCCTCTTCGCCTGGCTGCGCGAGGTCGACGCCCGCTTCAGCCCGTTCCGCCCGGACAGCGAGGTCTGCCGCTACGAGCGGGGCGAGCTCCGGCTCGGCGACCTCGGCGCGGACCTGACCGAGGTCCTCGACCTCTGCGAGCAGTACCGCGTCGCGACCGGCGGCGCCTTCGACGTCCGCCTGCCCGGCCGCCCCCTCGACCCCTGCGCGGTCGTGAAGGGCTGGTCGGTGCAGCGCGCGGCGGACCTCCTCACCGCCGCCGGGGCCCGCCGTTTCATCCTCAACGCCGGAGGGGACGTGGTCGTCTCCGGCGGCCCGTGGCGGGTGGGCGTACGACACCCCGAACAGGCCGACCGGCTGTGCACGGTTCTGGAGTTGACCGACGGCGCGGTGGCGACCTCCGCCCGCTACGAACGCGGCGACCACATCCTCGACGGCCGCACCGGCACCCCCGCGACCGGGCTCCTCAGCATCTCCGTCGTGTCCGCCTCCCTCACCGAGGCGGACGCCACGGCCACCGCGGCCTTCGCGATGGGCCCGGAGGGCGTCGACTGGGCCGCGTCCCGGCCCGGTTGCGAGGTGTTCGCGGTCGACGCCGAGCGCCGGGTCCGGCGTACGGCCGGGTTTCCGGTCGCGATGGCGGCGGCTTAGGCAGCCCGGGGACACGACCGCTCCATCCAGGACATGCGGAAGGGCCGCCGGGGTCACCGGCGGCCCTTCCTGTCGGGACATGTGGTTCAGGGGAGGGGGTGTTCAGGAGGAGGAGGTCAGCTGACGTCGGAGGCGTCCAGGCGGTACAGGCCCGTGCTGGTCGAGCTGGTCGAGCTGGTCGAACCGGAGCTGTACGCCGAGGACTTGACCGCCGTGCCGTGGGCCTTGACCCAGGTGGCGATGGCCGTGTCGGTGCCCTGGCCGCCGTCGCTGCTGATGATGATGTAGTGCAACTTGCCGGACTTCACCAGGGACTTGAGCTTGGCGAGGGTCATCGCGTTGTCGCTGCCCGACCAGCCGCCCATGGAGATCACGGGTTGGCCGGACTCCAGGATGATCGAGGACGCCGTCTGGTCGGTGGACACCGCCAGCAGCCAAGTGGCGCCGTCCTGATGCTTCTTGAGGTACGTGATCATCTCGGACGAGACCTGGCTGCCGCCGCCCATGCCGCCACCGGCCTGCCGCGCACCGGACGCGGAACCCGACTCCGTGGCGCCGGAGGAGGCCGAAGGCGCCGAACCGCTGCCCGGGGGCCGGGTGCCGGTCGGGGCCGAACCGCTGGGCTTCGTACCGGACTTGGTGCCGCTCGGGGCACCGCCCGTTCCGCCACCGCCGCCGCCCATTCCGCCGCCCGTGCTGGGGCCGGCCGTCGGGTTCGTGCCGTTGGTCGAGGAGGTCGCCGCCGAGACCGAGTAGGCCGCGGGGCCGGCGAGGAGGGCGACGATCGCGGCCAGTGCCGCGAAGCCCATCAGACGGTGGCGGCCGGTGAACCGGCTCACCAGCAGGCCCAGTACGGAAGCGATGCCCGCCGCGGCGACCACGGTCTCCGCGACCGTGTACACCGTGCCGGAGCCGGAGACCCGCTGGAGCAGGACGACCGCCCAGGCGGTGCCGGCCGCGATCGCCGACGGGAGCACCCAGGCCCTCCCCCAGTCTCGGCTTCGCTCGACCGGGGGGACCCCCACGGCCGCCGAGCCGTCACGGAAGGCGCGGTACAGCAGCACCCCGCCCGCTCCGGCCAGGGCCGCGATGCCGGGGGCCATGGCGGTGACGTAGTACGGGTGGAACGTGCCCTCCGCGAGCGAGAAGGTCAGGAAGTGGAGGACGAACCAGCCGCCCCAGAGCATTAGGGCCGCGCGCTTGGGGTCAGTGCGGGGAGCGCGCCCACGCAGCACCAGGCTGCCGACGAGCGCGATCGCCGCGAAGGGGATCAGCCAGGAGATCTGGCCGCCCATGATCTCGTTGAACATCCGGTACAGGCCCGAACTGCCGCCGAACGACGCCCCGTTGCCCTGCGAGCCGACCGACGAGGAAGCGCCGAAGATCCGGCCGAAGCCGTTGTAGCCGATGACCAGGTCCCACACCGTGTTGTCCGTCGAGCCGCCGATGTAGGGGCGGGAGGAGGCGGGGATCAGGTCGACGATCACCATCCACCAGGCGCTGGAGACGACCAGCGCGACGGTGGCGACGGCGAGGTTGCGGAGGCGCCTGCCGAGGGAGACGTTCGCGGCCCAGAGGTAGACGAGGAAGAACGCGGGCAGGACGACGTACGCCTGCATCATCTTGGTGTTGAACGCGAAGCCGATCGCGACCGCCGACCACACCAGCGGCCCCAACTTGCCGTTGCGCACGGCCTTCATGAGGGCCGCGGCGCCGAGCATCATCAGCAGGACGAGGATCGGGTCCGGGTTGGTGTCACGGGTGATGGCGACCGTGATCGGGGTGAGGGCGAGGACCAGCGCGGAGACCGTGCCCGCCACCGCGCCGAAGTCCCGCTTCACCTGGCGGTACAGCAGGGCTACCGAACCCGTGCCCGCCGCGACCATCGGCAGCGTCAACTGCCAGGTGCCGTAACCGAATACGCGGGCGGAGAGGCCCATCACCCAGAGGGCGAAGGGTGGTTTGTCGACCGTGATGAAGCTGCCGGAGTCGAGCGCGCCGAAGAAGAACGCCTTCCAGCTCTTGGTGCCGCTGTAGACGGCCGCGTCGTAGAAGGTGTTGCCGGTGATCGAGGTCAGGTTCCAGGCGTAGAGCGCCGTGGCCAGCAGCAGGATCGCCCACAGGGCCGGGCGAGCCCAGCGCGGGTCGGCCGCCGGGCCCGCGCGGTGCGAGCGGCGGGCGCTCTCCTGACCGGGGGGCGGGGCGAGGATCGTCATGACGCGTACTCCAGGTGTTCCGCGAGAGAGGCGGGCGCCCCGACGGGCAGGACAGGGGCGGTGGCACCGGTGCTCGCGTGGTCCGCCACGGTGATCGTGAACGGGAACGGGAAGGGCGCATCGAGGGAGGCATGGAGACGGCCGACGCCGCCGGCGAGGACGTGCGCCTCTTTGTGCGCATCCACCATGACCCCGGCCGGGCGCCGCCGGACGCCTCCCGCGTTCTGTGCGTTCATGACGGTGACTCTCCGGTCCCCGCCTGTGCCGTCGCTGAGCCTTCACTGAGCGGCCGATGAGAATCAGCGGACTCACAGGTCGTGCACAGCGGGCTGAGGCCGGGCCCCAATGCTGGGGCCCGGCAGGGCAGTTCGGGCCGGATGCGAAGGGCGTCAGATGGGCTGCGGTTCGAAGTCCCAGCCGGGTGGGGCGTCCGCTGCCGTCCCCGACGCGTCCTCGCAGGCGCGGGCGAGCGGATGGGTGCGGCCGACGGCGTCGCGGGCCCGCAGCAGGGTCTCCCGGCGCAGCTCGGCCGCCTCGTCGGGCCGTCCGGACAGTTGGCGGACCGCCGCCGCGTTCAGGGCGCAGCCCAGGGTCCACGGATGGTCGGCGCCCACGGTGTTGGTCATGCCCCGCAGCGCCTGCTCGATCAGCCGCGCCCCGGCGGCCCGGTCGCCCGCGAGCCACAGCAGTAGGCCCCGGTTGCCGAGGACACCCACGGTGTACGGGTGGTCGTCGCCGAGGAGATGCCGGTAGCCGTCGGCGACCGTGTCCGTCAGCTCGGCGGACTCGGTGAGATCGCCGTGCGAGCGCAGGAATGAGGCGTGGTCGGCCTGGACCATCAGGGTCATCGGATGCCGGACGCCCTGGAGGTTCCGGCACCGCTCGACGAGGCTGCGCAACAGGTCGGCGGCGGCCGGGACGTCACCCGAACGGCGAAGGCACAGCGCCTGGTTGTGCAGGGCGGCCAGGGTCTGCGGATGGTGGTCGCCCATGGTCTGGCGGTGCAGCAGGGAGTTGACGCCCTGGATCGCGGTGGCGTCCTGATGGCGGCCCAGCAGGCGCAGCGAGCGCGCGTACGTGAGACCGCTGAGCAGGGTCGACGGATGGTCGGAACCGAACGACTGCCGCCGCAGGGACAGGAGTTGGGCATGGACGTCGGCCGCCTCCTGGTAGCGGCCGAGGAGGCCGAGGGCGACGCCGAGGTTGTTGAGGCAGGCCTGGGTGCGGGGGGCCTCCGGTCCGTCGAGGACGTCGTAGGCGCGCCAGACGTCCTCGAAGAGCTGGTGGGCCTCCCTGAAGAGGCCGAGCGCCATCAGGGAGCCGCCGAGGCCCGCCTCGGCCCGCAGCAGGTCGAGGTCGTCGGAGGGGCGTTCCTCGGCGAGTTGCTCGACGACGGCCCGGCCGACCGCCTCCGCCTCCCGGTAACGGCCGCACCGGCGCAGCATGTTGGCGTGCTGATGGACGAGGACCAGCATCGACGGGTGGGTCGGCGCGAGCCTGATCCGCCAGCGGGCCAGCACCTGTTCGCACAGGGTGAGTCCGGTGCTTTCCTCGTCGCGCAGCCGAAGGTACTCGATGCAGTTGAGGACGAGATCGCGCACCGGAGCGTCGGAACTCTCCAGCGCGCCCGACGGGTGCAGATGCGGCAACAGCTCGGCGTAGACCGGCCAGTTGGCGACCTCGGACGGCGAGCGGGGGTCGGCCGAGACCAGCACGCGGCAGGCGACCGCCGAGAGTTCGTCCCGTTCCCCGGGGGTGAGGGTGCGGCGCAGGAAGCGGTGGTAGAGGCGGTGCATCTCCACGCTGTCCACATAGCCGACGCTGTCCGAGGGCTGAACGTAGTCCATCCGTACGGCAGTCGACTCCGACAGCCGCCGGAGCGCACCCAGCCAGCGGGCCGGGTCGGCGGCCAACTCGGCCAGCAGCGTGGGGAGATCGCCGGGACGCGCACGCTGGAGCTGGCGGACGGGAATGGAGCCGGGGGAGAACATCGCGAACAGGCGCAGGAGTTCGGTGGCCTCGGGGCTGTCCTGCTCCAGCGAGTCGAGCGTGAGGGCCCAACTGGTCTGGAAGCCGATCGGGTAGTCCGGCAGGGTCTGGATGCCGATCTCGTCGGCGTCGCCCCGGCGCAGCAGCCCGATGTACTCGGCCGCCGACATCCGGTTCGCGTCCAGCCACGCCGTCGTCTGGGCCAGCAGCAGCGGGAAGTCCTCGACGGCGTCGGCGAGTTGGTCGGCCTCGTCCTCGGTGAGCCGCTCCACGTGCCGCCGCGCGTAACTGATGCTCTCCGCCCGGGTGAACCGCTCCACCTGCACCTCGGCGACCCCGCCGGACGCGGCCCAGCCCTGCGTGAGGGTGGTCACCGCGACATGGCCACCGGCCTCGGGGAGGAGGTCGTAGACCTGTTCCAGGTCGTCGGCGCTGTCCAGGACGAGGAGCCAGCGGCGGTGCGGGCGGCCGGTGCGCAGCGCCTCGCGGACCGCGCGGACCCGCTCGGGCAGCGCGCTGCTGTCCGCCAGGCCGAGGGGTTCGGCGAGGTCGGCGAACTGCTGGCGGGCCGTGGCGCGGAAGCTCGCGCTGATCCACCAGACCACGTCGTACTCGTTGGCGAACCGGTGCGCGTACTCGATGGCGATCTGGCTCTTGCCGACGCCCGAGATACCGCGCAGCGCGACCCGGGAGCCCGCGGGCGGGCCGTTCTCGAAGAGGGCGCGGAGTTCCTCCAGGACCGTGTCGCGGCCGGTGAAGCGGAAGTTGCGGCGCGGAACGTTCCACACGGCGGGTGGCGCGTCCGGGAAACGGGGGGCGACGGACTCGTCCTCGGGCTCCGGCCGGGCGTCCTGGAGGTCGAGGGTGGTCAGCAGCCGGCGCAGCGCCTCGGCCGGGTCCAGCTCGCGCAGGCTGACCGGTCCCAGTACGGCGGTCGAGGGGGGCAGGGTCCGCGCGGAGAGGTCCACGGCGGCGAACCGGTCCAGGTCCGTGCCGACCACCGTGCCCAGCGCCTCGCTCCACTCGGGCTCGGTGCGCTGGCCGAGCCGCAGATAGTCCTCGTCGAGCAGCAGCAGCACCCGCCCGGGCGCGCCGAGGAGATCCGACAGCAGCCGGGCCAGCGGCACCCCGGGCGGCGGGTCCCAGCGCAGCAGGAACGTCTGGCAGCCGTGCCGCTCCAGTTGCCGCGCCGTCCACACGGCCCACGCGCGGTCGGTGCCGGCGTAGCTGATCGTGATGTGGTGCGGCGACCAGACACCGGACGCGGGACGCCGTCCGGTGCGCTGACCGGGGACGGTGTGCTCGGCGGGGAGGGTGGCGGTCCTGCCGTTCAGCGCGGGCACGACGACATGGCCCTGTCCTACGACGGCGTCCGCGACGATCTCGCTGGGCAGTTCGACGGTACGGACCGGGACGCCCCAGCGGTTGCTGATCGTCAGCCAGATCGTGCCGGGGCCCGGCGCGCGGCTCGCCTTGATCACGAAGCGGGCCGGGCCGTAGGTGCCGCCGAAGCGGTGCAGGACGACGCTGGGCTCGTTCAGGGCCTCGCACACGAAGCGGCGGGAGCCGTCCAGGGAGACGCCGAAGTCGAACTCCTCCTCGTCGTACGGCCAGTCCTCGGGTGCCGCCGGGCCGTTGAGGTCGACGGTGACGAGATAGCTCTGCCCCGCCTGGGCCTTGCGGGGCCAGCCCACCAGGGGCTCGATCATCAACGCAGCGGGATCGCCGCTCATGTCCTCGCCTCCTGCGCGCGGACGCTGAGCCGCAGCGTGGTCAAGGGGTGTCCGAAGTAGAGGAACATGAAGCTGTAGAGGATCGGCAGAATCTTCCGCTGCTCCTCGGTATTGACCCGGTCGTCGTCACCGTAGACGTACGGCAGCGGATCGGGTAGCCGGGCGACGGCGGCGGCCCGGAAGTCGCGCAGGGCGCGGGCGACGGGCAGTTCGGGATCGGCGCAGAGCCGGTCGATGAGTTCGCGGATCAGGGTGTGCGCCACGTCGTCGCCGACCTTGCCCGACGTGGCGATGCAGCCGCCCGCGCCCTTGCGGAGGAAGAGTTCCGCGAAGCCGCGCAGGGCGTTCTCGCCGAGTGGCCGGTTGTTGACGAACCGGGCGGAGTGGCAGGCGTTCAGGCAGACCAGGGTGCGGCGGCCGTCCAGCGCCGACATGTCCAGGTCGTTGAGTTCGTTCCAGGTGACCGTGCCGAGCTTGAGCTTGTACAGGTTCGGGCCGTGGGTGGCGTGACAGCCCATGTAGACGAGACCGGCGCCGAGGCTCGGGCGGGCGAGTTCGGTGAGGAAGGTGCGGGTGGTGCCGAAGTGGCCCCGGTGCTCGAACTTCTCGAACACCGTGGCGTCCCGGCGCATCTCCTCGGCGTAGTAGCCCAGCACATGGCCGGAGCAGACCGCCGGTTCGTTGAAGGGGGTGCGGCCGGCCTCGCGGATGGTGGTCCAGCGGACCACGGTCACCAGGGCGCCGAGGATGCCGTCCTCCACGCCGTGGTCGTGGCCGCCGGTGAGGCGCAGCATCTCCCAGGGGATGTCGTAGTCGGTGTCGTCCCAGATCACCAGGTGCAGGTCGGGGCCGAAGCGGGCGCGGAGTTCGTTGATCCAGCGCACGACGTCCTCCTGCTGGCCCGACCACGCGGCCACGGCGCGGAAGATCTCGGTCGGGGGGAAGCCGTCGGGGCGGAGGTTGCTGAGGGCGAGGCCGCTGGGGCGCAGGCGGGTGTCCTCGGAGTCCAGGGACAGTTCCAGGTCGCCGCTGTGGCCGGTGAGCCAGAAGACCTCCTGGTTCCGCTCGTCGTAGGCCCTGTTCACCACCAGCTTCGCGAAGCCCGGGGGGAGTTGGGCGTTCGGGTCCACGGGGGCCGGGGTGAGCGGCACGGGTTCGTACGGCTCCACGACGTGTTCGGGGACGCCCGCTGTCCGTGGGGCGGGGAGGGGCTCGGGGGCGGGCCTGCGGGCGGGGGTTCCCGGGCCCAGGGGGACGGCTCCGCCGAGGGGGCGGGGGCCGGGGGGTTCAGCGGGCACTGGGCACCCCCCGGGTCGTGCGGCCCGCCACCGTCACTCCGCCCAGGGCGTCCGCCAGGAGGAACGGGAGGTCCGGGTGGGGCTGGCGGGCCGCGTCGATGACCACGGAGTGGAGGCGCATGCGGCCCATGGCGCCGATGTGGGAGGCGGCGGTGATCGCGTCGTCGATGCCCGTGCGGCGGACCGGGCCCAGGAGACGGCCGCCCGCGCTGGCGTCCAACGGGACGTTGCCCCGGCCGTCGGAGACGACGACCAGCCAGGCCTCGACCAGGTTGGAGCGTTGCTGGAAGGCCCGGCGGAGGAGCTGGTCGGTGAGGGTCAGGCCGTGGGCCAGGGGAGTGCTGCGGCCGGGCTGGCGGTGCAGGGCGCTGCCGACCCTCGGGTCCAGGACGCTGCGGGCGATGAAGTGGTCGGCACGCAGCTCGTGGGCCGCGTCCCTGCTGCCCACCTCGACCAGGCAGACCGAGGCCCGTCCCGTGTAGGCCCACTGGAGGTAGGGGGCGAGGGCCGGTTGCCAGTCCCAGCCTCGGCGGCTGGTGTGGTCGAGGAGCAGGACCAGCATGCGTTCCGCCACCGGGAGGCGGGCGTAGCTGCGGAAGTCCGTGGGCAGGACGACCAGTTGGCCGTCACCGGCCGCTCGCAGCGCACGGCGGCCCGGCAGGTTCTGGTGTTTGGCCGCCTCGACGACCGTCGCGACGACCGCCAGGTCCCGCAGGGTTGTCGCGGAGCGGACGCCGATCACCGGGCCCCGTGCGGAACTTGGCTCCGGGCGGCGTTGCCAGGGGATGCGCAACGGTGCGAACTCCCGCAGGAACCGGGCGTCGTCCTCCGGGAACGGGGAGCCCTGGCCCTCTCCTGTCTCGGCCGTGAAGGTGTCCAGGGCCTCGGCGGGGCCCGCGGGGAGTGCTATCGCGCCGCCCGGCTGGCCCGTCGGCGCGGTCTCCTCGGGGACCGGGTCCGGTTTCGGCTGCTCGGGCGGGGACGGGCGGCCGGCGCTGCCGTCGCCGGTGGCGAGGGAGGTGCCGTTGGCGGAGTGGCCGGGGCCGGCCGGGGCCGCCGGGGGCGCGGCCACACCCAGGAGGCGGGCGGCCTCGTCGACGCGGTCGGGGCCGCAGGTGTCGGCGCCGTTCACCACCGCAAGGACGCGGGCCAGGCGGGCCAGTCCGATCGCCCGGCGCCCGCTGGTGTCCCCGCGGAACAGGCCCACGGCGTGTGCCGCCGCCTCCTCGGTCAGCGTGCACGCCGGGCGCGTGCGGGCCGTGAGCGCGCTGTGCCAGGACGGTGGCAACTCGCCCAGCCCCGGCTCGGGTTCACGTCCGTCGAGCGCGTCCAGCACCCGTTCGGGCCCGCTGCTGGTCCGCCGTAGGCCGGCCGCGTTGAGGCGGATCGGGAAGCGGTCCAGGAGGTGGGGGGAGAGGCGGCCGATCTCCGCCTCCTGGCAGGCGGCCAGCCAGCGGGCGCGGGGGCGCCAGCGGGCCCGGAACCCGGACCGCTCGACCGCCGCCACGTCCGCGCCGAGCAGTTGTACGGCCGCCCGCATGCCCGGCAGGCTGAGGCGGACCAGGTCGGGGACCACGACGACCATCGCCGAGTCGGGAGTGTTGTCCACCAACGGGCCTGGAGACAAAGAAAAGTTGACACCATTGCCGTCGTGGCGCAGCGTCGGGCGCAGCCACAGTTCGTCGTCACCGGTGACCGAGCCGAGCGTGGTGCGTCGTACGGGACGCTGCTCGCGGAGCTGGAGCAGGGCGGCGAACGCGTCCGTCACCGGGGCGACCATCTCCGGCTCCAGGTCGAACAGGAGCACCCCGTCCAGGCCGGGGCCCAGCGCGGAGCAGGCCAGGGCCTGTAACAGGCGCTGCCGGGGCCCGACCGGACGCGCCTCCGCGGGCGCGCTCACCCCAGCAGCCCGTCGAGCAGCTCCGACTCCTCCGCCGTCCACTCGACCGGACCGCCGTGCGCGGCCTCGGGCCGCCGGTGCCGCAGGGAGAGCGGGACCACCCGGCGCACATGGTCGGCGGTCACGGCGTCCGCCTCCTCGAACGCGGCCAGCGCACGGGCTGCCCACGCGGTGACCACCTCGCCGCGATGGCCCACCGCCCGCAGCCGGGTGGCGACATCGGCGCACAGCTTCGCGATGTCCTCGCTCAGCCGCACGTCCTGGATGCCGTCCCTGGCCCGGTCCAGCCGCCCGCGCAACTCCCGGTCCCGGTCGAGGCCCTCGGCCAGCCAGGGGGAGTCCGTGCCGGCCGCGTCGTCGAAGCGGAGCACGGCCAGCACCATCGCCCGGCGCTGCTCCTGGTCCAGCTCGGAGACGGCGACCATCAGACCGAACCGGTCGAGCAACTGCGGCCGCAGACCGCCCTCTTCGGGGTTCATCGTGCCGACCAGACCGAAGGCGATGTTCCGTACGGTGTCGATGGCCTCGCGCTGCACGGACAGCACGCCGGTGGAGACGACGTCCAGGATGATGTTGACGATGTGGTCGTCCAGCAGGTTGACCTCGTCGATGTACAGCATCCCCTTCTCGCCGGCCTCCTCCAGCAGCCCCGGCTGGGTCCGCGCCTCGCCCCGCATCAGCGCGTCCAGCTCCCAGCCGCCCAGCACCCGGTCGTCGGTCGCGTTGATCGGCAGGGTGACCGGCAGTTCGCCCCCGGTCAGCAGGGAGAAGGCCCGTACCACCGTGGACTTGGCGGTGCCGCGCTGCCCGCTGATGAGGACCCCGCCGATGCGCGGCGCGATGTAGTTGAGTTCGAGCGCGAGCTTCAGCTCGGCCTGCCCGACCACATGGCTGTACGGCAGGATGTGCACGTCCGAGCCGCCCGGCGCACCGGTCACGACGCGCTGCCCGGGGTCCAGCGGAAGGTCACCTGGAGCTGTGCCTCGGCCCCCGACTTCACCAGGAACGCGCCGAGTTCGGCGTCGAGCTTGATGGACAGCTGGAGTTCGATCTCGTCCGGGGTCAGCCCCTCACCGAGGTCGTGCAGCCGGGTCGCCGCCTGCCGGGCGCAGCGCCGGGCCAGCTCCAGACCGTCGCCGTAGACGTCCCGGGCCACCGCCAGTACGCGGTCCGCCGCGTTCTCCCGGGTGTCGATCCCGTCGTAGAGGCCATCGAGGCCGTCCGGCGCGAGCGGGGTGTCGACCTCCACGTAGATCGGCACCTGTCGGTCCTGGCCGTCCGCGGACGCCCTCGTCACGATCGCCATGCAGCACTTCCCCCGTTGCCGAGCCGGAATCCTCTCCTTACCTTCCCCAATTCTGGCGTGCCATCAACAGCCTTGTGGTCAACCGGCGTTGATCGCTTCGCGGGGGAAGTCGGCGTCGGCCGCGCCGCGCACCCGGCGGGCGATGTGCGGGATGAGGAGGTGCAGGTCGGCGCAGTAGACGGACGGATTGCGGAAGCCCTCGACCGGGCGGTAGCGGTGTGCGTAGTTGCCGCCGCCGCACACCTCCGCGAGCGGACAGGTGAGGCAGGTGGGGGAGAGCGCGTCGACGCCCAACTGCCGTGCCACCACGCCGGGATGGTCCAGGGCGTCGTCGAAGGTATGGTCGAAGACGTTGCACCCGGTGGCGGGCGCCCCGGCGTAGGCGGTCTTCAGGGAGTCGACCTGCTCGATGGTGCCGTCGGTGTCGACGACGACGGCGACGACGGGCGCGTTGCCCACCGCCTCGGCGCGGGCCGGCACCCCGAGCAGCAACGCGATGATCTCGTGGAACAGCCGTACGGGCACGGCCCGTTCACCGGCGTCGAACCAGAGGTCGAAGAGACGGACCAGCCAGTCGCCGTAGGGATGCGGGCCCTTCGCGGCGGGCGGGAACGCGTGGTTGGCGTGCGGCAGCAGGAAATCCATCGAAGGAGGTTCGAACGCGGTCAACGACGTGTAGACCTCGGCCGGATCCGAGTCCGGGTCGATCACGCTGAGGATGCCCGCGTAGGCGTCGGGACGGCCACGCAGCACCCGCAGTCCGGCCACGGTCGCCGCCCAGGAGGAGCGGCCCGCGTGGTCGACCCGGCGCCGGTTCAGTGCGGCGGTGCCGCCGTCCAGGCTCACCCCGATCCGTACGCCGGCGTCGGCCAGCCGGTCCACGGCGCGCTCGGTGAGGAGCGTGCCGTTGGTCTGCACCGAGGCGTCAACAGTGCAGCTTCGGCCACATCGGTCGCGGACCGCCTCGCGCACCGCGCTGACCTGGTCGATCAGGTGCGAGACGCCCGCCAGCAAGGGTTCGCCGCCATGCAAGTTGAGCTGCAAGGAGGTGAGTCGATGGGTTTCGGCGTGCTCGGCGATCCGGGTCGCGGTGCGCCGCACGACATCCGGCGAGACCCGGTTGGGGCGGTCCCGCCAGCTGCTGTCGGCGCCCTCGTAGACGTAGCAGTAGGTGCACGCGAGATTGCAGCGGCCGTTGACCTTGAGGACGAACTGGCGGAAGGGCACAGGCCGTACCCCGGACCGCCGCAACGCCGCGACGTCGAGTTTCTCAAGGGGCCACAGGGCGGTCACAGTTGGTAGGGGCCGTCCTCGTAGAAGGCCATCGCGGGCTCGCCGCGCAGCATCCGGGGCAACAGGCCGCTGGCCACCGCCGCGAGCACCGGATGCGATGACTGCCGGGACAGGGCCCTCAGATCCAGATCCGCGAAGTCGGGCAGCACGCCACCCGGCCCCCGCTCTCCCAGCCTGGAGGGGCCGTCCCCTTCTGTTCCCCGCACGATCTACCTCTCCAGGAAGGCCGAAGTCCCCCTTGGGATAACGAATTCGGCCATGCTACTGGTCCCCTGGGGCTCATGTTGTCAACGGTTCGAAGTCCCAGTACGGGCGTTCCCTGCGGCGCACGGACAAGGTGTGCGGATGCTGGGGCCCGAGGGTGTCCGAGAGCTGTTGGAGTGCCTCGTTCTCCAGCTTGGTGGCCTCCTGGCCGCGGCGCAGGGCGCGCTGGTCACCGGCGAGGGCCGCCTTGCAGGACAGGGTCAGCGGGTGGGTCTCGCCGAGGGCTGCGCGCGCCGACTCCAGGACGACACGGCTGAGTTCGGCCGCCCCTTCCTCGTCACCGGCCAGGCTCCGCGCACCGCTCGCGTTGAGCGCGGCGCCCAGTGCCCACGGGTGGGCGGGACCCACCGCGGCCCGCATCCGCGTCAGCGCCTCCTCGGCGATCCGCAGCGCCTCGTCGCGCTCCCCGTACTCCCACAGCGCGAGCCCGACATTGCCCAACGTGCCTACGGCATAAGGGTGATCGGGGCCCACGAGACGGGCGTAGTCCTCGGCCACGGTGGCGGCCATCTCGCGGGCCTGTTCGAGATTGCCGTGCTCGCGGTTGAAGGTCGCGAAGTCGGCCTGCACGAGCAGCGCGTCCGGGTGGCGCGGCCCCTGCCGCTGCACGAACCGCTCGACCACGCTGCGCATCAGCGACTCGGCGCCCAGCAGATCGCCGGTGCGCCGCATGCACAGCGCGAGGTTGTGCTCGGCGAACAGGGTCTGCGGGGTGAAGCGGTCCATCGCCTGCCGGTGTGCGCGGACGTTGAGTTCCTGCCGTGAGGTGGCCTCCCCGTACCGGCCCAGCAGCCGGAGCATCCAGGCGTAGAACATGCCGGAGCGCAGGGTGAGATGGTGGCGCGGGTTCAGCAGCCGCTCGCGGATCAGCAGGATGTCGCGGTGCAGGAGGAGGGACTCCTCGTAGCGGCCGAGCAGGCTGGTGACGACGGCGAGGTTGCCGCGGTCCTGGAGGGTGCGCGGGGCCTCGGCGCCCAGGGTGTCGGAGTAGGCGTGGACGCACTCCTCGAACATCTGGTGGGCCTCGTCGTAGCGGCCCAGCGACACGAGCGTGCCGGCGAGACCGTTCTTGGCGCGCAGCAGATCGGGGTCGTCGGCGGCGCGGGTCTCCGTGAGCTGGTCGAGGACGGCACGCCCCACGGCCTCCGCCTCGCGGTAACGGCCGCTGCGGCGCAGCATGTTGGCGTGGTCGTGGGTCAGCACCAGCATGTCCCGCTCGTCGGGCTGGAGCCGGGTGCGCCAGCGGGCGACGGTCTGCTCGCACAGGCGCAGCGCGGCCCGGTTCTCGCCCCGCACCCGCATGTAGTCGACGCAGTTCAGGACGAGCTGGCGGACCACGGGCTCCCGGCTGTCCAGTGCCCCGGCGGTCTCCAGGTGCGGGATCAGCTCCGCGTAACGGGTCCACTCACGCGTGTCGTTGGGCCGCCGCGGGTCCGCGCCGGCCAGCAGCGTGCAGGCGATGGTGGACAGTGCCTCGCGGCGGTCCTCGGTGAGGGTGCTCAGCAGGAAGCTGTGGTAGAGCCGGTGCATGGACACGCGGTCCACGGCGGGCTCGGCCTCCGAGGACTCCACGTAGTCGAGGCGGACCGCGGTCGACTCGGAGAGCCGCCGCAGTGCCGTGTGCCAGCGGATCGGGTCGGCGGCCAGCGCGGCCAGATGCGCGGGCAGGTCGGACGGGTGGGCGGCCTGCATCAGCCGGACCGGGATGGCGTCCGGCGAGAACAGCGCGAAAAGATGCAGCAGCTCCACAGCCTCGGGGTTGTTCTCCTGAAGCGTGTTCAGAGTTATCGACCAACTGGTCTGGAAACCCATCGGGTAGTCCGAGGAGATCCGGATCCCGATCTGGCTGGCCTCGCCGCGCCGGATCATCGCCACGTAGTCCTTCGCGGGCATGACGTTGGCGTCCAGCCAGGCCGCCGTCTGGGCGAGCAGCAGCGGCAGGTCCTGTACGGCGTCGGCGAGATCGTCGGCCTCGTACTCGGTGAGGCGCTGGGCGCGGCGGCGGGCGTAGGCCACGCTCTCGGGGCGGCGGAAGGGCTGCACCTCGATCTCCGTGACGCTGCCCGAGGTGGCCCAGTCCTGGGTGAGGGTGGTGATCAGGACATGGCCGTTGCCCTCGGGGAGGAGGTCCTCGATCTGCTCCATGTCGTCGGCGCTGTCGAGGACGAGCAGCCAGCGGCGGAAAGGGCGGCCGGTGCGCAGCGCCTCGTGGACCGCGCGGATCCGCTCGCCCAGCTCCTGCCCGACCGGCAGTTCGAGCCGGGGTGCCAGCTGGGCGAACTGCTCGCGGGCCGGGGCCCGGAAGCGCGCGCCCACCCACCACACGATGTCGTAGTCGTTGCCGAACCGGTGCGCGTACTCGATGGCGATCTGGCTCTTGCCGACGCCCGAGATACCGCGCAGGGCGACCCGGGCGCCGCCTCGGCCGCCCTCCTCGAAGCGGGCGTGCAGCTTCTCCAGGATGGCGTCGCGGCCGGTGAAGCGGACATTGCGGCGCGGCACGTTCCACACGGCCGGCGGATCGTTCGGGAAGCGCGGCGCGGTCCCGGAGACCGGGCCGGGGGAGACCGTCGCGTCCAGGTCCAGGCGGCGCAGGATACGGCGCCGGGCCTCGCGCGAGTCCAGGTCGCGCAGGTCGACCGGGCGCAGCGGGGCGGCGGTCGCGGGCAGCGCCCTCGTGGCCACACTGACCGCGGAGAACCGGTCGACGTGCGGCGGCACTACCTCGTGCAGTGCCTGCGTCCACTCGGCGTCGGTGCGCGGGCCCAGCGAGAAGTACCAGTCGTCGAGGACCAGCAGGACCCGGCCGGGCGCCTGGAGCAGGTTGCGCAGCGCCTCCGCGAGCGACATCCGGCGCGGCGGGTCCCAGCGCAGCAGGGTCGTCTCGTGTCCCAACTGCTCCAGCTGGTGGGCGATCCAGGTGGCCCACGGCCGGTTGAATCCCGCGTAGCTGATGGTGAAGTGCTCGTGGGACTCGGCGCCCTTGGACTTGTCGGTCATCCCGCCGTCTCCCCCTGCACCGAAAATAGGCAAATGAGCTGTTTTCTCATGGTTTTACGGGTTTTCGCGTGCACGATAGTCGATGCGGAGTCAGTCCTCGGGCATTACCGCGCTCAGCCGTCGGGCCGCGTGCCGCACCAGTTGTTCCAGATCCGCGCAGTAGACGGAAGGGTGCAGGAAACCCGTTCCCGCGGAGTACCGGTGGCCGTAGTTGCCGCCGCCGCACACGCGGCCGACCGGGCACGCCCGGCAGTCGTCCGCGAGCCCCTCGGTCCCGAGCTGCCGCGCCACGATCCCGGGGTGGTCGAGCGCCTCGTCGAAGCTGTTGCCGAAGACGTCGAGCCCGGTGGCGGTGGCCCGGTCGTAGGCCAGGTTGAGGGAGTCGATCTGCTCGACCGCGCCGTCCGTGTGCACGACCACCGCGCAGGTCGGGGACAGGCCCACGGACTCGGTGGCGCTGGGCACGCCCAGCAGCAGGGCCACGATCTCGGTGAACAGGCGCACCCGCGGCTGTGTACCGTCCGGCGGGCCGTCCCACCACAGGTCGAAGGCGGCCGAGAGCCAGTCGCCGTACGGGGTGGGGACCTGGGCGCGGGTGCGGTGCGGCGGGCGGGCGGCCAACCCCGCGGGCGGCTGGGACCAGTTGGCGTGCGGCAGCAGCAGGTCCAGGCGGGGCGGTCGCAAAGCGGCCAGCGAGGAGTACACGTCCTTGGGATCGCTGGAGATGTCGATCGCGCACAGGATGCCGGCGTACAGCTCCGGGCGGTCCGCCAGCAGACGGGCGGCGCGGGCGGCGGCCGGCCAGGAGGAGCGGCCCGCGTGGTCGACCCGGCGGCGGTTCAGCACGGCGGTGCCGCCGTCCAGGCTCAGCCCGACCCGGATGTTCGCGTCGGCGAGCCGGTCAAGGGTGCGCTCGGTGACCAGCGTGCCGTTCGTCTGCACGGTGGTCCGCAGCGCCGTACGGGCGGGCAGCGCGGCGCGCACGGCGGCCGTGTAGGCGAGCGCGGACTCGGGTCCCGACAGCAGCGGTTCGCCGCCGTGCAGATCGATCCGCACCTCCGACAGCCCGTGCGCGACGGCGTGTTCGGCGATCCGGCGCGCGGTCTGCCGCATCACCTCCGGGCCCACCCGCGCCGGACGCTCCCGCCAACCGGCGTCCTGGCCCTGGTAGATGACGCAGTACGTGCAGTCGAGATTGCAGCGGCCGTGCACCTTGAGCACGAACTGCCGGAAGGGAAAAGGCCGTTGACCCGCGCGCCGGAGCGCCGCCACATCGAGCACGGCATGCGGCCACGGCGCGAGTTCCCGGTCCCTGGCCGTCCGTAAGGTGTGCTCCGGTGCCCTGTGCACAGCGTCGCCTCCCGTCGGCCGGCGCTCTGCCGCCCCTATCGTTCTGCCCCGGGGGAGTCCTCGTGATACGCGACAAGGCCCCCGTCGGGATGGCAGGACCGGGCCAGCAGCGTCGCGAGCACCGCACCCAGCACCGGGTGGTCCACCCGCGCCCGCAGCGCGGTCAGATCGACCCCGGTGTAGTCGGGCAGCGGCCCCCGCCCCCCGTCCGGCGCGTGCGCGGCCGGTTCCGCCACCCCGCACTCCTGCACGTCGTAGCGCGCCAAGTCCGCCACTCTGCACTCCTCTACGTCGTCGCCCCGAGCGCGGTCATGCGCTCGAACGTGGACCGGGCCTGCGGCCCCTGTGCCGCACCGGCGCGCTGCCACAGCTCCCAGGCCGCCCGGTACGACGTCAACGCCCGCACCGGCCCGGCCGTCCGCTCCAGCACCGCGCCGCGCTGATGGTGCCCCTGCGCCGCGAGCAGCGGCTCGCCTGCCCGCAGCGCGCTGCGCACCCCGTGGTGGTACGACTCCGCCGCCAGATCCAGCCACTCCGGCGCCCCGGTCGCCCCGGCCAGCGTCAGCAGCACCTCGCCGCGCTCCAGCCAGGCCAGCGCCGCCGTACGGTCCGCCCGGGCGCCGCGGGCCGCGCGGGCGAGAATCCACTCGGCCTCGTGCAGATCGGTCGCCGCGCCGCCCGCGGTGTGGTGCCGGTGCAGCGCCCGGCCGAACAGCAACTGCCGCTCCGCCAGCCGGAGGTCACCGCCCGCCGTCAGTGCCAGCGCCGCGCGCAACTCCCGTACCGCCTCGGCGGCCACCTCCAGTCCGCCGCCGCTGTCGGCCCGCGCGAGCAGCACCTCGCCGCGGCCCGCCAGCAGCTCCGCCCGCACCGGGTCGTCGCGCTGCACCAGACCCTGCGCCTGCGCGAACACCCGGTCGGCGGCGTCGAGTTCGGCCGGGTCGGCGGTGTAGCGGTAGCGGGCGCCGTGCGCCTCGGCGAGCCTGCGCAGCGCCAGCACCCGCAGATCGGGGCTCACGTCCCGGACGTCCTCGACCGCCTCGTGCAGCGCCTCCAGCACCCCGGTCGCCCCGCTGTCGGCCGCCGCCACCGCCCGCGCCTCGGCCAGGTCCAGCAGCGCCCGGCAGCGGACGGCGGAGGGCGCCGCACCACCGGTGAGCCGCACGCCGCGCTCCAGATCGGCCGCCGCCCGCAGCGCCAGTGTCCGCGCCTCCTCGGCCGAGTCACGGCCGCGCGCGTCCCCGGCGAGGGCCAGCAGTCGGCGTCCCCGGGCGAGCACGGCGGCGTCGGAGGGGAACGTACCGCCGTTCGTCACGTCGCGCTCCTCGTCATCGGACGGCCGGATGCGTGCGTATGCGGTCGAGAAAGGTCGGGAACCGTCGGGTCTCCGTCCATGACAGTACGCGGCTACCGACCGGTCAACAGCGCTTTCCGGCCGCCGGGTACCGACTCCGTCGAGTCGGAACCCGCCAAGTTCCCGCAACACTGTCGGTCTAGACTCTGCCCCCAGTGGCCTGCGACCGTGGCCGAGAACGGGCAGATTCTGCCAAACCCGAAGGGTATTCGGCGTTTTGATACGGATAGATTCAGTCACCAAGCGGTACCCGGACGGCACGGTGGCGGTCGACCAACTGTCCTTGGACATACCGGACCGCTCGATCACCGTCCTCGTCGGCCCCTCGGGCTGCGGCAAGACGACCACCCTGCGCATGATCAACCGGATGATCGACCCCAGCGAGGGCACGATCTCCCTGGACGGCGCGGACATCACCAAGCAGCCGGTCAACACCCTGCGCCGGTCGATGGGTTACGTCATCCAGAACGCCGGACTCTTCCAGCACCGGACGATCGCCGACAACATAGCGACGGTGCCCCGGATGCTCGGCTGGGGCAAGGAGAAGGCCAGGGCGCGGGCCACCGAACTGATGGAGCGGGTGGGCCTCGACGCTGCCCTCGCCAAGCGGTACCCGTACCAGCTCTCCGGCGGCCAGCAGCAGCGCGTCGGTGTCGCCCGCGCGCTGGCGGCCGACCCGCCCGTCCTCCTCATGGACGAGCCCTTCTCGGCCGTCGACCCCGTGGTCCGCAAGGGCCTTCAGGACGAACTCCTGCGCCTCCAGGACGAGTTGGGCAAGACGATCGTCTTCGTCACCCACGACATCGACGAGGCGATCAAGCTCGGCACGATGGTCGCGGTCCTGCGCACCGGCGGCAAACTGGCCCAGTTCGCCCCGCCCGCCGAACTGCTCTCCGACCCGGCGGACGCCTTCGTCGAGGACTTCCTCGGCGCCGATCGCGGCATCCGCCGCCTCTCCTTCTTCTCCTCGGCGGCCCTCGACCTCAAGACCTCCCCGATCGTCGCTGTCGACTCCACCGCCGAGCAGATCGCCGAACGCACCACCCCCGACGCGCCCTACCTCCTCGTCACCGACCTCGACGGCAGGCCGCTCGGCTGGAGCGAACCCGGCACCCTCACCGCGGGCCGGATCGACACCGACCGGCTCCTCTCCCACGGCCGCCCGTTCGAGGCCGGCAAGGACTCGCTGCGGGCCGCGCTGGACGGGGCGGTGCTGTCGCCGACCGGCTGGGCGGTCGGCGTCGACGGGTCCGGGCGCGTGGTCGGGGTCGTGTCGCAGGGAGCTGTCGGCGAGGCGATCCGGAAGGCGCACGCGGCGGGTCGCGGCGGCACGAAGGTCGCCGGATGAACGACTGGTTCCGCATCCCCAGCGACCTCCAGAACAGCTACCTCGGACTGGTCGGACTGCATCTGCGCGAGGCGGTGATCCCGGTCCTCGTCGGACTGGTGGTGGCACTGCCCATCGCCCAGCTCTGCGTGCGGCTGCGCTGGTTGTACCCGCCGGTGCTGTGGGTGACGACCGTGCTCTACGCGATCCCCTCGCTGGCCTTCTTCGTCGTCCTCATCGACTACACCGGCCAGACCGAGACCACCGTGATGATCCCGCTCGGCGTCTACAGCCTCGTGGTGTTCGTCCCGGCGATCGTGGACGGCGTCCGCTCGGTGCCCCAGGAGACCCTGGACGCGGCCACCGCGATGGGCCTCGGGCCCGTACGCCGCTATCTCCAGGTGCAGTTGCCCATCGCCGTGCCCGCGATCATCGCCGGACTGCGGGTGGCGACCGTCTCCAGCATCTCCCTCGTCAGCGTCGGCATGCTGATCGGCAACCAGGGCGCCCTCGGCAACCTGCTCAACGACGGTCAGATCTACCACCAGCCACGCCTGATCTGGCTCTCCGTGATCACCACGGCCGTCCTCGCCATCGTCGTGGACGCCGTCCTGGTCGCCGTACGCCTGCTCCTCACGCCCTGGATGCCGCGCGGCACCCGCAAGGCCCGTACCGCCGAGGACCGGCCCGAACCGGCCGAGCCCGCACTGGAGGACGCAGCCCGGTGAACGTACTCCACTTCATCAACACCTTCTTCAGCGACAGCAGCCACTGGCACGGCTACGACGGCATCCCCACCCGGCTGCGCGAACACGTCCAGTACTCGCTGACCGCGCTCGCCATCGCCGCCGCCATCGGCCTCCCCGTCGGCCTGGTGACCGGCCACACCGGCCGGGGCGGCAACACCCTCGCGCTCATCGCCACCGCCGCCCGCGCCCTGCCCAGCTTCGGCCTGCTGGTGCTGATGTTCGTGCTGATCGGCTTCGGCCTGGTCCCGGTGATGATCCCGCTGGTCGTCCTCGCCGTACCGCCGATCCTCGTCACCACGTACGAGGCGATGCGCTCCGTCGACCCGTCCCCGGTCGACGCGGCCCGCGGCATGGGCATGAACGAGGCGAACATCCTCCTCCAGGTGGAACTCCCGGTCGCCCTCCCGCTGATCCTCAGCGGCCTGCGCTCAGCCGCCATCCAGATCGTCTCCACGGCCACCATCGCGGCCTACGTCAGCCTCGGCGGCCTCGGCCGCTACATCATCGACGGCCTCTACCAGAAGAACTACGAGAAGGTCGTCGGCGGCGCCACCCTCGTCGCCGGCATGGCCCTGGTGACCCTGGGGCTGTTCTGGGGCATCGCACGGCTCGCGGTGTCACCCGGGGTCCGCAGGAGCAACTGAACACCCCGGTACGCAAAGGGAGATGGGGGAGGGTCACCGTGACCCTCCCCCATCTCCCTTTGCGCGGCCGTCAGTTCTCCGTGCGGGCCAGCGCCAGTTCCAGCACGACCAGCAACGCGTCCCGCACCGAGCCGCGTTCACGGGCGTCGAAGGCCAGGACCGGGACGCGTTCGTTGACGTCCAGGGCCCAGCGGACCTCGTCGAGAGAGTGCTCGATCTTGCCGTCGAACGCGTTCAGGGCGACCGCGAACGGGATCTGCCGGTGCTCGAAGTAGTCCACGGCCGCATAGCAGTCGTCGAGCCTGCGGGTGTCGACGATGACGAGACCGCCGACCGCGCCCTCCACGATGTCGTCCCACATGAAGCCGAACCGGTCCTGCCCGGGCGTACCGAACAGATACAGCTTCAGCGTCGGGTCGATGGTGATGCAGCCGAAGTCCATCGCGACCGTGGTGGTGGTCTTGCGCGGGGTGTGGGACAGATCGTCCACACCCGCCGCGACCTCGGTGATGGCGGCCTCGGTGGTCAGCGGCTCGATCTCGGAGATCGCGCCCACAGTGGTGGTCTTGCCCACGCCGAAGCCGCCCGCGACGACCATCTTGACCGGCAGCGGCGGTCGTACGGCGGTCTGTGCAGCCGCACCGCGGGCGACCGGTTCAGTCGGTGTCACGGAGTACTCCCCGGGAGTTGGGGATGGCGCGGAGGCCATCGATGACCCTTCGCAGGACGGTTGCGTCATGGGTGATGTCGGAGTTGGGCACGTGCACCGTCAACTGCCCGGCGGCACGCAGGTCCTCGGCGAGGACCCGCACCACGTTCAGGTGCAGCCGCAGCCGGGCCGCGATCTCCGCGAGGGACTGCGGCTGCCGGCAGGCGGCGACGATGTCGTGCTGCTCGAAGGAGAGCCGGTCGAGCACCTCGAGCCCGGCGGCCGTGGCGACCACCTGGGTCTCGACCGGGATCGGCCGCCCGGAGTCGGCCGCTCCGGCGCCCGCCACCCGGCCGGCGGTGACCAGGAACGGCCGTACGGCGGAAGGCGTGCGCACCGGATCGCGACCCGGGGGTGTGGCCCCGTCCGCGCCGGCACCGCTCGGAGTGCGGCCGTCGGGCATGAGTGGCTGTTCCTCTCTCGACCGGTCGGGGACCGGTCACCGAGCCGAAGCGGCGCCGACGCTGTTCTTCAGCTGGAGCACCAGCTGCGGGTTGAGCGCGGAACCGGCACGGTTGGCGAACAGCGTCATCTCGTAGGCGATGTTGCCGAGCTTGGCCTCCTTGTCGGTGACGACGCCGAGGACGGCGCCGCTGCCGATCGCGGAGACGAGGACGTGGCCGCCCTCCAGGTCGATGATGACCTTGTTCAGGGCGCCCAGGCCGTAGTTGCCCGAGGCCCCGGCGGCCAGGCTGGTGATGCCGGAGACGATGGCCGCGAGCCGCTCCGAGTGGGCGTGCTCGCGCAGTTCCGCGACGGCGATCAGCAGACCGTCGGAGGACACCGCGATGGCGTCGACGACACCCGCGGTCTCCGTCGCGAAACGGTTGAGCAGCCAGTTGAAATCGGCCGCTGCTGCCTGCAGATCGGCCGGCGTGGTGCCTCCCGTGGGAGTTTCACCTGTCGACGTACTCACTGCTCCGCTCCTTTCGGGAGGTGGTTCTGGTCGTGCGGGTGGTTCGCGTCCGGCGCGCGCAGGCCCGTGAGGGTGTCGCTGTCGCGATGCGCTTGCTCCACGGCGGCCTCGAACTCCTCGAGGGCCGAGCGGACGGCGTCCGCGTCGGCGGGCCGTGGGGCCTGCCGGGCGGCTTGCTGGGCGGCGGCGTCGGCGCCCGTACGAAGGGTGGCCCCCCGGACCCGCCGCCGCAGCGGACGGGAGCCGCCGGGCGCGCTGTCGGGGCCGTCGGCGGACTCGTCCACCGGGGAGTGCGGGGGAGCCGGTTCCGCTGCGACGCCGGCCTGCGCCGTGTCGTAGCGGGAGACCCGGCGGGGCAGCGGCGCGGCCTCGTCGGCGCGCATGTGCTCCTGGGCGACCGGCTCGGGCGTACTCAGGGTGATCGACGGGCGGGGCCCGGAGTCCGAGGTGGCCCAGGACGGTGCCGGACGGTGGTCGTGGTGCGCGACGACAGGCGGCTCGACGGGCAGCGGCGCGAGGGGGGCCGATCCCGCTCCGGACCCCGACTCGATGGAGCCGCCGAAGGAGGCGCCGGTGGAGGCCAGCGCGCTCATGCGCAGCAGCAGCGTCGCCGGGATCGTGATCTCGGCCGTCACACCGCCGCCCGGGGTGCGGGCGAGCGTGACGTCGATGTCCCAGCGGCGGGCGAGCGTACCGACCACGAACAGGCCCAGCACCTTCGTCGGCACCAGGTCGAGACGCTCACGGCGGATCAGCCGCGCGTTCTCCTCGGCGATGCGCTCGGCACTCATCCCGAGACCGTGGTCGGCGACCACGATCAGCGCGTCGTCGCCGTCGGTCCGTACGACCACCTCGACGGGGCTGCCCGCGGGCGAGAACGAGACCGCGTTCTCCAGCAGTTCGGCCACCATCAGCGTGAGGTCGCCGATGATGTCGGGCTCCACCATGACCTCGGTGTCGGCCCGCAGACTCACCCGCTGGAAGCCCTCGATCTGGCCGAGCGCGGCCCGTACGACGTTGGTGAGTTCGGTGGGGCCGCCGTCCAGCACGGTCTCGCGGATGCCGGCCAGCAGCATCAGGCTGTCCGCGTTGCGGCGCAGACGGACGGCGATGTGGTCGATGGAGTACAGCCGCTCAAGGAGCGCCGGGTCGGTCTCGCCGCGCTCCACCGCGTCGATCAGGGCGAGTTGACGAGTCGTCAGGTTACTGACGCGGCGGCCGACGTTGCCGAACATCTCGGCGACGTTGCGGCGGCTGATCACCTGGCGGGCCAGCAGCGCGGCGGCCGTGGTCTGCACATGGTTGAAGGCCTCGGCGAGGTCGCCGATCTCGTCCTTCGCGGTGACCGGCATGTCCCGCAGCAGCGGCGGCCCGTCGTCCTCGGCGTCGTCGTCGGCGACGCGGGCCAGCTCACGGCCCGCGACCTCGGCGACCTGCTTGGCGGCGCCGGTGAGGGCCTGCACCGGGCGGACCACCGAGCGGCGCACGACCACCACGAAGAAGAGCCACAGCGCGAAGCCGATCAGCGCGAGGTTCAGCAGCAGTCCGGCGCGCCAGGACGCGGAGCTGGACGCGCTGTCGGCGCGGCTCGCGATCTGACCGATCAGCGACGTGGTGATCTTCAGCCGGCCCGCGGCCTGCTGCGGGTAGGCGGGGTAGTCGCTCATGGCGTCCGCGAAGGCCTTGCGGACGGCGCCCGGTGTCGACGCCTGTAGCCCGCTGGGGTCGATCTGAAGCTCCGCGTAGGCCTCGGCGATCTGCCGCTGCGCCGGGGTGTGCTCGATGCCGGCGAGCTGGTCGGCCTGCACCTCGGTGGCGAACCGGGCGAACCTGGCCGCCTGGTAGGTGTAGAGCTCGTAGGAGCCGACCGCGTTGTTGAACTCGATCAGCGCGTTGCTGTCACCGGTCGTCGCCGAGAACACGCTGGTCTCGAACGAGCTGTGGGCGGCGTCGGCCCGCAGCACGGCGTCCAGCATGTTGCCGGTGAAGGTGGTGGAGAGGTTCGCGTTGTGCTCGAGGTCGAGCCCGTCGATCAGGCCGTCGGAGGCGCTGGTGTACGCCGGGTCGATGTTGTCGGCGGGCAGATAGCTCTGCGCGACGGTGTCGCGCAGGGTCTGAAGGCCGTTGATCTCGCGCAGCGCCTGGGCCTCGTTGTCCGGGAGCCGGTCGCCGAAGGTGTCGCGCACCTTCTCGACCTGGGCGTCCACGGCCTTCTGGGCCGACCGGTAGGCGCTCTGCGAGGGGGTGCCGCCGTCGTTGGTGGCCTCGAAGCGCACGGAGAGCAGGATGGCCTGCTGATGCTCCGCCTCCACGAGGTTCACCAGCCTGGCGACCTGCCCGCTGTCCCGGACCAGTTGCGCCGCGTCGCTCGCATCCGTCGACTGCCCGATCTCATCGGCGATGAGATACGCCAGCAGCGCCGCGACCACCGCGAGCGGTACGCCGACCAGCAGATTGAGCTTGCGCCTGAAGGGCCAACGGTCTGCGAAGCCCCGTATGGACACCAGGCCTCCTTCGTGGGGTGTTGTCACGGTACGCGCAACGACGCGTGTGACTGTTTTTGATCGAAGCGGCCCCCGCACACCGCTGTGACCGACGCCAACTCCGGGGAGACTACCGCCTCTTTGAACGATCAAGTGCGTCGCCCTACGTCAAGAATCAATTACAAAGCGCCTGTGTTCGTGACCGGTCTGTTTACGTCGCCTTCACAACTGGGCACTCATTGAGGCCAATCGGTGACCAGACTTCTCTTGACTGACCGAGAACCGGCTGGATTGGATCAGCGGAGTGCGGCGTTCACGCTCCGCGCGTGGACGCCACAGCCATGCCTGCACGCCTGTGCCAACATCCGAGCCCGGAACGGGAATTGTGACTTCTAAAGCGAAGAACAGCTGGTCCAGTACTAGGTACCCCGGCGCGGCCGCCATCGCGCTCGCCGCGACGGCTGCGCTGGTCACGGGATGTGGTTCGTCCTCCGACAGCAAGTCCGACAACCCGCTCTCGGGCGGCAAGGCGAGCGGCGACACCGTCGTCGTCGGCTCGAACAACTTCGCCGAGAGCATCCTGATCGCCGACATCTACGGCGAGGCCCTCAAGGCCAAGGGCGTCAAGGTCACTTACAAGCCGAACATCGGCAGCCGTGAGACGACCTACGGCCTGCTCAAGAACGGTTCCATCACGGTGCTGCCCGAGTACAACGGCGCGCTGCTGGCCTACCTGGACGCCAAGGCCACCCCGACGACGGAGGCCGCCACGACGGCGGCGATCAACGCCAAGCTCGACTCCAAGCTGTCGCTGCTGGACCCGTCGCCGGCGCAGGACAAGGACTCGGTCACGCTCAACGCCGAGACCGCGAAGAAGTACAACCTCACGTCCAGCTCCAGCATCGGTGACCTCAAGGACATCGCGAAGAACCTGGTCATCGGCGCCTCGCCGGAGTTCCAGACCCGGCAGCAGGGCCTGGTCGGCCTGAAGTCGGTCTACGGCCTGGAGTTCAAGTCCTTCAAGGCGCTGGACGCGGGCGGCCCGCTGACCGCCGCCGCGTTGCAGAAGAACACCGTCCAGGCGGCGGACCTCTTCACCACGGACCCGACCATCGTCAAGGAGAAGCACGTCACGCTCCAGGACCCGAAGAACCTCTTCGGCTTCGAGAACGTGCAGCCCCTCGTCTACAAGAGCGGCCTCTCCTCGGCCGGCGTCGCCGCCCTCAACGCGGTCTCCGCCAAGCTCGACACGGCGACCCTGCTGGACCTCGACACCCAGGTCCAGTCGCAGAACAAGGACCCGCTGGACGTGGCGAAGGCCTGGCTGAAGACGGCCGGCATGGACTAGGACCGCTCCGGCCGACGCGGGTGCCTCCGTTTCTCCGGGAGGCACCCGCGTCGTGCTGCGCGGACCCGGCGACCGGCCCTCAGTAGCCGACGCGGAAGGTCGCGTCCTGCCGGTCCGTCGCCGTGGAGACCGGGTCGATGCGCAGGACGTAGTTCGAGTGCCGGATGTAGCGGGTCGGATTGTTGTACGACCGGAACGACGCCCAGGCCGAGTCCGCGAGCCCGGCGGTCCGGTAGAACGTGGCGTCCCCGGCGAACGTCGACGTGCCGTCGTTCACGTCGAGTCGGAGCGCGTAGTCGTAGTGCCGCAGATAGCGGGTCGGGTAGTTCACCGACTGGAAGGACACCCCGGCCGGGTCGGCGAGGCCCGGCACCAGCGTCCACTGCGAGTCGGTGTACGGGTCGAAGGCGTACTCGTCGATCCGTCCGACGAAGTTCGAGTGGCGGACGTAACGGGCCGGATAGTTGTAGGACTTGAGCCGGTTCCAGGCCGGAGTGCCCCACTTGGCCAGCAGGTTGGTGTATTCGGCGCCGGTGATCGGCTGGATGCCGCAGTGCTTGGAGTTGAGCGGCTGCGTGTAGAGCTTCTGGTCGACGGCGGTCCAGGTGCCCGCCGCGAGACTGCTGGTCTGCCAGGCGTAGAAGACGCCGTTGGGGTCCCAGGTGTCACCCCAGAGGTACCAAGTGCCGTTTGACGTAAGGGACTTGACCAACTCCGGTGCCTCGGTGCCGTTGTGCGAGACCGCGGTGCTGAACTCGGTGAAGCTGCCCGGGTCCAGTGACGTGGACCTCGCGCCGACCAGCGTCGAATTCTTCTTGAAGTACAGGTAGTTGACCCCGTTCACGCCGACGGCCAGGTCGCCGTCGATGACGTCGTACCCGGGGTCGAAGAACACCTGCGGAGCACCGGCGGTCACGAAGTCGCTCGTGTAGTTGACCATGATGACGTTGTGGCCGCTGTCGTTGACGGCCGAGTAGATCACGCCGTACTGCCCGCGCCCCGCGTCCCAGAACGACTCCGGCGCCCAGGCGTGGGTGTTCAGGTCGTGCAGCTTCATCCGCCGGTAGCCGGTGAAGCTGCGCAGGTCGGTGGAGTCCCAGACGTGGATGTACTGGCTGACGTACGACCAGTCGGTGCCGTTGAGGTCGGTGGCGAGGACGACGAACGTGCCGTCCTGCTTGCGCAGGATGAAGGGGTCGCGCAGGCCGAGCGAGCCCGCCGTGGGGGTGGCGACGGGGGCGTTCTGGTTGAGCGGGGTCCACTCCAGCCCGTCGGGGCTGACGGCCAGGTGCAGGCCGTAGTCGGCGCCCAGGAATGTCGGCGACTCGGTGAAGTAGCACATGACATAAGCCGAGTTGGCGGCTGCCCGGGCGCTGCCCGCGCCGAGGGTCAGCGCGCCGGTGGCCGCGAGGGGGACGGTCGCGGCCATGCCGAGGAACAGGCGGCGGGACGGGTGGGGGAGCGGAGGGACGGCCATGTGTTCTCCAGGGGGTACGTGCGGCCCGATAGTCCTGCGTGTCCGACATGCCGAACGTGGTTCGGCAAGCCGATCAGAAGGTAAGGAGGGGGCGCGTGCGCGTCAATCACACGGTCGGGCTTGGCCGATTCCCGTCGTTCACGTAGGCGCCCCCTGAGCACCTCCTGTGTGGATCAGGGGCCGACACCTCGCGCCCGCGCCCCCGACCCCTCACACGCCCGCGCCCACCCCGAGTTCCGCCCGTGCCCGGGCCGCCGCCCCGACCGCCACCGCGTCGCCGCCCAGCAGCGCAGGCAGCACTCGCACCGGATGGCCGCTCACCGGTGGCTCCAGGGCCAGCGTCTCGCGCACACCCGACTCGACCAGGTCCCAGGCCCCGACGACACCACCGCCGATCACACAGGTCGTGACGTCCAGCAGCCCGGCCGTGATGAGCAGCGCGCGGGCCACACCGCGACCGAGCGCCGCGTACACGGCCCGCGCGTCCGGATCGCCCGCCCTGGCCGCCTCGGCGACCTCACGGGCCGTCCGCTCCCGCCCTGTCCGCTCCCCGTACCGCGCCGCGACCGACCGGCCCGACGCCAGCGTCTCCAGGTGCCCCCGGCCGCCGCACGTGCAGGGCAGTTCGCCGAACCCGGGCACATGCCCGATCTCGCCCGCCGCCCCGCGCGGCCCGTCGTAGAGGGCGTCATCCAGCCACAGCGCGCCGCCCACGCCGGTCCCGAGCGTCATCCCGAGCACGTTCGCCTCACCGGCGACCGCGCCCCGGGCGACCTCGCCGCGCAGAAACGCGTTCACGTCGTTGTCGAGGAACGCCGGTACGCCCAGGGCCTGTTGGACTGCGGCCGTCACCTCGAACCCGGCCCAGTCGCGGAAGGAGTCGCTCGCCACGAGAATCCGCCCGGCCCGCGCGTCCACGACCCCGGCGGCGCCGACCCCCACCCCGGCCAGCCGGGCGGCGGGTCTGCGGGCCAGCAGCGGCCGGAGCGCGGAGAGGGCCGTGTCGAGCATCGCGGGGCCGCCCTCGCTCGCCGGGGTCGGCACCTCCGCCCGGTCCAGGACGTCGAGCCGGGGTGTGCACAGCACGACCTGGGTGGTCGTGCCGCCGATGTCGACGCCGGCGACCACCTGGAGAGGGTCGCTCACGCGCCCGCCCCCGTCCCGAGCGCCAACCGGCTCTCCCTGCGCTCCCGTTGGAGCACCGGATCGGGGACGGGCACGGCGGCGATGAGCCGGCGCGTGTACGCGCTCTCCGGACGCAGCAGCGTGCGCATCGTCGGCCCCTCCTCCTCGACCCGGCCGTTCCGCATCACCACGACCCGTCCGGCGAACCGCTGCACCACGGCGAGGTCGTGCGACACGAAGAGGCACGCGAACCCGAGTTCCGCCTGCAACTCGGCGATCACCTCCAGCACGGTCCGCTGCACGCTCACGTCCAGCGCGCTCGTCGGCTCGTCCGCGACCAGCAGCCGCGGTGCGAGGACCAGCGCCCGCGCGAGACTCACCCGCTGCCGCTGCCCACCGGACAGCTCACGCGGCCCGCGCCGCGCCAACTCCTTGGACAGCCGCACCCGTTCGAGCACCTCGGCGACCCGCTCGCGCCGCTCGGCCGCACCCATCCCACGCCGGTGCACCCGCAACGGCTCGGCCACGCACTCCGCGACACTCATCCGCGCGTCCAGCGAGGCCACCGGGTCCTGCAACACCACACCGACCCCGGCCAACAGCGCCCGCCGGGCCCGTCCCCGCGCCTTGCGCAGATCGGCCCCGAACAGCGAGACACCTCCCGACTCCGGCGCGACGAGGCCGAGCGCGACCCGGGCCGCGGTCGACTTCCCCGACCCGGACTCCCCGACGAGCCCCACGGTCTCACCGGCCCGCACGGTCAAGGACACCTCCTCCAAGGCCCGCACGGCACGGGGCCCCCGCCCGAACTGCACACTCACGTCCCGCAGTTCGACGACGGGCGCCGTCTCGGCGGACTCACGTTCACCTGCGACGGCACCCACCGGCTCGCTCACCGCCAGCCGGGGCACGGCGGCCAGCAACCGCCGCGTGTACTCATGAGTGGGCCGCAACAGCACGTCCTCCACCGCCCCCGTCTCCACGACCTCCCCCTCCAGCATCACGGCGACCCGGTCGGCGAAGTCGGCGACGACCCCCATGTTGTGCGTGACCAGCAGTACCCCGGTCCCGGAGTCGGCGGCCAACGCCCGCAGCAGGTCGAGGATTTCGGCCTGCACGGTGACATCGAGCGCGGTGGTCGGCTCGTCGGCGACCAGCAGCCCGGGCGAGTTGGCGATGGCCATCGCGATCACGACCCGCTGCCGCTGCCCACCGGACAACTGGAACGGAAACGCGGAGGCCCGCCGCTCGGGCTCGGGAATCCCGACCCTGCGCAACAACGCGACGGCCTCGGCGGCGGCCTCCCGCCGGGACACGTCCCGGTGGTTCCGTACGACTTCCGCTATCTGCCCGCCTATGCGGGTCAGCGGATCGAGCGCGGTGGCCGGCTCCTGGAACACCATCGAGGCCGTACGCCCCCGCAGCCGCGCGAGTTCGGCCTCGCCGGCCCCCACGACATCCGTACCGCCGACCGAAACGCCCCCGGACGCACGGGCGTTGCCGGGCAGCAGGCCAAGAGCGGCGAGGGCCACGGTCGACTTACCGGACCCGGACTCCCCGACGAGGGCGAGCGTCTCCCCGGGCTCCACCCGCAGCGACACCCCACGCACGGCGGGCACATCACCGCTCTCGGTGGAGAAGGTGACGCCCAGGTTCTCTATCTCCAGGATGCTGTTCATCCCCGTCCCTTCACGTCGAAGGCGTCACGAAGCCCGTCACCGATCGCGTTGAACGCGCACACCACGAGGATGATCGCGAGACCCGGCGGAACGATCAGCCACCAGCGCCCCGAGTAGGCGGCCGTCAGCCCGGCCGAGAGCATCCCGCCCCAGTCGGTCGCCGGCGGCTGAACTCCCAGCCCCAGATAGGACACATAGGCGACGAGCAGAATCGCGTCGGCGACCTGGAAAGTGGCCGCGACGACGATGGTCGACACCGAGTTCGGCAGGATGTGCCGCGTGATGGCCCGGCTGTGCGACCCCCCGATGGCACGCAGCGTCAGCACATAGTCCCGGCTCTTCAAGGTCAATGTCTCCGCCCGCACCAACCGCGAGGGCACCAGCCAGGACACCAGCCCCAGAATGACGATCAACCCACCGGTGTCCGGCGTGGTGATGGCGGACACCACCAGCAGAATGAACAGCGCCGGTATGGCGATCCCGGCATCCACCACCCGCATCATCACGGCATCGACCCACCCGCCGGCATACCCGGCGACGGCCCCCCACAGGGTCCCGATCACCGTGGCGAGCACCCCGGCCGCGAGCCCGACGAGCAGCGACACCTTCCCGCCGTACATGAGCCGCCCCAGCTCGTCGTGGCCCACGGCATCGGTGCCGAGCCAATGGGCCCCACCGGGCCGGAGATTGACCTGGGTGAGATCGGTGTGGATCTGGTCGGTGGAGTAGAGGAGAGGCCCCACGAAGCAGAAGAGGAAGAAGAGGACCACGACCAGGAGTCCGGCGACCGCGAGTCTGTTGCGCGCGAAACGCGCGCTCAGGGGCGCGGAGCCGCGTCGATATGCGGCTCCGCCGCGGGGCGCGACCAGCCCCCACCGGCGGACACGTTGAACACTCATGCCCGACCAGCCTTCACTCGGGGATCCACGATCCGCTGAACGACGTCGGCGAGGAGCGTCCCCACCACGGTCGCGACGGAGATGACCAGGACGCACCCGAGGAGCACCGGGTAGTCCGACGACTGAGCCGCACTCCAGAACAACAGCCCCATCCCGGGGTAGTTGAACAGCTGCTCGACGACCAACGCCCCGCCGAACAGCACCGGCACGTAATACCCCAGCATCGCGATCACCGGCGTCAACGAGTTCCGGAACACATGCTTGAAGAGAACCGCCCGCGGCCGGGAACCCCCCGCCCGAGCCGTACGGACGTAGTCCTCGGACAGGTTCTCCAGGGTCGACGCCCGCATGTACCGGCTGAACACGGCGACCATGGAAGCCGCCCCGGTGACGACAGGCAGCACCAACGCCACCGGGTCAGCGAAGACCTGGGCGACGGTGTCTCCTTGTGGCGCCTGCGAGGGAAACCACCGCAGCATCTGTGTGAAGACGAGCACCAGCACAAGTCCCAGGAAGTACACGGGAGTCGAGTACGCCACGAAGCTCAGCGTGGTGATGACGTAGTCGGCCGGCTTGTTGCGCCGTACCGCCTGCCACATGCCCAGGGGGATGGCGAGCACCAGCCCGAGCACCGCCGACAGCACGGTCAGCACCAGTGTCTTCGGGAGCCGTTGCCCGATGAGCTGGGACACCGCCTCGTTCAGGGTGTACGACGTGCCGAGGTCACCGTGCAGCAACTGCCGCAGGTAGTACAGGTACTGCACGGGCAGCGGCCGGTCGAGACCCTGGTCGTGGTTGAACAGCGTGAGCTGCTGGGGTGTGGCCTGCGGGCCGAGGATCCCGCGTGCGGGACCCCCGGGCAGCGCGTGCAGCAGACCGAACACCACGACCGTCACGATGAGGATGACGACCAGCGCCTGGGCGATCCGCCGGGTCAGATACAGGAGGGTGTCCATGCCTCAGCCGGTCCACTTCCACTGGGCCGGGTGGAAGTTGGCGAGCGGGTCCTGCGAGAAGCCGCCGAGGCCGTTCTTGACCACGGAGATCTGGTAGTCGGGCTCCGGCAGCCAGATCACCGGCAGATCCTTGGCGAGGGCCGCGCTGTAGTCCTGGATCGCCTGGGTCGAACTCGACGTCGTGGACGCGGAGATGAGCTTGTCGACGGCCGGGTTGGAGTAGTTGCCGAAGTTCGCGCCGCCCTTGGACTGGAAGAGGGAGTCGCCGGTCGGGAAGGCCGGGAAGTACCAGCTGCCCGCCGTACCGAAGAAGGACAGCTGCCACTTGCAGATCGACTGCGAGGCCGTGCACTGCGGGGTCTGCGACAGCACGGAGTTGACCGGCGCGGTCTTGATGGAGAACTTGATGCCGGTCTTCGCCAGCGAGGACTGGATCGCGCTCATCATGTTGTCGGTCACCGTCGAACCGGACTGCGACAGCACCTGCATCTGGAACCTGGTGCCCTTGGCGACCCCTTCGCCGCACTGGGCGGCGCCGGTGCCGGGGGCGGTGCAGGTCATGACCCCGCCCTGCTCGGTCCAACCATGGGTGCTGAGCAGGGACTTGGCGGCCGAGGTGGAGAAGGGGTACGGGTCGGACTTCTGCGTGGCCGACAGGAACGACGACGTCTGCGCCTGCGGGATCGGCCCGTATCCGGGCACCGCCGTGCCGTTGAAGATGACCTTCGACAGGCCCGCCTGGTCGATGGAGCGCTGCACGGCCTGCCGGGCGTAGAGCTGCTTGAACACGGCACCCATGGAAGGGTTGTTGAAGTTGTACGGCATATAGGTGATCGCCCAGCCCGACCACGGCTTCACCGTGTAGCCCTGGGCGGTGAAGCTCGCCTTCTGGTCGAGGTCGGTCGCCTCGATGTAGCCGTAGTCGACGGACCCGGAGCGCAGCGCGTTCTTCTCCGCGTCCGCCGTCGTGAAGGGGAGGAGGTTCACCGTGGGGATGCCGGGCTTCTCGCCGCCGTCGTACTTCGCGTTGGCGGTCAGGACGACCTTGCCGGCCGTGGAGAAGGACTTGACGGCGTAGGGGCCGCTGATCGTCTTCCACAGGGCGTTCGTGGCGTAGCCGTTGATGTTCTTCGCCGCGTCGTTGAGGTACGTCCAGTCCTTCTTGGCGTCCCCGGCCTTGTCCCAGACGTGCTGGGGGAGCGGGGTGATGGAGCTCAGCTCGTTGGCCAGCATCCACTGCGGGTTGTACGCCTTGTCGAACGTGATCGTGAAGTGGGTGGTGTCGACGGCCTTGAAGGACGTCCAGTTGTCCGGCGCCTTGCCCGGGTTGTAGCCCGCCCACTGCGACTTGTTCGTCTTGATGAGGTCGAACCAGAACTTCACGTCGGCGGAGGTGATCGGCTTCCCGTCGCTCCAGTGCCGGTCGCCGAGGGTGATCGTGACGCTCTTGTCGTCGGCCGCGAAGTCGGCGGCGGTCGCCACCGAGCCCTTCTTGTTCCAGCCCATGGTCCCGGTCGAGCCGTCGTAGGCGATGAGCGGCTCCCACAGCGAGTTCGCCAGGGAGATGTTGTTGGTGTTGAGGTGGGCCGCGGTGCCGATCGGCAGGATCCAGTTCGGGGTGAAGTTCGCGGGCAGCGCGTAGTCGATCGAGTCGTGGGACCCGGACGACGACGTGCCGCTCGCCCCGGAACAGCCCGCGAGCAGCAGCGTGGCCGTGGTCAGGGAGGCACCTGCGAGGAGTCTCGAGCGAACAGGGGACATGGTTCTCCTCGGAAAAAGAGGGGCGGAGGCGGGAGTGAGGACAGTCAACGACCCCTGCTGTCGAAGAAACAGGCGTGCGGCTGTAAAAAGCCTGTTACTGCCGTTCTGAAAAAAGCCGACAGGGCATGTGGGTGACTTACGCTCGTCGCCTCGACCGCCGATCCGGAAGTAACTTCCTTCATGGCTGAAAAAAGTGCGCACCGCCGGAAGAGCACCTCGGGCGTCTCCTCACTGGCCGAGCACGTCCTCGAACTCCTCGCCTCCGGCCAGGCCGCGACCCGCACCGAACTCGCCGAACTCCTCGGCGCCGCCCCCTCGACGATCTCCCTCGCCGTGGGCCAGCTGGTCTCCCTCGGCCTGGTCGCCGAACACGGCACCCGCTCCTCCACCGGCGGGCGCCCGCGCAAGGTGCTCCGGCTGGGCGGCAGCGACGGCTTCGCGGTCGCGGCGGAACTGGGCGGCAAACACGCGCACGTCGGGGTCGTCCTGCCCGGCGGCGGCCTCACCGACGTATCGACCGTGCCCTTCCCGACCGCCGAGGGCCCGGAGGCGGCGCTGCCCGGCCTGGCCGACACCCTCCAGGATCTCGCCGAGCGCCGCGGGCCGGAACTGCTGCGCGGGGTCGGCCTCTCGCTGCCGGGCCCGGTCGACGTCACGAACGGCGTCGTCACCCTCCCCTCCCGCATGCCCGGCTGGAACCGGTTCCCCGTCCGGGCCTGGCTGGAGGACCGCTTCGGCGTCCCGGCGGCCATCGAGAACGACGCCAACTGCATGGCCGTGGGCGAACACACCGTGCAGCCCGCCGACCGACGCCAGTCGATCATGGTCAAGACGGGCACGGCGATCGGCGCGGGCGTCATCGCCGACGGCCGCCTCTACCGCGGCGGCACCGGCGCGGCGGGCGAGATCACCCACGTCCGCGTCGAGGCCGCCCACGACATCCCCTGCTCCTGCGGCAACACCGGCTGCCTGGAGACCGTCGCCTCCGGCGCCGCCCTGGTCCGCATCCTGCGCGGCCTCGGCCTCGACGTGACCTCCACCGAGGACGTCGTACGCCTCGCCACCGACTCCCACCCCGAGGCAACCCGAGCGGTCCGCCAGGCCGGCCGCTACCTCGGCCAGGTCCTCGCGGCCAACGTCAACTTCTTCAACCCCGACGCCGTCTACCTCGGCGGCATCCTCTCCACCCTGGAACCCTTCGTCGCGGCCGTCCGAAGCCAGCTCTACGAGGGCTGCCACCCGTTGGTCACCGAACACCTGATCATCGAACGAGCGAGCCTTGGCGCGGACGCGGGCCTGGTGGGCGCAGGCCAATTCGCCCTACAGAGAGCCCTGGCACAAGCCCTCCAAACGGTCACGGATCAATCAGGGGCGAGGTGACATCCCTAGGGGCGCGGGGAACTGCGCGACCAGCCACGACGAATCCGCAGACAACACGACTTGGAGAACCCATGCCGTCACCCCGTCCCGTAATAGCCATCGCAGGCCTGGGCATCGAGTCCTCGACCTTCTCCCCAGCCCGCACCGACGCCTCCGCCTTCCACCCCCAGCGAGGCCCGGAAGTCCTCACCCGCTACCCCTTCCTGGCCCCCGGCACCCCCCTCGGCGAATCCGCGACCTGGCAGGGCGCCCTCGTGGGCAAGGCCCTCCCCGGCGGCACGGTAACCGCGGCAGCATTCACGGAACTCACCGACGAACTCCTGGCCCGACTAACCGAGTTGGGCCCCGTGGACGGCCTCTGGTACGACATCCACGGTGCGATGACGGTCGAGGGCATGGACGACGCCGAATCCCTCCTCCTCAGCCGCATCCGGGAGATCGTGGGCCCGGACACCCTGATCTCGACCTCGATGGACCTCCACGGCAACGTCTCCCGCGAACTGGTCCACCGGAGCGACCTGATCACCTGCTACCGCATGGCCCCGCACGAGGACGCCATGGACACCAAGGAACGCGCCGCCCGCAACCTCGTGGAGCTCCTGACCAGCGGCGCCCCCCGCCCGGTCAAGGCGTGGGTCCCGGTCCCCGTACTGCTCGCGGGCGAACAGACCTCCACCCGCATCGAACCGGCGAAGAGCGTCTACGCGGCCGTAGCGGAAGCAGAGGCGACCGAGGGGGTCACCGACGCCGCGATCTGGGTCGGCTACGCCTGGGCGGACGAGCCCCGCAACCGGGCCGCGGTCGTCGTCACCGGCCCGTCGGAGCCCCATGTCACCGCAGCCGCCGAGCAGTTGGCCCGAGGCTTCTGGGAGGCACGGCACGACTTCGAGTTCGTCGCGCCCACCGGCACCCTGGCCGACTGCCTGGACGAGGCACTCGCCTCCACCGCCCGCCCGTACTTCATCAGCGACACCGGCGACAACCCCACCGCGGGCGGCGCGGGCGATGTCACCTGGGGCCTCCAACAGGTCCTGGAACGCCCGGAGTTCAAGGACGAGAGCGGCCCTACGGTGATCTACGCGTCGCTCCCCGGACCGGCAGCCGTGGACACGGCCGCGGCGGCGGGAGTCGGCGCCACCGTCACCGTCACAGCGGGCGCCGAGGTCGACGACCGGCACGCGGGCCCGCTCACCCTCACCGGAGTCGTGCACTCGATCCGGCACGGCGACCGGGACGCGGAGACCGAGGTCGTCCTCAGAGTCGGCGGCGTGTATGTGATCCTGACCCGGCTGCGGAAGCCGTACCACCACGAACACGACTTCACCGACCTGGAGTTGGACCCGCGCTCCGCCGACCTCGTGCTTGTCAAGATCGGCTATCTCGAACCCGAACTCTTCGCCATGGCCGCCGACTGGAAGATGGCCCTCACCCCGGGCGGGGTGGACCAGGACCTCGAACGGCTCGGCCATCACCGCATCCGGCGGCCCATGTTCCCCTTCGACCGGGACATGCCCGACCCGGACCTCACCGCCCGGGTCGTCGCCCCCTCGGACGAACCGCTCAGCGGGCCGGACGAGTGAGCTTGCCGCCGCCCCCGTCCTCGATGGCGGCGGCGATCAACTGGTCGAGCAGCGCGATGAGTACGTTCCGGCACGAGTCGCGCTCCCGCGCGTCGCAGAGCAGCACCCGGACGTCCTCCGGGAGGGCCAGCGCCTCGCGCACCGCCTCCGCGGGATACGGGTGCTCGCCGTAGAAGCCGTTCACGCCCACCACGAACGGGATGCCCCGGCGCTCGAAGAAGTCGACGGCGGCGAAGCTGGACTTCGGGCGGCGGACGTCGATCAGGACGACCGCGCCGAGGGCGCCGAGGGCGAGGTCGTTCCACATGAACCAGAAGCGCTGCTGGCCCGGGGTGCCGAACAGATAGAGCACCAGGTCCTGGCCGATGGTGATGCGGCCGAAGTCCAGGGCCACGGTGGTGGCCCGTTTCTCCTCGATGCCGTCGAGGTCGTCGACGGCGAGGCTCGCCACGGTCAGCGGCTCCTCGGTGCGCAGCGGCGCGATCTCGCTGACCGAACCGACCATGGTGGTTTTGCCGACGCCGAAGCCCCCCGCGATCAGGATCTTGACCGTCTCGGGCGGCGCGGGTGCCGGAGCGATGGTGTCAGAGCCGGTCAAGGCCCTCCCTCACTTTCTGCAGCAGGTCCAGGTCCGGGCTGGTACGGGAGACCGGGTGCGGGGGCCGGGCCGTGATCAGGCCCGCCTCCAGCAGATCGCAGAGCATGATCACTACCACGCTCACCGGAAGGTCGACAAGAGCGGCGACCTCCGCCACCGCCAGCGGCTCGGCGCACAGCCGCAGGATGCGGGACTGCTCCGGCTGCGGCCTGGGCGCACGGGCGGGCGCCGGCTCGACCGCGGTCACCGTCGTGATGAGGGTGAAATCGGCGCGGCTGGGCCGGGTTCTGCCACCGGTCAGCGTGAACGGCCGTACGAGCCGCCCCGCCGCGTCGCCACCGCTCACCTCACTCGCCGGAGCCGGCCGCGGGGCCGACACCGGCCCGCGGCGCGGCGCTGAGATGCTCGCCGATCTTCTTCACCAGCATGTTCATCTGGTACGCCACGACCCCGACGTCCGCGCCCGGACCGGTCAGCACGACCAGGTGGGCGCCGGGGCCCGCCGAGGTGAGGATCAGATAGCTGTTCGCCATCTCGATCAGCGCCTGGCGCACCGGGCCGCCCCGGAAGTCCATGCTGACCCCCTTGCTGAGGCTCATCAGCCCGGACGCGGTGGCCGCGAGCCGCTCGGCGTCGTCGCGCAGGAACCCGGTGGACTTGCTGACGACCAAGCCGTCCTCGGACAGCACGACGGCCTGGTTCACCTCGGCCACCCGGTCCACGAGTCCGGTGAGCAACTGGTCGAGCTGGGTGTGCGTGGCGGGGACGGGACGTGTCATGGCGGAGTCCTTCATGAGCGGTCGGCGGGCGGATTCGAGGAGGCTGCTGCTTCCTCCCGGTCGTACTGCGATGGCGCGTCGTCGTCGAGGGAGTCCCGCGCCTGGAGCGTGCCGCGCTGGAACCCGGCCAGCGAAGAGGCCGCGCGTTCCGCGGTGAAGTCCTCCAACTCCCCGTCCTCCTCGGGCGGTCCGGCCTCCTCCCGCAACTCACTGGCCAGACTGGTCTGCGGCACCCGCCGCGGCAATGGGGCGAGCCCACCCAAATCGATGGATTCCGACGGCTCGGACGATCGCGCCGGAGGGACGACGGCCCGCGCCGCGGGAGCGCGATCCGGGACCTCGACTGCCCGGTCCGGCGCGGCGGTCGAGGTTCCGGCCGCCTTCTCGGCCACGACCGCCTCGTCCTCCGCGGCACTTGACGCACCCGGCGTGAACTCCTCGACCGGTTCGGGTACGACGATGTCGTGCGGGATGAGCACGATCGCGGTCGTGCCGCCGTACGGCGAGGAGCGCAGGGTCACCGCGATGCCGTGCCGAATGGCGAGCCGGGCGATCACGAACATACCGAGCCGGAGGTCGTCGGCGAGGGCGACGACGTCGAACTTCGGTGCCACGGCCAACTGCGCGTTCAGCGAGGCGTAGTCCTCCTCCGACATGCCGAGGCCGCGGTCCTCGACCTCGACGACCAGGCCCTTGGCGACCATCGCGGCCCGCACCCCGACCGGGCTCGGCGCGGGGGAGTACACGGTGGCGTTGTCGATCAGCTCGGCCAGCAGGTGGATCACGTCGGCGACCGCGGGCGGCGCGAGGCACACCTCCTCCTCGGTGTGCACCTCCACCCGCTGGTACTGGGCGACCTCACCGACGGCGCTGCGCAGGATGTCGATCAACGCGACCGGCTCGGTCCAGCTGCGGCGGGGCTGCTCGCCGCTGATGACAACGAGGTTCTCCTCGTAGCGGCGCAACTGGCTTGCCGTGGAGTCCAGTTCGTACAGGCCGCGCAGGACCTCGGGGTCGTCGTGGCGGCGCTCCAGCTGGTCGAGCTTGGTGAGCTGGAGGTTGACGAGGTTCTGGCTCTGCCGGGCGATGCCGAGGATGACCTTCTGGAAACCCCTGCGGGTGTCGGCGAGTTCGACCGCGGTGTGCACGGCGGTGCGCTGTGCGGCGTTGAACGCCTGCGCCACCTGGCCGAGTTCGTCGTCGCCGTAGTCCAGGGGCGGGGTCGCCGACTCCACGTCGATCTTCTCGCCCCGGTTCAACCGGGCCACCACATCGGGCAGTCGGTCCTCGGCCAGACTCAGCGTGGCCATCTTCAGGCCGCGCAGCCGGCGGGACAGCGAGCGGGTGATCCGCCAGGACATGCCCACGCACAGCAGCAGGGCGGCGAGTCCGCCCGCGCTCAGCGAGGCGGCGGTGACGAGCAGGTTGTGCGCCTTGTCGGAGCTGCGGTCGAGGAGCCCGGACGTCTGCTGCCTGATCAACGCCGTGTACTGGTCGGCGACTTCGGACAGTGCCGCGTTCCACTCCTTCTGCTCGGGGGGCAGCGTGATCTGTCCCGCCGTGTCGTTGTCCGCCGTGCCCGACGTGAGCACCGCGTCCTCCACGGACTCCAGGGTGCTCCACTCCGGGCTCTGGAGGATGTGCTCGATCTTCGTCTTGGCGGGGCCCTGGAACGCGGTGACGATCTGGTCCTGGACCAGCCAGCGCCGGGCGTGCACGACCTCGGCGAACTGCTCCCACGACTTGTCGTCGAGGTGCCCGGAGCGCCAGGCCAGCGTCAGCTGCGCGTCCTCCTGGGAGACCAGCTCGGCGCCGTGCTCCAGGGCGACGAGCGGCTCCGCCTGCGAGGTGAGGTCGCCGTCGTCGACCTGGGACAGCTCCTGGAACGCCTGGATCTGGTCGTCGATGATCGCCGTGTACTGGTCCAGCACCTGCTGGGCGGTGATGTCGGTGGGATTGTCGACCTGGCTGCGGTAGTACTCCAGGCTGTCCACGGACGCGACGACCGAGTACATCCGGTCCTTGACGCGGGACGGCGCCTTCTTGATCGCCCCCGACTGGCCCATGAGTTGGGCCACCGCCTTGTCCGTCGCCGCGCGCTGGGTCTCCAACGCGGCCTGGGAGCCGTGCGGATCGGCCATCCAGGCCGCCGAGAGGCTGCGTTCCTTCTGGAGGGCGAGCGCGGCCTCGGTGCCCATGGCGCCGGTCGAGCGGCTCAACTCCGTCTGGGAGCGCAGCCGTAGGCCCTCCGTGAACATCTGGGTCGTCGTCACGCCCCACATCGCGGCCAGCGTGACGCTGGGGACCAGGGCCAGCAGGATCAGGGAAAGACGTATGGAGCCGACGCGGCGCCGGGCACCTGTCCGTGGAGACATCGTGGTCGTCCTCGCTACATCCTCGTACGAAGTGTCCGGTCAGCGCGTTCCGTTGGCCGCGAACTTCGCGACCGCGCCGACGTTCGTCCTCGTCACGAACGCCGGGCCGGTGAGCACGGGAGCCGCCCCGCCGCCACTGATGTTGCCGTTGGTCTTGTAGAGCCACAGCGAGTCCACGGCCAAGTAGCCCTGGAGGTAAGGCTGTTGGTCGACCGCGAACTGTACGTCCCCGCCCTGCACGGCCTTGACCAGGTCCTGGTTCAGGTCGAAGGTGGCGACCTTGGCCTTACTGCCCGCCGCCTTCACGGATTTGACCGCGGCGAGGGCGAAATCGGCGCCCATCATGACCACTTCGTCGATGCTGGGGTCCTGCTTGAGCCGGTCCGTGACCCCCGCGGACACGGCGCCCATGTCGGTGCCGTCCACGTAGAGCATGTCGGTCTGGCCGGTGAACGACTTCTTCACGCCCGCGCAGCGCGCCTCCAGGGCCACGTTGCCCCGCTCGTGGATCACACACAGCGCGTGCTTGGCCTTGAGGGCGTCCAGTTTCTCACCGACGGCGCGGCCCGCGACACTCTCGTCCTGGCCGAAGAACTCCAGGACGCCCTCCGACTGCCATGAGGCGATACCGGAGTTGAGGCCGACCACCGGGATGTCCGCGGCCCTGGCCTCCTTGATCGGCCCCTTCATCGCGTCCGGCTTGGCGAGCGTCAGCGCGATGCCGTCGACCCCGTCCTTGACCGAGTCCCGCACCAGCTCCGCCTGCCCGGTGGCGTCGGGGTCACTCGAGTACGTCAGATCGACGCCGTCCTTGGCCGCGGCGGCCTCGGCGCCCTTCTTCACCAGCAGCCAGAAGGCGTCGCCCTTGCTCGCGTGGGTGACCAGCGCGAGCCTGAGGCGACCGGCGTCCGCGGCACCGGCCGCGTCCGTGCCGGAGGCGCCGGTCCCGGAGCAGCCGGAGAGCAGCACGCATGCGGTGACGGCGAAGGGCAGCGCCGTACCGCGTATGAGACGGGAGGAGGGGTGAGGTGAGGGAGGAGTGGTCATGGGGGGTGCGGCACCTCGCTGTGCGGCCGAGCTCGGGGACGGGGAGAGTGCGCCCGGAGCCGTATGAGGTGCGCCGACCGGGTTACTCCCGTTGGGCCGGAGCCAATCGCGTGTGACCGCTGGTAGTCAAGTGAGCAGCGACATGGAGTGAGTTGTTGCTGCCGCATCGTGATCATCGCGACGTCGTACGGGAGTTGCCGAGGGTGTGAAGGTTACCCAGGGGGAGACGGAGAAGTGTCCCGGACGGGGAAATCGACGGTCGGTCAGAGGCCGAACCCGTGCGGCGGGAGGTCGAGGGTGAAACACGCCTCGCGGACCACGGCCTGCTCGGCCTTGTCGAAGTCGCCGTCCGCACCGCCGATCACGATGCCGACCCGGATCACCGCACGCGCCCCGGCCGGCTTCTCCTTGCACCGGGGAGAAACTCCGGCCGCCTAGACTGGTGCGGTCCGTGCGAGGGACCGGTCAGGGGCGGGAGGCGACGACGGTGACGGCAGCCGGCAGCGGTTTCGACGACCCGTCCGCCGACGTGCTCGCGGACGCCGCCGCGGCCTTCGGGCTGCTGGCCTCGCCCGCGCGGCTGCACATCGTGTGGGCGCTGGCCCAGGGCGAGAGCGATGTCACCAGGCTCGCGGCACGGGTCGGCGGAGCGCTGCCCGCGGTCAGCCAGCACCTCACCAAACTGCGGCTCGCCGGACTGGTCCGGGCCCGCCGTGAGGGCCGCCGCCAGGTGTACTTCGTCGACGATCCCGACGTGGTCGACATCGTCCGGCTCGCGGTCACCCGCCTGGGCGCCCGCGCCGACCGGACCGACCTGCCCGTGCCCCGCCTCCGCGGACTCTGACAGCTCCGCCCACCCGCACACCCCTTTCCGGGCCCTACGACGCCCTGGCCCCGAGCGGTTCCCGCGCGACCTCCGGGTTGTACAGTTGCGCAACATAGCAACTGTTGTCGGTGAAGAGAGGCGAGGCCATGCTCCGCAACGGACTCGAACCATGGCACCTGCTGGTCGTGGTGACCCTGGCCATTCTGCTGTTCGGCTCGAAGAAGCTCCCGGAGGCGGCCCGCGGACTGGGCAAGTCCATGCGCATCCTCAAGAGCGAGGCGAAGGCCATGAAGGAGGAGAGCAACACGGTGGAGCCGACCACGGCGCACACCACCGTGACCGAGTCCCCGGCGGCCACCGCTACGGAACCACCGGCAACCGCTCACTGACCCCCTGAGCGCGACCCAGGGCGGAACGCGTCGGGCCCCGGCGGTCGCCGGGGCCGAAGTGTTCGTCAGGACTGCTGCTGGAGGGGTTCCGCCGTCGACTTCGCCTCGCGCTTACGGCGGCGGCGCTCCGACCGCGGCTCCTGGTCCGGCAGCCAGCCGAAGGTCATGCAGCTGCCGACGATGCCCAGCAGCAGCCCGATGAAGAAGCCGCCCAGGTTCGAGGTGAGCCAGCTGCCGAGGCTGCACAGGATGCCGATGAGCGAGTAGAAGAGGCGCTGGCCGGGGCTGAAGAGGATCAGCAGTCCGCAGAGCAGCATCACCACGGGCAGCAGATAGCCGGTCATGCCCTGCATGCCGATGTGCATCGCGACCTTGAGCGACACCTTCTCCGTGACCAGGATCTCCGCCCCGCCCAGGGCGAGCAGCAGCCCGCCCCAGAACGGACGGCGGGCCCGCCACCCTCGGAAGGCGGGCCGCATCCCCTGCCGTGACAGGTTTCCGGACATCAGCAACCCGAGTCGCTGAAGCTGAGCTTGAGGCCCGGCAGCTTGAACACACCTGCCGTGGTGGCGTAGTTGGTCTGCCGCAGGTTGTCGATGTGCACGGTGTCGGCCTGCTGGCTGAAGACGCCCTTCTTGCCCTGCACGCCCGCCTTGGTGAGTGTGCTGGCGTCGTTGCCGATCTCGATGTTGTTGAAGGACGCGTTGCCCGACATCTCCGTCGAGTCCGTGGTCAGGTCGGTCGCCGTCACCTTCGTCGCGCCGCTGCCCGCCTTGATCAGCAGGTTGACCCCGCCGAGGTCGACGCTCTGGCAGAGGCTGTCCAGCGTGGCGTTCTTGATGGCGGAGGTGATGATCAGCTCCTGGCCGCCCGTGTCACCCGCGTTCGGGCTGTTCGGGATCATGTTGTCGAGGTCGCCGAACTGCTCGAAGCCGGTGCCGTCCATCGACTTGGCGGTGACCGTGAACGGCATGCCGGAGATGGAGAACTGCACCCCCAGGGCGCCTTGGGCGGTGAGCACCGCGAGGGCCGCGGCGACCAGCGTGGCCGGCACCGCCATGACCGCCGCGCGGCGCAGCCGGACCTGACCGCGTCTCTCGGGCCCCTCGGCCGTCTCCGGCGCGGAACCGCTTTCCGGCTGCTCAGGGGTGTTTCCGTTGGACGGGGTGGCGTCCGAGGGTGAAGCCATGTCTGCTCCCAATGTGCTGCTCTGGTTCAACGCGGGTCGGATTCCAAATGGCGCGTTGTCCTGGCGCGGACAGCGGGTGCGGCGCAGCCCTCCTCACAACTCCCGGCGGGTGCAAGGGCTTTCAGGGTTACGCAGCAGTAGCCGTCGAGGAAGTTACCGGGGGTTACATTCAAGGGTCAAGGGAGATGTGAAAAAAGAGTGTTGATGATGCGCCACCTGTGAGAGAAGGCTTTCCGGCCTCTCGGCAGACCTCGTCCTGTACGCCAACTTGCCCTGTATCTCTTGACGTTGACGGACGCTCAGGTCTACAACTCTCCCTTGTTTGCGGGATCCGTGGCGCCGGATCCGCCGCGCGGCACGAGCCGCGTTCCCGGACTTCCCTTTCCACAGGGGCAGTTGACGCCCCTCAGAGTCCGCACCCCGCGGCGCGGCACGGCCGCTTCCCCCTGGTCCGTGCCGTCCGCCCCACCGCCCGGCCCGGCCGGAGACCCCCAACCCCCGCGGGCCTCCGGCCGGTCACCGGCCGACCGCCGCTGCCGGTCCGTCGCGTACGGAGAAGGCGCCACGGGCCGGCGGCGGCGACGCGCGCAAGCCCGGCGGCGGTGGACTCGCGCCCCCGATCCCCAGTTCCCCACCCCCCCGAGAACCCCCCTGGTTCGACGGTCCACTTCGGAAGAAGAGGTACACCCGCATGCGTACTCGCACCGTCCTCACCCTCGTCGGCTCCGTCGCCGCGCTCACCCTCCCCTTCACCGTCCCGGCCTCGGCGGCCGACACCCCGGTGCTCACCACCGGCAGCCTCGGCGGTACGCCCGTCGCCGTCGGCGACGTCCTCACCGCGCCGCTGGCCACCGGCACCACCGCCACCCTGTACTCCAGCGCGACCGGCACCAGCGGCATCAAGTGCACCTCGTCGCAGTTCACCGCGACCGTCACCGACAACCCGACCGCGCCGGGCACCGCCACCGAGTCCGTCTCCGGGCAGACCTTCACCAGCGGCAGCTGCACCAGCAACGTGCTCGGCGTCACCGGTGTCACCAGCATCACCGTCGACAACCTGCCGTACAGCACGGCCGCCGTCTCGGACGGCACCCTGACCGTCACCCCGGCCAGCGGCTCCACCATCCAGACCACCGTCAAGCTGACCACCCTGCTGGGCAGCATCACCTGCGTCTACCAGGCGCCCAGCCTGAACGGCACGGCGAGCAACACCGACTCCAGCATCAACTTCACCAACCAGGCCTTCACCAAGACCTCCGGCTCGTCCCTCTGCTTCAGCGCCGGCTACTTCACCGCGAAGTACGCCCCGGTGACCGACGGCGGCGCGGCGGTCTTCACCAACTAACGCGGCGGTCTTCACCAACCAAGAGGTACCGGCCGACAAGTTCCGGCCACGTGGCAAGGAGGGCCTGTACGCGCCGAGTTCAGCGTCGGCGCAGTCGCAGGGCCAGGGCGGCGCCCCCGGTGAGCACCAGCACCGCGGCGGCGCCGCCCGCCATCATGGGCGCCGACGGACCACCGGACGCGTCGGTGTCGGACGCCACCGGGGTGCTGCCCGGCGCGGTGCTCTCCTCGGCGGGGGACGCCTTCTGCGCCGTGGCGGATGCCGGGGCCTTCGCCGAACTGCTCGCCGCCGTCGGTGACTTGACCGACGGCGACGGCCTCGTCGGCGTGCCCTTCGAGGCGGCCTTCCCCGCGGACGAGGCGGACGAGGGGGCGGAGGCGGTGGCGCCGCCCGGGAACACCACGTCCGAGCACGAGTAGTAGGTGTCCTCGGTGCTGCTGTTCTGCCAGATGGTGTAGATGAGCTGGCGTCCGGTACGGCCCGTCGGCAGCGTCGCGTCGATGCGGTACGCGCCGCCGGTCAGCGGCGGGTCCTTGACCTCGGCGAAGGGTGTCGTCGGCAGCTCCGACCAGGTCAGCGGCTTCGCCGGGTCGTAACCGGCCTTCGTCAGATACAGCTTGAACGTCCCGGTGTGCGCGATCGTCGACGCGTACGTCATCGTCAGCTTCGCCCCCGGGGTCAGCCGTGTGGACGGCCAGTCCGTGCGGGCGAGGTCGAGCCCCTTGTAGTCGGGGAGTCCACCGCTGCACAGCTTGCCGTCGGGGATCAGCCGACGGTCGCGGCCGTTGATGTCGGGGACGCGGAGGTTGTCCCAGTAGGTGAACGGCGCCCCGTTCGCGGCGATCGCCGCCTTGCACGCGGCCGAGCCGGCCTGGCTGCCGCCCTGGGGCGAACAGGCGTAGACGCGGCTGACCGGATAGGTCGGCGCGCCGTGCGCCCGCGCCGGACCCGCCGCCCAGACGGTGAGCAGCAGCGGGGCCAGGGCGGCGCCCGCCATGGCGGTGCGATGTGCGGTCATCCGGGACATCCGGAACGTCTCCTCGGCCGGGGGCGGCAACGGTCTGTTCGTGCAATACGGGAACCAGGCCCGACGCGTTCAGTCCGCCCCTCGCGGTGAACCAGGACGTTTCCGGTCAACCGTCCGGCACTCAGGGGTGGTTTCCGGCCTGATCGAGGGTTTCCCCCGTATCCCGGTGACCTTCTTTTTGCCTATCGTTTGACCCCAGCTGACCCATGGGCAACCCCTGTTGTGGCACCCGTCCGCGCCCGGCGCTCTTCGGCTCGACCCCCTACCCGCTTCGACGGCGAAGCGCATCGACCGCCGCTCCGCGCCGCGTGGAGCACGGCCACGAAAGGCAAGCCCTTGCGCACTCCCACGGCAGGCACCACGGGACGGGCCCTGATATCCGGCGCCGCGGTCTCCGCTGCCCTCCTCGTCACAGCGGCGACCTCGGTCGCCGTCGCCCAGGAACCCCCCGTCCAGACCGCCGCCCCGGCCCTGCCGGGACAGACCGAGGCCGCCCCCGGCACCCTCGCCGAACGCCTCATCGTCGGCTACAAGTCCGGTGCCGCAGAGGCGAGTTCGAACCGCGCCGCCGAGGCCGACGCCACCGCCAAGGGTGAAGCGACCGGCGAACGCGTCGACTTCGAGCGCCGCCTCGGCACCGGCGCCGCCCTCGTCGGCCTCGGCGAGGCCCGCTCCACCACCGAAGTCGCCGACGTCATCGCCGAGTTCCGGTCCGACCCGCAGGTCTCCTACGTCGTACCGGACCGGCTGAACACCCCTCAGGCCGGCCCGGACGACACCGGGTACAGCGGGCAGTGGGACCTCTTCGAGACCACGGCCGGGATGGACGTGCCCGCCGCGTGGCCGACTTCGACCGGCAGCGGCGTCACCGTAGCCGTCATCGACACCGGCTACGTCACCCACCCCGACCTCGCCGTGAACGTCGTCGCCGGCTACGACTTCATCTCCGACACCGCCGTGTCGGCCGACGGCGACGGCCGTGACGGCAACCCGGCCGACCCCGGCGACGGCTCCGCCGCGAACGAGTGCGGCGCGGGCCACCCGGCCGGCCCCTCCTCCTGGCACGGCACCCGTGTCGCGGGCACCATCGCCGCCGTCCCCCACAACGGCAAGGGCAGCGCGGGCATCGCCCCCGGCGCGAAGATCTCCCCGCTGCGCGTCCTCGGCACGTGCGGCGGCTACGACTCCGACATCATCGACGCCATCACCTGGGCGTCCGGCGGCACTGTCCCCGGCGTCCCCGCCAACGCCCACGTCGCCAAGGTCATCGACATGAGCCTGGGCGGCGACGGCGCCTGCACCTCGGCCACCCAGAGCGCGATCACCGCCGCCGTGAACCGCGGCACCACGGTCGTCGTCGCCGCCGGGAACGACAACGACAACGTCGCCAACCACTCGCCGGGCAACTGCGCCGACGTCATCTCCGTCGCCGCCACCGACCGCGCCGGTGCGAAGGCGTCCTACTCCAACTACGGCTCCGGCGTGGACATCTCGGCCCCCGGCGGACAGACCGGCGCCGCCGACGGCATCCACTCAACGCTGAACTCCGGCACCACGACGCCGTCCACCGAGTCGTACGCCCGCTACCAGGGCACCAGCATGGCCACCGCGCACATCGCGGGCCTGGTCGCGCTGATGAAGTCGGCCGACTCCGCGCTGACCCCGGCCCGGATCGAATCGGCCATCAAGGCGAACGCCCGCGCCCTGCCGGGCAGTTGCCCCGGCGGCTGCGGTGCCGGACTAGCGGACGCGGCCAGGACCGTGCGGGCCGTGCGCGGCGGTTCGTAGCGGGTCACAGCGCACTTCCGCACAACACCCCTGGTCGCACAGGGGATGCAGAGAAACAGACCGACTGACCCGTAGGGCGGGGCGTACTTTCGTGGGTGCCCCGCCGGGTTGGCCGGTCTTCTCTTTGGCCGGGAACCGGCGTTGACACGTGCCATAGCCACTGAAAGTGGTCAAGAGTCGGGACGGGGGTGACACAGAGATGCAAGTGATGGGAACGTGAGGGGTGTTGGTGGTCTTCGGAAGCAAGGTCGACACCGCCACAGGGTGAGCTACTGTGTACAGGGGGTAAGAAAAAACGGCATGGGCCGTTGTTTTTCCTTCATCGGGAGTGTTTCAGTCGATGGTGAGGCAGCTACGGGCCGAACAGACCCGCACAACGATCATCACGGCCGCCGCCGAGCTGTTCGACCGGCAGGGCTATGAATCCACCAGCCTGAGCGACATCGTCGACCAAGCCCAGGTCACCAAGGGCGCCCTGTACTTCCACTTCGCGGCCAAGGAGGACCTGGCCCACACCATCCTGGAGATGCAGGCCAAGGCCTCGCGCCAGATGGCCAAGGAGATGGACAACAGGGGGTACACCTCACTGGAGACGTTGATACGTGTCACGTTCGGCATGACACGCCTCGCCGTCGAGGGCCCCATCTCGCGCGCCGGGCTCCGGCTCGCCGCCGGGGAGATCGACGTACGGCCCCCGATGCCGCACCCCTTCACCGAGTGGCTGGACATCGCCTCCCGCAAGCTCGCGGGCGCCGTCGCGGAGGCCGACGCACACCCCGACACCGACGTGGACGCCATGGCCCGCACCCTCGTCGGCCTCTTCGTGGGCATCCGCGTCCTCGGCCGCACCCTCGAACCGGTCGCGTTACAGCCGCGCAGAACGGCCGAGATGTGGCACCTCGTGATCCGCGGCCTGGTCCCCGTCCCGCGCCGCGCCCGCTATCTCAGCCTCGCCGCGCGCCTGGAGCGGGAGATCGAAGCCGGCTGACCCGCCCGGTACGGTGAGCCGCATGCCCGACACCCCCACCGCGCCCGTGATCCTCGGCGACGAGCCCGACTCGTTCCCCCGCAGCGTGCTGGCCGAACGGCACCCCGCGATCATCCAGCAGGTACGCGACGCCTTCCCCTACGGCCCCGAGCAGCACCGCGCCCTCGACGCCCTCCTGAAGAACTGCACCCAGGGCACGATCGAACCCCTCCCTCGTGACGCCCCCGACCATGACCAATGGGCCGCTTGGGGCACCGACCGGTACGCCGGACAGTCCTGGTACGACGTGCCCTGGCTCTGGTCCGAGAGCTACTTCTACCGCCAACTCCTCGACGCCGTCGGCTACTTCCGCCCCGGCGCCTGGCAGGGCATCGACCCGTTCCGCCCCTTCAAGCACGCCGAACTCGACGCCCCCGAGACGGACGGGGAACTCGCCGCACTCGACGCGCTGGCGGACAAGTCACCCGAGGAACGCGCCGACTCCCTGCTGCACGGCTCCCTTTGGGGCAACCGCGCGGACCTCGGCTTCCGCCTCTCGGCGGCCGGAGCGGAGTCGGCGGCGCGGGCCCCGGTGCCGGCCCTGGTCGCCGACGACAGCGAGCGGCTGTGGTCGCTGCTCTCCGGCACCGGCACCCTCTGCCTCGTCGCCGACAACGCGGGCCGCGAACTCATCCCCGATCTGCTCCTGTTGGCGCATCTCCTCGACCAACAGCGCGTCGAGCGCGCGGTGTTGCACATCAAGCCGCACCCGTACTACGTCTCCGACGCCACGACCGCCGACGTCGTCGACGCCCTGCACCGGCTCTTCGGCGCGCCGGGGGCCGCGGCGACGTACGGCCGCGGCCTCTGGTCGGCCATGGCGGACGGCCGTCTCACCGTGCGCGCCCACCCCTTCTCCTGCGCGCCGCTGCCGTACGCCGACATGCCCGCCGACCTCCGCGCCGAGTTCGCGGCGGCCACCCTGACGATCCTGAAGGGCGACCTCAACTACCGTCGCCTGGTGGGGGATCGGCGCTGGCCGCCCACGACGCCGTTCGCGGACGTCACTGCCTACTTCCCCGGGCCGGTGGCGGCCTTGCGCACCCTCAAGTCCGATGTGATCACCGGGCTTGACGCCGGTACGGAGGCCGCGCTGGTCGAGGCGGAGGGGCAGCGGTGGCGTACAGGGGGTACGCATGCGCTGATCCAGGTGCGGGCCGGGTAGGCGCCCCGGTCGTCGGCGGCCTGTACCGGGCGGGGAGGCGGACTCGGCTCCGGTGCGGTGTCAGGCCGGCCGGAAGACGCCGTTGCGGCCCGGGAGCAGGCCCTTGGACGGCAGGACGTGGTGCGCGGGCAGATTGCCCGGCGTCGTGTCGCTGAAGTCCGCCGTGTCGTGGGCGGGGTTGCCGAGCCGGCCGATGTCGGCGCCGCACCGGCCGGCGAGGTGAGCGTGGCACGGCGGGGGTAGGGGCGGGAGTGTTTCAGCGGGACTCAGGCGAGAGGACACGGAACCCCCGTAGTCCGCGCCCGTAGAAGTGAACGTCACAAGAGGCGGTCGAAACGCATGGGTTCACCGGTGATTCACGCGATGGTGTGATCATGTCCCCTGCCCGGGATGGGTGTTGAGGGCCACGGGTAGGGCCCGGCCATGACCCAGCCGTTCGAACTCCCGCACTTCTACATGCCGTATCCCGCGCGCCTCAACCCGCATCTGGACGAGGCCCGCGCCCACTCCTCCGCCTGGGCGCGCGAGATGGGCATGCTGGAAGGCTCCGGGATCTGGGAGCAGGCCGACCTCGACGCGCACGACTACGGCCTGCTCTGCGCCTACACCCACCCCGACTGCGACGGGCCCGCCCTGTCGCTGATCACCGACTGGTACGTGTGGGTGTTCTTCTTCGACGACCACTTCCTGGAGACCTTCAAGCGCAGCCAGGACCGCGCCGGCGGCAAGGCCTACCTGGACCGGCTGCCGCTGTTCATGCCGCTCGACCTGTCGACCCCCGTGCCCGAGCCGGAGAATCCGGTCGAGGCGGGACTCGCCGACCTGTGGGCGCGCACGGTGCCCTCGATGTCCGTCGACTGGCGCCGCCGCTTCGCCGTCTCCACCGAGCACCTGCTCAACGAGTCCCTGTGGGAGCTGTCCAACATCAACGAGGGGCGGGTCGCCAACCCCGTCGAGTACATCGAGATGCGCCGCAAGGTCGGTGGGGCGCCCTGGTCGGCCGGTCTGGTGGAGTACGCGACCGCCGAAGTACCCGCGTCCGTCGCCGAGGAGCGACCGCTGCGGGTGCTGATGGAGACCTTCTCCGACGGCGTCCACCTGCGCAACGACCTCTTCTCCTACCAGCGGGAGGTCGAGGACGAGGGCGAGCTGAGCAACGGCGTCCTCGTCCTGGAGTCCTTCTTCGGCTGCACCACCCAGGAGGCCGCCGACACCGTCAACGACGTGCTGACCTCACGGCTCCACCAGTTCGAGCACACCGCGTTCACCGAAGTGCCCGCCGTGGCCCTGGAGAAAGGTCTCACCCCCGACGAGGTCAGGGCCGTGGCCGCCTATGCCCAGGGCCTCCAGGACTGGCAGTCCGGCGGCCACGAATGGCATCTGCGGTCCAGCCGCTACATGAACGAAGGCGCCCTGGACAACTCGCCGTTGGACGGACCGACCGGCATCGGCACCTCCGCCGCCGACGTCGGCGCGCTCCTCGCCTCGGCCGGCGCCGAACGGCTGCGCGCCTACACCCATGTGCCCTTCCAGAAGGTCGGCCCCTCCCGGCTCCCCGACTTCTACATGCCGTTCACGGTCGAACTCAGCCCGCACCTCGACGGCGCCCGCCACCGTCTCGTCGACTGGGCGCACGCCATGGGCATCCTGGAGGAGGGCGTCTGGGACGAGGAGAAACTCGCCGCCGCCGACCTCCCGCTCTGCTCCGCAGGCATCGACCCGGATGCCACCGAGGCGGCCCTCGACCTCAGCTCCCGCTGGCTCGCCTGGGGAACCTACGGCGACGACTACTACCCCCTCGTCTACGGCAACCGCGGCGACCTCGCCGCCGCCCGCGTCACCACGGCCCGCCTCTCGGAGTGCATGCCCCTTGAGGGACCGGCGGTCATCGTGCCGGTCAACGGCATGGAACGCGGCCTCATCGACCTGTGGGCCCTCACCACCGCCGAGATGCCCCTGGACGACCGGCGCACCTTGAAGACCGCGATCAACACGATGACCGAGAGCTGGGTCTGGGAGCTGTCCAACCAGGTCCAGCACCGCATCCCCGACCCGATCGACTATCTGGAGATGCGCCGCGCGACCTTCGGCTCCGACCTCACCCTCAGCATGTGCCGCATGGGGCACGGCCCGAAGGTGCCGCCCGAGGTCTACCGCACCGGTCCCGTCCGCGCGCTGGAGAACGCGGCCATCGACTACGCCTGCCTCCTCAACGACGTCTTCTCCTACCAGAAGGAGATCGAGTACGAGGGCGAGATCCACAACGCCATCCTTGTCGTCCAGAACTTCTTCGGCATCGACTACCCGACCGCACTCGGCGTCGTCCACGACCTGATGACCCAGCGGATGCGCCAGTTCGAACACGTCGCCGCGAACGAACTTCCCATCGTCTACGACGACTTCGACCTCTCGGACGAGGCCCGCGAGATCATGAAGGGCTATGTGACCGACCTCCAGCACTGGATGGCGGGCATCCTGAACTGGCACAGCGAGGTCGACCGCTACAAGGCCGAGTATCTGGCGAGCCGTGCGCACGGGTTCGTGCCGGACCGGGTGCCGGCGCTGCGGTTCGGCTGACGGCGGATCGGATCGGGCGGGGGTTCGGGAGGCTTGAGGCGGCTGCTCAGCCGAGGTCCCGTACGTCCTCGACCCGCTCGGCGACCTCGACGGCGAGCTCTCGTACGGCCGTTGCGGCGGCCCCCGAGAGCTCGCCGCGTATCTCCTCGGCGGTGGTCAGGGTCGCGCGGGCCTCTTCCGGGAGGTCCGCGTCGGCCAGGGCGCGGGTCAGGGCGTAGTGCTCCTCGGCGATGAAGCGGCCGAGGTTCACACCCCACCAGTGCCGGAGGGAGTCGTCGGCGGGGTCGGCGAGGATGCCCCGCAGTGCGGTCAACGTCTGCCCCGCTCGCGGGAGTTGACCTGTCTCGCGCTCCAGGCGGGCCTGGGTCAGCCGGGCCGAGACGCGGTCCCATGCCGTGTCCTGGAGCGCGGTGTACAGACGCTGGGCGCGCAACGCCTGGATACGGTCGCCCAGTCGCTCGAACTCGCGGGCCAGTGACCGCAGCGGAGACGGGTCGAGTGCCTTCGGGGCGTTCCGCCGCCGCAGCCTGCTCTGATCCAGCTCAATGTCGTCCAGCCGGCGGATCAGGGCCGTCCTGGCCAGCTCGACGAGTCCCTGGTCGGCCGCCAACTCGGTCCAGGTGGAAGGGGGTTCGTCGGAGGGGTCCGTACCGAAGAGCGACTCGTCCAGGCCCCGGGCCCACTCCCGCAGCGCCGCGCCGTCCGCGTCGGGCCCCGGCATCTCGCTCAGCCCGCACGCCGTGTCGAAGTCCGTGGCCCGCACCTCGTCCAGCAACGGCAGGTCCTCGGCGTGTCCGCGCAGCCCCACCAGCACGGCGGCCAGCCGGAGTTCGTCCGTCATCGACGACTCCGCCTCATGGCGGACCAGGTGCCGCAGCAGCTCAAGGTCGCCGTCCGCGCGGTCGAACTGCGCGGCCCGCAGCGCGAGTCGACGCCGTACGGGGTCCACGGCCGTCGCATCCCACACCGTACGGTCGCCCGCGCGCAGTGCCGCGAGATCCGCTCGCCCCTGAGCGAGCACCGGCTCCCACAGGGGGCGGCGGGGATGGTGGTCCAGAAGGCCGTAGGCGCAGCCCTCCTCGGCGTTGAGGAGGAGGAAGTCGGGCTCCGTGCGCAGCAGGGCGGTGTGCAGCATGCCGATCAGCTCGACGGGGGAGCGCTCGGGGAGACCGAGGGCGGCGCGGAGTGGGGGCCTCGCCTCGTCGATGCCGTAGTCCTCGCGGAACTCCTCCTCCGCCTCCGCGACCCGGGCCATGATCTGCTCCGGGCCGTCGGCCGGGGACAGGTCGACATGGTCGCGCCAGCCCGGCAGACCGATCACTATCTCCAGCGCCTCGTCGACACTGGAGCCGATGATCCCGGCCGAGCCCTCGGAGTCGGCGTACAGCACGGAACCGTCCGCGCACACGAAGTACGTACCGCCCGTCCCGTCGCCCGCGACCGGACGCAGCGGCCCGCCCGAAGCCAGCCGGACCGGCTCGCCGTGCTCGGCCCGGTCCAGGTCGAAGTCGAAGGGGGACGCGGCCAGTTCGGCCAGGTGCGGGTGTTCTCGGAGCAGCCGCAGTGCGTGATCGGTCATGTCACAGAACGTAACAGCCGCCACTGACAACGCGGCCGGGCAGCGGGGTTCCGGGTGGTCGCCGCCACTGACACCGGGTGGAGCGGGAGGATGTGGGCCGGATCGGTAGTCGCCGGTATCGGGTCGCGCGGCGCGGACGTCGTCCGGTTGGCCGCATCCCCGAACGCGCGTTCACCCTCGCCACCGCGCTCACCGCGCTCACCGCGCTCACCGCGCTCACCGCACTCGGACCCCGCGTCCTGAACGCCCACCCGCGCGCGGTGTGACGCTCCTCGTCCTCACGTCTCTCGCCGCCGCCGGTCTCGGCCTGACCCCGCTGCCCCGTTCGGCGGCCGCGGGGGTACCGGGCGCGGTCGCCGTCCCGTCGGCGGAGCCGCGTGTCGTGCACCGTACGGACCGCCGGTCAGTCTCACTCGTTCGTGGCACGTCGGGCGCCGGTGCGCCGGGTAGAGCATCTGCCGGAGGCGATCCATGGAACAGACTGCGTTGCGTCCCAAGCCGATGCCCGGTCAGGAACCCGGCGACGGCACCAGGCCGGGCGGCCCCCGGCGCCCGCACGCCGCGCGGCGCCGCGGCCGACGGCTCATCACCCTGCTGTTCAGCGTGTTCGTCGGGACCGTCCTGGTCCTCTCCGGGGTCGGCCTCGGCACGGTCGGCGCCACGGTGATCGGCATGAGCAAACTCGCCGAGATGCAACGCCAGGCCGCCCATCGACCGGCGTCCACGGCACCGTCGTCCGGTAAGCCCGCGTCCTCCGGGAGCCCGACGCCGGCGCCGTCGCCCACGGCCGCCACCGCGACCCTCGGCGTGGAGGCCGTGGACGCCGAGAAGGCGGGCGCCCTGATCGTAGGCGTCCACATGCCCGGGCCCGGCTACACCGCCGGACTGATCCGGGGTGACGTACTGCTCACGTTCGACGGCGACCGTGTCGACTCCGCCGCCGACCTCGCCCGCGCCGTCGCCCGGGCCCACCCCGGGGACGAGGTCACCGTCACGGTCCGCCACCACAGCGGCGGCTTCCAGCAGTTCACCGTGGTCCCGGGGTACGTCCTCTGACGAACCACGTCAGTCACCAGGAAGCACCTGGGTGGGAAAAGCGCTGGTCCGCCGAGGTCGCCTACGACGTGACCCGGGTCCTCGGCTCGGTGGTCCTGGTCGGCTTCGGCGTCCAGTACCGCCCAGCCCGCCTTGATCGGGCTCGCCGTACTGGGGCGGTCTACGACGCGGGCTATCACGGCCTCTCCGTGCGGTGCGTCGGGCGAGTCAGGACGCTGCTCTCCCGGGGCCGGTGTGCGCAGGCGTCCGGAGCAGGTCCCCGGGGGAGTGCCGCTCCTCCTGGGGGTCCCCCCATGGCCCCGGGAGGGCTGACGCCGTGATCGTGTCCGGGGCGGAAAGAGCGGGCGATCGGCTCGCGTGGCCCCGCGGGGGAGGGCAGGATGCTGACCGTAGCCCCCTTCCGCACGCTCTCGGAGGCCCTGAATGACCGGTAGCCCGCCCGCGCCCTTCACCGCCGACGACTACAGGGCCCGCATGGACCGCGCCGCCCGGGCCGCCGCCGACGCCGGTCTCGCGGGCCTGCTGGTGGCTCCGGGACCGGACCTCGTGTGGCTCACCGGCTACGTGCCCACGGCGATCACCGAACGGCTCACCGTCCTCGTCCTGGCGCCCGGACGCTCCCCGGTCCTCGTCGTCCCTACCCTGGAGGCCCCCGACGCCGCGAAGGCGGCCGGAGCCGACGCCCTCACCCTGCGCGACTGGACCGACGGCAAGGACCCCTACGCCGCCACCGCCGCGCTCCTCGACGCCACGGGCCGCTTCGGGATCAGCGACAACGCCTGGTCCATGCACCTGCTGGGCCTCCAGAAGACGCTGCCCGACACCACCTACGCCTCCCTCACCGACGCGCTGCCGATGCTGCGCGCCGTGAAGGACAAGGCCGAACTGGACCTCATGGCGGCGGCCGGAGCCGCCGCCGACGCAGCGTACGAGGAGATCCGGAAGGTTCCCTTCGCCGGCCGCCGCGAGTCCGACGTCGGCGCCGATCTCGCCGATCTGCTGCGGCAGTTCGGGCACTCCCAGGTCGACTTCACGATCGTCGCCTCGGGCCCCAACGGAGCCAACCCGCACCACGAAGTGGGCGACCGTGTCATCCAGCAGGGGGACATGATCGTCCTCGACTTCGGCGGCCTCAAGGACGGCTACGGCTCCGACACCTCGCGCACGGTCCACGTCGGCGAGCCCAGCGACGAGGAACAGCGCGTCCACGACCTCGTCCGCGAGGCCCAGGAGGCCGGTTTCCGCGCGGTGCGCCCCGGAGTCGCCTGCCAGGAGGTCGACCGCGCCGCCCGCGCGGTCATCGACTCCGCCGGCTATGGCCCCTACTTCATCCACCGCACCGGCCACGGCATCGGCGTCACCACGCACGAGCCGCCGTACATGATCGAGGGCGAGGAACAGCCCCTCGTGCCCGGGATGTGCTTCTCCGTGGAGCCCGGCATCTATCTGCCCGGCCGCTTCGGGGTACGTATCGAGGACATCGTCACGGTGACCGAGGACGGCGGTCGCCGGCTCAACAACACGGCCCGTGAGATGGCCCTGGTGGACTGACGACGACCAGGAGCCCCGACCCCGAACGGCGACGGCGCGACCATGACCCAGGCACCGACACCCACAGCGGACACCGTCCGGCAACTGGTCCGCTCCCTGCTCAAGGACAATGCGGCCGACGGCGCCGGACCCGAGATCCGGCCCGTCGCCGAGGGCGGCGAGCACGCCACCTGGTGGGTCGGCTCCCGCCATGTGCTGCGCCTCGCCCCGACCCGCGAGGCCGCCCTGCGCCAGCGCCGCGAACTGCGCCTGCGCGACCTCGTACGGCCGTCCCTCCCGGTCGCGGTCCCCACCAGCGTGGCGTACGGCGAGTGGGCGCCCGGGCTCACCTACACGCTGGACACCAAGGTGCCCGGGCGTTCCGGCGAGGACCAGGACGTCTCCGCCGTCGGCGAGGCCGACCTCGCCGGACTGCTCACCGGGCTGCGCGAGGTGCCCGCCCGGCAGGCCGAGTCACTCGGCGTCCCGCGCACCGCACCACGCTCCCTGGAGGCGCTGCGCCGCGCCGCCGAGCGGGCCGCCGAACGGCTCGCCGCCACCGACGAGTTCGACGCCGCCCGCCTCCACCAGCTGACCCAGCCCGGCGCGATCCAGCTCGCCGCGCAGGCCGGTACCGCCGTCCTCGTCCACCACGACCTCAAGGGCGAACACCTCGTGGTCAGCGCCGAGGGCCGGGTCCGCGGAGTCCTGGACTGGACCGACGCGGTCCTCGGCGACCCCGCCGAGGACATCGCCGGGCTCGCGCTGGCGGTCGGTTCCCCCGCCGCCGTACGCGCCGCGACCCTGGCCGGCTACGGCGCCCGCCCGTGTCTGCGCGGCCTCTGGCTCGCCCGCTGCGACACCGTCATCCGCCTCGCCGACCACCTCAAGGGCCGCGACACCGGCCCCCTGCCCCTCCTCAGGACCCAGCTACGGCGCACCTGGGAGGCGATCCTGCTGGAACGGGTGACGGAGCTGCGGGACGCGGACGCGGGTGGGGACGCGGAACTCTAGGGCGTAAACGCTTGCGCGAGCGTTTACGTCAGCCCTGCGCCAACACCACGCACGACTCCCCGGGCACCCGCAGCAACCCGTCCGCCCCCGGTACCTCCACCGGCTCCCACGCGGCCAGGATCTCCGCCGAGCGGGTGCCGAGGGGGATCGCGGCGGGTTCCTTGCCGAGGTTGACGGCGACGCGGACGTCGCCGCGGCGCAGGGCGAGCCAGCGGGCGTCCTCGTCGTAGGCGACCTTCGTGTCGGTGAGGTCGGGGTCGGTGAGGTCGGGCTCCTGGTGGCGGAGGGCGATGAGCCGCCGGTACCAGGCCAGCACGCGTGCGTGGGGCTCGCTCTGCGGTTCCGTCCAGTCGAGGCACGAGCGGTCGCGGGTCGCCGGGTCCTGCGGGTCGGGCACGTCCTCCTCGGCCCAGCCGTGCGACGTGAACTCCCGCCGCCTGCCCTGCCGTACGGCCTCCGCGAGGTCCGGGTCGGTGTGGTCGGTGAAGAACTGCCAGGGCGTGCCCGCGGCCCACTCCTCGCCCATGAACAGCATCGGGGTGAAGGGCCCGGTCAGGGTCAGCGCGGCGGCGCAGGCCAGCAGGCCGGGGGAGAGGGAGGCCGAAAGGCGGTCCCCCTGGGCGCGGTTGCCGATCTGGTCGTGGGTCTGGCTGTAGCCGAGGAGCCGGTGCGCGGCCACGCGCGTGCGGTCGAGGCGGCGGCCGTGATGACGGCCCCGGAAGCTCGAATAGGTGCCGTCGTGGAAAAAGCCGCCCGTCAGCGTCTTGGCGACCGCGGAGAGCGGGGCCCGCGCGAAGTCCGCGTAGTAGCCCTGCGATTCACCGGTCACCGCGGTGTGCAGGGCGTGGTGGAAGTCGTCGTTCCACTGCGCGTGCAGCCCGAGGCCACCCTCCGCGCGCGGGGTCACCACACGCGGGTCGTTCAGGTCGGACTCGGCGACCAGGAACAGCGGCCGGCCCGTCTCGGCGGCCAACGCGTCGACGGCGGACGACAGTTCCTCCAGGAAGTGGCACGCGCGCGTGTCCTTCAGCGCGTGCACCGCGTCCAGCCGCAGCCCGTCGATCCGGTACTCACGCAGCCACGCCAGCGCGCTGCCCAGGAGGAACGCGCGGACCTCGTCGGAGCCGGGCGCGTCCAGGTTGACGGCGCTGCCCCAGGGCGTGTGGTGCGTGTCCGTGAAGTAGGGGCCGAACGCGGGGAGGTAATTCCCGGACGGGCCGAGGTGGTTGTGCACCACGTCGAGCACGACGCCCAGGCCCAGTTCGTGGGCGCGGTCGACGAACCGCTTGAGTGCCTCGGGGCCGCCGTAGGGCTCGTGCACGGCCCACAGGGAGACGCCCTCGTAGCCCCAGCCGTTTCGGCCGGGGAAGGGGCACAGGGGCATCAACTCGACGTGCGTGACGCCCAGTTCGACGAGATGGCCGAGCCGGTCGGCCGCCGCGTCCAGGGTGCCCTCGGGGGTGTACGTGCCGACGTGCAGCTCGTAGAGGACCGCTCCGGGGAGCGGGCGTCCGGACCACGCGGCACGCCAGGTGTACCGCTCGTGGTCGACGACGGCGCTCAATCCGTCCGGTCCGTCCGGCTGTCGGCGCGAGCGCGGGTCGGGCAGTGGCGGCCCGTCGTCCACCGCGAACCCGTACCGCGAGCCGTCGCCCGCCTCCGCCTCCCCGCGCCACCATCCCGCGCGCTCGGAATCGCGCTCCAACGCGCGCGTGGCGCCGTCGCAATGGAGCGTCACTCGGTCTGCCTCTGGTGCCCACACCTCGAACTGCACGGACGGTTCCCCTTCGTCTGCTCACCGGGATGTAGCCCGTCCATCGTGCTTCAAACGAGATCAATCCGCTTTTGAATCCACCCCTTTGGCGCAGGTGTCGTCATGTTCGCGCGCGTGCGGGCCGTTTCCGCGTCTGCTGGACACCCGGGGTTCACTGCCCGACAATCACGAACGTGACGTCGTCCTTCGAGTTCCACACGTACCCCGCGCGGCTGTCCGACGTGGAGCGCGACAAGGCGCTCAAGGTCCTCCATGACGGCGTCGCCATGGGCAGGCTGTCGCACGACACGTTCATCCGGCGCATGGAGCTCGCGCTCGCCGCCCGCCGGTCCGAGGACCTCGCGCTGCTCACCGCCGACCTGCCCACCGAAAGCCGCCTCTCCCGGGTGCTGTTCGGCACCGTGGAGGCCGTCTCCGGCTTCACCGTGCGGCTGCGCAGGGCCTGGCAGGCCGAGCGGCTCCCCAAGCTGCTGCTGCCCCACCCGGGCAACGGACATCCGCTGCGCATCGGCCGCGACCCCGCCAACGGACTGCGCCTGACCCACGAGACGGTGTCCCGGGTGCACGCCGAACTCAGCCGCCAGGGCGGCATGTGGGTGCTGCGCGATCTCGGCTCGACCAACGGCACGACGGTCAACGGCCGACGGGTCATCGGGGCGGCCGTCGTCCGCGAGGGCGACCAGATCGGCTTCGGACGGATGGCGTTCCGGCTCGCCGTCACCTGAGCCCGGACGGCGTCCGGCGACGGCCGACCGGCACCTCCACCTCACCTCTGGCCTGGGCATTACCCGATGTGGCGATCTTGGCGTGCGTGAAATCCCTTTGTGTACGGCGGTGTTGACGTACCCCGTACGCCGTGACTGACTGTGCGTACACCATGCACACCAGGTGAACCGACCGCACCACATTTGTGGAGGTGCGCCCTGCCGCCACTCCTCCGCTACCCGTCCGTGGACGAGTTGGGCGCCCAGGCCGCCGCGCTCGTCGCCCGCCACCCCCAGGACGCCCGGCTGCGCCGCGTCGGGACCTCCCGGGCCGGTACGCCCCTGTGGCTGCTCTCCGTGGGCCACGGCAGCCGTCAGGCCCTCGTGGTCGCCGGACCGCACGCCAACGAGCCGGTCGGGGGCGCGACGGTGCTGCGGCTGGCCGAACGGGTCCTGGCCGACCCCCGGTTGAGCGAGGGCGCCGACGCCACCTGGAACCTGCTGCTGTGCCTCGACCCCGACGGCTCGCGCCGCAACGAGGGCTGGCTGTCCGGCCCGTACAGCCTCGGCCGGTACTTCCGGAACTTCTTCCGGCCCGGTTTCCTGGAGCAGCCCGAGTGGCTCCCGGACGGCGCGGCCGGGGCCCGACTCCCGGAGACCCGCGCCCTGTTGGCGGTCCAGGACGAACTCCGGCCGTTCCTCCAGTGCTCCTTGCACGGCGTCGACGTCGGCGGCGGCTTCGTGGAACTCACCCACGACCTCCCCGGCCTCGCCCGCCGCGTCGCCCACACCGCCGCCCGCCTCGCCGTCCCGCGCGAACTCGGCCCGTACGACACGCTGTACTGGCCCAGCCTGGGCCCCGCCGTCTACCGCATCCCGCCCCCGCGCCCGGGCGACCTGGCCGCCGCCATCACCGAGGCCGCCGTCGAGTCGACCTGGTACCACCCGCACCGGTACGGCACCGTCACCGCGGTCGTCGAGGCGCCGATGTGGGGCGTGGCCGGCGTCGAGGACGGCACCCCGCCCGCCGACGCGGACGCGTTCCTCCGCACCGTGAGCCACACCCTGCGCCACGACACCCGCATCCTGGAGCGACTCCTCGCGCGGATACGGCCGTTCGTGCCGGGCGGCGCGGAAGCGGGAGGACTCTCCCGGGCGGGCCTGGAGTCGGGCGGGCTCGCGCGGACCGGTGGACCGGTGCCGCCGTCCACCGTGCCCGGCGCGCGGCCCGGGACCCTCGTCGTGTCCGACGCCGCACGGCTGCTCGCGCCGGTCGACGACTATTTACTGGTCTGCCCCGGGCTCGCCGACGCGTGGGACCCCGAGGTCGACACCGGCGCCGCCCGTCCGCTCCCGCCGCTCGGCACCGCGCATCTGGCGGCCCTGCGCATCGCGGGGCGGCGCCTGGCGCTGCGCACGGCGGGGCTGCTCTACCAGGTCGTCGTCACCTCCGGGCACGATCAGGCCGATGTCCTCCCGGAGTTGGACCGGCTGGTCGACCAATGGTGCGCCGACTACCGCGACGGCTGCGGTGCGCGCTGGATCTCGGTCGCACGCCAGGTCGAGTACCAGTCGCGCGTGGTGCTCAGCGCGTTCGAACTGGCCCACCGGCACGCGCCCGTGCGTTCCCGTTCGGGTGAGCCGGGGTGGGGTACGGAGACCGTGGTGCCGATGCACCGGGAATGACGCACACCATCTCCGAGCCGCACGCCCCGAAGACCCGCATCGCGGAAATCCGCCCCCTGAAGACCCGCACCAGGAAGGCGACCGCCCTACGGAGTGCCCTGCTCGCGGCGGCCCTCGTGCTCCTCGCCGGGCAGGCACCGGCCCGGGCGACCGCACCCCACCACGGTCTCCGGGGCGACTGGCTCTACCTCACCGTCACCCGGGGCGACAGCCGGTCCAGTGACACGCGCGGGACCCTGCTGCTGTGCGACCCGCCCCAGGGGCACGCCCACGCGGCCGAGGCCTGCGCCGAACTGGCCGCGGCGGACGGCGACATCGACGCGCTCCCGCCCAAGAGCGCCTTCTGCCCGATGATCTACGCCCCGGTGACCGCCCACGCGCGCGGGGAGTGGCAGGGGCGCCCGGTCGACTACAACAGGACCTTCGCCAACGCGTGCTCCATGGCGGCACGCACAGGAGACGTCTTCGCGCTGGACCGCTGAGGCGCGGGCGGAGCGGCCGGAGCGGGCGGGATCAGGCCGAGTGCCGGGCACGCGCGCGTGAGACCTCGTCGAACCCGCCCGCCTGCTCGCGCGCGTGCAGCGCCGCCGCCACGACCGTGCGGGCCTGATGCTCGACCTGGTTCTCCAGCGGCACCCAGCGGGCCCGGAAGCGTTCCTCGAAGGCGTCGCTCCAGGACGCCACGAGCTGTTCCAGCAGGGGCGCCGCGCGGTCGTCGGTCTCCCGCAGGACCCGCAGCAGCATCGCCGCGGCCCGCAACGGCAGCCGCCGCCCGAACGCGTCCACGCTGCCCACGTACGCCATCGTCGTGCCGGCCGGCTCGGTGTGCATCCAGTCCGCCGCGAGACCCGGCACCAGCTCCAGGGCCCACTTCGCGGCCCGCAGCAGCGGCCCGTCGACGCCCTGGAGCCGCGGCAGCGCCTCGGCGAGCACCCGGTCCACCTCCCGCCCGTCCCGCAGCAGACGGCGCGCCAGCCGCCGTATCGCCGCCGCGGGGGCCGGATGCGGTGCCGGGTCGTCCACCAGGTCGCTGGCCCACATCGGGACCTCCACGACCGCCGTGAGGCCGCCGTACCGGTGCGCGTGGTACCAGGTGCTGTGCCGCGCGTCGTCCGGCATGCTCGGGTACGCCATGTCCACGCCGGGCGCCGGCATCACATGCACCCCGGGCCCCGAGGCGGGCCAGCCCGCCGCGTCCGAGGCGCCCGTCTCCACCGGGATGTGCAGCTCGGCCGCCGACTTGGCGAACGGCTCGGCCAGCCCCGGTATGTCCTTCGTCAGCTGCACCCAGCTGCCGCCCAGATCGGTCCCGTGCAGCGTCACCTGGAGGTAGGGCCGCAGCTCGTCGATCACCCGGGTCAGCGCCCGCGTCTCCGGCGGCAGCCGGTCGGGCGGCAGCACCGAAGGCGACCACTCCGGCTGCTCCGGCCCGGCCGGACGGAAGAACCCCAGGTGGTAGTCGAACAGACTCCGCGGCGCCGGCGTCACATGCAGACTCGCCCCGTCCGGGTCCGCGCAGAGCAGAAAGTGCCAGGAGGTGTCCGACCTCAACTCCTTCTCCGCTACGACCCGTTCGGCCAGGGCGAGGAGAGTGGAGCCGCCCGTCGGCTCATTGGCGTGGGCGCCCGCGACCACCAGGACGGCGCGCTGGGCGTGCCCCACGGACAACAGGTGCAGCGGTCTGCCCGCGCGGGAGACACCCACCTGCCTCAGGGCGCACAGACCCGGCCGGTGCGCGGCCAACGCCCCTGCGGTCGAGACCAGTTCGGTCACACTGGGGTATCGCAACTCCGGCAGAAGACTCACCCCCGACTAGTCCGCCCCGGCTTCGCAACCGCAGTACCCCACGGCCTCTGGGAACTGTCAAGGAGACCGCGGGGGAGGCTACCGGGGGCGCCCAGGCGCGTGTACCGGCAGCCGGTAACGGCGTGGGCGCCGGCAGGGGGCCCGGGTTCTCATGGCGTGCGGCCGTCCCCGTACGCCGTAGGTCTCCGGGACGCCCGCCTCACCCGGACGGCCGTACGGGAGCTGCGCCCCGCGAGCAGTGGTGGTCGGCTGGGGGCAGCCGCGTGGGCGCATCGCGCGGACGACCGGCCGCGCGCCCCCAGGGCGGTGTGCGGCGGAGCGACGACCACGGGAGCGGACGGCGGTGCTGTGTCTCACGGACGTCCTCGTCACGCGGACCACGGGCATCCCCGCCCGCCCACCGGCCCCGCCGAGCCTGCGGACGGCCGTACGGGACCCGTATCCGCTCTACCGCACCCTGCGTACGCATCACCCCCTGGTGTACGACGAGCCCTTCGGCGCCTGGCTCGTCAGCCGCTACGTCGACGTCCGCGCCGCGCTCGCCGACCCCCGGCTTATCCCCCTGCCCGGCGAGGGGACGTCGGAGGCCGATCAGCGCCTCGAACGGGCGCTGCACGGGCCCGCGTCGGCCGCGCTGACCGCCGCCGTCGAACGCGGCGCCCATGTCCTCGCCCGTCGGCTGGCCGCCCGTGAAGAGGCCGACCTCGTGGCCGAGTTCTGCGACTGGCTGCCCACCGCCACGCTCGTGGCCGCGCTCGGGCTGCCGTACGAGGAGACCGCACGTGTGCACTGCTGGTGCCGCACGGGACTCGGCCCCTCCGGGGGCGGGCGTTCCGAACTGGCCGTCTTCCTGCGCCCGCTGACGGCCCGGCGCCGCGCCCACCCGGGCGGTGACCTGCTCTCCGTGCTGTGCGCCGAACGGACCGACGAGGCCGTCACGGGGCTGGTGGGCACGCTGCTCGGCGCCGCGGGGGAGTCCACCGCGCGGGCGCTGGCGTCGTTCCTCGCCAACCTCCTGGAGCACCCACGACAGCTGGCGGTGCTCCGGGACCGGCCCGACCTCACGGCGGGTGCCTGGGCGGAGTCCCTGCGCCGTGACCCGCCGCTGCACATCGTGAAGCGCCGGGCCGTCGAACCCGTCGGCGCGATCCCCGCCGGAGCCACCGTCGCCTGCCTCCTCGGCGCCGCGGGCCGCGACCCGGAACGCTTCACCGACCCCGACCGCTACGACGCCTTCCGCCCCGACCCCGCCCCGCTCGCCCACGGCACGGGCCGCCACGCCTCGGCCGAGGCCCTCCTCGCCCGTCTCACGGCCGAACACGGCCTGCGGGCGCTGCTGGCCGTCCTGCCGGGCCTGCGCCGCGCAGAGGGCGCCCAGGCGGCGCCTGAGGACCTGGTCCGGCGCTCGCCCAAGATCCTCAGGGTCCGCACCCGCTAGTCACTCTCGCCCACCCGCTCCAGCAGCACCGCGGGCGACGATCCGAAAACGTCCGCCACGCGTGCGTGCCCCGTGAACTCCCGCTCCGGAGCCAGCACATCGACCCACCGCCCCGGCGGCAGCGGCAGCACCGTGTCACGCCAGCCGCCCGCCTCCGCGAGCCGCGACGACAGCCGGGTCACCGCCGTGACCGCACTCCCGGAGCGCGCGAACGCCACACAGTGCGCCGCCGCCGGGCCCTCCGCCGTCAGCGGGGTGTACGTCGCCGCGTCACCGAACACCTCGGGCCGCCGGGCCCGCAACCGGAGCGCGGCGGCCGTCAGCGCGCCCTTGTCGCCGGGGTGCGGCGGCGGGAACGGCACCGGGCGGCGGTTGTCCGGGTCGACCAGGGCCCGGTACTCAGTCTCCGTGCCCTGGTAGAGGTCCGGCACGCCGGGCATCGTGAGCTGGACCAGGGTGGCACTCAGCATGTTCGCCCGGATGTGCGCCTCAAGTGCCGTACGGAAAGCCGCCACCCGCTCACCCGGAGCCCCGCACGGGCCCGCCGCGACGAACGCCGCCACCGCCTCCTCGTACGGCGGCTCCTGCTCCGTCCAGCTCGTGTACAGGCCCGCCTCGCGCACATGCTTCAGCAGGGCCTCCTGGACGCGCTCCGGGTCCGCGGGGCCGAGCCCGAACACCGTCTGCCAGGCGGCCCACGCCAGTTGGGCGTCCGGCACGCCCTCGCCAGTGCGGGTCACCTCGGCCAGCACGTCCGCCCAGCGCTCCGGCACCTCGGTGAGCACCGCCAGCGCGGCCCGTACGTCGGCGCTGCGCTTCGTGTCGTGCGTCGACAGCACCGTGCCCATGGCGGGCCAGTCGCGCTGCACGCGCGCGCAGAACGCGTGGAAGTCCTCCGGGGACACCGCGGGGCTCCCCGGGTTCCCGCCCACCTCGGTCGCCGACAGGAGCGGCACATACCGGTAGAAGGCCGTGTCCTCGACGGACTTGGCCCGCAGCGCGGAAGCGGTCTGCGCGAACCGCGTCCGGAACTCGACCTGTTCGGGCCCGTCCCCGTGACCCCCCAGCAGCAGCTCCCGTACGACGTCGACGGCGCCCGCCTCCTCCGGGACGACGAACGCCTGCCGGGCCTCGGCCGCCGCCTCCTCGGTGACGACCGCGGCGGTGTCCCCGGAGGTGTACGGCCGGTACACCTCCAGGCGGACCAGCAGCTCCAGCAGCGCGGTCCGCAGCGCCCAGGGGGCCCGGTCGCGCAGCGCGGGCTCCGGGGACGTGGCGCACAGCCGGACCACGACCCGGGTCAGCCGGTCCATCTCGGCGACCAGCTCGTGCGTGAGCACCTTGTACGCCGCCCGCCGTACCGTCGCCTCCCACTGGCCGCCGCGGTCGGTCTGCGGGGCCGCGAACCTCCGGTACTGGCCCAGGAGTTCCCCCACGCCCGCCGGGTCCGTGAACAGCCCGTCGACCTGGCGGAGCGCGTCGTAGCCGGTGGTGCCCGCGACGGGCCAGGACGCCGGCAGGTGCTCTCCGTCCGCGAGGATCTTCTCCACGACCGTCCAGCGGCCCCCGGTGGCCTCGTGCAGCCGCGCGAGGTAGTCGTCGGGGTCGGCGAGGCCGTCGGGGTGGTCGACGCGCAGCCCGTCGACGACGCCCTCACGCAGCAGTTGCAGCATCTTCGCGTGCGTGGCGTCGAAGACCTCGGGGTCCTCGACGCGCACCCCGATCAGCTCCGAAATGCTGAAGAACCGCCGGTAGTTGAGCTCGGTGCGGGCCAGCCGCCACCACACCGGGCGGTACCGCTGCGCGTCCAGGAGCCGCGGCAGCGGCAGCTCGGCGGTGCCTTCACGCAGCGGAAAGACGTGGTCGTAGTAGCGCAGCACGTCGCCGTCGACCGCCATGTGCTCCAGCTCCCCGCCGACGGGACCGCCGAGCACCGGCAGCAGCACCTGCCCGCCCTGGGCCTCCCAGTCGATGTCGAACCAGCGCGCGTACGGCGACTTGGGGCCCTCCCGGAGGACCTCCCACAGGGCGTGGTTGTGGCGCGGGGACATCGCCATGTGGTTGGGCACGATGTCCACCACGAGGCCGAGACCGTGCTCGCGCGCGGTGCGCGCGAGGGCCCGCAGCCCGTCCTCGCCGCCGAGTTCGTCCCGCACGCGCGCGTGGTCGACGACGTCGTAGCCGTGCGTGGAGCCCGGGACGGACTCGAGGACGGGGGACAGGTGCAGGTGCGAGACGCCGAGCGACGCCAGGTACGGCACGGCCGCAGCCGCCGCCGGGAACGGGAACTCGGGCTGTAGCTGCAACCGGTAGGTGGCCGTGGGCACTGCCGGGTCGGGTCGCTCAGGTGTCATGCAGACCTACGTACCCGCCCGGCCGTCTTTCGTGTCATCGACCCCGCATCCGGTGCTCTGATCGGCCGACCCGCCTCCTAGGTGGGCCGTTGCAGCACGGTCATGCTGCGGTCCACCAGCGTCAGCCGGTCACCGGCCTTCACCTTCGCGCCCGTGCCCGGCGGCACCCCCTCGGGGCGGCCCGTGTCCACGACCACCTCCCACTGGCGGCCGTGGTTGACCGGCACGACGAACTCCAGCGTCTCCGGGGAGGCGTTGAACATCATCAGGAAGGAGTCGTCGGCGATCCGCTCCCCGCGGGGACCGGGCTCCGAGATGGCGTTGCCGTTCAGGAACACCGACAGCGCGGACGCCTGTGCCGAGTCCCAGTCCCGCTGGGCCATCTCCTTGCCCTCCGGGGTGAACCAGGCGATGTCCGACAGCTCGTCGTGGGTGCCCTCCACGGGCCGCCCGTGGAAGAACCGCCGGCGCCGGAACACCGGGTGCTCCTTGCGCAGCCACACCAGCGCGCGTGTGAAGGCGGGCAACCCCGCCGACTCGGCCTCGCTCTCGGGCCACTTGACCCACGCCAGTTCGCTGTCCTGGCAGTACGCGTTGTTGTTGCCCTTCTGCGTGCGCGCGAACTCATCCCCGTGGCTGATCATCGGCACGCCCTGGGACAGCATCAGCGTGGCGACGAAGTTGCGCATCTGGCGGGCGCGCAGCTCCAGGACGGCCGGGTCGTCGGTCTCGCCCTCGGCCCCGCAGTTCCAGGACCGGTTGTGGCTCTCACCGTCCCGGTTGTCCTCGCCGTTGGCCTCGTTGTGTTTGTCGTTGTACGACACCAGGTCGTTCAGCGTGAACCCGTCATGGCAGGTCACGAAGTTGATGGACGCCAGGGGACGGCGTCCGTCGTCCTGGTAGAGATCGGACGAGCCGGTCAGCCGGGACGCGAACTCCGCGAGCGCCCGCCCCTCGCCCCGCCACATGTCCCGCACGGTGTCGCGGTACTTGCCGTTCCACTCCGTCCACAGCGGCGGGAAGTTGCCCACCTGGTAGCCGCCCTCGCCGACGTCCCAGGGCTCCGCGATCAGCTTCACCTGGGAGACCACCGGGTCCTGCTGCACCAGGTCGAAGAACGACGACAGCCGGTCCACCTCGTGGAACTGCCGGGCCAGGGTGGCCGCCAGGTCGAAGCGGAAGCCGTCGACGTGCATCTCGGTGACCCAGTAACGCAGCGAGTCCATGATCAGCTGGAGCACGTGCGGGGACCGCATGAGCAGCGAGTTGCCCGTCCCCGTGGTGTCCATGTAGTAGCGGGGGTCCTCCGTCAGCCGGTAGTACGAGGGGTTGTCGAGGCCCTTGAAGGACAGCGTCGGCCCCAGGTGGTTGCCCTCGGCGGTGTGGTTGTAGACGACGTCCAGGATGACCTCGATACCGGCCTCGTGCAGCGCCCGTACCGCGGACTTGAACTCCAGGACCTGCTGGCCGCGGTCGCCCCAGGAGGCGTACGCGTTGTGCGGGGCGAAGAAACCGATCGTGTTGTAGCCCCAGTAGTTGTTCAGCCCCATGTCGACCAGCCGGTGGTCGTTCACGAACTGATGCACCGGCATCAGCTCCAGGGCCGTCACGCCCAGCTCCACCAGGTGCTCGATGACCGCCGGATGCGCGAGCGCCGCGTACGTGCCGCGCAGCTCGTCCGGCAGCCCCGGGTGCCGCATCGTCAGGCCCTTGACGTGGGCCTCGTAGAGCACGGTCTCGTGGTAGCCGCGCCGGGGCAGCCGGTCGTCGCCCCAGTCGAAGTACGGGTTGACCACGACCGACGTCATGGTGTGCGGCGCCGAGTCCAGGTCGTTGCGCTTGTCGGGCGCGTCGAAGTGGTAGCCGTACACCTCCTCGCCCCAGGCGATCGATCCGCTGACCGCCTTCGCGTACGGGTCGAGCAGCAGCTTCGCGGAGTTGCACCGCTGGCCGCGCTCGGGCGCGTACGGTCCGTGCGCACGGAAGCCGTACCGCTGCCCGGGCATGATGCCGGGCACGTACGCGTGCCGCACGAACGCGTCACTCTCCCGTAGTTCCACCGCCGTTTCCGAGCCGTCGTCGTGCAGCAGACACAGCTCTACTCGGTCCGCGGCCTCGGTGAAGACCGCGAAGTTGGTGCCGGCGCCGTCATACGTGGCACCGAGTGGATACGCCTCTCCAGGCCAGACCTGCATGGTCACGACTCTTTCAGCCGGGCCCCGCCACCGGGGCGCCTTGGGAATGAGTCTCCCCGAAAGTGAGGGAACCACGTATGACTTACGTCCCTCTTACCAAATGACCGGTGGATACGACGGATGCCGTATCCCGAAGGAAGTGCGACAGACCACTCCCAGCGGTCCGGGGATGGATCCAGGGGGAGTAGGGGGAAATGTGCGAAGGACAGTGCACCGCCACCTGGGCAAAGTGGTGGCAGGTGCGGCCATAGCGGTCGCCGGGACCGCCGTGATGGTCGCCGTCACCCTGCCGGGCACGGCGGGGGCGGACGAGTCGGGCGGCACCGGACAGGCCGCCGGATCGGCCGGACAGCAGGCCGCGGGGACGCTCGGCGCGGCACCCGGAGTGGTCCAGCAGGCTCCCGCCGAGGGCGAGAAGGGCAAGGGCCGCGACCCGCTGACCGACGACGAGACCAAGCGCGTCGAGCAGATCGCGGTGAACCAGCAGCTGTTCAACTCCACCGAGAACGTGGACGGGAAGCGTGGCCCGCAGCGCCTCGACGTCGAACTCGCCGCCCCCGAGCCGAGCGAGCTGGACAACCCGAACGCACCGCGCCGCGCGGACGTGACGTTCTACGACTACAAGGACGACTCGGTCCTCACCAAGACCGTCAACCTCGACACCGGCAAGGTCGAACAGACCGGCACCCAGCACGGAGTGCAGCCCCCGGCGAGCAACGCCGAGGACGTCGAGGCCGCCGAACTGCTGCTCGCCAGCCCGCTCGGCGCGGGTCTGAAGGCGGACTACAAGGACGCCACGGGCAGTCAACTCACCTCGCCCGACCAGCTGTTGCTGACCGCGATGATCTACAAGGCGACCCCGGGGAAGCAGTCGGGCGACCTCGACCAGTGCGGCGAGCACCGCTGCGTACGGCTGTTCCCGAAGGTGAAGAACGGGCCGTGGATCGACGCCCGCGACTTCGTCATCGACCTGAGTGCCCGCAAGGTCGGCAAGCTCACCGGCTGAGCCGACCGCGCCTCCTTCGACCACTGTCCCAACTTGCTTTCCCTGTAAGGGAGTCATTTCTTCATGCGCGTAAAGCGTTCCATCAGCAGCTTCCGGCCGCGGAGAACCAGCAGTGCCGGCAGGCGGGGCGCCGTCGCCCTCGCCGTGGCCGCCCTGGCCGCCGGTGCCACCGCGGGCGCGGGCCCGGCCGTCGCCCAGCCGAAGGCCGCCCCGAGCGCCGCGGCCCCCGGGTGCAGCGCCGCCTACACCATCGAGCAGAAGCTCTCCACCGGCACCACCTGGCGGATGTGCTGGCACTACGAGCGCGAGGCCGGCCTCGTCCTGGAGAACATCTCCTACCAGCCGCCCGGCCAGGCCACGCCCATCAAGGTGCTCGCCGACGCCAAGCTCGCCCAGATCCACGTGCCGTACGACGACGGCACGAACGAGTACAGCGACCTCACGCAGTACGGCTTCGGCACGGGCCTGATGAACATGGCGCCCGGCGAGTGCCCCGGCGGCACCATCAAGACCGTCAAGGTCCCCGACGCCATCGACCCGGCCCACCCGAACGTCAAGGGCCTCTGTACGACGACCCGTTCACGCGGCCACGCCTTCCGCATGCAGGGCGACACCGCCAACAAGGTCTTCCAGACCCAGGGCAAGGACTTCCTCGTCTACACGGTCAACCAGGTCGGCTGGTACGAGTACATCACCGAGTGGCGCTTCCAGGACGACGGCACCATCAACATGAACGTCGGTGCCACCGGCAGCCTTTCGCCGTACGACTACGACGCGGGCGACGGCCGCGGCTGGCCCCTCGGCAAGGGCGCCACGGCGTACGCGACGAGCCACCAGCACGACGTCTTCTGGAAGTTGGACTTCGCGCTCGACGGCTCCTCCAAGGGCCGCGTCGAGCAGTACGACTCCGCGGTCACCACGCACGGCGCCAACACCCCCACGAACAAGACCACGATGACCAAGGTCACCAAGGAACTCGCGGGCGACGCCAAGAACATGCGCTGGTGGCGCGTCGTCAGCGCGACCGGCAAGAACAAGGACAACCACGCCCGGTCCTACGAGATAGTCCCCGGCCCCACCACCAAGTACCCGGGCCGCAGCTTCACCCAGCACGACGTGTACTTCACCGAGTACAACAAGTGCGAGCAGTTCGCCAGCGACAACCTGCCCAACTGCGGTGCGGGGCACCCGAAGTCGGTCGACAAGTGGGTCAACGGACAGACCCTCACCCACCCCGTGGTGTGGGTGAACGTCGGCTTCCACCACATCGCCCGCGACGAGGACCAGCAGCCGATGCCGGTCCACTGGCAGGGATTCTCCATCGCCCCGCGCGACGTCACCGCTATGAATCCGCTCACTCCGGCCGCGCTCGCCAACCAGAACGGCAATGTACTCGGCGGAAGTTGAGAAACGACCCTGTCCATCCGGCTGCACCGCCGACCGGTCCCGGAGTACCCTTCCTTGATCGTTGAGACTGGGGAGAGCTCGGGGGAGCGGAAGGCGGTGCACGGGTGGGCTCGGGAGGGCTGGAGTTGCCCCCTGGTGACGAGGGTCACGAGGGGAACTCCGCAGAAGTCCCGCCCGGCGCGGTGTCCCTGGCACGTCCGATGGACGCGGCTGGTTCCATCGGTCCGGAGCTGGACTGGGACGCCGACGCCTGGCGCGAGGTGCGTACGCGCGCCCAGCGAGCCGGCCGCGCCTACATCTGGCTGAACCTCGTCGAACAGCGGCTGCGCGCGGTCGTGGCCGCTGTTCTGCGTCCCATCTACGAACCCGTCCACGGCGACGAGTGGGTGGTCGCCGCCGCCGGACCGGCCGGCCAGGAGTGGGTGCAGCGCGCGGTCGCCGTCCGCGAAGTCAGCCGCCGCAAGGGCTACTTGCTCGACCCGGCCGACGACAACGTCCTCAGCTTCCTGACCCTGCCGCAGCTGCGCGAGCTGATGGTGCAGCACTGGCCGTGCTTCGAGCCGTACTTCGACGAGCGCCGTGACGTCGAACTCGCCCTGGACGAGCTGGAGGTGACCCGCAACGTCGTCTCCCGCAACCGCGCCCTGTCCGAGGCCGTCCTCAACCAGGCCGAGCGGGCCTCCGCGAAACTCCTGGAGACCCTCGGCGCCGGGAGCGACGTGCCCTCGGCGCGCCGGCTGCCCGTCGACGCGGTCGAGGAGCTCATCGGCGACCGCTTCGCCGACGTGGTCGCCGTGCACCCCGACCGGGTGCGCCTGATGCGGCAGTTCCCGGCCGAGGACATCTTCGGCGGGGCCCGCCGCGTCGACGCCATCGGCATCGGTCTCAACCTCCTCGTGCAGAACTTCTCCGGCCGCCGCCTGGTCCGGCTCGCCGAGTCGGGCTGCCGGGTACGGCTTCTCTTCCTCAATCCCGCCTCCAGCGCGGTGAAGCGGCGCGAGCGCGAACTCGGCATCAAGCGCGGCGAGTTGAGCCGTGCGGTCGAGATGAACATCCTGCACATGCGGCGGGTCCGCTCCCGGCTGCGGGACCCGGACGCCTTCGAGATCCAGGTCTTCGACGAGACGCCGCGCTTCACGGCGTACCTCGTCGACGGCGACGGCTCGGACGGCATCGCCGTCGTGCAGTCCTATCTGCGCCGCAGCCGCGGCATGGAGGCGCCGGTGCTGGTGCTGCGGAACGGCAGCCGACTGGTCAAGTCGGACGAAATGGATGACAGCGCACTTTTCCCCACCTATCGCGATGAGTTCGAGCAGATGTGGGCGGATTCGCGACCGGTGTCCTGACCTGTCCCAGGGCCGCGCCCGGGGTCCGCTCCGGCGGTAAGCGGAACGCGGTCATCGGATTGTCAGTGGCTCATGCGATCGTGGAGACCACTGGGGGAAAGCACCACCGAGAAGGGGGGCCGTCATGGCCTGGCACCAGGAGCTGCTCATCGGCTTCGACCTGGAGACGACGGGGACCGAGCCGCGCGAGGCGCGCATCGTCACGGGCGCGGTCATCGAGGTCAGGGGCGGACGCCCGATAGGCCGCAAGGAATGGCTGGCCGATCCGGGCGTCGAGATCCCGGCGGACGCCGTCGCGGTGCACGGCATCACGAACGAACGGGCCACCACCGAGGGCCGCCCCGCCGACCAGGTCGCCGACGCGATCGCCGACGTCCTCGTGACGTACTGGAAGACGGGCGTCCCGGTCGTCGCGTACAACGCGGCCTTCGACCTCACCCTGCTCTCCGCGGAGCTGCGCCGGCACGGACTGCCGTCCCTGCGCGACCGGTTGGGCGGCACCGACCCCGCCCCGGTCATCGACCCGTACACGATCGACCGCTCCGTCGACCGCTACCGCCGGGGCAAGCGCAACCTGGAAGCGGTCTGTCAGGAGTACGGCGTGGTCCTCGACTCCGCCCACGACGCCTCGGCCGACGCCCTCGCCGCCGCCCGCCTGGCCGGCGCGATAGCCGACCGCCACCCCAAGGTCGCCGCCCTCGGCCCCGCGGACCTGCACCGCCGCCAGATCGAGTGGTACGCCGAATGGGCCGCCGACTTCCAGAGCTTCCTTCGCCGCAAGGGCGACCAGGACGCGGTGGTGGACGGCACCTGGCCGCTCCGCGAACTGGCGGACGAGACGGTCTGACCCGGCGAACTCCGAAAGCGCCCCGGGGACGAGGCGCCCCAAAAGGGGCGCGGGGGGCGGCGCGACAAGCCACAACGAACCCGCGGCCGCCCGATACGAGTCAGCCCCCGTTCACCAGGCGCTCAGAACGGAAACCACCGCACCGTCTCGTCCCCGTCCCGCAATGACCCCACCCGCCGCCGAAACTCAGCAAGCGCCTCAGGGTTGCTCGGCGCATGCTGAGCGACCCAGGCGCAGCTGGCCGTCTCCCGGGCCCCGCGCAGCACCCCGCACCCGTCCCACTCCCGCACATCCCACCCGTACGCCTCGACGAAGGAGTCGTAGGACCGCGCCGGAAGCGCGTACCGGTCACGCGAGAGAGCCATCACCACCAGGTCATGCTCGCGCAGATCGGCGGAGAAGGTCTCCAGATCGACCAGCACCGGCCCGTCCGGCCCGACATGCACATTCCGGGGCAGCGCGTCACCGTGGATCGGCCCCGGCGGCAACCGCGGCGTGAGCGCGGCGGCGGCCGCCGCGAAACCGTCCCGCCGCTCCCGCAGATACGCCGCGTCGGCCGGGTCGATCGCGTCACCCGCGAGACGCAGCCACCGCTCCACACCGCCCAGCAACTCACGCGGCGGAAGGCCGAAGGAGGGGGAGGGGAGGGCGTGGACGAGGCGTAGCAGTCCGGCCAGATCCCGGGCTTCGGCGGGGCGTACGGAATCGGCCAACCGGTGCCACACCGTCACCGGGTGCCCGTCGACCAGCCGCGCCTCCGGCTCGGCGGCCCGCACCGCGGGAACGCCCGACGCGGCCAGCCACAGCGCGACATCCAGCTCGCGCCGCGCCCGGTCGAGGAGTTCCGCGTCGCGGCCCACCCTGACGACCAGGTCACCCGCGGCGAACACCGCGTTCTCGCCGAGGGCCAGGAGTCGGGCGTCCCGCGCCCCGCCGGGCAGTACGTCCGCCGCGGCCAGTACGTCCCGGGCCCGTGCCTCGTCCATCGTCCGCCTCCGTGGTCTCCCTGTGCGTGTGCGGACGGCGTCGGGTTCCCGCCATCCGACGGTCAGTGTCGCATTCGCACAGGTGGGGCGGCATGCGAGGTGCCTTGACGCGGTACGACGTGTTCACGACCATGACGGGGCCCGACCGGGCCGCGCAAAGGGGCTGATTCCATGACATCGGTGACGGAGGTGAGGAGGCCGTCGAGCCGCGCCCCGAGCCGGGACCGCCGGCGAGGCGCTCCCGACCACGCGGCCTGGTTCCTGGTGTTACCCGCCCTGATCCCGATCCTCGTGCTCAGCGTCGGCCCCCTCCTCTACGGCGTCCTGCTGGCCTTCACCGACTCCCAGTCGGGCCGCACCGCGCCCACGCGGTGGATCGGCGGTCTCAACTTCCGGGACCTGCTGCACGACACGCTGTTCTGGGAGTCGTTCCGGATCGGCCTGGTGTGGGCGATCGGCGTGACCGTGCCGCAGTTCCTGCTCGCCCTCGGCCTCGCCCTCCTCCTCAACCAGGACCTGCGGCTGCGCTGGCTCGCGCGGGCGCTGGCGATCGTCCCGTGGGCGATGCCCGAGGTCGTCGTCGGCATCATGTGGCGCCTCGTCTACAACCCGGACGCCGGCATCCTCAACGAGACCCTGCACGACCTCGGCCTCGGCAACGGCAGGGACTGGCTGAGCAGTCTGACGACCGCGCTGCCCGCCGTGATCGTCGTCGGCGTCTGGGCCGGCATGCCCCAGACGACCGTCGCCCTCCTCGCCGGACTGCAGAACACCCCACGCGAACTCCACGAGGCGGCGGCCGTCGACGGCGCCGGAGCCTGGCGCCGCTTCCGCACGGTCACCTGGCCCGCCCTCAGACCGGTGGCGCTGGCGATCACCGCGCTCAACCTGATCTGGAACTTCAACTCGTTCGCCCTGGTCTACGTCCTGACCAACGGCGGACCCGGCGGCCGCACCCGGCTGCCCATGCTCTTCGCCTACGAAGAGGCCTTCCGCTACGGCCAGTTCGGCTACGCGGCGGCGATGGGATGCGTGATGGTCGCGGTGATCTCGGTGCTCCTGGCCGTCTTCCTCGTGGGCCGTATCAGGGGAGAGGACGCGTCATGAGGGCCAGCGCAGGAGCCCGCACCGGACAGTACGCCGCCCTGCTCGCCTATCTCGTCTTCCTCGGCTTCCCGCTCCTGTGGCTGATCTCCACCGCCTTCAAGTCCCCGCGCGAGCTGGGCAGTCTGCACCCCACCTGGATCCCCCGGCACCCCACGCTCGGCAACTTCCGCCAGGCCTTCGACGAACAGCCCTTGCTGCACGCCGCGTCGAACTCCCTGCTGGCCGCGCTCGGGGCCGCGCTGATCGCCGTGGTGATCGCGACACCGATGGCCTGGGTGATGGCCCGGCGCCGCACCCTGCTCGCGCGGGCCGCGACCGGATGGGTGGTGGTCAGCCAGGCGTTCCCGTTCGTGCTGGTGATCATCCCGCTGTTCCTGGTGCTGAAGAACCTGCGGCTGATCGACTCCCTGGCCGGGCTCGTCCTGGTGTACGTGGTGTGGTCGCTGCCGTTCGCGCTGTGGATGCTCGTCGGCTATGTCCGGGCGGTACCACCGGAGTTGGAGGAAGCGGCGGCCGTCGACGGCGCGGGGAGGCTGCGGACGCTGGTGTCGGTCACGGCACCCCTGCTCGCACCGGGCATCGTGGCGACGGCCCTGTTCGCGTTCGTCACCGCGTGGAACGAGTTCTTCTTCGCCCTGGTCCTCCTCAAGACCCCGGAGAAACAGACCCTCCCGGTCGTCCTCACCCACTTCATCGGCGCGGAGGGCGTGGCAGACCTCGGCCCGCTGGCCGCCGCCGCGTTCCTGGCGACCCTGCCCTCGCTGATCGTCTTCGCCCTCATCCAACGCCGGATCACCGGCGGCATGCTGACCGGGGCGGTGAAGAGCTGATGCGCACCCGCTGGGTCCTCGCCCTCGCCCTGACCCTGCTCCTCGGCGCCTGCACCGGCGGCGGAAGCACCTCCGCGCACGGCCGGATCACCCTCCGCTTCCAGTCCCTGGCCTGGCAGGAGGAGTCCGTCACCGCCAACAAGGACCTGGTGAAGGAGTGGAACGCCACCCATCCCGACATCAAGGTCGAGTACGTGCAGGGCAGTTGGGACAGCGTCCACGACCAGCTCCTCACCTCCTTCGAGGGCGGCGAGGCCCCCGACATCATCCACGACGCCTCCGACGACCTCGCGGACTTCGCCTACGGCGGCTACCTCGCCGACCTCCGAAACCTGCTCCCCGCCCGCCTCACGTCACAGATCCCGCGGCGCAGCTGGGACACGGCGACCTTCGGGCACGGCATCTACGGCGTCCCGTTCCTCCAGGAGCCCCGGGTGCTCATCGCCAACGCCACCTGGCTGAAGAGGGCGCACGTCCGCATCCCGACCCCCGAACACCCCTGGACCTGGCCCGAGTTCAGGGACATCACCCGGCGGCTCAGCGGCCACGGCAAGTACGGCGTGGCCTGGCCGCTCAAGGAACCGGTGTCCGCCACGCTCAACCTGTCCCTGTCGGCGGGCGGCGAGATGTTCCACCGGGGCAAGGACGGCAAGGTGACCGTCCGCTTCGGCACGGGCGACCAGGTCGTCCCCCGTACGATCCACGACCAGGCCGGCATCGACCACAGCGCCTCGCCCACCACCCTCGGCAGCGGCGGCTCGGACACGCTGCCCGGTTTCTTCGGCGGCAAGTACGCGATGGTCCCGCTCGGCTTCTCCTACCGCCAGCAGATCGTGCAGCAGGCCCCCAAGGGCTTCGACTGGCAGGTCCTGCCCGCCCCGGCCGGCGCCGAGGGCCTCGCTCAGGGCGTAAGCCCGCAGACCCTCTCCATCGCCCAGGACAGCCCCCACAAGAAAGAAGCCGCCGAGTTCATCGCCTTCCTCCTCCAGCCCGGGAACATGGTCCGCCTGGCCCTCGGCGACTGGATGCTACCCACCGCCACCCAGGCCCTCACGTCCCCCGCCCTCCACACCGCCAAGAACGACTGGTCCACCGGCACCGCACTGGCCGACGACCTGGTCCCGGCCCCCGCCCAGTCCGTACGCGGCTACCCCGAGTGGAAGGACAAGGTCGCCACCCCGGCCTTCCAGGAGTACTACAGCGGAGCCATCACCCTCACCGCACTGCGCCAACGCCTGGAGAAGGACGGCAACCTGGTCCTGGCGAGGTACCAGCGCTGACCGGCGAAACCCCGTTGCCCCGCCCCACCCGAGCCACCTACGGTGATCGCATGTCAGCCGCGAACGCGATCACGAACTCCGGTCTCCACCGGAGCTGCACGCATGCGATGCGCATCCGACGCAGCCCCGGTGCCCTGACCGGCCCGGGCGCACTCGCCCGCTGACAATCCGCGCCGACACCCGCGCCGACCGCCACTGACGGTCCGCGGTCCCGCGCTCTCTTCCGGTCAGGGCCTTCGTCTGCCCGTATGCCCTTCACGGAAGACAAGGACCGCAGGCCATGGCCCGCCCTGCCCGCATTTCCCGCGCGCTCTCGCAGAACTTCCTCGCCGACCGCGCCACCGCCGAATACGTCGCCCGCCTGGCCGTCCCGCACGGCCGACGGGTGCCGCTCCTCCTCGAAGTGGGCGCGGGCAAAGGCGCGTTGACCGCGCGACTCGCCCCCCGCTGCGACGCACTCCACGCCCACGAGATCGACCCCCGCCTCGTCCCGGGACTCCGCACCCGCTTCACCACCACACCCCATGTACGGGTGATCGCAGGGGACTTCATGGACACCCGGCCCCCACGCACCCCGTTCGCCGTGGCCGGAAACGTGCCCTTCTCCCGTACCGCCGACATCGTCGCCTGGTGCCTGCGCGCTCCCGACCTCACCGACGCCACCCTCCTCACCCAGCTCGAATACGCCCGCAAACGCACCGGGGACTACGGCAGTTGGACCCTGCTGACGGTCCGCAGCTGGCCGCGCCACGACTGGCGGCTGGTCGGCCGGGTCGACCGGCGGAGGTTCAGCCCCGTGCCCCGCGTCGACGCCGGGATCGTACGGATCGAACGGCGCCGCATCCCGCTGCTCGAACCGGCCGAGCTGCACGACTGGCGGTGCCTGGTCGAGCTGGGCTTCTCGGGTGTCGGAGGCTCCCTGCACGCCTCGCTGCGCCGGGCCCACCCGAGACGGCGCGTGGACGCCGCGTTCCGCGCGGCGAGGCTCGATCCGCGCGTCCTGGTGGGCGAGGTGTCCCCGGACCACTGGCTGCGCCTGCATCAGGAGCTGACGCCGTAGAAGGGGTGTCGTAGGCCATGGGCGGGCGGCTGCCGGACGTGCTCGGGGAGAGGCGGGATGCGGCGTCAGCGCTGGTGGGGGGCGTCCGTCGGTGCGTCCGGCGCCGTGTCGGCGGGCCCGGGGTGTGAGAGTGCGGCGAGGAGGCGCAGTTTCTCGTCGCTGTCGCTGTTCTTGTCGGGGTAGTAGACGACGAGGATGACGTCGTCGACGGGGAGTTTGTCGCGGTGGAGGCGTAGTTCACCGACGACGGGGTGGTGGACCGTGGTCGTGCCGCCGTCGAGACCGCGGACGTCGTGGCGGGCCCACAGGGTGCGGAACCGCTGGCTGGACAGCGCGAGCTCTCCGACGAGTTCGACGAACCGGGGGTTGTCGGTGTCGTCCCCGATGGTGGTGCGGAGGGCGGCGACGAAATCGGCGGTGGCTTTCGTCCAGTCCTCCTGGAAGGCCTGTTCCTCGGGATCGAGGAGGAGGGAACGCAGCCGGTTGTGGCCGGGCCGCAGCCGGGGGGAGAGCGCGACGGCCATGGGGTTGGAGGCCAGGACGTCGAACGCGCGCCCTTCGACGAACGCGGGGATCTGGAGGTGGGCCAGCAACTCGTGCACCCGCGCCGGTACGTGCTCCGGCCGCATACGACGCGGCGCCCTGGGCCGGGTCGCCGCGAGGCCGAGCAGATACGTCCGCTCGATGTCGTCGAGCCGCAGGACACGCGCGAGCGACGCGAGCACCTGGGGCGAGGGGTTCGTGTCGCGGCCCCGTTCCAGGCGCAGGTAGTAGTCGGGACTGATCCCGGCGAGCAGGGCGACCTCCTCCCGGCGCAGACCGGGCACGCGGCGGTTGCCGCCGGACGGAATCCCCGCCTGTGCGGGGGAGACCAGCTCACGCCGGGCACGGAGGTAGCTGCCGAGCCGGTTGCCGGATTCCTCGTCCTTCATGACCTCACCGTAATCCGGTGCGCGTGTTTCAGCGGGGGCCCTGTCAGGACCAGGGAAGACGGGGGCCCTGCCACACCGGACGCGGGCCGCCGAGACTGCGGTGACACCGTCCTGGAAGGGCCGGGGAACAGCACTGTCCGCGCCGGGCTCGAACGCCGTCGGCGCTCTCGACTGAAGGGACGATCCCGTGGATCTCTCCAACCGCACCGTTCTCGTCGTCGGCGGAACCTCGGGCATCGGACGGGAACTGGCCCGCCGGTTCGCCGCGGAGGGCAGCACCGTGGCCGTCGGCGGCCGTAGCCCGGAGGCGCTCTCGGAACTCGCCGGGGAAGGGTTCGGCACGTTCGGGATCGACGTCATGGACGGCGCCTCCGTCGCGGCCGCCCGTGACGCCGTGCTCGCCCGGTACCCCGCGCTGGACACCGTGGTGACCATGTCGGGGGTCATGCTCATGGAGGACCTGCGCGACCCCGCGCACTTCGCGGCGGCGCAGACGATGATCGACACCAACCTGCTCGGTACCATCCGCGTCGTCGACGCCTTCACGCCCCACCTGGTCCGGCGGGGCGGCGGCACCTTCCTCACCGTCACCTCCGGGATCGCCTTCCTGCCGTTCCCGCCCATGCCCGGTTACGCCGCCTCGAAGGCCGGGGTGCACGCCTACTCGGAGGCACTGCGGGCGCAGCTCGACGGCACCGGCGTCGACGTCGTCGAACTCGTCCCCCCGGCCGTCGCCACGGCAGGCCAGGAGAAGGTGAACCCGCACGCACTGCCCCTCGACGACTTCGCCACCGAGGTCATGCGGCTGCTCTCGGAGAACCCCACCCCGCACGAAATCCTCGTGAAGGGCGTCCTCATGCACCGCTGGGCCGAGCGCGACGGCACCTACGACGACCTCGTCGCCCAGCGCTCCCGGGCTCTGGCCATGCTCCCCGGCCGCGAGGGCTGACGTCCTTCACCTGGCCTCCGCCCCCGTCGCCCCCGGCAGCCGGGGACGGACACCCGAAGGTCCGCCGAGTCGGGCGACCCGGCGGACCTCTTCACACCTGTCAACAGGCCCTCGGCCTGCGGGAGTCAGACCCGCGCGGGCTCACCCTCGTCCGTCACCGTGGGCGGTGTGATCTCCTCCGCGGACTCGTCGTGCGTGAGGTCCGGGAGGCGGTGGAGCCACTTTGGGAGGTACCAGTTGCGCTCGCCGAGCAGGGACATCACCGCGGGGAGCAGGACGCCCCGGATGACCGTGGCGTCGATGAGGACGGCCGCCGCGAGGCCGACGCCCATCTGCTTCATGGACTGCATGGACAGCGTGCCGAAGATCGCGAACACGGCGACCATGATGACGGCGGCGCTGGTGACGACACCGGCCGTGGTGACCACTCCGTGCTGGATCGCCTCCTGTGTCGTACGGCCGCGCAGCCGCGCCTCTCGGATGCGGGAGACGACGAACACGTGGTAGTCCATCGACAGGCCGAACAGGATCACGAAGAGGAACAGCGGCAGCCAAGTGACGATCGCGCCGACCCCCTCCGCGCCCACCAGCGAGGCGCCCCAGCCGTGTTGGAAGACGGCGACGAGGATGCCGTAAGCGGCGCCCACCGACAGGAGGTTGAGGGCGATCGAGGTGATCGCGACTGTCAGTGAGCGGAACGAGAGCAGCATCAGCAGGAAGGCGAAGACCACCACGAACGCGAACACCGGGACGACGGAGCCCAGGAGTTGGTCGTTGAAGTCCTTCGACCCCGCGACGTTCCCGGTGATCGGCGCCTGCACGCCGTCGACCTTGCCAAGCGTGGCGGGCCGTACGTCGTCGCGCAGCTTCTCCAGGCTCTTGGACGCCTTGTCCTGGTCGGAGCCGCCGACGAGCGGGACGTAGACGAAGGCGACGTTCTGCGCGTCGTGCAGCTTGATGTCGACCGGGCCGCGCGAGGCACCCGAACTGACCGCCTGCGCCTTGAAGTCGGCCAACGCCTGCTTCACAGCAGGTGCGTTGATGTCCTTCGCCTTGACGACCACCTCGGCGGGCTCGGAGCCGCCGGGGAAGGCGTCGTTGACGCGGTTGTAAGTGCCCACGATCGGGAGGGAGTTGCCGAACTCCTGGTCCAGCGTGAGGTTCTGGGTCTTCATGCCGATCGCGGGAGCGGCGATCGCGAGCAGCGCGCCGGCCGCGACGAGGACGGAGACGAGGGGCTTGGCGAGCACGCCCTTGAGGATGGCGGTCCAGAACCGGCTCTCCCCGTTGCCCCGGCGGCTGCGCCGGCGCAGGAACGGGATGCGGCCCTTCTCTACCCGCTCGCCCAGCAGCGAGAGCAGCGCGGGCAGTACGGTCACCGAGCCGACCATGGCGACCGCGACGACCATCAGCGAGGCCAGGCCCATCGCCTCGAACTCGGCGAGCCCGGTGAACAGCATGCCTGCCATCGCCACGCACACCGTGACACCCGAGACGATGATCGCGCGGCCACTGGTCGCGGCGGCGATGCGCAGCGCGGCCCCGGCGTCGCGGCCGGCCTCGCGCTCCTCGCGTTCGCGGCGCAGATAGAACAGGCAGTAGTCGACACCGACGGCCAGCCCCACCAGCAGCATCACGGAGTTGGCGGTGTCGCTCATCGGCTGCACATGGCTGACGAGGCCCATCAGGCCCATCGTCGCGATGATCGCCGTGATGGCCAGAGCCACCGGCAGCAGCGCCGCGACCAGCGCGCCGAAGGCGATCAGCAGAATGCCGAAGGCGACGGGCACGGCGGAGTACTCGGCCTTCTGGAAGTCGTTGCCGAAGGCGTCGGAGTACTGCTTCGCCATACTGGCGCCGCCGATCTCCTCGATCCGCAGCGAGCCGTGGTCCTTCTGCACCCCGGCGACGGCCTTCAGCACCGGCGCCACCCGGTCACCCGCGGTGTCCGCGTCACCGCGCATGTCGAACTGGACGAGTGCGCTGCGGCCGTCCTTCGAGATCGTCCTCGTGTCGTACGGGGACGACACGTCCGTGACCCGGCCGGTCCCCTCGACGGCCTTGACCACGGCGGTGACCGCGGTGCGGAACTCACTGTCCGTGGACGTGACCGAGGCGTCCTTCGACTGGATCAGGACGGTCTCACTGGACGGTTCCTTGATCCCCGCGTCGTCGATGATCGTCGCGGCGGTGTGGGTCTCGCCCTTCAGCTGGTCGCTCTCGTTGACGTCGACCCGGCCCGCCGCCGAGCCGATCCCCATCGACAGCACCACGAACAGCACCCAGATGCCGACCGCCGCCCAGCGGTGCCGGGCGCTCCAGCCGCCGGCCCGGGCGGCGAGCCCCCGTACCCGCGAATCTCCGTTCCCCATGACGGGCTTGCCCCCTCGCGCACGGTGCCGACCCCTGCCGCCACCTCATGGTTCGAAGGTATGCGCGGAATAAGAACGTCCCCTCGTGCTCACCGGTGAAGTACCGGGCGCCCGGCTCCTCCGGACGGACCCCGGGCCCTCCGCACTGGGGAGGACGGCGGCCCCTTACATCTACCCGGCGGGCTCGGGGGTGGTGATCAGGGTGGGGGGGGGAGGGGAGGGTGCGGGCGGAGCGAGGAGGAAAGGCGTGGGCCGAGCGAGAAGGGCGGTGTCCGATCCGTCGGCCAGAACCCGCTTTGTCATTACGAAACCTTGTTGAACAAGTCACAGCTGCCTGTCGGTGTGCCTGTACGTGTTGATCCCGGCCCACCTCATCAGCGAGAGTTTCCGCGCACCCGCACTCCTGAAGCGGCCGTCGTGCCCACCCCCACGGGGCACGAAGGCCGCTTTATGGTGTCCGGATGACGACGACGTATGCGGCGCTCCTGCGCGGGATCAACGTGGGCGGCAGCAAGAAGCTCCCGATGGCCGACCTGCGCACGCTCCTCGAAGGCCTCGGACTCGACGGCGTCCGCACCTACCTCCAGAGCGGCCAGGCCGTCTTCACCAGCGGCCACGGCGACGAGGAATCCCTCGCGGCGGACATCGCGCGGGCCGTCGGGAAACGGTTCGGCTTCACGGTCGACGTCGTCGTCCGCGACCACGCCTACCTGGCGGCGATCGTCGCCGACTGCCCCTTCCCGGCAGCCGAGTTGGAGGGCAAGCAGCTCCATGTCACCTACTACTCGGTGCCTGTCGAGGACGACCGTTTCGCGGACATCGACCAAGCCGCCTTCCTCCCTGAGGAGTTCCGCCTCGGCGACCGTGCCCTGTACCTCTACGCCCCCGACGGCCTCGGCCGCTCCAAGCTCGCCGCGGAACTCTCCCGGCCGCGCCTCAACAAGGGGATCGTCGCGACGACCCGTAACTGGAACACCGTCGTCAAACTCGTGGAGATGACGGCCGGTTGAGCGGCCTCCCGGCGTGGAAGGAGAGATCCACGCTGTGCGAGGCTCGTCCCATGCGCTACATCATCATCGGAGCAGGGGCGGTCGGCGGAGCCGTCGGCGGTCGGCTGGCCGGGGCGGGGCATGAGGTCGTCCTGGTCGCGCGAGGCGCGCAGCGGGCGGCGCTGACCGAGCACGGGCTGCGGCTCAAGGTGCCGGACGGAGAGTCGACGTACCGGTTGCCGGTCGTCGAAGGGCCGCTGGAACTCGGCGAGTTGAGGACCGACGACGTACTCGTGCTGACCGTCAAGACACAGGATGTCGAGAGCGCGCTCGCGGTCTGGGGCCCGGCGCCGGTCGCCGGGGGCGGTACGGCCGCCGAGCGGCTGCCGGTCGTGTGCGCGCAGAACGGCGTGGAGAGCCCGCGCCTCGCGCTGCGCCGCTTCCGGCGGGTGTACGCCGTCTGCGTCTGGCTGCCCTCGACCTTCGTCGAACCGGGTGTCGTCTCCGCCGAGGGCACCCCCCTCACCGGCATGCTCCACCTCGGCCGCTACCCGCACGGCACGGACGGGACCGCCCGGCTGATCGCCGCCGACCTGGAGAAGTCGAGGTTCGAGGCACCGGTCGTACCGGACGTCGCGCGCTGGCAGTACGCCAAGCTGCTGAGCAATCTCGGCAACGCCGTCGAGGCGGTCGCGGAGGTGCTCGACCCCGAGGCCCACCTGGCGTTCTACACGCGGGTGCGGGCCGAGGGCGTGGCCGTGCTCGACGCGGCCGGGATCGCCTACGCGAGCGCCGAGGAGGAGAAGGCGGTGCGCGGTGACAAGATCCGGCTCGTGGAGATCGACGGCGCCCCGCGCCGCGGCGGTTCCTCCTGGCAGTCGCTGAACCGGGGCACCGGCACCATCGAGGCCGACTACCTCAACGGCGAGATCGCGCTGCTGGGACGGCTGCACGGCGTACCGACCCCGCTCAACGAGCTGCTGCAACGGCTCGCGAACGCCTTCGCGCGCGAGCACCGGCAGGCGGGATCGCTGCCGTTCGACGATCTGGTCCGGCTCGCCGACGAGGCTGTCGCGTTTGTTCAAGAGTCCTGACGGCGCCCTCCCTAGCGTGGGGGCATGACCAACGACGACCTGAACCCGCAGCTGAACGACCCGTACCCGTACATGACCGAATGCGCCGCCGAAGCGGCCCGTGTCGCACGCGGTGTCGGCGCGGACCGCCTCGACGACCCCACGCACTGCCCCGACTGGGACGTCCGCGCGATGGTCAACCACTGGGTCCTCTACACCTCGCACGGCCTGGAGCACCGCGCCCGGCGCACCCAGCTCCCCGAGGAGCTGACCACGCGCGACTTCACCGCCGATCCGGACTGGGCGGAGGCCTACGCCGCCCAGCTGGACCGGGCCGTCGCCGCCTGGGCCGACCCGGCGGTGTGGGAGGGCGAGATCGACCTCGGCATGGCGAAGATGCCCGCCGACGAACTCGCCTCGATGATCATCAAGGAGCTGGCGGTGCACGGCTGGGACGTCGCCACCGCCACCGGCCAGCGGTACCGCGTCTCGGACGGCGCCGCCCGCCTCGTCCTCTCCGTGGTCGAGAAGCACGGCGACCTCTACCGCCAGTACGACGGCTTCGCCGACCCCGTCCCCGTACCGGCCGACGCCCCGGTCTTCGACCGCGCCCTCGCGGCCAGCGGACGCAACCCGGAGCAACAGGCCATGAGCGCGGCGGACCACTGAGAACCCGGCGAAGTGGACCACTGGGAATCCCGCGCATTGGGTCGTTCCTTTACGCCACCGTGCGGCTAACGTTCCCGGTATGAGCCAAGACAGCGGCCACGCCACCCCCGTCCGGGTCGACTTCTACTTCGACCCCGCCTGCCCCTTCGCCTGGATCACCTCCCGGTGGCTGCTGGAGGTCGAGCGCGAGCGCCCGCTCGACCTCCGCTTCCACGCGATGAGCCTCTACCTGCACAACATGGGCAACGAACTCCCCGACTGGTACCGGGAGTTGGTGGACAAGTCGATCGGTCCGGTACGCGTCGCCGTGGCCGCGGCGGAACAGCAGGGCGACAAGATCCTGCGCGACCTCTACACCGCCTTCGGCGTCCGCATCCACGAGCGGCGCGACGAAGACTTCGACGCCGTGATCGCCGAGTCCCTCGCCGAACTCGGCCTCCCCGCCGAACTGGCCGACGCCGCCCACGATCCGTCGTACGACGACGCCGTGCGCCGCAGCCACGAGGCGGGCGTGGAGGAGGAGTCCGGCGGCTACGTGGGGACACCGACCCTGCACGTCGACGGCACGGTGTGGTTCGGCCCGGTGCTCCGGGCCATCCCCCGCGGCCCGAAGGCGGCCGAACTCTTCGACAGCTTCCGGGTGTTGGCCACCAATCCCGACTTCTTCGAACTGAAGCGGACGCGCACCGGGGGTCTGTCCTTCGACTGAATGCCCGCGCAGTCGCCGAACTCCGGGACAAAACAGGCTTGTTGTCCCTAGGGTTGGGTGCGCTGGTTCGGACGGAAGGGCAGGTCACAGTGGCGGGCAGAGTCCTACCGTCGTTGCCGCAGTACCGCAAGGACGGGGTGACGCGACGACTGTGCGCGTCGGTCCATCTCGACGAGGCGTTCGCCCGGGAGGTGGACCACCGCCTCACCGGGGACCGGCTCACCGCCCTGGGCCTGACCCTCGGCATCAACTTCGTCGCTCTCGCCCGGCACGCCCGCGCGGCCCTGCTCCGACGCGGGGCACTCGATCGCCAACTCGCGTGGCTCTTCGCGGCCTTGGTGGTCTCCCTGCTGGTCGCGGTCTGGGGTCTCGCGAGCGGCCACGGCTCCGTGGCCCTCATCGGCGTCTACGGCCCGCTCGGCATCCTCGGCGCCTCCTGGTGGTTGGTCCGCCGCACCGAGTCCCAGGCGTGGGACGCGGCGCTGGAGGTGTTCCGCGGCACCGACAAGGTCGAGGAACTCGCGCCGCCCGTCGAGCCGGCCGCGGAGTCCTGGCTCCAGGAGCACTCGCTCAAGCGGGCCAACGTCCTGCCGTACGCGGACGCCGCGGCGCTCACCAACCCGTTCGTCGGCAGCGGCAGTAAGATCAAGGAAGCGGTCTGGCAGCCCATCGACGTCAGCAAGCCCGCCGACGCGCCGAACGGCGGCAAGCTCACGATCGTCCCCTTCGACGCCGTCGACCTGCACACCTACGTCGCCAAGCAGATGGAGGGCATCGCCGGCCTGGACGGACTGCGCGCCAAGAACCGGCTCTACGTCCTCGGCAGCAACGCCTACATGCTTCCCCCGCTGGTGCCCGACCGGACCGCTCGGCCGCTCCCGAAGATTCCCCCGCAGTTCGTCCAGGCCGGCCTGAAGAACCCCGGCGCGGGCATGCGTACCCATCTGTGTCTGGAGCGGGTCGGCGAGGGCGGCCGGATCATCGTCTCGATGTATCTGCGCGCCATCCTCAGCGGGCCCAGCCTCACCTGGGAGGTCGCCTGCTACGCGATCCCGCCGGTGACCACCCGATTCGAACTGGTCGACCGGCTGCCCCTGGCCAACTTCGAACGCTGGCGCGCTCTCACCCGGCACGCCACCTCGCGAGTGTGGCCCGAACTGCGGGGCGCCGTGGGCCGGATCCGCGACCGCGGCCGACGCCGTCGCAACGCCGCGAAGACGTTGGCCAAACTGCGCCGGGACATCACGGAGCAGCACATGCTGGTCGACTACGGCGCCACCGACAGTCTGCGTGAGTGGATCGGCGACTGGAGCCAGGCGGGTTACGCCGAACGCATCGACTCCCAGGACTTCCTCTTCAGACTCCAGGGCGGTGTCCTCGTCGCCACCGAGAAGTTCCTCAAGGACCACAACGTCGACACGAGCTCCTTCGACAAGGCGCAGGCCAACATCAGCACGCAGACCTACAACATCTCCGGGGACATTCACAACAGCGCCGTGGGCAACCAGGGCCACGTCACCAACAACGGGCCACAAGGACAGGGGCCTTCGGGCCAGAGCGGGGCACCACAGCCCTGAACACGGACGGGGAGCGGGACATGAGCACGTTCAACTTCAACGGCGGCGGCAACATCCACAACAGCCACATCGGCGATCACGGTCACGTCGTGAACAACGGAACGGACTCCGCGACCGTCCTGGCCCTCGCTGACAAGCTCGTCGACCGGATGCGCGGCGAGTACCCGACCCTGGTCCCGCAAGCACAGGTCATCCAGGGCGAGTTGGTCCAGGCGGGCGAGGAGGGGCGGGCCGTCAACCGGGGCCGGGTCCGGGCCGCACTGGAGACCATCACCATCGGCGTCGGGGCCGGCACCGGCGGGCTCGCCCTCATCGAGCAGCTGAAGCACGCGCTCGGACTGTGAAACGGTGGGGGCGCCCCGTCCCGACAGGGCGCCCCCGCACATCACTTGGCCCTGACGACCGCCCGTGCCCCGCTCCCGAGGTCCAGTTCGAGCCCCGACCGCAGCGGCACCGTCTGGCCGGGACCGACCTGCTGCGAGGTGCCGTCGGAGCGCGTCCCCGTCCACGTCTGCTGTGAGCGGTTCGCGATGCCGAACCGGCCCGGCTTCGAGGGGTGTTCGACCAGCTCGGCGACCAGACTTGCGTCCGAGCAGTCGTGCCGGGTCGGCTCCGCCCGCAGATGGTGGCTCTGCACCCGGGCCGCCCGGCCCAGCCGGATATGGCGCTCGTCGCGCGGCGGGGGAGTGCTCACCACCAGCCGGGGCGGCAGCACGAGCCGGGTGCCGCAGCCCCAACAGGCGCGCGGCGGCGGGTTCTCGCCCGGCTCCGTCATGTTCTGCCGGCCGCACGAGGCGCACTCCACGACCGAGTCCAGTACGGCCCGCAGCGCGTCCCGCCACTCCGACTCGCGGACCCGGGCCGCCGGATCGCGCATCCCGACGGTGAACTGGCTGCGGAACAGGTTCTGGAGCTTCCCGGGCGCCGCGCTCCACGTGGCCAGCACGGTCGCGTGCTCCACCGGGTCGGGCGCGTTGGAGTCGTCGGCCGGATCGAAGACGAAGAGCGGGCTCTTGCCGTACAGCTTGCGCTCCGCCGCCTCGTCGAGGCAGTGAATGCCCAACTCCCGCTTCCCCTTCAGCGGATGATGGTTCATCAGGAACATGAACAGCAGCACGGCGAGGGAGTGCAGGTCGGACTGGGTGCCCGGGCGGGCTCCCGGCTCGCCGCGGACCAGTTCCGGGGCCATGAACTCCATCGTCCCGGAGATGCCGCTGACGTCCCCCTCGACCACCGCGTTGTCGTTGTCGCAGACCAGCACGTCACCGGTGTCCGGGTCGAAGAAGATGTTGCCCCAGGAGATGTCCCGGTAGGCGATGCCCCGTGAATGCAGCGCCTGGTAGGCCTCCACCATGTACAGGCACGCCGTCAGCAACGCGCGCGGTGAGGTGCGCAGTTGACGCCGGAACAGCGCGGGCAGCCCCTTGAAGCGGTCCGGGCGCAGCCCCATGAGATACCCGAACGACCCCTTGTACGCGGGCACATACGCCTCGGGCCACAGGAACCGGTCGTCGTCGAAGTCCCGCTCCACCAACTCCCGTACGATCGCGTCCTGTTCCGGGGTCGCACAGGTCGGGTAGTACCACTTGAGGGCCTTGTCGCCGCCCGGGGTCCTGGCCCGGTACACCTCGCCCTGGCCGCCCGCGCCCAGCATGTCGACGATCTGGATCTCTTCGCCGTTCTGCGCGGTCAGCCGCGTACCGCTGTCGAGCATGCCGCTCATCTATGTCTCCGTCTTCCGTTCCGTATCCGTGGGCGAGACCTCCACAGAGGGGTCCGGGGCGAGGTCCGGCGGGCCGCCCGTCACCGTCGACACATGCCGCAGCGCCGCCGCCAGGGTCGTGTCGTCGCCCGAGTACTTCGAGGCCTGCTCCAGCCATTGGGGGAGCACTTCGCGGACCCCCTCGCTGCCGTCCGACGCCAGCCGGCCGTCCAGTCCCGCCACGAACTGCCGGTAGCCCTCGGCCGAGGCGAAGCTCTTCGACAGGCCGTCCGTCGACAGGACCACCAGACGCGGTGTGCGGGCCTGGTCGAACACCGGCGCCCAGTGCATCCGCACCGCGCTCCACGCCTCCGGACCGCACAGCGACTCCGTCTCGTCGCCGAGAGCCTCCTCGGCCGGGGCCAGCGGCCGGTTCAACGTGCCGTCGTGCTCGACCACCGCGAGATCGCCGTCGCCGATCTGCCAGGCGACGAACAGCCACGGCGTCAGCACGGCGCCGATCAGCGTCGTGCCGTAGAGCAGGAGTTTCTCGCTCTGTCGTGGTTCCGGTGTGCCCGCGTCGGCGACCGGGCGGTGGCGGTCCCAGTGGCCGAGGGCCGTCTCGCGCCAGTCCTGCACGAGGGCGCGTGGGAAGTCGTCGCGGGCGTAGGTCATCAGCCGGGCCAGGCGGCCCGGTTCATGGCAGTCGCGGGCCGCCTGGGCGAACAGCTCGGCCCTGCCCACGAAGCGGTCCACGGCGAAACGCGCGCCGATCTCGCTCCGGGTGTAGCGGGCCGAGCCGTGTCCGTCGGCCACCGCCAGCAGCAGCGGGTCCTCGCCGGAACCGGAGCCGTGGCACGCGTACCAGTCCTGGTTGCGCTTCTTCCCGACGCCCATCACGCTGTCGGCCAGCGTCTCCCACCGTCGCACCGAGTGCGTCACCACACGTCGTCATCGTCGTCGTCGATGACCGGCGGCGCATACGGCTGCTTGGTGAGGGCCGGGCCGGACGAACCGCCCGCGACCGGCTGCGAGGCGGCCTTGACCGCCGCCGTCGACGCCCAACGGATCGCCGCAGCCAGTTGTTTGGGGCTGTTGGCGTCCAGTGGCTGCAACTCGGGGTTGCCCAGGAACTCCTGGAGCACACTGCGGTCCGCGTCGGCGCCGATCGCGATCGCGACCCGTACCGCCTTGCGGCCCCACGGTGTCGCGTCGATCGCCTTCAGGCCCGCCCGCCAGTCGTCCGTGGGCACCCCGTCCGACACCAGCGCCAGCACCGGCTTCAGCGCGCGCTGCGGCATCGGTGGAGTCTGCAACTCGCGCGAGACCAGGTGCAGGGCCTCACCGAGATTGGTCATGCCGTCCACCACGATGTCCTGCCAGGTGAAATCGTCCACCGGGACCGGGGTCTGGTGCAACCACTGAGCCGTGGTGGAGAACGTCACGGTCCGCAGCAGCAGTTGGGCCGCCGGGTTGTCGTGCGCCACCGACCGCATCTCCGGGATCGCTTCTCTGATCCCGTAGTTGAGCTGGCCGATCTTCTCACCTTGCATCGAGTACGAGCAGTCGAGCAGCCAGATGAAGTGGACCGGCCGGTTCGCCATGGGCCCGCCGGGAATGTCGCTCACTCCGTGTCCTTTCTATGAGTTGGGGAGGAACTGATAGGCCAAGTAGGTCAGGGTGGTCGCCGTGAGCACCAGCGAGGTGACGAACAGGCCCGCCAGCAGCCGCCGTCCGTGTCCGACCGGTGGGGTCACCTTCGTCATGCCGGGCTGTACCTCTTCTTCTGCGGTTCGGTACCAGGTGTGCCGGTGAGTGCGGCGGTCCGTAGCCCCGAGGTCGCGAGCAGCCACAACACCGGCTCGGCGGCGCGGCGTTGCTCGCTCTCCAGCGGTCCGGTGCCGGTGGCGGCGTGGGCGCTCACCGCCCAGTAGCGGGCCTCCTTGAAGTCGTGCCCGAGCGCCCGGACGAGTCCGCCGAGACCGATCTCCGTCAGCCAGGAATCGACGCGCGCCCCCGGCTTCGGCAGCGTGGCCAACTGGTCCAGGACATCCCGCTTGGTGACGACGGTGGCCACCGACAGCCGCCCGCGCCGACGGCCGGTCAGCGCGTTCAGTTCACCGGTGAGCCGCTGGTACGTCTCCCACGGGCCCTGCGTGGACGGGCGGGCCGCGCCGACCCGTTCGGCGTCCTCGGTGGCGAGCAGCCGTCCGCGCACCTTGAGGTCGGCCAGCACGTCGGCGACCAGGACGACGCCGTGCGTGTGCTCCAAGTACTTCTGGGCGCGCACCCGTTCGGCATCGCTCACCGACTCGCCCATCGGGTCGTAGAGATAGAGCAGCCGGCGACGTCGGCCGCGGGTCACCGTCAGCATCAGGGCGCGCGGCTGGCCACCGGTGGTGGCGTGGGCCCAACCGGTGCTGTTCAGCTCCTGGTTGAGGTCGTTGAACGTCCGCCGGTCGTCGGCGGAGGCGTAGTCGACGCTCAGGTCGCCGTGCCGGGCCCAGGCGTGCAGGCCCTCGACCATGGCCGCCATCAGCATCGTCTTGCCGGAGGACGTGCCGCCCACGAGCGGGGCGTGCACGACACGGGTGGTGCCGACGATCCCGGGCAGCACCCGGTCGCAGTACGGACAGAGCGCGGTGAGCCTGCCGCGCCCCGCGAGCCGGGTGGTGGGCAGCCGGAGCCCGCACACACAGCCGTGCCCCAGCACGCCGTACCGTCCGGGCCGTAGCGACGTGTGGGGCTTCGCGCAGCCGGAGCAGCGGTGCACGGCCAGCGGGACCGGGCGATAGCAGCCCGGATAGGGGCACTTGACGCGGATGCCGCGGGTCAGCGCCCAGCCGCGTTCCACCCCGCGCAGCACCGGGACCGCCGTCGCGCAGCCCAGCCACACCAGGCCGACCAGCAGCCCGAAGTACAGCAGGGACACACCGAGGAGGACGGTGGAGAGCACCGCGCCGAGCACCGCGCCCACGAAGGTGCCGGGCGCCACGAGGACGATGTACCCGAAGCGGTTGATCGGCGCCCGGCCACGACGGCCCGACGGGTGCCGGCCGAGGAACAGGTTCCGTACGGTCCGGCGCAGCCACACATCGCGGAAGGTCGTCCACACGACCCGCATCCCGTAGGTGCCGGCCGTCCCCGCGTCCACCCACAACTGCCGCCAGTAGTAGCCGAGATGGGCGGGCTCGGCGCCCGCGGCGACGAGCGGGACGCGCTGGTCGGGGCGGCCCGGCTGCCGGGGGCCCAGGCCCTGCCACACGGCCCGGGTGCCGATCCACAGGAACACCCACAGCGCCCGGCCCAGGCACAGCCCGACCGCGACGAGCCCGGTCCAGACGGCCGGGATCAGCAGGGGTGAGGCGGCGCTCATCGGCGGCCTCCGTCGGTCGGTGGTTGCACGTCCCCTGGCCACACCTCGGTCTGGTCGGGGCGCCGTCCCCGTCCGGACAGCCGTCCCGCGAGACGCCCCAGCGCGCCGGGGCGGTTCCAGGCGCGGTACGCGTCGAGCGTGCCCCGGCCGGTCCGGCCGAGCACCGCCTCGACCTCGGTCTGGTCCTCGGCGGGCAGCGCCCGCACGACCGGCCGCAGCACCTTGGAGAGCAGGGCGGTCCGGGTCTCGTCCCAGGTCGGATGGGTTCCCGCGAACGCGCTCCAGTCGCAGAACCGGGCGGCGACATACGCCGGCGAGGTCCGCAGCCGGTCGCCCACGCGGTCCGAACGGCCCGCCTTCTCGTACGTCTCCAGCAGTCGCGTTTCACCCGAACGGGCGAGCGCGTACAGCTCGTTGGTCGGCACCTGTCCTTCGAGGAGCCGCCACGCGAGGACCTGGAAGGCACGGTCGACGACCGGGTCCGGCACCGGCTCGGCGGCTCCGTTCCTCAGATTCAGCACTCGGGTGACCCACTCGTCGCTCTCCCCCTCGGTGCCCAACAGTCCGGCCAGCTCCAGCAGAAGCAGGGCCGCGCGCTGTCCGGGCAGCAGCTCCGTGCTGAAGCAGCGCAGCAGGTCCTCCGCGAGCGCCGGTACGTCACGGTCGTCCGGGGGCGCGGTGAGGGCGGCCTCGATCAACAGGTCCCGGGTGCCGGCCGCGCGATGGGTGTCGGAGCCCAGCTCGTTCAGCAGCAGGCTCGCCTCCAGGCCCGTCGGCAGCTCGCCGGGCCAGGTGAGGCCGAGGGCGGTGCGCAGCACGGCGGGGTCGGCCAGCGGCGAGACACCTGCCGTCCGCAGCACCTCACGGAACCGCGCGAGCCGGTCGCGTCCCCCGACGGGCGTCACGCACATGCGCAGATGCGGGAAACCGGGCTGGAGGTTCACGGGCAGTCCGGAGCCCGTCAACGCCCGCGCCACGGCGGCCGGTTCGGCCGCGGCCAGCGCGTTGAGCGACCCGAACAGCGCCACCCGCAACCCGGGATGGGCATGCACCGCGTCGAGCAGCGCGGGCGGGCAGCCCACGGGGGGACGGGCGTCGTTCTCCGGGGGACCGGCGGGCCCGGGCTGTCCGGGTGCCTGCGGGGTGCGGGCCGGCGGGGCGGGCCGCCAGGGATCAGCGGGGCCCGGCTGCCCGGGCGTGCGCGGGGCGTGCGCAGGTGGCGGTGGGGCATGCGGCGCGTCCGCGCCCGTGCGGGGCCACTGGTCCGGGTTCGGCTGTCCCGGCGGCCGGAGGTCCCGTGACCGGCTCCGGTCGCCCTCCGGACCGGGCTCGGGAGTCCGCTCGCTCACCAACTCCCTCGCCAATCGCCCGGCCAGCTGCGGGAGTTGGTCCTGGCAGTCGATGCCGAGGAGGTCCGCGACCCGCAGCAGTGCGAGCGGTCGTCCTGCGGGCGGCTCCGCGGGGTCGGCGAGTCCGGCCCGCAGGGCGGGCGTCAGATCGCGGGCCAGCTCGTCATGGGCCCGGGGGGTCAGGGACCCGGCCCGCAGCGCGGGCACCGGTCCCTTGCCGAGCACCGCCGACGCCAGCACCCGGGCGGCCAGCGGCGCCGACACGACGGCCGGCACCTGCCCGTCCAGCCGGGCCAACAGGGCGGCCAGCGCGGCTTGTTCGTCGTCCACCGCGGCAGGGGACGACGGTGCTGCCTGCCCGTGGTCCGCCAGGCCGGGGGCGGACGGTGTTTCCTGTCGGTGGCCTGCCGGGTCACGGGAGTCCGCCCATCCCGAACTCGCCGGGGGCTCCTCGCACAGCCCCGCGACCAGTGCCGTGAGCACCTCGTCGGACAGGGCGCCCGCCTGTTCGGTCGCCCAACGGGCCGCCGCCGTACGGCCGTCCGGGCGCAGGGCGATGCCCACCATCAGCGCCGTCGCCGCCAACTGGCCCAGGTCGTCCGGGGTGTTGTGGAACAGGTCGGGGCGGCCCGCGCGCCAGATGCGGGCGCACACCTCGGCCCAGGTGTCGGTGACCGGCCCGGATGGCTGCTGCCCGGTGCAGTCGTGGACCCGGTAGCGGTGGTCGTGGGCGACCGACTCCGAGGACGGCAGCGAGCCGACGAGCTGCTGGCGGGCCTGCTGGGGGCGGCGGGTGTACGTCGTGAAGGTGAGCCGGTGCGCCTGTTCGCGGGGCAGCACCGCGCAGGCGAGCGCGATCCACTGGGCCACATCGGCGCTGTCGTGCTCCACGACCACGATCTGCCCGGCACCCGGATCGGCGGCCACCGCCCGCAGATCCGCGAAGAACGGCGCGAGCCACCCGGCCCGGGACACCGCGAACGCGACCAGCGCGTCCTTGCGGAGCAGCCCGGACGGCTCGATGCGGTCCACCGGCTGTGGCCGACCGCCCGGGGGCGTCGTGTCCGCCCAGCGCGGCGACTCCCAGGCGGTGATGGGCAGCACCCCGTCCGGCAGCCGGGTACCGGCCGGCAGATGCACTGCGTGCGCGTGGAAGTTGCCCCAGCGTCCGCTGTAGTCGGCGCCGATATACACCGAGCGGCTCAACAGCCGCCCACCGTCGGAGAGTTCACTGAAGCTGAAGGCCTTCGGGAACCCTTTGAGCTGTTCGGCGTCCGGCCGGGCCGGGCAGTCGCGCGGCGGCTCGTACCCGATGAGCTGCTCGGCCTCCCGCAACAGCCCCTGCGGAACTCCCGCGCTGACCGCGGTGAAACGGAAGCCGGAGCCGTCGGGGCCGGGCGGCGCCGAGGTGTAGTGCAGTTGGGCCAGGGTCACTTGAGTCGTCCCTTCCCGGCGGTACGGACCGGCAGCACCCCGCGCAGCGCCAGCAGCCACAGCAGCGGATCCTCCACCCGCACCGGCTGCGGCCCCGACTTCGGTACGTCCGCGGGCGCGTCGGCGGGCGGCGGCGCACCCAGCGCCGAGAGCCCGAACATCGACAACCGGTCGAAGTCCAGCTCCAGTTGACGCATCAGCGCCCCCGAGTCCCAGTCCGCCATCAGCGAGCGGATCTCCTCGTGCACGGTGAGCCGGTCGTCCTCGTCGTAGGTGCCCTCCGGATGGTGGGCGTTGCGCAGCACCGGCGAATGCGGGTCCAGCAGCGGCTTCAGCATGTCCGCCTTCGTCACCGCCACCGCGATCGGCGTGCTCACCCGCCCCCGTGAACCACCCTTGCCGTGAGCGCGCAACTGGGCGGCCAGATCGGCGGCGATCTGCTGCGGCGGGGTCTCCACCGTGGGCAGCGGCGGACCGTCCTGGAGCGGCAACCGGTCGCGCACGGAGCCCAGTTGCAGGGGGTCCACCAGCAGGATGATGCCGTCGGCCGCGCTCAGATAGCGCGTGTACCGGTCCATCGCCTCGGCTCCCGCGAGGTCCTCGCCGGCCGCGTCGAAGAAGACCAGCGTGGTGTGGCGGGTGCCGTTGCCGAATCTTCCGTGCCGGGGCACACTCAGCCGATACAGCAGCGGGTCGTTGAAGCCGAGCGCCGCCGGACGGGTCGCGTCCGGCAGCCGAAGCCGCTCGTACAGATCCTCCGCCATCTCCCGGTCCCGCTGCTGGGTGGACTGCCCCATCGCCGCCAGCGAGGCGTGATAGGCCTGCCCGACCCGCTGGTTCAACTCGTTGACCAGCACGGACACATACGTGCTCTTGCCGGAGGCCTTCGCGCCGACCAGCGCGATGATGCGGCTGTCCTGGTCGCAGTAGTCGCTGGGCAGGTCGCTGTGGCAGGACGAGCACACCCGGACGGTCGTGGTCACGCCGCAGGCCGGGCAGGGCACGCTGCTGCCGGAGCCGGAGCGCAGCCCGGACGCCAGCGCGGTCATCCCGCGCGCCGGGGCGAACACCGGCCCCCGCAGCAGGGCCGCCGGATTCACGCCGGGACCCACGAACCCGGCCCAGACGTCGTCCCGTTCGGGCCCGCAGGGCATGCCCCCGCGCACGCCGCTCGGGGTCATCAGACACCGGTAGGGCAGTTTGGCCGCCGAGGCGCGGGCGAAGCAGTAGGGGCAGATGACGGTCGTCATGGCTCAGCGCACCACCAGGGTCGCGGGGGACGGTTCTTCGAGTCGTACGGATGCCGCGTGCTCGCCCAGCAGAAAGCCGCGCAAGGTGTACGGCGCCGGGCAGGGCGCGGCCGGCAACTCCTGCTCCACCGTGCCGAGTCGGAGCAGATCGGTGCCGGGGATGCGCACCAGGGTGGTGCCGTCGGCCGCGCTGCGCGGCCGGAGGGTGCCACTGCGTGCGACGCACACGAACTCGGGGGCGTCGCCCGGATCGCCGCCCGCCGGCACGGACAGGGTGACCCGCAGCAGGGGACGCCCCCTGCCGAGCAACCGGCGCGGCGCGCGCACCAGTTGATACCCGATGGCCGCGTCGGGCGGCAACAGCACCTCGGCCGCGTCCGGTACGACCACGGTGGCACCCGGGACCTGAGGCGCGGCGGTGACCCGCACGCGCACGGCCCCCGGCCCCACGGGCAGCCGCAGTCCACCCCGCCGGTAGGCGTGCGCGGTGACACTGCGCTCACCGGCGTCCCAACTCACCCTGAGGTGAGGGGTGTCACCGGGCCAGTCCAAGGAGACCTCCGCCTCACCGCCCGGCAGCCGCCGCGCGGTGAGCCCGGTCACCGGCCGCAGCACCTCGACATCCACCGTGGGACCGGCCAGCGCCCGCTCCCCGAGGACGGCGACGGCGGCGACCCGGACCCGCAGACCGGGCGGCGGACACAGCGCGCCGTCCCGCTCGGGCCAGCCGAGCCCGGTCGGCAGGTCCCGTGTGTGCAGTTCGGCGCCGGGTGAGGGGACCTCGCCGGGCCACTCCACCAGCCGCATCTCCCCTTTCTCCACGCCCGTCCAGGCGAACCGGACGGCGTCGCCCTCGGGCCGGGCGGTGAGGGCGCGGACGGGGGACGGCCAGGGGTGGACGGTGCGGGTGGCGCGGACGCCGGCGGAGGTGACGGGCTGTCCGCCGGGGGAGCGGTAGTGGCAGACGACGCGGACGGAGTGGCGGCCGGGTGGGATGCCTGTGGCGGTGAACCCCTCGGCCCGGAGAATGAGTTGGCCGTCCCCGGCGTCCGGCCCGGTGCGCTCGACCGTCACGTCCGTGGCGCCCGGCGGACGCTTCCAGGTGCCCTCGATCCGCTCCGGCCCGTCCGTCAGGGAGAGGGCCTCCACCTCCGGGGTGACCAGGAGCCGATGAGAGACGAGGGGCGGACCGTCCACGAGTCCCTCGCGCAGCGGAAGAGCGGCATAGCGCACGGCGCTCCCGAGCGCCAACGCCTCGTCGCGCGCGGCCACTGCACGGACCGTGGGCGTACCCCGCTCGTCGCGGTACAGACACAGCAGCCGCCAGCCGCCGTCCGTGCCCGACTCGTCCCATGTCAACCGCACATGGTCCAGGCCGAGTTCGGCATCCAGGGCGGCCGGCTCACCGGTCCGCGGCCGATGCGCCCGCACCAGGCCGCGCAACGCCCGCCGGTCGTCGGCGACTTCACGCAGCGCGCGCAGATACTCCGCGCCGGCGGTCTCCGTGTCCCGCTCCCGCTCGGCCCGCCGCGCCGCGAGCAGCGCCCCGTCGACCACCGCGAACCGCAGGTCCAGTTCGGTCCGCAGCGACCGCAGCGCCGGGTCGTCGGTGCCGTTCGGCAGCCGTTCCAGCAGGGTGCGGACCCGGTGCAGCCGGTGCTGCTCCCAGGCCCCGGCGAGGGACTCGGCGGCCTGCCGTTCCCGCTTGTCCAGCAGGGGGCGCAGCCGGGCCGCCGCCACGAGCCCGCCGACCTCGTCGGCGTGCACACCCAACTGGGCCGCGGCGTCGGGACGTTCCTTCACCGGCCGGTCCTGGAGCAGCCCGATCAGTTGATAGAGCACGACCCTGCGCACGGCCTGCGGATCATGCCGCTGCGCCTCGGCCAGCAGCCGGGCGAGCTTGGCGGTCGGGGTCGCGGCACGGGCGAGATCCTCCAGGAACGCGACGTCCACGCGTCGGCGCCCGCGTCCGCCCGACGGCACGTACACCCCGTCGAGCACACTCAGCCCACCGGCGCCGGGCGGCAGCAGCACCTCGCCCAAGTGCCGTAAGCCGAGCGCGTGTTGGGCGGACAGGAGCTCGCCGTAGGACGCCACGAGAGGACTCAGCGGCAGCCCGGACAATGCCCGGGGCAGCCCCAAGTGATGCCCGAAGTTCCGACCCTTCACGTGCGCTGCTCCCCCGCTTGCTCCGCGAGGAACCATCCCAGCAGATCCGCGGCCCCAGGGGGACCCCTTTTCGTGAATCCGGGCAGGTCGGACCTGTGACGCGCTATGCGGCCACGGCGGTGAGGAGCGGGCCCGCGCGTGGTCTCAGGCGATGCGCGAAAGCGCTGTACGAGGTATGGCGGCGTCGACCCGCTTCAGCACGAGGGCGGCGACTTCCGGGGCGGCGCCCAGGACATTCCCCAGGACGTCTGCCTCGGCTGCTCCGCGCGCGATGCGATCAGGCAGGAAGCCGGGAGCCAGAACGTACTGCGCCACCGCGACCTTGGAGCAGCCCAGCGCCCGGAGTTCACGGACCGCGTCCTCGGTGCGGGGGAGCGCCGCCGAGGCGAACGCGGGCCGTACGGCACGCCAGCCGGTGTGCCGCCACTCCCGCGCGAGGCCGTCGATCACCGCGATCGCCTCCGGGTCGGTGGACCCCGCCGAGGCCAGCACGATCCCGGTCGTGGACTTGTCGGAGGGCGTCAACCCGGCTTCGTAGAGCCGCCGTTCGAGGGCACGCAACAACAGGGGAGAGGGGCCCAGCACCTCCGCCTGCCTGATCCGCAGCCTCGGCGGCGCGTCCCGCAGGACCGCGGGGATGTCCGCCTTCGCGTGGAACGCGCGGGTCAGGAGCAGCGGGAGCGCCACGACGTCCTGGACACCCTCCGCCGCGAGGGACTCCAACACGCCCTGTACGGATGGGATGTTGAAGTCCAGGAAGCCGGTCTCCACGCGAAGCCCCGGCCGCAGCGACCGTACCCGGCGGACGAGGGCATGGACGGTCGCCGCGTGCCGCGGGTCGCGGCTGCCGTGGGCGATGACGAGGAGGACCGGCTTGCTGTCGTACATGGGACTCAGCTCTTCACCAGGAGACCGCGGCTGCGCAGGACCCACCGCTCCAGCGGGCTGAAGATCAGCAGGTCGATGGCGATACCGACGAACAGGATCAGGACGATGGCCTCGAAGACCATCGCCATGTCGCTGTTGGTACGGCCGTTCTCCAGCAACTGGCCGAGCCCCACGCCCAGATCGGGGAACTGGGCGATGATCTCGGCCGCCATCAGCGAGCGCCAGGAGAACGCCCAGCCCTGCTTCAGGCCCGCCACATAGCCGGGGAGTGCCGCCGGGAGTGTGACGTGCCAGATGCCCTTGACACCGGTCGCGCCCATCGTGCGGCCCGCCCGCAGGAACAGCGGCGGCACCTGGTCGACGCCGGACACCAGGCCGTTGGCGATCGAGGGGACCGCGCCGAGCAGGATCACCGCGTACATCATCGAGTTGTTCAGACCCAGCCAGATCACGGCCGGCGGCACCCACGCCACCGACGGCAGCGACTGGAGGCCGGACAGGATCGGGCCGATCGCCGCGCGCACGAACTTCACCCGCGCCACCAGCAGCCCCAGCGGGGTGCCGATCAGCAGCGCGAAGAAGAAGCCCAGCAGACCGCGGGAGACGCTGGTCCAGATATAGCCGAGCAGATCGCCCGCCAGCCAGGCGTTCTTGAACTCGGTGCCCACGGCGCCCGGCGAGGGCAGCTTGCTCGGGTCGTCGACGATCGGGGTCAGGATCAGCCAGACCACCAGGACCACCGCGAGGGCGACGATCGGCGGGAAGATCTTGTTGACGAATGTCTGCCGGAAGGTCGTACGGCCCGTGACCGTGGTCTCCAGAGCGTCAAGACCGGCCTCGACGCTCCCGCCGTCCTTGACCGTCGTCGTCTCAGTGCTGGCCATGACGGCGGATCTCCCCACGCAGTACATCGGTGATCTCAAGGGACAGTTCGGCCACGGGCGCGTCCTCGATGCGGCGCGGCTGCGGGATGTCGACCGTCCACTCACGGGCGATCCGGCCGGGCCGCGAGGACAGCAGGATCACCCGCTGCGCGAGGCGTACGGCCTCGCGCACATTGTGCGTGACGAACAGGACGGACAGGCCCGTCTCGCCCCAGATACGGGTGAGTTCGTCGTGCAGGACGTCCCGCGTGATGGCGTCCAGCGCCGCGAACGGCTCGTCCATCAGCAGGATGCGGCTCTCCTGGGCGAGCGCGCGGGCCATGGCGACGCGCTGGCGCATACCGCCCGACAGCTCGTGCACCCGCTTGCCGTACGCGCCCGGCAGCCGGACCAGGTCGAGCAGCTCCTCGGTCCTGCCGCGCCGCTCCTCCTTCGGAACTCCCCTGAGCTTCAGGGCGAGTTCGATGTTCTTGCCCGCGGTGAGCCAGGGGAACAGGGCGTGCTCCTGGAACATCAGCGCGGGGCGGCCGTCCGTCGTGATGGACCCGGTGGTGGGCTTGTCGAGGCCCGCCACCAGGTTCAGCAGCGTGGACTTGCCGCAGCCCGAGGCCCCCAGGAGGGTGACGAACTCGCCGGGCGCGACATCGATGGTGATGTCGTCCAGGACGAGCTGCTGCCCGCCCGGTGTCGCGAAGGACTTCGAGACATGCTCAAGGCGTGCCGCGTGCTCGACCGACGCGGTCGTTTCCTGGGCGAGGGTCGTGGCCATGGTCGTCACCTCCTGGGAAGTCATCGGGATTCCTCGGTCAGCTCGTGCCGAGGCCGGCGGCGTCGACGGTGCTCTCACCGTCGGCCTTGAGGACCTTGTTCAGGATCGTCAGGTCGTAGATCCCGTTCAGGTCGGGCTTCTTCAGCAGGCCCGCCTTGACCGCGTGCTCCGCCTCGGTGTTGAGGGTGGAGGCCAGCGGGTCGTTGGTGAACTGGATCGAACTCCACGCCGGGTCGAGGACGTTGGCCTTCAGCGCCTTGCCGGAGTCGGCCTCCAGCTGCTTGTTCGCCGCGGCCTTCGCCGCCGTCGGGTTGGCGTTGATCCACTTGTTGGCCGCGACCGAGCCCTTCAGGACCGCCTCGACGACCTTCGGGTGCGCCTTGAGGAACTTCTGCGACACGATGATGTTCGTGATCACGAACTTCTTGTCGGGCCACAGCGACGCCTCGTCGAGGATCGTCTTGCCGCCCTCGGCGACCAGCTTCGACGCGGTCGGCTCCGGCACCCAGGCGCCGTCGATCGAACCGGCCTTGAAGGCGTCCGGGGTGATCTTGTTGTCGGTACGGACGACGGTGACGTCACCCTTGCCGCTCTGCGCGTCGACCTTCCAGCCCTGGTCCGCGATCCAGTTGAGGAATGCCACGTCCTGCGTGTTGCCCAGCTGAGGCGTCGCGATCTTCTTGCCCTTGACGTCCTTCAGGGACTTGATCTTCTTCGGGTTGACGACCAGCTTGACGCCGCCCGACGCCGAACCGCCGATGATCTTCAGGCTCTTGCCGTCGGACTTGGTGTAGCCGTTGATCGCGGGGGAGGGGCCGATCCAACCGATGTCGATGGAGCCCGAGTTGAGCGCCTCGATCTCGGAGGGACCCGCGTTGAAGGTCGCGTAGTCCGCCTTGGTGGCGCCCAACTCCTTCTGGAACAGGCCCTGTTCACGGCCGACCAGTGCGGTCGCGTGGGTCAGGTTGCCGAAGTAGCCGATCTTCACGGAGTCGAGACCCTCGATCTTCGAGGACCCGGCGGCCACCTTCTCCTTGGAGTTGGTGCTCTTGGAGTCCGACCCGTAACCGCAGGCGGCGAGGGTGAGCAGAGGGAGCGCGGCGACCACGGCTATGCCGCGGCGCAGGAATGTCGAGCGGTTGGCAGGCACGGGAGGTGTTCCTCTCGTTGGCCCGGCGGTCACGGTCTCAGGTCGTGGCCGGGAGGTCGGCAGGTCTTCGTTTTCGTCGCGTCCGGGACGTCGGGTGGGGGGACTGGGCGCGCAAGCGGTGCGCGTACGTCAGCGCGCACATCGCGCCACCCCGCCCTGCCCGCTGCCGAGGGCGCCGCTGCCGACGCGGCCGCCCTCCTTCGCGAACGTGGAGTAGAAGTCGGTGGACGTCATGTCAGAAGTCCCAACCGTCGTCGTCCGTACCGTCCTTGACCGGCTCCGGCGCCGCGAACGACTCGCCGACCATGCCGGCGGTGAGCGTCGTGCCGTCGGCCGGGTCGATCAGGATGAAGGAGCCCGTGCGGCGCGAGTCCGCGTACGAGTCGACCGGCAGCGGCTCCGCGGTGCGGATCTTCACCCGGCCGATGTCGTTGGCGATGAGCTGTCCCGGATGCGGGTGCAGGGACAGGTCGTCGAGGGTGAGCCGGGACGGGATGTCCTTGACGATCGCCTTGACCGTGCGGGTGCCGTGCTTGAGGAGCACCCGGTGGCCGACGGTGAGCGGCGCGTCGGCGACGTGGCAGACGGTCGCCTCGATGTCCTGCGTGGTCGCCGGGGCGTCCTTGCTGGGCACGATGAGATCGCCGCGCGAGATGTCGATGTCGTCCTCGAGCAGGAGGGTCACCGACTGCGTGGTCCACGCGGCCCGCACCGGCTTGCCGAGCAGGTCGATGCCGGAGATCTTGGTGGCCCGCCCGGACGGCAGCACCGTCACGGACTCACCGACACGGAACGTACCGGCGGCGATCTGACCCGCGTACCCGCGATAGTCCGGGTGCTCCGCGTTCTGCGGCCGGATCACGTACTGCACGGGCAGCCGCGCGTGGCAGTGGCTCAGGTCGTGCGCGACCGGCACCGACTCCAGGTGCTCCAGGAAGGTCGGCCCGCCGTACCAGTCCATGTTCGCGGACGGCTCCACGACGTTGTCGCCGGCCAGCGCCGAGATCGGGATCGCGGTGATCTCCGGGACGCCCAACTCGCTTGCGTACGCCGTGAATTCCTCGGCGATCGCGGCGAACACGGTCTCCTTGTACTCGACCAGGTCCATCTTGTTGACCGCGAGGACGACGTGCGGGACGCGCAGCAGGGCCGCGATCGCCGCGTGCCGCCGGGTCTGCTCGACGACACCGTTGCGCGCGTCGACCAGGACCACCGTCAGCTCGGCCGTGGAGGCACCCGTCACCATGTTGCGGGTGTACTGCACGTGACCGGGCGTGTCCGCGAGGATGAACCGGCGCCGGGGCGTGGCGAAGTAGCGGTAGGCGACGTCGATGGTGATGCCCTGCTCGCGTTCGGCGCGCAGGCCGTCGGTGAGGAGGGCGAGGTCGGGTGCGTCCTGGCCGCGGTCGGCCGACACCCGCCGCACGGCCTCCAGTTGATCGGTGAGGACCGACTTGGAGTCGTGCAGCAGCCGTCCCACGAGGGTGGACTTGCCGTCGTCGACGGAGCCCGCCGTGGCGAACCGCAGCAGCGTGGTGGCCGAGAGCTCCTCGGTCGTGATGGTGCTCATGGTTAGAAGTACCCCTCGCGCTTGCGGTCTTCCATCGCGGCCTCGGACAGCTTGTCGTCGGCGCGCGTCGCGCCCCGCTCGGTCAGCCGGGAGGCGGCGATCTCGGTGATGACCTGCTCCAGCGTCACCGCGTCCGAGTCGACGGCGCCGGTGCACGACATGTCACCGACGGTCCGGTATCGCACGAGCCGCTTCTCGACCGTCTCGGTCTCCTTCGGCCCGCCCCAGTCACCTGCGGTCAGCCACATCCCGGCGCGGCTGAACACCTCACGCTCGTGCGCAAAGTAGATCTGCGGCAGCTCGATGCCTTCGCGGGCGATGTACTGCCAGACGTCCAGTTCGGTCCAGTTGGAGAGCGGGAAGACGCGGACGTGTTCGCCAGGTGCGTGGCGTCCGTTGTAGAGGTTCCACAGTTCGGGGCGCTGTCGGCGCGGGTCCCACTGCGAGAACTCGTCGCGGAGGCTGAACACCCGTTCCTTGGCGCGTGCCTTCTCCTCGTCCCTACGACCGCCGCCGAACACGGCGTCGAACTTCTCGCTCTGGATCTTCTCGGTGAGCGGGAGCGTCTGGAGGGGGTTGCGGGTCCCGTCGGGGCGTTCACGCAGCACACCGCGGTCGATGTAGTCCTGTACGGAGGCCACATGGAGCCGCAGTCCATGTGCGGCGACCACACGGTCCCGGTACTCAAGGACCTCGGGGAAGTTGTGTCCGGTGTCCACATGAAGCAGCGAGAACGGCACCGGCGCCGGCGCGAACGCCTTCAGCGCGAGGTGCAGCATCACGATCGAGTCCTTGCCGCCGGAGAAGAGGATCACCGGCCGCTCGAACTCACCCGCCACCTCACGGAAGATGTGCACCGCCTCCGACTCCAGCGCGTCCAGGTGCGAGAGGGCGTACGGCGTGTCCGTACCCTCGTCGGCCGTGGCAACGGTCGTCGTCATGCCAGTCCCCTCTCGGTGAGCAGCGCGTGGACGGCCGCCGCCGACTCCTGCACGGTCTGGTGCTGCGACTCGATCCGCAGGTCCGGCGACTCGGGCTCCTCGTAGGGGTCGTCGACCCCGGTGAGTCCGGTCAGTTCGCCGGCGGCCTGCTTGGCGTAGAGACCCTTCACATCGCGTACGGAGCACACGTCGACCGGGGTCGCCACATGCACCTCGACGTAGGCGGTGCCGCTCTCCTGGTGCCGCTTGCGGACGGCCTCACGGCTGTCGGTGTACGGCGCGATGACCGGGGCGAGCGCCAACACACCGTTGCGGGCGAGCAGTTCGGCCAGGAAGCCGATGCGCTGCACGTTGGTGTGCCGGTCCTCGCGGGTGAAGCCGAGGCCCGCCGAGATGAACTCGCGGATCTCGTCGCCGTCGAGCACCTCGACGAGGCGGCCCTCCTCGCGCAGCCGGCCCGCCAGCTCGTACGCGATGGTGGTCTTGCCGGCGCTCGGCAGACCCGTGAGCCAGACGGTGGCTCCGGTCGTCACGTGCAACTCCTTGTCGGTGGTGGTCATTCGTGCAGCCCGCACTCGGTCTTCCCGCGCCCCGCCCAGCGGCCGGCGCGCGCGTCCTCGCCCTCCAGCACCCGGCGGGTGCAGGGCGCGCAGCCGACGGACGCGTAGCCGTCCATCAGCAACGGGTTGGTGAGGACGCCGTGTTCGGCGACGTAGGCGTCCACGTCGTCCTGGGTCCAGCGCGCGATGGGGGAGACCTTGACCTTCTGCCGCTTCTCGTCCCAGCCGACGACCGGGGTGTTGGCCCGGGTCGGGGACTCGTCGCGGCGCAGTCCGGTCGCCCAGGCCGCGTACTTGGTCAGGCCCTGCTCAAGCGGCTGGACCTTGCGGAGCTTGCAGCACAGGTCCGGGTCGCGGTCGTGGAGCCGGGGGCCGTACTCGGCGTCCTGCTCGGCGACGGTCTGGCGCGGGGTGAGCGTGATGACGTTGACGTCCATCACGGCCTCGACCGCGTCGCGGGTGCCGATGGTCTCCGGGAAGTGGTAGCCGGTGTCGAGGAACACCACGTCGACGCCGGGCATCGCGCGGGAGGCGAGGTGGGCGACCACCGCGTCCTCCATCGAGGAGGTCACACAGAACTGCTTGCCGAAGGTCGCGACCGCCCACTGGAGGATCTCCAGCGCGGAGGCGTCCTCCAGGTCGCGGCCCGCCTGCTCGGCCAGGGCTTTCACGTCGTCGGTGGGGCGCACCTTCTGAGTCGCCGTCATATCTCGTCTCCCCCTGCGTCGGTCTGCCGAAGGCCCCGGGCGAGGAGCCCGAGGAACTTCAGCTGAAAGGCCCGATTGCATGCCGCGCATTCCCATGCGCCATGGCCCTGCTCGCTGGGACGCAGGTCCTCGTCACCGCAGTAGGGGCAGTAGAAGGGGGCGGCCCGCTCGCTCATGGCCCCTCCTTTCGCTGTCGTTCGCTGCCGCTCACGACAGTGCCTCCTCGGAGGCGCGGGTGGCCCAGGCGGCGAACCGTTCGCCGTCCTCGCGCTCCTCCTGGAACCGGGTGAGGACCCGCTCGACGTAGTCGGGCAGTTCCTCCGAAGTGACCTTCAGACCACGGACCTTGCGGCCGAAGCCGGCCTCCAGACCGAGGGCGCCGCCGAGGTGCACCTGGAAGCCCTCGACCTGCTCGCCCTGGTCGTTGAGGACCAACTGCCCCTTGAGGCCGATGTCCGCGACCTGGATACGGGCGCAGGCGTTAGGGCAGCCGTTGATGTTGATGGTGATCGGCTCGTCGAACTCCGGGATGCGGCGCTCCAGTTCGTCGATGAGCGTGATGCCGCGCTGCTTGGTCTCGACGATGGCGAGCTTGCAGTACTCGATGCCGGTGCAGGCCATCGTGCCGCGCCGGAAGGGGGAGGGCCTGGCGGTGAGGCCGAGCGCTTCGAGGCCCTCGACCAGCGACTCGATCCGGCTCTCCTCGACATCGAGCACGATCATCTTCTGCTCGACGGTGGTGCGGAGCCGGCCGGAGCCGTGCGCCTGCGCCAGGTCGGCGATCTTCGTAAGCGTGGTGCCGTCGACGCGGCCGACGCGCGGGGCGAAACCGACGTAGAACAGGCCGTCCTGCTGGCGGTGGACGCCGACGTGGTCGCGCCAGCGCTGGACCGGCTGCGCCGGTGCGGGGCCGTCGACGAGCTTGCGCTTCAGGTACTCGTCCTCCAGGACCTGCCGGAACTTCTCCTGGCCCCAGTCGGCGACGAGGAACTTCAGGCGGGCGCGGGTGCGCAGCCGCCGGTAGCCGTAGTCGCGGAAGATGCCGATCACGCCGGCCCACACGTCCGGGACCTCGTCCAGCGGGACCCAGGCGCCGAGCCGGACGCCGATCTTCGGGTTGGTGGACAGGCCGCCGCCGACCCACAGGTCGAAACCGGGGCCGTGCTCGGGGTGGTTCACGCCGACGAACGCGATGTCGTTGATCTCGTGCGCGACGTCCAGGAGCGGGGAGCCGGAGATCGCCGTCTTGAACTTGCGCGGGAGGTTGGAGAACTCCTTGTTGCCGATGTACAGGCGGTGGATCTCGTCGATCGCGGAGCTGCCGTCGATGATCTCGTCCTCGGCGATGCCGGCGACCGGGGAGCCGAGGATGGTGCGGGGCGTGTCACCGCAGGCCTCGGTGGTGGAGAGACCGACCGCCTCCAGGCGGTTCCAGATCTCGGGCACGTCCTCGATGCGGATCCAGTGGTACTGCACGTTCTGCCGGTCGGTGAGGTCGGCCGTGCCGCGCGCGAACTCCTGCGAGATCTCGCCGATCACCCGGAGCTGCTCCGTGGTCAGCCGGCCGCCGTCGATGCGGACGCGCAGCATGAAGTACTTGTCGTCCAGCTCCTCCGGCTCCAGGATCGCGGTCTTGCCGCCGTCGATCCCGGGCTTGCGCTGGGTGTACAGCCCCCACCAGCGCATCCGGCCGCGCAGGTCGTTCGGGTCGATCGAGTCGAAACCGCGCTTGGAGTAGATCGTCTCAATGCGTGTCCGCACATTGAGACCGTCGTCGTCCTTCTTGAACTGCTCGTTGCCGTTGAGCGGGGTGAAGTGTCCGGCTGCCCACTGTCCCTCGCCGCGGTGACGGCTCACCTTGCGGCGGGGCGCTGCGGCGGCAGGGTTCTCAGGGGTGGCGGCCATGGTTCTACGTCCTCCGGGACAGGCGGGTGATCGGCTCTGACCTGCGCGTACGGGCGCATGTGGGCATACGTGCGCATCATTGCGCAAGGCGGGGCAGATACGGGGGAATCCGGCGGTGCTGCGGCTCGGGCTAGCCCGCCGGACAGATGGCGCTGGACATGCGGCCGAGGTCGACGTGCCGCCGACTCACCAAGGCAATTCCAGTTCCGGACATGACGGAAGCGTGTCACGGCGTTCTGGACACAGTCCAGCTTCGTCCGTCATGCGGACACCCTGGTCCCGCTATGTGAGACAAGGGTGTCCTCGGTCACAAGCCGCGCACGCCGTCTTGTCGGCGCAGGTCAGACAGGGTAGGCCCCCGGCCAGGGGCCCGGCGTCGGCGCCGGCCGCACCTCCTCGACCTCTGTGTCGAAGAGCCTGAAGCCGCGCCGCTGGTAGTTGTCCATCGCGTGCACCCCGTCCAGGCTGCACGTATGCAGCCAGACCCGCTTGGTGGGGGACAGGCCGGGCCAGCGGTCGGCGAGGTCCCAGGCGCGGGCGGCGCCGTAGGAGAGGAGGTGACCGCCGAGGCGGCGGCCGCGGAAGGCGGGGATCAGACCGAAGTAGACGATCTCGACGACGCCGTCGTCCTGCGGCTCCAGTTCCACGTACCCGGCGGGCGTGCCCCGGTCGTACACGACCCAGGTCTCCACGCCCGGCCGGTCCAGGTACTCCTGCCACTGCGCGAACGTCCAGTGCAGCCGGTCGATCCAGAGGATGTCCCCGCCCACGGACGCGTACAGATAGCGGCTGAACTCGGGGGAGGGCACCTCGGAGCGGACGATCGAGACGTCCCCGTCCGGCGCGATGGCCGGGAGGAGGTCGCTCGGGTCGGTCTGCTCCAGGGACCAGGTGGTCACGGGCATGTTCGTCATGACCGTCAGGGAATCATCCTGCCGAGGGATCTGTCGATCAGGTGATCATCCGAGCGAGCTGTCGATCGAGGTCAACGGCAGGGCGAACAGCATCCGCCCGGCCACCGACCAGACGTCGCCGGTCTCCCGCCAGTAGGAGAGGGAGTCGGTCTGCGCGCTCCAGCACCGGTGCGTGTCGTCGGCCCCGCACTCGGTGGCCTTCGCGTCGCTGGTGTCCTGGCGCCACAGCGAACCGCGCGCGTCGTCCTTGCCGGGCGCGCCGCCCACGTACCAGGCGGACCCGTTCGCGAGTACGCCCCCTGTACCACCGGCCTTCGTCGCGTACGCCTCCTCGGGCACCGCGCGCCCCGCCGAGTCGGTGGCGAGCAGCCCCGGCCGCGCCGGGTCCTGGCTGAAGGGATAGCGCCACAGCCGCTTCGCGCCGCTCGCGACCAGACTGTCGGGAACGCTGCCACGGTCCAGGGAGAGACCCACCGGCCGCACGGCCGCCGTGCCGCCGCTCAGCCGGTACGACCCGACGGCGGGCAGCACATACCGGTACCCGGCGGCCGACCAGCCCTCGCGCACCCGGCCGACCGCGCCGGCCGTCACCGTGGTCCGCTGGATGCGGTTCATGTCGTACACGTACAGCGCGTCGCGTCTCCCGCCGCTGGTGGTGACCAGGAGTTTGTCCTGATACCAGACCATGCCGGAGATCGTGGAGACGAGCGCGTGATAGTCCCGTCCGCCGTCGGTCGGTACGGCGAGCAGGGCCCAGGTGTAGGTGAGGCGGGCGGGGTCGGCGGCGTTCACGAAGGCGACCCGGGCCAGGCCGCGGGTATTCGCGGTCCAGCCGGAGAGGATCACCCGGTTCGAGCCCCACCAGCCGTCCTCGTCGGCGTCGCCCGAGGTGGTCACCGAGCGGGGTGTCCAGGCCGGGTCGGCCGCATCGCCGCTGTCCCAGCAGTACGCGTGCGTGGCCGCCGGTTCGACGGGCAGCGCCGACTTCTCCCCGGTCGTGCAGTCCGCGGCGTCGCGCATGGTGTGGTCGGCGCTCTTCAGGACGGCGTCGACACCGACCGGCCGGCCCATCGCCAAAGCGAGCCGGTCCAGGGACCGCTGTGGCTCCAGACGCTCCCTCAGCTGCAACGCGCCCAGGTCGGAGGCCGAGGTGAGGGGCTTGAGCGCCCCGGGATCGGAACCGACCGTGGCCTGCGAGGCGCTGATCATCGTCGCGGCCGCGGTGAGGCCGAGCGCGGCCCCGGCCAGCACGGCGCGCAGCGCCCTGCCCCGCTTGCGCCGGCGGTGTCGCCCACGTGCACTCATAGTGTCCTCCCGAGGCGAGCCAACTGCGCCTGGTGATCCGTGCGTTGACCAGGGAGCAGGTGGGGTGGCCCGTAGAGGGATGCTACGGCAGTCATGGCCCCCGCATGGGTAAGACCCTGCAAATATGCGGAAGATGCCGCCGGACGCGCCTTTTGCGCCACCTGTCCGCGGCAGCACCCCGACCCGCGTTCCCCGCTCCGCTACGGCGCGTGGGCCGACGTCCGCCCCCTGGCCACCCCGGGTGCCGTCGAGTGCGGCAGCAGCCTGCGCGGGTCGTCCGGCAGCACCACCTCCACCTCGGCGTCCTCCCGGAAACGGTACGGCCGGTGCTCCAGGACCGCCCCGAGATAGCGCCGGACCCGCGACAGCTCGGCACGCACCGTCACCGTGCGGCCCGGGTCGCCGAACATGTCCTCGGCGAGGTCCGCGGCGCTGCGGCCGGTGCGGTGCAGGGCCAGGAGGTAGAGCAACTCGGCGTGCCGCGGGCTCAGTTCATGGGTCCAGGAACCCGCGCTGCCGGACACCGTCACCGACCAGCGGCGCGGCAGCGCCAGGTCGAGCACGATCCGGACGGCGCCCCCGGGCACCGGTTCGTCGGCGACGCGGACCAACCAGCCCCCGGCCAGCGGCTCCAGCGAGCACAGCCCGAGCGAGGGCACCCAACGGCGGCCCTCCGAAGGCGCCTTGGGCAGCGCGATCCGCTTCACATAGGGCATGCCGGTGACCGCGGCGGTCCAGCCGTCCCGGTCCACCACCAGGGCCTGTCCGCCGATCCGGGGCAGGACCGGCGCCGCCACCGCGCGCAGCCGCTCCAGCGAGGTCATGTGCAGTTCCCGCAGCCGGGCCTCGGCGAGCTTGGCCACCGAGTCGACCCAGGCGAGGGTCGCCGGATGCATGGTCTCCAGCGGGCCGCTGACATCGACGACGCCGATCAGCCGGCCGTCCCTGGGGTCCGTGATCGGCGCGCCCGCGCAGGTGAACGCGGCCAGCGCGTGCGAGAGATGCTCACCGGCGAAGATCTGCACCGGCCGTCGTACGACCGCCGGGGTGCCCAGGCCGTTGGTGCCGACGACCTCCTCGCGCCAGTCCGTGCCGACCTCGATGCCCACCTCGTCGGCCTTGCGCAGCACGGCGGGACTGCCCTCCCGCCACAGCGCGCGGCCCTCGTCGTCGGCGACCAGCACGATGTGGTGGGCGGCGTCCGCGACCGACACCAGCCCCTCGCGCAGCACCGGCAGGACGTGCCGCAACGGGCTTGCGCCGCGCCGCCGTTCCACCTCCTCCAGGGAGAGCAGCCCGGTGCGCAGATCGTGGTCGGGGCGGGTTCCGCCGCGCAGCGCGCGCTCCCAGGACGCCTCGATCAACGGGCGCGGCGGGGTGCGGGCGCGCTGTCCGGAGAGCGTGGTGTGCCGGGCGTCGCTGAGCATCCGGGCCGTCCGAGCCGCGTCGACAGTGGTGCGCCACGTCCGGCCGACCGCCGGGTTCGCCATGGGTCTCTCTCTCCGGTCCCGTATCGACTGTTGTTCTCATAGTGCCGCTCCACGGTGACGGAGGGAGACAGTCCGCACACAGAAGGGGCCAAGTTGCAACCCTCTGCAACCCTGGTGAAGGGCCGGACGGTGTCTGAAACTTGTCCCACGCTGCGAGGGTGGTGCCGTGTCGGCGCAGCACCACCCTCGCGTTGTGCCGGTGTGTCTCAGACCGTCGGCCGGGCCCGCTCGGCGATCGACGTGAGGTCCAGGCTCGGCGGCAGGGTGCCGAACGCGGTACCCCAGTCGCCGCCCAGCCGGGACGCGCAGAAGGCGTCGGCGACCTCGGGCGGCGCGTACTGGACGAGCAGCGCCCCCTGGAGGACGAGCGCCATCCGCTCGACCAGGCGCCGGGCGCGGCCCTCGATGCCCTCCAGGTCGGCGAATTCGGCGAGCAGGTTCTTCATGGCGCCGTCGAGCCGGTGATCGGCGCCGCGCACCCGGCCGACCTCGATCAGGAAGGCGTTCAGCGCCTGCGGTTCGCGCCGCAACGCCCTCAGTACGTCGAGGGCCTGGATATTCCCCGCGCCCTCCCAGATCGAGTTGAGCGGTGACTCCCGTACCAGGCGCGGCAGTCCGGACTCCTCCACATAGCCGTTGCCGCCCAGGCACTCGGCCGCCTCGACCGTGACCGGTGAACAGCGTTTCGTCACCCAGTACTTGGCGGCCGGGACGGCCAACCGCAGGAACGCCGCCTCCTGTTCGCCACCGTCGTCGTAGGCCGCCGCGAGCCGCAGTCCGAGGGCGGTGGCCGCCTCCGACTCCAGGGCGAGGTCGGCCAGGACGTTGCGCATCAGCGGCTTGTCCATGAGCGTGGAGCCGAACGCCTCGCGGTGGGCGGCGTGGTGGACCGCCTGCGCGACGGCCTGCCGCATCAGCCCGGCCGAACCGAGCACACAGTCGAGCCGGGTCGCCGCGACCATCCCGATGATGGTCCGCACCCCGGCCCCCTCGTCGCCGACCCGGCGCGCCCAGGTGCCGTCGAACTCGACTTCGGCGGAGGCGTTCGACCGGTTGCCCAGCTTGTCCTTGAGACGCTGGAGGAGGAACACGTTGCGGGTGCCGTCGGCCAGCACCCGGGGGACGAGGAAGCAGGTGAGCCCGCCCGGTGCCCGCGCGAGCACGAGGAAACCGTCGGACATGGGAGCCGAGCAGAACCACTTGTGGCCGGTCAGCTCGTACGTCCCGTCCTCGGCGAGCGGGTGTGCCTCCGTGGTGTTGGCGCGGACGTCGCTGCCGCCCTGCTTCTCCGTCATGCCCATCCCGAAGACCGCACCGGCCTTGAGGTGGGCGGGCCGCAGTTCACGGTCGTAGACCGTCGAGGTCAGCCGTGGCTCCCACTCGGCGGCGAGCGCCGGGTCGGCGCGCAGGGCGGGCACCGCCGCGTGCGTCATCGACAGGGGGCAGCAGTTGCCCGCCTCGACCTGGGTCCACACCAGGAACCCGGCGGCCCTGCGGACATGTCCTGCCGGGCGGCCCCAGGCGGCGGTCAGCCCGGCCGACACGCCCTTGCCGAGCAGCCGGTGCCAGGCCGGATGGAACTCGACCTCGTCGGTGCGGTGGCCGTAGCGGTCGTGGGTGCGCAGGACCGGGGGGTTCTCGTTGGCCTGCGCGCCCCACTCCTGGAGCTGGGCCGAACCGGCGGCGCGGCCCAGCGCGGAGAGCTCGTCCCGGACCTCGTCGAGCAGTCCGGGCGGGGTGTGCCGTTCGACCGCCTCGGTGAGGACACGGTCGGCGGTGAAGACGTCGTAGCCGACCAGTGGGGGAGTCTGGTTCGTCACGGTGTGGGTGGTGCGTGCCATGGCTGGAACCTACCCGGGGGACGGCGGTGGTCTGGATCTCCACCCTGCGGTGCGCGGGATCTCCACCCTGACACGCCGTCACCCCCGATGTCAGGCCGAGCGGGACATGGCGGCCAGCATCGCGGTCCCGGGCGCCTCCTCCTCCGGCCAGCCGGTGCGGTACACGGTATCCAGATAGCGTTCTCCGAGGTCGGGAGCGATCGCCACCGCCGTGGTGCCGTGCCGTCCGTTGTGCGCCAGCCACTGTTCGGCGCCCCTGACGACCGTGCCGGTGGACCCGCCGAACAGGAAGCCCCGCGCGGCCAGCCGGCGGCAGGTCTGCACGGTGTCCGGCTCCTCGACATGGATCACGTCGTCGATGTACGACGTGTCGAGGAACGGCGGCGCCACGCTGGTGCCGAGCCCCGGAATCATCCGCGGCCCCGCCTCCCCGCCGAACGTGACGGAACCGGCCGCGTCCACCGCGACGATCCGCACCCGGCGCCGCCACTCCCAGAACCAGCGCGCGCAGCCCATCAGCGTCCCGGTGGTCCCCGCCCCGACGAACAGGACGTCCAGCCGCGGGAACCGGCGGGCGATGGCGGGTGCCGTGGTGCGGTAGTGCGCCCGCCAATTCCCTTGGTTCGTGTACTGGTTGAGCCATACGTACCGCTCGTCGGACGCGCACAGCGCCCGCACGTACCCGATCCTGGCGCCCAGGAAGCCGCCGTGCGTGTCGGGCTGGTCGATGACGTGGACCCGACTGCCGAGCGCCTCCATCAACCGCACCGTCGGCACGTTGCAGCGTCTGTCGGTGACGCAGAGGAACCCGTAGCCGCGGCTCGCCGCGAGCACGCTGAGCGCCACGCCCAGATTCCCGGACGACGACTCGACCAGCACCGAGCCGGGCCGCAGCATCCCGGCCCGCTCGGCGGCGTCCACCATCTCGGTCGCGGCCTTGAGCTTGACCGAGCCGGCGAAGTTGAACCCCTCGCACTTCAGATAGAGCGGCAGCTCCAGCGCGGCCCGCAGGTCGACGTAGAGGTCGTCCTCGTTGAACTCCGCGGGATCGGAAATAACAGCCATGTTCTCCCCCTGGTGGTGCGCCACGGGCGCCGTCAGCCGTACCGGCGCAGCTCGTGGAAGAACCCGTCGACGACGTGGAGTTCACCCCGTCGCACCACTTCGTCATGGACGAACCTGCCGACCGCGAGATCGAGCACCCCGAGCCCGAAGGGCGAGAACACCACGGTCCGGTCGCTCGGTACGGTCACCCGACCGGTCAGTACGTCGTCCAGCGTGCCGTCGATGAACTCCCGTCCCCCGGTGACCTGTTCGGCCAAGTGCGGTGACGTGTCGGCCTTCAGACAGTGCTCGACGTCGTCCACGAAGTTCGCGGACGCGAGCAGGATCGCCGGGTCGAGATCCCGCAACGACACGTGCAGCACCAGCGGATGGTGGTCGAACCAGGCCGGGTCGTGCACATGCGGGCTGCCCGCGACCGTCGCGAACACCAGCAGGTCGGCGGCGCGCACGAGACCTTCGAGCGTGTCGTGCACGGTGATCCGCCCCGGCACCTCCGACCGCTCCAGATAGCCCCGGAACCCCTCCGCGCTCTCCGCGGACAGGTCGTACACACCGGTCTCCTCGAACTCCCAGCCGGTGGCGCGGAGATGGGTGTGGATGTGGCGGGCGATCAGCCCCGTCCCCACGAACCCGACCCGCGGCGGCCGTGTCCGGCCCCGGCTGAGCCTGTCGGCCGCGAGCGCCGCCGAACTCGCCGTACGGGTCGCGCTGATCACCGAACTCTCCAGGCAGGCGTACGGATAGCCGGTGTCCGGGTCGTTGAGGATCAGCACCGCCGACGCCCGGGGCAGCCCCGACCCGGTGTTCCCCGGGAAGCTGGAGATCCACTTCAGCCCGTCCACCCGCGACGGCCCCCCGAGCGACGCGGGCAGCGCGATGATCCGGGACGACGGACGGTCCGGGAAGCGCAGGAAGTACGACGGCGGGTTCACCGAGTCGCCCGCGCCGTGCAGCCGGTAGGTGGCCTCCACCAGGGCGCCGATCTCCGACTCCCGCCCGGCCAGGGCCTGGTGGACCTGCTCGCCGCCGATGACCGAGAAGGAAGGCGTCCCGACGCTCATGCCGCCCTCCCGTCGGCCGACGGGGCGAGGTCGCCGAGCCGCACCGGATCGCCGAGCCCGGCGAGCACCTCGCGCGGCCCCTCGAACGGCTCCCTGCCGTGCGCGGTACGGATGTTGTCCACCAGCAGCAGATCCCCCGAGCGCCACGGCTCGCGCCGCGTATGACGGTCGTAGGTCTCGTTGACGGCCGTCACGATGCCCGCGTCGATCGGATCGCCGTTGCCGAAGCGGGTGTTGAAGGGGAGCGCGTCGGCGCCGTAGACGTCGACGAGGTACTCGCGGACCTCGGGTTCCATCGTCCACTCGTTCAGGAACGCGATCTGGTTGAACCAGCAGCGGCGGCCGGTGACCGGGTGGCGGAGCACGGCGGCGCGGCGCTGGCGGGTGCGCAGCGAGCCGTCGTGCTGCCAGGCGAACTCGATGCCCTGGGCCCGGCAGTAGCGCTCCACGACGGCCCGGTCGTCGGTGCCGAAGGCCTCGGCGACGGACGCCCCGATCTCCTCGTGGTACGTCCGCGTCAGCATCCAGCCCTCCCGCTCGAACCGCTCCACCAGCGGCGCGGGCAGTGACCGCAGGACGGCCTCGGCGTCGGCGACCGGGGTCGCGCCGCCCTCCGTCGGCGCCTCGAGACAGGCGAAGAGCAGCAGCCCCGGGAACTCCAGAGCGTAGCTCAACTCGTGGTGCTGGCACATCGGTTGGTCGGTCGGCCACTTCGTGGCGGAGTACACGCCCTCCGCGTACGTACGGCGGGGCGCGAACGGCTCCCGGTCGGCCATCAGGGAGTTCGTGAGCCGCCGGAAGACGGCCTCGGCGCCCGTCGGGTCGGCGAGACCGAGCCCGCGGACCAGGACACAGCCGTGCTCGGCGACGACGGCACGCAGCGCGTCACGGTGTCCGGCGGCCCAGCCGACCGGGTCCCCGCCGGCGTCGGTGTGCAGCAGCGGCGGACGGCCCGGGGCCAGGGCGACGGAGTGGAGCAGCGCCGCGGAAGAGAGCGACATCTCGGTGTTCCTTTCGGTGGTGCTGTTGAGCGTTCGACCGGGGGTGCGGCGGGGCTCAGGAGGAGACCTGCGGGTCCAGCAGTCCGGCCAGGTCCGCGAGGACCGGGTGGCGGGCGACGTCCTTGAGGCTGATGGCCCGGTCGAGGGCGACCGCCAGCTTCACCGCGGCCAGCGAGGTGCCGCCGCGCTCGAAGAAGTGGTCCTGGCGGCCGATCCGGTCGGCCGGGATGCCGAGGACCACCGCCCAGGCCGCCGCGAGCCGCCGCTCGGCGGGCGTGTCCGGCCCGTCTCCCACGGCGTCCAGGTCACCGGCGAGCGCGGTGAGCGTCCTGCGGTCGGTCTTGCCGTTGGCGGTCAGCGGCAGCGACGCCCGCCAGTGCACGACCGACGGCACCATGTACGCGGGCAGCGACTCGGCGAGCCGCTCCCGTACGGCGCCGGCCGCCACGGGGCGCGGGCCGGTGCAGAACGCCACCAGCTGCGTGCCGCGCACGACGACCACCGCGCCGTCCCGCACTCCGTCCACCCGCAGCAGCGCGTTCTCGACCTCACCGATCTCGACCCGGAAGCCGCGGATCTTCACCTGGCTGTCCCGGCGCCCCAGGAACTCCAGCTTGCCGTCAGGACGCCAGCGCCCGTGGTCCCCGCTGCGGTACAGCCGCTCACCGGGCCGGTACGGGTCCTCGGTGAACGCCGCCTTCGTCCGCTCGGGGTCGTTGACGTACCCCCGGCCCACGCACACGCCGGAGAACACGATCTCGCCGGGCGCGCCCAGCGGCACGGGCACCAGGTCCTCGTCGACGACGTACACCCGCACATTGGAGACGGGCCGGCCGAGCGGGACGCGGTCGCCGTCGGGTGCCCGGTCCATCACCTCGTGGTTGGTGTCGTCCGAAGTCTCCGTCAGGCCATAGGCGTTGACGAGCCGCACCCCGGGCCGCGCGGTGAACCAGCGGTCCACCAGCTCCTTCTTCACGGCCTCCCCGGTGACCGACACACAGCGCAGATCGGGGAGTTCACGCGGCCGGCGCGCCAACTCGGCGAGCACGGCCTCCAGATACGACGGCACGACCTGGAGGACGTTCACACGCCCCGCCTCGACCGTGTCGATGAACCGTGCCACGTCCAGGATCACGTCCTGCTCCACCAGCAGCGTCCGCCCGCCCACGAGCGGCGCGCAGACCAGCTGCCACAGGGAGATGTCGAAGCACTGCGGCGCGGTCTGCGCCACCACCTGCCCGGCGCCGATCCCCAGGTCGTCGAGCTTGGCGAACACGTGGTTGAGGAAACCCGCGTGCTCGCACATCGCGCCCTTGGGCTCACCGGTGGAGCCCGAGGTGAAGTAGATGTAGGCCAGTTGACCCGGTGTGACCGTGATGCCCAGGTCGCCGTCCGAGTGGCCCTCGGCGTACACCTCGTCGACGTAGAGCGTCCGGTCGGACGGGGCGCCGAGTGAGCCGTCGCTGCCGCGCTCGGTCAACACCAGGGCGCACCCAGCACGTCGGAGCACTGTCGCCACCCGGTCGGCCGGGAAGTGCGGCTCGACGGGCAGATACACCCCGCCCGCCTTGAACACGGCGAGCACGGCGGCCATCCAGTCCAGGTTCCGCTCCAGCACCACGGCGACGACACCCTCGCGGGTGAGGCCCCGGCTGAGCAGGCCTCGACTCAGCTGGTTCGCACGGGAGTTGAGTTCACGGTAGGTCCACTGCCGGTCGCCCTGCACCGCGGCGACCGCGTCCGGGCACACCGCCACCATGTCCTCGAAAAGCTCGTGCACCCACCGGTCCGGCAGCTCGCGCCGCGGGCCCGCCAACTCGTCGAGCTGGAAGCGTAGTTCGGCGTCCGACGGCGCCACCGGACGGTCCGGCTCGGCAAGGGCGGTCAGGTGGTAGCCCGCGATGCGGGCGGCGGCCTCCGCGTCGAGGACGTCGGTGCGGTACCGCAGCCGCAGGGTGCGGCCGGTGACGCTCACCTCCAGCGCCGGGTCCTCCTCGGCGGGTTCACCCGACAGCGTGCCGAGGACCTTGGCGTGGGCGGCTTTCAGTGCGGCGGGCTCGGCCGGCACCCCGTCGGGCAGGGGCACTTCGTGCTCCGCCACACCGGGCACCGGAGCGAGCGTCCACCGTGGAATGATCTCCATCGTTCTCTTTCCCCCCTGGTTCCTTCCCCCCCGCGGCACGTGCCGTCAGGGAGCCATGTGCGATCCGGCGCGCCGTGGCGCCACCGCCGGATTCCCGCCCCACCGGGATCGCGCCGGCATCTCCTCGCCCTTCATCAGGAAGGAGTCGGCGGCCAGTTCGGCCCCGTCACCCATCGAGACGCCGTAGTGGACGAGCGCCCCCACCCCGAGGGTGCAGCCGGCCCCGATGGTGATCATTTCGGACTTGAAGGTGCCGTCCTCCTGCGAGTGCGACTGCACCTTGGTGTGCGCCGACAGCGTGCAGTCGTCGCCGATCGCGGCCAGCGTGCGCTCGGTGATGTAGGCGCCGTCGTCGAAGACCCGCCTGCCGATGCGTACGCCGAGCAGCCGCCAGAGCACGTTCTTGAACGGCGTGCCGTTGAACACCTGGAGATAGGTGTCCGGCACCTTCCACAGCCGCTCGTGCCACCAGAAGTACGGGTCGTAGATCGAGCACACCTTCGGCTCCAGCGGCCGGAATCCGCCGACCAGCCGCTCCACCAGCACGTAGTACCCGGCGGTGAAGCCGAGCCCGAGCATCAGGGACGCGCCGATCAGCAGGCCGCCGCCGACGCCCTCACCGCCGTACAGGTCGACGGCGCCGAAGCCGAGCACCGTGAGGACGAACCAGTGCAGCCAGCGCACGAAGAGGTAGAGGCCCATCGATCGCAGGTTGGAGCGGTTCTTCGCGGCCAGCCGGCGCTTCAGCTCGTCGCCCTCGCGGAGATGGTCGAAGCGGCTGTCGCGCTCCACCGAGCGCGGGATCTCGAAGCAGGGCGAGCCCAAGAGACCTACTCCCTCGCGGAGTTCGCCGTCGATCGGCACCATCACCTTGGTGGCGAGCAGGCAGTTGTCGCCGGTGCGGCCGCCCGCGGGGTAGGCGATGTTGTTGCCGAGGAAGTTGCGCGGCCCGATCGTGGCGCGCGAGAGACGGAACGACGTACTGGAGAAGTCCGCGTTGACGATCGACAGCCCGTCCGCGACCATCGTGCCGCTTCCGACCGTGGCCAGATACGGCGTCTCGTGCTGCACCTCCGTACCGAAGTTGGAGCCGGTCTGCTCCACCACGCCGAGGTCGTAGCCGATCGCCTTCAGGTAGCCGACGACGTAGGAGCTGTCCCCGCACAGCCACTTGAAGAACTTCAGGTTGGTCATCCGCGCCACCGCGCGCTGCACCGAGTAGTGGAAGCCGTACAGCGGATACACCCGGTCGGGACGGAGCAGCGGACGCAGCAGCCTCGGCACCAGCGAGACGGCGGCGAAGCCGAGCACGACGAACGCGGCGAACGCGGCGAGCGACAGGGCGAGCGCCTCGCCGTAGAAGCGGGCGGAGCCGAGGTCCTGGGTGTCCGGATCGAGCAGGTGGCCGAGGGCCGGGACGACGGTCAGCACCATGTAGGTGCCGCCGACCGCGAGCGGGACGTAGACCAGCAGCATCTGAAGGATGGCGCCCAGTCCGTAGCCGAAGCGGCGCCAGGTGGAGCACGTCGCGTGCGGGACGCGGACGTAGTCGACGCCCGTGGGCTGTGCGGGGGAGCCGTGCACGCGTCGGCCCGCCGGGACGCGGGCGTCGTCGTACAGGGCGGAGGAGTGGCCGAGCTGGGACCCGTCGCCCATGACGGTGCCGATGTCGAGGACGGTCTTCTCGCCGACGTAGACCTCGCTGCCGAGGGTGACCCGGCCGGTGCGGATGCGGCCGGCTCGTGCCTGGTAGCAGAGGAAGAAGGTGTCCTTGCGGATGACCGTGCCGTCCCCGATGGTCAGCAGGTCGGTGCAGACCGGGACGGAGTGGGACAGGATCGTCACGCCCTTGCCGATGCGGGCGCCGAGGGCGCGCAGGTAGAGGACGTAGAGCGGGTTGCCGGCGAACAGGATCATCGGGTTGGCGTGCAGGAGGGCCTTGACCGTCCAGAACCGGACGTACGCGAGGCCCCAGACCGGGAAATCGGTCTCCTTCCAGCGGCCCACGAGAACCCACTTGGCCACCACCGGGACCGTGCACACGCCGACGAACACCGCGCCGCCGAATATCGCCGAGCGCAGATAGACCTGCACCACGCCGTTACCCGAGGAAACCCATTCGTAGCCCTGCCCCGTGACGATCCCGGCGAGCACGCAATACAGCGCGAAAACCAGGAACTGAAGCACCCCGCACAGCAGATAGTGGCCCGTGCTCCCGGCCGGCGGCGCCTCCACCTGAACCGGCGCGGCGGGGTCGGGTGTGTCGGCGAGTGCCGCCGCCAGACTGCGGATCGTGGGATATCCGTAGACGTCGCGCATCGACACCGACGGCAGATCCTCGCGTTTTCTGACCCGGGCGCAGAAATGTGCCATGACCAACGAGTTGGCGCCCAGGTCGTCGAAGAAGTGACTGTCGAGGGGTATTGCTTCCTTGCGTACGACACCGGCCAGGACCTCCGCGAGGACGGTCTCGGTCACGGTGCCGGGTTCTCCCACCACGTGGCTCCCTGATGCTGATCGCCGCCTTTGAATTGCCGGAGGCGGATACGGCGGAGTCGCGCCCGAAGTTCACGGCGGGGGAATGTCGAAAGGCACGCGAAACGGGTGGGATGAATGGGAATTGCTGAGAATGGAGTTCCGCATTGTGTACAGAGTTGCCATGTGTTCGAGACCCCGGTCATGGGTCTATGTGATTCCCCCGAGTCGTGTGCGCTGACGTCGTCCCAACGCGCGCAACGAATGCAGTCCGGATTATTTCTGGACATTCTGGAACGGGTCAAGGCTGTTTCGTTCAATGGCGCTTTTTCGTCTTCGCCGGCCGGAGTGCGGGTCAATGGGAATTGACGGCCGAAGTCCCCACCGGGACTTTCTCCGGAACAACCGCGAAATTATCGAATGCGGCTTCGAATGCCCGGGGGGTTGTTTCCGGCCAGCGCGAGCATGACACGACCGTCCCCGAGCGGGTCCCGCCCGGCCGACGCCCCCGGGGGACGAGTGCATCCCGGCGCGGCGGATACCTTTAGGACGTGCAGTCAGCAAGTGAAACCCCCGAGCGGCCCACCAGCCGGTTCCACCGGGCGCGCGCCCTCTACCGGAACGTCTCCAAGCGCAGGACCGCCTGGCTGCTGGTCAAGGACACCGTCAACTCCTGCATGGAGTACCGCATCCTGGGCCTCGCGGCCGAGGCCGCGTTCTTCACGCTGCTGTCGGTCCCGCCGCTCCTGCTGAGCCTCATCGGCCTGCTCGGCTACGTCGACAGCTGGACCGGCGCCGACAGCATCGCCGGCCTGGAGAACAACATCCTCGAGGCGTCCCGCACGGTCCTGTCCGACAAGGGCGTCCACGAGATCGCCCAGCCGATCCTGCACGACGTGATGAAGGGCGGCCGTCCCGACGTCATCTCCATCGGCTTCCTGTTCGCCCTGTGGTCGGGCTCCCGCGCGGTCAACGTCTTCATCGACACGATCACCGTCATGTACGGCCTCGACGGCGTGCGCGGCATCGTCAAGACCCGGATCGTGTCCTTCGCCCTGTTCGTCGCGGCCCTGCTGATCGGCTCGGTCGCGCTGCCGCTCATGGTCGCCGGGCCGGACGCCGTGGTGAACGTGGTGCCGTGGTCCGAGACGGTCGTACAGGTCCTGTACTGGCCGGTCGTCATCGTCCTGTCCGTCGTCTTCCTGACGACGCTCTACCACGTCTCCGTCCCCGTCCGCTCCCCGTGGATCGAGGACGTCCCCGGCGCCCTGGTCGCCCTGGCGATGTGGGTCCTCGGCAGCTACCTGCTGCGCATCTACCTCACCAGCACGGTCGAGGGCCCCACCATCTACGGCTCCCTCGCCGCGCCCGTCGCCGTCCTGCTGTGGATCGGAGTCTCCGCGTTCGCCGTGCTCGTCGGCGCCGCCGTCAACGCGGCCATCGACCGCGTCTGGCCCGCCGCCGCCACCGCCGCGGCCCGCGCCGCCAACGAACGCCGCCAGGAGGAGCAGGTCGCCGAGTACGTCGCCCGCATGGCCGCGGTCCGCGCCCGGGACGACGAGGACGACGACGACCCCGACGACTCCTACATGCCCTCCGAGTTCCCCGAACGCTGGTCCCGCTTCCTCCCCCCGGAGGACGTCACCTCCCGCCTCCGCACCCACGCGAAGAACACCCACACCCACAAGGGCACCGGGGACTCGAAGACACCGGAGAAGTGAAGCACCCCCGCGAGGGGCGCGGGCTGTGTCGATGTGCGGCTCCACCAGGAACGCGGGGCAGGTCGGCCACGGCAGCGCCTTCGCCCTGTCCACCGCCTTCGAACGGGTGTACGGCGTGAGCCCGCAGGAGCACCGGACGCGGGCGGGACAACGGCTCCGGTGGCCGCCCGGCGACCGGCGTAGCCTTCTGTTGTGTACGTGGAGAGGGCGTCGCGGCTGCCGGGCGCGGTGGTCTGGAGCCGAACCGTCGAGGACCCCACCGCGGGGCCGGTGCTGCCCGACGGCTGCATGGACCTCCTCTGGAACGAGGGCCGCCTCCTGGTCGCCGGTCCGGACACCCGCGCCTACGCCCCCGGCGGCGAACCCAGCCGCTGGGCAGGCATCCGCTTCGCCCCCGGCACCGCCCCCACCTACCTCGGCGTCCCCGCACACGAACTCCGCGACCGCCGCGTCGACCTCACCGACCTCTGGCCCACCACCACGGTCCGCCGCCTGCGCACCCGCATCGCCAAGTCCCCCCACCCGGCAGCCGAGTTGGAGCAACTGGCCCTGGAACGCGCGGCACGGACCCCCGCCCCCGACCCCCTGCTGCGCCACCTCGTCGCGGCCCTCGACACCGGCCGCCCGGTCGCCGCCACCGCCGACGAACTCGGCCTCGGAGCACGCCAGTTGCACCGCCGTTCGCTGACCGCCTTCGGCTACGGCCCCAAGACACTCGCCCGGGTGCTGCGCCTCCAGCGCGCCCTCACCCTGGCCCGCGCCGGAGTCCCGTTCGCGGAGACGGCGGCCCGGGCCGGTTACGCGGACCAGGCCCATCTCGCCCGGGACGTCAAGGAGTTGGCGGGGATGCCGCTGGGTGAACTACTCGGCGGAGCCGACTAGCGGGGCGAAGAGGTCCACGCCGTTGCCGTCGGGGTCGTGCAGGACGGCGTACCGCTGCCCCCAGAAGGCGTCCCACGGCTTCAGCTCGCCGTGCTGCCCGGCGCCGACCAACTCCTCGTAGACCCGGTCGACTTCGGCGGGGTCGTCACAGCGGAGGGCGAGCGCGGCACGGCCACTGCCGGTGGGTGCCCGCCACCCCGGGTGGAACGAGCGGACCGTGTCCTCGGTGTCCAGCAACAGGCGTAGCCCGCCCGGCAGCCGGGCCTCGGCATGGGGCAGGCTCTCGGCGCCCTCGGGGAACCCGAACCCGAGCCGACGGTAGAAGGTGACAGAGGCGGCCATGTCGGAGACGACCAGGCCGATCGCGTCGCATCGTGGAGTCATGGGCCAACGGTAGGCGGGGCCGGAGGGGCCGGTCTTGAAGGAATCGGACACGGAGGTGGCGTCGGGGCGGCGGCCTGCCGATCAGCCGAAGGCGACCGGTCCGCGCGGGGTGTCCAGCGTGAAGGAGAGACGCACCGGCCCGGTCGCCACCGCCAGCTCCACCCCCACGGCCGACAGCAACGGGCGGATCTCGTCCGGCACCGGCGCCGTCGCGGACAGCTCCAGCAGCGGTGCGACGGGAAGATCCGGCGCGGTCGTCGGATGAGGCGAGGAACGCCAGTCGATGAGAAACGGCACCAGGCCGGAGGGATGCGCGGTGTCCCCGTCGGTGAGCCGCCACTCCAGGAGCGTCCCGTCGGGGCGCCGCCGGCTCATCGCCCGGACGAACCCGGGGTCGTACCCCCGCGCACGGGCCGCCGTGACCGCCGCGTCCAGATCGGGAGGGGAGATCGCCCAGGTCACCGTGCGGGCGACGTCCAGCCCATCGACACCGAAGGGCCGTGGACCGGACGGCTCCGGCTGCTCGATGTCCGGCCCGAGGATCTCCAGATAGCGCGAACCGCCGAGGGAGACAAGGAAGTTGCGGGTGCCGAGCCCGACATGGGCTCCGCCCGCGACCGGCACGATCCCCGTCCGCCCGGTGAACTCGGCGACCGTCGCCGCCAGATCGGGGGTCGCGAGGACGAGGTGATCGAGAAGTACGGGAATGGCATTCATCCCCACCGAGGCTACGCGGCGGAACCGCCCACAGCAGCGGAAAGCCCCTCAACTCCGGTGCGCGCGACGGGATACCGGTGCCACGCCGACGGAGACGCCCGCGCTGTCGCCCCGCCGCCGGAGAGACCGGGCCCCCGCTGTGAAATAGGCTGGTCCGCATGGCTGCCGCCCCCCGCCTCCTCGTCTACACCCGTACGACCGGCTACCGCCACGACTCCATCCCGGCCGCCGTGGCCGCCGTACGCACGCTCGGCCCTTTCGAGGTCACCGCGACGGAGGACCCGGCCGCCTTCGAAAGCCCCCTCACCGACTACGCCGCCGTCGTGTTCCTCTCCACCAGCGGCGAGGTCCTGACACCGGCGGGCCGCGACCACCTCGCCGCCCACGTCGAGTCGGGCGGCGGCTTCGTGGGAGTCCACGCGGCGGCCTGCACGGAGTACGACTGGCCGTACTACGGCGACCTGCTGGGCGCCCGCTTCGCCCGGCACCCCGCCTACCAGCCCGGCAAGGCCCTCGTCGAGGACGACACCCATCCGGCCACCCAACACCTGCCCGCCGTCTGGCAGTTCACGGACGAGTGGTACGACTTCCGCACCAACCCCCGGAGTTCGGTCCACGTCCTCATCACGGCCGACGAATCCTCCTACCAGGGAGGCCGGATGGGCGCCGACCACCCCCTGGCCTGGTGCCACGAGAAGGGTGCGGGGCGCGTCTTCTACACGTCCCTGGGCCACGCCCCCGAGGCCTACGAGGACCCGGCCTTCCGCGCACATCTCCTCGGCGGGATCAACTGGGCGGCAGGACTGGGCTAGCGACGCTGCCCCGTACGGCGGTCCGTCTCACTCGACCAGCGGCCCCGCAGCCGCGGTCACCGGCTTCGGTCGGCGTACCGGCCGCCCGGCACCCCCGTGCTCGCCCGCTCCACCAACCGCGTCGACAGCTCCGTCCGCGTCCCCTCCGGCCGGTCCCCGTCCATCAGCCGGACCAGTAACCGCAGCGCCGTCGCCGCCATCTCCGACAGCGGCTGCCGGATCGTGGTCAGTGCCGGAGTCACCCAGCGGGCCTCGGGCAGGTCGTCGAAGCCGACCACGCTGATGTCGTCCGGGACGCTCAACCGCCGTTCCGCCAGGGCCTCGTAGACACCCAGAGCCATCCGGTCGGAGCAGACGAAGACCGCCGTGGGCGGCTCGGGCAGGTCGAGGAGTTCGCGCATACGCGTGCGGGCCATCGCCTGGTCGAAGCCGCCGTGGCGGATGTGCTCGGGGCGGACCGGAACCCCCGCCGAGGTCAGCGCGGAACGGTACCCGGCGACACGGGCCGCGCTGCACATCCTGTGCCGGTGACCGGCGATCACGGCGATGCGTTCATGGCCCAGGGCGAGCAGGTGCTCGGTCGCGGTCACCCCGCCCTGCCAGTTGGCCGCGCCGACCGACACCACGCCCGGCGGCGGCTCGTGCACGGGGTCGATCATCACGAACGGAATGCGGCGCTGGTCGAGCCACGCGTACTGGGACGGCGTCAACTCCGCCAGACTGAACAGGACTCCGGACGAACCCCGGCCGACCAGCTTGTCCAGCCAGCCCCGTTCGGGCCGGTCCGCCCGCGCCCGGGTCAGCCCGGCCGAGACCACCACTTCGAGGCCCGCCTCGTACGCCGCCTCCTCCACCCCGTGCAGCACGGCCCCCGACCACGAACTCTCCAGCGAGTGCACCACCAGGTCGACCATCCCCGGCGCCTTGCCCGCGTCGAACCTCGGCCTGCGCACATACCCGAGCCGCTCCAGCGCCTCCGTCACCCGCCGCCGCGTCTCCGGGGCCACGTCCTCCCGGCCGTTGACCACCTTGGACGCCGTCGGCACGGACACCCCCGCCTCCCGGGCCACGACCGCCAGCGTGGGCCCCGCCGTCACGCCCGCGCTCCCCGTACGGACCATCGGGTACCGCCTCTCCAGCCCGCCCGAGGGCCCTCGAAAGTTTCCGCCCAGCGCCGTTTCCCGCACCCGGCCACCCGCCATCTAGAAAGCGCTTCCTACGATAGGTGCGCGGCAACACGGCGGGAAGACCAGGGAATTCACCTCATGGCACCGACCCGATCTTTCGAAACCCCGAACAGGGGAGAAAGCGTCACCTTCAGATCGGTCGGACGGGGCGAAGTCGCGGACAACTCCTCGCCGCGCAGGACGGTCAGCGGGAGGAAGAAGGCGTTCCGGGCCAGAAGGGAAACCGGTCAGGAACAGAGGTGCCGTGGCCCAGCCCTACCGGTCCTCGTCGCGTCGCGCGGGCGGCCGGACCGAGTTCCGTACGACGACATGCGTGCCCAGCACCAGATGGTCGCCGTCGCCGCCCCTGCGCCGATCGGTGCCGCCCCCCTCGCGGCGGTCCGCCACCGCGCGCAGCGCGGCCCGGCCCATCTCCTCGTACGGGACGTGCACGCTGGTGAGCTGAGGGGTCAGCTGGGACGCCAGCGGGATGTCGTCGTAGCCGACGATCGACACGTCCTCCGGGACCCGCAGGCCCGCCGCGCGCAGTGCCCGCATGGCGCCCGCCGCGACCACGTCGGTCCCCGCGAGCACCGCGGTGAAGTCCACGCCCTCCTTCAGGGTGCCCTCCACCGCCTCGTACCCGTGCTCGTAGTCGTACGGACCGTGCCGCACCATCCCCGGGTCGAACGGCACGCCGTACGCCTCGAAGGCCCGTTGTGCGCCCCTCAACCGGCCCTGGGCGGTGGTGAGTTCGGCGTGCCCGGGGAGCACCAGGACGCGGCGGTGGCCGGCCGAGAGGAGGTGGCTGGCCATGGCGTAGGCGCCGCCCTCGTTGTCGTAGTCGACCGTCGTCGCCGGGACGTCGCCCTCCAGCGGCGGCCGGCCCACGAGCACGAGGTGCGAGCCCGCCGCGTCGAGGGAGCGGGCGTAGCGGGCCATGCGCAACTGGTACTCGTCGACGTCGTACGCGCCGCCCAGCAACACCACGGCGGCGACGCCCTGTTGACGCATCAGGTTCACCAGCGCGAGCTCGCGCTCCGGGTCGTCGCCGGTCGTGCCGACCAGGGAGAGCCAGCCGCGCAGGGTGGCCGCGCTCTCGACTCCCTTGGCCACGTGGGCGAACGCGGCGCCGGTGATGTTGTTGATGAGGATCGCCACGGTCGGCGTACCGCCGCCGGCCAGGGAGCGGGCGTGCGCGTTGGTGACGTAGTCCAGGTCGCCGACGACCTTCATCACCCGGCGGCGCAGCTCCTCCGACACCGGGTAGTTGCCGGACAGCACACGCGAGACGCTCGCCACGGAGACCCCGGCGCGCTCCGCCACGTCCCGGATCGTCGCCCGGCCGATGTCGCCCGACGCCTTGCGCTGACTCACCGAAGTGACTCCTTCACCCTGACCGCGTGTCCGGCGGGCGCCCTGGGGCCTGCTCCCGCGCCGGTCGGGAAACCGTATCCCAAGGTCGCGCCCGGTGTTCCGGCCTGTGGACGGCGTGGATCAGGCGACACGGGTCAGGTCCGCGTACCGCACCTCGTGGGCGGTGGCAGCCCCGCGGCCAGGCGTTCCAGCTCGTCGACGACGATGCCGCCGAGCCGCGCGAGTTCATTGCCGAGGGAGCCCGCGATGTGCGGGGTGAGGAAGACGTTCGGCAGCTTGTAGAGCGGGGACGTCGGAGGCAGCGGCTCGGGTTCCGTCACGTCGAGGATCGCGGTCAGCCGGCCCGACAACAGCTCGTCGGTGAGGGCCTCGTGGTCGATCAGGGCACCCCGGGAGGTGTTGATCAGCACACCGCCGTCCCGGATGAGCGCGAGCCGCCCCCGGTCCAGCATGCGCCGTGTCTCGGGGATGTCGGGGGCGTGCAGGCTGACGATGTCGCTCCGGCTCAACAGGTCGTCCAGCGGCAGGAGTTCGGCCCCGAGAGCGACGGCCTCGGTGACGCTGACGTAGGGGTCGTGCAGGAGGACTTCGACGTCGTACGACCGCAGCAGTTCCAGGAGCCGGCGGCCCACGCGGGAGGCGCCGATGACGCCGATCCGGCGGCCGAGGTTGCCGATCTGGGCGGTCTCGGCGGGCGTCGGGGAGGTGTGCGTGCGCCGGAAGCGTTCCCGCTGGGCGAAGGCGTCCTTCCCGGCCAGCAGGATCATCGCGAGGGTGTACTCGGCGACCGGGACCGCGTTGCCGGTGACCGCGCTGGAGACGGTGACCCCCCGTTCCCACAGGGCCTCGCCGACCAGCGAGCGGACCGAGCCCGCCGCGTGCAGCACGGTCCGCAGCCGGGGGGCCGCCGCCAGCGCGTCGGCGTCGAGGTGCGGGCAGCCCCACCCGGTGATCAGGACCTCGGCGCCCGCCAGGGCCTCGGCGGCCTCGGGGTCGCCGAAGTCCCGTACGACCAGGCCGGGGTCGATCTCGGCCGTCCGGCGGAGCCGGTCCAGCAGGGGCGGGGGGAACAGCAGGGGCAGGTGCACCGGGTCCATGGCGAACACGGCCCTGGGCGGCTGGGCGCTGGGCATGACCCTCCAGAAGTGCGGCAGTAGTGCGCGTGCGCGCGTCGTCGGTGCGGGTGCGAGTGGGCGCGATCTGGGAGTGCTGTGGGAGGGCTGTCGGAAACGTTTTCTGAAAGCGTCTTCTACCGTAGATCTGCCGTGCGGCGGGGGTCAATCGGTGAGACGGCGCGCGGAGTGCGGAAACCTGGCGATCGCCGCCGGGACCGCAGTGACCCCGAGCAGACGTGGTCCGCTCCCGGGAATCCGCCGTGACCCGTCCAGCCGCGCTCGTCCGCCGGAATAGCCGGGCGCGGTGTGATGCTCTGATGAGCAGCATGGTTCACGAGCGTGGTGAGGAGCTGGTGGGCAGATGACGGCGATGACGGCGCAGACGGCGGAGCGTACGGGCCCCGTGGTGGGGACCCCCTACGGGGCGGTGCGCGGCCGGTACGAGAACGGGATCGCGGTCTTCCGGGGCATCCCCTACGCGGCGCCCCCCTTCGGCCCCCACCGGTTCCGCCCGCCCGTGCCGCCCGAGCCCTGGACCGGGGTGCGCGACGCGCTCGACTTCGGCCCGACCGCGCCGAAACCGCCGTACTCCGAAGCCTTCGCCGCACTGCTCTCCGACCCCGTCGTGCCCGGCGACGACTGCCTCAACCTGAACGTGTGGACCCCGGAGCCCGGCCGGGGCGCCCGGCTGCCGGTGATGGTGTGGCTGCACGGCGGCGCGCTGACCCGGGGTTCGTCGGCCGTCCCGGTCTACGACGGCCACGCCTTCGCGCGCGACGGCGTCGTCATGGTCTCGGTCAACTACCGCCTGGGCGTGGAGGGTTACGGCCTCTTCCCGGACGCCCCCGCCAACCCCGGCCTGCGCGACCAGCTCGCCGCGCTGCGCTGGGTGCACGAGTCCATCGCGGCGTTCGGCGGCGATCCCGACCGGATCACCCTCTTCGGGCAGTCCGCCGGCGCGATCAGCATCGGCGCCCTGCTCGCCGCACCGCAGGCGCAGGGGCTGGTCCGGCGGGCCGTGCTGCAAAGTGGGCCCCCGGAGGCCTTCGACCGGGACAAGGTGCGGCGGATGGTGCGCCGGATGGCGACCCGGCTGAAGATCCCCGCCACCGCCGAGGCCTTCGCCGCCGTCGACCGCGAACTGCTCCTCCGCACCCAGGCCGACGTGGGCAGACTCAGCAGCCCGGTGCTCGGCGGACCCACGTTCGGGATCGTCATCGACGGCGAGCTGGTGCCCCGCGATCCACTGGAGGCGCTGGTCGACGGGGAGGTCGCCCAGGGTGTCGACCTGATGCTCGGCTGGACGCGCGACGAGTACCGGCTGTGGCTGGTCCCCGGCGGACTCCACGAGCGGGTCGACCGGCTCGGCGCGGTCGCCCTGGCCGGTGCGATGGCCCGCTGCCACTGCGGTGTCGAGGTGCCGCGCGGCTACCGCACCCTGCACCCCGGGGCCGGCGCCGCCGAGACCGTCGGCCAGCTCGTCACCGACCACCTGCTCCGCTACCCCCTGCACCGCCTCGCCGACGCCCGCCCCGGCACCGCCCACGTCTACGAGTTCGCCTGGCCCTCCAACCTCCCCGGCCTCGGTTCCTGCCACGCCCTCGAACTCGGCTTCGTCTTCGACACAGGCGACATCCCCGAGTCCGCGAAACTCGCCGGTCAGGGCGCGCCCCAGTCGCTCGCCGACGCGATGCACGGGGCGTGGGTGCGGTTCGCGGTGGACGGCGACCCCGGCTGGCAGCCCTGGGACGACACGCATCCGGTACGGATCTTCGGCGAGGGCGAGCCGTACGTCGTGCACGGGGCGCGCGATCCCGAGTTCGCGCTGTGGGCGACCGACGCCATGGCGAAGGACACGGCGGCCCGGGCCGAGGACACACCGCCCGCGCGGAGCGCCACCGAACTGCGGTCGGTCGTACGGCGGCGGCTGCGGCGGACGGGAGATGTGCGGAGGTCCTCGTGAGAGGAGAAGCGCGGGACCGTTGCGGAAACCGGTTGCCGGGGTGTTTCCACCGGCCGGGGAGGGGCGGGGCGGGAGGTGACCAGGAAGGGCCGGGACGCGAGCGGGAGCACCATCCGGGACGTGGCGGCCCGCGCCGTCGTCCGGGACTCGATCGCGGCCCGCGCCTGGGCGGGGTCTCTCAGGCGACCCGGTCCAGCGTCCGCGCGATCGACGTGACCGCCCCCGGCCCCACCCGGCAGCACCCGCCGATCAGCCGCGCGCCGGAGCCCCGCCAGCCCTCGACCTGCTCGGCGGTGAAGGTCGAACGGCCCGTCCACGCGCGGGCCCGCGCGTCCCAGGTCTCACCGCTGTTGGGGTAGACCACGACGGGCTTGCCGGTGACCCGGGCCGCCGTCTCGACCGCCCCCTCGACGTCCTCGGGCGCGCAGCAGTTGACGCCGACCGCGACGATCTCGTCCGCCTCGGCGGCCTGCGCGAATGCCTCCTCCAGCGGCTGCCCGGCGCGGGTGCGGTCACCCGCGATCGAGTACGACAGCCAGGCCGGCACCCCGAGCCCGCGTGCCGCCCGCAGCAGCGCCTCGGCCTCGGCGGTGTCCGGGATCGTCTCCAGGGCCAGCACGTCCGGGCCGGCGGCGGCCAGCACCTCCATGCGGGGCCGGTGGAACGCCTCCAGCTCGGCCACGCTCAGCCCGTACCGTCCCCGGTACTCGGAGCCGTCCGCGAGCATCGCGCCGTAGGGCCCGACCGAGGCCGCCACGTACAGGCGCCGCCCGATGCCCCGCCGCCCCGCCTCCACCGCCGCGTCGCGCGCCAACTCCACGCTCAGGGCGATGAGTTCGGCCGCCCTCTCGCGCTGGATGCCGCGCTTGGCGAAGCCCTCGAAGCTGGCCTGGTAGCTGGACGTGATCGCCACGTCGGCGCCCGCCTCGTAGTACGCGAGGTGCGCCTCGGTGATCGCCTCGGGCCGGTCCGCGAGCAGCCGCGCCGACCACAGCTCGTCGCTCAGATCGTGCCCGGCCGCCCCGAGCTGATTGGAAAGACCGCCGTCGAGGACGAGCGTCCCGGCGGCGAGGGCGTCGGTGAACGGGGCAGAGGTGTGGCTGGTCATGTCACGACGCTAGTCGATACGGCCGGGGAGCCGGGGCGGCGTCCAGTCCGCGAACGGAATGCCCGGAATGCGGGACGCGACGCGGGGTCCCGGCAGCCGGCCGGGCCGTTGTCGGTCCTACGCCGCGTGCCGCCCGCCCCCGCGCCTGCCGCCGCCCCGGGTGCGCCTGGTCGCCGGGACCAGGAGGCCGCCGAGGAGCCCGAGGCCGAGGGCGTAGGGCCACCAGCCGAAGCCGTCGCCGCGGGCGGTGTCCGTGGCGCGGGCCTCGGCGAGTGCCGTCCCGGGCGAGTCCTCGGGGCGGGCGGTGGGGGAGGCGCTGCCCTGCGGGGCGGTGGTCAGGACGACGTCGTTGCCGTCGCCGCCGCGGTAGCTGATGCGGTACGTCGTGTCGGCGAGCCTCAGCTTCGCGCCCTCGCGAAGTCCCCTGAACGCGCCCGTCGTCGGGGCGTGACCCGTGTGGTCGAGGATCGTGACCGTCCGTGCGGGGTGGGTCCCGGCGGCGGAGAGGTCCAGGTCGCCCGCGAGGCCGACCCTGCCCGCGACCTTCAGCGGCTCGGCGCCCAGGACGAGTTCGCCCCGCGCGCGCTGCGTGTAGTCCCCGGTCACGGTGAGGCCGGTCGTCACCACGCTGTCGTTCGTGATGGAACCCTGCACGGTGCCCGCACCGGTGAGCTCCGTCGACACACGCAGGCCGGCCGCCCCCACGTCCAGCCGCGCGCCCGCCGAGGTGAGCCGGATCGCCCTGCTGCGGGCGAGCGTCGCTCCCGACCGCAGCGCCAGCGTGCCCTTCGAGACCGTCGTCGTCCCGGTGTACGTCACGGCGGGGCCCGTCAGCGTCGTGGTCGCGCTGCCGGACTGGACGAGGGAGCCCGTGCCGCCGAGGTGCGACAGCTGGACGCCGAGTGCCGCATTGCGTACGACGAGGGTCCCGTCGTCGACGATCCGCCGCCGCTCCGTCCCGGTCAGTACGCCCCCGTCGCCGCCCGCCTCTCCGGACCCGAGCCGCAGCACCGCCCCCTTCTCCACGGTCGTCGAACCGTCGTAGTACTGCGGCGCCGCGAAGGTCACGTCGTTGCCGCGGGTCCCCGCGATCACGATGTCCCCGGCGCCGGGCGCGGCCAGTGTGTCGTGGTACCTGCCGCCGCCGATCGGCGCGCCCAGGGTGACCGGACCGTCGTAGTCGAAGGTCAGCCGGGAGCGGACGCCGCTCGCCTCGTGGAGGTTGATGTAGACGGTGTCCCTGGTGCCCGGCATGAAGATCCGGTGGGTGGTGCCGTCGCCCCACTGGACGTCCGCGCCCTCGATGTTGGTGCCGCGCTTGTTCGACTGGTGGGCGATCGCACGCCAGTTGAGGGACGGGTCGCTGAGCGAGGGGTCGGTGTCGCCGCCCTGGTCGCTGTAGCTGTACTGGCCGGTGAGGACGACCTTGCTGCCGGGGCGCGAGTGGACGTTGACGTCGCTGCCGTACTCCCGCTGGTAGAAGTCCTGGCGCAGGACGATCGTCCGGTACAGCGGGGTGTCGATGATCCAGGAGCCCTGGTTGAGGATCGCGCGGGCGTTCGGGAGGGCCACCGGGTACTCGGGGCGGCCGGCCGCCGTGCCGGTGCCGTTGTCGATCACGCCGGAGAACGGCTGAGTTCCGGCCAGGTCGAGCGTGCCCCACAGGGAGCGCGGCTGGGTGACCAGGCCCGAGCCGCTGATCGTGCCGATGTTGAAGGTGCGGGTCAGGGAGAGGCGCAGGGTGCCGTCGACCCGGACGTTCAGCTCGTTGAGCCGGTAGCCGGGCGTGCTGTAAGGGAAGTGGCCGATCAGGCCGGTCCCACCGCCCGTGCCGTACTGGAGAGTTGTGCCGCGGTCGACCGTGATCGCGGGCGGGTCCGGGTTGCTGACGGTCGTGTACGGGTGGTTGCCGCCCTGGGTGGTCACCCGCTGCCGCTGCCGGGACGCCGGGAGCGTGAAGTCGCTGTCCCTGGTGAGGATCAGCGTCCCGCCGCCGCGCACGGTCAGCGTGCCCCGGCCGCGGAACACCCCGTCGTACGTCGTCGTCCCCGAAGGCACGGTGACCACCGTGTCGCCGGTGAGCGTCACATCGCGGCCCGCGAGGACGTCGGCGGTCGCGTCACGGGGGCCGACGGAACCAAAGGAAGGAGGTGCGCCGACGAGGAGGGCGACGATCGCGAGGGCGCCTGCGGCGGCTGAGGTCTTGAGGGTTTGGCTGCGCACGTCTCTGGAGACGCGCGTCGGCGCCGGCGATAACAGAAATCTCGCGGCCGTCTTTGTCCCGCACGACCCGTTGACCTTCCCGTAACACACCCTTACCTTTTCGGCGTTCGTCATGACAGATGCCGTACGAGATTTCGAACTCCCTTCGGAGAGGCGTCAGATGAGACGTGTGTACGCAATCCTCGTCGCCCTGTGCTGCGCGCTCGCCGCGGCGCTGGTGACCGCGGGACCGGCGCAGGCCGCGGCCCAGACCATCACCAACGGCACGCAGTTCACGGACACGTCGGGCAACGCCGTGCACGCGCACGGCGGCGGAGTGATCAAGGTCGGCAGCTACTACTACTGGTTCGGCGAGGACCGCAACGCCGACAACACCTTCAGGTACGTGGATGCGTACCGCTCCACGGACCTGAAGAACTGGGAGTTCCGGGGCCACGTCCTGACCCAGTCCAGCGCCGCCGAGCTGGGCACCGCGTACATCGAGCGGCCGAAGGTCGTCTACAACGCGTCCACCGGCAAGTTCGTGATGTGGATGCACAAGGAGAACGGCGTCGACTACAGCGAGGCGAAGGCCGCCGTCGCCGTCTCCTCGACCGTGGACGGCAGTTACACCTACCAGGGCAGCTTCCAGCCGCTCGGCGACAACATGTCTCGGGACATCACGACGTTCGTCGACACCGACGGCACCGCCTACATGGTCTCCGCCGCCAACGAGAACTACGACCTGCACATCTACAGGCTCACCGCCGACTACACCGCCATCGACAGCCTGGTCGCCAACCCGTGGGTCGGCGGACACCGCGAGGCACCGGCCCTCTTCAAGCGGGGCGGCGTGTACTTCATGCTGACGTCGGCCGCGACCGGCTGGAGCGCCAACCAGCAGCAGTACGCCACCGCCACCAGCATCAGCGGCCCGTGGACGGCGTTCACCAACGTCGGCGACTCGACCGCCTACAACTCGCAGACCGCCTACGTCCTCCCGGTCCAGGGGACCTCGGGCACCTCGTACCTCTACATGGGCGACCGCTGGGGCAACTCCTTCGGCGGCACCGTCAACGACTCCCGTTACGTCTGGCTGCCGTTGACGTTCCCGACCACGACCTCGATGTCCATGGCGTCCTGGTACCCGGAGGTGTCGATCGACACGGCCGCCGGCACGATCACCGGCACGAGCGCCACGTACAACACGCTCGTCGCCCGCAACAGCTCCAAGTGCGCGGACGTGGCGAACCAGTCGCTGTGGCAGGGTGTCGCGATCAGCCAGTACACCTGCAACGGCGGCGCCAACCAGAAGTGGTGGTTCAAGGACCTCGGCACCGGCTACTACGAACTCATGGGCCGGGGCAGCTCGTTGTGCCTCCAGGAGAACGCCGCCAATGTGACCCAGGAGAACTGCACCGGCGCCACCGCCCAGCAGTGGAGCCTCACCGCCTCCGGCAGCTACGTCCTCGTGAAGGCCAGGACGAGCGGCGAGTGCCTGGACGTGTCGGGCGCGTCCACCGCCAACTCCGCCGCGATCATCACGTACACGTGCAGCGGGGCGACCAACCAGCAGTGGACGCGCGGTAGTTGAGAGCCGGTCTACCGGACCGGATTCCAGCCGTCCGTGCCCGCCAGGTACGTCCGGGCCGTGTAGCTCGCGGCCTGGGAGTCGGTGAGCTGCGGGCGGTTGGAGTTCACCGCGGCACCGGCGCCCGTGTTCCTGTACTCGAAGAAGCGGGCGTTCTTCCACGAGTAGCCGCTCATGTCCGTCCAGGGCCCGGCGACCTTCACGGCGGCGGGCAACGAGGTCTCGCGCACGACCAGTTGGCCCACCGCGTCCGCCGTCGGGTGCCAGGGGCGGCCCAGGTAGTACGTGTCGGCCGCGGCCGAACTGGTCACCGAGCTGCCGGTGACGAGGATGCCGTACGTCTTCGCCGAGCTGGTGTCGGGTGCCGACAGGAAGCCGTTGAGGCCGCCCGCCGCGGCGCCCGAGTCGCGCAGCCGGATGGTGATCCGGTCGTAGACGGCGGTGGCGTCGCCGAAGACGAAGTCCACGTCACCGGAGATGAACGACGCGTAGAAGTACTGCCGGTACTGGCCGGTCGAGGACGGCGACCAGTTGAGGACCGTGTCCTGGCGGCTGATGAAACGGTCGTTGGTGAACGTCTGCCGGTCGCCCTGCGCGGTGACCGCGACGGCCTGGGTGTCCGTGATCTCGGGGTGGGCCGCCTTGTCGAAGGTGTTCTGCACGGTGATCCCGGTGACGGTGAGACCGCCCGCCGAGAAGGTCGCGACCGAACTGCCCCGCGTGCCGTACTTGTTGCCCCCGGAGTCGGTGTAACCGGCGGCCCGGTCATAGGTGATGACGACGTCCTCGGCGTTGCCGGTGGCGCCCTTGACGGTCAACCCCGTTTTCCCGGACGGCACGTTGACGATCTCGGTGTACGTGCCCTTCGCGACGGAGATCGTGTCGCCGGCCGCGGCGGCGTTCACCGCGGCCTGCATGGAGGTGTATTGCCCCGAACCGTCCTTGGCGACGGTGATGACGGTGGCGGCCCGCGCCTGGGTCGCCGGCGGCACCGCGACCAGCCCGAGGGCGGCCGCGGTACCGGTCGCGACGGCTGCGCCACGGCGCCGGGCGGGGGAGCGGTGGTGCGTGTTCGGCTCAGTCATGCCTACGGGTCGCCGCGGACCGCCCGCGAGTTGCCGCCTTCAGACGAGCAGATCGATCGCGTCGACGGACGTGCCCGCGCTCAGGAACGACGTCGTGCCCGACCCGCTCGCCACATAGATCTTCAGCGTGTTGTAGGCGCTTGCGTCCGTCAGCCAGGCCGATGCGGGGACGCTGTACGTGAACGTGTAGTTGTTGCCCCGGTAGGAGCCCACGGTCAGCGACCGGGTGCTCGGCTGGGCCGGGGGCGAGGGGACGGCCGAGGTCCAGGTGTCGTTGACGACGACCTGCGGCCGGCCGTTCGCGTACGCCGTCGTCACCCCGATGCGCAGCGTGTGGGCGGCGGCCGACTGGGCGGCCGTCAGCTTGAAGTACACGATGATGCCGCTGTTCACGTCCTTCCACAGATAGCAGGGGAACGCCGAGGTCTCCGTCCCGCTGCCGACGACGACGTTGCCGGTCCAGGACGCGGCCCGCACGTCCGAGGGGTGCGCGTACGTCATCAGGTCCGCGTTCTTGAAGCCGCTCGGCGAACCGTCCCAGTCACCGATCCGCCAGATCGCGCTCGCGTTGGACGGGTCGTTCGAGGCGGGGATCGCGATGCTGTTCAGCGTCGTCGTCCCGCCCGCCGTGACCGCCACCGAGCCCGTGTAGACGGCGAGTTCACCCTTGAACACGGTCAGCGTATACGTCCCCGGCAGCACCCCGGTGATCGAGAAGTAGCCGTCCGAGGCGCGGGCCGAACCCCAGTACTGCGCGGCCGAGTTGGCGAGCCCGACCGTGTACGCGTACGCCGTGTTCCGCCCGGTGATGCCCACACCCGCGACCCGGCCCCGCGAACTCGCCGCCGTGTAGCCGGAGATGCCGAGCCCATCGGCCCACGAGGTCGTGAGGTTCGCGTGGTACAGCGACGAGGAGGGCGCGCCGCCGTCGGTGAGGGCGATGACGTACGGGCCCTGGAGGCCGAAGCGCTGGGCCTCGGTCTGGTTCTCGCCGTAGTACAGGATCTCGTACAACCCGCCGCCGTCCGCACTCTGATGGCGCAGCAGGGAACGGTAGAACGGGCCGCCGGACGCCTTCTCGTGGTTGCTGCGCACGACCCACAGGCCGACGCTGCCGGTGGTCCAGCCGACGTAGTCGTAGTCGATGACCCGGTTCTTCGAGTAGTGCTTGGAGCGGGTCTGGCCGTCGGACTTCTCGAAGACGTCCGCGGACTCGATGGTGGTCGGCGCGTACGTGTAGGAATCCGGCTGGTCGTTGAGGAACAGGCCGGCCTTCACCCGCACGATGTAGCGGGTCGCGCTGACCGAGGTGTCGGCCTTGTTGGTCCACAGATAGACGTTGTTCTCGCCGCTGCGGGCCGCGTAGTAGTGCTTCAGCGTGCCGTGCGTGACGGAGACCAGGATCGTCGTGCCGGACTGCGCGATCGTCACCGTGGACGCGCCGAGGCCGGACTCGACGTGCGAGTTCATGCCGCCGTAGCCCTGGTACTCGGTGCCCTTGTAGACCAACGAGGTCAGATCGCCGTTCGTCTTGCTGACCTTGAAGACCAGGCTCGCGCCGGTGTCGACGACGTAGTTCGAGCCGTCGTCGGTATAGCCGAAACTCGCGGCCGACGCGCTCTGTGCGAGCGGCCCGGCGAGCGCCGCCGAACCGGCCGCGGCCGCCGTGCCGAGGACGAAGGTGCGGCGGCGAACCGGTCTGTTCACAGAACCGGACATGGGGTGCCTCCTTCGGGAGGTGGGGGGTGCGGGTGCTTTGGAGCGTGGCAGTTGAATCGATTTCGCGAAAGGGCTTTCACAGCCTTGGAGTTGGCGAGGACGTGAAAACTGACCAGACTCTAGAAAGCGCTTGTCCGGAGCGGTACGGTCCTCCGCCAGGCCTTGTCGTCGGACGGAGGAGCCACGCATGAGACGTTTCACCCTCGCCCTGCTGGCCGCACTGACCCTGAGCACCACCCTGTCGGCCGCACCCGCCCAGGCGCACGACCGCACACCCCCGCCCGGCCTCGCCCACTGCACCGCCACCGCCTGCCACTTCGACGTCCCGCCCGGCACCTACGACGTCACGGTCCGCCTCGGCGGCGCGACGGCGGCGAGTACGGCCATCAGCGGCGAGACCCGGCGCTCCCTGCTCCCCGAGACGGCCACCGCCGCCGGCTCCACCGTGACCCGCGGCTTCACGGTCGACGTCCGCACCCCCGAGGGCGAACCCACCGGCCCCGACGGCACCCCCGGCCTCGACCTCACCCTCGGCGGCACCGCCCCCGCACTCGCCGGCATCCGCGTCACACCCGCGCCCCACGCCCGCCAGGTCGTCCTGATCGGCGACTCCACGGTCTGCGACCAGCCGGGCGACCCGTACTCGGGCTGGGGTCAACAGCTGCCACAGTTCCTCCGGAAGGGCGTCTCCGTCGCCAACTACGCCGATTCCGGGGAGAGTACGGTGACCTACCTGGAGAATCCCCTGCTGTGGGGGACGGTTGAGCCGCTGATCCGCCCCGGCGACCTCGTCCTCGTCCAGCTCGCCCACAACGACAAGACCACCGACGAGGCGACCTATCGCGCGAACTTGGAAACGCTCGTGAGGGGTATCCGTGACAGGGGAGGCCGTCCGGTTCTCGTGACACCGATCGTCCGCCGCTGGTTCAATGCCGACGGCACACTGGACAACGACACCGCGCTGCTGGTGAACGGGCTCGGCGTCGACCTTCCGGGTGTCATCCGCTCGGTCGCCGCGGCCGAGAGGGTAACGCTCGTGGACCTCACGGCGCAGACCAAGGCGCTGGTGGAATCGCTGGGAGTGGAAGGCTCGAAGGCGCTCTACCTCTACAACGAGAAGAAGGACAACACGCACACCTCCGCGCACGGCGCCACCGTGTACGCGGGCCTGGTCCGCGACGCACTCGTCGCCCGGCATCTGCTGCCGGAGAGCCGGGTACGAGTGGGGTGAGACCCGACAGACCCCTGGGGCGTTCCGACCGGAACCGGGGCGCCCCAGGTTCCACCCCCTCCAGCGTGAGAGCGAGCCGATGCACCTGCCCTCCTACGACCGCGCGTCGAGCCCCCGCACCGGCTTCACCCGCGCCCACTGGGAGACGGCGGCCGACGCCCTCCTCGCCGCCGTGGAGCCGTACGCGACCGAGGACCGCGCGCTCTACCACCTCCCCGGCACCCACACCAGCTGGTCCGGCAGGCTCTCCGACGGCTTGGAGGGCTACGCCCGCACCCTGCTGCTGGCCGCCTTCCGCCGTGACGCGACGGCACTGGAGCGCTACGCCGACGGCCTCGCCGCGGGTGTCGCCGGCGTCTGGCCGAGCATCGAGGACCGCAGCCAGCCGCTGGTCGAGGCGGCCTCCATCGCCCTCGCCCTGCGCCTGACCCGCCCCCTCCTCTGGGACCGCCTCGACGACCCCGTGCGACAGCGCGCGGCGGCCTGGCTCGCCGACGCCCTCACCGCCGAACCCTGGCCCTGCAACTGGGAGTTGTTCCCCGTCACGGTCGGCGGCTTCCTCCAGGACGTCGGCCACGAGGTCGACGCGTCCCGCAAGGCGGTCGACCGGGGCCTGTCGCGCATCGAGGACTGGTACGTCGGCGACGGCTGGTACACCGACGGCGACGGCCGCAAGTTCGACTACTACAACGGCTGGGCGATGCACCTCTACCCGGTCCTGCACGCCTGGCTCGCCGACGACTCCCGCCTCCTCGACCTCTACGGCGGGCGCCTGGAACGCCATCTCGCCGACTACGCGCGCCTGTTCGGCGCCGACGGCGCCCCGATGCTCCAGGGCCGCTCCCTCACCTACCGCTTCGCGACCACGGCCCCGCTGTGGCTCGGCGCGCTGACGGGCCGTACGCCCCTGCGGCCCGGGGAGACGCGACGGCTGGCGTCGGGCGCCCTGAAGTACTTCCTGGAACGCGACGCGGTCGACGCCCACGGTCTGCTCACCCTGGGCTGGCACGGCCCCGACGAGGCGTTTCTGCAAGGCTATTCGGGCCCCGCCTCGCCGTACTGGGCGAGCAAGGGCTTCCTCGGCCTGCTCCTCCCGCCGGACCACGAGGTGTGGACGGTGACGGAGGAACCGGGCCCGGCCGAGCGGGAGGACGCGGTCACGCCGGTCGCGCCCGCCAACTGGCTGCTCCAGTCGACGAGTTCGGACGGCCTGGTCCGCCTCCACAACCACGGCAGCGAGGACGTCCGCTACGACCCGTACTACACGCGCCTCGCCTACTCCACGGTGACGGCGCCTTCGTCGTCGTACGACAACAGCGTGATCGTCGGCGGCGATCCGAGCCGTACGGAGATCGTGCCGCTGGGGGTGGGGGACGGCTGGGTCGCCTCCGGGCACACGGCCGCCGGAGGGGCCCGGGTGATCAGCCTGGTGGTGGCCGAGGGGGCGGTGGAGGTGCGGGCCCATCTGGTGGTGGGCGCGGTCGCGGGGACGACCGTGCGGGTCACGGGGTGGCCGTCCGGGGAGCCGGCGGTGGCCGAACTCGTCTCCCTGCACGGGTTGGTGGAGGGCGAAGGCGTGATCGGCGACGGGCCCGCCCTGTTCGTCGCGCTGGCCCGGCTCACGGCGGAGCCGGACCCCCGTCCCCTCGCGGACCTGGTGTCCGTGGAGGTCGACGGGGATCACGGCGTCTGCGTCCAGTGGGCCGACGGCAGACGGGTGGGCTTCCGGTTCACGGAGTCGGCCGGGCGATCCGGAGGCTCGTCGTGGTCGGTGACGCCCTGTTGAGCGGGGACGCGCAGTCGGCGTGACGGGACGTAGGCCCAGGTCGGCGTGGCGTTCCTCAGGACCGCCAGGTCACCGGTGGCGTCCACCCTTGGCTCCACGGCGGGGGCGGGCCCGTCGGCGGTTCCGTCAGCTCTCGCCCGGCCACCGGGTCAGCGCCACGTGCAGTGCGTCGACCGCCCGCTCCCAGGACCGCTGTACGTCACGGGACGCGCCGAAGCCGCCGGTGGACTCCAGGGCGCAGTAGCCGTGGAACGTACTCCTCAACAGCCGTACGGCGTCGGTGAGATCGGGCTCCTCCAGGCCGTAGGCGCGCAGCATGCCGTAGGTGATCTCGGCGGTGCGGCGCAGGGCGGGGGAGTCGGCGACCAGGGACTGGTCGACGCGGATCTGGGTGGCCGCGTACCGGCCCGGGTGCTCCAGGGCGTAGGAGCGGTAGGCGTCGGCGAAGGCGCCGAGGGCGGCCCGGCCGGTGCGGCCGGCGACCGCGACGGCGATGCGGTCGATCAGCTCGCCGCCCGCGAGGAACGCGACCCGGGTGCGCAGGTCCTGGAGGTTGCGGACGTGCGAGTACAGGCTCGCGTCCTTCACGCCGAACCGGCGGGCGAGCGCGGACAGGCTGACGTTCTCGAAGCCGACCTCGTCGGCGAGGTCGGCGGCGGCCGACACGACCCGGTCGGCGGTGAGTCCCGCGCGTGCCACGGCCCACCACCTCTTCTCTGACCTGCGACGACGTGACCCCTAGGACAATAGCCAATAACAAGACGGGCGCCCGGCGCGTTTCACCGCCGTCCCCACCGGATTCCGACTCCAGACTTGACCACCATGGACGACGACTCCGGCACCCCCGCCCCCACCGGCCTCCGCGCCAGCGCACTTCTCGGCCGCCCCAAGCTGTGGCTGATCCCCACCGTGCTCACCGGCCTGCTCGCATTCCTGCTGTCCCTCCTCTACATGGGCGGCATCGTCAACCCCAACCGCGAGCTGAAGGCGCTGCCCATCGCCCTCGTCAACAGCGACACCGGCAGACCGCTCACCGGGCAGCGGCAGAACCTCGGCACCCAGATCGCCCACTCCATCACGGCCGACTCCAGCAGCCGCGCGGCCGGTTGGCGCATGCTCACCAGAGCCCAGGCACAGGACGAACTCGACGCCGGAAAGGTCTACGGCGCCCTGGTCATCCCCGCCGACTTCACGAACTCCGTCGCCGCGCTGACCACCGCGAACGCCACCGCCCGCCCCACGATCACCGTGCTGACCAACCCCGGCAAGGGCAGCCTCGGCTCCTCCCTCGCCAGCCGGATCAGCACCACCGCGGCCCAGCAGGCGTCCCTGGCCATCGGCAAGCAGCTCACCGCGGCTGCACCGAAGGCCGACGGTACGCAGAAACTGCTCCTCGCGGACCCCGTCGCCGTCACCACCCAGGTCGGCCACCCCATCGGCGCCAACAGCGGCATCGGCCTGACCGCCTTCTACTACACCCTGCTGCTGGTCCTGGCCGGATTCATGGGCGGCAACGTCATCAGCAACGGCGTCGACACCGGCCTCGGCTACGCCGACAACGAGATCGGCCCCTGGCACACCCGCCGCCCCACCGTCCCGATCAACCGCACCCAGACGCTGGTCCTGAAGATGGTCATGACCGCCGGGATCACCGTCCTCAGCGTCTCCCTGATCATGCTCGCCAGCGTCAGCATCCTCGGCATGGACGCGACCCACATCCCGCTCCTGTGGATCTACTCCTACTGCGCCGCCCTCGCCGTGGGCCTCGGCGTCCAGGCCATCAACGCCGCGTTCGGCGGAATCGGCCAGCTCATCTCCATGTTCGTGTTCATCGTCCTCGGCCTCCCCTCCTCCGGCGCGACCGTCCCCCTCCAGGCCGTCCCCGGCTTCTACCGCTTCCTCTCCCACTTCGAGCCCATGCGCCAACTCAGCGACGGCGTCAGGGCGATCCTCTACTTCGACGCCCGCGGCGACGCGGGCCTCAGCCGCGCGTGGACCATGATCGGCATCGGCGCGGCGATCGGCCTGCTCTTCGGCTTCGCGATGGTCCAGTACTACGACAGAAAGGGCCACAAGCGCCTGACGCCGCAGCCTGCGTGAGCCGGTCAATTGGTCCGGAAGGTCCGAGAGTTGACTCTCAGGGTTTCTGAGAGAACACCCTCGGATCTTGGATTCCGGCAACGGTTCGATACGGCCGCTGGGCGCGCTGGTCGGAGGAGCGATGTCGGCCCCCTGTGACACCCAGGTCACAACTCCCGTGCGGCGCTCACCCGTTCACCCCCGTGTAGTGCGCGAGGCTCCACCGCCACAGCAGCCGTGATCCGAGGTACGCCAGGACGCCCACCAGCGGTGAGATCGCGGCGAGCCAGTACGGGACGCCGGTGTCGTGGCCGTGGCCGGTCAGTACGGCGGCCGGGAGGTAGGCGACGAAGGCGAGCGGGAGGGCGTAGGTGAGGAAGCCGCCGACCGCGCGGGGCAGGACGTTGAGCGGGTAGCTGCCGAAGGTGCCGAGGAGGTCCTCCAGCCAGCGGCTCCAGTAGTCCGCGGACGGGAAGCGGAGCGACGCGCCGGCCACGGCCGTGAAGAGGGCCGCCTCCAGGAGCATGCCGCCGAGGAGCGCGGCGATCAGATACGCGATCCGGCCCGGCGTCCAGTCCAGGTGACTGCGGCTGAGCGCGCCGATCATCAGGCCGGTCGCCACCGTCAGGTCGCCGATCGCGTTGGTGGGGAAGTACTCCAGCTGTGCCTGGCGGTGGACCGGCATCGGGCGGACCAGGTAGATGTCGACACGACCCTCCTGGATGTACCGGCCGATGCCGTGCATCCGGCCCAGGACCAGCACCATCAGGCCGTGCGCCATCATCCGCGTCGCCGGGATCAGCAGCACGTCCGAGCTGTCCCAGCCGCCCATCCCGGCGAACCGGGTGAGCAGCACCGTCGCGAACACGATCACCGACACCTGCCAGATCGCGCCGATCGCGATCATGAGCAGGAACTCGGTGCGATATTCCAGCTGGGCACGGAAGTTGAGGCGCGTGATGCGCCAGACGATGCGGACGGCGTTCACCGACATCAACCTCCTTGGGCCACGACCCGGCGGGCGGCGCGCCGCCACAGGAACCGGGTGAACAGGGACAGGGCCACCACCCAGGCGGCCTGGAGGGCGAGTTGGGCCCCCGCGTCGGACAGCGGGACCCGGCCGACGTAGATCGACAGCGGCACGCTCAACGTCGCCTGGAACGGCAGGAACCCGCTCATCGTGAGAAACCAGCCCGGGAAGAACCACAGCGGCGCGTACACGCCGGACAGCAGGTTCTGCGCGAAGATCAGGATGAGCATCGCGGCACCGTTGCGGAGCGTCCAGAAGCACAACTGGTCGATGACGAGCATGACGTAGTAGAGGACGAGCTGGCCCAGCAGCATGGTCAGCGCGAACACCCCCGCCACGGCAGCCGACTTGGGCGGTGCGACGACACCGGCGGCGAGACAGACGACGTAACCCGTCAGCGCCCAGGCCAGCCCGTACACCTGCTCGCCGAACGCCCGCAGCGCGTAGTAGCGCTGGGGCGGCAGCGGGCGCAGGTACCAGTAGATGATCGTGCCGAAGTGCATGTGCTGAAGGACCTGTCCCGGCCCGCGTACTGGTCCAACTCCCGCAGCCGGGACGCGAGTACGGCCAGGACGGCATACGTCACCGCCTGGTCGCGGGTGAGCCCGGCGGTGGGGCCGGTGTGGGCGTACAGGCCGCGCCACAGGGACGCCACCAGCACCACCTGCACGGTGAGGCGGAGCAGGGCGGCCGTGATGCGGGGCGGGGCGAGCAGTTCACCGAGCGGGGTGACACGGGCGGCGCGCCAGGCGTACGGGGCGGCCATATCAGGCCTCCTCGGCCGGCGGCCCGGCCTGGACGTAGGCGGCCCGCATCACGTCCTCCAAGTCGGCCTCGTCCATGGCGACTTCGGTCACCTCGTACCGCTCGATGACCTGGTTCAGCGCCTGATGGACGGTCGGCCCCTCGGCCCCGTCCGGGCCGAACACCACCTGCGGGCCGTCCCGCCGGACGAGTGCGATGCCCGGCAGCGGTACGACCTCGGCGTGCGCGTCGGCCAGCGTCGCGCGGATCTGCCAGGTCGAGCCGAACGTCCGGCGGATCTCGTCGAGGGTGCCGTCCAGGACCAGGCGGCCGTGGTTGATGAGGACGACCCGCTCGGCGAGCCGGGCGACCTCCGTCATGTCGTGCGTGGTCAGCAGGACCGTACGGCCGCGCTCCTCGACCTGGTGCCGCAGGAACTCCCGCACCTGCTCCTTCACGACCACGTCCATGCCGATGGTCGGCTCGTCGAGGAAGACGACCGGAGGGTCGTGCAGCAGGGCCGCGGCCAGATCGCAGCGCACCCGCTGGCCGAGCGAGAGATGCCGGACGCGGGTGTCCCAGAACGCGGACAGTTCGAGGATGTCGTCGAACTCCCGCAACCGCGCCGCGTGTTGGTCCCTCGGCACCTCGTAGATGTCCCGCAGGATCGCGAACGACTCACGCACCGGGAGGTCCCACCACAGCTGGGTGCGCTGCCCGCAGCACATTGGCACAGGAAGTGATCGATGTTACATTAAGTAACAGGAGATCACGCAGTGTCATCACCGGCCGACAGCATAGTAAGGGCACACCAAGGAGACCTAACCGGGCTTAACTTCGCCGGTTTGGTTCGTCTGTCCTTTGAGCTCGATCCGTTCCGTAGTTCTCGCGGTACTCCGCTCACCGGTCTGGACATCAACAACCGGGACGAGCAGGAGAAGCTTTGCCGGTCATACGTTGAGTCTCGGGGCGGCAACTACGTCGGCACCTACGACGAGCCCGACACATCCGCCTGGAAGAAGAAGCGGGTTAAGCAGCCCGACGGCACCACGGTGTACCGCGTCATCCGGCCCGTCTTTGAAGGCTCGCTAAAGGACCTCAAGAACGGCTCACCGGTCTCGGGTCACTTCACGCCGCTGGACGGCATAGACCCGCATACGGCTGTCAATGGCCTCATCGTCTACGACGTTGACCGCCTTACCCGTGACAACCGGCATCTAGAAGACGCCATTGAGGTTGTCCAGTACTTCCACCGGCCCATCCTTGATATCCGTGGGTCACTCGACCTACTCACCGACAACGGCCGCCAGGCGGCCCGCCACATAGTGGCCGTCCATAACGGTGCTTCGGCTGCAACATCACGCAGGCTCAAGGACAGTCACGCTTCCCGCGCCGTCCGGGGTATCCCCGTTGGTGGTAACCGTCCCTTCGGCTGGGCCGACGACAAGCGCACCATCATCGAGGAAGAAGCCGAGCAGATCCGGCAAGCGGCCAAACATCCTGGCGGACATTGGACCGGCCACCATCGGTGGGAGGTGGAACGCGCAAGGGAAGCGCACCACCAAAGGCAACCCATGGCGTCGCCGGACGCTAAATCACATGCTGCTGTCTCCGCGTATGGTCGGGTGGCGCGTTTATAACCCAACTACCGTGCCGCTTCAAAAGCGGGACATCATCGGCCCGGATGGTGAGCCGGTGAAAGGTCAGTACGACGCCATCTTGGACGAGGATGTTTGGCTAGCCGTAGTCGACAAGCGCACCAATGACGATCGCCTCGGGGCGGGGGAGTATTCGGGCAAGCGTAAGTATTGGTTGTCCGGGCTCATCCGCTGCGGCAACTGTGGCGCCAAGATGAACGGCATGGCTCAGCCGGGTAACCGCTTCATCTACGTCTGTAGGGACGGCTGCGGCAAGAACACCGGCTAGGGTAACGCCATTGACCAACTCATCCGTGAGCTTCTGTTTGCCCGCTACGACCAGCAGCGCGTGACGATTGAAGTTGCGCCGTGGCCCAAAGCAGCCGAGCTAGAAGAAGCCCGCGCCGAAAAAGCGAGCCTGCTTGCCCAGTTCCAAGAAAACTCGGACATGGGCGCTTACATCTGGCCGAAGATTCGGGAGCTAGACAAGAAGACTAGCGAGCTCATGAAGGAGCGCACCAAGTACACTCGCAAGACTTCAGGGCCCAAGGTAACCAGTATTGCGGAGCAGTGGCCCGACCTGGTTCTTGAACAGCGGCGTGCCATAGCGGACGAGACCTTTGCGGCCATCGTCCTCAACCGGGCTGGTCATAGGGCTAACCGGTTTGATCCGGCTAGGCTACAGGTCGTGTTCCACCAAGAATAGCGGCCACGCGCTTCGTGCGTTTGGCACTCAAGGCGGGCGCATCTACAAGCTGACTGCTCACCCAGTCTTGAACCAGCTGGGCTGAAAGCACCTCATCACTTCGGTGTTGGGGTGCCTTCTTTGTGCTCGAATGCTTCATGCCAACGCTCTATTACTTGTCCTCATTTTACGCTCAATCGAGCCAATTGCCCAGCATCATCGGGCCTGTTGAAGCCCAGTCGGCGGCGCCTGAGTACAAGCAGTACTCAGGCATGAAAAGGGCCCTCGTAAGTGAACACCTACGAGGGCCAGACCCCGGACGGGGTAGGGGAAGCCCCGCCCGGGGCGCCTTTGGTCAGCGAGCGGCAGCACCATTTGCGGACTGCTGTTGCTGCTGAGCAGCGAAGTACTGGCGCACGACGTCATCCGGCACGCGGCCCTTGTCGTTCACCTCGATGCCGTTCTCTTGGGCCCAAGTGCGGACGGCCTGACTGTCGTAGTCACCGTAGGCAAAGCCCATCTGGCCGTTGCCACTGTTGGCGAACCGCCGCCCACCGACCTTGGGGTCGACCAGGCGGGATGCCTTGTTGAACGGTGCCAAGGCGTCACGGAGCTTCTTGGCGTTGGCGTCGGACAGGTCGATCTCTCGGTGAGAACACCACGCGCATCTAGGAGTCTGTGAATCACCCGGCGCAGTGAGTCGGCGTGCAGGTCGCAGTAAAAATGGAAATGGCCAGTCAGAGGCAACACAATGGCTGCTTGGTCTGGACACCGCCACGGCGGATTACCGTCGAGGCCGAGGTCTTCATACTCGCACCATGGCATCTCGCCGGTGAACAGGGGATAGCCGCTATCCATCCTTATGAGCCTTCCGCCGGCGCGCGGCCCAATGGTGCGCTAGCGCTCAGGAGATCGAGCCGCGCTCCAGCTTTTGAAGGTGCTACCGCCGCACGAGATGTGCATTGGTCTCGCCACTCCGTCAAACGTGTCCAACAGAAGTAACACTATAAATAGTAAAGTACATGGCGAAGAAAGGCCTGAGTCGAAGTGCCAAACATAGACCGAAAACCGGGGCTACTTTCTGGTCCGGGGTCTCATCAAAAGCTAAGCAGGGCAGGGGACAATAGGGGGATACCGAAAATTAGTACCGGTTTCATGACCCGCTATGGCATACTGCGCCCCATGGAGATCAGAGTGGACCCGGAACGGACCACCTACGCGATGTTCAAGAACGAAGTCCGCAGGTTCAACCAGCAGGCCCTTCTTGAGCTGATAGCAACCAAGTGCGGTGCCCTCCAGGATGAAGAAGTCATGCGCTGGAGTCCGTACTTTCCATGGGCGCTCGCGGCGACCGCGCAAGCGTCACTGCTCTACGGTAACCCATATCGGTCTACCATTCCCAGAGAGACCGACTTGGCGCGCTGCTGCCTGCTGTACGCGAACATCACACCCTTGGAAACTGCTGGCAGCCCATTGGCTACGCCGCTTTCTATACTGACGCGGATCGCATTTGAACAGTTCCCGTATCAGGAGTCAGGTTCCGAGGAAGTAGCGCGCGCAGATGCCTTCTTCAACGGGTACAGCGGTCGAAAGCCTTGTGAAGTTATCTCCGAAGAGACTCTGCATGAGTTGCTGGGGGCCAGTGTCACTGAAGCCGTTGGTGTGGGGCTTCTACTCCACGGCGGGGCTTATTACAACCACGGCTATTACGATCCGGGGTGGCTCGATCAGCCCAACTTCGCGGATGTACTGGAGGAAGTCCCCCGGCACACTATCGAGAGCGTAAGCAAGAACCACTACTTGATTGACATCCCAGGCTTTCAGGCAAAGGCCGCCGAGGCGCCGGCCAACGCACTCTTGCCGCAGTACACGTTTAACCCACTCACAGAACGTCCGTTCATCCAAATGCCAGATGGCCGGGCCTTGGCTCCAGTTCCTCACCTCGTTACCCGCAAGCTATCGCCCATCGAGCTCTACTATGCGGGAATCAAGCGGTTCGGAGTGGCCTTTGCTCGGGATATGGGCGAGCTCTTCGAGGATTACGTTGGCCGTCAGTTTGAGGCGTTGCCACACGCTACGGTTACACCCGAGATTGAGTACCGGGTGAAGAAAGACCATGTGAAGACTGTCGATTGGTTTGTCAACCTGGGAAGCCATCTGTTGCTCGTTGAGGCCAAGGCATCGCGGTTCACTCTTGGCAGCCGCATCGGCGATGAAACCCTTGAGACACAGCTGCAGAACACTATTGGAAAGGCTTTCACGCAACTTAACCGCACTCACAAAGCTCTACTTGACGGGCAGCTAGGTGAGGAAGTACCACGGGATCTGCCCATTATCGGGATCGTAGCCACGCTGGACTCGGCATACGGAATGAACGGGGTCTTCGTGCGCAAGCTCCTTCCCGATACTGACGTACCAGTGATCGTCGCATCCGCCCGGGATATCGAGATGTTGGTAGCCATTGGCCAGCGAGAAGACATCAACCCCATACTTCAAGGAATCGTCAGCGGTGAGCAGGCAACTTGGCATCTAGGCCCGGCGTTGAGCGAGCACTACCAGCAGGGAGACAAAAACCCTCTGCACGAGGCAGCATGGGCTAAATATCCATTCAGCTAGTCACGTGCACACGTGTGCGCCCAGAGCCGTTTTCCGGCAGCCATGTCGGAAAATGTGCGACGTAGGATTATGGCTACCTCAAGCCCCTATTGGGTCGTTTAAGCCAATTGTCTACACGAGTTTGCCAGGTGACGACCTCAATCTCTTCGTCACGTGGCGGATACCTAAGCGAAATACGAGCCTCCACCATGAACCTTTTAACATCGCCGTAGGAATTATCCAAATCTGACGATCGTGGCTCACCCCCTCCCGAAACAATCCAGTGCCGCAGCTTCTCTGACGACCGTTCGAGGGCTCGGGCTGCTTCTTCTGCGACGCGGACGGTTTGCGACGGCCCCTCAACCATAACTGCCGCGACACTTTGTATCGCCACAGTGTTCAGGGATGACATTTTGTTAAAACGCTCTGCCGCCAGTGATGCGTTTTGCATGGGCATGTGGAATTCATACTTGAGTGATTGCAAAGCAGTGTAATGAGTCATGAGGGCCGTCGCGCACGCACTGTAAGTCATCTTTCGCACCGACAGGTGTTCTTTTCTCCTTTGCAGGGCAGCAATAACCCAAGTGAAGCCACCGCCCACCACCACGCCAACCAAAGGGCCGATATATGCCCATGCCGTCGCCTCACATGCTGTCGTCACATCGGCATGATCGAGCTTTGCCAAGCAGTTTCATAATGACTCGCCCGTAGCCAGCGCACCTGGTACCCAAACGGCTTAGCGTGTTTGATGATCCACCAGATACATTGGGCGAGGTAGAAGAGTCACACGCTACGCGTCAGCCGTGCTGCATTCGTGGCACCATGGCACTGTGCCGTCACCCCGGCGGTATAGAGCAATCTGGGCCGCCCGTAGAACTGTCACGTAGCACCTTGCGCTTTTGTACTACATGGATTCCCGGGGCAAAATCAGGACCTATGATTTGGGCGTACCAGCCTAGCTTGTTGTTGATTGTCAGGGACCGGAGCCACTTATCCATCGGCCCCTCAACATCGACAACAACGAGGACGCGACTTACGCCGACTGCATTTATGGCGCCCACAGCGATCCCGTCAGCCGACCAGTGGTCGCTATCCATCATGGAGACAGGCTTGTCTAGGTAGCTTTGTTTACCAGGAACCTGAATCCCAATCCACAGGGAGTGACCTGGGAGCGCATGCCCTGTACCTCTAACTGGGATGCATCGTGGAACAGAAGCACCATCCGCTGGTGACTCTATTTGAACGTTTATCCTTGGAGATGCCGTCACGCTGGGAGTGGGAGCAGACTTTCCATCGCTACCTGTTTGATGACCCAAGTAAAAGATGAGCACTCCAAGACCAAAACCTCCTACAGTACCGATTCCCGTTAACAGCCCACCTAGCGTCTTTATGGCCTCATGAACTCTGCCACGCTGTCGGGGTGGTGCTGGCGTAGGACTTCCCATGCCACTCCCAGTGCGTCTGGTCTATGGTGTCGCCTTCAGTCGATACCCCTAGCGTGACACGACGGGGCCGGACTGACTATCGAACGCGCGCACCGACCTTACTCTGAGTGGCAACGTAATCGGACTGATCAATTCCACTTCTGCTACCTGCTAGCTCTGCGCTAAAGGCTAGGCCTTGTCGCCACCAAAGCGAAGAACGGCATACTGGTAGACCCAGTAAGCGAGAACGGCAATGAGGGCCACCACGATCACGCTCGCGCCTTCCTGGTTGAGCGTCAACGGGAAGGTAGCGCGGACTGATAGCCATGCAAACGATGCAGCAACGAGCGTTGCCACAAGCGGCACCCAAATAGGCTGTTTGTCGGTGAGCCGGTAGAGAACCAGCAAGCTAGCCAGAGGTGCAGCCATCTGTAAATACGGAAGATCCATATTAAGTTGCACTCGCACGGCATAGTCCACTAGCCACAAAGCAAACCAGGCAAAGACGAATGCTAATGTCGCGAAGAGAGTTTTTCCAAAGTCGGAACGAAAAAGTGAAGAGCTCGTAGGTTAATTCTTGATTAATAAGAAAACGCCCCTCTCGGATTATACTCCGACAAGGGCTTTAGACATATGGACGGCCTCTAGATGCAGGCCGTTCTGGTGGTGCCGGTGAAGTAGAAGCCCGTCGAATGCATCTCTGCGTAGACGCACTTGGTCGGCGAGTATATCTGCGACGTCCAGGCGGTTGCCCAGGCCGGTTTGCTGTAGTCCTGGCGATAGCCGGTCTGAGGCTGGTACGCCGTGAGGTTGTACGAGAAGCCCTGCTGCGGCGAGAAGCGCGCCCAGTTCGTCTTGCAATTGGGCGACCAGCGCAATTCCAGGAATCCGCCGTAAACCCTCTGGCCCAGCCAGTTGTTCACGTAGACATCCGTCGCGGCCACCGTGACTCCATCTGCGGCACAACCAGTGGCCGCCGGGTCCTGGCCGGAGCAGTAGTCACCGTAGCAACTCGCTGCCGAAGCGGTCGGCGCCATGGCTATTCCTGCCACAGTCGTTCCAGCCAGAAGGGCAAGAACTGCGCCCACCCTCCCGGCCTTGCCTCTGATCTTCGTCAGTAGTTCTTTCATGGGTACTCCCACGGATGATCCGTGCACGAATCGGGACTAAATGAATATAAACAATCAAAGAAAGCCCGTCAATCCTTTCGTGTAGGCATTTGTGGTAACCGTAAGCAGAATTGACCAATACGCTAGCGACCCATCAAATGGATGGCGGCATGAAGTTCAATTTCCTGTATCTGTAGCGCGTCCCTCGCCTTTCAGGAACAGGGGCCGACGTCACCGTTACTGCTGGCTGCCAGCCATCAGCTGAGGCTGCCTTGCCGAACATCCGCTTAGGTCATCGCTCCGCCGGCGCCGCCTCATGACAGTGGATTAGCAGCCATCCGGCCCTACAACTCCCTTGCCCCGTGGCGCTGATCAGCGGCGTTCAATGTCCTGGCTGAGTGTCAGTAGGGCGGCGTACGATCTGGGCATCTGTGTGGATCATTCCAAGATCGGACCAACCATGCCAGCCCTGACAGACCCGCTCGATGATGCCCAACTCACCTTGCTCAAGGTCATGGCCGAACCCTTCCTCAAGGATGGGCAGTGGCCGTTCTGGCGCTACGTCGACGGGATGATGGACCACCTGGGCTACGACGATGCTGAGCAAGTACTCAAGTCTTTGCCGGTAGTCGGGTCTACCGGGCCCATTGGCGCTTCATATGGGCTGACTTGGTACGACCGGGCCCGGTTGGCAGATGACAGCCGTCCGGCCCTCACTGCTGCTGCTGGTCTCCACTCGCCTGAGTTGCGGCACTTCTTCGGTGACAACTTCATTTCCGTCTTGCAGTACCTCATTAAGCATCAGCGTGCCATCGTGCCGTCCCCCGACCAGAGCGAGGACACGTACGTCAACTCGGAGCAATTCAAGCGCGACTTTCCTGCCGTCACGGACGAGTTCGTTGCAGCTTTGCCGGGCGTCTTCGAACGTGAGCCGGTACTGCGGCGTGGCTACCGACCGTGGGGCAGTGACCCAGGTAGTTGGCAATTCCTGCTTCACAAGTGGCTCAAAGAGTACCGGGGTGTTGATGATCTGTCCGGCTATGTGGAGCGGGTTTCTGAGCTGACCATGGCAGCCAACAACATCACTATTCCGGCCAGTCCACTGCCAGCCATGGCATCGGTGTTTGGTTCTTCCGGTGGCCGGTTGTCACTTGAAGAAAGGTTTTCAGGCGGTCTACCAACTGTTACGGGAGCCGTCAGCCCGCGTACCGTCCTGCCGTCCGAGGAGCCGCCGCAGTACATCAATGAAGAGCTCATCAAGGAGCTGGAAGGAACGCAGGGCCAGACCAAGTGGAGTTTGGACAAGCTGCTGAAGCTGCTGCGTGAACTCAACGACTGTTACGCCGAGGATCGACCCTATGCTTGCCATGCGCTGGTGCGGGCCGTCATCGATCACGTGCCACCGATTCTTGGGCAGACCTCGTTTGAGTCCGCCATAAGCAGCTACAAGTGGACCCGGACAGACAAGAAGTACATGGCGCGGCTCCTGGACTTCAAAACACAGGCAGACGATGTGCTTCATCGTCACATTCGTACCAGTAAAGATGTTATCTCAATGCACGACCTGGTACCCCTCGGGTCGCACGTGAATGCCCTGCTGCGGGAGTGCATCGACAAGCTCTAGGATGTGGCACAAAATATAGATCACGAAAGAGGCCGCATGGTAGTGAAGGCACAGCTAGAGTTCCGCATCACGCCCGTCCGCTGCCTTCCCATAGTCCCGCTTGATGACGTTGCGGCTACGGCTGCATAGAGGATCACCCCAAAACGCACCCCTGGCACGGTTAACGGGCTTCTCCTCCTCGGTAGCCCTGAGCTCGGCTCCCGTGTCGGGGGTGCTTTTGCGTGTCCATGCGCCATCCTCCATGCCATGCCGACCACGCCCGATGGTGCGTCATCTCGCCCCGACCGTTACTGCTGTTCCGCAGGCAGCTCGTCGAACGGATCATCTACCTTTGTCTCAGCGTACGGACGCGCCGTTGCATCCTGCCCGATTTTGTACTTCTCAGACTGAGCACCGGATACAACGCGAAACGGCTGGTTGCCATGGTTGAGGTCACCCACCACCGTGACGCTCTTACCCGCACTACTGGCCCATGAGATCGCTAGCCTGAAGCTATAGTCACTCACATTAGTAAAGGGCAAGATCTCCATTGTTTCCGGTACGCTCTTCGTTACCTGGTAAGGAAAACGTCGAACCAACTCAGCATCAGACTCATCTTTACCAACCTTGAACACCTTTCGCTGGCCCGGCGAATCCAGGTTGATAGAGAACTGGCTTTCACCGCTCCCCCCACAACCCCCTTCCGATTTCAGACGCAGGGCTTTCGGGGCAGGGGCTACCTTGACCGGAACGATCGATACATCATTGATCGTGATGGCTTCGTCACTCGTGCCATGGATTTGCACCTTCAGGATGACGAAGTTAGCCGGTTCCCCCAGGTACTTTTTATCGAAATTCGACTTCAGCCCCATGATGTCGTACGGCGGCACCCAGCGCCGCTTCCACTCAGTGTCGATGGCCGCGAGAGATGGCGGCTTCAAATACACCATTCCGCTGCCGTTTTCACAAGAATCCCAAGGACTTGGCTGCTCCAAGGTTGCAGTGAAAGGCGTTTTCGCCATGCTTGTAGTCGGGCCGGTTTTGGGGCTTGAGGGCTTTGGTTTGGCGTCATCATCTTTGAAGGGGTGCGCAATGCCATCGGTCACCCACGAGACGGCACCCTGCGTGATTGCAGTAATGCTGCCGGACAAGCCCACAAGCACTGCCGCCCAGACAAATGTCTTGACCTTCTTGCTCATCGGCTGCGGCTGCTGGTTGCCTCCCGAGCCGTTTGGCTGAGTGTCCGCATCTGGAGTGTTGGTGTCCGCCATCCCCCACCTCGCTGCTCAACAGGCGGCCAGTGTGCCCTAGTTACACCCAAGTGGGGAGGCTTTTGATCCAACTATCCATATCTTCACGACGGTTGGCACCCGACCCGAGGCCACTACGTGCCTGATACGCCATAGCGGATCATCCGGGCCACGCCGGCCCCGCGCGATGGTGCGTCATCCGCTTGGCTCCTGGCCGACGTAGAGCTGCTGTAGCGCGTCAGCCAGCCAGCGGACGACCCAAGGGCGACTCCCGTAGTCCAAGCACGTTCAGCGGGCTCTGATCACGCTGGGCTGCCGCTCATGCCGACGCCCCGCGGCCGTCATCATGCGGTCGCGTTCATGAACGTCATTGGACCCCAGTTGCGCAGACGCCAGACCCCGGGTAGCGATGAAGCGACTGGTTGCCCATCACCATCTTCATAGAGCCAGCGCAGATTCACGGTCTGCTGGGAACCGTCCGCAAAGCACAGCGCTACCCTGATCAGGCAGACGGCCGGAGCGGTGTGGTCAATGGCCTCGATCTCGTAGCTCTTAAGATCGAGTCCTTCGTACTCAATCCGCACCAGTCGAGGCATGGCATTGCCGTGCGGTTGGCGTACCTCAGTCGAGATTTTTTGAGCCATCTGCCCGTAGTTTTTATCTATCCAAGCAGTCAGGAACTCATCGACTAGCTCTCTCGCCGGATGCTCGGCAAAGCCACTTTCTCCGGGGTGCAGGGTGGATGATTGCCATGCCTCATTGGCGCGCTTGCGCTTATCGTTCTCGGCGACCTGGGCGAAGATTTCTTTCCAGCTCGCTTTCTCTGGAGGCGGTTGCTGTTCCTTAATCCGCGCCTGTGCCCAGTCGGCCACGGCAAAGAGGCGATTCCATGCCTTGGTCGCTACAATCACGTTGTCATAATTGAGTATGCTGCCGTGCACGATACCGTTGCGGTACAACTCAAATACTGGCTCTTCGTTCGTGGCGCTCTTTCCCTTGGTGAACGTCCTATGCGCGTTGGTCAGTCCCATGTGATGCCCAACCACGCTGTCCCAGGCGCGAAGCTCCTCCGCTTCCCGAGCATGCAAGCCACGACGCACGGTCTCAAACTCGTTCACAAATCCATCCATCACGCTCAGCAGAACATGAATACAGGCGTAGTACCTCTCGGCGAAGTAATCGTCCTGAGCTGTAAGGATGAGCGCCATCCTCTTGCGCATGGCGGGCAATTGGTTAAGTCGCGCAATCATGAGGCGCAGATTGTCGGGGTCGTTGTACAGCGCGATTAGCCCGGCTTCCGCTTCCCCCGCATCGGGATTCTCATTCAAAAGGACGGTGATGTCACTGACAGACAACGTGTCATGGAAGATCCAATTTCGGGGCCCGAGGAGGTTGTAATACTGATCCACGGTGTCACCCAGACCCTTGATCTGTTGCTCAAGGGTTTTCACAGTTGCCCGTTGCTTCCGGGAGAATAGGCTCAGCGCTCGCAGGCCCTGGAGCTGTCTCTTCAACTCCACAAACGAGGGAAGGTCGTGCGCCGATTGATAGTCCATCTGGTTATGTTACGCCTAGGAATCGGCTAGTACTACCGAATTCCGGTAGCCTCAAAGCTGTATGACGATGGGTCATCAAATGGGGTTCATGCTTGCATCATTCGCCCATGCTTACCCGAGCCGGCGGGGCGATGGCGCAAGCGGATGATGGCCTGTACTGCCGCCTACTCCGACTGCGAGAAGATTTTGGCAACCGGCAGGTAGCAGTGCCCCGTCTGGCTGGCGTGCTTCCTCTTGTGGGTCATCAGCTCGTCCAGGCGGATGCGCTGATCCAACACGGCCATGAAGTCCAGGCCGTCCATCGTGATGAACGGCGTGCTGTACGCGTACACGTCTAGGGCGTCCGAGGTGAAGCCGCTCATGCTGATGTAGAGGCCGAGGGTGTTCTTGCCCTTGCGCTCGATGTTCGCCTTGAAGATGTCGAGCAACGGCCGCCCGATGGCGTCCTTCCACCACTTCGCCTCCAGGACGTAGTGGTCAGTATCGAAGGAGAACGCGCCATCTATCTGCTCATGCTCCATGACGTAGGACGCCCGCGGCTCCAGGTCGTAGAGCGCGAACAGCTCGTTGATGAAGCCCTCAAAGTCCCGGCCCCGCTGGTGCTTGTCGGTGGCCGAGTACATCACCATGAAGCGTTGCTTCAGGTCATCATGGGCCTGGGCGAACGCCCGGCCGTCCTGGGCTAGCTTGGCACTCTCCGCGATGGCGACCGCGTGTGCCTCGTGCTCCGCAATGACTTCCCGCTGCTTGGCAGTCCAGCGCTTCAGTTCAGCTACGGCGGCAGTCGCCTTGGCTACCTTGTCGGCAGCATCCTCCTGGGACACCAGGTTGGGGAAGGTTTCCATGGCCGCGATGTCGAGCATGAGTGCGACCGTCACATCGAGGTATCGGGCTTCATTGGCGCGCAGCAGCTTGACCAACTGGCCGGACACTTCCCGCTTGGTGGACGATTGGAAGCTCAGTTGCGCCAGGAGCTCGCTGTGGTCCTTGAGCATGCCCCTCACGTACAGCTCAAACGGCCCCTTGTTCCAGAAGACGAACGTCAAGGCTTCGACGAGCGCCAGGTAAGCACTCTGGTTCATCGACTTGCTACGGGCGCTGTCCTGCATCCGTCCCCCTCCGCAGACCACCACGCACTCACGGTCACCGACCTATCACGGTACCGCGCGATCAGTCGATGACCAGCCTGTACGACAAGGCTTGATCCAAGGAGCCGTGATGGTCCGTCATCCGATGGGCGCCGGCGATGCGATGACACAAGCTGATGACGGGTAGTACCCGCGCTGTGGCTGGTACTCGTCAGAGCCAGTAGTAGCGGTCGTCGGCAACGTAGTCCGGCTCCTGCCATCCAGCGTTCTTCGGATGGTTCTGCCAGAACGAGCGAAGCAGCATCAGGCTCTCAACGACGAGCGCCATCAGTTCGGCCTGGTCGCGGATGAAGTTCTTGTTGGTGACGTTCGAGCGCACGGTGTGGGCAGGTTTCTGCCGCGCGGTACGGACGTCCCGCAGGGGCTTGAGCACGCCTCGCCGGTCGCCTTCGGGGATGTTGTGCTTGGCTAGGAGGCGATCCAGTCGGTTCAGGCTGCCGATGGGCTGGTCATTCTCGTCCTTGCGTGGCACGTCAGCCGCATCAAAGGCCTTGTGTTGCAGGTTCTCGGAGAGCAGCTTGTCGAGCTGGTGGATGAACGCGTCGTACTCATGCTGGGACGCACGAAGTACCCACCCGAACTCTCGCGGACGGTCCACTGTCTTGAGTAGTGGCACCCCGAAGGCCTGCGTGTGGAGCTTGTTCCAGGCCTCCAGCTCAAAGAAGAACCGGGCGAACGGGCCGAGACCATCAGGCCAGTGCCCCATCTGGGCGGCCATCCATACCGGGTGAGGCCTCGCCTCCGGCTTCGCGGTGACCTCATAGGTTCGCCATCGCTGCTGGTGGCCCGGAGTCAGCTTGGACAGGTCGCCCAGGAAGGCGCAGATGTAGCGCGTGATGGGTTCAGTACTGTCCCGCTTGATGGTCGTCTCGTTGTAGGCAAAGCCCACGTGGTAGATCGAAGTCTTGTCATCCGGATCTTCGTCCTCGTCCAAGTAGACCTCATCCGAGACTGAAATCCTGACCCCGAAGTCATCGAAGTCGAAGTGGAAGCGAGGGTCGTTGCGGTAGCTCTCCAGCACGTCGAACCTGAAGTAGGCCAGCTCCAGCGTTCCACGCCCTTCGGCCAGCCGACGCCGGTACGGCTCGTCATGATGCAGTTGCGCATCAAGTCGGCCCTCCAGGGCCCTGGCCGTCGGGTAGAGACAGATGGCGCCGCGCTCGGTGCCTGAGTTATTGATGTCGTCCCGCTGCTGCTCAACTGGCCGTCGGTTCGGCCAAGGGCGGATGTGCGGGTTCGGGTAGTCGGCCTCGCCTACAACCTCAATGAGTCCGTCATCAAGCAGGCCAACGGCCGTGCGCCGGACACCCTCCGGCTCCTCGTGAAAGAAGTAGCCGTTGAAGTCGCCCGAGCCCAGGTAGTGATCAACGATTTGGTCTAGAAGGCCTGTCATGTCCAGATAATAACAAGAACGCCCGGTATCAAATAGCGGTTTTCCTGACCACGCGGGCAGGGGGCATGTCTCGCCATCGGCTGGTCCGGTCCGCGCCGGCCGCGCGATCAGATAGCCGGATGAGCGGCAGCACAAGGGGCGTGCCCAAGCCGTGATCGAGGTGTCAGGTGCCCTCGACCGGTAGCGGTTGGTAGTAGGCCAGACTGAAGCTGCTGCGTGTGAACGGACTGGCATTTGTTCCGCCCAATCCTGCAAATTGATCCACTGCTTCAGACGTTAGAACGTGGACGCCCTCAATTTCAGGACCGGTATACCTGGCTTTAGCAACGTCCCAGAGGCTAACCATGGCCGTGATGATCGCGTGGGTCTGAATCATCGTCTGCTCAGCGTCAATCCATCGAGTTGTACGCCGCCACAGACGGTCCTTGTTCTCCTTGGTCTCGATCTCCAGGTAGCTCAAGCTTGGACCGCCGCCACCGAAGGACGCCCCAGTTTGATCATCAGTTACCACCAGATTGGCTGGACCTGAGAGGACTGCAAGACCGTGCTTAGCTGAGTTGTACAGGTTACTGTCACTCAGGAGACGTGCGGCAACAAGACGCAGAAAGCGCCTCATTGTGCGGATGTGCGGCTGGACCTCATCATCCGACCCATCGCTGATGCGCCCCAGAAAAACCCGACTTATGTCTTCTGCCGGGATGGGCTCGTCTCGAAGCTGAGCAACTCGCTTCTTGAACACCTTGAAACTGGTCAGACCGGCGCACTCTAGCCATGGGCAGGGTGATCCCTCGGCGTGGGCGAGATACAGACGCAGCAGCGCCTCAGACGCGTGATGAACGAGTACTTCGGCCTCGGCGGAGATGAAGGCTTTGAGAGAAGTCATGCCCTCGTCGGTTGGCTCGCCCTCTTGCTGCTTGATGGTTAGGTCACCATAGCTAAACCCGTCAGCCAGCATGGCATCCAGCTCGCGCGGCTTGGCTGCGGCCAGAAGCAGCAGGTCCAACCGCTTGCGGAAGTAGTCCGCAGGATCAGAGCCGTAGAAGGATCGGTTGAGATCGGGGAACTGCTCTGGTGCCAGATCTTCGTTGGGGTTGGCATGCGCCACGGTTAGCCTCCTTTCAGGCCGGGATCACTGTACGCAACTCGGCGGCGACTGGTGCTCCTATTTTTGCGAGTGAGCAGCCAGGCGCTTGATCTCCACCTCCTCGGCCTGGCGGTCGAAGGTGATGACGAAGTGGTCGAAGAAGCCGTTTTGACCAACAACGCCGTAGTCAGAGGACCGCTCCCGGAACGCCGCCCGGGTCTCGATGCGACTCCCCGCCCACCGTGATGGTGATGGGATGGAAGAAGACCGTCTCAACACCGCCCATGACGGTCACGATGTCGACGGCCTCACCGGCCTTGAGGTTGATGCCCAGGGCTATGGCGATCTCGATATCAAAAACGTTCAGGTCGACCCCGGAGTCCACCAGTGCCATGTACTCAAAAGCCCGCCGCTTCGTTGGGAGCATCAGCGGGATGATGGGGCGGGGTTCAGTCGCGCTACCCTAACGGGAATAACTGAATTTCATAGGCTAGCCGACGAGTAGCTTTAGCTCCATCGGCACCTTAGTCATTATGGGGCTCTCAAAGCCCAGGCGCTTGGCCTCGTCCATGGCTTCAGTCAGTGGGCCAGCCGACGCTATGACCGTCACCTGGTCTTGCTGCAAGGCAACCCACTGGCCCCGGTATTTCTGATAGAGCTTGCTCCAGTCTCGTGCTGCCATGGCGCTACTCCAGTTATTTATTAGGCTCATTATGACGTGTCGAGCCCGCAAGTCAAGATCAGACTATGAAGCATTATTGCGTTGGCTACTTAACCAACAATGTAACGATGGTGATACTGAAGCCAATCATCTGCATGCGGTTGCCCCATTTGAAATGTGGCAACGATCGATTACCCCATCGGTTCATTGCATCCACGACCGTTGAGTTTCCTACGAACATCAAGACCGTGCCAACCACCCCAAGGGTGATGGATGCCCCAGTGACATTGATAGCCACGCCAAAGACATCATGCACCACCCAGAGGAGGACCCTCCGATGTGGTGGTTGATTCTTAAGGTAGTGGGCACAGTCCTACAGGTTGCGGCCCTCCTGTTGCTTGGGGTTGCTCTCGGTAAGTTACCTGAGGGAATTCCTTTGCCAGGATGGCTCTCTACAGCCGCATGTCAGTCAGAAGGACCCGACTCCGCTCCTGGAGAAGCGCAATCGTCGTCGCCCGGTCCATCTCCTTCGGTTGACGCTTGGCTAGTGGTGTCGGTCCCGGACCCTGTTGGCGTGCCAGGTCTCTCGGTTGAGGAACGTCCATCGACATGGGCGGCTTCTTTCTCGATGTACTGCCTGAAGCTGTCGCGCAGGGTGCTACTGGCTGGCTTACCGGCCACGTACTGGGCCATGTCCTCGCGGAGCTGGGTGCGCTTCTCGGCGTTCATCTGCTCCATGGCTTCAATGGCTTTGATGAACCGCTCACGTCGCCACTCGTCTTGGAGGTAGCTGCCCCATAGGTCGTAGAGATCATCCCCTGGCAGCACGGCGCCCCCTCGCGCAAGACCGCATACGTGGTGCAAAAGCCACGAGCAGACCGATGCTACGGCTGGTCACCTGAGGGAGCCAATAGGCCAACCATGGCCGGATGTGCGCCGTTTGATGAAGCGCTCTCCACGCGGTCGAACCTCGCCGGATGATGCATCATCAGCCGCAGTCCACCAGGGCGAGCGTGCGTCAAGATCGCCCGAGCCGCACCAACGGGCCAACCGGCCCCGGATTGGGCTATCTTTGCAGGTCAGAGCACCTGCACGGGGCGGCCGTCCGGCGGTAGACTGGACGCGTCCGCACCACTTCCTGAAGTGATGTGCTGCCCGAACACCGCCCCGATGTTACGGGCGTTGCGTTCCCGCTCCTCGTACGGCACCACACCCGCGACCCGGGCCTCGCCCGAGGTGGGCCTCAGGATGCCGGTGAGGATCTTGATGGTGGTGGACTTGCCGGCGCCGTTCGGGCCGAGCAGGGCCAGGAGTTCACCCGGGGCGACGTCGAACGTCACGTCGGAGACGGCGTACTTGGGCACGCGCTCCGGGTTGACGAGGGAGCGCAGACCGCCGACCAGCCCCGGCCGCCGGACAGTTGTGTGGAAGGTACGGGAGAGCCCGCGCACCTCGATGCTGCTCGCGCTCACTGGATCAGCCTTCGGGTGAGCCGGAACAGTGCGTTCATGACACAGACCTCCTCGTCAGTCGGATCAGCCGGAGCGTCGCCAGCAGCGACGCGCCCGACAGCACGGTCAACAGCAAGGGCACCGCGTGGATACCGGAGGCCTCGATCCCGACACCGAGCAGCGGCGGAGCCGCCACCCCGCCGACGTTCGAGGCCGCGATCACCCACGCCCCCGCCCGCCTGGCCCCAGGGAGCGCCGAGTTGAGCCAGGCGAGGCCCGTCGGGAAGACAGGCGCGATGAACAGGCCGACACCGGCGTACGCCACCGGTGCCGCTCCTTCGGCCAGCGTCAGCAGCAGACACACCGTCATCCCCGTCGCGCACACCGCGAGAATCCGCTCGGGGGCGTGGCGCAGCGTGACCGGTACGACGAGGAAGCGGCCCGCCGTCATCATCAGCCAGTAGCCGGAGGTCGCCGACGCGGCCACGGTCGCGCTGTAGCCGACCGTCTCCAGATGCGTCGGCTCCCAGCCGCCGACGCCCGCCTCGACGGCCACGTTGAGGACGTAGAGGACGAGGAAGCCGACGAGGACCCGCGACACACCCGGCGCCCGCGGCTTCTCCGGCGCCGGCGCGGCGTCGGACACACGTGTCCGTACGCCCCGTGAGCCCGCGAACACCAGCACCGCCGCCGGCACCGCGCACGCGCCGAACGCGTACGGGTAGGCGTCCGGGCCCAACCAGGCGATGAGCGCCGGGCCGAGCACCGCGCCGATGCCGAAGTGGGCGTTGAGGACGTTCAGCATGGCGGTGGAGCGGTCGCCGAAGCCGATGGCGAAGAGCTGGTTGAGGCCGTAGTCGTTCCCGCCGAACCCGAGACCGGCGAGGAACGCGGCGGCCAGGGCGAGGGGCCAGTCCGGGGCGAGCGCGAAGCCCGCGCCGCCCACCGCCATCAGGGCGTAACCCCACGCCAGAAGCGCCCTGTTGCTGATCCGGGAGTGGATCGCGTTGAAGGCGAGGACACCGGCGACCCCGCCCGTGAAGTGCAGGCTCAGGCCGAGACCGGCACCGGCGGGGGAGAGGCCGAACTCGTGGCGCAGGCCCGGGACCGCGGGGCCGTAGAGGGCCTGGAGCATGCCGATGAGGATGAAGCCGGCGCAGGACGCGACCGCGGCCGACCGGGTGAAGAGCCGGTCGGCCGCGGGCGGGCTCGTGACCATGTCGGTCAACTGGTCTCCGGGGTTTCCGAGAACACGAAGGAGAACTCGGCCGGTCGGGCGTTCAGGAAGTACCGCGGGAGCGGGCCGGGGCCGCAGGACTGCGAGCCGATGCCGTGCTGGCCGTGGTCGAGGTTCACCCACACACCCGCGGAGTCGTTGTTGGACGCGGTGCCGGGGGTGAGGCCGGTGCGGTGGGTGGCCGCGTCCAGCTGCTCCGTCGTCCAGCGGCGGGCCGTCAACCAGAACTCCGGATCACCGTCGATCCGCAGCCCGCCCAGCTCCGCCCAACGGACGTCCGGGCGGGCGCCGTTCTCCTGCGGACGGAGGTAGGGGGTCTGGAGGTCGTCGACCGTGGACTCCCAACGGCCCAGTATCGAGGACGACTTGGTGTCCGGATATCCCTCGCCGGGACCGCCGCCGAACCAGCGCACCCGGTCGGCGCTCGCGTCGAGCCCGAACCGGATGCCCAGCCTCGGCAACGGGAAGGACCAGTCGCCCTCGGGCGCCACGGACACCGTCAGCCGCAGCCGCGTACCGTCCGAAGTCCAGCGGTACACCGTGGCGAGCCCGATCTCCCAGGCGGCGGGCGCCACCCGGGTGCGGACGGTCAGCGCGTCCTCGCTCAACTCCACCCCGTCCAGGCGGTGTCGCATCCGGTGCAGGCCGAACTTCCGCCAGAGCGGCCCGAATCGGGTGTCCGTCTGCCAGGACGCGCCGTCGTCGTTGTCGGTGGGCGCCCGCCATACGTCGAGACGCAGACCGGTGACGTCCACCGCGCCGATCGTCCTCAACTCGCCGGTGCGGGCGTCGAAGGCGGCCGGCCCGAGGGTGATCCGCCGCTCCCCGGACACGGGTCCGGCGAGAGCGGAGACGGACGGCGACGGCCGTGCCGTGACCGGGAACTGCCCCCAGCCGACGACATGACCGGCGGGGCCCCAGGCGGTGTCGGCCGCGAGCGACGCCCTTACGGTCCAGTGGGATTCGGCACCGTCGGACGCCGCGGGCGGCTCGGGCAGTTTGACGTCGGCGGACTCGCCGGGGGCGAGCGACGGCACGGTGAGGGTGCCCGACTCGACCGTCTCGCCGTCCACTTGGTACGACCAGGTGAAGGCCAGGGCGGAGAGGTCGGCGAAGTCGTAACCGTTGGTGACGCGTACGGTGCCGTCCGCGCCGTCGCCCGTGATCCGGACCGGCTCGATCACCTTCTTGTACTCGATCAGACCGGGGGAGGGCGTGCGGTCCGGGAAGATCAGGCCGTCGCAGACGAAGTTCCCGTCGTGCAGCTCCTCGCCGAAGTCACCGCCGTACGCGAAGCCGAAGCGCTCGTCCTCGATGCCGTGGTCGATCCACTCCCAGACGAAACCGCCCTGGAGCCGGTCGTACGACTCGAAGAGGCGCTGGTAGTCGGCGAGTCCGCCCGGGCCGTTGCCCATGGCGTGGGCGTACTCGCAGAGGATGAAGGGAAGTTGGCGCCGCTTCCGGGTGCCGCCGTCCAGGCCCCTGCCGATGCGTTCGACCTCGGCGTGGTCGGCGTACATCCGTGAATAGACGTCCGCGTCACGGCAGTCGATGTCGCCCTCGTAGTGCACGAGGCGGGAGCTGTCGCGGGCGTGGATCCACTCGGACATCGCCGTGAGACCGCGCCCGGTGCCGGCCTCGTTGCCCAGCGACCAGATGACGATCGACGGGTGGTTCTTGTCGCGCTCCACCATGCGGGCCGCGCGGTCCAGCAGGGCCGGGGTCCAGCGGTCGTCGTCAACGGGGTTGTCGCGCCAGGCCTGTTCGGTGAAACCGTGGGTCTCCAGGTCGCACTCGTCGATGACCCACAGGCCGTACTCGTCGCACAGGTCCAGGAAGTCGGGGTGCGGCGGGTAGTGCGAGGTGCGGACCGCGTTGATGTTGTGCCGCTTCATCAGCAGCACGTCCTCCCTCATGGTCTCCAGGTCCAGGGCGCGGCCCTTCTCCGGGTGCCACTCGTGGCGGTTGACGCCCTTGAAGAGGATCGCCCTGCCGTTGACCTTGATCAGGCCGTCGGAGAGTTCCACGGTCCGGAAGCCGATGCGGAGGGGGACGCGTTCGCCTTCCGTGGTCAGTAAACCGTCGTACAGATACGGCAGTTCGGCCGACCATGGCCGCACCGGCATGGTGACCGGCTCGCCCGTCGCGACATCGATGTCCAGGGCGGGCACGGTGACCCGGCCGTCGACGTCGGAGTCGACGCGAAGGGTGCCCGCGCCGCCGACGTGGTCGTAGGAGGCGTGCACGAAGAAGTCGAGGGCACTGCCCGGCGGGCGGTGCAGCAGGGTGACGTCACGGAAGATGCCGGGCAGCCACCACTGGTCCTGGTCCTCCAGGTAGGAGCCCGCGGACCACTGGTGGACGCGGACGGCCAGGACGTTGCCGGTGGGCTTCAGCAGGTGTCCGACCGCGAACTCGTGTGGCAGCCTCGACCCCTTGAACTCGCCGATGTCCGTGCCGTTCAGCCAGACCCGGGCGCAGGACTCGACGCCGTCGAAGCGCAGCACCGCCCCGCCGTCCGAGGGCCACTCGGACGGCAGGTCGAAGGTGCGGAGATGGTCGCCGGTCGGGTTCTCGGTCGGGACGCGGGGCGGGTCGACCGGGAAGGGGTAGAGGTGGTTGGTGTAGATGGGGGAGCCGTGCCCTTGCAGGACCCAGTGACCGGGGACCGTGACCTCGGCCCAGTCCCCGGCGTTGTAGCCCTCCCCGGCGAACGAGTCGTCCTCGGCGTCGGCCGTCGCCGACACACGCAGACGCCAACTGCCGTTCAGTGACAGTGACTTCGCGTCCAGGGACGCGTACCGGGCGCGGGGTGGGAGGGCTCCGCTGCCCGGGGAGACGTCTTCGAGATGGCCGGCGGCGGTGCTGGGAGTCATCGGTCTCCTGATCGTGAGAGGCGGGTGTGTCAGCCCTTGATGCCGGTCTGCGCGATCCCCTGGACCAGCCAGCGCTGGAGGAAGAGGAACACGAAGACGAGGGGCAGGATGGAAATCGCGGTGGCCATGAAGATCTGGTGGAACACGACGGTCTGGTTGGTCATGTACGAGGACAGTGCGACCTGGACGGTCCAGGCCCCCGGGTCCTGGCCGATGACCAGCGGCCACAGGAAGGCGTTCCAGCCGCTGATGAAGGTGATCGTGGCGATCGCGGCGAAGAAGTTCAGCGAGTTGGGCACCACGACCTTCCAGTACGCGCCCCAGTAGCCGAGTCCGTCCACCCGTGCCGCCTCCTCCAGCTCTTTCGGGAACCCCAGGAAGTACTGCCGGAAGAGGAAGCAGGTGAAACCACTGAACAGGCCGGGGATGATGAGACCCCGATAGGTATCGACCCAGCCGAGGGACGAGACGAGAACGAAGCTGGGCACGAAGGTGACGGCCGTGGGAACCATCAGGGTGCCCAGGACGAGATAGAAGATCTTGTTGGAGTGCTTGTACGGGATGCGGGCCAGGGCGTAGCCGGCCAGCGAGCAGATCAGCAGGATGCCCACGGTCATGGAGACGGCGACGACCAGTGAGTTCCACATCGACCGGGCGAAGTCCACCGAGGTGTCGTCGAAGAGGTCGCTGACGTTGCCCCACTGAAGATGCGTGGGGAAGAACTTCCAGTGTTCCCCGGTGATTTCGGCGTCCGTGGAGAGCGCGTTGCGGACCAGCAGGTAGAACGGGACGAGGAAGAGGAAGGCGGCGACGCCGGTCGCGAGGTACAGCCCCGTGTTGCCGAGGACGCCGTGCCGCTTCTTGCCGCGTGGTTTCCTCAACTGCGGTGCGGTGGTGGTCACTTGGCCTCCTCTCCCCGGCCGAAGCCCATGAGCTTTCCCTGGAACAGGGTGACGATGACGATCAGCACGGTCAGAATCACGGCCCCCGCGCTGCCCGCGCCGTAGTCCTGGTTCTCGCCGAGGGCCGTGTAGTACAGCTCGACGAGGGGCGGGCGGCCCCAGGTGGTCTTGGACAGGAGGTTGAAGAACTCGTCGAAGGCCTGGTAGGCGGCGATGAGCAGCAGGAGGATCACCGCGGTCGAGGTCGCCCGCAGCTGAGGCAGCGTGATGTGCCGGAAGGTCTGCCAGCCCGGCTTGGCTCCGTCGATCGCGGCGGCCTCGTACAGCTCCGCCGGGATGTTCTGGAGCGCGGCCAGGAAGAGGATCATGTAGAAGCCGGACTGAAGCCACAGGCGGGCGGTGACGATGACGAACCAGTACCAGGGCGGGCTGGGGTTGGACAGCCAGGCGATGTTGTCGACGCCGAACCAGCCGATGACCGTGTTCATCAGGCCGAAGCGGACGCCGCTGAAGATGGACATCTTCCAGATCAGCGCCGCCGCGACATAGCTGCACGCGGTCGGCAGGAAGAACACGGACCGGAAGAAGGCCCGCATGAACCTGAGCCGGTTCACCAGCAGGGCGAGGCCCAGGGACAGCGCCCAGGTGGTGGGCACGATGAACGCGGCGAAGACGGTGAACGTGCCGAGCGAGCCGACGAAGTCGGGGTTCGTCAGCATGTAGGTGTAGTTGTCGAAGCCGATGAACCTGCTCGGTGTGACGGTGAAGCGCGCCTCGAAGAAGCTGAGGTAGATGCTCCAGCCGATCGGGACGTAGACGAAGATCATCAGTCCGACGAGGAACGGGCCGATGAAGAGCCAGAAATTGAGGGTACGGCTGCCCCGCAGGCCCCGCCGCGGCTTGGCCGGGGTGGCCTTAGCCGGGGCGGGGCTCGCGAGGTCGCGTGTCGTGGTCGCCGACATGTCCGGTCCGCCCCGGCCTATCCGAACAGCTTCTTGAGCTCGCGATTCACGGCCGTGTCGGCCTTGTCGAGCGAGGCCTCCGGGTCACCGCCCTTGCGGACGGAGTTGGCGAAGACGTCCTCCAGTGCGGTGATCATCGCCTGGGTCCAGCCGATGTTGTCGAAGTGGCCGAACTCGTTGAAGAGCTTGACGCCCTCGGCGGCCAGACCGGACTTGAGCTTGGTGGCCTCGGCGGCGATCGACGCACGGGGCGGGATGTGGAAGCCGTAGGAGGTGGCCCAGTCCTCCTGGTCCTTCTTCTGGTCGATCCACAGCCACTTCACGTACTCCTTGGCCGCGTCGACGTTCGCGCCCTTGGCGTTGACGAACATCGACCAACCGCCGTTGTAGACCGACTGCTTGCCCGAGTCGATGGTCTTCGGGAACGGGAAGACCCCGATGTCGTCGCCGAGCGCCTTCTGGAACTGCGGCATCGCCCACATGCCGCAGAACTGGATGGCGCACAGGCCCTGGTTGAGGGCGGACGGGTCCCAGTAGTCCGTCGGGGCATCGAGCAGCAGGTCGCCGCTGGTGAACAGCTTGCGCATCTTCTTGATGCCCTCGACGACACCCGGCGTGTGGTAGGCGATCTCGTTCTTGTCGTTGAGGGTGTCGGCACCGGCTGACCAGATCATCGGGCTGATGACGGCGTGCAGGTCGTTGCCGAGATACAGGCCCTTGACCTTGCCCGTGGTGAGCTTCGCGGCGGCCTCGATCAACTCGTCGAGGGTCTCCGGAACCTTCACGCCGGCCTTCTTGAACAGGGAGGGCCGGTAGAAGAAGAACTGCGGGTCGTCGATCATCCGGACGCCGTAGATCTTCCCGTCCACCGTGTGCGAGGCGATGTCGGCCGGGTTGAAGTCGGACTTGACCGGATCGATGATGTCGCTCAGGTCGGCCACCTGACCGCTCTTCACCATCTGGATCTGCGGGTGGAACTCGAAGAGGTCGGGGGCGTGCTTGGTGAGCAGCGTGGCGAAGAGCTTGCTCTCGTAGTCGCTGCTGGTGATCCACTGAGTGGTCACGTTCGCCCCGGAGTACGCCTTGGCGTAGCGCTTGATGGCCTGTTCCGTCCCGGCCTCGCCGTACGCGTGGAACATCTGGGTGAGCTGCTTGCCCGAACCACCGCTGGCGCCCCGCCCGTTGTTGCTGCCGCAAGCGGCCAGCGTCCCCGCGGCCGCCATCCCTGCGGCCGCCCGGAATATCGATCGGCGGGACCAGTTGCTGTTGCTCTGTGCCGACATGGTGACGTCCTTGTCTCTCGCGCGGCTGCGGCTCCACGGCTCCGCGGCACGTGGCCCGAATCGAGGTGCGGTGCGGGACGTTAACCTTCGCCTAAGCCTTCGGCAAGGGGTTGGACGAAGTCTGTGCGAAGCGTTGTGCGGCGTTCGGAATACCGGACGTGACGAAGGCGCGGGTCGCCGCGGAGGCGACCAGCACCCCGTATTCAGATGGTCAATACACCTTTGACCAGGCCTCGTTGGCCCCGCCGTTGCAGCTGTAGAGGATCACCCTGCTGCCGTCGGCGGTCGCCTGCCCGCTCACGTCGAGGCACTTCCCGGACGCCTCGCTGAGGATCTGGCCGTTGGCGTTCAGCAGCCAGCGCTGGTCCGGCGCGCCGGTGAAGCCGGCCGTGGTCGTCAGCCCCGAACTCCCGGCCGTCAGATAGCCGTTGGCGGTGCGCAGGCCGCCCTTCGCGTCATACGACCACCTCTGCTCGGCTCCGCCGGTGCAGGTGGCGAGCGCGGCTCCCGAGGCGTCGGCGGTCAGGCACTTGCCGGACTGGTTGCCCCGGAGGGCGCCGGTGATCGCCGAACTCCCCTGTCCCTTCTGGCCCTTGCCGCTCTTCCGGTCGAAGACGTATGTCGTGATCGAGCGGGGCGCGAGCGACGCGGACACCGTGGAGCCGCTCACGGCCGGCGTGGCAGCCTTCGCCCAGTTCTCCGTGGCCGACGTCCGCACGGCCTGTGCCGCGCGCAGCGGTGTCCCGCTGTTGAAGTGCAGGTTCAGTGAAGTGGCCGTCGTGTTCTGGTTGTTGACGACGACGACCCACGTGCCGTGCCGGTCGTAGGAGCTGACCTCGACGCCGCTCGGCGCGCCCGTCACGTTGTGCGCGACCGAGCCCGGGGTGACGAACTTGCTGTACTGGCCGAGTGCGTAGTACCGCTTGGTGAAGTACAGGGTCTGGTTGCCGTTCGTCGCGTAGTCGGGGTCGTAGTAGATCAGCCCGTCGTTCCAGCCGGTGTCGTTGCGCGCGGTCGGGTCCGTGCCGTAGCCGCTGGCGAGGGCCACCCACCACTGGAACGCCGAGTCGTGCGAGGTCGCGAAGTCCTTGTAGATGATGCGGGACATCAGCAGGGCGTTGTCGATGGTCGGGTCGTACTCCTGGTTCCAGCCCGTGGTGCCCTTGCCGAAGCAGCAGATCTCGGTGGCCCAGGAGTCCTTGCCGACCGTCTTCGCGGTCTCGTAGACGTTGCCCAACTGGCCGTCGTTCGGGTTGTTGTACGTGTGGTGCGCGAGCTTGGAGACGTACTGCGCGGTGTCCGGCTGGGAGATCCACTGCGGGACCTCGGTGGAGAAGCCGACCGTGCTGCTCGACTCGTCGGCGATGATCGAGGTCCTCTGGTGCCGGGCCCGCTGCTCGGCGCCCAACGCCCGGACGATGTCGTCGCGTTGGTCGACGGTGACCTGCATGCCCTCCTGGCCGCAGTCGCCGAAATCGTTGTTCGGCTCGTTGAAGGGGCTGATGTAGTCGAATCTCGCGCCCTGCCGCGCGAAGTGGGCGGTGACGTCGGCGATGTACCGCGCGTAGTCGCCCTCGTTCTCCGGCTTCAACCGGCCGCCGCAGCTCTGCCCGTTGGTCGTCCACTGTGCGGGCGCGCTGTTGACGAAGCCGATCAGGTCCCGCACGCCGTACTTCGCGGCGTACGTGAGGAAGGTCCGGCCGCCCTTGTCCCTGCTCCAGTCGTACGAGCCGTCGGAGTTGAGGAAGTCCTGTGCGGCGCGGGCCGGGGTGGTGACCGCGGTGCCGCCACCGCCGATGTTGTAGCGGTACGAGCTGAGGTTCAACCCCTGTGCCGAGAACAGGAGTTGGGCCACCTTGGCCTGGGCGGCGGGGGTGAAGTGCTGGAGGTCGTTGACCCACCAGGCGCCGGACGCGCCGATGTCGTCGATGGTCTGGGCCGCGTGCGGGGAGACCTCGGCCGGTGAGGCGCCGTCGGCGGTCGCGGGCGGGGCGGAGAGCAGGGCGCCGGTGACAGCGAGCGCGGCTGCCGCCGTCACGAGGACCGTTCTCCTCGGGTGGGGGTGGGTCATGTGCATCCCTTCCGTCGTCATGAAGGTGGTGCGGTACGGCTCCTTGCTGAGGTGGTGCGCTTGCCCGGCTGTGCTTTTTCTGCGAGGGCGCCCAAGTCGGTGTCGAGCGCACGGCCTTGCTCAGCCCTTCTGGCCTCCACGCACTCGCGCCCTCGACGCCGAGGCGCCCCGCTGCCCGACCGACTGGAGTGCCCCTTCCAGCGCGAACGTCGCAGCGCCCAGGCACGCCGGGTCGGTGAGGATGGGGGAGAGGACGATCTGCGTGGCGGCGAACGGCCGTCTGAGCGCGTGCCGTTGGACGGCCTCGCGCACCTCGTGCAGCAGCGGTTCGCCGAGCGTGCGGGCGACCCAGCTGCTGAGCACGACGACTTCGGGGTTGAGGATGTTGACCAGGTTGGCGATGCCCGCGCCGACGTAACGGGCCGTCTCCCGCACGACGTCGAGAGCCACGGGGTCGTTCGCGCGCACGCCGCCGGCCAGCGCGTTGATGGTGGCCGTCTGGTCCTCGGGGTGAAGCAGCGGGCTGCGCGGGCTCAACTCCCGCAGGTTCAGCATGATTCCGGGCGCCCCGACGTACGCCTCCACGCAGCCGTGGTTGCCGCAGCGGCACAGCCGGCCGTCCAGGACGAGCGTCGTATGGCCCCACTCGCCCGCGCTGTTGCTCACGCCCCGGTACAGCGCCCCGCCGAGCGCGAGGCCCGCGCCGACGCCGGTGCCGAGGTTGACCACCACCGCGTCCCCGCGTCCGCGCGCCGCCCCGAACCACATCTCGGCGACCGCGCAGGCGCGCAGCGGGTTGTCCAGGTACAGTGGGTAGGCGATGACCTCGGACAGCAGGTCGAGCAACGGCACGTCGTGCCAGTCCCAGTTGGGCGCGTACTCCGAGACACCGGTCGCGCGGTCCACCTGCCCCGGCACGCTCACCCCGACCCCGAGCACCCGCGCGCCCTCGACGCCGGCCTGCGCGACCACCGAGCCGACGGCGGCGGCCACATGGCTCACCACCTGCTCCGGCAGGCTCTCACCGGGACGCATGTCCTCGTCGGCGCGGGCCAGGACGTTCAGCGCCAGGTCGAAGAGCTCGACATGGACGTACGTCTCCGCGATGTCGACGCCGATCAGCGCGCCCCCCGACGCGTTGACCGCCACGAGCCCCCGGGGGCGGCCCCCTGCCGAGTCCTCGAAACCGACCTCCGTGATCATACGGAGGTCGAGCAGCTCCCCGACGAGCGTGGCCACCGTGGCCAGGCTCAGCCCGGTGGCGGCCGCCAACTCCTGCCGGGACGTGGGCGATTCGGCGATGATCTGGCGCAGCACCTCGTAACGGTTCGCGGTTCGGATGTCACGTGATGTGCGCTTCACCGAAGTGACCGCCATCCCTCCCCCTCGCATCATGCCGAGGCACGACGGCACCGGCGCGCGGCAAGGCTATGGCGCGGGAGCGGCGTTCGACAAGGGGTTAGGAAAGGGGCTGTACAAAGTCGGCTCCTACCGGGCGGCCGCTCGGTCGCGCAGCCGGTCGCCGCCCGGTCACCCGCTCAGTCGCCGAGTACGTCTCGGACGAAGGCGTTGGCGAACTTGCCCTCCGGGTCGAGGCCCCGTGCCAGCGCCGCGAAGTCCCCGAGCCGCGGATAGCGCCCGCGCAGCACCTCCGCCGGGGTCGTGAACACCTTGCCCCAGTGCGGCCGTGCGTCGAACGGGTCGAGCGCCTCCTCCAGGCGCCGCACCACGGGCAGGACCGCCTCCGTGTCCTCGATCCAGGTGAAGTGCAGGGCGACCGTGTCCCGGCCGTACGAGGGGCTCAGCCACTGCGCGTCGGCGGCGACCGTCCGCACCTCGCAGGTCTGAAGCACGCTGGAGACCGTCTCCCGGATGCCGTCGACCGCGGCCAGCGCCTCGACCGCCGTGGAACGCGGCAGCAGGTACTCCGACTGAAGCTCCGACCCGCTGCTCGGCGTGAACTCCGCCCGGAAATGCGGGAGTCGCTCGTGCCACGGCCCAGGCACCCCGAACTGCTCGGTGGTGTTGACCGCGGGCATCCCCGGCACCGGGTGCAGCGCCACCGTCGCGGGCGCGGCCCACGGGAAGTCGGCCCGCGGCTGGTCGGTGCGCCGCTTCAGCCACACCTGCCGGAAGCCCGGCGCCCGCCAGTCGGTGAACAGACTCACGCTGTACGCCGACGCGGCCACCGTCTCGAAGTCCAGCCCGGCGAGCGGCAGTTCGGTGAAGACATACTGCTCGACCTCGAAGGCGGGCTCCAGGTCGAGGGTGAGGAAGGTGACGACACCGAGCGCGCCCAGGGAGGTCACGGCACCCTCGAAGCGGTCGTCGCCGCGCGCGATGGTGACCGTGGAGCCGTCCGCCGTGACGATCTCGACCTCGCGCACGGCCGACGCGAGCGAGCCGTTGCCGACGCCGGAGCCATGGGTGCCGGTGGCCACCGAGCCGGCCACCGAAATGTGCGGCAGGGACGCCATGTTGGGCAGCGCGAGCCCCTGCGCGTCCACCCGGCGGGCCAGCTCCGCGTACCGGACGCCGCCCGAGACCCGTACCGTGCGGGCCGTCGTGTCGATGTCGAACTCGGGCGGCAGCACGGCGGTCGACAGCAGGGTGCCGTCGGGGCCCGGCTCGGCGATGTCGTTGAAGGAGTGGCCGCTGCCCAGCACCCGGACCCGCGCGCTCTCGGCCACGAGGGTCCTGAGGGCGTCGAGTGAGCGCGGGCGGTGGAGTTCCTTCGCCGCGTAGGTGATGTTGCCGGCCCAGTTGGTGACCGTCTCCGTCATGCCTGCCGTCCCTCCGGGAGCGTGCGTTCGCGTGTTCTGCCCCAGGGGTCGGTGCGCCACAGCCGGGCGTGGATCAGCCCGACGAGGAGGACTCCTGCTGCTGCCGCAGCATAAGTCGGCAGCCGATGAGCCTGCGTATCGGTGTGGTGCCGGCAGGCGGCGAGGGCGGTGAAGACGTCGTGCTTGTCCGCGAAGCGCTGGTACGCAAAGCATGTCAGCACCGTCTTTGCTTCGGATTTAGTCGTACAGATGCGATGCAACCGCTGTATTCAATTGAACTATGGCAATTGATCTACGACATCGGTAGTCTCCGGCGATATGACCGATCGCCTCCCGCAGACCGACCGCACCCGCCATCGCCGCCTCGCCGACCAGGGCAGCCTGGACCGTGCCGACCTGGACGCGATCCTGGACGCGGGGTTCGTCTGTCACCTGGGGGTCGTGATCGAGGGGCGGCCGGTCGTCGTACCCACGGTGTACGGGAGGCACGGGCGGGAGCTGTACTTCCACGGGTCCGTCGCGAGTCGTAGCCTCGCGGGCGGCACCCCCGTGTGCGTCACCGTCACGCACGTCGACGGGCTGGTGCTGGCCCGGTCGGTCTTCGAGCACGGGGTCAACTACCGCAGCGCGATGATCCACGGGGTGCCCCGCAAGGTCACCGACCCGGACGAGAAGCTGGCCGGGCTGCGGCGCCTGACCGAACACGCGACGCCGGGGCAGTGGTCGTACGCCAGACAGCCGAGCCGCAAGGAACTCGCGGCCACCGCGCTGCTCGCCCTCTCCCTCGACGAGGCCTCCGTCAAGATCCGCGCCGGTGCGCCCGACGACGGGGACGGGCCGGACGCGGAACTGGGGCTGTGGGCGGGCACGCTCCCGCTCACCCCGGTCTGGGGCGCACCCGTGCCGGACCCCGCACTCCCTCCCGGCATCCCGACACCCGAACACATCGCCCGCAGAGCGGCAACAGAACAGACCTGACCGGACAACGACCCCGTCGGATCGGTGGCGCTCCAGTGCCGCTGCGAGCGGTGCCGTCAGGGGCTGCCGCCCAATCCTGCCCACCGCATGCCCTCAGCTGCGCACCGCTGCCGCCACGGGGCTGCCGCCCCGACCCCGACCCACCCCCATGCCCTCAGGGGCGCGGGGAACTGCGCGCCCAGCCACAACGCACCGGCACTCGGCACACAACCCCAGCCCCCACCCACACACACCCGCACCCCGCAGACACCCGCACCCCGCAGACACCCCGAGCCTCACCCCCGTCCCACCCCGCCCCACCCAAACCGCCCCACACCGCCCCCCGAGAGCACCGCACAACCGCCGGGGGCATACCGTGAGGAGTCGTACGCCTAGCCAGGAGGAGATACGGGATGGGCAGCCGCACCGCGCTGGTCGAGGATCTGATGGAGCGCTTTCCGCATGTGCCGCGGGAGGCCGTCTTCAAGGAGGACCTGCTCCGCGGGGGTGTCGCCTTCGACCCGTCCGCGCTCAGCGACAACGAGGGCGGTGAGGTCAAGCCGAAGTCGTACTTCATCTTCTCCTTCGACCACGGCACCCTGCCCGAGCTCGGCGAGGCCGCACTGCGCCGCCCCCCGGAGGAGATCATCCTCACCGGAGGCCCGTACGACCTGCGGCGGACCGTCGTCTCCGTGCGGGTGAACCCGACCTCGCCGTACCGCGTGGCCGCCGACGACGACGGGGTCCTCGGGCTGTACCTCGACGGCAAGCGGATCGCGGACGTCGGGGTGCCGCCGATGCCGGAGTACTACCGGCACAAGCTCGCCAACGGGAAGTCCGTCATGGAGGTCGCCCCGACCATCCAGTGGGGCTACCTGATCTACCTGACGGTCTTCCGGGTCTGCCAGTACTTCGGCGCCAAGGAGGAGTGCCAGTACTGCGACATCAACCACAACTGGCGCCAGCACAAGGCGGCGGGCCGCCCGTACACCGGGGTCAAGGACGTCGAGGAGGTACTCGAGGCCCTGGAGATCATCGACCGGTACGACACCGCGAAGGTGTCCACCGCCTACACCCTCACCGGCGGCGCGATCACCAAGACGGTCGCCGGGCGCGACGAGGCCGACTTCTACGGCCACTACGCCAAGGCCATCGAGGAGCGCTTCCCCGGCCGCTGGATCGGCAAGGTCGTCGCGCAGGCGCTGCCGAAGGACGACGTGCAGCGCTTCAAGGACTACGGCGTGCAGATCTACCACCCCAACTACGAGGTGTGGGACGAGTATCTGTTCAAGCTGCACTGCCCGGGCAAGGAGCGGTACGTCGGCCGCGACGAGTGGCACAAGCGGATTCTCGACTCCGCGGAGATCTTCGGCGCACGCAATGTGATCCCCAACTTCGTGGCCGGCGTGGAGATGGCGGAGCCGTTCGGCTTCAAGACCGTCGACGAGGCGATCGCGTCGACGACCGAGGGACTGCGCTTCTTCATGTCGCAGGGCATCACGCCCCGCTTCACGACCTGGTGCCCCGAGCCCACCACCCCGCTGGGCAAGGCGAATCCGCAGGGTGCGCCGCTGGAGTACCACATCCGGCTGCTGGAGGCGTACCGCGCCACGATGGAGGACTTCGGACTCAAGTCCCCGCCCGGATACGGCGAACCGGGCCCCGGTCGCGCCGTCTTCTCCGTCAGTTCCTTCATGGACAGTCTCCCCGCCGAGGAGCCCGCGCCTTTGTAAGGTAACGGTGTGGCCAACTCCTGCGACGGGTGAGCCGGGAGGGGCCCGGACACGTACAACTGCACAGAGGCGACGGACAGTCACCGTAATTGAATACGCGGCTTGTCAGTTGTGTCGGATGCGTGAAAGGCTCTGGCCCTGTCACGAGGCAGCCCCCCTCCAACTCGCTTACTGTCACAGCTGGTTGGCCGTCATTCGTGGATGCAGGAGACCCATGCCCGACCTGCCGACTCCTCAGGACGCCGCTGAGGCAGCACTGTTCACCGAGTGCTGGGACGCCGTGCTGTCCTACGCCGATCTGTGCACGTCCGGAGCCGACTCGGCCACCGAGCTGGCCGGGGAGGCGTTCGCCCTCGGCATCCAGGAGGCCCGGTCCGTCGGGTCCGGCCTGATGCGCGGGCCGGCCCGTCGGGTGCTGCCGGTGATACCGCTGCTGCTGACCGCCGTACGCACCACGGCGGCGGCGTGGGAGCTGGCCGGGCGCGGGCACCGGCTCGACCCGGACCTGCGGCTGTGGCTCAACTCCGAGAAGGCGGCCCGCTATCACGGCATGCCGTTGCAGCGCCCGATCGCCCTGCGCGGACTGCGGGACCTCCAGGAGGCGGACGCGGCGCTGCTGTGGCTGGCCGAGGTGGAGGCCCTGCCGCTGCCCGTCGTGGCCCGCCGCCTCGGCCTCGACCCGACGGCCGTCTCCACCGAACTCGCCCAGGTACGGGCCCTGTTCAGGGACCGCTGCCACCGCAGCCACCTCGACACACCGATGGACGCGGAGTGCCGCAGCTACGCGCGGCTGCTGGACGCGGTGACCCGTTCGCCCGCCGCCGACACCCCCGAGGACCTCTCCCGGCACCTCGCCACCTGCGTGCAGTGCGCGGAGGCCGCCGCCTGTCTGCGCCTCGCGGGCGGCGGACTGCCCGCGGCCCTCGCGAGCGGCGTCATCGGCTGGGGCGGGCTCGCCTATCTGGAGCGCCGCCGCCGGGCCGCCGAGGTACGGCTGGGCGCGGGGCGTCCCGTGGCCGAACTGGAGGCGGGCGAACCGAAGGAGGGCGCGAGCAAGGCGCGCCTGGTGCGCAACGGACTGCTCGCCGCGGCGGTGCTGCTGTCCCTGGTGGCGCTCGGCGTCTCGATGATGCCGATGGGCGGCTCCGCCCACGACAACGCGGCCCGTGACGACGCCGACCGTCAGCCGGTGGCCAACCCCGGCTCCACCCGGTCGTCCGTCGGCGCCCATCCCTCGGGCACGTCCTCGGTGTCTCCCCGGCCCACGGTGAGCAGCACGGCGACCGATGCCGGGGACAAGAACCCCGACACGGAACCTCAGGGCACCGCCTCGACGGCGGCGGGCAACTCGGCGGACCCCACGAGGAGTTCGGGCTCCGGCTCGGGCACGGCCGCGTCGGCGGGCTGCGACGCCACCTACGACCTCGTCAACCAGTGGCCCGACGGATTCCAGGCCACCGTCACCGTCACCACCACCAAGGCGCTCGACAATTGGCGCCTCGCCTGGTCCTACCGCGACGGCCAGCAGGTCACCCAGATGTGGGACGCGAGCGTCGCCCAGGACGGCTCCCGGGTCACCGCCACCGCCGCCGACTACAACAAGCACGTCGCCGCGGACGGCAGCTTCACCTTCGGCCTCCTCGGCACCTGGAACAACAGCAAGAACTCGGCGCCGTACGGCTTCACACTCAACGGCGCGTCCTGCAAGTAGCCCCGGCCCGTCTCGCCGATGAGTCCGGCGATCACCTCGCGGCTCAGGGTCTGGTACCAGTCCGTGCGCGGGGACACGACATGGGCTCCGCCCGCGCTGAGGAGACGGCTTCAGCCGGGCCTGCCGGGCGGGGTCCAGGAGGAACAGGGAGACCCGGTCGTCGCCGCGCGGATTGCCGGTGGAGATGTACTGCCGGTTGCCCCGGACGTCGGCGAAGGCCAGGGTGTCGCGTCGAGCACGTGCAGGAACCCGGGCGGTCCGCCCCGGAACCGCATGCACGGCCAGCCGGTCTCGCCGACCGTGGCCGGCATGAACCCGTCGAGAGCCGCAGCCTCGGACCATGTGGTGTCGGCGTCGTAGCCGACTGGGAGAGACGGTTGGTGTGCCGTAATTCGCTGGCACCGCGGCCCGTGTGTCTTCTAGGCTTGATGCTGTTGGAGCGGCAACCGTGCGTTGCCGCCGGTGACTTGGCTTGTCCTGTGGGAGGTGTGACCGATGGCTGTACCTGAGATGGGCTCTGCCCGCATCCGGAAGTTCATCAAGTCCACTCCCGTGGCCTCCGGCTGACCTCTTTCCTTCTCCCGCGTCTGTGCGCGCGGTGCCGGGGCCACCCTTGTGAAGGGTCACCCCTTGTCTTTCTCTTCTCTCCCGGGTTCGCTCTCGTCGTCTTCCGCTTCCGTGCATCCGCTCCAGCCGTACGGCTGGGACGCGGACTGGGAGGCCGAGTTCGCCCCATTCGCCGAGCAGGGGCTCCTGCCCGGCCGTGTCGTCCGGGTCGACCGGGGCCAGTGCGACGTCGTCACCGCCGACGGCACCCTGCGCGCCGACACCGCGTTCGTCACCCCGAACGACCCGCTGCGCGTCGTCTGCACCGGCGACTGGGTCGCCGTCGACCCCGACGGCAGCACCCCGCGCTACGTACGGACGTATCTGCCCCGCCGTACCGCCTTCGTGCGCTCCACCTCCTCCAAGCGGTCCGAGGGGCAGATCCTCGCGGCCAACGTCGACCACGCGATCGTCGCGGTGCCGCTGACCGGGGATCTCGACCTCGGCCGTATCGAACGGTTCCTCGCGCTCGCCTGGGAGTCCGGTGCCCGGCCCCTGGTCGTGCTGACCAAGGCCGACCTCGTGCCGGACCCGGTGACCTTGTCGTATCTCGTCCAGGACGTGGAGACGGCCGCGCCGGGTGTGCCGGTGCTGGCCGTGAGCGCCGCCACCGGGGAGGGCACCGACGTGCTGGCCGCGGTTGCCGCCGGGGGTACGTCCGTGCTGCTCGGACAGTCCGGCGCGGGCAAGTCGACGCTCGCGAACGCGCTGCTGGGCGAGGACGTGATGGACGTCCAGGTAACGCGTGACGTCGACGGCAAGGGCCGCCATACGACCACCACGCGCAACCTCCTCGCCCTGCCCGGCGGTGGGGTCCTGATCGACACCCCCGGATTGCGCGGGGTCGGCCTGTGGGACGCGCAGACCGGCGTCGGCCAGGTGTTCGCCGAGATCGCGGAACTGGCGTCCCGGTGCCGCTTCCACGACTGCGCCCACACCGCCGAACCGGGCTGCGCCGTCCTCGCCGCCGTCGACTCCGGCACCCTCCCCGAACGCCGCCTCGACAGCTACCGCAAGCTCATGCGCGAGAACCAGTGGATCGTCGCCAAGACGGACGCCCGCATGCGAGCCGAACTCCGCCGCGACTGGAAACGCAAGGGAGCGGAGGGCAAGGCGGCGATGGAGGCGAAGCGCGGGCGCTGGGTGTAGGGGGCGGGCGTACGGTCCCGGCCGCTCGTCGGCGGGCGGGTGCCCTGGCGCCCCGGTGCCCCCGTGCCCTGGGTGTCCGGTCCGGCTCCGCGCGGTCGGCCGCGCCCGGGATCTCGGCGCCCGCCTGGGCTTCCCGGCACCCGCCCCCACCACCACGTCCGATTTCCGCCAGCCCCACCCCCGGGGATGGCGGAGACTGGACACCGTGATGGACGAGGAGACCAGGTACGAAGCCGTGCGGAGCCGGGATGCCCGGTTCGACGGGGAGTTCTTTTTCGCGGTGGTCACGACGGGGATCTACTGCCGGCCCAGCTGCCCGGCGGTGACGCCGAAGCGGCGGAACGTGCGCTTCTTCGCGACCGCCGCCGCCGCGCAGGGCTCGGGGTTCCGGGCCTGCCGGCGGTGCCGGCCGGACGCCGTGCCGGGGTCGGCCGAGTGGAACGCGCGCGCGGACGTCGTGGGCCGCGCCATGCGGCTGATCGGCGACGGCGTCGTGGACCGCGAGGGCGTCGCCGGGCTCGCCGTACGGCTGGGATACAGCGCACGGCAGGTCCAGCGGCAGCTCACCGCCGAACTCGGCGCCGGGCCCGTCGCCCTCGCCCGGGCCCAGCGCGCGCACACCGCACGCGTGCTCGTGCAGACCACCGACCTGCCGATCACCGACGTCGCCTTCGCGGCCGGGTTCGCCAGCGTGCGCCAGTTCAACGACACCATCCGCGCCGTGTACGCGTCGACCCCGACCGAGCTGCGGACCACCAGGGCGCCGCACGTGTCCAGGGCGACGGCCGGCGGCCCCTCCGCCGGAATCCCGCTGCGGCTCGCCCACCGCGGCCCCTACCAGTCCGCCGCCGTCTTCGACCTGCTCGCCCGCGAGGCCGTCCCCGGCGTGGAGGAGATCACCGGCAGCCCCGGCCGCCGTACCTACCGCCGCACCCTCCGTCTCCCCTGCGGCACCGGAATCGTCGCCGTCGACGAACGCCCCGGCGTCCTCAAGGCCGCGTCCCTCGCCCACCCCGGCGGCTGGCTCGACGCCCGGCTGCACCTCACCGACCACCGGGATCTGACCACCGCCGTCCAGCGGCTACGGCGGCTCTTCGACCTCGACGCCGACCCGTACGCCGTCGACGAACGGCTCGGCGAGGACCCCCTGCTCGCCCCGCTGGTCGCCGCCCGCCCCGGCCTGCGCTCACCGGGCACCGCCGACCCGGAGGAACTCGCCGTACGGGCACTGGTCGGCCGGGTGGAGGCCGAGCGGCTGGTGCTGCGGTACGGCAAGACGCTCGACGCCCCGTCCGGCGGCCTCACCCATCTCTTCCCCGAGCCGTCCGCCCTGGTGGAGGCCGCACCCGGCGAACCCCTGTCCGCCCTCGCCACCGCCCTGGCCGACGGCACCGTACGGCTCGACGCCGGTGTCGACCGGGACGACGCCCAGGCCGCCCTGCTCGCGCTGCCCGGCATGGACGCCGCCACCGTCGCCGTCATCCGCACCCGCGCCCTCGGCGACCCCGACGTGGCACCGCCCGGCACCGACACCCCGGACGCCTGGCGTCCCTGGCGTTCCTACGCCGTCCAGCACCTGAAGCACGCGCGGCACGAACGGCACGCGGAACACGTACAAGGACAACACCTGCGCACGGCAGGGGAGTTGGAGCACCGATGACCGGCCCCACGACCGATCCGACCGCCGTCCGCTGGACGAGTTTCGACAGCCCCCTCGGTCAACTCCTGCTCACCGCCGACGAGTTCGGCGCCCTCACTTCCCTCTCCGTCCCCGGCCAGAAGGGCGGCCGCAGCGTCCGGCCCGAGTGGCGGCAGGACCCCGGTCCCTTCCGTGCCGCCGGCGATCAGCTCGCCGCCTACTTCGCCGGTGAACTCAAGGAATTCCAGCTGGAGTTCCGTACCACCGGCACCGAATTCCGCGAACGCGTGTGGAACGCCCTGGACTCCGTGCCGTACGGCGCGACGACCACGTACGGCGCGATCGCCGCGCGGATCGGCGCACCCCGGGCCGCCGTGCGGGCCGTGGGCGGGGCGATCGGCGCCAACCCGTTGCTGGTCGTCCGCCCCTGCCACCGCGTGATCGGCGCCGACGGAACACTGACCGGCTACGCGGGCGGCCTCGACCGCAAGGTCCGACTCCTCACCCTGGAGAACGTACTGGGGTGAGTCAGCCTGCGGTCTCCAGGCCCCAGCTGTGGATTCGCCGGGGGTGGATGCGGATCACCTCTTCGCTCATGTGCGGCCCCAACTCATGCGGTCCGACGAGGAGTTCGGCCTCACCCCGGATGTCGATGCCCCGTACCCTCCAGGGGCTGACACTGACGATGTCGTCCACGACCAGCGCCACCTTCGGGTTCTTCCGCAGGTTGCGCCACTTCTTCGTCGTGCCCATCGCATAGCCGCCGACCAGGATCGTCCCGTCGGCCTGCGGGAAGAAGCCGACGGGGTTCGCCTGCGGCTGGCCCTGGGGGTCGACGGTGGCCAGTCGGCCCAGCCGCTGCGAGGTGAGGTACGCGCGTTCGGCCTCGGTGAATTCGGTCATGCCCGCAGCCAAACACGCCCGCCCGCCCCGCGCATCGGCCTCCGGTCCCGGCCGCCGTCCGCGGTCCGTCCTACGCCGGACAGGGGACGCGGCGCCCGGCACCGGTGATGCGCCGCCGTCCACCCGTCCCCGCATGCCACGGTCGCCTTCGTCGTGGCTGGTGGGAGAGGTGGAACGCACATGGTCGGGGCCGGACGGGTCGTCGCAGGACTGCTGGTGCTCGGGCTGGGAGCGGCAGTCGGCACCGCGGGGACGGTGGAGACCGCCGGCGCGGCGACTCCCCCAGCCTCCGCGCCCACGGCATCGGCTCCCCGAGCCGCCGCTCCGCACACCGCCGCTCTCACAACGGATGCCTCCGAAGCCTCCGCTCCTGAAGCCTCCGCTTCTGACGCCTCCGGTCCCGGAGCCCCGGCCCGCGACCCCTTCGGCACCTGGACCGGCACCTGGGAAGCCGCCCCCTCCGGAACCGTCCCGGCCCACCCCGGCGCCTCCTTCCGCAACGTCGTGCACGTCAGTGTCGGCGGCGGCGCCACCCGCGTGCGGCTCACCAACCGGCTGGGTACCGCGCCCCTCCGGCTCGACGCGGTGACCGTCGCGCTGCGGGAGTCGGGAGCGGACGCCGTGCCCGGCTCGATGCGGACCGTCACCTTCGCCGGTGCCACGGCGGTCACGATCCCGACGGGCGAGGACCTGGTCAGCGACCCCGTCCCGCTCGCCGTGCCCGACGGGGCGGACCTCCTGGTCACCGTCCACACACCGGGCGACTCCGGCCCCGCGACCTACCACCGCGCCGCCGGACAGACCAACTACCGTGCCCCGCAAGGGAATCGGACCGCCGAGGAGGATGGCTCCGCGTACACGGCGACCACCACCTCCTGGTACTACGTCACCGGCGTCGACGTCCTCGACGCGCGGGCGGCCGGCAGTGTCGTGGCCCTCGGCGACTCCCTCACCGACGGCAACGGCTCCACCCCCGACGCCAACCACCGCTGGCCCGACCGCCTCGCCGCCCGCCTCGCCACCCTGCCGTCGTACCGCCGCCTCGGTGTCCTCAACGCCGGTATCTCCGGCAACCGGCTGCTGCGCGACGACGTGGGCCCGAGCGCTCTCTCCCGCCTCGACGCGGACGCCCTCTCCCGGTCGGGCGCACGGGTGCTGATCGTCCTCGAGGGCATCAACGACATCAAAGGCAACCCGAACGCCACCGACCCCGGCGCCTTCGAGGCCGCGTACCGCACCCTCGTGGCCCGCGCCCACGCGCGCGGCATCCGCGTCATCGGCGCGACCCTCACGCCGTACGGCGGCGCGGGTGCCTTCACGGCCGCGCGGGAGGCCGTACGGCAGAAGGTCAACACGTTCATCCGGGGCGGCGGGCCCTTCGACGGGATCGTCGACTTCGACGCCGCCGTCCGCGACCCGGCCCGGCCGCAGCGGATTCTGCCCGGCTACGACTCCGGCGACCACCTGCACTTCAACGACGCGGGCATGCGGGCCCTCGCCGACGCGGTCGACCTCACCGCCCTCGGCTGAGGGGCCCGGCTCAGCCCCAGATCACCGCGCCCACCCACGCGCCCATGATCAGCAGGCAGGTGAACAGCTCGGTCAGCACGCTGGAGCCGCCCGAGCGCATCGCCGTACGCAGGGCGGCCATCGCCTCGCCGTGGCGGCCCAGGCGCAGACGTTCGTGGAGGTAGATCCCGGCCATGAAACCGGGGATCGCGCCGAGCACGGGGATCAGCACGAAGCCGAGCAGCGCGCCGACCCCGGCGTACACGCCCATCCGGGGGGTCGCCCCGCTCGTGCGCAGCCGGCGCGGCGGCAGGACCCAGCGGACCACCTGGGAGAGGAAGAGGACGACGGTCGCGCCGACGAGAACGCCCCAGGCGACCGGCTGCGGGTCCTTCAGCGCCCACCACAGGACCGCGGCCCACACCAGCCACGATCCCGGCACTCCGGGCACCAGGACTCCGCACAGGCCGAGCAGGATGACGACGCCGACCAGGAGGAGTTCAGCCACTCCCATCCCTCCAGCGTGCGGGACGGACGGTGAAACCGCAGGTCAGCTACGGGCGACCCAGCCCCGCTCGTACGCGTGCCAGCCCAGTTGCAGCCGGGTCGTCACCCCGCTCAGCTCCATCAGCCGCTTCACCCGGCGCTGGACCGTGCGCAGCCCCAGATCGAGCTGTTTCGCGACGCTGGCGTCGGTCAGCCCGGCCAGCAGCAGGGACAGCACCTCCAGGTCCGTGCCGTCGGGGCCGTCCGGCTGCTGCTCGGTGGCGCCGGAGGTGCCCAGGCGCAGCGGGAGCGCGTCCCGCCAGACCGACTCGAAGAGCCCGCAGAGCAGCTCCAGCAGCCCGCTCGCGTGCACGACGAGCGCGGCGGGCTCGGCGGTGTGCGAGGTCAGCGGGACCATCGCGAGGGTGCGGTCGGCGACCACCAGCTTCGTCGGCACGGTGTCGACCACCCGCACCTGCTCGTCCCGGCCGAGCGCGGCGGTCAGTTCGGTGAGGCCGTCGGGCAGGTCGAGGGCGGCGCGTTCGAGGACGACCCGGTAGCGGACACCCCGGTCGGCGGCCTGCTCCTCCGCGTCGTTCTCCCCGCCGGTGACGGCGACCGGGTTCCCGGTGACCAGCGCGCACACCTCCTCGGTCGCGCCGAGCTGGAGCTGAAGGAACCGCTGGCTGACGGCCGCGGCGCCGAGCACCACCTCGACCAGGTCGTGCACGGCGGGTTCGGCGGCGGTCGCCCGGTACTCCTCGGCGAGCAGCGCGGCGGCCAGCTCCGCCTTCTCCAGTTCGTGCCGCTGCTGGGTGAGCAGCGCGCCGAGGGCGACCCCGGGCGGGGCGGCGACCCAGCGGCCGGGGCGGGCGGAGGACTGGGCCGCGAGCCCGTGCCGTTCCAGGCGGCGCAGGGCGCGCTCGGTCTCGTACTCCCCGAGGGCCAGCCGGCGGGCGAGATCGGGCACGTCCGCGGCGCCGGCGGACACCAGTGCCCGGTACGCCGACTCATGTGCCTCGTCCAGGCCTATCGCTCCCAGCATCAGGCGCCGTCCCTCCCCGAAGACTCCACCCCGTGGGGTGCGCGGTGACGGAACCGGCCGCGGTGGCGGGAAACAGCCACGGCGCGAACCCGCCTCCGCACATCATCGCCGTACCACCCGTCACTCTGCCAAGGTTGCGTCACGGGGGCCTCAACTGTCGCCCGCAACGCCCGTATTGGGCCTTCTTGGCCTGCGGGTTCGCGTACGGCGTGCTGTGGACGAGACCGCCGGGAGTCACAGCGGATCTTCAGGAAGACAGGTCACACTCGGGCCGGGTGGGCCGAACTCGCAACGGGATTCGGTCATATGGAACGTGACCCGGGCTCATGACGTGCGCTCGCACGCAGGGGAGTCGGGGCCGGGGTCACCCAGGTCGTCGCCGGGCGGTTCTCCCGTGGGGGGTGGGACCGTCCGGCGGCCCTGTGTCGGACGGGAGTTCGGTACGTCGCCGACACGCCGTGCGAGGACCGGCTCACGTCTGATTTTCCGGACGCCCCGTTTCCAACTGGCCTGCGCGGTGGACAATTAGGGGCATGAGCCAGCAGGGGGGAACGCCGACCGGTCACGACGACGACTGGTGGAGCCAGCTGTACGACGACACCGCGGACGACACGGGTCCGACGGCCGCGGGGGACTCCGTCGACGACCGGTTCGCTTCGGCGGCCGGGACGGTGGAGCTTCGCGGGCCGGGGGAGGGGTCGGGTTCTGGGCCGGGTGTCGGTACGGGTCCGGGTCCGGCTTCGGGTGCGGGCGTGGATGCAGGTGCGGGGCCGGTGGGTGAGGGGGCGCGTTCCGGGCCGGGTGTGGGTTCGGCGGGCGAGGGAGCGCGTTCGGCGGGGTCGGGTGTACCGGCGCCGCGCGCGGCGGGCACCTCCGCGCGACCCGCCGCCGCGGACCCGGTTGCCGAGCCTCCGGTGTTCACGCCTTTCGGTCCTTCGGCTCCCGGTGACGGTGTGGAGCCGGCTGACGAGCCTCCGGTGTTCACGCCTTACGCTCCTTCGGCTCCCGGTGATGGTGTGGTGCCGGATACGGAGCGTCCGGTGTTCACGCCTTTCGGTCCTTCGGTTCCCGGTGACGGTGTGGAGCCGGTTGCCGAGCCTCCGGTGTTCACGCCTTACGCTCCTTCGGCTCCCGATGACGGTGTGGAGCCGGACGGTGGGCCTCCGGTGTTCACGCCCATCGCCCCGGCCGTCCCCAGCAAGGATGCTCCGCCCGCGCCGCTCTGGCAGGGCCGCCCCGCGGACACCCAGCCCGGCATCCCGCCCACGGCACCTCCGCAGCCACCCGGTGCGATCTCCCCGCCCGCGTATCCGCAGCGGCCGACGGCTCCGGCGCCGCCTGCCGAGAGCCCGGCCGTTCCTCCGGGGGATGTCCGCCCGGACGGGCTTTCCGCTCCGCGGCCACCTGTGGTGCCGCCGCGTTCGGCTGACGACCCCGTCGCCCCTCGCGAGGGTTTCCGTGCGGGCGTCGCTCCGGAGTCGCCGGTGGTGCCGCCGCGTCCGGCCGACAGCCCCGTCGTCCCTCCGGAGGGTTTCCGTCCGGGTGGTTCCTCCACCCCGCGTCCCTACCCCCAGCCGCCCGCCGCCCCCGGGCTCCCCGCGCCCGCCCCGCAGCCCCTCCGCCCCGCGCGCCCGTACGATCCGCGTCCCTATCCCCAGCCCTCAGCCGGCAACCCCGCCCCCGCCCCGGCGGACCTCCGTCCGGACGCCCCCTCCGCCATCCCCACAGCCCCCGCCCCGCAGGCCATCTCCACCGCACCCCCGCCACCCCACACCCCCGACTACGTGGGCTCCGGACCTCCCACCTACGACGCCGAGCCCACCGCGCTGCCCCCCGCCGACCCGGACGAGCTGGACGATCTGGTCGCGGACACCGTGTTGGACGGGGCGCGGTACGGGGCGAGCACGATTCGGGCCGCTTCGGTGCGGGGGGACTCCGCGCGGTTCAGGGGGGAGCCGCGGCGGGACTCGTTGCTGACCGCGCGGTTCGGGGCCGGGGAGCAGGCGTTGGTGCTGGTGGCGATGGCGACCGGGGCTAGGGCCACGCCGGGGGCGCATCGGGCCGCTGCCGAGGCGTGTCACTGGATCGCGCGGGCCGTGGGGCGCAGCCACGCGCGGCTGTCCGAGGACATCAGGGCCGCCCGGCGCGGGGACCTGAAGTCCGGGCTGCACCGCCTCACCGACCGCAGCCTCGGCAAGCTCCGCGCCAGCGCCGCCGAACAGGGCATCGACCCGGAGGAGTACTCGGCCGGCCTGCGCTGCCTGCTCCTCCCCGCGCACCCGGAGTGCCGTACCCGCGTGTTCTTCGGGGTCGGACCGGGAGGGCTCTTCCGGCTGCGTGACGGTGAGTGGCAGGACATCGAGCCCAGCGTCGCCGACGCGATCGGCGAGGCCGTCGTCGGGTTCGGGTCGAAGCCCGCCGAGACCCCCGAGGGCGACCGGCTGACGATGGACCTCGGGATTCCGACCCCGCCGAGCCCGTACGAACCCGCCCCCGAACCACCCCGCGAACCCTTCCGCTTCCGTGCCTCCGTCGCCCGCCCGGGGGACGCGCTGCTCATGTGCACCGGCGGTCTGGCCGAACCGTTGCGCGGCGAGCCCGAGCTGTCCGCCCATCTGGCGGGACGCTGGTCCGGTACCACTCCGCCCGGCCTGGCCGCCTTCCTCGCGGACACCCAAGTGCGGGTCAAGGGTTACGCCGACGACCGCACGGCCGCCGCCGTTTGGGAGGCGTGAGTGCCGAGGCTGTGAATTCATGGAACCCAGAGGTATCCGCAGGGCACAGGAAACCGAAGGGCACGCGAGAACCATGGCCAAGCAGAACGTTGCCGAACAGTTCGTCGACATCCTCGTCCGCGCCGGAGTCAAGCGCCTCTACGGCGTCGTCGGCGACAGCCTCAACCCGGTGGTCGACGCCATCCGCCGCAACTCCGCCATCGACTGGATCCACGTACGGCACGAGGAGACCGCCGCCTTCGCCGCCGGCGCCGAAGCGCAGATAACCGGGAAGCTCGCGGCCTGCGCCGGCTCCTGCGGGCCCGGAAACCTGCACCTCATCAACGGCCTCTACGACGCCCACCGCTCCATGGCCCCGGTGCTCGCCCTCGCCTCGCAGATCCCGTCCAGCGAGATCGGCCTCGGCTACTTCCAGGAGACCCACCCCGACCGGCTCTTCCAGGAGTGCAGCCACTACAGCGAGCTGATCTCCAGCCCGAAGCAGATGCCCCGGCTGCTCCAGACCGCCATCCAGCACGCGGTGGGGCAGTCCGGTGTCAGCGTCGTCTCGCTGCCCGGCGACATCGCCGCCGAGCCCGCCCCGGACAAGGCCGCCGAGACCGCCCTCGTCACCTCACGCCCGTCCGTCCGGCCCGGCGACGCCGAGATCGACAAGCTCGTCGAGATGATCGACGAGGCGGACAGGGTCACCCTGTTCTGCGGGAGCGGCACCGCCGGCGCGCACGCCGAGGTGATGGAGTTCGCCGGGAAGATCAAGTCCCCGATCGGACACGCCCTGCGGGGCAAGGAGTGGATCCAGTACGACAACCCGTACGACGTCGGCATGAGCGGACTGCTGGGCTACGGCGCCGCCTACGAGGCCACCCACGAGTGCGACCTGCTGATCCTCATCGGCACCGACTTCCCGTACAACGCGTTCCTGCCCGACAACGTGAAGATCGCCCAGATCGACGTACGGCCCGAACACCTGGGCCGACGCTCGAAGTTGGACCTCGCGGTGTGGGGCGACGCGAAGGAGACGCTGCGCTGTCTCATCCCCCGGGTGAAGCCGAAGGGGGACCGGAAGTTCCTCGACCGGATGCTCAAGAAGCACGCCGACGCGCTGGAGGGCGTCGTCAAGGCCTACACGCGCAAGGTCGAGAAGCACGTCCCGATCCACCCCGAGTACGTGGCCTCCGTCCTGGACGAACTCGCCGACGAGGACGCCGTGTTCACCGTCGACACCGGCATGTGCAACGTCTGGGCCGCCCGCTATATCACGCCCAACGGCCGCCGCCGCGTGATCGGTTCGTTCTCGCACGGCTCGATGGCGAACGCGCTGCCGATGGCGATCGGCGCCCAGTTCACCGACACCGGGCGGCAGGTCGTGTCGATGTCGGGCGACGGCGGATTCTCCATGCTGATGGGCGACTTCCTCACCCTCGTCCAGTACGACCTGCCGGTGAAGGTCGTCCTGTTCAACAACTCCTCCCTGGGCATGGTCGAGTTGGAGATGCTCGTCGCCGGACTCCCGTCGTACGGCACCACCAACAAGAACCCCGACTTCGCCGCCGTGGCGCGCGCGTGCGGCGCCTACGGTGTGCGGGTCGAGAAGCCCAAGGACCTCGAAGGCGCGCTGAAGGCCGCGTTCAAGCACAAGGGCCCGGCGCTCGTCGACGTCGTCACCGACCCCAACGCCCTGTCCATCCCGCCGAAGATCAGCGCCGACATGGTCACCGGTTTCGCGCTGTCGGCCTCGAAGATCGTGCTGGACGGAGGAGTCGGCCGCATGCTCCAGATGGCCCGCTCCAACATCCGCAACGTGCCCCGGCCCTAACCGTCGTACGGCACCCATCCGTTCGACGAGTACCAGAGGTGCCGCAGGCCCTTGATGCCGCTCGTGCGGAACGGCTTGCCGTGGTCGTCGACGCGGAGGGTGCCGGTGCGGCCCTGGGAGGACCAGTCCAGTTCCAGGTACCAGCGGCAGTCGCAGGTCCCGGTGCGGGCCTTGACCAGCAGGACCTCCGGGTCCGTGGCCGAGACCCGGTACGGCAGGTGCGCCGCCGGGACCGTCCTGCCCGTGTCGCTGCCCGGCGCCGGCTCGACGAGCGGGCGGTGGGCGTCCAGGTTCACCCCGAAGTAGCGCGGGGTGATGTCCCCGCCGCAGCCCTGGGCCATCGAGTACGCGGTGCCCGGGGCGGGCGCCGTACGGCCGACGACCCGGACCCGAAGTGCCTCCAGGACGACGGCCGTAGAACTCCGGCCCTGCACCGAGATCTCCACGTCCGTCTGCCCGCCGTGCACCGCGTGCTGCGTCGCCGCCCAGGCCCGGGCGTCCTGCTGGACCGGGGGCGGCGGCACGTCCTTCGGCGCCTTGTCGATGACGTAGTCGTGGTCGCAGCCGATCTCCCAGACCTGGGAGTCGGCGGTCCAGGTGAGGGGTGCGGGGGCGGCGGACGGTGAACTCCGGCTCGTGGCACCGGTGTCGGTCCCGGCACCGGTCCCCGTCCCGCTTCTGGACGTGGCCGTGTCGTGCGTGGACACCGCCGACAGGGTGCCCCACACCGCGAGCACCGCGCACACGGCGGCGGTGAGTGCGAGGCGCCGCCAGTACCAGGGCGAGCGGGCGGCGGCCACCGGCGGTTCCCCGGCATCCGGCACCGGCTCCTCGGCCGGCCCGTCCGGCACGGGCTGTTCGGTCGGCCCGTCCGGCGCCCCCTCGACCGCCGGAGCCCCCGCTGCCCCGGCCGACCCGGTCGCCCCCGCCTCCCGCCGCCGCTGTCGCGCGGCCACCGCCAGGATCCAGAACCGGTGCAGCTCCACCCGCTCCTCCGGCGTCGCTCCGCACAGCGCCGCGAACCGTTCCACGGGGGCGAAGTCGAGGGGGACCGCCTCGCGGACGCAGTAGCGGTGCAGGGTCGACGCGTTCATGTTCAGGCGGCGGGCCAACTGGCCGTAGCTGCGGTCCGTGCGTGCCTTCAGGCGCCGTAGCAGCGCCGCGAACTCCTCGACGTCCTTGTCGTTGGCCTCGCCCGACACCGTCGCTCCCGGGTGTGTCGCGTCCCAGGACGGCATCCCAGGGACTCCATGTATCAGGAGGTCAGAAGGGGTGGGACGGTTCCACCGTCGCGGGACCGGCGGCGGCGATTGCAGTCGCCGCCGCCGTACGCCGAAGCTCGGTCCGACCACAGCACGGCACCGAACCGAAACGGGGACCACACGTGAACAGCAAGAAGGCCACGCGCCGCACCGCCCTCGCCGCCGGCCTCGCCCTCGCCCTCGGGCTGGGCGTGGCGGCCCAGGCCTCCGCCGGCGCCCCCCGCTCCGTGAGCGGCTCACCGGACGACAACATCACCCGCATCGCCGACTTCTACGGCGCCTACATCGACGCCGAGAGCGACCTGGACAACGGCGGCGGGAAGCTGACCTCCGAGCTGCGCAGCTACTACCTCACCCCGGCCTACCTCAAGAAGCTGACGGCCTGGGAGGCGAAGAACCACGCGGACGGTGTCCTCCAGGCGCAGAACACCCCCATGAGCTGGAAGGTCACCGACAACGGCACCGCCGGCCACACCGAGGCCGCCGTCACCCTCACCTGGGGCGGCGGCGACACCACCAAGCTGATCGTCGACATGACCCCCACCACCCACAAGATCATCCACATCGGCACCAAGGGAATCGGCGGCAAGTAGGGCCCGCCGAGGTCCTGTTGCCGCTTCCCGAGCGGCTGATTCCGGCCAGTTTCACGGAGCGTGGGGCTCGGGGGAGATCCGTCGCCGGTGCGGGGGGACCGGCCGCCCCACGCCTTCGTGGACCACGGCCGGACCGGCGGCCCCGGATCGGCGGCGGGTCCGATCGCCCGTGGTCAGGACGTCACGGGGTGTCAGGTCCCGTCGCCGGGGGCCAAGGCATCCCGGAGGGGAACGCCCCGGCCGCCCCACCCGGGACGCATGCTCCGTGGGCCGGCTGTTCGACGTGTCGGACGGCATCGTCCCCGGAACCTCCGCCCCGCCGGACACGCCGTACGCATGGCCGAACACCCGGTCGTCAGCCACTCGACATGACTGCCCCGTTCCCGACGAGGGCATGGATTCCCGTGAACGTGTTCGAGCAGGAGGGAACCGGAAACCGGCGTGCAGGCGGGGGTCATGAAGAGGCAAGCACGAGGGGGCGGTCCCATGGCGATCGGGGCCTCCTCGGCGAAAGCGGCGGAGGACAAGGCCGACAGCGCCACGGAACCGGCGCAGCCGCCTCAACTGAGGCGCAGACTCGGACGCGCGGACCTGCGGGCGGTGCCCGAGGCGCGCAGAGCGTTGCGGGAACTGTTACGGCACTGGGGGAGGCCGGGACGATCGGAGATAGCGGAGCTGCTCACCAGTGAGCTGCTCACCAACGCGCTGATCCACACCGACGACGACGCCGTGCTCACGGCGACCGTCGGACCGCGCGGACTGCGCGTGGAGGTGAGGGACTTCGTGGCCCGCAGGCCCCGACTGCACGTACCGGACGCCGACGACGGTACGCACGGGCGGGGCCTGGTCCTGGTGCAGTCCCTCGCAGACTCCTGGGGCGTGTCCGCTCACGGGGTGGGCAAGTCCGTCTGGTTCGAGCTGGCCGCGGACGCGGTCTGAGCGAGGTGCCGGGCACGGCACGGGCAACGGGGCGGGGGCGGCGTCCAGTCGGACTCCGCCCCCGCCCCGTTTGTCGCCCGGTCCCGGTGCTCGTGTGACAGCTCTCCGGCTCAGCCGAACTGCTGCTCCAGGTCCTTGAGCTTGCGCTCCAGGGAGTCGAGACGCGGCAGGGCCATGGTGTCGTCCTCGGCGGTGAGGTCGACGGTTATCGGGTCAGATGCCCCGCGGACTGGCTGGAGTGAGGGACGCGTGCGAACCGGCAGTTGTTCCGGCGTCGATAGAGCAGGCTCCGCGGATGCTTGTCCGGAGCCGCCACGCTCCAGGGCCTGCGGCTCCGGCGACCGGCCGCCGCCCCGGCCGATGAGGCCGCGCTGACCCCGGCTTATGGCCTTGAGCTGAGCCCGCTCGATCCGCTGCTGGTCGCGGCGGCGCAGTCGGGTCTCCTCCTTCTTCGCCTTGTCCTCGCGCACCTCGTCGACTGCCTCGTCCAGGCTGCGCACGTTCTCCAGGAGCATCAGCGACCAGGCGCTGTAGGTCTCCCGGGGGGCCCGCAGCCAGCGGACGATACGGATCTGCGGCAGCGGACGCGGCACCAGGCCCTGCTCGCGCAGCGCGGCCCGGCGGGTCTGCTTCAGCGCGCGGTCGAAGAGGACCGCGGCCGACAGCGACATGCCGGAGAAGAACTGCGGAGCGCCCGCGTGGTCGACACCCCTGGGCGCGTGCACCCAGTTGAACCAGGCGGCCGCGGCCGCGAACGTCCATACGAGTATCCGCGAGCCGAGGGCGGCGTCACCGTGGCTGGCCTCGCGGACCGCGAGGACGGAGCAGAACATGGCCGCGCCGTCCAGGCCGAACGGGACCAGGTACTCCCAGCCGTCGGTCAGGCCGAGGTTCTCCTGGCCGAAGCCGACCAGTCCATGGAAGGAGAGTGCCGCGGCGACCGCCGCACAGCAGAACAGAAGGACGTAGGAGGCGATGCCGTATATGGCCTCCTTGCGCCTGCGGCGCTCCTCCGTGCGCTCCCACGAGTCGTCTTTCGCGTGCTCCCCGGCGGACCGCTTGCTCCGCGCGAGCACCGCAACCGCCGCCAGCATGCCCAGGAGCAGTACGGCGCCGGGAAGCAGCCAGTTAAGCGATATGTCGGTCAGTCTCATCTGGGGTCCCTTGCATTGGGATAGGGCGTAACGCCCGCCATAGTGGCCCAATCCCAACGGCCCTCAGGCGTTTTCGGGGCAAGAGGCCGCCAAGGAGGTGCAAGGGGATGCCCAGGGCGGCTTTCTGCTCGAACTGCCGCTTGAGGGGCGGGAGTTGAGTTCGAATAAGACTACCCGTACGGGTGGTTCCACGGAAAGTTCCTGCGACAAGTGAGGAAGTTGTGAATCCCCTGTAACCGGGTGGGCGCCTCGTTCGGGGCTGATCCTAGCGGGCGTCGAGGGGTGCCTGTGACTGAGGGTCCCTCAACTCGCGGTGGCGGCCAGCAGCTTGGTGACCCGCTCGGTCTCGCAGGTGCGCGGACAGGTCGCGCAGGCGTCGTCCGCGTCCAGCGTGTAGTACATGCAGCAACTCGCCCTGTCCCGCGTGGACAGCGCCTCGCCGTGGGGCCCGGTCACCTCGCGGAACGCGGCCGAACCGACGTACGGCTTGGTGGAACCCGGCAGCAGCCGCTCCAACTCCCTTACGGCGCGCGGCTGTTCGCCGAGGAGATCGGCGACGTACCAGATGCCCTCGACGACCTCGTCGGTCGCCATGCCCCACAGGGCGCGGCCCCGCCGGCGCATCCGCGGACCGAAGCCGGCCAGGACGGGTTCCATGTGCTCGGCGATCGCGGCGCGTACCTCCGCCCGCAGCGCCTCCTCGTCGGCGACCACCCGGGCGCCGGGGAGCGCCGCGGCCGGGTCGCCGGGCAGGCAGGCGAAGGCATCGGTGCGCACGGCCAGCCTGCCCATGTCGAAGCCCTCGGCCGTGCGGTCGTAGGAGACGTGGGTCACAGGGAGGCGGGGGACGCGGCGGTGCAGGAACCACGGGACGGTGAAGAGGAGGACGACCGGCCAGGCGTAGCGGTGCAGTCCGAAGGTGGCTATGACGTCCGGGCGGCCCCGGCGGCCGTGGTCGCGCAGGACCTGGGCGTCGTCCCACGCGAGGAACGCCTCCAGGCCCGCGCCGCCCTCCGCGAGCGCCACCGCCGAGGCCCAGCCGCCGCCGGTCGGGGTCGGCTGGTCCGGGGTGAGTTCGGTGATGCCGAGCCCGGGGACGACCTCGGTGAGGCGGGCGTACGCGTCCGCTGTGGCCGAAGAGGGCAGGGGCATGCCGGTACCACCGATTCGCCGTTGGTTTAGAGGTAAGGCTTACCTTACCCAACTGGACGGGGATATGAACTAGTCCGATCTGCGCCTAAGGTGCTTGACGGACGAGTAACAAGCCGCCGTAATGACCCCAAGTACCGACACGTCCGGAGGAGGACCCGTGAAGCAGGGCACGCAGAGCGCCGTCGGCACGGGAACCCCGGATGCGCGCCCCCGGGGTTCCCGGGTACCGCAGCAGCCGCGCGCCGCCGACGTGGACCGCAATCGGGATCTCGCGGACGGCTCGGGCGCCGTGCGCGGCGAGCACACGCACAGCGAGACGCCGATCCCGCGTCCCCGTGCGGTCGTCCAGCGTTCCTCCGTGCGCGGCCAGATCCTCGACGCGCTGCGCACCGCGCTCGTCGGCGGCGAACTGACCCCCGGCGAGGTGTACTCCGCCCCCGCGCTCGGCGACCGGTTCGGCGTCTCCGCCACCCCCGTCCGCGAGGCCATGCAACAGCTCGCCACCGAGGGCGCCGTCGAGGTCGTACCGAACCGCGGCTTCCGGGTCGTCGAGCGGGGCGCCCGCGAACTCGCCGAACTGGCCGAGATCCGTGCCCTGATCGAGGTCCCCGTGATGCTCCGGCTCGCCCGGACCGTGCCCGCCGCGCGCTGGGCCGAGCTGCGCCCGCTGGCCGAGAGCACCGTCCGCGCCGCGTCCTCCGGGTGCCGGGCGACCTACGCCGAGTCCGACCGCGCCTTCCACCGCGGGGTGCTCGCCCTCGCCGGGAACGAGCAACTCGTCCAGATCGCCGAGGACCTGCACCGGCGCGCCCAGTGGCCGCCGGCCGGCGGCCCGGTCACGCGCGGGCGGGCCGATCTGGTCGCGGACGCCGCCGAACACCTCGCGCTCCTCGATGCGTTGGGCGCGGGGGAGTGGGACGCGGCGCAGTCACTGGTGCGGGAGCACTTCGCGGGAACCGCGTGACCATGAATATGTGACTCCGGTCACGAGCGGGTCCGGGTCCCGCCACCGGGCGCCCTGCCGGGAACCCGCCCGCCCGCCGGTGACGTGCCCCACGGAGAGGACCGACCGATCCGTGGGGGAGAACGCCGATGTTTCCGAATCCCGGCCAGCAGGCCGCCCAGCGGGCCGCGCAGCGCGGCGCCGAACAGTCCGCCCGCCAGGCCGCGCAGGAGGGCATGCGCGCCGCCCGGATGGGAGCGAGGCGCGCTCACTCCGGCTCGTCACGCGGCGGCTTCCTGACCTTCCTGCTGCTCGTCGCCGTCGGGGTGCTGGTCGCCCGCGACCCCGAACTCCGCGCATCCGTCCTGCACTTCGTCCACCACGTCGTGAACGTCGTCCAGAGCCGCACCGACCACGCCTGACCTACGCCGTCGCCGCACCCGGCGCCGGCACCGCCAACTGCCGTGCCAGCCACGTCGGTACACCGCCGAGCAGCCGGAACAGCCGCCGCGCCTCCTCGCGCAGCCGGGACGCCTCGGGCTCGGCCTCCGCGTCCGCGAGCGAGGCGAGCGCCGGTGCCGTCCCGACGAGGTAGCCCAACTCCTCCCGGATGCGCAGGGATTCGGCGAAGCCGTGCCGGGCCTCCGTCAACTCCCCGTCCCGCAGGGCGAGTCCGGCCAGGTGACGGTGGGTGAACGACAGCAGCAGCGGGTCGGCCTGGTCGGCGGCCCCCGCGTGGGCCCGCCGGTACGCGGCGCGCGCGGCCTGCGGCGAACGCGCCAGGTTCTCCGCGACCAGACCCCGCCGGAAGTCCAGCAGCGCCCGCCCGGCACCGTCCGGCGGGATCAGCGCCGCCGCCCGTCCGAGCGCGGCCCGCGCCTCGTCCGCCCGGTCGCGCACGCCGTGCAGGGTGGCCGCGTAGGCCAGGTAGCCGCGCTCGCAGGCCGCCGCGCCCCGCTCGTCGTCACTGTGGGCCAGCGCCTCGGCCGTCCGCAGGGCGTCGTCGGCGTCCTCCCAGCCCTGCTCGGTGTAGAGGCACCGCTCGACGAACAGGGCGGTCCGCTGGAGGGCCGTCGCCGCGGTGTCGGGCGGCAGCAGCGCCGCCGCGTCGACCCAGCAGGCCCGCGAGCGCAGCCGCCACACCGCGGTCTGGAGGGGGTCGTCGCCTTCGGTCGTACCGTTCCCAGACATGGCGGAAAGCGCCACGTTGCCCTCCCCGAGCACACCATTGAGCTGTTGAGTGGTGGCCGCATCTCAGCACGAATCCCGGGGCCCGGCCAAGGGGCTGGGTGAAAGAATTCACAAAGTCGTGGGATACCCGGGTCAGCTCATCCGCAGTGCCAGGAAGAAATCCAGCTTGTCCTCAAGGCGCGAGAGGTCACGACTCGTCAACTGCTCGATCCTGCCGACCCGGTAGCGCAGTGTGTTGACGTGCAGGTGCAGCCGGTTCGCGCAGCGGGTCCAGGAACCGTCGCACTCCAGGAACGCCTCCAGCGTCGGGATCAGCTCCGCGCGGTGCCTGCGGTCGTAGTCCCGCAGCGGGTCGAGCAGCCGCGCGGTGAACGCCCGCCGCACGTCGTCCGGCACGAACGGCAGCAGCAGGACGTGCGAGGCCAGCTCCTGATGACCCGCCGCGCACACCCGCCCCGGCCGTGCCGCCGCGACCCGGCGCGCGTGCCGCGCCTCCTCCAGCGCCCCGCGCAGCCCCTCCGCCGAGTGCACGGCCGCGCTCACCCCGAACGTCACCCGCCCGTCGCCGTCGAGCCCGGCCGCCAGCGGATCCCGTACGGCCTCCAGGAGCACGTCCGCCTGGATGCCGGACTCGGAGCCGTCGTGCTCCGCCGACACCGCAGGCAGCGGTACGAGCGCGATCGCCTCGTCACCCGAGTGGGCCACGGCGATCCGGTCGGAGGGCTCGGGGCCCGTGGTCCGCGGATCGACCAGGATCTCCTCCAGCAGCGACTGGGCGACCGGGCCCGCCTCGACGTCGGCGCCGTCCCACTCGACCCGGGCGACGACCACCTGCCAGTGCGGGGCGGCGCCCAGCCCGGGCAGCAGCACGGGAGCGGCGACCCGCAGCCGCGCGGCGATCTCCGCGGGCGCGGCACCCGTCTGGACCAGCTCCAGGACCTCCTGCGCGAGCCGTCTGCGGACCGTGCGCGCCGCGTCCCGCCGGTCCCGCTCGACCGCGATCAGCTGCGTGACCCCCTGCAACAGGTCCAGCCGCTCGTCCGGCCAGTCCCCGGCGTCCGCCTCCACCGCGAGCAGCCAGTCCGACAGCACCGTCTCGCGCACGTCCCGCGCGCCCTGCGGGGAGCGCCCGCCGCCGCGGATCGGGAAGAGGGAGTACGTCGACGTGCCGAGCGTCAGCCGGTGCGGTCCCCGGCGGCCCGTGCGGGCGGCGGCCAGCTGCTCGGCGGCCAGCCGCGCGCACACCTCGGCCGGCAGCGCCGGGCCCGACACCTTCGAGCCCGCGATGAGCCGCCCGGTCGGTGACAGCACCCACGCCCGCAGATCCAGGTCCGAGCCCAGCAGATCCAGGACCACGTCCGGGCCGCCCCCCGCGGGACCCGAGGTCATCATCCGGCGGTGCCGGTCCACCACGGCCGCGAGATCACCGGCCCGCTCGCCCGACACCTGCCGTACGACATGCTCGGTGATCGTCGCGAACGCCACCGACTCGTTGACCGCGAACAGCGGCAGCCGGTGCCGGGCGCAGGCGGTCACCAGGTCGTCCGGGATGTCGCGCAGCTCGGCCTCGCCGGCGGCCAGCGCGGCCACCCCGGCGGACACCAGCAGCCGTACGAACGGCTCGCTGTCGGCCGCGTCCCGGTGCCAGGCCAGGCCGGTCAGGACCAGCTCGCCGCCGGAGAGATAGCGGCTGGGATCGCGCAGGTCGGTGGTCATCACCCCGCGGACCGTGCGGTCCAGCTCGTCCTCGCCGCCGAGCAGGCGCAGCCCCAGCGCCCCGGTGTCCAGAAGTGCGCGCAGCCGCATCGCCGTCGCCGCCGTTCTTTGTCTAGAAAACTACGATGAACCAGGAGGTGCTGTGGGTGCAGGGCCGTGCGGGGCTGTTTCCCACGTTTCCACAGGGAATCGGAGGGGTTACTGATGACCTCCGTTCATATGAATCTACAAGATGCCCGTGCTGGCCAGCCAACTCCTTCATGGTTTCCGTGACTGACCCGCTCCGCGCACGGCGCTGTGTACTGACTCCACGCTGCATTAACAGCGCATGAACGAGCCGGACCCGCCGCACACGAACTGGCTTGATCCGTACGACCCGAGACGAAGAAGAGAGCCGGTCATGGACTTCCTTCGCCCCGCCAGCTGGGAGGAGGCGCTCGCCGCGAAGGCCGAGCACCCCACCGCAGTACCGATCGCGGGCGGCACCGATGTGATGGTCGAGATCAACTTCGACCACCGCAGGCCCGAGTACCTGCTCGACCTGAACCGCATCGGCGACCTCTACGACTGGGAGGTCGGCGCCGACAGCGTGCGGCTCGGGGCCTCGGTCCCGTACAGCCAGATCATGGAGAACCTGCGCGCCGAACTGCCGGGCCTCTCCCTCGCCTCGCACACGGTCGCCTCCCCGCAGATCCGCAACCGCGGCGGCGTCGGCGGCAACCTCGGCACCGCCTCCCCGGCCGGCGACGCGCACCCCGCGCTCCTCGCGGCCGGCGCCGAGGTCGAGGCCGAGTCGGTGCGCGGCAGCCGCCGTATCCCGATCGACGAGTTCTACACCGGCGTGAAGCGCAACGCGCTCGCGCCCGACGAGCTGATCCGGGCCGTGCACATCAAGAAGGCCGACGGCCCCCAGCAGTACTCCAAGGTCGGCACCCGCAACGCGATGGTCATCGCCGTCTGCGCCTTCGGCCTCGCCCTGCACCCCGCCACCCGCACGGTCCGCACCGGCATCGGTTCGGCCGCGCCGACCCCCGTCCGGGCGAAGGCCGCCGAGGAATTCCTGAACGCCGCACTCGACGAGGGCGGCTTCTGGGACAACGGCCGGATCATCACCCCGTCGGTCGCCAAGCAGTTCGCGGACCTGTGCGCCGCCGCCTGCAACCCGATCGACGACGTCCGCGGCACCGCGAGCTACCGCCGCCACGCGGTCGGCATCATGGCCCGCCGCACCCTGACCTGGACCTGGGAGTCGTACCGCGGCAATGACGGCCGCTCCATCGAGAACGGGAGTGTCGCCTGATGCGCGTCAATTTCACGGTCAACGGCCGCCCGCAGGAAGCGGACGACGTGTGGGAGGGCGAGAGCCTCCTGTACGTCCTGCGCGAGCGCATGGGGCTGCCCGGCTCCAAGAACGCCTGCGAACAAGGGGAGTGCGGCTCCTGCACGGTCCGCCTGGACGGCATCCCCGTGTGTTCCTGTCTCGTCGCCGCCGGCCAGGTCGAGGGCCGCGAGGTCGTCACCGTCGAGGGGCTCGCGGACTACGCCAAGCAGCGCGCGGAGCACGGGAGTTGTGGAACGGGCGGCTGCGGCACGTCCGTCGACGAGGCCAAGGGCTGGACGGCGAAACCGCTCGACTTGCAGACCGGCGAGGGCACGCGACTCGCCCCGATCCAGCAGGCGTTCATCGACGCCGGCGCGGTCCAGTGCGGCTTCTGCACCCCCGGACTCCTCGTCGCCGCCGACGAGATGCTGGAGCACAACCCGACCCCGACCGACGCGGACATCCGCGAGGCGCTCTCGGGCAACCTGTGCCGCTGCACCGGCTACGAGAAGATCATGGACGCGGTCCGCCTGGCGGCCGCCCGGCAGGGAGAGGCGGTCTGACGATGGGCACCACCGGCACCCCCACCAACCTCACCCAGCGCTCCGGGACCAAGGGCGGCATCGGCGAGTCCACGCTCCGCCCGGACGGCACCCTCAAGGTCACCGGCGAGTTCGCGTACTCCTCGGACATGTGGCACGAGGACATGCTCTGGGGCCAGATCCTGCGCTCCACGGTCGCGCACGCCGAGATCGTCTCCATCGACACCGTCGAGGCCCTGAAGACCCCGGGCGTCTACGCCGTCATGACCTACGACGACCTGCCGACCGATGTGAAGAACTACGGCCTGGAGATCCAGGACACCCCGGTCCTCGCGCACGGCAAGGTCCGCCACCACGGCGAGCCGGTCGCGATCGTCGCCGCCGACCACCCGGAGACCGCCCGCCGCGCGGCCGCGAAGATCAAGGTCGAGTACCGCGAACTCCCGGTCATCACCGACGAGGCGTCCGCGACCGCGCCGGACGCGATCCTCATCCACGAGGACCGCGACGACCACCACATCGGCCATGTCCCGCACCCGAACATCGTCCACCGCCAGCCGATCGTGCGCGGCGACGTCGAACAGGCCGCCCAGAAGGCCGACTTCATCGTCAGGGGCGAGTACACCTTCGGCATGCAGGACCAGGCCTTCCTCGGCCCGGAGTCCGGACTCGCCGTGCCCTCCGAGGACGGCGGCGTCGACCTCTACATCGCGACCCAGTGGCTGCACTCCGACCTCAGGCAGATCGCGCCCGTCCTCGGCCTCCCCGAGGACAAGGTCCGCATGACGCTGTCCGGCGTCGGCGGCGCGTTCGGCGGCCGCGAGGACCTGTCGATGCAGATCCACGCGTGCCTGCTGGCCCTGCGCACCGGCAAACCGGTGAAGATCGTCTACAACCGCTTCGAGTCCTTCTTCGGCCACGTCCACCGCCACCCCGCCAAGCTCTTCTACGAGCACGGCGCGACGAAGGACGGCAAGCTCACCCACCTCAAGGCCCGCATCGTCCTGGACGGCGGCGCCTACGCGTCGGCCTCCCCGGCGGTCGTCGGGAACGCGTCCTCCCTGGGCGCCGGCCCCTACGTCGTCGACAACGTCGACATCGAGGCCATCGCCCTCTACACCAACAACCCGCCCTGCGGCGCGATGCGCGGCTTCGGCGCGGTCCAGGCGTGCTTCGCCTACGAGGCCCAGATGGACAAGCTCGCCGACAAGGTGGGCATGGACCGGGTCGCGTTCCGTCAGCTCAACGCGATGGAACAGGGCACGATCATGCCGACCGGGCAGCCGGTCGACTCCCCGGCACCGGTCGCCGAACTCCTGCGCCGCGTCCAGGCGATGCCCATGCCGCCCGAGCAGCAGTGGCTCGCGGCCGGAGAGGCCGCCGACGTACGGCAGTTGCCCGGCGGTCTGTCCAACACCACGCACGGCGAAGGCGTCGTACGGGGGGTCGGCTACGCGGTCGGCATCAAGAACGTCGGCTTCTCCGAGGGCTTCGACGACTACTCGACGGCCAAGGTCCGCCTGGAGATCGTCGGCGGCGAGCCCGTGGCCGTCGTGCACACCGCGATGGCGGAGGTCGGCCAGGGCGGAGTCACCGTCCACGCGCAGATCGCCCGCACGGAGCTGGGCGTCACCCAGGTGACGATCCACCCGGCCGACACCCAGGTGGGCTCGGCGGGTTCGACCTCCGCGTCCCGGCAGACATACGTCACCGGCGGCGCCGTCAAGAACTCCTGCGAGCTGGTCCGCGAGAAGGTCTTGGAGATGGGCCGCCGCAAGCTCGGCACCTACCACCCGGCCTGGGCCACCGCCGAACTCCTCCTGGAGGGCGGCAAGGTCGTCACCGACGGCGGCGAGGTCCTCGCCGAGCTGGCCGACGTCCTGGAGGGCGAGGCCGTCGAGGTCGAGGCCGAGTGGCGCCACCGCCCGACCGAGCCCTTCGACCTCCGCACCGGACAGGGCTTCGGCCACGTCCAGTACACCTTCGCCGCGCACCGCGCCGTCGTCGAGGTCGACACCGAACTCGGCCTGGTCAAGGTGATCGAGCTGGCCTGCGCGCAGGACGTCGGCAAGGCGCTCAACCCGCTGTCCGTCATCGGCCAGATCCAGGGCGGCACGACCCAGGGTCTCGGCGTCGCGGTCATGGAGGAGATCATCGTCGACCCCAAGACCGCGAAGGTCAGGAACCCGTCCTTCACGGACTACCTGATCCCCACCATCCTCGACACCCCGACCATTCCGGTCGATGTGCTCGAACTCGCCGACGAGCACGCCCCGTACGGGCTGCGCGGCATCGGCGAGGCCCCTACCCTGTCGTCGACTCCGGCCGTCCTCGCGGCGATCCGGAACGCGACAGGACTGGAACTGAACAGGACACCGGTACGCCCGGAGCACCTCACCGGAACCGTGTAATCCCGCCGCCGCTGCGGGCAGTCGTGCCGCTGGGGCGGCACGGGTGGGCGCAGCGGCACCCCGACGCCGGGCAACAGTCGAATCGAGGTTGCCCGGGCTCAGTAAATCTTGTTCGTCTCGGGCCGTCCCCCGGGTCGTGTACATCCCAAATCCCGCTGATCGTAAAGGCGTTCGCGGGTGCACCTTTGAACCTTGGGAGACGGCACCATGACCCAGCAGTCCCTTGAGCCCAGGGCCACAGCCGAAGACGCGGGTGAAGGAACCCGCGTCCCGGCCGGCCGGTCCTGGCTCGACCGGTACTTCCACATATCCCGGCGGGGATCGACCGTCGCGCGTGAGGTGCGCGGCGGAGTCACCACCTTCATGGCGATGGCGTACATCCTGCTGCTCAACCCCCTGATCCTGTCCGGCAAGGACGTCGCGGGGGACACGCTCGGGCAGAAAGGCCTGATCACCGCGACCGCGTTCGCGGCGGCCTTCACCACGCTCCTGATGGGCTTCGTCGGCAAGGTGCCCCTCGCGCTCGCCGCCGGCCTCTCCGTCTCCGGCGTGCTCTCCTCGCAGGTCGCCCCGCAGATGACCTGGCCGCAGGCGATGGGCATGTGCGTGATGTACGGCGTGGTCATCATGCTGCTCGTCGTCACCGGCCTGCGCGAGATGATCATGAACGCGATCCCGCTCGCCCTGAAACACGGCATCACGATGGGCATCGGCCTGTTCATCGCGCTCATCGGCTTCTACAAGTCCGGCTTCGTGCACCAGGGCAAGGCGACCCCGCTGACCCTGGGCCCGGCGGGCGAACTCGCGGGCTGGCCTGTCCTGTTGTTCGCCGGCACCCTGCTGCTGATCTTCATGCTCCAGGCCCGCAACATGCCCGGCGCGATCCTCATCGGCATCATCACCGGCACGGTCGTCGCCTCGGTCCTGAACGCCGCCGGGGTCATCGCCCCCCGACAGTGGGCCAGCGGCGCCGCCCCCGAACTGCACGGCAGCGCGGTCTCGATGCCGGACTTCTCGCTCTTCGGCCATGTGGAGTTCGGCGGCTGGGGCAAGGTCGGCGCGATGACGGTCGGCATGATCGTGTTCACCCTCGTGCTGGCCGGCTTCTTCGACGCGATGGCCACCATCATCGGCGTCGGCACCGAGGCCGGGCTCGCCGACGACAAGGGCCGTATGCCGGGCCTGTCGAAGGCGCTGTTCATCGACGGCGCGGGCGGCGCGATCGGCGGTGTGGCGGGCGGCTCCGGCCAGACCGTCTTCATCGAGTCGGCGACCGGCGTCGGCGAGGGCGCCCGAACCGGCCTCGCCTCGGTCGTCACCGGCCTGTTCTTCGCGGCCTGTCTCTTCTTCACCCCGGTCACCGCGATCGTCCCGCAGGAGGTCGCGTCCGCCGCCCTGGTCGTCATCGGCTCGATGATGCTGATGAACGCCCGGCACGTCGACTGGGCCGACCGCGCCACCGCGATCCCCGTGTTCCTGACGGTGGTGGTGATGCCGTTCACGTACAGCATCACCGCGGGCGTCGCGGCGGGAGTCATCTCCTACGTCGCCATCAAGGCCGCCCAGGGCAAGGCGCGGGAGATCGGCGCCTTCATGTGGGGGCTGACGGTCATCTTCCTCGTGTACTTCGCCCTCAACCCCCTCGAGAGCTGGCTGGGCGTGCACTAGCCGCCCCCAACGCCCTTTCCCCGCACCCCTGTTAGGAGACCGAGAGATGCTGGACATCGCCGAAGAGCTGCACCGGTGGGTCGAGCAGGGCCGCGACTTCGCCGTCGCCACCGTGGTGGCCGTCGGAGGCAGCGCACCCCGCCGGCCCGGCGCCGCCCTCGCGGTGGACACCGAGGGCACGGCGATCGGCTCGGTCTCCGGGGGCTGCGTGGAGGGCGCGGTCTACGACCTGTGCCAACAGGCGCTCGCCGACGGCGAAACCGTCCTGGAGCGCTTCGGCTACAGCGACGAGGACGCCTTCGCCGTCGGCCTGACCTGCGGCGGAGTCATCGACATCCTCGTCACACCGGTGCGGGCGGGCGACCCCGCCCGACCGGTGATCACCGCCGCCCTCTCGACCGCGACAAGCGGCGGAGCGGCGGCCCTGGCCCGCATCGTCTCAGGCCCAACTTCCCTGCGGGGACGGGCTCTTGTCGTCCACCCCGACGGCTCCTACGACGGCGGATTCGGCGCCCATCCCGAACTGGACCGCACGGTCGCCGCCGAGGCCGGCGCCTATCTCGACGCGGGCCGCACCGGCACCGTGGAGATCGGAGAGCAGGGCTCCCGCTGCGGCGCCCCGCTCACCGTCCTGGTCGAGTCGTCGGTGCCGCCGCCCCGGATGATCGTGTTCGGCGCGATCGACTTCGCCTCCGCGCTGGTCCGCGTCGGCAAGTTCCTCGGCCACCATGTGACGGTGTGCGACGCCCGTCCCGTCTTCGCCACCCGGGCCCGCTTCCCCGACGCCGACGAGATCGTCGTCGAGTGGCCGCACACGTACCTCGCCCGCACGGACGTCGACGCCCGTACCGTCCTGTGCGTCCTCACCCACGACGCCAAGTTCGACGTACCGCTGCTCCAGCTCGCGCTGCGCCTCCCGGTCGCCTACGTCGGCGCGATGGGCTCCCGGCGCACCCACCTCGAACGCAACGAACGCCTGCGTGAAGTCGGCGTCACCGACATGGAGTTGGCCCGCCTGCGGTCCCCGATCGGCCTCGACCTCGGCGCCCGGACGCCCGAGGAGACGGCCCTGTCGATCGCGGCGGAGATCGTCGCCAACCGGCGTGGCGGCAGCGGCGTCTCCCTCACCGGCGCGCACACCCCGATCCACCACGACCCGACGTCACTGCCCGCCGGACGGATCGGCTCGGTGGCCTGAGCGGTACGGCTCAGCGCGCCGCGGGTGGCCGTACCGAGAAGGCGGTGTCGCCCGCCACGGCCACGACCGCGTCCTGGACGAGCAGGACGGACGGCGTGGTGTCGGCCGTCGAGTCACCGGCGTTCGACAGCGCGGACGTGCTCCACTCGACGGCTCCGGTGCGCCGGCCCAGGGCGAGCAGCCGCCCGAACTGGTTGGAGAAGTAGAGCCTGTCGAACTTCGCCGAGTACACCGGCGTCGACAGGTTCTCGGTGTTCGTCTCGCGCTGCCACAGCCGCTTGCCGTCGGCCGCGCGCACGGCGGTGACCGTGCCGTTCGGGCGGACGAAGTAGACCACGCCGTCGACGAGGGTGGGCGTGCCGCGCGAGGCGCCCGGCAGCGGGACCCGGGTGCCCCCGCCGGCGGGGTCCACCTCGAGCAGGGTGGTGTACGGCTGGTCCTCGCCGCTGCCGAAGGAGCCCTCCGCCAGCTTCGGCACCGCGAACAGCAACCGCCCGCCGATCACGCCCAACGGCGTCGACCCGGTGGGGAGCCGGCCGGCCTCCTTCGCCGTGCCGGTCTTCGGGTCGAGACGCAGCAGGCTGAGGTCGCCCTTGGTGGGATCGTCCTCCGGCATGCACAGGCCGTAGGGCGCGCCGCCCAGCACCGTCGGGGTGCAGGCGTTGCCGCTCGGCGACTTCGCGGCGGCGGTCCAGAGCTGGCGGCCGGACGTGTCGTAGGCGACGAACCGGGTCGCCTCCACGTCCATCGCCAGGATGCCGCCCTCGAACAGCACGGCGTTGCGGTCCTCGCTGACCGGGTGCTTCCAGAGCTGGGTGCCGGTCCTCGCGTCCAGGGCGACCAGGCGGCGGGGGATGTAGGTCTGGGAGGAGTCCGGCTTGACGTAGGTGTAGACACGGCCGTCCCGGACGCCGACCGGGCGCGAGGTCTCCGGGCTGGTGCCCGAACGCCAGTCGACCCTGCCGGAGGCGGTGTCGAGCGCGGTGACCGTGAAGCCGGTGCCGGCGCAGTACACGGCGGTGCCGCCCGCCACACAGCCGGACTCGCCGTAGTCGAGGGGCTCGCCCGTCTTGCCGGTGAGCAGGCTCGACCGCCACGGCTGCCAGCCGCTGGGCAGCGCCATGGCCGCGGTGGACGCGGACGCGGCCGGTGTGCCGGTGCTCGGGCTGCGGTCCGACATCCAGTGCAGGGTCGTCAGACCGAGCGCGGAGACGACGACCACGGTGGCCAGGGCGATGACCAACCGTCTCGCCCGGCGCGGCCGGCGGTCATTGTTCGGGACCGTCTCCGGAGCGCCGGTCCGGGGGTACGGCACCCGGGGACGGTCCGTCACCACGGTGGGCCAGGACCCCTCCCCGGACTCGGACTCCGCGTCGGGCAGCGCCAGCAACAGGCCGTGCAGTTCCGTGAGTTGGGGACGGGCCGCCGCGTCCTTGTCCAGGCAGCGCTCGGCGATGCTCCGCAGTGGCTCGGCCACCCCGTCCAACCTCGGCTGCTTGTGCATGACCTGATAGCCCGTCAAATACGGGCTGGCGCCGTCGAAGGGGCGGTTGCCGGTGGCCGCGTAGACCAGGAGCGAGCCGAGGGAGAAGACGTCGGAGGCGGCCGTGACGTCCCGGGGCGCGGCGAACTGCTCCGGGGACATGAAGGGCGGGGTGCCGATCAGCCGGCCGGTGACGGTGAGGGTCTGGTTGTCGGCGGCGCGGGAGATGCCGAAGTCGATGACGCGGGGGCCGTCCTCGGCGAGCAGCACGTTGCTCGGCTTCAAGTCCCGGTGCACGACGCCCGCCTGGTGGATGTCCCGCAGCGCCTCGACCAGTCCCAGGGCGAGCGTGCGCAGGGCGCGGCCCGTCAACGGGCCGTCCCTCTCGACGACTTCGGCCAATGTGCGGCCGGGCACGTACAGCGTGGCCATCCACGGCACCTCGGCGTCCGCGTCGGCGTCCACGACGGGCGCGGTGAACGCGCCGCTCACCCGGCGGGCCGCCGCGATCTCCTGCCGGAAGCGGGCCCGGAACTCCTCGTCCAGCGCGTACTGCGCGTGCACGACCTTGACGGCGACCTGCCGTCCCGAGGCCGACCGCCCGAGATACACGACGCCCATCCCGCCGCTGCCGAGCCGGTCGACCAGCACGTATCCGCCGATCGACTCCGTGTCCGCGGGGCGAAGCGACATGTCGCCGGTCACCTTTCCTGATTCCGTGCCCGGACGGGCCGTCCAGACCCATCACACTAGGATGTTCGTCCATCCCGCGGGACATCGACCTCGCGGGATCACAGGACGGGACAGGGACCGGGGAGAGGGAAATGGGTTGCGGGGCCGGGGCACCCGCGCCTTCCATGGCCCCATGGTGTCCACCGACCGACTGCTCGCCTTCGCGGCGCTGTCCTTCCTGCTGATCATCGTGCCCGGCCCCAGCGTGCTGTTCGTGATCGGCCGCGCGCTGGCCCACGGCCGCCGGGCCGCGCTGACCACCGTCGTCGGCAACACCCTCGGCGCCTATCTGCTCGTCGTCGCGGTCGCGCTCGGCGTCGGTTCGCTGGTGGAACGCTCGGTGCTCGTCTTCACGGCACTGAAGCTCGCCGGCGCCGCGTACCTGATGTACCTCGGCGTGAAGGCGTGGCGTCGACGCGGCTCCCTGCGGGCCGCGTTCGCGGGCGAGGAGACGGCCCCGCACGGCGGACTGCGCACGCTGTGGGAGGGGTTCGCCGTCGGGGTGGCCAACCCCAAGACCATCGTGTTCTTCGCCGCCGTACTGCCCCAGTTCGTGGACCGCGAACAGGGCCATGTGACCACGCAGATGCTGCTCCTCGGCCTCGTCTTCAACCTCATCGCCGTGGCCTCGGACAGTGTGTGGGGGCTGGTCGCGTCCACCGCCAGGGACTGGTTCGCCCGGTCACCCCGGCGACTGTCCGCGGTGGGCGGGATCGGCGGCCTCACGATGATCGGGCTGGGCGTGACGGTCGCGGTAACGGGGCGGAAGGACTGAGGACACGGGCCGGGCGGAAGCGGAAGCGGGGGCGCCGAGACCGCCGACCGGGTGGAGGGGCGTGGAACCTGGACCGCCGAGACGGGTGGCGGGGCGTGGAACAGGTGCCGCCCGACCGGCCACCCGAACCGCGTCGACCCTCACTCCCGTCTCAGCAGCGCGTTCACCGCCCGCCCGAACATCGACTTCGCCGTCCATCGCAGCGGCCTGTCGAAGAGACGCGGCAGGAAGCGGACTCGCAGTTCCTCCTCCCACACCACGCGGGTACGGCCCCCGGGCCCCGGCCGTACCTCGATCTCGGCCCAGCCCAGGACGACCCGCCCCCGCTTCTCCAGCCGGACGAGACCCGGCTCGCCGTCCGTCGGCGGGCGCCACACCGTGACCTCCATCCGGTCGTCGAAACCGAGCGGGCCGAGCCCGGAACGGGCCACGAAGACCGTGCCCTCGGCGGTCGGCGGGGGAGTGACCACGGTGATCCGGGTCAGCGGCACCACGTCGGCGTGGCGTGACCACTCCGTCAACCGGCGCCACGCCTCCTCGATCGGGAGCGGAGCCGTGCGTTCGAGACGGAAGTTGACCATGTCTGGATCGTAGAGAACGCTTCCTGATCGGCGGTACTTTCACCGAGGGCTCACACCCTTGGCCTAGCGGTTCATAGGTTCGGATACGTACACCGGACAGCCGCCCCGAGTTTCCCCGCGTCCGGGCCGGAGCGGGCGCCTCCCCCCTACGCTGTCCCGCATGGGCGGGCATCCCGCCTGCCCGCAGGGGGAGTTGGTCGTCGTGCCGCTGAAGGCCTATGGCGTATTGATCACGCGCGCGGTGGACACGAGGCGCGAGGGCGCCGCCGGTACACCGCATTACCAGATCCATCTCACGGACGACTCGGGTACGCATTTCCGGGCCGCCGTCAACGTCCTGTCGGCGGAGCAGCCCTCCGAGCTGCTCTACGTCGTCAGCGAGGATTTCCAACACCCGGTCACCGCCCGCCTGGAGGGCCTCCCGAGCGGCTGGAACACCCTGCTGCCCGGCCCCGGCGGCCCGAACCTCGACTTCGTGCGCGGCAACCTCTTCGACCCGGCGCGGCTGCGCACGCTGCCGCCGGACGCGAGCGGTCCCGACAACGACCTCGCCGACCTCCTCGACCACTACGTACGGCGCGCGGTGGACGACCCGGACGCGCGGCTGTACGTCTTCGGTGAGCGCTTCGGGCCCGAACCGACCGTCAAGGACAAGGTGTTCGGCTTCCTGCCCGGCAACGGCGTCCACGACATCCATATGAACCAGGGCAACAGCCGCCGGTTCAGCGGTGACGACGGGGTCTGGCAGGACGGCGGTCTCCTCATCCACTTCCCGGCGCAGTCCCGTTGGGTCGGCATCTTCCTCGCCTTCCAGAGCCAGTCCTGGCACACCGACGACACCACCGGCCACACCCTGGAGGGGACGGACGGCTCACGCCCCGGCCCCGGCAGTCAGCCCGTGCGGGTGGTTGCGGCGCTGGTCAACCCGCGTGGCCCGGCGCCCGAGTCGGAGAGCGTCACGCTGCTCAACGCCTCGCCCGACCCGCTCGACCCGGCCGGCTGGCGCATCCGGGACCGGCTAGGCCACTCGTGCGCGGTACCGCCCGGCCCGCTCGCCCCGGGCGCCACCCTGCTCGTCCCGCTCACCGACGGCGTCCAACTCGGCAACCAGGGCGGCGAGATCACCCTCCTCGACGCGGGCGGCCTCAAGGTGCACGGCGTCTCGTACACCGCGGACCAGGCCGCCCGCGAGGGCTGGACCCTGGTCTTCTGACCAACTGGACCTTGCCGCCCGGGAGTTGCCCGGCCAGGGCGCCTCCGCCCGACCTGGTGACTCAGGGGCGGTAGACCTTCCCGGGCTCGGCGCTCCCGGGCGCCAGCAGCTGCGGCACGGTCACGAACACGTACCCCCGCTCCTTCAGCGCGTCGATGATGCCGGGGACGGCCGGCACGGTGCCCTGGTACAGGTCGTGCAGCAGGATGATGCCGTCGCGGGAGGCCTGGGCGAGGACGCGCCGGGTGATGAGCGCGGAGTCGGTGGTCGCGTAGTCCTTCGCGGTGACGCTCCACAGGACCTCCGCGAGGCCCAGCTCCCGGCAGATCCTGTGCACGGTGCCGTTCGTACGGCCCTGCGGCGGACGCATCAGCGTGGGCCGCTCGCCGGTGATCCGCTCTATCGCGGTGTCCGTGCGTTCCAGTTCGTCGCGTATCTGCGCGGGGGTTATCCGGGTCAGGATCTTGTGGTCCCAGGTGTGGCTGGCCACCTCGTGCCCCTCGGCCGCCATGCGCGCGACCAGCTCCGGGTACTTCTCGATGTGCCGCTTGCCGAGCAGGAAGAAGGTCGCCGGAACCCGCTTCTCCTTCAAGATGTCGAGCAACCGCGCCGAGTTCTCGCTGGGCCCGGCGTCGAAGGTGAGCGCGATGCACTTCACCTCCCGGCAGTCGACCGCCCCGAAACGCGCCTGCGCGACACCCGCCCCACCCTCGCCGCGGGCGGTGGCAGGCGCGGTCGTCTCCCCCCGGCCGCACCCACTGGCCGCCAGCACCACTGCAAGGCCCACCACAAACACGCCGACGCCACGCAACCCGCCCCGGCTTCTTTCCCTCTTCTTACACAGAGACCTCAAAGTTGACATGTCAGGACTATACACATCCAGTATATACGGAGTGTATAGCGGGTCGATCCTGAGCACTCCGGTCAAGCGCAGCGCCCTTCTAGGGGTGCGGGGAACTGCACGACCAGCCCCCACCGACCGGCGGCCAGGCGACTACAGATCCGACGCGGCGTTCAACGCCCCCCCCCCCCACCCCCCAGCTCCCGCCCGAGCCGCACATTCCACCGCCCACCCCGCCCACTGATCTCGGTCGCGGTGAGCGGCGCCACATCAAGCCGCCAGAACGCGGACCCTGGCGCACCGAGAACGGCGATCACCACGGCCCGCACGAACTCCTGCTCGACCACCGCGAGCGTCCGGCCCTCGAACCCACCCGCCGCATCCAGCCACCGCACCGCCCGCGCGCAGAGCCCCCGCACCGACTCCCCGCCATGAGGCACCGCATCCGGATCGGTCAGCCAGCCCATCACCGCGTCCGGCTCGCGACCCATCACCTCGTCCAGCGTCAGCCCCCGCCACCGCCCCATGTCCAGCCCCGCCAACTCCGGCTCCACCACGGCCGACAGGCCCAGCGCGGACGCGGTCTCCCGGCACCGCAGGGTGGGCGAGACCAGCGCCCGGTCGGCCGGGCGGAGGGAGTCCGCGACGGACGCGGCCCGCGCCGCACCACGCGGGTCGAGCGGGCACCCGTCGTCGAACCGGGTCTCCCGCAGGGACCGGTTCATCGCGGGCGAGATCAAGGTGATGCGGCTGGTCACGTCGTCGCTCCAGTTCTCCGGGCTGTGCCGGACATCGTCCCCCGCCCACACCGGGGCGGGGGACGGCCGGAAGGTGCTCCCCCCCTGGCCGTCCCCGCCCTCGGTTCAGGACCCGGCCAGCTCCGTACGGACCGTGCGGGCCGCGGCCACCAGGTTCTCCAGGGACGCACGGGTCTCCGGCCAGCCGCGCGTCTTCAGACCGCAGTCCGGGTTGACCCACAGCCGCTCCGCCGGAATGGCATCGAGTCCCCTGCGCAGCAGGGCCGCTGCCTCCTCCGCGCTCGGCACCCGCGGGGAGTGGATGTCGTAGACACCCGGTCCCGCCTCGCGCGGATAACCGTGCTCGGCCAGCTCGCGGGCGACCTGCATGTGGGAGCGGGCCGCCTCCAGGCTGATGACGTCCGCGTCGAGGTCGTCGATGGCCCGCACGATGTCGCCGAACTCGGCGTAGCACATGTGCGTGTGGACCTGCGTCTCCGGCCGGACCCCGGCGGTGGTCAGCCGGAACGCCTCCGTGGCCCAGGCGAGATACGCCTCCCGGTCCGCCGCGCGCAGCGGCAGGGTCTCGCGCAGCGCGGGCTCGTCCACCTGGATGACCGAAGTCCCGGCCGCCTCCAGGTCGTTGACCTCGTCGCGCAGGGCGAGGGCGACCTGCCGCGCGGTGTCGCCGAGCGGCTGGTCGTCGCGGACGAAGGACCAGGCGAGCATGGTGACCGGTCCGGTGAGCATCCCCTTGACCGGACGGCCGGTGAGCGACTGGGCGTACGTCGTCCAGCGCACCGTCATCGGCTCCGGGCGGGAGATGTCGCCGGCCAGGATCGGCGGACGGACGTACCGGGTGCCGTACGACTGGACCCAGCCGTGCCGCGTGGCGAGGTAGCCCGTCAGCCGCTCGGCGAAGTACTGGACCATGTCGTCGCGTTCGGGCTCGCCGTGCACGAGGACGTCCAGGCCGGTCTTCTCCTGGAATGCGATGACCTCCTGGATCTCCGCCCTGATCCGCTCCTCGTATCCGGCCGTGTCGATCCGCCGGGCCCTCAAGTCGGCCCGCGCGGTGCGCAGTTCGGCCGTCTGCGGGAACGACCCGATCGTGGTCGTCGGCAGCGGCGGAAGCCCGAGACGCGCGCGCTGGGCCGTCGTCCGCTCGCCGTACGGCTGGGAGCGGCGGGCGTCCGCGTCGGTGACCGCGGCGGCCCGTGCCCGTACGGCGGGGTCGCTGGGGAGGGCCGAACCGGCGCGGGAGGCCAAGTCGGCTCGGTTGGCGGCGAGTTCGGCGGCGATCGTGTCGGTGCCCTGCGCCAGGCCCTTGGCGAGGGTGACGATCTCCGCCGTCTTCTGCCGTGCGAACGCCAGCCAGCGCAGGATCTGCGGCTCGATGTCCCGCTCGGCGGCGGCGTCCAGCGGCACATGCAGCAGCGAGCAGGACGCGGCCACGTCGACCCGCTCGGCGAGACCGAGCAACGTGCCCAGCGTGGCGAGGGACTTGGTCAGGTCGTCGACCCAGACGTTACGGCCGTCGACGACCCCCGCGACCAGCCGCTTGCCGGGGAGACCGCCCGCCGCGGCCAGGTCGTCCAGGTTGGCGGCGGCGGCCCCGGTGAAGTCGAGGGCGAGCCCCTCCACCGGCGTCTTGGCGAGGACGTGCAGGGCCTCGCCGAGCCGGTCGAAGTAGGAGGCGACCAGGATCCGCGGCCGGTCGGTGAGGCCCCCGAGCTCGCGGTAGGCGCGCAGGGTGGCGTTCAGTTCGGCGCGGGTGCGGTCCTGGACGAGAGCGGGCTCGTCCAGCTGCACCCACTCCGCGCCCGCCGCGCGCAGGTCGGCGAGGACCTCGGCGTACACCGGCAGCAGGCGGTCCAGGAGGGTCAGCGGTTCGAAGTCGGCCGCGACACCCGGGGCGGGCTTCGCGAGCAGGAGGTAGGTGATCGGGCCGACCAGGACCGGGCGGGCGGTGAGGCCCAGGGCGAGAGCCTCCTTCAACTCCGAGACCTGCTTGGTGGAGTCGGCGGTGAACACGGTGTCCGGGCCCAACTCGGGCACCAGATAGTGGTAGTTGGTGTCGAACCACTTCGTCATCTCCAGCGGCGCCACGTCCTGCGTGCCGCGCGCCATCGCGAAGTACCCGTCCAGCGCGTCGAGTTCGACGGCGGCGCGGTGGCGGGCGGGGATCGCGCCGACCATGACGCTGGTGTCCAGGACATGGTCGTAGTACGAGAAGTCGCCGGTCGGTACCTCGTGGATGCCGGCGTCCGTCAGGTGCCGCCAGTTCGTGCGGCGCAGTTCGGCGCCGGTGGTCCGGAGGGCGTCGGCGTCGACGCGGCCCTTCCAGTAGCCCTCGACGGCCTTCTTCAGTTCCCGGCCCTGGCCCTGACGGGGGTAGCCGTACACGGTCGACCGTGCTGCCGCGGCTGCGGACTTCGCTGTCACGGAAATCTCCTTCGCGAGATATCTCCCTGGATCCCGGTGGCGGCACGGGAGCGCGAAGGTTCGTAGACCGGGGGTGGTGACCGCCCGTGTGTACGCCGACCCGCCCACGAGGTCACCGGGACTCCGCGCGCGCATGCTTCGCGTGCGGGCAGGTGGCAGGTCTTCGGACTTGCGGGCACGTCCCCCTTTTCGATCGGAGGACACCTACTGGCCGTCGCTTCCCAGGTCCTGTGTGGGCCCAGTGCGTATGACGGCGGTCGTTCCCGCTCACCGCTGCGGGGCAGTCCCGGATTTTCACCGGGTTCCCTCTTGCGACGCGTCCGTCTGGCTGACGGGGCGAACCAGCTGCGCCGTCAGCCTAAAGGGTTTGGGGTGGGTGCGTCGATTTTTGTCCGCGGGCCCGGTGGGGGCCGGTCGCGCCCGCGCGGCGGAGCCGCACATCGAGACAGCCCCGCGCCCCTAGGTAGGCTGGGGTCCCCGGGATTCGAAGGCTCGGAGGATTGCCTCCGCCGCCAGGGTTGGTGTCAACTCGCCCTGACGGACCTGGCGTTCAAGGTCCGGAGTCAGTGCGCGTACGGTGGGATCTGAGCGCAAGCTGCCCAGCAGTTCTTCCCGGACCATCGTCCACGTCCAGTCCACCTGCTGCTCGCTGCGCTTCGCGGCCAGCCGGCCGGTGGACTCCAGCAGTGAGCGGTGCTGTTCGAGGCGTTCCCAGACCGTGTCCAGGCCCGTGCCCTCGCGCGCGCTACAGCTCAACACCGGCGGGGTCCAGGCCGCGTCCGCGGGGTGCATCAGCCTCAGCGCGCCTGCCAGCTCGCGGGCCGCGCTCCTGGCATCCCGCTCATGCGGGCCGTCCGCCTTGTTGACGGCGATGACGTCCGCCAGCTCCAGGACACCCTTCTTGATGCCCTGTAGCTGGTCGCCGGTGCGGGCCAACGTCAACAACAGGAACGAGTCGACCATGTTGGCCACCGCCGTCTCCGACTGGCCCACGCCCACCGTCTCGACGAGGACCACGTCGTAGCCCGCCGCCTCCATGACCACGATGGACTCACGGGTCGCCTTCGCCACGCCGCCCAGGGTGCCGGCGGTGGGGGAGGGGCGGACGAAGGCGGCCGGGTCCACGGCCAGGCGTTCCATGCGGGTCTTGTCGCCGAGGATCGAACCGCCGGTGCGGCTGGACGAGGGGTCCACGGCCAGGACCGCCACCCGGAAGCCCAGCGAGGTGAGCAGGGTGCCGAACGCGTCGATGAAGGTCGACTTGCCCACGCCGGGTACGCCGCTGATGCCGATGCGTCGCGCCCGGCCGCTGTGCGGGAGGAGTTCGGTCAGCAACTCCTGCGCCATGAGCCGGTGTTGGGGCTTCGTCGATTCGACGAGGGTGATGGCGCGGGCCACGAGGGCCCGCTTGCCGTCGAGGACGCCCTTCACATAGGTGTCGAGCTCGATCACAGGGTGTGCCCGAGGTCGGTGGCCAGTCGCCGCACCAGGTCGTGGGCCGCGTCCGGGATCACCGTCCCGGGCGGGAACACGGCCGCCGCGCCCATCTCCAGGAGGGTGGGGACGTCCTGCGGCGGGATCACGCCGCCGACCACGATCATGATGTCCTCCCGGCCCTCCTCGGCGAGCGATTCCCTCAACGCCGGTACGAGCGTCAGGTGTCCGGCGGCGAGGGACGAGACCCCGACGATGTGCACGTCCGCCTCCACGGCCTGGCGGGCCACCTCGCCGGGGGTCTGGAACAGCGGGCCGACGTCGACGTCGAAGCCGAGGTCGGCGAAGGCGGTGGCGATCACCTTCTGGCCGCGGTCGTGGCCGTCCTGGCCCATCTTGGCGACCAGGATGCGGGGGCGGCGGCCCTCGGCCTCCTCGAAGGCGTCCACCAGGGCGCGGGTGCGCTCGACGGACGGGGACTCGCCGGCTTCGGTGCGGTACACACCGGAGATCGTACGGATCTGGCTCGCGTGCCGCCCGTATACCTTCTCCAGCGCGTCGGAGATCTCGCCGACCGTCGCCTTCGCGCGGGCCGCGTCGACCGCCAGCTCCAGGAGGTTGCCGGTGCCCTCGGCCGCGCGGGTGAGGGCGTGCAGGGCGGCCTGGGTGGCCTGTTCGTCGCGCTCGGCGCGCAACCGCCGCAGTTTCTCGATCTGCTGGGTGCGGACCGAGGAGTTGTCGACCTTGAGGACGTCGATCTGCTCGTCGGTCTCCACCCGGTACTTGTTGACGCCGATGACCGGCTGGCGGCCGGAGTCGATGCGGGCCTGGGTGCGGGCCGCGGCCTCCTCGATGCGCAGCTTGGGGATGCCCGCGTCGATGGCCTTGGCCATGCCGCCCGCCGCCTCGACCTCCTCGATGTGCTGCCAGGCGCGGCGCGCGAGGTCGTAGGTCAGCTTCTCGACGTACGCGCTGCCGCCCCACGGGTCGATCACGCGGGTCGTGCCGGACTCCTGCTGGATGAGGAGCTGGGTGTTGCGGGCGATGCGCGCCGAGAAGTCGGTGGGCAGCGCGAGGGCCTCGTCCAGGGCGTTGGTGTGGAGCGACTGGGTGTGGCCCTGGGTCGCCGCCATCGCCTCCACGCAGGTGCGCGTGACGTTGTTGAAAACGTCCTGCGCGGTCAGCGACCAGCCCGAGGTCTGTGAATGGGTGCGCAGGGAGAGGGACTTGGCGTTCTGCGGGTCGAACTGCCTGACCAGCTTGGCCCAAAGCAGCCGCGCCGCGCGCAACTTCGCGATCTCCATGAAGAAGTTCATGCCGATCGCCCAGAAGAAGGAGAGCCGGGGCGCGAACGCGTCCACGTCCATCCCCGCCTCCCGGCCCGCCCGGATGTACTCCACGCCGTCCGCGAGGGTGTACGCCAGCTCCAAGTCGGCCGTCGCGCCCGCCTCTTGGATGTGGTAGCCGGAGATGGAGATCGAGTTGTAGCGGGGCATCCGCTGCGAGGTGTACGCGAAGATGTCGGAGATGATCCGCATCGACGGCTTCGGCGGATAGATGTAGGTGTTGCGGACCATGAACTCCTTGAGGATGTCGTTCTGGATGGTCCCGGCCAACTTCTCGGGCGGTACGCCCTGTTCCTCCGCCGCCACGATGTAGAGCGCCAGCACCGGCAGCACGGCGCCGTTCATCGTCATCGACACGGTCATCCTGTCCAGCGGGATGCCGTCGAAGAGCTGCCGCATGTCGTAGATCGAGTCGATCGCCACGCCCGCCATGCCGACGTCACCGGTCACCCGCGGGTGGTCGCTGTCGTACCCCCGGTGCGTGGGCAGGTCGAAGGCGACCGACAGGCCCTTCTGACCGGCCGCCAGGTTGCGCCGGTAGAAGGCGTTGGACTCCTCGGCCGTGGAGAAGCCCGCGTACTGACGGATCGTCCAGGGCTGGTTGACGTACATCGTCGGGTACGGGCCGCGCAGATACGGCGCGATGCCCGGGTAGGTGGCGAGGAAGTCCAGGCCCTCCACGTCCTGCCCCGTGTACAGGGGTTTGACCGCGATGCCCTCCGGGGTCTCCCAGAGGAGGTCGTCGCCGCTCGCCGCTCCCTTCACGGCGTCACGCCACTCGTCGGTCCCCGCTCCGCCGGCCGGGGTCCCCAGCTCGATCCCGGAGAAGTCGGGGATGCGCCCCATCGCTGTCATCAGGACACTCCCATGCGGTCGAGGGTGGCGGAGAGCACGGCTACGGCGTCGCAGCCCGCGAAGACGTAGGCGTCGACTCCCGGGTACTGCCCGGGACGGCCCGCGAGGAACACCTGCGTGGCACCGGCCGACCTCAACTCCCCGGCGACGACGGCCGCTTGCTCCTCGTACAGCGCGTCGCTGGAGCACAGGCAGGCCTCGGTGGCGCCGCTGTCCGCGAACGTGCCCGCGGTGACGGGCTCGATGCCGCCCGCCTGGAACAGGTTCGACGCGAAGGAGAGCCGGGCGGTGTGCGCGGCGGCCGGGCCGAGCGCCGCCAGGAAGATCCGCGGCCGGGAGCCGGTCGCCGCGAGGTGGGCGTCGGAGCGGGCGCGCAGCTCCTCGTAGGCCTCGTCGCGGCGCACGCGCGGCAGCCCGCCGGAGGGCTCCGCGGGGGCGGGTGCCCGTGCCGGGAGTCGCTCGGTCAGGTTCGGGAACTCGCTCACGCCGGTGATGGGTTCGCGCCGCTCGGCGAGCTTCGCGCTGCGGGTCGCCCAGGTCGCGGCGAGGTCCTCGCGGAGGGCGCCGGAGCGCAACACCGCCGCCTGGCCGCCCTGTTGCTCGACGTGCTGGAAGAACTCCCAGCCCGCGTGGGCGAGTTCGTCCGTGAGGCGCTCCACGTACCAGGAGCCGCCCGCCGGGTCGATCACCCGGGACAGATGCGACTCCTCGACCAGGATCGTCGAGGTGTTGCGGGCGATCCGGCGCGCGAACGAGTCCGGCAGGCCGAGCGCGTGGTCGAAGGGCAGCACGGTGACGGACTCGGCGCCGCCCACCCCGGCGGCCAGCGTCGCGACCGTCGTGCGCAGCATGTTCACCCACGGGTCGCGCCGGGACATCATCACCGGCGAGGTCACCGCGTGCTGCACCTGCCCGCCCGGCGCCCCGCACACCTCGGCCACGCGTGCCCACAGCCGGCGCGCCGCGCGCAGCTTGGCGATGGTGAGGAACTGGTCGGCCGTGGCCGCGTACCGGAACTCCAGCTGTCCCGCGGCCTGTTCGACGCTCAGGCCCGCCTCGGTCAGCTCGCGCAGATAGGCGACACCGGTCGCCAGCGAGGCGCCCAGCTCCTGCGCCGCCGAACCGCCGGCCTCGTGGTACGGCAGCGCGTCCACGGTCAGCGCGCGCAGCCCCGGGTATCCCTCGGCGCAGCGCCGGGCGAGCGCGGCGACCGGCGCGAAGGGGAAGCCCTCGTCGCCGGTGCGGGCCGCGTGGCCCAGCGGGTCGGCGCCGAGGGTGCCGCGGGCGGCTTCGGGCGCGACGCCCCGCTCCTCGTACAGCCGGAGCAACTCGGCCGCCGCGGGCTCGACTTCGCTGCCCGCGTCGAGGGCGATGGGCGCGAGGTCGAGATAGACGCCGTCGAGGGTGGTGCCGAGCGACGCGACCGGGATGCCGCGTTCGCCCGCGACCAGCCACAGCGAGGTGACGCCGTTCTCCAGGTCGCCGAGGACCGCGGTGTTGTCGGCGGTCGTGTGCCGCTGCCGTACGTCCCAGCCGCCGAGGGTGGTGCCCTCGGCGCGGGCCCCTCGCACGAAGGGGGCGAAACCGGGCAGGCCGGGGTCGGGCGCGGAGTCGTCCGCGGTGTACAGGGGGCGGACGCGCAGCCCGTCCTCCAGCGAGGTGGACAGGGCGTCTTCCGCTGCCGCGCCCGAGACGTCCCTGCCCGACTTGCGCAGGACGCCTGCCACCAGGCTTTGCCACTGCTCATGGGTCGCGTCAGGGAACTCGGCGGCCAGCGAGAGCCCGTCGTCAGGAAGGACCGTCATGCTCGGATGCTAGGGCAAATGCGCAGGTGAGCAGCAGAGGACGCGGCTGTGACCTTTGCCTCTCCGGGCGGTCTAGACCAGTCCGGGGACGAGAGGCGGAGCGCCGTGCTGGTCCCTGAGGCCGAGCCCCGCCGCCGCTGCCGGGTTCCCCGGAACCGGTACGGACCGCCGCTCACGGCGCCGCCGCGGGCCCGTACGGACGTCGTCGTGCGCGTGGTGCCGTACCGGTACGCCCGGTGGGCGGGAGCCGGGGCTACAGCCCGATGTCCCTGCGGCTCATGTCGTCCAGCGACTCGCGGCGCACCAGCACCCGCGCGATCCCGTCGGCCACCGCGACGACCGGCGGACGGCCGACGAGGTTGTAACCGGACGCCATCGACAGGTGGTACGCCCCGGCCGCCGGTACGGCGAGCAGATCCCCCGGGTGCACATCGCCCGGGAGCGCCACCTCGTCCGCGAGGACGTCGCCCGCCTCGCAGTGCCGGCCCACGACCGTGACCAGGCGGGGCGGCGCGGTCGCGGGACGGCCGATCAGCCGGGGCGCGTAGCGGACGCCGTAGAGCGCGGGCCTCGGGTTGTCGCTCATGCCGCCGTCGACCGCGACGAACGTGCGGTCGCCGGTGCGCTTGACGGCCAGGACGCGGTAGACGGCGACCCCGGCGGGCCCGACGATCGCCCGGCCCGGCTCCAGCGTGAGCCGGGGCACCGGCAGCCCGGTGCGGGCGCAGCCGTCCTCCAGCTCGGCGCGTATCCGGCCCGCGAGGACGGGGATGCTCAGCTGCTCCTCGCCGGGGCGGTAGGCGATGGCGTGGCCGCCGCCGATGTCCAACTGCGGGAGCGTGACGCCGTGTTGGTCGCGGATGCGGGCCAACAGGCCCATCAGGCGCCGGACCGCGGCGACATACGGCTTCGTGGTGGCGATCTGCGAACCGATGTGGCAGTGCAGGCCCACGAGTTCGAGGTGCGGCTGGTCGAGTATCCGCGTCACCGCGTGCTGCGCCGACCCGTCGGTGATCGACAGACCGAACTTCTGGTCGTCGGTCCCCGTGCGCACCTTGACGTGGGCGCCGGCCGCGACACCCGGCACCACCCGCACCATCACCTTCTGCCGGGTGCCGGCCGGGGTGATCGCGGCCAGCCGGGCGATCTCCGAGGTGCTGTCCACCACGATCCGCCCGACCCCGAGGCGCAGCGCGGCACGCAGATCCTCCGGGCTCTTGGCGTTGCCGTGCAGCACGATCCGCTCCGGCGGGAAACCGGTCGTGACGGCCAGCGCGAGTTCACCGGCCGAGCAGACGTCGAGGTCGAGCCCCTCCTCCCGCACCCAGTGGGCCATCGCCCGGCACAGGAACGCCTTGGCCGCGTAGACGACGTCGGCCTCCGGGAACGCCGCGCGGTACGTACGGCAGCGCTCGCGGATCTCCTGCTCGTCGAGGACGTAGACCGGGGTGCCGAAGCGGTCGGCGGCCTCGGCGAGGGAGACACCGCCGACGGTGAGGTCACCGGTGGGGGCGGGGCGGGTGGAGCGGGGCCAGACGGCCAGGTCGTCGGCGTCCGCCGGGACCTGGGGCAGGACGTGCAGCGGGGCGTCCAGGATGGACATGAGGGCTCCTCAGCCGATCAGGAGGTTCAGGCAGGCGACGACGGCGGCGGCGCCGGTCACCCGCAGTGCGCCGACGTGCTGGGGATGCCAGCGGCGCCAGGAGTTCTCCCGCTCCCGCACGGCAGCCGCCGTACGGTCGGCCGAGGGGGCCGAGAACTGCGGGTCGACGGTGAGGGCCGTCACGCCGAGCGGTGCGGCGAGGGCGCGCAGCGCGGGTTCGGAGAGCCTGATACCCGCCTGTTCGGGGCCCAGGGTGGCGGCGAGCCGCGCCGCCGAGGTGAAGCCGACCGCCGTACGGCCGCCCAGCGGCGTACGGAAGAAGCGGGCCGTGCAGCCCGCGGGACCCGACCGGACCGGGACGTACAGAAGTCCGGCCGGGACCCGTTCGGAGGGCTCGGCGTCCCCCGGCTCCTTGAGGCCCTCGGCGTGCTCGGCGTGCTCGACTGGAGACATCGTGCGGCTCCTTGCGGAAGTGATGTGCGGGGCCCGGCCGGTGCGGCCGGGTGCTCTTCGAAGCTATGCCCGCGGGGGAGGGGTCCGGGTGCCGCTCTGACGGATGCTTGACGGGGGAGCGTCCAGCTATAACGCCCTGCTGACGGGGGGTACGACGGCTCAGCCCCCGCCCTCCGTCAGCTCCCGCGCGTCGACCGTGAGCCGCAGGGAGACGCGGCGGTGCAGTGAGGCGAGCTCGCTCTCCAGAGGGGACGGCGGCACGGTCAGGACCGGGCAGCCGGCGTGCGCGACGCAGTAGCGGGTGACGGACGGGAACAGCGCCCGGAGCGGGCCGCGCGGACCCGTGCCGATGACGAGGAGGTCGTCGGGCCGGTCGGCGGTCTCCACCAGGGCGCGGCCCGCCGTGCCCCGGACCACCAGGCCCTGGAGGGGGACCCCGGGGCCCGTCCCGCCGAACGCCGCGTCGAGCACGGCGAGGAGCCTGTCAGCGGCATCCCGGCGGAGGTGGGCCACCGGGGGCGCCAACATCGAGCGCCCGTGGGCGAGTTCACCGCCGGGCGGCTCCCAGGCGAGGACGGCCAGCAGCTCGGCGTCCGTGCGGCGGGCCTCCCGCACCGCCCGGTGCAGCGCGGCCAGGCTGCCCGTCGACCCGCTCACTCCGACCACGGTGCGTGCTCGCCCGCCACTGCTCATCGTCGCTCACCTCTCGGCGTACACAGAGTTGTCCGTGTCCCATCGAAGGGGCGAAGAGGGCGGGTGGAGGGTGGTGTTGCCGGGCGTCTGACGCCGGAGGGCTGATTCTTGACGCGGCGGTGACGGGGTGATGCGACGACGGGGTGACGGGCGTCGGCGGCGGGTCGTCCAGAGAGCGACGGGGGTGTGTCGGCGGTGGCTCGGGACGGGGGGCGGTGCGGTGTGCCTCCGGTGGCTCGTGGCGGGGCCGGTGCGTGTGCCTCCGATGGCTCGTGGCGGGGCCGGTGCGTGTGCCTCCGGTGGCTCGCGGCGGGGGCAGTGCGGTGTGGCGCCGGTGGCCGGAAATGGTGCCTCGCCCCGCGTCCCGCGACCCGCCCGCGTCAACGAAGTGGCCCGCCCTGGCAAAGCCCGGGGCAAGAATCGCCCCCGGCACTCGCACCCCGGGCCGCGATGACCGTCTGGCAACGCACCGTTCACTCGGGGGCCGCCGGGAAGCGCCACTGTGCGGTCGTCGTCAGCTCAACTGCTCGCCAGGGAGGGCACCATGACCACACAGACCGAGACACCGGACGGCTCCGCGCAGTCGTCCGAGGGAGTCAGCCGGCGTCACGCGCTGGGTCTCCTCGGTACGGCCGGCGCCGGCGCGGCCGTCACCCCCTTGCTGGGAGCAGGCACGGCGCAGGCCGCCCCGCTCGCCGCCCCGGCCCTGCACCTCACAGCGGACTCCTCCGGCACCTCCCCGGTCCAGGGCCTGCACCTCACCTTCGGCGCCGACCCGCGCACCCAGATGAACGTCTCCTGGATCACCGACAAACCGGTGACCAGACCCGTCGTCCGCTACGGCACGCTGGAGCACGGCTTCGGCTCCAAGGCCGATGCCCACACGGTCACTTACGTGGACGGCACCTCCAGCCGTACCGTCTACGTCCACCACGCCTCGCTGAAGCGCCTGTCGCCCGGCACCGACTACGTCTACATGGCCACCCACGAGGGCGCGACCCCCGACAGCGGCACCTTCCGCACCGCGCCGCGCGGCCGGGCCCCCTTCACCTTCACCAGCTTCGGCGACCAGTCCGCCCCGCAGGTCACCTGGGCGGCCAACGGCACCGTCGCGCTCGACGCGAACTCCACCCCGGCGACGAAGGACATCGTCACCGGCATCGAGCAGGTCGCCCCGCTCGTCCACCTCCTCAACGGCGACCTCTGCTACGCCAACCTGGACGTCGACCGGGTGCGCACCTGGAACAACTTCTTCACCAACAACACCCGTTCGGCCCGCTTCCGCCCCTGGATGCCGGCGGCCGGAAACCACGAGATCGAGAAGGCCAACGGCCCGATCGGACTCGGCGCCTACCAGACCTACTTCAACCTCCCCTCCACCGAGACCGACGCCGAACTCGCGGGCCTGTACTACGCGTTCACCGTCGGCTCGGTCCGCGTGATCGTGCTCCAGAACGACGACAACTGCCTCCAGGACGGCGGCGACGTCTACATCAACGGCTACTCCGGCGGACGCCAACTCGCCTTCCTGGAAAAGGAGCTGAAGGCGGCGCGGGCCTCGCGCGAGACCGACTGGATCGTCGTCGCCATGCACCAGGTGATGATCAGCTCCTCGGACGCCAACGGCGCAGACCTCGGACTGCGCGAGAAGTACGGCCCCCTCTTCGACCGCTACGGCGTCGACCTCGTCCTGTGCGGCCACGAGCACAACTACGAGCGCTCGCTTGCCGTGCGCGGTGTCGTCACCGGCAGCGAGACGCTCACCCCGAACCCGGTCTCCACGGCCACCGACTCCATCGACACCGGCCTCGGCACCGTGCACATGATCCTGGGCGGCGGCGGTGTCTCGGGCACCACGAACCAGAGCTTCTTCAAGGACGGCACCGCCAAGGTCATCACCGCCGTGTCGTCGAGCCCCGGCTCGAACGGCAAGCGCACCTCCACCTACACCAAGGAGGAGGCCGTCTGGACCGGCGTCCGCGACACCGAACACCCCTATGGCTTCGCGGCGTTCACCGTCGACCCGGGCCGCCACGCCGGTGACACGACCCGTATGCACGTCACGTACTACAACGTGAACAAGCCGTACGGCGAGCTGTCGGTCTTCGAGACGTTCACGATCCACCGCAAGCGCTCGGACGGCCACACCCGCTGATCCGACGGACCCTGGTCTTCGCCCGGCAACCAGAGCCGGGCGAACCGGAGTTCGCTTCGCACGCGGACGGTCCCGCGGGTCCACGTCGTTCCGGTGGACCCGCGGAACCGTCGCCATCTGCGCCCCGTTCAGCCCGTTGTCGCGGACTTCTGTCCGGAGGGGGCGACGGCGTACCACTCGCCGTCCTTGCCCTGGCCGTTGACCTGCCCGGCCGCCGTGTCGCCGATGTACCGGTACAACGGCCAGCCGGCGAGGGTGAGTTGCTTCAGACCGCTCCGGTGGACCGTACCGAGGAGGCTCTTCTCCACGCCCGACGTCTGGACGGAGTCCCGCACGATGACCGGAATCCACGTCATCGTGCAGGCGCCCTTGCACGTCCACTTGGACGGGGACGGCTCGTCCTTGTCGAAGCGGTAGAGGGTCATGCCGTTGTTGTCGGTGACCACGTTGCCGAGGCCGTTCATCGCCTTGGCTGTCACGGCGGTGGTCGTGGTCCCGCTGTCGGAGCCGGTGCCGGACGTGGCGCTCGCGCTCGCACTCGTGCTCGGCGGTGAGGCCACCGGTGTCGAGATCGCGGGGTCGGACGCGGCCGGGGCGGCGTTGTCGGTGCCCGTGCCGTCCGAGGAACCGCACGCCCCCACCAGCAGTGTGGAGGCGAGCCCTGCGACGAGGCTCAGGACGATGCGTCGCGGGTTCAAGGAAGTGCCCTTCGTCGGGGGTCGCGTCTGCTTACGCCCTTAGTACGTCGGCAGGTCCCGGCCCTCTCAGCCCCGGATTCCACATGACGCACTCTTGACCCCCCGAACGTCGCCGGGCCGCGGGCAGTCGGTTCCGGCCTGGTGGTCAGCCGGCGGGGACAGCCGCGTCGCTGAGACACGTACCCCGGGACCACGACAGGGGCGGCTTTGCGGATGCCCAGGGGACCAGGGGGGGCGAGGCCGATCATGGAGGCAAGGTGTCGGGTGCGCTGCCTGACTAGAGCCAGTCCCGGCGCTTGAAGATCAGGTACAGGCTGACGCAGACAACCCCCATCAGCCCGATCGCGAACGGGTACCCGAAGCCCCAGTGCAGTTCCGGCATGTTGGTGAAGTTCATGCCGTAGATCGTGCCGACGAGGGTGGGAGCGAAGAGGATGGCGGCCCAGCTGGAGATCTTTTTGATCTCCTCGTTCTGTTCGAAGCCCGCCTCCGCCAGCGCTCGCATCTCCGCGTTCTGTTCCTGGGTGACCAGGGTCGCGTTCACGGTGAGGATGTCGGTGAGGGCCTGACGGAAGCCGTCGACCTGTTCGCTGGTGTGGGTGACGTGGTCGGCCACGTCGCGGAGGTAGCGCTGGAGTTCCTCGTCCGTGCCGTACTTCGCGAAGCCGGCCATGAGGCTGTGCAGCATGCCTACCAGGGGGCGGGTGGCGCGTTGGAACTCGACCATTTCGCGGGAGAGTTCATAGATGCGGCGGGAGACCTTCGGGTCGCCGCGGAAGACCTCCGTCTCGATCTCGTCGATGTCCGTCTGGACACCGGCGACGACCGGCGCGTAGCCGTCGACGACCGCGTCGAGGATGGCGTACAGCACCGCCTCGGGGCCGAGTTTCAGCAACTCCGGTGATTCCTCCATGCGTTGGCGGACGGCAGAGAGGTCGGGGGCCGCGCCGTGCCTGACCGTGATCACGAAGTCCGGGCCCACGAAGACATGCAGCTCGCCGAAGTCGACCTCCTCCGTCGTGTCCAAGTAGCGGGCCGCGCTCAGGACGACGAACAGCGTCTCGCCGTAGCGCTCCAGTTTGGGCCGCTGGTGTGCCTCCATCGCGTCCTCGACGGCGAGCGGGTGGAGGTCGAACTCGGCTGCCAGGGAGAGGAGTTCGCGTTCGGTGGGGCGGGCGAGGCCGATCCAGGCCATGCCGGACGGCTGTTCGCGGAGTTCGCGGAAGGTGTCGGCGAGGGTGTTCGGCGCGGAGACGCGTACGCCGTCCCGGTACAGGGCAGCCTGGACGACGCTGCCCGCGTCGGACGGTTCCGGGGGTGGCGCGTCGGCCGTGGACGCCGGGGTCTCGGGGGCCGGTTCCGGGGGCGGGGCGGGTGTGCGGCGCCAGCCGGGGCGTCGGCCGGTCCTGCCGTTCTTCGAGGTGGGGCGGGCGCGTCGCTGGGGCATGCGCGGCTGCCTCTCGGTCGAACCTACGTCTGCGTGATCACGGAGCGGGATCAGAGCAGGAGCAGGATATACGCGGCAAACGACCTTGGCGTGTGAACGCGTTCCCGGATTCGGTGAGAGTTGCGGACACTCCCTGTCCGCAACCGCCCGTAGCGTGGAGGACGTGACCAAGGCGAAGACCCCGGCTGACGCGAAGACCCCGGACCAGGCGAAGACGCCGGATCAGGCGAAGACTCCGGCCCATGCGGAGATTCCGGCCTGCCCGGAGGCTCCGGCCGGTGCGGAGGCTCCAGACCGTGCGGAGACTCCGGGCCGTGCGGCGACCCCGGCCCGAGCCAAGCCCCCTACCAAAGCCAAACCCTCCGCCAAAGCCAAGCCTCCCGCCAACGCCAAACCCCCCGCCACAACCAAACCCCCCACCCCCGTCCTCGACACCCGCACGCTCAACCGCGCCACCCTCCACCGCCAACTCCTCCTCCACCGCTCCCCCCTCCCCGCCGGCGCAGCCATCTCGCACCTCCTCGGCCTCCAGGCCCAGAACGTCAAGCCGCCCTACTACGCCCTCGCCGCCCGCCTCGACGGCTTCGCGCCCGAGGAGCTGTCGCGAATGATGGCCGAGCGTGAGGCCGTCCGTATCGTCACCCTCCGCTCCACCATCCACACCCACACGGCGGGCGACGCCCTCACCCTGCGCCCATTGGTGCAGGCCGCCCGTGATCGGGAGTTGGGTGCGTTCCGCAAGGGGCTCGTCGGGGTCGATCTGGACCGGCTCGCCGTCCTCGCCCGGGAGCTCCTCGAGGCCGAGCCGCGCACCATGAAGGAGTTGCGGGAGGCGCTGCTCGTCGAGTGGCCGGACGCCGACCCGCAGGCCCTCGCGATCGCCGCCCGGTGCAAGCTGCCGCTCGTCCAGGTCACCCCGCGCGGGCTGTGGGGACGGAGCGGGCAGGTGGCCCTGACCACCGCCGAGCACTGGCTGGGCCGCGCCGCCGAACCCGCGCCCGCCCCGGACGCCACCGTGCTCCGCTACCTCGCCGCCTTCGGCCCGGCCTCCGTGAAGGACATGCAGACCTGGGCCGGCCTGACCCGCCTGCGCGAGGCCTTCGAGCGGCTACGGCCGCAGCTCGTCACCTTCCACGACCCGAACGGCGTCGAACTCTTCGACCTCCCGGACGCGCCCCACCCCGCCGCCGACATCCCGGCCCCGCCGCGCTTCCTCCCGGAGTTCGACAACCTGCTCCTCTCCCATGCCGACCGCACCCGGGTCGTACCGGCCGAGTACTGGGGCCGCGCCTGGCAGGGCAACGTCGCTCACCGCACCTTTCTCGTCGACGGCTTCCTCGCCGGTGTCTGGAAACTCGACGAGGGCAACGGCCACCTCGTCGTCGAACCCTTCGGCAAGCTGACCAGGGCCCAGCGGAGCGAGGTCGTCGCCGAGGGGGCGCTGATGCTCGACACCCTGCACAAGGGGACGTCGTACGACATCCGGTTCGGGACGGTCGTCGGCCCCTAGGACCCGTAGGACCCCCACAACCCCTAGGACCCGTACAACCCCTAGGGCCCGTGCGTCCCCTAGGACCCGTACGGGATCAGTCCGCCCGTCCCGTCACCGCCACCGTCAACCCCAACCCGATCATCGTGAAACCACCCGCCCCGCCGATCAACGACAACCGGCGGTCGGAGCCCGCGAACCACGTGCGGGCCGCCGACGCGGTCAGGCCCCAGAGGGTGTCCGTGACCAGGCCGATGGAGATGGGGATCAGGCCGAGCAGGAGCATCTGGAGCGGGACGTGGCCCGTGGAGTGGTTGACGAACTGGGGGAGTACGGCGGCGAAGAACACCACGCCCTTGGGGTTGGTGACGCCGACCAGGGCGCCGTCGAGGACCGTGCGGAGGTCGCCCCGGGGTTCGGTCGCCGGGCCCGCTCGCATCGCCGACGCCTTCAGTTCCTTGCGGTGGCGGAACGCCTGGACCCCTAGGTGGACGAGGTACGCCGCGCCCGCGAGCTTCACCGTCAGGTAGACCGCGACCGAGCGTTCCACCAGCGAGCCGATGCCGAACGCGACCGCTGCCACGAGGAGATACGAGCCGAAGACGTTGCCGATCGCGGTCGCCACCGCCGTGCGGCGGCCGTGGGCGAGCGCGCGGCCGATGACGAACAGGACGCTGGGTCCCGGGATCACGATCACCAGCAGAGACATCGCGGCGAACGCGAGGAATCGGTCCGTGGACACCATGTCTGTCACTCCCATCCGCCCGCTCCCGTCCGGCGCTCATTGAAACAGGCGTCGAGGAGGCCCCTCTAGAGCCGGGGACAGGGAATTACGGCAACTCAGCCGACGAGGGACCGGCCCATGGACAGGGTGCGTTGCGGGCTGCTCGTGGAAGCCCGCAACGCACCCTGGTTCTGCCCTGAGGAATACTCAGGAGTTCTTCCGGGTCACGAGTTGACCTGTGCGGTCACCAGGCTGGAGAACGTGGTCAGCCGGGAGTACACACCCGGGTAACCCGCCTCGGCACAGCCCTCGCCCCAAGAAGTGATCCCTGCCAGGACGCCCCCGATGAGCAGGGGACCGCCGCTGTCGCCCTGGCAGGTGTCTACGCCGCCGGAGGTGTATCCGGCGCAAACCATGTCGGACGCGATGAAGTCCGAACCGTAGGAGCTCTTGCAGCTGGAGTCGGACACGATCGGGACGGTCGCGGTCCGCAGCTGGTTGGAGGAGCTGCCGTTCTCCGAGGTGGTGCCCCAGCCGAGGATGCGGGCGGTGGTGCCGGCCGCGTACACGCCGGTCTGGGAGGAGGAGACGTACGACGCCGTGGTGTACGGCATCGACGTCGACAGCGTCAGGACGGCCACGTCGTCGCCGTTGGTGGCGTCCGTGTAGCTGGGGTTGATCCAGATCTTGCTGACCTTGCTGACGGTGCCGTTCGTACCGTTGAGGTAGGTGCGGCCGCCGACCACGCGGACGCTGCTGGTGCTCTCGCCGACCATGCAGTGGGCGGCGGTGACCACCTTGGTCGCGGAGACGAGCGTGCCGCCGCAGAACTGGTTCTGCGAGGCGTCGGTGATCTGCATGACGAACGGGTACGACGTCGTCGTGGTCGTGGAACCGCCGACGATGGGCTGGGGGGCTGCGACAGCGGTGGGGGCGCTGAGCAGTGCGGTCGCTGCGGCAGCGGCGGCTGCCGCGACGACTGCGGTGGTTCTCCTGGCGCGGTTGAGCCCGAACATGAGTCTCCTCATTGGGTTGCCGGTGGGGGGTCGCGCGGGTGTGGGGGGTGCAACGGGGGTCGCGGGACCGACCCCCGTATGCCCGGGCGAGCGGCACACCCATAAGCTAGAACCCGGTGCACCCTGCTCCCAATGAGGGAACCCCCTAGGGGAGTTGGGCAGGGAAAACCCTCGGTCGCCGCACAGTAAACCCGCAGGGTCCTCAGTTCGGACGGCGCCCCGCCGCCAGTCGGACGATATCCACCCGGGAGCGGATGCCCAGCTTGCGGTAGACCCGGGTCAGGGTCGCCTCGACCGTCTTGACGCTGATGAACAACCGGGCGGCGATCTCCCGGTTGGTGGCGCCCTCCATGACCAGCGCGGCCACCTGACGCTCCATCGAGGCCAGCCCGTCGAGCCCTTCGAGGGTCGGCGCGGGCGTGGGCGCGGGCGCGGGCTCCGGCGGGCGCGCCACGGCGGCCTCGTCCACCTGCCGCAGCCAGGGCAGCGCCCGGCACCGCCGGAACAGCCGGGTCGCCTCGTCGTAGGACGTCGGTCCGGGCTGTCCGGTGCGCAGCGACGCCAGCGCGAAGGCGGCGCGCGCCTCCTCCAGGCCGTAGCCCAGCTTGGCGAGACGGTCCTGAACGGACGTCAGCTGTGCCACGGCCGCGTCGTGGTCGCCGCGTGCCGCGCGCACCAGGGCCTCGGCGCGGTCGAGGACGGCGAGGACGCTCTCGCGGCCCAGGCGCAGCGCGCGTTCCCGGGTGACGTCGATGACGTCCTGGGCCTCGGCGCTCTCGCCGATCAGGACGAGGGCCTCGGCGAGGTCGCCGTGCCAGCGCCCGCGGGCCGGGTCGGTGACCCCGAGGGCCTGTTCCAGTTCGCGGACCCGGCGCAGCGAGCGGACGGTCCCGTGGGCGTCCCCGGCGACCAACTGGGCGTACCCCAGGGCCCCGAGGGCACGGGACAGATACATCTGGTCGCCGTCCTCCTCGGCGTGCTCGACCGCCTCCCGGGCGAGGGCGAGCGCCTCGTCCACGTCACCGCCGGAGGCCTCGGCGAGCGCGGTGAGCATCGCGGACGCGGTCTGCCCGATGCCGGAGTCGCGGGCCAGCCGGAGCCCCTCGCGGGCCAGGTCGAGGGCGCGGCCGCAGTGCCCGGAGCGCAGTTCGGTCTCGGCGAAGCCGCGCAGGAAGTGCACCTCGCTCTCCACCGACCCGCGCCGCCGCACCTCGCGCAGCAGGGCGGTGATGGTCGCGCGGGCCTCGGGCAGCTGATCGCTCATCACCAGCCAGCGGAACCGGGCCGAGCCGGCGCCGTTGTGATGGCACGCCACCCTCGGGTCCTGGGGCTCCTTCAGCGCGCGCTTGATGGTCAGGGGTGCGTCGGGGTGGCCCATCAGGGTCTCGGTCTGCGCCTGGAAGGAGAGCGCGAGGAGTTCGGTGCGCCGGTCGCCCGCGCGCGCGGCGAGCTCGGCGGAGCGTGCCGTCTCCGCGCGGGCCCCGGCGAAGTCGCCCTCCACGAGCAGGGCGCGCCAGGCGAGTTGGTAGCGGACCAGGGCGAGCAGCCGGGGGTCGTCGCCCGCGTCGGCGAGGGCCTGCGGGAAGACGGCGTCGACGTCCGCCATCGAGTGACCGGCGGTGTCGATCACGATGATCCAGGCCCGCACCCGCTCGGCGGCCACCGAGGTCCGGGTCAGCACCTCGCGCGCGATGTCCCGGGCGAGGTCCAGCTCCCCGGCGGTGATCGCGTCCTCGGCGGCCTGCAACCGGCGTTCGTCCGGGCCCGGCACACTGTCGCCCGGGGTGTGCCGGGCGGCGAGCAGTCCGAGCGAGGCGGCGACCGAGGGCGCTCCCCGGTCGCGGGCGAGGGTCGCGGCCTCGGCGAGCCGGGTGGCGACGTCCGGGTCGGTGCCGGTGGTGGCCAGCGCGAGATGCCGGGCGCGTTCGATGGGGTCGGAGGCCGCCGTCGACAGCGCCGCGTGCGCGGCCCGCCGCTCCTGGGCGGGTGCCTCCGCGTACAGCGCGGCCGAGATCAGCGGATGCGCGAACCGTACGGCGGGGCCCTCGGGTTCCGTTGCCAGCAGGCCGAGTTCGGCCGCCTGGGCGGTCTCCGCCTCGGCGTTCTCCCGGCCGGCCGTCTGGAGCAGGGCCACGGTGGGACGGGCGCCCGCGCTCGCGACCAGCAGCGTGCGGCGCGCCTCGGCGGGCAGCATGTCGAGCCGGCTCAGCACCAACGCGCGTAGCGAGGTGGGCACGGGCAGCGGCTCGCCGGGTCTCGGCGGGGTGGGGTTCTCGGCCAGTACGCGGCCCAGCTCCAGCGCGAACAACGGGTTTCCGCCACTCGTACGGTGGATCTCGCGGACCGTGGAGCGCGGCAGCCCGGCGTATCCGCGATGGTCGAGCAGCGCCGACACCTGTGCCCGGGACAGCGGACTGAGCCGGAACGCGAGGGTGTCCGGCGGTGACGCGCGCAGATACCGGTCGTACTCCTGGCCCTCGGTCCGCACCGCGAACACCATCTGCACCTGGGTGTCCCCGAGCCGCCGGGCCGCGAACCCGAGCAGCTCCGCGCTGGCCGGGTCCAGCCATTGCAGGTCGTCGGCCACGACGAGGACGGGACCGTCTGCGGCCAGGGCGCGCAGCGCGGACAGGACGGCCAGGCGCAGGGCGAGTCCGTCGCGCTGGAGGGTGGACTCGCCGCGTCCGGTGAGCGCGGATTCCAGTGCCGTGCGCTGTGCGGCGGGCAGCCGCTCGGACACCTCGTCCAGGACCAGACCGAGGAGGTCCGCGAGGGCCAGGAAGGGGAGATGGGATTCGGACTCCGTGGCCGAGCAGCGCAACACGGTCCGCGCCGTCTCGCCGTATTCCGCGGCCAACGCCCGCAGGAGGGTCGATTTTCCTATTCCGGCGGGGCCGTGGAGCAGCACACTGCCGCCCTCCGCGAGCTGGTCACGGGCGGCGGAGAACATCTCCTCCCGGCCGATGACCAGGTCGGAGCGGCATCTGGCAGGCTCCTTGAAGTCCCGTCGCACGGTCACCGCTCCCCTCGTGTGTCGTGTCCGGGCCAATATTAGGCAATCAGTCCTTGAAATTCGGATGGACGGGGTGGTGAGGGAAATAACAACGGTGCGGCATCGGGAAATTCAAAGCTCCGATGAATGAATAGACGCTCGCCAGGGGGGCCGCCCCCGGAGGCGCCTCGCCCCCTCTCACGGCAGCACCCCCGCCCGCCGCGCCGACACCACGGCCTCGCCGCGGGTGTGCGCCCCGAGCCTCCGCATCGCCGAGCGCAGATATCCCTTCACCGTCTCCGGCCGCAGCCCGAGCCGCTCCGCCGCCACCGCGTTCGTCGCCCCCGCCGCCACACACGCCAGGACGTCCAGCTCGCGGGGTGTCAGTCCCACCTCACCGGTGGCCGCCTCCGCCGTCAACAGGCCGCAGGCGTCCAGCAGTTCTGCCCGCAGCGCCGGGTCCGCGATGCGCGGGGCCAGTGCCCGCAGCGCCGCGTGCGCCTCCCGCACCTGCTCCCACACCGCGCTCGCCGCCGGGTCGGGGGCCGGTGCCGGACGCGCCGCGCTCAGCAGCTCGTGCACCTCCTCCCGTACGACCAGGGCCTGTTCGACGTCCCGGGCGGCCTCCATCGCCGCGCTCAGCATCCGGTCGCCGAGCGGCTGGGCGGTGCGCAGCGCGCCGTAGAGGACACCGCGGACGCGGCGGCGTACGACGACCGGGACCGCGAGGATCGCGCGCAGGCCCTCGGCGGCGACCGGGGCGTCGTACTCGTGGCTGATCTGGCGGGAGGCGGAGTAGTCGAGGACCGCGCACGGGCGGGCGAGGGCGACCGCCTTGCCGCCGAGGCCGTTGCCCGAGCAGACCGCGAGGGCGCGCAGGGCGGGGGTCGCCGTGCCGCTCAGTTCGCTGATGCGCATCTGCCGGCGGCCGGACTCCACCAGGCCGCCGAAGGCGACCGGCAGCCCCGTCCCGCGCCGGAGCCGTACCAGCGCCGACTGAATCTCCACCATCCCTGCCGCGTCCGTCGTCACCCGCTCGCCCCTTCATTGCGGCCGCCGTGCTGCACACACCCCCGTACGGGGGTAGTGAGACCCACGTCACGGATTACACGATGTCAGAGAGCCGCCCGGCAATGGTCCGGTACTGAGGAGGACAGATGACGACGGCGAGTGAGTCGTTCCGTAGTGCGCGGGATTTCCTGTTGGCACATCGCGAGGACTATGCCACGGCCTACGAGGGTTTCTCCTGGCCCCGGCCCGAGCACTTCAACTGGGCGCTCGACTGGTTCGACGTCATCGCGGCCGGAAACGACCGCACGGCCCTGCGCATCGTCGAGGAGGACGGCACCGAGTCCGCCCTGTCCTTCGCGGAGATGTCCGAGCGCTCGAACCGTGTCGCCACCTGGCTGCGCGCCCAGGGCGTCCGCCCCGAGGACCGGATTCTCGTCATGCTCGGCAACCAGACCGAGCTGTGGGAGACGGCGCTCGCCGCGATGAAACTGCGCGCCGTCGTCATCCCCGCCACCCCGCTGCTCGGCCCCGCCGACCTGCGCGACCGCGTCGCCCGCGGCCGGGTCCGGCAGGTGATCGTGCGCTCCGAGGACACCGCCAAGTTCGACGAGGTGCCCGGGTCGTACACCCGGATCGCCGTCGGCGGCGCCGTCGAGGGCTGGCGGTCGTACGCGGACGCGGACACCGCCTCCGCGGAGTTCACGCCGGACGCGCCGACCCTGGCCGACGACCCGCTGATGCTCTACTTCACCTCGGGCACCACCGCCCATCCCAAGCTGGTGGAGCACACCCACACCTCGTACCCGATCGGCCATCTGGCCACCATGTACTGGATCGGCCTCAAGCCCGGCGACGTGCACCTCAACATCTCCTCGCCCGGCTGGGCCAAGCACGCCTGGTCGAACCTCTTCGCGCCGTGGAACGCGGAGGCGACCGTCTTCATCCACAACTACACGCGCTTCGACGCGGCCCGCCTGATGGCCGAGATGGACCGCGCGGGCGTCACCACCTTCTGCGCCCCGCCGACCGTGTGGCGCATGCTCATCCAGGCCGACCTGACCCAGCTGCGCACCCCGCCCCGCGAGGCACTGGCGGCGGGGGAGCCCCTGAACCCCGAGGTCATCGAGCAGGTCCGGCGGGCCTGGGGCGTCACCATCCGGGACGGCTTCGGGCAGACCGAGACCGCCGTCCAGGTCTCCAACAGCCCCGGCCAGCCGCTGAAGACGGGGTCGATGGGGCGGCCGAGTCCCGGGTACCGGGTCGAGCTGCTGGACCCGGTGTCGGGTGCGCCCGGCGCGGCCGAGGGCGAGATCGCGCTCGACCTCTCCGACCCGCCCGTCGGCCTGATGACCGGCTACCACGGCGACCCGGACCGTACCGCGGAGGCGATGGCCGGCGGCTACTACCGCACCGGTGACATCGGCTCCCGCGACGAGGACGGCTACATCACCTACGTCGGCCGCTCCGACGACGTCTTCAAGGCCTCCGACTACAAGATCTCCCCGTTCGAGCTGGAGAGCGCGCTGCTGGAGCACGAGGCGGTGGCCGAGGCCGCCGTGGTGCCCGCGCCGGACGAGCTGCGGCTCGCCGTACCGAAGGCGTACGTCGTGCTCGCCGCGGGCTGGGAGCCGGGACCCGACACCGCGAAGGTGCTGTTCGAGCACTCGCGTGACGTCCTCGCCCCCTACAAGCGCATCCGGCGGCTGGAGTTCGCCGAGCTGCCCAAGACCGTCTCCGGCAAGATCCGCCGGATCGCACTGCGCGAGGCGACGGCCTCCGGTTCGGCCGCCGAGTACCGCGAGGAGGACTTCCGGTGAACTCGTACTCCCATGGAACCAGCGGGACTTCACTCCTCGGCGACACCATCGGCGCCGACCTCGACCGGGCGGTCGCCGCCTGGCCCGACCGCGAGGCGCTCGTCGACGTGCCGTCGGGCCGGCGCTGGACGTACGCCCAATTCGCCGCCGACACCGGCCAGTTGGCCTACGCGCTGCTCGCGAGCGGGGTCGCCAAGGGTGACCGGGTCGGGATCTGGGCGGTCAACTGCGCGGAGTGGGTGCTCGTCCAGTACGCCACCGCCCGCATCGGCGCGATCATGGTGAACATCAACCCGGCGTACCGCACCCACGAGGTCGAGTTCGTCCTCAACCAGGCGGGAATCTCCGTCCTGTTCGCCTCGGTCGGCCACAAGACCAGCGACTACCGGGCGATGGTCGACCAAGTCCGGGGCAGGTGCCCGGAGTTGCGCGAGGTCGTGTACATCGGCGACCCGAGCTGGGACGCGCTGCTGCGGCGCGGGACGCCCGATCTGCACGAGGACTTCTCGACCCGCGGGAGCGAGCTGTCCTGCGACGACCCCATCAACATCCAGTACACCTCGGGCACGACCGGCTTCCCCAAGGGCGCCACGCTCTCCCACCACAACATCCTCAACAACGGTTATTTCGTGGGGGAGTCGATCGCCTACACCGAGCAGGACCGGGTCTGCATCCCGGTGCCCTTCTACCACTGCTTCGGCATGGTCATGGGCAACCTCGCGGCGACCTCCCACGGAGCGTGCATGGTGATCCCGGCCGCGTCGTTCGACCCGGCGGCGACCCTGAAGGCCGTACAGCAGGAGCGGTGCACCTCGCTCTACGGCGTCCCGACCATGTTCATCGCGGAGCTGAACCTCCCCGACTTCGCGTCCTACGACCTCTCCTCGCTCCGCACCGGCATCATGGCGGGCTCGCCCTGCCCGGTCGAGGTGATGAAGCGGGTGGTCGCCGAGATGCACATGGCGGAGGTGTCCATCTGCTACGGCATGACGGAGACGTCCCCGGTCTCGCTCCAGACCCGGCGGGACGACGACCTCGAACACCGCACGGGCACGGTGGGCCGGGTCCTCCCGCACCTGGAGGTCAAGGTCGTCGACCCGGCGACCGGCGTCACCCAACCCCGGGGCACGGCGGGGGAGTTGTGCACCCGCGGCTACAGCGTGATGCTCGGCTACTGGAACGAGCCGGAGAAGACCGCCGAGGCGATCGACGCGGGCCGCTGGATGCACACGGGTGACCTGGCGATGATGCGCGAGGACGGCTACGTCGAGATCGTCGGCCGTATCAAGGACATGATCATCCGGGGCGGCGAGAACATCTACCCGCGCGAGATCGAGGAGTTCCTCTACACCCACCCGAAGATCGCGGACGTCCAGGTCGTCGGCATCCCCCACGAACGCTACGGCGAGGAGGTCCTGGCCTGCGTCATCCCCCGCGACCCGGCGGACCCGCCGACGCTGGAGGAGGTACGCGGCTTCTGCGACGGGAGGCTGGCGCACTACAAGATCCCGACGCTGTTGCGGATCATGGACGCTTTTCCGATGACCGTGTCGGGCAAGGTGCGGAAGATCGAGTTGCGGGAGCGGGCGGTGCGGGGGGAGTGAGGCGCGCCTCGCCGCCCCGGCCCCGAACTCCAGCTAACTTCCCGCCGCGTCGAGTTGATCGGCCGGCTCGTTCACCGGCTGTGGCGTGCCCGTGAGGTCGAGGACGAACAGGGGAACGCCCAGGGCGTCCGCGCGGACGCGGGCGTCGTCGGCGTAACCAGCGAGGGAGAAGTAGACGCACTCCGTGGACTCCGTCATGGCGGTCAGCCACAGGCACTCCACGTCCCGCAGTGACGCGGGGCGGACGGTCGGGTCCACCTGCGCGAGGATGCCGCGGGCGGCGAGGCCGATGCCGGACGGGGGCCGCTGGTCGGCGCGGCGGATGTCCCGGTAGCCGAGCCAGCGCAGATACAGCGCGGCGGCGGTGACCGCGTCGCGCGCGGTACGGATCGTCACGGGTTGGAAGGCGGGCCGCCCCCGCACATCGGCGCCCAGCCGCGTGGTCCGCACGGTCGGTTCCGAGGCCGGCTCCGCCCCCGCGACGGGGATGCGCAGCAGGGTCCCGCACGGGCAGCCCAGCTCCGGGTACGGCCACTCGTCGAGCCGGCCGCAGGCCGCGCAGCGCACCGCGATCCAGTCCTCGTCCCACACCCGGTGGGTCACGACCGTCGCCACGCCGCGCTGATCCAGCGGCGGGGCGACGGGGGCTCCGCAGACACAGGGGTAGGACGGCGCAGCGTAGACGTGCTCACGTCGGCAGGCCGGACAGCGCACCGGCACGCTCTCTGACATGAGCCCCATGCTCCTCCTGGAAACCCCTGCTTGTCCGTCTCTTGACGGCCTTGGCCACCCCACTTACATTAATTCCAGATAGTAGAAGTTAGATTCCGTAATGCGGAAGTCCGAAGCTAGTGAGGAGCTTTCACCGCGGGGCGCGCCGGTGAGGTGATTCCGACAGCCGAAGCAGGAGTACTCCATGGCTCGTATGACCGCTGCCCGCGCGGCAGTCGAGATCCTCAAGCGCGAGGGCGTCAGCGACGCGTTCGGCGTGCCGGGTGCGGCGATCAACCCGTTCTACGCCGCGCTCAAGGCGTCCGGCGGCATCCACCACACCCTCGCCCGCCATGTCGAGGGCGCCTCGCACATGGCCGAGGGCTACACCCGTACAGCGCCCGGCAACATCGGTGTCTGCATCGGCACCTCGGGCCCGGCCGGCACCGACATGATCACCGGCCTCTACTCCGCGATCGGCGACTCGATCCCGATCCTGTGCATCACGGGCCAGGCCCCGACCGCCGTGATCCACAAGGAGGACTTCCAGGCCGTCGACATCGCGTCGATCGCGGCCCCCGTGACGAAGATGGCGATCACTGTCCTGGAGGCGGCCCAGGTCCCCGGCGTCTTCCAGCAGGCCTTCCACCTGATGCGTTCCGGCCGCCCGGGCCCCGTCCTGATCGACCTGCCGATCGACGTGCAGCTCACGGAGATCGAGTTCGACCCGGAGACGTACGAACCGCTGGCGGTGTACAAGCCGACCGCGACCCGGGCGCAGATCGAGAAGGCGATCGGTCTCCTGAACGCCTCCGAACGCCCGCTGCTCGTCGCGGGCGGCGGTGTCATCAACGCGGACGCGTCCGAACTCCTCGTCGAATTCGCCGAGTTGACGGGCACGCCGGTCGTCCCGACCCTGATGGGCTGGGGCGTCCTGCCCGACGACCACGAACTGAACGCCGGCATGGTCGGCCTCCAGACCTCGCACCGCTACGGCAACGCGACCTTCCTGGAGTCCGACTTCGTCCTCGGCATCGGCAACCGCTGGGCCAACCGGCACACCGGCAAGCTGGACGTCTACACGGCGGGCCGCACCTTCGTCCACGTCGACATCGAGCCCACCCAGATCGGCAAGATCTTCGCCCCCGACTACGGCATCGCCTCCGACGCGAAGGCCGCACTGGAGCTGTTCGTCGAGGTGGCACGGGAGTTGAAGGAGGCGGGGGCCCTCCCCGACCGCTCGCGGTGGGCGGCCTCGGCCCAGGAGCGGAAGGCAACTCTCCAGCGCCGTACGCACTTCGACAACATCCCGATCAAACCCCAGCGCGTCTACGAGGAGATGAACAAGGCCTTCGGCCCGGAGACCCGGTACGTCTCCACCATCGGCCTCTCCCAGATCGCCGGCGCCCAGATGCTGCACGTCTACCGCCCCCGCCACTGGATCAACTGCGGCCAGGCGGGCCCCCTCGGCTGGACCATCCCCGCCGCCCTCGGCGTCGCGAAGGCCGACCCCGAGGCATCGGTGGTGGCCCTCTCCGGGGACTACGACTTCCAGTTCATGCTCGAAGAGCTGGCGGTCGGCGCCCAGCACCGCATCCCCTACGTCCATGTCCTCGTGAACAACGCCTACTTGGGCCTCATCCGCCAGGCCCAGATCGGCCTGGACATCAACTTCCAGGTCAACCTGGAATTCGAGAACATCAACTCGCCGGAGCTGGGCGTCTACGGCGTCGACCACATCAAGGTCGTCGAGGGCCTCGGCTGCAAGGCCGTCCGCGTCACCGACCCCGCGGAACTCGGCGCGGCCTTCGAACAGGCCAAGAAGCTCGCCGCGGAGTTCCGGGTCCCGGTCGTGGTTGAGGCGATCCTGGAACGCGTCACCAACATCGCCATGAGCAAGACGAACGACATCAGCAACGTGGTGGAGTTCGAGGAACTGGCGACGGAACCGGCTCACGCACCGACGTCGATCAAGACGCTGAAGGTGTAAACGCGGGACACGCAAGGCGGGGCGGCTCATCCGGGGGGGATGGGCCGCCCCGCCTTTGCTTTTGGCGCCCCTTTTTTGTGGACGCGCAGCGCCTCAAAAAAGGGGCGCGGGGAACTGCGCGACCAGCCACAGACGACCCGCACCCCGCAACGAACAGCCCCAGGCAGCCCCGACCCGCCCCAGAGGTCTACCTGAGGTTCACAGATCGTGTTCCGAGAGACCAGGCCAGTCCTCCGGCCCACCCCCCTGCCACTCGATCAGGTCACTCTCCTCGACCTCGATCCGATCCAGGTCGGCCAGCCGCAGGATCTCGACGACATCGTCGAGGTGGGAGGCGACCCCGAGGGTCTCATCACCGACGGTGACCCGGCGGGAGCCGTCCAGGGCCGGGGGGTGCACCACGATGTGCGGAAGTTCCGGTGGGTGTGCCATGTCTTCAGGCTGCTGCGCGGACGGCCGATCCGCACCCGGAAACGCGGAAGAGCGCCGGATACGGGACTGTCCGTATCCGGCGCTCGTCGTGGTGGCCGTCCGGTGGCGCGAGGCTGAGGGTGTCAGGACGTTCGCGCCGCCGGACGGAGTCTGGGGGGCTCCACGTGATGTGGAGGGAAAACTGTCGGCTGGGACCGCGGCGGTCGCGACGGGACCGGGGTGTTCCTTCCCTCAGGTCGAGAAGGAGGCCTCGGTACCTTCACCACCGCACTGGCTCGCACTCCGCCGCGGTCCTGGCCCTGCCCGCGCCGTGCCGGTGACCACCCCTCATCCGGGTCGTCCGGCACCCACGGGCCGTCGGTGGGGTCAGTCCTCGCGCAGGGCGTGGACCGCCTCCTCCACGCGCCGGCCGTACTCCGGGTCGGCGGCGTGGAAGTGCGCGAGGTTCTTCTCGATCACGTCGTCACGGGAGACCTGGGACAGGCCGCCGGCGATGTTCGCGACGAGACGGGACCGCTCCTCGGACGACATCAGGCGGTACAGCTCGCCCGCCTGGTAGAAGTCGTCGTCCTTGGTGTGCTGCGGGGCCTCGTGCGTGCCCGTGTAGCCGTTCACCGCCAGCGGCGCCGACAGGGCGCGGCCGGTCTCGGTCGGGCCGCCGTAGGAGTTCGGCTCGTAGTTCTTCGCCGCCCGGCCCTGGGGGTTGGACGCCATCAAGCCGTCCCGGCCGTAGTTCTGCGCCGTCGTCGCCCTGGGGGCGTTCACCGCGAGCAGCGTGTGGTTGACGCCCAGGCGGTAGCGGTGCGCGTCCGCGTAGGCGAACAGGCGGCCCTGGAGCATCTTGTCGGGCGAAGGACCGATGCCCGGCACGAAGTTGTTCGGGGAGAACGCGGCCTGCTCGACCTCGGCGAACACGTTGTCCGGGTTGCGGTCGAGGACCAGGCGGCCCACACGCTGGAGCGGGTAGTCCCGGTGCGGCCACACCTTGGTGAGGTCGAACGGGTTGAAGCGGTACTCCGCCGCGTCCGCCGCCGGCATGATCTGCACGTGCAGGGTCCAGGACGGGTTCACACCCCGCTCGATGGCCTGGAGCAGGTCCGTCTGGTGGGAGTTGGGGTTCCTGCCCGCCAACTCCGCCGCCTGCTCGGAGGAGAGACTGCGGACGCCCTGGTTCGTCTTGAAGTGGTACTTGACGAAGAAGGCCTCGCCCTCCGCGTTCGTCCACTGATAGGTGTGCGAGCCGTAGCCGTTCATGTGGCGGTACGACGCCGGGATGCCGCGGTCGCCCATCAGCCAGGTCACCTGGTGGGTGGCCTCGGGGCTGTGCGCCCAGAAGTCCCATACGTTGTCCGGCTCCTGGCGGCCCGTGAAGGGGTCGCGCTTCTGCGAGTGGATGAAGTCCGGGAACTTGGTGGGGTCCTTGATGAAGAACACCGGGGTGTTGTTCCCGACGAGGTCGTAATTCCCCTGCTCCGTATAGAACTTGACCGCGAAGCCGCGCGGGTCGCGCACCGCGTCGGCGCCGCCGAGCGAGTCGGCGACCGTGGAGAAGCGCAGGAACAGCTGGGTGCGCTTGCCGACGCTGCCGAGGAAGTCGGCGCTGGTGAAGCCGGTGACGTCGTCGGTGACCTCGAAGTAGCCGTACGCGCCGGAGCCGCGGGCGTGCACCACGCGCTCCGGGATGCGCTCGCGGTTGAACCGGGCGAGCTTCTCCAGGAGGTGCTGGTCCTGGAGGAGGAGCGGGCCGCCGATGCCGGCGGACGCGGAGTTCTGGTTGTCGGCGACCGGGGCGCCGGACTCGGTGGTGAGCACGCGCTTCGACATCGTGACCTTCCGTACGAGGGGCAGCGGAATTCTTCGGAAGTTGTTTTCCGCTTTGTGGAGCCTAGGTTTGGGACGATCGGGGCGTCAACAGTTTGTTGAACCCGATTCCATGGGGATTCCGGACCGCGGCGCCGCCTGGGCGCGACAGGACAGATGTCAGCGGCGCCGCGGCCCGGAAGTCTTGGGGACCGGTCGGATCGGACCGGTCGGATCGGACCGGTGGGAACCGAGCGATGTGAACGGACCGATCGGAAGGACCGACGTGAACGGACCGGTCGGAACGGGTTGATCAGAGCGGACCGGTCGGAACGGGTTGATCGGAGCGTCGGTCAGGACGGGTTGATCAGAGCTGGGCGCCCGAGAGGCGCTCCACGGCGCGCAGCAGCGCCGAGTGGTCGAGGCCGCCGTCGCCCTGGGCGCGCAGCGACGCGACCAGCTGGGCCACCACGGCACCGACGGGCAGCGCGGCGCCGACGTTGCGGGCCGCGTCCGTGACGATGCCCATGTCCTTGTGGTGGAGGTCGATCCGGAAGCCCGGCTTGAAGTCGCGGTTGAGGAAGTTGTCCTTCTTCCGCGTCAGCACGGTCGAGCCGGCGAGCCCGCCGTTGAGGACGTCGAGGGCCGCCGCCAGGTCCACGCCCGACTTCTCCAGGAAGACCACGGCCTCGGCGCACGCCTGGATGTTCACGGCGACGATCAGCTGGTTGGCGGCCTTCACGGTCTGCCCCGAGCCGTGCGGACCGCACAGCACGATGGTCCGGCCGAGCGCGTCGAAGATCGGCTCGGCCTCCTCGAAGTCGGACTGCCCGCCGCCGACCATGATGGACAGCACGGCCTCGATCGCCCCGGCCTCACCGCCGGACACGGGAGCGTCCAGGACCCGAATTCCCTTGTCCGCGGCGGCCTTTGCCAGGTCGACCGAGGTCTGCGGGGTGATCGACGACATGTCGATGAGGAGGGTGCCGGTGCGGGCGTTCTCCAGGATGCCGTCCGGGCCGTAGGCGATGGCCTCGACCTGGGGGGACGCGGGGACCATCGTGATCACCACGTCGGCGTCCCGCACGGCTTCGGCGATCGAGCCGGCCGCGGTGCCGCCGGCGGCGGTCAGGCGGTCCAGCTTGTCCTGTTCCAGGGTGAAGCCGGTGACGTCGTAGCCTGCCTTGATCAGGTTCTCGGACATGGGGGAGCCCATGATGCCGAGGCCTATCCATGCGATCTTGGGGAGACTGCTCATGAGGGGACCTTTCCAACTGCTCTGCAAGTAGGGGGAGTTCAGCGCGCCGCGCGGGGGAGCCAGTCGAAGGCCTCGGCGCTCGGGCGGTCGCCGGGCTTGTACTCCAGGCCCACCCAGCCGTCGTAACCGGCCTTCCGCAGCTGGTCGAGGAGGTCTTCCAGCGGGAGCGTGCCGGTGCCGGGGGCGCCGCGGCCCGGGTTGTCCGCGATCTGCACATGGCCGGTCTTCGCGGCGAACCGCTCGATCACGGAGGGGAGGTCCTCGCCGTTCATGGACAGGTGGTAGAGGTCCATGAGGAAGCGCGCGTTGCCGAGGCCGGACGCGGCGTTCACCTTGTCGACGACCTCCACGGCGGCGGGCGCGCTGACGAGCGGGTACAGCGGCGACTCGGGCTTGTTGAGCGCCTCGATCAGCAGGACCGCGCCGATCCGGTCGGCGGCGCGGGCCGCGAGGACCAGGTTCTCCTGCGCGAGCGCGTCCTGCCGGGCCGGGTCGACGCCCTCCACGCGGTTGCCGTACAGCGCGTTGAGCGCGGTGGCGCCGACGGAGTGGGCGAAGTCGGCGGCCACGTCGATGTTCGCGCGGAACCTCTCCGACTCCTCGCCGGGGATCGACAGGGCGCCGCGGTCCGGGCCCGGGAGCTCGCCGGCGTAGAAGTTCAGGCCGGTGAGCTGGACGCCCGCGTCCTGAAGCGCCCGCCTGAGCGGGTCGAGTTCGGACTGCTCGGGGGTGGGGGAGTCGATCCAGGGCCACCACAGCTCGACCGCGGTGAAGCCGGCCGCGGCGGCTGCCGCCGGGCGCTCCAGGAGCGGGAGTTCGGTGAAGAGGATCGACAGGTTGACGTTGAAGCGCTGGTCTGCGAATCCCATGAGCCGCTGCGCTCCCTTCCGTGGTTTGTTATTCCGTATTACGGAAGTTCGTTTCTGCTTAATGGAAGATTGCCGTCGGGGGTCGGAGCTTGTCAAGAGGGCTCGGCGGAAAACGGCACCGCGCGTTAGGTTGTGCCCGTGCGATTGCGAGTGGAGTTCACGACAGAGCCCTTCGATCTCGACGAGGCGCCGGCCCATGCGCTGGTGGCCAGGGAGGTCATCGAGGCCGCGGCGCTGGACGCCGTCGACGTCGGGCCGTTCGGCAACACCGCCGAGGGGGACGCGGGCGAGGTGCTCACCGCCGTGGACGCGCTGCTGCGCAGGGCGCTGGAGGCCGGTGCCACCCGGGTCTCGCTCCAGCTCAACGTGATCGGGGAGAGCGGACGATGACCGGCGTGGGGGACGAGCCGTTCATCACGGCTGTGAAGCCGCTGGTCGACGCCATGGGCGGCGAGATGCTGCCGCCTGATGAGGCCGGACCCGACGACGTCGTGCTCGCCTGGGAGGGTGCCGACGTCGTCGCCGTACGCCTGCCGCAGCTCGCGGACTCGCTCGACCACATCCTCGCCGCGATGGAGCGCAGGCAGGGCAAGCCCCTCGCCGACCTCGACCGCAAGGCCAAGCAGGAGGTCGTACGGGTCCTGGAGGCCCGCGGCGCCTTCTCCGTGCGGCACGGCGTCGAGACCGTGGCGGGCGCCCTCGGGGTCAGCCGGTTCACCGTCTACAACTATCTGAACCGCGAGAAGGACGCCTGAGTCGCGTCCGGGGGCGGCCGACCGGCGCCCGCCGGAGCCGGCCGGGCGGTGGCGTCCTCTTTGTTACCCGGAATTTTCAACAAAGTGTTGACGTCGTGTTTCCGAGCGCGTTAGCTACTGGGCAGCCCGTTCAGCACAAGGCCACGGAGGCTGCCGTGACGTCGACTTCCACGCCGCCGGGGCTCGCCCGGTTCAACGTCCTGGAGGAGCACGCGGCGTACGCCGTACTCCTTGAGGCGTGTGCCTCCACGGCGTGGGCGCGGCGGCTGCTCGCCGCCCGTCCGTACGCCGGACCCGAGGACCTGTACGCCGCGAGCGACACCGCGACGGCCGGGCTGACCGACGGTGACCTGGCCGAGGCGATGGCCGGCCACCCGCCGATCGGCCGCCCCAAGCCCGGCGACCCCACCTCCGCCCGCGAACAGCGCGGCATGGCGGGCGCCTCAGAAGACCTCAGGGCCGAGATGCTCGACCTGAACCTGTCCTACCAGGAGAAGTTCGGTCATGTGTTCCTGATCTGCGCCACCGGCCGGACCGGCGAGCAGATGCGCGACGCGGTCAGGGAACGGATCGGCAACGCGCCGGAGCGGGAACGCGAGATCGTCCGCACCGAGCTGGGCAAGATCAACCGTATCCGGCTCGCCCGCATCGTCGAAGAGGAAGCCCGAGCATGAGCACCAGCACCACCGCCTCGGTGTCCACGCACATCCTGGACACCAGCGTCGGCCGCCCCGCCGAGGGCGTCGCCGTCCAACTCGCCGCGCGCAGCGGCCCGTTGGAGGAGTGGCAGCCGCTCGGAGGCTCGGCCACCGACGCGGACGGCCGGTGCAAGGACCTCCCGGCGCCGCCGGAGGGCACCACACACGTACGGCTCGACTTCGCGGTGGAGCCGTATTTCGAAAAGAAGCAAGCCGATGCGCAGCAGGACGCCCCCGCGAATCGGGACAGCGGTGCGACCGGAGTGTTCTTCCCCGAGGTGGCGATCACCTTCGCCGTGAAGCCCGGCGAGCACTACCACGTACCGCTGCTGCTCAACCCGTTCGGCTACTCCGTTTACCGAGGGAGCTAGCAGAAGATGGCAGACAATTCCCGCCCGGGCCGCCCTGTGATCCTGGGACAGAACCAGTACGGCCCGTTTACCGAGGGAGCTAGCAGAAGATGGCAGACAATTCCCGCCCGGGCCGCCCTGTGATCCTGGGACAGAACCAGTACGGCAAGGCCGAGAACCGGGTCGTCAAGATCACGCGGGACGGCGCCACCCATCACATCAAGGACCTCAACGTGTCCGTGGCGCTGAGCGGCGACATGGACGAGGTCCACTACTCCGGCTCGAACGCCAACGTGCTGCCGACGGACACCACCAAGAACACGGTGTACGCGTTCGCCAAGGAGCACGGCATCGAGTCCGCCGAGCAGTTCGGCATCCACCTCGCCCGGCACTTCGTGACCAGCCAGGAGCCGATCACGACCGCGCGCATCCGCATCGAGGAGTACTCCTGGGAGCGGATCGACACCTCCGACGCCAACTCCCAGTTCATCGGCGCCGACGAGGTCAAGCACTCCTTCGTCCACAAGGGCCAGGAGACCCGGGTCACCCAGATCACCTACGACGGTGAGAAGTGGGAGGTCATCTCCGGCCTCAAGGACCTCGTCGTGATGAACTCGACCAACTCCGAGTTCTGGGGCTACGTCAAGGACAAGTACACGACCCTCCCCGAGGCCTACGACCGCATCCTGGCCACCCAGGTCTCCGCCCGCTGGCGCTTCAACTGGTCCGACGACGAGCAGAAGATGCCCAGTTGGGAGAAGTCCTACGAGCAGGTGCGCAAGCACATGCTCCAGGCCTTCGCCGAGACGTACTCGCTGTCGCTCCAGCAGACCCTGTATCAGATGGGTTCGCGGATCATCAACAACCGCAGCGAGATAGACGAGGTCCGCTTCTCCCTGCCCAACAAGCACCACTTCCTCGTGGACCTGGAGCCGTTCGGGCTGAAGAACGACAACGAGGTGTACTTCGCCGCCGACCGGCCCTACGGCCTGATCGAGGCGACCGTCCTGCGGGACGGCTGCGAGCCGGGGATACCGGTGGACCTCACCAACCTCTGAGCGACACCCGCCCCACCGGCTCACTTCGCGGCACCCGTGGCCCGCCCGTCCCGTGCGGGCCGCGGTACTCAAATCCCGGGGTCCTGCCGTGCCCACTCCCACAGTGCAGAGGACGAACCATGGCAGCAGTTCAGCGCACCGTCATCGAGAACTGTTCGATCGCGACCGTCGACGCCGACGACACCGAGTACGCGACCGGGCACCTCGTCGTCGCCGGCAACCGCATCGAGTCCCTCGGCGCGGGCAGCGCCCCCGAGGGGCTGGAGAACGTCGTACGCCGCATCGACGCCTCGGGCCATCTGGTGACCCCCGGCCTGGTCAACACCCATCACCACTTCTACCAGTGGATCACCCGGGGTCTGGCCACCGACCACAACCTCTTCAACTGGCTCGTCGCGCTGTACCCGACCTGGGCGCGCATCGACGAGCAGATGGTCCGCGCCGCCGCGCAGGGTTCCCTCGCGATGATGGCCCGCGGCGGAGTCACCACCGCGATGGACCACCACTACGTCTTCCCGCAGGGCTCCGGCGACCTCTCCGGCGCGATCATCGGCGCCGCCCGCGAGATGGGCGTCCGCTTCACGCTGGCCCGCGGCTCCATGGACCGCAGCGAGAAGGACGGCGGACTGCCCCCGGACTTCGCCGTCGAGACCCTGGAGGGCGCCCTCGCCGCGACCGAGGCGACGGTACGCGAACACCACGACGCCTCCTTCGACGCGATGACCCAGGTCGCCGTCGCCCCCTGCTCACCGTTCTCCGTGTCGACCGAACTCCTCAAGCAGGGCGCCGAGTTGGCCCGCCGGCTCGGGGTGCGGCTGCACACGCACGGCTCGGAGACGGTCGAGGAGGAGCAGTTCTGCAAGGAACTGTTCGGCATGGGCCCCACCGACTACTTCGAGTCCACCGGCTGGCTCGGCGAGGACGTGTGGATGGCGCACTGCGTCCACATGAACGACTCCGACATCGCCGCCTTCGCCCGCACGAAGACCGGTGTCGCGCACTGCCCCTCGTCCAACGCCCGCCTCGCCGCCGGGATCGCCCGCGTCCCCGACATGCTCGCCGCCGGCGTCCCGGTCGGCCTCGGCGTCGACGGCACCGCCTCGAACGAGTCCGGCGAACTCCACACCGAACTGCGCAACGCCCTCCTCATCAACCGCCTCGGCGCCCACCGCGAAGCCGCCCTCACCGCCCGCCAGGCACTGCGCCTCGGCACCTATGGCGGCGCCCAGGTCCTGGGCCGCGCGGGGGAGATCGGCTCCCTGGAGCCGGGCAAGCTCGCCGACCTGGTGCTGTGGAACCTGGACACGCTGGCCCACGCCTCGATCGCCGACCCGGTGACCGCGCTCGTCTTCGGCGCCGCGGCCCCCGTCACCGCCTCCTTCGTGAACGGCCGTCAGATCGTCGAGTCGGGCCGCCTGCTGCACGTCGACGAGGACACGATCGCCCGTTCCACGCGGGACGAGGCCCGGCGCCTGGCGCGGATCGCCGCGCAGCACTGAGCCGACAGCGGCGACCCCGGCCGGCGTGAACCGGCCTGCCGCGTCGCCCAGTCGAAGATCTCCGGTCGAGGGGGACGGCCCTCGTCCGGTGGCCGTGGCCGGGGCGTGCACGCCTGTGCGCGCCCCGGAACGGCCTTGCCCACCCTGTGCGGTGGGTTCCGTCCCGGTCCCGCACGACCGCGCACCACCTCCTGAAACCCACGTCAGAGCCGACGTGTTACCCGCCCGGAGGAGCCGCCGTGACCACCCGTCCCGTTGACGAGCACGTGACCATCCACCCCGTTGACGAGAAACTTCCCGCACTCAAGATGGCCACCACGGGCCTCCAGCACGTGGCCGCCATGTACGCGGGAGTCGTCGCCCCGCCGCTGATCGTCGGCGCGGCCGTCGGCCTCTCCGGCACCGAACTCACCTTCCTCACCGGCGCCTGCCTCTTCACCGCGGGCCTCGCGACCTTCCTTCAGACCCTGGGGATCTGGAAGATCGGCGCCCGGCTGCCCTTCGTCAACGGCGTCACCTTCGCCGGGGTCGCCCCGATGACCGCGATCGTCGCCTCCACCAAGGACACGTCCGACGCGCTGCCGATCATCTTCGGCGCGGTGATCGTCGCCGGCCTCCTCGGCTTCCTCGCCGCCCCCTTCTTCAGCAAGGCGGTCCGCTTCTTCCCGCCGGTCGTCACCGGCACCGTGATCACCCTGATAGGCGTGTCCCTGCTGCCCGTCGCCTTCGGCTGGGCACAGGGACCCGACCCCTCGGCACACGACTACGGTTCGCGCACCTACCTCGGCCTGGCGGCGGTGACACTCGTCGTCGTCCTGGCACTCCGCCGCTTCACCCGCGGCTTCGTCAAACAAATAGCCGTCCTGCTCGGCCTGTTGATCGGCACCCTCCTCGCGATCCCCTTCGGCGCCACGGACTTCAGCCCCGTCGCCGACGCCGACGCGATCGGCTTCCCGAGCCCCTTCCACTTCGGCGCACCGCAGTTCCAGCTCGCCGCGATCATCTCGATGTGCGTGGTCATGGTGGTCTCGATGACCGAATCCACCGCGGACATGCTGGCGTTGGGCGAGATCGTCGACCGCCCCGCCGACGAACGGACCATCGCCGCCGGCCTGCGCGCCGACACCCTCGGCTCCGCCCTCAGCCCCCTCTTCAACGGCTTCATGTGCAGCGCCTTCGCGCAGAACATCGGCCTGGTCGCCATGACCCGCATCCGCAGCCGCTACGTCGTCGCCACCGGCGGCGGCTTCCTGGTCCTCATGGGCCTGTGCCCGATGGCCGCGTCGCTCATCGCCGTCGTGCCCCGCCCGGTCCTCGGCGGAGCGGGCGTCGTCCTGTTCGGCTCGGTCGCCGCCAGCGGCATCCAGACCCTCGTCAAGGCGGGCCTCGACCGCGACGACAACATCCTCATCGTGGCGGTCTCGCTGGCCGTCGGCATCATCCCGATCACGGCGCCGGACTTCTACCACGCCTTCCCGCAGACCGTACGGATCGTCCTCGACTCGGGCATCTCCACGGGCTGCGTCGCCGCGGTGGCGCTGAACCTGGTCTTCCACCACCTCGGCCGGGCCCGCGAACAGGCCGGCGCCACCACCGGAGCCGTACCCCTCGCGCGTCAGCCGATCTCATGACCTTCCCGCGCGCCGGGGGCGACTTCACGCACCCGGCCGCCCCGCACTGCGCGCCCCGCGCTTCGCCTCAGCCGCGTCGGATCACCCGGCAGGGCATCGCCTCCGGCAGGCGGCCCGTGAAGTAGGAGCGGGGCGACACGCCCATCAGGGCGCGGAAGTCGGAGGTCATGTGGGACTGGTCGTAGTAGCCGGTGACGGCGGCGAGTTGGGCCCAGGACAGCTCCGTGGCGTGGGCCAGTACGGCGCGGACGCGGTTGATGCGGGCGTAGTGCTTGGGGGAGAGGCCGACCCCCTCGGCGAACAGGTTCCGCAACTGGCGCTCGCTGACAGCGAGTTCACGGGCCACGTCGGGCACCGGGCCGGGGAGACGTCCGGTGCGGATGGACATCGCGTCCACGCCGGCCCGTACGAGTTCGGTACGGGAGGGGTCCGCCGCGGCGCTGAGGCGGGCGGGGAGGATCTCCGCGAGCCGGGTCGTCGTCGACTCGGGATCGGGGGCCGTCCCGAGGAGTTCGGCGGCCAGCCGACGCGGTACCTCGCCCGGGAGATCGCCCAGGAACAGCGCCCGGCCGACGAGATCGACCGCCGGGACGCCCAGCAGCGGCAGCGTGGTGCCCGGCGCCAGGCGTACCTCCACACAGGAGACGACGGGCTTGCCCGCGTGATAGGTGGCCCGGACGCGCGGCCCCACGACGAGAACGCTGCGCCGTCCGTCGCCCTCGACCCGCACGATCACCTTCGTGTCCGCGTCCGGGAGATGAACGAACGGCTCCTTCTGTATCGCGTCGAGCCGCAGCACGCCGACACGGGTGATCCAGGGGCGCAGTTCGTCGGGCAGGTCCACGACCCGCTCGGACAGGGCGTTCGTCACCCCTCCACGGTAAGCGCGCCCGCGTGCCGGACCGGGCCCCCGAACGTGCCGGAATCTCCTAGAACCCGGGCCGCCTCCCCGCCCACTGTGGTGACCATGATCCTCGTGACGGGTGCCACCGGCACCATCGGCAGTGAAGTCGTACGACAGCTCGTGGCGCGCGGCGAGAAGGTCCGCGCCCTGACCCGGGACCCCGAACGGGCCGACATCCCCTCGGGAGTCGAGACCGCGCGGGGCCACCACGCCGACCGGGCGTCGGTGGAGGCGGCGCTGACCGGCGCCGAAGTCGCCTTCCTGGTGGGGGTGTTCGGCCCGGACGACGCCGAGCACGACCGAGGTCTCGTCGAGGCGGCCCGGGCCGCGGGCGTGCGCCGGATCGTGAAGCTCTCCGGCATCGGCACCGGCGAACCCGCCGTCGGACCGGTCGGCACCTGGCACGTGGCCGGTGAACAGGCCGTGCGGGACAGCGGGTTGGAGTGGACCGTCCTGCGCCCCTCGGCCTTCGCCTCGAACACCCTCGGCTGGGCGGCGTCCCTGCGCGCGGGCAGCCCGGTGCCGAACACCAGCGGCGACGGCGGCCAGGGTGTCGTCGACCCGCGCGACGTGTCCGAGGTGGCGGTGGCGGCCCTGCTCGACCCGGCGCACTCGCGGCGGACGTACACCCTGACCGGCCCCGAGGTGCTCACCGTGCCGGACCAGGCCGCCGTCCTCGCCGACATCCTCGGCCGCCCGGTCCCCGTACGCGACCTGACCTCGGCCGAGGCCCGCGAGTACCTCCTCGGACTGGGCTTCAGCGACACGTTCATCGACGCCTCCGAGATCAGCCGCGCGTACGTGAGGAACGGCGGCAACGAGGTCGTCACGGATGACGTACGGCAGGTGCTGGGGCGTCCGGCGCGGACCTACCGGGAGTGGGCCGTGGATCACCGGGCGCTGTTCGGGGAGGGGTGAGGCGGCGGAGGCGGTGGCGCTGGGGTAGGCGGAGGCGCGGGTCGTAGGCGCGGGGCTTAGGCGTAGGCGCGCGGCCGTAGGCGGGGATGTCAGCCCTGTCCTTGCCCGTGTCCGGGCCTCCGCTCCTGCCCCCGCTCTCATCGCCCGCTCCGCCCCCTCTCCGATCGCAGCACCGCCGCCGCCAGCACCAGCGCGGCCACGGCGATCAACGCCCCGGTCCGGAAGGCGAGTCGGTAGCCCTCCGCGGTCGCCGGTATCAACTCCGCGCCCCTGGACACCAGTCCATCCGTCCGTCCCGCCGCCAGCGTTGTCAGCACCGCCAGGCCCAGCGAACCGCCCACCACCTGCGTGGTGTTGAAGAGGCCGGAGGCCAGGCCCGTGTCCTCCTCCCGGGCTCCCGACATGGCGAGCCCGGTCAGCGCGGGCATCGCGGCGGCGAAACCGGCGGCCAGCAGGAGCAGGGCCGGCAGGACGTCCCGGGCGTAGGAGCCGTCGGCGGGGGCGCGGCTCAGCAGGGTCATCCCGGCGATGATGAGGAGCAGTCCGGCGAGGAGGACGCGGTAGGCGCCGTAGCGGCCGATGGTGCGGGCCGAGAGGCCGAGCATCAGGGCGCCGATCGCGACCGGTGCCGGGAGGAAGGCGGTGCCGGTGAGCAACTCGCTGAAGCCCAGCACGCGTTGGAGGTACAGCGCGCCGATGAACTGGAAGCCGAACATCGTGCCGATCATCAGGATCTGCACGGCGTTCGCCCCGGTCAGCAGCCGGGAGCGGAACAGCCTCAGGCGCAGCAGCGGGCGGGCCGCCCGGGCCTGGCGGACGGTGAACGCAGCGAAGAGGGCCAGGGCGAGGGCGGCGAGAAGGAGGGTGCGGGTGAGCGGGCGGGTGCCGGACCCGACGATCACGTACACGCTCAGCATCAGCGCGCCGGTGACCAGCGCGGCTCCCGGGTAGTCGGCGCCCCGGCCGAGTCCGGCGCCCCGCTCCGGGGCGAGGACGCGGACGGCCGCGAGCCAGGCCACGATCCCGATGGGAAGGTTGATGAGGAAGATCCAGTGCCAGTTCAGGGCCTGGGTCAGCGCCCCGCCGAGGAACGTGCCGAGCGCCCCGCCCCCGGCGCCGACCGCGCTGAACACCGCGATGGCGCGGGCCTGTTCACGCGGTTCGGGGAAGATCGCGACCAGCATCCCGAGGACCACCGCCGAGGCCATCGCCCCGCCGACGCCCTGTACGGCCCGCGCCGCGATCAGCATGCCCTGGCTCGTCGCGATCCCGCACAGCACGGAGGCCGCGGTGAACACGGCGAGCCCGGCGGCGAACATCCGCTTGCGGCCCACGAGATCGCCCAGCCGCCCGACGAGGAGGAGCAGTCCGCCGAACGGGATCAGATACGCGTTCACCACCCAGGCCAGCCCAGGCCCGGAGAAACCGAGGTCGTTCTGGATCGCCGGGAGGGCGACGACCACGATGTTGCCGTCCAGGATCGTCATCAGCGTCCCCGCGCACAGGACGACGAGCGACGCCCAGCGGGAGTACGTTCGGCCTGCGGGGCGGGTCGGTGACTGGGTGAGTGCCGTCATGGCGGCCTGACCTCCGTGGATGTCCAGGGGAACCTTCGGTGCACGACTTGTAACGGGGTACATCGTGAGGAACCATGGAGGCCGTCGTAAGGAGGCACTTCGATGTCTCGAGGGAACACCGGTGTAACCGTCCAGGTCGTGAACGCGCACGCCTGCCCGGTCCGAGAGGTTCTTGACAGGGTCTCCGGAAAATGGAGCGTGCAGATCCTGGTCGCGGCGGCCCACGGACCCATCCGCTTCACCGAGTTGGAGCGCGGCATCGAGGGCATCAGCCGCCGCATGCTGACCCTCACCCTGCGCAACCTGGAGCGCGACGGACTCGTCACCCGCACCGTGCACGCGACGGTGCCGCCGAAGGTCGAGTACGAACTCACCCCGGTGGCGCGGGAGTTGCACGAGACCCTGCAAGGCCTGACGGACTGGGCGGAGCGCAATCGCGTCTACATCGCGGAGTCCCGTGCGGCCTACGACACCGAGCGCGAGCCCGAGTAGGACCGGGAGCCGGGGTTGTCCCCGTCGCCCCGGCTCAGAGCCCGAACAGGCCCGGATTCGTGGTCAGCTTCCGGAAGAACTCCTGTGGTTGGGCGACCAGCCTGCGCTTCTGGAGGTCCAGCAGTCCGCCGGTCGACACGATCTCCGCGGAGACCGTGCCGTCCGCCTTGGTGATCGTCTGGAGCACGCGGAACGTCTTGCCCTCGCCCCACTCGAAGCCGCAGCTCACCGTCACCTCCTCGTCCACGCGCAGTTCGCGCAGATAGCGGATGGTGGTCTCCAGGACGACCGGCCCGATGCCCTGGGCGATCAACTCGGGCTGGCCCACCCCCGCGGCGGTCAGCGCCGACCAGCGGGCGTGCTCCGCGTACTGCAGATACACGCTCTGATTGAGGTGCCCCAGGCTGTCGGTCTCGTATCCGCGGACGGTCACCGGGACGGAAAACGGCTCGCTCACTGCGTTCCCTTCTCGTACTGACGGACGATCTGACCGACCGATCTTGGCATGCCCTTCGGGTCCCGTCAGGTCCGGTCGAGATCGGCCCGGTCGGACGGGTCGGGTGCGGTCCCGTCACGTCCGCCGTGGCGACGCGAGCAGGTAACTCGCCCCCGTGCGGGGCTCCTTGTGCTCGCTGACCTGCCAGCCCGCCCGCTCCAGCGTCCCCGCGCAGGCGCGCAGCGCCTCCCCGTCCGGATCGCGCACGGCGACCGCCTCCGGCTGCGGGGTGACGCGCACCTTGTAGCCCGCCGACTCCTGCCCCGTCGCGTCCCGGGCGGCGGGCCGGTGCCCCGCGGCCTCCAGGGCGAGCGCGGCGGCCTGCACCAGATGCGTACGCTCCCAGCCGCACGGCCGCTCCACGGAACCGTCCCGATTGGTCATCCGGCGCAGTTCCAGCAGCCCCTGCCAGGCGCTGTGCACCTCGCGGGTACGGGCGGCGGGAGCGGTGTCCGACGCCTCCTCGCCGCCGATGCGCGCGGCGAACACCCCGGGGGTCGAACTCGTGGTCGCGGGCGCCACGGCGGGCGCGGACTCGACGACGTCCGGCGGCGACTCCCGTATCCGATGCCCCGCCGGTGTCAGGAAGTGGTCGTGCGGCGGGCGCTGGTGCCGGAACGCGAGCCCCCGCTTCACCAGCGCGGCGAGCTGCGTCTCCGTGCCCCGCAGCCGCCCGGTGACGGGATCGGCGGCGTCGATCACACGCCGCTGCGCGGCGGTCGGCGGTCGTGTCACGGCGTGCTCCTTCCCGGCTGTCGGCCCACGGGGACGTCGTGTGCGCGCCCTTTCGAAGGCTACGACGGGGGTCTGACATTCCAGGCGGCGATGACCGGCCGTCCGTGCTCCGTGCCGAGCCGGCACAGGGTTCCGGTCGCGAGCTGGAACAGGGCGCCCTTCGACGGCGGCAGCCCGAGCCAGCGCGCGGTGAGCACCCGGAGGAAGTGGCCGTGCGCCACCACCACGACCACGCCCTCGGTGTTGGCGAGGGCCGCGTCCACCTTGGCCAGGGCGCGGTCGGCGCGCCGGCCCACCTCCTCGGGGCTCTCCCCGGGGTGGTCCGGCGGTCCGGGCGCGACCCCGTCGGTGAACAGGAACCAGCCGGGCCGGGTGCGCTGGATCTCGACGGTGGTGATGCCCTCGTAGGCGCCGTAGTTCCACTCGCGCAGATCGACGTCGATGCGTACGTCCGTCAGCCCGATCAGCTCGGCGGTCTCCCGCGCGCGCTGCATGGGGCTGACGAACGCGGCGCCGACCCGGTGCGAACGGATCAGCGGGACCAGGCCGCGCGCCTCCTCCCGCCCCTTCGCGGTGAGCGGGACATCGGTCGAGCTGGTGTGCCGCCCCGACCGGGACCATTCGGTCTCTCCGTGCCGTACGAGGAAAAGATCGCCCATAGCTCACAGGCTATGGGCCCATCGCTCCAGCGTCGCGAAATCGTTCTCCCGCAGGCCCCTGCGCGGGTCCACCTTGAGGAGGAGCGCGGGCCCGTCGTGGTGCGCCTCCACATGCCGTACGTCCAGGTCGGTGACGAGGTCGTCGACCCAGACGAAGGGGCGGCCCGCGGCCCAGGCCACGATCTGGCGGGTCTTCCAGTAGAGGCCGTCCGGGTCCTCGGCGAACAGGTCGGTGAACTCGATCACCGGCAGATCGGAGGGCATCCCGATCACCGGCGCGATCATCTCGTTGGCGTGGTGCATCCAGGTGGTGGCCCAGGCCGGTTCGTACGGCAGTGCGAGTATGCGGTCGCCGTGCCCCGGGTGCAGACGGACCCGCAGCCCGCGCCGCAGCCGCCGGGAGCCCGGCTGCTGCCGGGCCGACCAGTTCGGCGGCCACATCCGGCGGGTGACATAGCCGCGGTGGCGCAGGAACCGGGCGCCGTAGGGGTTGAGGGGGCCGTCGACGTCGAGGAGCAGCAGGGGGCGTTCGGTCATGCGGAGGAGTTACCCAGGGCGGTGCGGAGACAGCCGCTACTGGCGGTACCCGCCCAGGAAGCGTCCGATCCGGCCGATCGCGGCCTCCAGGTCGTCGGCGTACGGCAGGGTGAGGATGCGGAAGTGGTCGGGGGTCGGCCAGTTGAAGCCGGTGCCCTGGACCACCTGGATCTTCTCGCGGAGCAGGAGGTCCAGGACGAACTTCTCGTCGTCGTGGATCTTGTGCACCTTGGGGTCGAGCCGGGGGAACGCGTACAGCGCGCCTTTCGGCTTCACGCACGAGACCCCCGGGATCTCGTTCAGCTTCTCCCACACCACGTTGCGCTGTTCGTGCAGCCGCCCGCCCGGCACGGTCAGGTCGCGGATGGACTGGCGGCCGCCCAGCGCGGCCTGGATGGCGTACTGCGCGGGCGCGTTGGGGCACAGCCGCATGGAGGCCAGCATCGTCAGGCCCTCCAGGTAGTTCTTCGCGTGCTGCTTGGGGCCGGTGACCACCAGCCAGCCCGAGCGGAAGCCGGCCACGCGGTACGTCTTCGACAGGCCGCAGAAGGTGAGGACGACCAGGTCGGGGGCGAGCGCGGCGGCCGAGTGGTGCACGGCGTCGTCGTAGAGGATCTGGTCGTAGATCTCGTCGGCGAAGACCATCAGGCCGTGGCGGCGGGCGAGGTCGAGGATGCCCTCGACGATCTCCTTGGGGTAGACGGCGCCGGTCGGGTTGTTCGGGTTGATGATGACGACGGCCTTGGTGCGGTCGGTGATCTTCGCCGCCATGTCGTCCAGGTCCGGGTACCAGTCGGCCTGTTCGTCGCAGAGGTAGTGCACCGCCTTGCCGCCGGACAGGGTCGTCACGGCCGTCCAGAGCGGGAAGTCCGGGGCGGGGATGAGGATTTCGTCGCCGTCCTCCAGCAGTGCCTGTACGGCCATGGAGACCAGCTCGGAGACGCCGTTGCCCAGGAACACGTCGTCCACGTCGACGTCGAGACCCAGGGTCTGGTAGCGCTGGGCGACCGCGCGGCGGGCCGAGAGGATGCCGCGGGAGTCCGTGTAGCCGTGTGCCTGGGGGAGCATCCGGATCATGTCCTGGATGATCTCCTCGGGCGCCTCGAAGCCGAAGAGCGCGGGGTTGCCGGTGTTCAGGCGCAGGACGCTGTGGCCCGCCTCCTCCAGTGCGTTGGCGTGCTCGATCACCGGACCGCGGATCTCGTAACAGACCTCGCTGAGCTTGCTCGACTGCCGGAACTCCATTGCGCCCTCGCCCCATCGGCTTCGTGTGTTGCTTGGTTTTACCAAGTGTGAGCTTGGAAAGTCCAACAACATGTCTAGACTGCGTCGCATGTCACCTCGCCGAAGCTACGACCAGTACTGTTCCGCGGCCCGGGCCCTCGACCTCGTCGGCGACCGCTGGACCCTGCTGATCGTCCGCGAACTCCTCGCAGGCCCGCGCCGCTACACGGACCTGCACGCCGATCTGCCGGGTGTCAGCACGGACGTACTCGCCTCGCGGCTCAAGGACATGGAACGGGACGGGCTCACGACGCGTCGGCGGCTGCCGCCTCCGGGAGCGGTCTACGTCTACGAACTCACCGGCCGGGGGCGGGAGTTGCTGCCGGTCCTCCAGGCCCTCGGGGCGTGGGGCGCGCCCGAGCTGGGGGAGCGGCGGCCCACCGACGCGGTGCGCGCGCACTGGTTCGCGCTGCCGCTGCTGCGGTCGCTGGACGGCGAGGGCCTGGTCGAAGTCCGGCTGGAGGAAGGGGAGTTCCATGTGTACGCGGGGATGGAGGAGGGTGGGCCCGTCTATGGCGAGGGGGTCGCGCCCCGGGAGCCCGACGCCCGGCTCGTGGTCGATGCCGACACCTGTACGGCCCTCGCGCAGGGGGAGTTGAGCCTTCCCGACGCGGTGCGTGCCGGGCGGGTCGAGGTGACCGGCGACGGCACGCTCGCGAAGGCGCTCCGGGAGGCGTGACATCGGGCCCGGGACGACAGAAGGCCCGCCGGAAGCGGGCCTTCTGATGAACCGTCACATACCGGGGGGCGGCACCCGCCTGGGGCGTCCGGACCCCCGCGTCAGCGCATAGCCGCCGATCCCGGCGAGCGCGGCCAGGACGCCGCCCACGCCCGTCCACACCCAGCGGTCGGACCACCAGCCGGAGGACCAGCCGCCGTCGGGCTCGATGCTCGAAAGGGCCGCCGAGGTCGACGACGAACTGCCGTCGTCGGACGCCGACTTGGCCGCGATCCCCGGCGTCAGCGGCTGCGCGAGCGAACCGTCCACCGCCGCCGAACCGCCGATGTCCTTGGAGTCCACCCGCACCTCGGTGCTCACCGGCTTGCCCAGGTCCGAGGACGCGAGGTCCACGACGGTGAGCCGCACGTAGTACGTGCCCGGCAGCGGGTCATTGGCCCATGTCTCCGACCAGGCACGGACGGTGCGCAGCGTGCACGCCAGGTCCAGGGAGGTGGCGTCCTGCGCGGCGGTACGCGTCGCGGCACCGTACTGGCAGGCCTGGCGGCGCCGCAGCCCGTCGTAGACGTCGAGCTGCCAGGTCTCGCCGGCGTGGGTGTCCGGCAGCTTCACCGTCGCCTTGACGGTGGGGCGTTGGCCGGCGTCCGCGGCGAACGACCAGTACAGGTAGTCGCCCGCGGAGCCGCTCGCGGTGGCCTGCCGGCCCTGGTCCACCTCCGTCGCCGTACGGAAGGAGGTGCCCGCCTGGGTGGGGGCCGCACTGTCGTCGGAGGGGCTCGCGGAGGGGGAGGAGTCCGCCGCCGCGGGCGTCGCCGCCAGTCCCGCCAGCAGCAGGGCCGTGCTCACCACACGTGTGATCCGCATCAGTTGGTCCTCCAGACGGCGAGACGCCAGCGGGACAGCCAGCCCCACAGCAGACCCGCGACGAAGCCGGTCAGCACGAGTGCGCCGAGCAGCCACCAGCCGCGGCCGAGGCCGAAGGAGGCCACGTCGCTCGCCTTGTCGGGGCCGTCCACGACGTCCACGGTGAGTTCGAGGGGCAGGCCGGGGGTGGTCTTCACGCCGGAGGCCGCCGAGAAGGAGTTGGTGATCTGGAGGCACACCGTCTCCGCCGGGGCGTTGTCGTCGTCGCTCTCCGCCTTCGGATAGCGAAGACCCGTGGAGATGACGTCCGTCCGGCCGTTGCCCGTGGCCTCGCCGCGCACTATCTCGCGGCCGTGCACGGTGACCGCGCGCATCAACACCCCGTAGTCCGGGTTGACTTCACGGTCGGCGCCCACGCTCACCGAGGCACGCAGCTCCTGGCCGGGGTTCACGTCCACGCGGTAGAAGCGCTGCTTGCCGAACTCCTCGCGGTCCGTGTACAGACCGGACTTGAGGGTCGGGGCGGCGGAGCACTGGGCGGTGCCCTCGGTGGCGACCGGGGTCACCACCGGGTCGGCGGCGCGGTCCACCAACTGGCCCACGCGGTCGGAGAGTTCCTCCTTGTGCTGCACGGAGGTGTACGTGCCGCCGGTCGCGTCCGCGATGCAGCTGAGCTGGTCCCGGGTCTTGGCGTCCGGCACCAGACCCAGCGTGTCGATGGTCAGGCCGATGCCCTTGGCCGCGATCTCGCGGGCCACCTCGCACGGGTCCAGCGGCTGGCAGGTGTCCTCGCCGTCGCTGATCAGGACGATACGGCGGGTGCCGTCGCCGCCGTTCAGATCGTCCGCCGCCTTCAGCAGCGCCGGGCCGATCGGGGTCCAGCCGGTGGGCGTGAGGGTGGCGACCGCGGTCTTGGCCTCGGTGCGGTTCAGGGTGCCCACCGGATACAGCTGCGCGGTGTCCTTGCAGCCCGTCTTCCGGTCGTTGCCGTGGTAGTTGGCTCCCAGCGTGCGGATGCCGAGCTGCACTTCCTCGGGTGTCGCGTCGAGCACCTCGTTGAACGCCTGCTTCGCCGCTGCCATCCGTGAGCCGCCGTCGATGTCCCTGGCGCTCATGGACCCGCTGACGTCCAGCAGGAGTTCGACCTTCGGGGAGGCCGCGGAGTCCGTCTCGTCGGCGACCGCTCCGGCAGGGAAGGCGACCCCGGCCGTGAGGGTGGCGAGCAGGGCACAGATCCCCGCCGCCAGCCGTTGTCTTGTGATCATCGCCGGATCCTATTGATCAGATGGACCGGGCTCCAAAACGAGCGGGTTGGGCAGCCCCGTCCACTGGTCCCCCGGCAGCTCGGGCGACAGCCGCATCAACGTCAACGCCTTCGTCGGCAAAGGCTGTTCGAGCAGCGTCCGCAGATCCGGGGTGCGCGGCAGATCCGGTACGACGGCCGTCAGCGCCGCCCTGAGCGCCGTACCGGAACCCGCCGTGCCCGCGAGCGCTCCCGCGACCAGGGAGCCGAACAGCTTGCGGCGCAGGGTGAGTTCGTCGTCGGTGACGATGCGTCCGCTCAGTGCGGGGACCGGAATCCCCTGCCCGGCAAGGCGCTTGGGGCTGACCCGGATGTCCGCGAGATCGCGGTAGACCAGGCGCAGGGGGGCACCCGTGCGGGACAGCACCACCAGCAGGTTCTGACCGTGCGCCTCAAGGGCCACACCGGACTCCAGCAGCCGCAGACAGACGACGAGGGCGAGACGGGTGAACTCGGCCAGCCAGACGGGCGAGCGGGGCAGACCGGTGGTCGCGAGGGCGGCCACCGGCAGGACCCGCTCGCCCGCCTCCGTGTCCGCGTACGTCTGCGGCGACTCACGCAACACCGCCGCCAGATCGGGGGAGTTGGCGGTGGCCGCGCCCAGCGTGCGGGTGACGTGCAACAGGCCGTCCGAGCGCGCCGCCAGTGTCTCCCCGAACGCCGACAACGTCGCCGACAGCCCGATCGAGTAGACCGAGATGTCCCGCACCGAGGAGGTCAGCCGGGCGCTCAGCGCGGTCTTCACATGCGGCCCGTCCGGCAGGGCCAGGGTCCGCAGGGACATCAGCGGATGCGCGTCGAGCGGCGCGTCCCCCGTCCGCTTCAGCACATGCGCCGCCTGCCACGGATGCACCGGGATCAACAGCCGCCCCCCGTCCCGCAGTCCGTCCGGCCACACCCCCGTCACCAGCGACTCCTCCGCCCCCACCGGCACCGCCCCGAGCGTCACCACGGGCCGGTGCTCGGGGCCGTAGGCCAACTGCTCCGCCACCGAGAACCCCGGCCGGGAACGGCAGTTGGGATGGAAGGGATGCCCGTCGACGATCCGCTGCTCCCACTCCCAGTCGTGCGCCGGCCACTCCTCCACGGGAGCCGGCTGGTTGGCCCGCGACAGCGCCAACGAGGCGACGCTGTGCCCGAGCTCGGCCGCGAAGGCGGACCCGTGCGGCACCGCGAGGTCCGTCATCAGGCGCGCCGGATCGTCGTAGGCGAGGTCGTCGAGGTGGACGACGGTGACGTAGGAGCTCGTCGCGTACGGGTCCGGGTGCGGGCCGCGCAGCCGGCGGCCGTCGGCGAGCCGGAGGACGGGGCCCGGGGTCCTGGCGGCGATCCACGGCAGCGGCTCGAAGGCCAGCGCCCGCCACAGGCGGGTGAGGACCGCGGCACGGGCGCCGGGGAGTTCGGCCGCGTACCGTTGCAGGAGGTCGGGCCGGACGGCGGCGAGTTCCTCGGCGACCTCGGTCTCGGGAAGCGGGGGACGGTCCACGGTCGACTCCTCGGGTGCGGACGGGACGTCGTGATCGGTGACGACGGGAGGCGGGGCGGGGAGAGGAAGGGCGGCGAGCGGCGGGGTCGCGGGACTCGGTGCGACGAGAGACATACTGATCGCGATCGCTGGACACGGACTGAGGGAACGAATGGATCGCGTCGACTTCACACCTCCGGGCGACGAGACGGCGGAGCGCGCCGACGCGTACGCGACCGCCCCCCTCCTCAACTGTCTGCTCCGGGAGGTGGCCGAGCCGGTCCCGGACCCGGGCGAACGCCACGTGTACCGGCTGCCGGGAACCGGCCGGCTGCTCCGGGTGCGCGGCGCGCGGCGGCCCGCCGACCCCGAGGTGTACACGGGCGGCGCCTGGCACCACCTCGGCCACACCGAACTCGTGAAACTCGTCGCCGACGAACTGCGCCGCCACACCGGCGTGTCCAACCACGAACTGCCCGCCGAGATGACCGACAGCCGCGACACGGTCGCCGCGCTGCTGCGTGCGCGCGAGGGTGCGACGGCGCCCGACGACCCGTATCTCCGCTCCGAACAGTCCTTGATCACCGGCCATCCCTACCATCCCGCGCCCAAGGCCCGCGGCGGCGGCCCCGTCGCGGGCTGGCTGCCCTACGCCCCGGAGGCGTACGCCCGGTTCCCGCTGGTGCTGCTCGGGCTGCGCGAGGACGCGGTCGTGGAGGAGGGGGACGTCTCGGCGCTGGACGCGCTCGGGGAGGCCCCGGCCGGGTACCGGCTGCTGCCCGCGCACCCGTGGCAGCTGGACCTCGTGGGCGCGGGCCTCGCGGACGCCTTCGCGGACGGCCGGCTGATCCGGCTCGGCACCACGGCGACCGAGGTCTGGCCGACGGCGGCGATCCGTACGGTGTACCGCCCCGGGACCGCGGACCGCGGGGAGGATCTGTTCCTGAAGTTCAGCCTCGACGTGCGCATCACCAATGACGTACGGCGGTTGTGGCGGCACGACCTGCTGAAACTCCGGCGCACCGACGCGGCCGTCCGGGACGCCTTCGCCGCGATGGGCGGGCCCGGGGCCTGGCTGAGCGACCGCGGTTACCGCACCGCCGACTTCGCCTTCGAGGAACTCGCCGTCCTGGTCCGCGACGGACTGCACGACCACCTCCTGCCCGGCACGACTCCCCTGCTGTCCGCGGGGCTGGTGGAGGGGTTCGAGGGCAGCCCGCTCGACCGTACGGGTGACCCCGCGGCCTGGTGGGAGGCGTATCTGCGGCAGGTCGTACCGCCCGCGCTGACCGCCTTCGCGGACCACGGCGTCGTACTCGAGGCGCATGTGCAGAACACGCTGGTCGCCGTCGACGCGGACGGGATGCCCGTGCAGGCGCTGTACCGGGACGCGGAGGGCGTGAAGCTGCTGACGGACGTGGAGCGCGGGGCGGGGTGGGAGCGGCTGGTGTACTGCCTGGTCGTCAACCACCTCGCCGAGGTCGCCGGGGTCCTCGCCGAGCGTCATCCGGGGCTGGACCCCTGGCCCGCCGTGCGGGCCGAGCTGGCCCGTCACGACCTGCCCGAGGTCGCCGCGCTGCTTGCCTCGCCGACACTGCCGGGCAAGACCAATCTGCTGCTGCGGTGGACCGGGGCGGACGGAGCGGACGCGCGGTATCTGCCGTTGCCGAGCCCGCTGGCGGGGTGAGGGGGCGGGCCGGCGAGGAACCGGTCCGGGTGAAGGGTGGGGCGCACGGGAACCGTTCCCGACCCGGTGACGTCATGAGCGGAGCACCTAGACTGATGGCCGGTATGGGGGAGCCTCGCGGCTGGATACCGCCACGCTGAGGAAGCGGGATGGGGGAGCCATGAAACCGCTCGAAGCGGGTGATCCCGCGTCCGTCGGGGACGGCAGGTACCGGCTGGTCGGACGGCTGGGCCGGGGCGGGATGGGGGTCGTCTACTTCGGCCGGTCGCGGTCGGGGCGGGCGGTGGCCGTCAAGGTCGTACGGCCCGAACTGAGCACCGAGCCGGGCTTCCGGCGCCGGTTCGCCGACGAGGTGGCCGCGGCCCGGCGCGTCGGCGGCTTCCACACCGCGCCGGTCGTGGACGCGGACCCGGAGGGCGACCCGGCGTGGCTGGTGACGGCGTACGTACCCGGGCCGACCCTTCAGGCCGTCCTGGAGCGGGTCGGCCCGCTCCCCGCGGACACGCTCACCGTGCTGGCCGCCGGTCTCGCCGAGGCGCTGGCCGCCATCCACCAGGCCGGGGTCATCCACCGCGACCTGAAACCCGCGAACATCATCGTCGCGGAGGACGGCCCCCGGGTCATCGACTTCGGCATCGCGCGGGCCCTCGACGGTACGGCCCTCACCCAGACCGGGTTCCAGATCGGCACCCTCGGCTTCCTCGCGCCGGAGCAGCTGACCGGGGGCACGCTCACCCCGGCGGTCGACATGTTCGCCCTGGGGGTCGTGCTGGGCCAGGCGGCGGGCCGGGCTCCCTTCGGGGACGGGGGGTCGGCGGCGTGGCCGTACCGGGTCGTCCACGAGCAGCCCGAACTCGCGGGCGTTCCCGGCCAGTTGCGGGACCTGGTCGCGGCCTGCCTGGCCAAGGACCCGCGTGAGCGCCCCACCCCGACCGAGTTCCTCGACCGGCTGACGGTCGAGCATCCGACGGATGTGTGGCTTCCGGCCGAGGCGACCGCGCTGGTGCGGAGCCAGGAGGCGGGGGCGTACGGCGTGGGGGTGGATCGGGGGCCGGGGGCGCAGGCGGCGCCGACCGATCCGCGTACGGGAACGGGGGGTCCGCCGGGGGCCGGGGAGTGGGCGCCCGAGGCGCCGGTGATCGCGGAGGCGCCCACGGCTGCGCCGGCGTTCGACGAGCGGCCACCCGAGGTCTCCCGTCCCCGGACGGTCCAGTCGTCGCCCGACCCCGGCTTCGGCCCTCGTCCCGGGTACAGCCCCGGCCCGGGCTTCGGCCCCGCGCCGGTGTTCCCGCCCACCCCCGCGCCCGGCGCGCCCGGTGGTGCGGGAACGGTGCCGGTGGGTGGCGGGCCGACGGCCGGTGCCGACGGGGGACCGGGCCGCCGCAGGGCAGCGGTCGTGGCGACGGCGTTGGTCATGGCCGTCGCGGCGGGGGTGCTGGTGTGGCATCCCTGGACCGGTTCGGGATCGGGTTCCGGTTCCGGTGGCGACAAGGGTGCTGCCGGAGGAAGCGCGTCCTCGTCGCCGCGGGCGACCGCCGCCGCGTTCCCCGATGCCCCGCTGCTCGTGCGGATGGACACGGACCCCGGGTCGTCGACGTGTCACAGCGTGATCGGCCGCCGTGACTCCACCAGGGACGACCCGAAACAGCTGATCGCCGGGACGTGCGACGCGCTGCCGCAGTGGTCGCCCGATCACAGGACGTTCGCCTTCACGCGCACCACGGGGCAGGAGTCGGCGGTCTGGACGGCCAACGCGGACGGTACGGACGTCCGCCGCGTCGCCGCGATCGAGGGCGGCCGGGTGTCCTGGTCCCCGGACGGCAAACGGCTGGCCGTGCTGCGCCGGCAGGACGGTGTGCAGCAGCTGTTCGCCGTCACCGTCGCGGACGGTTCCGCGCAGCAACTCACCACCGGTACCGCGAAGGTGGAGGACCCGGCCTGGTCCCCCGACGGCAAGCACATCGCCATCTGCCTTCAGAAGACGTCGGGATGGCAGATCCATGTCGTCGACCCGTCCCGCCCGGGCGCGGAACCCCAGCAGATCACCCACCAGTCCCGGCGCGCCCTCGACCCCGTCTGGTCCCCGGACGGAAAGTACTTCGCCTACACCGCCGGCGCACCGAACGTGGGCACCGGCGGCGACATCCACATCGTCAGGACGGACGGCACCGGCGACCGCACGCTGGTGCAGACCGCCGCCCAGGAGATGGACCCGGTCTGGTCGCCCGACGGCAAGTGGGTGGCCTTCGTCCGGGGCCCCTTCGACCAGCCCGCCGTCTGGGCCGTCCGCGCCGACGGCACGGGCGCCCGAAGGCTCACCACAGGCAGCACCCCGGAGGGCCACCCCTCCTGGCGCTGACCTGCCTCTATGCTCGTTGCATGCCCGACACGCTGAGAGAGGTCACCGCGACCCGCTACATCGAACCCCTGCGGTCCGGCGGGTCCGTGCCCGGCGTGGTCGAGGCCGATGACCTCGGGACGTACGTCGTGAAGTTCACCGGGTCCGCGCAGGGGCGCAAGGCGCTGGTCGCCGAGGTGGTCGTCGGGGAGCTGGCCCGCGCTCTCGGGCTGCGGTTTCCCGAGCTGGTGCTGGTGCACTTCGATCCGGCGATCGCGGACGAGGAGCCGCATCAGGAGGTGCGGGATCTGCACAGCGCGAGCGCGGGGCTGAACCTCGGGATGGACTTCCTGCCGGGGGCCCGGGACTTCACACCGGAGCTCGCCGCCCGGTGCACGGTCGATCCGCTGGAGGCGGGGAAGATCGTGTGGCTCGACGCGTTGACCGTCAACGTCGACCGTACGGTGCACAGTTCGAACCTGATGATCTGGCCGACGCTCGGCATCGCACCCCCGCGCCTGTGGCTCATCGACCACGGAGCCGCCCTCGTCTTCCACCACCGCTGGGACGGCGCCGACCCGGCGAAGTCCTACGACTTCCGTCATCACGCACTGGGTCACTACGGGCCCGACACCCGTGCCGCCGATGCCGAGTTGGCGCCCAAGGTGACCGAGGAGCTGCTGCGCCGGATCGTGGCCGAGGTGCCGGACGCCTGGCTGGCCGGCGAACCGGGCTTCGCGACACCCGACGCCGTACGGGAGGCGTACGTCGCCTACCTCCACGCGCGGGTGCGGGCCTCCGCGGCCTGGCTCCCCACCGACTTCCCCAGCCGGGAGGAACGCGCCGCCGAAGAGGCCCAGCGGGCGGCGAAGACACAGCAGGGCCGCCCGAGTTGGCTCAAGCGGGTCCCCGACCTGCACGGCAGACCGGCGGCGGAACAGGATTGGTCGGTACACCTCGGATGACCCAACGCGTTCAGATCGAGTACTGCACCCAGTGCCGCTGGCTGCCCCGCGCGGCCTGGCTGGCGCAGGAGCTGTTGACCACCTTCGAGGGCGAGTTGACGGAACTCTCGCTGAAGCCCGGCACCGGCGGTGTCTTCGTCGTCCGCGTCAACGACGACGTGGTGTGGGACCGGCGTGAGCAGGGCTTCCCCGAACCCACGGCCGTGAAGAGGCTCGTACGCGACCGAGTGGCCCCGGGAAAGTCCCTGGGCCACTCGGACACGTGAGCCGATCCCGCACGTGAGCGGTTCCTGACGCCTGTCGAGGGTCAGCCCCGCAGCTGCTCGTAGGCGGGCAGGGTCAGGAAGTCCGCGTAGTCGTCGTCCAGCGCGACTTCCAGGAGCAGGTCGTGGGCCTGCTGCCAGTGGCCCGCGGCGAAGGCGTCCGCGCCGATCTCGGCGCGGATGTTCTCCAGTTCCTCGGCGGCGACCTTCCGCGCCAGCTCGGGAGTCGCCTTCTCGCCGTTCTCGAACTCGACGCCCGCGTTGATCCACTGCCAGATCTGCGAGCGCGAGATCTCGGCGGTGGCCGCGTCCTCCATCAGGTTGAAGATGGCGACCGCGCCGAGCCCGCGCAGCCACGCCTCGATGTAACGGATGCCCACCTGCACGGCGTTGACGAGTCCGGGGTACGTCGGCTTCGCGTGCAGCGAGTCCACGGCGATCAGGTCGGCCGCCTTGACGTCGACGTCCTCGCGGAGCCGGTCCTTCTGGTTCGGCCGGTCGCCGAGCACCGCGTCGAAGGAGGCCATGGCGATCGGCACCAGGTCCGGGTGGGCCACCCAGGAGCCGTCGAAACCGTCCCCGGCCTCACGGTCCTTGTCCGCCTTGACCTTCTCGAACGCGACCTTGTTGACCTCCTCGTCACGGCGGGACGGGATGAACGCCGCCATGCCGCCGATCGCGTGCGCCCCGCGCTTGTGGCAGGTGCGGACGAGGAGTTCGGTGTACGCCCGCATGAACGGGGCCGTCATCGTCACCGCGTTGCGGTCCGGGAGGACGAACCTGGGCCCGCCGTCACGGAAGTTCTTCACGATGGAGAACAGGTAGTCCCAGCGGCCCGCGTTCAACCCCGAGGCGTGGTCGCGGAGTTCGTAGAGGATCTCCTCCATCTCGTACGCGGCCGTGATCGTCTCGATCAGCACGGTGGCGCGGACGGTGCCCTGCGGGACGCCGACGTAGTCCTGCGCGAAGACGAACACGTCGTTCCACAGGCGGGCTTCGAGGTGCGACTCGGTCTTCGGGAGGTAGAAGTAGGGGCCCTTGCCGAGGTCGATCAGCCGCTGCGCGTTGTGGAAGAAGTACAGCCCGAAGTCCACGAAGGCGCCCGGGACCTGCTCGCCGTCCACCAGGAGGTGCCGCTCGTCGAGGTGCCAGCCGCGCGGGCGCATGACGACGGTGGCGAGTTCGTCCTCGGCCTTCAGGGCGTACGACTTGCCGGAGTTGGGGTCCGTGAAGTCGATCGCGCGGGTGTAGGCGTCGATCAGGTTCAGCTGACCGGTGACGACGTTCTCCCACGTCGGCGCGGAGGCGTCCTCGAAGTCCGCGAGCCAGATCTTCGCCCCGGAGTTGAGGGCGTTGATCGTCATCTTGCGGTCGGTGGGGCCGGTGATCTCGACCCGCCGGTCGTTCAGGGCGGCGGGGGAGGGGGCCACCTTCCAGGAGTCGTCGGCGCGGATCGCGGCGGTCTCCGGGAGGAAGTCGAGGGTGGAGGTGCGGGCGATCTCCGCGCGGCGCTCGGCCCGGCGGGCGAGGAGTCCGGCCCGGCGGGGGGTGAACCGGCGGTGCAGCTCGGCCACGAAGGCGAGGGCCTCGTCAGTGAGGACCTCCTCCTGCCGGGGGAGGGGTTCGGCGTCGACGACGACCGGCGAGGACGGCGCTGGTGCGGACATGAACTGTCACTTCCTTCAGCGTGCGTGGCACCGGGTGCCAGGTGACCCGGGTAGGGCTGGGAGCACCCGAGGGGCCGTCGGGCGCTTCTGAACAGTGGATACTAGTTTCCTCATTGTGGAAGTTCAATGGTTTGTTGATGTCGAGATTCTCCGGATCGAGCCAAGGTGGCGCTCGGTGCCACCCCGCTCACTCAAGGTGGACGAGATCCGCCTCAGTGTCGATGTCGTACGGCCGCGCCGCATCCCCGCACTCGACCAGCGCGACCGCGTCCGCGTGCGCCCTGAGATATGCCCGCGCGCCCCGGTCCCCGGTCGCGCTCTCGGCGATCCCGGCCCAGTGTGCGGCCCCGAACAACACCGGATGACCGCGTACCCCGTCGTAGGCGGCCGAGACGAGGGAGCCCTCGTCCGTGAATCCGGCCAGCACCCGCGCCACCGCCTCCGCGCCGATCCCGGGCTGGTCGACGAGCGACACGAGCGCCGCCCGCGCCCCGGAACTCGAGAGCGACTCGAGCCCCGCTCGCAGCGAGGACCCCATCCCCCGCTCCCACTCCGGGTTCTCCACGACCACGCACCCGGCCAGATCCGCCCGCTCCCGTACGGCGTCGGCGTCCGCCCCCAGGACCACGTGGACGCGGGTCAGGCCGGCCGTGCGCAGGACCCCGACCGCGTGCTCCACAAGGGGCCGCCCCCGGTGTCGTAGCAGCGCCTTGGGCCGTCCGCCGAGGCGCCGGCCGCCCCCTGCCGCGAGGAGCAGCCCGGCGACCTGGTCTTCGTTTCGCGTCATACGTCCTGCATACCTGACGGGACGGCGACGGCAGGGAATCCTCCTACTTAATTTCGGTCCGTGGAGTGGCGCACCCCGCACCGGGTGGCGTTTACTGACCCGCGTCCCTCGGCGCCCGACCAGTGGTGCGGGTACGCGGACGGGACCACAAAGTTCTTGCGCACGACGTCGTGCGAGGGGGGAGAGCTGTGTTGCGGAGCTTGGGGCAGAGGTCAGTGACCGGCAGCGACGAGGACCCGAGGGTGGCGGAACTGCGGACCGCGGTGTCCCGGTTGCGCCGCGAACTCGCCGCGCATCCGGCCGAGTTCCCCGACCGGGTCATCGCCGAGGACGAACTCGCGGCGCTGGCCGCGATGACCATCGACGGCACCCCCGAAATCCCGCGCCTGCGCCGCTCGTTACTCCTGATCGCCGGTGCGATCGGCTCCGTGAGCGCTCTCGCACGGGGGCTGACGGACGTACGCAACGCGGTGGAGCTGTTCGGTCAACCTCCGGGCGGGCGGGGCTAGTTCACAGCCCACGGCGCGCCGGGAACGGTCCCCGGTAGCCCGCGTGCGTGCCGCTCCGGTGCTCGAACTCCCCGCAGAGCCAGGTCTCCTGGACGAACTCGGTGTGCTGGTCCCAGAGCGCGAAGATACCGGTCGGACCGTGCTTGCCGTCGACCCGGCGGTAGCGGTCCTTGGCGTCGCGGAAGCAGGCGAGCCCCGCCATCAGCCCGTTGCCGAGCGGGCTGTAGTCGGACCAGGCGCACGCGACACAGGCCCGCATCCTTGTCCCTGCGGGGAGTTGACGCTGGACCTCGTCCAACGCGTTCTCGAAGGTGTCCGCCCCCTCCGCGTTCGTGTACGCGTGCCCGTCCAGGCGCAGGGTGGTGGTCAGCGTCTCCGCGTCCAGGCCCTTGCCCGGTCCGGCCGGCGCCCCGAGCCGCAGCGCGCAGTCCAGTACGGCCGTCCGTACGCCCTCTCCCTCGACCGCGACGGACAGCGGCACCTCCCACTCCATCAGGCAGGAGGACAGCGCCCCGTCGAAGAAGGTGAACGGGGCGTCCGGGGGGTCGCCGCCGAGCGCGCCCAGGCCGTCCATGGAGTCGCCCTCGAAGCGGACGCCCCGGATCGTCGTACGGATCGACTCCCGGCCGTCCGTCTCGAAGACGACGGCCTCGGTGCCGTGCCGGTCGGTGTACCGGCCCGGCCAGAACCGGTCGGCGCTCACGCGGGGTTCTGGCTGGCCAGTGCCTCCGACAGTTCGCCGGCCACCTGCTGGAGCACCGGCACGATCTTGTCGGTCGCCGACTCGGTGACCCGGCCCGCCGGACCCGAGATCGAAATCGCGGCCGCGGTGGGGGAGTCGGGGACGGAGACGGCGAGGCAGCGGACGCCGATCTCCTGTTCGTTGTCGTCGATCGCGTACCCGAGGCGGCGTACGTCCGCGAGGGCCGCGAGGAAACCGTCCGGGGTGGTGATCGTCTTCTCGGTCGCGGCGGGCATGCCGGTCCGGGAGAGCAGCGCGCGCACCTCGTTGTCCGGAGTGTTCGCGAGGAGTGCCTTGCCGACGCCGGTGGAGTGCGGCAGGACACGGCGGCCGACCTCGGTGAACATGCGCATCGAGTGCTTGGACGGCACCTGCGCGACGTACACGATCTCGTCGCCGTCGAGCAGCGCCATGTTCGCCGTCTCGCCGGTCTCCTCGACCAGCCGGGCGAGGTAGGGGCGGGCCCAGGTGCCGAGCAGACGGGACGCGGACTCGCCGAGGCGGATCAGACGCGGGCCGAGCGCGTACCGCCGGTTCGCCTGCTGGCGGACGTAACCGCAGGCCACGAGCGTGCGCATGAGGCGGTGGATGGTGGGCAGCGGGAGGCCGCTGCTCGCGGAGAGCTCGCTCAGGCCGACCTCGCCACCCGCGTCGGCCATCCGCTCCAGCAGGTCGAAGGCGCGCTCCAGGGACTGGACGCCGCCCGTGGCGGACTTGGTGGAGTCGGTGCTGCTCACGCTGGACGGCGGCACGGCGCGTTCCTTTCGGCACGGGCGGGAAGGGCTGAAGCCTACCCGGGGGTCGGTTGACTCCCCGCCTGTGCGTAGCTACGTTCTGCTTGCCGGAAGTGTAATTCCGCTTTGTGGAAACGTCCAGAGTGTGCGCGTGCGGCGCATCGTGGAGAAGTGTGCCCTTGACGGTACGGGGGCGGGAGTGAAGACTCCTTCAACAGAACGTTGAATTCCGTTACGTGGAAGTAAATCCCGTTTCCCGGAAGTAACGACGGCGGCAGAGAGAGGGGTCCGGGTGTCCGACGCTGAACTGGTGGTGCGCTCCACACGTGTCATCACCCCCGAGGGGACACGCGCGGCGACGGTCGCGGTCGCCGGGGGAAAGATCACGGCCGTCCTCCCGTACGACGCCGAAGTCCCGTCCGGAGCACGGTTCGAGGACTTCGGCGACGACGTGCTGCTGCCCGGCCTGGTCGACACCCATGTGCATGTGAACGATCCGGGCCGCACCCACTGGGAAGGCTTCTGGACCGCCACGCGCGCGGCGGCGGCCGGCGGCATCACCACCCTGATCGACATGCCGCTCAACTCGCTCCCGCCGACCACGACGGTCGACAACCTCCGTACGAAGCAGCGGGTCGCCGCGGAGAAGGCCCATATCGACGTCGGCTTCTGGGGCGGCGCCCTGCCCGACAACGTCAAGGACCTGCGCCCGCTGCACGACGCGGGCGTCTTCGGCTTCAAGGCGTTCCTGTCCCCGTCCGGCGTGGACGAGTTCCCGCACCTGGACCAGGACCAGCTCGCCCTGTCCCTGGCCGAGACAGCCGGATTCGACGGCCTGCTCATCGTCCACGCCGAGGACCCGCACCACCTGGAAGCGGCCCCGCAGCACGGCGGCCCCAAGTACGCCGACTTCCTCGCCAGCCGCCCGCGCGACGCCGAGGACACGGCCATCGCCGGGCTCATCGCGCAGGCCAGGCGGCTCGACGCGCGCGTGCACGTCCTGCACCTGTCCTCGTCGGACGCGCTCCCGCTCATCGCCGCCGCGAAGGCCGAGGGCGTCCGCGTCACGGTGGAGACGTGCCCCCACTACCTGACCCTCACCGCCGAGGAAGTCCCGGACGGGGCAAGCGAGTTCAAGTGCTGCCCGCCCATCCGCGAGTCCGCCAACCAGGACCTCCTGTGGCAGGCGCTGGCCGACGGCACCATCGACTGCGTGGTGACGGACCACTCACCCTCGACGGCCGACCTGAAGACCGACGACTTCGCGACCGCGTGGGGCGGCATCTCCGGCCTCCAGCTGAGCCTGGCCGCCGTGTGGACGGAGGCCCGCAAGCGCGGCCACGACCTCACGGACGTCGTCCGCTGGATGTCCTCAGGGACCGCGCAGCTGGCGGGACTTGACCAGAAGGGCGCCATCGAGGCGGGCCGTGACGCCGACTTCGCGGTCCTCGCCCCCGACGAGACGTTCACCGTCGACCCGGCGGCCCTCCAGCACCGCAACCGCGTCACGGCGTACGCCGGGAAGACCCTCAGCGGGGTCGTCAGGTCGACCTGGCTGCGCGGCGAACGCATCGTGCTGGACGGCGAGTTCACCGAGCCGAGGGGCCGACTCCTGGTCCGCAAGCCGTGATCCGGTCCTCCGCCCCCACCCGTGGCGGCCCGCTTCCGAAAGGCGGACCGGCGGTCACGGCGATGGCGGCGGCACTTCCGGCAGGGGCGCCGAGGCGACCCGGCCGCGCCGCGAACACGCCCTGCCGGAGGGCGAGTTCACCCGACCGAAGGACCGACTCCTGACCCGTACCCCCTGAACCGACCTCCGCACCCGCAGCGGCCCACTCCCGAAAGGCAGACACAGCAGTGACGGCGATTCCCAGTTTCACCGGCGACGCGAACCCCTACGGAGGCGGTGACCCGTACGCGGACTACCGCACGGCCGACTTCCCCTTCACCCAGTACGCCAACCTCGCCGACCGGCAGCTCGGCGCCGGTGTCATCGCCGCCAACGACGAGTTCTTCGCCGAGCGCGAGAACCTCCTCGTGCCCGGGCCCGCCGAGTTCGACCCCGAGCACTTCGGACACAAGGGCAAGATCATGGACGGCTGGGAGACCCGCCGCCGCCGCGGCGCCTCGGCCGAGCACCCCTGGCCGACGCCGGAGGACCACGACTGGGCACTGGTCCGCCTCGGCGCACCCGGCGTCATCCGGGGCATCATCGTCGACACGGCCCACTTCCGCGGCAACTACCCGCAGGCGGTCTCCGTCGAGGGCACCTCGCTCCCGGGCTCCCCGTCGCCCGAGGACCTCCTCGCCGACGACGTGAAGTGGACCTCCCTGGTCCCGCGCACACCGGTCGGCGGCCACGCGGCGAACGGCTTCGCCATCGCCGCCGAACAGCGCTTCACCCACCTCCGCGTCAACCAGCACCCCGACGGCGGCATCGCCCGCCTCCGGGTCCACGGCGAGGTCGTCCCCGACCCCGCCTGGCTCGCCGCGCTGGGCACGTTCGACGTCGTGGCGCTGGAGAACGGCGGCAGCGCCGAGGACGCGTCCAACCTCTTCTACTCGCCCGCGAGCAACACCATCCAGCCCGGCCGCTCCCGCAAGATGGACGACGGCTGGGAGACCCGCCGCCGCCGCGACCAGGGCAACGACTGGATCCGCTACCGCCTCGCCGCGCAGTCCCGGATCCGCGCGATCGAGATCGACACGGCGTACCTGAAGGGCAACAGCGCCGGCTGGGCCTCGGTGTCGGTACGGGACGGCGAGAGCGGCGAGTGGACCGAGATCCTTGCGCGCACCCGCCTCCAGCCCGACACCAACCACCGCTTCGTCCTCCCGGCCCCCGCGACCGGGACGCACGCGCGCGTGGACATCTATCCCGACGGCGGGATCTCGCGGCTGCGGCTGTTCGGCTCGCTGACCGAGCAGGGGGCGACGACGCTGGCGGCCAGGCACCAGGAACTGGGCGGCTGACGCGGACCCCTGGAACGCCGGGCAGGCATCGTCAGCCTGTCCGGCGCCTTGGCGACGCGGGCCGCCACACCCCACCCGCACCCGGAACCGAGACGCCCACCCGCTACGTTCTCCTCTCGTGACCCTTCAGCAAGAAATCGTCGGCAACGCCATGCAGATGGCGGTCGTCAACCTGACCCCCGGCCAGACCGTGTACTGCGAGGCCGGAAAGTTCCTCTTCAAGACGACGAACGTGACCATGGAGACCCGCCTCAGCGGCCCGTCGAGCGGCGGCCAGCAGCAAGGCGGCGGCAGCGGCGGCATGGGCGGGATGCTCCGGCAGGCCATGGGCACGGCCATGCAGGTCGGCCAGCGCGTCCTCGCCGGTGAGTCGATGGCGTTCCAGTACTTCACCTCCCAGGGCGGCGAGGGCACCGTCGGGTTCGCGGGCGTGCTCCCCGGCGAGATGCGCGCCCTGGAACTGGACGGCACGCGCGCGTGGTTCGCGGAGAAGGACGCCTTCGTGGCCGCCGAGTCTACCGTCCAGTTCGGCATCGCCTTCCAGGGCGGCCGCACCGGCATGAGCGGCGGCGAGGGCTTCGTCCTGGAGAAGTTCACCGGCCACGGCACAGTGATCATCGCCGGAGCGGGCAACTTCATCGACCTGAACCCGGCCGACTTCGGCGGCCGCATCGAGGTCGACACCGGCTGCCTCGTCGCCTTCGAGGAGGGCATCCAGTACGGCGTCCAGCGCATCGGCGGCCTCAACCGCCAGGGCCTGATGAACGCCGTCTTCGGCGGCGAGGGCCTCTCCCTCGCCACCCTGGAGGGCAACGGCCGGGTCATCCTCCAGTCCCTCACCATCGAGAGCCTCGCGAACGCCCTGAAGAAGGCCCAGGGCGGCGACAAGCAGGGCCCGACCGGCGGCATGTTCTCGACCCACGCGGGATGAGCCGCCGTAGCGGAGACCGATGAGTTGCGGGGGGCCACGGGGTCTGAGCCGATGACACCACCGGCCCTCGCACCAGGAAGCAGGCACCCGCCATGGGCAAGCTCGTCTCCACCCTCTTCGTCACCCTCGACGGCGTCTACCAGGGCCCCGGCGGCCCCGAGGAGGACACCCGCGGCGGCTTCGCGCACGGCGGCTGGAGCTTCGTCTACGGCGACGACGACTTCGGCCGCTTCGTGGTCGAGGTCTTCGGCCGCTCCGGCGCCTATCTGCTCGGCCGCCGCACCTACGACATCTTCGCCGGGTACTGGCCGAACATGACCGACCCCGCCGACCCGATCGCCGCCAAGCTGAACGCGCTGCCGAAGTACGTCGCCTCGTCGACCCTCACCGACCCCTCCTGGGCCGGCACGACCGTCCTCGGCGGGGACCTCGCCAAGGAGGTCACCGACCTGAAGGAGCGCACCGAGGGCGAACTCCAGGTGCATGGCAGCGGCGCGCTCGTGAGGTCCCTCCTGGCGCTCGGCCTCGTCGACACGCTCCACCTGGTGACCTTCCCCGTGGTGCTCGGCAGCGGCCTGCGGCTGTTCCCCGAGGGCACCGAACCCATGGCCTTCCGGCACACCGGCGGACGCGTCACCGGCGCCGGCGTCTCCATCCAGTCGTACGACCTGGCGGGCCGCCCGAACTACGGCTCGTACGCGGACGACGCCGCGAAGAACGCCTAGTCGGCACGGGTCCGCGCCGGTACGGTGATCGCTCCGAGTGGGAGCCGCCGCTGTCTCCGCACCGCCGTTGGAGACCGGGAGAGCCGCCCGCATGTCCTCGATCGCCGTACCGGGCGCCCTCGCGCCCCGCCGCACCTGGCAGACCGACCTGCCCGTCCTGCTGGTCGCCGTCGTCTGGGGCGCCAGCTATCTCGCCGCCAAGGACATCACCACCGCCCGCACGGTCCTCGCCGTCCTGGTGCTGCGCTTCGCCCTCGTCCTGCCCGTCCTCACGGCCGTCGGCCACCGCTCGCTGCGCGCCCTGAGCGCCGCCCAGTGGCGCGGCGCGGCCCTCCTCGGGCTGATCCTCGCCGGAATCTTCCTCCTGGAGACCTACGGCGTCGTCCACACCTCGGCGACCAACGCGGGCCTGATCATCAGCCTCACCATGATCTTCACCCCGCTCGCCGAGGCCGCCGTGACCCGCACCAGGCCCTCACGGGGCTTCCTCGGCGCGGCGGCCCTCTCCGTGCTCGGCGTGCTGCTGCTGACCCAGGGCGCCGGTTTCACCCGCCCCTCCCTCGGTGACCTCCTCATGCTGCTCGCGGCCCTCGCCCGCACCCTGCACGTCCTCGCCATGTCCCGGACCAAGGCGGTGCGCGGCGCCGACGCGCTGCCCCTGACCACCGTCCAACTCGGCACCGCCGTCACGGTGTTCGCGCTCCTGTCGACCGGCGCCGACACCACCCCGTGGGAGACGGCCGCCGGCTTCGGGGTCCGCGCGTGGGCCGGGCTGCTGTTCCTGTCCGTGTGCTGCACCCTGTTCGCCTTCTTCGTGCAGATGTGGGCCGTCCGCCGGACCTCGCCCTCCCGCGTCAGCCTGCTGCTCGGCACCGAGCCCCTGTGGGCCGCCGCGGCCGGTATCGCCCTCGGCGGGGAACGACTCGGCGCGCTCGGGCTGGCGGGCGGCGTGCTCGTCCTGGTGGGGACCGCGTGGGGGCGCGGGGCCGCACGGTGACTCCCGGAGCGCTGGGGGCCGTCGCCCGGTGAGCGGCACCTGACGGTACCGGCGGACGGTTCCGTCAGGTGCCGCTCAGAGGTGCTACTTCGTGGCGAGGAACAGGTACTCGGCGCTGTACGGGACGCGGGCGGTGGGCCGTGTGGCCGGGTCGCAGGTACCGGCCGGTGCGACACCGCCGGCGGTGTTGAGCCGTAGGACCGAGGTGGTCCTGGACAGCAGTCCCCCGCTCTTGCCGGTCTGCTCGGCGCGGAGCAGGAGCTGGGGGATGTTGCCCTTGCCGTTGTCGAACTTGTTGACGACGGTGCCGGTCACCGAGGAGCCGTCGGGAGCGATCCACTGCGGCGGCCCTGCCGGGCCGTGCTTTGCGAAGCTGTGCTGGATGCCGCCCTGGAGAGTGGCGTCGACGTTGTCCTGGGTGAAGGCGTAGGAACCGTCGTCCTGCCGGGTGCAGGCGTAGATCTGGGCGCCCTTGACGACACCGGCCAGCGACGAGTGCCGGATGGCGTCGGGCAGCGAGACGGCGCCCGGCAGTGCGACGGCCTGGCCGCGGACCGCGCCGCCCGGGAACTCGGCGGTGTGCAGGTTGAAGTAGAACCGGTCGGGATGCGCCTCGATGTTCCGCAGCAGGCCGGCGTCCTCGACCCGCACGGTGCCGAACACGAACGGCGTGCCGCCCTTGGGCTTCTCCATGAAGAACGGGATCTTCACGTCACCGTTGGTGCCCCGCGCCCCCTGGTGGAGATGGGCCATGGTCGGGGTGCCGATGCCCGTCCACGCGAACGCGAAGGACACCTCGTCGCCCTGGATGCGCATGAGGGCCACCGCGCTGCCGTCCTTGTCGCCCACCGCAGGCTTGCCCTTGACGGGCACCTCGTTGTCACCGGTGAGGATCGTGGTGAAGTACCGCGCCCCCGGCGCGTTCTCGGCGTAGCGGCCGACGGCACCCGCCGCCCGCGTCGCTCCCGCCGCCGGATGCGACACCGTGGTGTCGGCCGCTCCGTCCACGCCGTTGCAGGCGGTCAGGAGCAGGGTGCCGGTGATCGCGGTCGCGGCGATGGTCCCGAATCGCTTGAACTTCATGTGTCTCGTTCTCCCCGTGATGGCCGATCCGCGGCTGCCCCGCGGTCGTTCTCCCTCCATCACGGGGCCCCCGGGGTGATCCCTCAGCCGATGACAGTCCTGAGACACGCCTGAGAAGGGACGGCATCACTGAGGACACGACCTGGACATGGGGACCCGCTCCGGCCGCGCCGTCAGCGTCAGGGGACGCGGGGTGCCCGGCCCGGGGAACGCGGACGGCACCCGCTCCAGGACACCGCCCGCGAAGACGTCGTACAGGGGCAGGGACTCCAGGTGGACATAGCCGATGTGACAGTCGCAGACGGCCAGCGGACACGCGCGCGGGCGCAGCGCCGCCCGGTAGGAGCCGTCGTACAGGTTCCCCAGCTCGTCGCGGACGAAGTGGCAGCGGCGGACCGTACCGGTGCCGTCGACCGAGATCACGGACTCGCCGGTGCGGCACGGAAGTCCGGCGCTGCGGTGCGGGTGCCTGCTGTACGGGAAGAGCGGGTCGAGCGCGGTCCAGTCGTCGGCCTCCGCGTCCCCGTAGGTGTGCCCCTCGGCCGCGTTGATCCAGAGGTACACGTGCGGGGGCAGATCGTCGCGGAGCCGGCGGGCCGCCGCCAGATGGACGGGCAGGCCCACCACGCCGACGCTGAAGCGCACCCCGCGGTCGGCCAGGTCACGGCACTTGGCGAGGAAACGGTCGTACGGGGTCTGGCCCGGGTGGTACGTGCACCACAGGGCGAGCGTGTCGAGGTCGGCCTCGGCGAGCCAGCCCGTCCGACAGCTCAGATTGGTCTGGATCGCGACCCGGCGCACATGCGGCAGCCGGGACAGCTCGGCGAGGGTGCGCCGGTACCAGGAGCGGACCAGTCCCTCGCCCCACGGCGTGAACAGCAGCGACAGCTCGTCCCCGCTGTCCGCCGCCCAGCGCGCGAAACGCTCCAACGCCTCCCGGTCCGCGCGGAGTTGGGCGGTCGAGTCGCGCCGCTTGGCGAACGGGCAGTAGGGACAGTCGTAGTCGCAGGACGCGAGCGGTCCCCGGTACAGGACGGTGAGATCCATGACGGTCCGTCACTTCCGTTCGTAGGCGGCCATGGCGGACCGCACCTCGGGAGAGAACAGCTCAGGACCCACCGCGTCGGAGTGCGCCAGGCCCTCCGGGGACAGCACCAGCCGCTCGCCCGCCGTACCGGTCAGCCAGCCGCGCCCGGCCAGCCGGTCCAGCTCCGCCCCGAAGTCGTCGTCGGGTGAACTCCCGAAGCGGGCACGGTAGTCGGCGACGGACAGCCCCTCGGCCTGGAGCAGGGACTGGAGGAGATGACGCCGCCGCGCCTCGGGTCCGTCCACGCGGTAGCCGACCTCCGCGCGCGTGAAGTCGGCCGTCGTGACGTAGTCGTCGATGATGCCCCGGATCTCGTGCATGCCGACCGCGTAGTCGAAGGAGTAGTGCAGCGCCGACGTGTACGAGCGGGCCCCGCAGCCGAGCCCGATCATGCCGTCGGTCTGGCACGCGTAGTCGTCGGCGCCCTGCGGCGGGGCGTCGGCCCGGCGGAACATCCGCATCGACTGCTGGACATAGCCCCGCGCCAGGAGGTGGTCGCGTCCCGCCCGGTACAGCCGCAGCCGCTGCTCGTCCCACGCCGGGTCGGCCCCGCCGTCCCCCTGATGCCGGCCGAGACCGGTCAGCGGGCGGACATAGAGCGGGTACAGGTACAGCTCCTCGGGCCGCCACGCCAGGGCCGCGTCCAGCGAGTCGCGCCAGGTCCGCTCGGTCTGGCCGTCGATGCCGTAGATGAGGTCGATGTTGAGCACCGGGATGGCGGTGTCCCGGATCCGGCCGAGCGCCGCCTCCACGTCGGCACGGCGCTGCGGGCGTACGGCGGCCCTGGCCTCGGAGTCGACGAAACTCTGGACGCCCAGGCTGAGGCGGGTCGCGCCGCGGTCCGCGAGGACGGTGAGCCGGTCCGCGGTGGCCGTGGCCGGCGAGGCCTCCACGGAGAGCGGAACCGCGCGCAGGTCGGCGCCCATGCGCCGCTCGGCGATGTCGCACAGGCGCTCCAGCTCGGCCGCGGTGAGGAAGGTCGGGGTGCCGCCGCCGAACGCCGCGGTCGCGAACCGCACCGGCTCCGCGTCACCGAGCGCCGCCCGGACGGCGTCCGCCTGCCGCTCCAGGGCGTCCAGATAGGCGCCGGTCAGACCGTCCGGGGCGCCGATGCGGGTGAAGAGGTTGCAGAACCCGCACCGGACCTCGCAGAACGGTATGTGCATGTACAGCGAGAGGGCGCTGCGGTCCTCCGCCGCCCACAACTCCCGCAGCGCGGGCCGGTCTTGGAGGCGCCGGTAGGCCGTCTTGTGCGGATAGGCGTACACGTAGTGCTGGTAGGGACTGGTCTGCTGCGCGGTGGTCATCGGACGGCCTCGGCGGGGTCGAGGAAGAAGTGGGCGTACGGCACGGTCCACACGGACTCGTGGCCCAGGCGGTGGCCGGTGTAGCCGTCGTCGCCGTAGGCGGTGCCGTGGTCGGAGCAGACGATGACGAAGCACGGACGCCGGGAGCTCGCGGCGGCGAACAGCCGCCCGATGTGCCGGTCGACGTACTCCAGCGCGGCGGCGTGCGTCTCCCGGGTGTCGCCCGCCTCACGGGTCGCGCCCGGCAGATGGAACCAGTTGGGCTGGTGCAGCGCCGACACGTTCACGAACAGGAACAGGCGCTGCTCGGCGGGGAGCCGGCCCACCACCTCTTCCACCCGGGCGACCTGGTTCTCGAAGGAGTGCGGCGAGGTGACGCCGAACTCCTCCTCCCAGTGCGCCTCTTGGAACAGACCGGGCAGGACGGACCCCAGAGGACCGCGCCGGTTGAAGAAGCCCACGCCCCCGACGCAGACCGTCCGGTAGCCGGCCGCCGCCAGTCCGGACACCAGGTCGGGGGTGTCGTAGACGAAGGTGCCCTCGGCGGTCGTCTCGCTGCCCGCGAAGCTCGCCGCGAACAGCCGTGGATGCGGGCCTGGTTCGGCCGGAGTGGGCAGGAACCCGGCGAAGATCGCCTGGTGCGAGGCGTACGTGAAACTGCCCGGGGCGTGCCTCTCCTCCCAGCGTCCGCCGGGCAGATGGCGGGCCAGGTGCGGGATGCGCCCCTCGGCCGCCAGCTCGGCGGCCACGTCGTGCCGCAGCGTGTCGAGGGTGACCAGCAGGATGTCGTGGTCGCCGACGACCGCGTTCATGTCGGGCTCAGGCATGGGCTGTTCCTGTTCTGTACGGGTGACGCGGGCCGCTCGTGGCCGGAGCGCGCAGGACGGCCGCCACCTGCGCGCCGTAGGTGTCCAGACCCTCCGCGCCGCTGCCGGGCAGTCCCGTCAGCCGGGGCAGCAGGTCGCCGAAGGCGTTGACCTCGCCGACGAAGGCGCGCCGCCAGTCCACGGCCGGCAGCAGGTCGACCCCCACGCACAGCGTGCGCGGGAAACAGGACGCGGCGCGCTCGCACACGTCCAGGACGTCGGCCCACCGGGCGCCCGCAGCGGTCACAGCCCGCCGGACGCCGTCGAGATCCCCGCGGCTGCCGCCCAGATGCAGATTGGTCAGCGGCCCGCGACTCGTGCGCACCACCGCGTGGGTGGCCCGGCCGGCCACGACGACCACCCGGAGATCCGCGGCCCGGCCCGCCTGGGAGGCCTTCGGTACCCAGCGCTCGATGTGCAGCCCGTCCGGCGCCAGCGCGTCCACGATGCGGGCGACATCCCGCTCGTCGTGATACCGCCGCACCCGGAGGGAGTTGTGCAGCGCGCCGTCCGCACCGGTCTCGACGGACGTGGTCGCCCTGATCCGGCCGCCGCCCGCCGTCTCGACCGCGAGGACACCCGACGCCGACGAACCGTGCGCGGGCTTGACGAACAGCCGGGGCATCCGGTGCGCGCGCATCAGCGCCCGCACGTCGTCCCAGCCCCGCACGCGCGCGCCGAGCGGACCCGACGTCGGAGACTCCGGGACGGGCACACCGGCCGCGTCCAGCACGGCGTGACACGTCCGCTTGTCGAACAGCACCGCCAGGTCGTCCGGGTGGGCGAGGGGGACACCGCCGCGCAGCGTGCGCAGCGCGGCGGTGAACCGGGTGTACCAGCGGGCCGAGCCCTCCACCCGGGTCGGCTCCACGGCACCCCGCAGCAACCGGTCGACCTCGGGGTTCTCACCGGGGGAGTCGACCCGGACGAACTCGTCGGCCGCGAAGTCCGCGCCCCCCGCGCGCAGGACGTCCGTCCACGCGACGACGCGGGGCGCGGGCAGCCCGGCCGCGCGCACCGCGTCCGCGAAGAGCGACACCCTGCGGTTCTCGGGATTGCCGACCACCGCGAACCGGAGGCCGGCGCGGGCCGGCGGCGTGACGGTGGCCGGCCCGGCCGCGGTGGACGCGGTCACTCCCCGACGGCGACGTAACGCCAGACCGTGCCGTCGTCCTCCGTGTCCTCGTCGGCGTCGTCACGGTCCAGGTCGACGTCCACCCCCGCCGGCACCAGCGTCTGTCGCACCCGCTCCGCGACGGCCTCACTCAGGTAGTTGTGGTGCAGGTCCAGCTTCTTGAGATGTGTCAGCGGCTGCCCGCTCAGCAGCGCGACCGCGCCCTCGTCGGTCAGCACGCCCATCGACAGGTCCAGCACCTCCAGGCGCTCCACCACCGGGGCGGCGGCGACCGCGGCGGCCACCGAGTCCTGCATCTCGCTGTTGCGCAGGGCCAGATGACGCAGACGCGGCAGCCGGGCACCGGACAGGATCGGCTCCAGGTCGGCGGCCTCGCTGTCACCGCCGTAGTCCGGCGTGCCCAGCCACAGGTCCAGGTGCTCCAGAGCGGGCAGGTCACTGGCGCCGATGCCGCGCACCACCTCGACGGGCAACCCGCCCGTCTCCACCACCAGCCGGCGCAGCGCGCCGTGCCGCAGCGCGGTGAACTCCAGGCCGGTGCCGCCGCGCACACCGAAATCCTCCAGCGCCGGGTAGGCGTCGAGCAGCGGGGTGACGTCCGACTGGTGGATCCAGGAGATCTCGCACTCCTCCATCACCAGGTCGCCCAGGAACATCGCGCGCAGCGCGGGGAAGGCGTCCCGGGCCTCCACGAGCGCCTCGACGATCGGCGTAGGCGCGGTGTCGTAGGCCTCCTCCCAGCCGCCGATGATCAGGGCCCGGACCCGGGCCGTGTCGACGTCGGCACGGAAGCGGGCGAACGTGTCGGTCCACGCCTCGTCGGTGTCGTACACGTTGGCGCCGATGCGCCAGGCCACCGACTCCGGCTCGGGCAGGCGGTCGGCCGGGGCGTCCGGCCCGGGAAAGGTGAACGACGGCAGCCGGTACAGCGCGTCGAGGTGCTCACCGATGGTCATGCGGCCGCTCCTGAGAAGAAGTGTGCGTGGTCTGTGATGCGCCTTTCTACCAACCGGCACTGACAGTGCAGTTGGGCGGGGCGGCCCCGGGGGCGTTGTCAGTGGCGGCGCCTAACGTCTGGGTCATGAGGCCGGTGCGCGGAGCACCCGGCAGTGAGGGGACAGCCATGTACCGACAGGGAGACGTGCTGATCGTGCCGGTCGCGCAGGACGCGGTGCCCGCCCACGCGGCACACGCCCCGCGGGAGCGGCGGGACGGACGCGGACGGCTCGTGCTGGCGCTGGGGGAGGTGACCGGCCACGCCCACGCGGTCGTCGGACCGGGGGAGTTGGTGCGCGAGCCGGGCCCCTACGGTCCGTTGCTGCTCCATCTGCCCCAGGGCGGGCGGGTGGTGCACGAGGAGCACGCGGCGATCGCGCTGCCCAAGGGGTGGTTCCGGGTCGTCAGACAGCGAGAGTACGTGCCCGGGTCCGTGCGGATCGTGGCCGACTGAGGAACCGGGACGCACGGCGGTACGCGAGCGCCGGGCAAGGAGTGGAGGAGGGGCACATGGGCGGGACGGACGTGGGAGTGGACAGGACGATGGACCGGAATGCGGGCGGGGCGTCGGACGGGGGAACGGGGAGCGTGACGGCCCTCGTGGAGCCGGGCACCGAAGGGGCCCGATTCGACGACGGGGGAACGCCGTTCGGCCCCGCCGCCGACCTCGTGCGGTGGCGGACATGGTCCTCGGCGACCGGCGCCGCGGACCGTGCGCGTGCCGAGGAGGGCGTCCGGCGGGCCTACCGGCTGGCGGGACTCGCGGAACCGGAGCGCGTCGTCTGGGCCGGGTCACCGCGCGCGGCGGTCGCTCTCGTCCGGGAACTGACGGACCTGGGCCCGAGCGTCCGGGACGCGGTGCGCAGCGCGCCCTGGGCGGCCGCGAGGCGGCTGCTGCACGCAGAGTTGGGGCCCGCGGGCTGGTCGGCGCACTGGGCGGCGACCGGCGGGAGGCTGTGGCCGTCGACGCAGGCCCTGGTGGACCGGATCCGCACGGGCGTGATCGAGGACCTGGCCGGGAGCGACACCGGCAAGGAGGCCGCGCAGATCCGGCTGATCCTCCTGGACGCCGTGCTCGGGCAGCACGACGCGCCGTGGCTCGCCGCGTTCCCCGCCGACGACGGCCCGCTCGACGCGCTGTCCGCGGTGTGCCGCAGCGCCGGCTGGTGGTGGCCGTTCGCGCGGGTCGCGGTGGTGTCGGAGCGCCCCTCGGCGCTCCACCGCGACGAGGCGGGACGCCTCGACCACGGCGACGGCCCGGCGCTCGCCTACCCGGACGGCTTCGCGCTGCACGCCTGGCGCGGCATGCCGGTCCCGGCCGCCTTCCTCGCCGAACTGTCCACGCTGACCCCGGAACGCATCAGGGCCGAGGAGAACGCCGAGCTGCGCCGCGTGATGCTCGAGTACTACGGCTACGACCGGTACCTCACCGATTCGGGGGCCCGCCCCCTGCACCGGGACGAGACGGGCACGCTGTGGCGGATCGACCTGGCCGACGACGAGCCCGTGGTCATGGTCGAGGTCCTGAACTCCACACCGGAACCGGACGGCACCCACCGCACGTACTGGCTCCGGGTCCCTCCGTCGACCCGTACGGCCAGAGCGGGGGTCGCCTGGACCTTCGGCCTGGACGCGGAGACGTACGCACCGCAGCGGGAGACCTGAGCGCTCCCGCAGGAGGCCCGGCCGACCGCAGGACGTGCCTCGCCCCGCGGCCCGTGAACGTGGGGGGAGCCGCGGGGCGAAGGGTGAGCGATGGTGCGGCCGGTGCGAGCCGGACACCCGGGTGACTACGGAACGGACCTGACCGACCGGCTCAGCAGCCGAAGTTGATCAGGTTGAACGTGACGTAGTGGTCCGAGGTGTAGTAGTCCTCCTGGGTCTTCTTCCCGGTGACGATCCGACGCGCTCCGCGCGTGGACGAGCCGGGAGTCTTGACCGTGTACTCGTGGTAGTAGCCGGACGCCTGGCTGGGGAGGACACCTTCCTGGTTGCGGAAGACGACGCCGTCCTGCGAGTACGGGAAGGGCCCGTTCGTCGCGATCAGGTCGAGCGTGTCGTACGCCTGGGAAGGCAGGGCGCTGTAACAGATGCTGCCGACCGCGGCCGCCGCCGGGGTCGCGGTGGCGACGGTGCCGCCGATGAGGAGAGTGGACAGGACGGCGGCTGCCGCGCCGATACCGGTGATCCGTGGGGGGAATCTCATGACTTCATGATGACGCGCGTAGATAGTGGCATGTCAATGACAACCGCAGAGATTTTCCCGTCAAGTCCGATGAGTTTTCGGGAAGTTAACCTCGCGCCGCCGTGCGCCCCTTGCCCCTCGCTCCCGGGGCGCGGGATGAGGCGTGTCCGCCGAAAGTCTGCGGTCTCGCGACTTTGGTCGCCGTTCCACCGTGCGGGGTGGGTGACCGGGCCGGGACCCGCATAGATTTGTCGACCGTGACGGGAGACAGGACAGCACAGGTACCGACGGCGTTCGCGGGGCGCCGCTGGCTGCTGCCGTCCGCCGTGGCCGACGAACTCGATCCCGACGTCGAACGGCACGGACGGCCCCGCCGCACCGCACGCGACTGGGTCGTCGACACCGTCTGCTTCCTGCTGGCCCTGCTCATCGGCCTGGCCGCCGCCCAGAGCCTCAGGAACGACGCCTCGACCCCGCACTCCCTGGCCGTCGTGGACCAGCTGTTCGGGGTCCTCGCCTGCGGCGCGGTGTGGCTGCGCCGTCGCTGGCCGCTCGGGCTCGCGGTCGCGATGATCCCGGTCAGCCTGGTCTCGAACACCGCGGGCGGCGCCGCGATGGTCGTCCTGTTCACCCTCGCCGTGCACCGGCCCTTCCGCTACGTCGCCTGGATCGGCGGCATCCAGCTCGCCCTGGCACCGCTCTACTTCTGGATGCGCCCGGACCCCGACCTGCCGTACGCCGGAGCCGTCGCGTTCACCGAACTGCTCACCCTCACCTTCATCGGCTGGGGCATGTTCGTCCGCTCCAAGCGGCAGCTCATGCTGAGCCTGCGCGACCGGGCCCGGCGCGCCGAGACGGAGGCGGAACTCCGCGCGGAGCAGGCCCAGCGGCTCGCCCGCGAGGCCATCGCCCGCGAGATGCACGACGTGCTCGCCCACCGGCTGACCCTGCTCAGCGTGCACGCGGGCGCGCTGGAGTTCCGCCCGGACGCACCCCGCGAGGAGGTCGCGCGGGCCGCCGGTGTCATCCGGGAGAGCGCCCACGAGGCACTCCAGGACCTCCGGGAGATCATCGGCGTCCTGCGCGCGGGCGAACCCGACGACACCGGCCGCCCGCAGCCCACGCTCGGCGCCCTGGACGCGCTGGTCACCGAGTCCCGCGAGGCCGGCATGAAGGTCACCCTCGCCAACCGGGTCACCGACCCCGCCGCAGTCCCCGCCTCGATCGGCCGCACCGCCTACCGCATCGCCCAGGAAGCCCTCACCAACGCCCGCAAACACGCCCCCGGCGCCGAGGTCACGGTCACCCTGACCGGCACCCCCGGGGACGGTCTGACGGTCACCGTGCACAACCCGCCCCCGGAGGGCGAGGTTCCGCACGTCCCCGGCTCCGGCCAGGGTCTGATCGGCCTCACCGAACGCGCGACGCTGGCAGGGGGACGACTGGAGCACGGCCCGCAGCCCGGCGGCGGATTCCGGGTCCGGGCGTGGCTGCCCTGGGGCTGAGTCCGCTGCGGCCCGGCAGAGGCAACTCCGGTGCCGCGCACGGAGGATGGAGGCCCCGGGCGGGTCACCCCGCTCCGAGCCGCCCCCTGGGCTGCCCCTCGGGGTGTCCCCGCCCGGCCCGGTAACCGCCCGCCACGCGCGCGTGGTTACGTAGCCCCATGACTGCGATCAGACTGCTCCTCGTCGACGACGACCCGCTGGTGCGGGCCGGGCTGTCCTTCATGCTGGGCGGCGCCGCCGACATCGAGATCGTCGGCGAGGCCGCCGACGGCGGCGAGGTCGAGGAGCTCGTCGACCGTGTCCACCCGGACGTCGTCCTCATGGACATCCGCATGCCCTCCATGGACGGACTGACCGCCACGGAACGGCTCCGCGCCCGGGGCGACGCGCCCCAGATCGTCGTCCTCACCACCTTCCACGCCGACGAACAGGTGCTGCGGGCCCTGCGCGCGGGCGCCGCCGGCTTCGTCCTCAAGGACACCCCGCCCGCCGAGATCCTCGACGCGGTCCGCCGGGTCGCGGCGGGCGATCCCGTGCTGTCGCCCGCGGTGACCCGCCAGCTGATGGAGCACGCGGCCGGTACCACCACCGACACCCGCCGGGCACGCGCGCGTGAGCGCGTCGCCGCCCTGGGTGAGCGCGAACGCGAGGTCGCCGTCGCCGTCGGCCAGGGTCTCGCCAACGCCGAGATCGCCGCCGGCCTCTTCATGAGCGTCGCCACCGTCAAGACCCACGTCTCCCGCGTCCTGGCCAAGCTCGACCTCAACAACCGGGTGCAGATCGCCCTGTTGGTGTACGACGCGGGCCTGCTCGAAGAGGACGGGGAGAGCGGGCACTAGTCGCCGCGGCCGTCCGTTCCCACTGCACTGGAAGACCTCGGGGAGTCGTCCGGGAGGGGACAGGCGTGACGGAAGCGATCGATCTGGGGGAGTTCGGCGAGGAGTTCCGGCGGGACCCGCATCGGGTGTACGCGACGCTGCGGAAGTCGGGCCCGGTGCACCGCGTTCGGCTTCCGGTGCCGGACGCGCACCACATGACCTGGCTGGTCGTGGGGTACGAAGAGGCGCGTGCCGCGCTGGCCGACCCGCGCCTGGCCAAGGACGGCGGCAAGATCGGGACGACGTTCCTCGATGAGGAGCTGATCGGCAGACACCTGCTGACCACCGACCCGCCCGACCACACCCGTCTGCGCGGGCTGATCGCCCGCTCGTTCACGATGCGCCGGATCGAGGAACTCCGCCCGCGCGTCCAGCAGATCACCGACGAACTCCTCGACGCCATGCTGCCCTCCGGCCGCGCCGACCTCGTCGAGGCGCTCTCCTACCCGCTGCCGATCACCGTCATCTGCGAACTCCTGGGCGTGCCCGAGCTGGACCGCGCGGAGTTCCGCACACTGTCCACGGAGGCGGTGGCGCCCACCAGTTCGGGCACCGAGTACGACGCGTTCGTGCGGCTCGCCGACTACCTGGGCGACCTGATCGAGGACAAGCGCCGCACGGGCCCCGGCGACGACCTGCTCAGCGACCTGATCCGCACCACCGCCGAGGACGGCGACCGGCTCTCCCCGCAGGAACTGCGGGGCATGGCCTTCGTCCTGCTCATCGCCGGTCACGAGACCACCGTCAACCTCCTCACCAGCGGTGTCCACGCCCTGCTCAGCCACCCGGACCAACTCGCCGCCCTGCGCGCCGACATGAGCCTCCTCGACGGCGCGATCGAGGAGATGCTGCGCTACGAGGGCCCGGTGGAGAACGGCACGTTCCGCTTCGCCGCCGAGCCCCTGGACATCGCCGGCACCGCGATCGAGCGGGGCGATCCGGTCATGGTCGGCCTGACCGCCGCCGACCGCGACGGGGAGCGCTATCCGGCCCCGGACCGCTTCGACATCCACCGCGACGCCCGAGGCCACCTCGCCTTCGGCCACGGCATCCACTACTGCCTCGGCGCCCCGCTGGCCCGCCTCGAAGCCCGCACGGCGATAGGCGCCCTGCTGGCGCGCGCTCCGGGCCTCGCCCTGGACGGGCCGCCCGGGGACTGGCTCCCGGGGATGCTGATGCGCGGGATGCGGACTCTGCCGGTGCGCTGGTAGAAGGGCGATGCCGGGTGGCTGTGCCGGCATCTGGCACCTGGCACCTGGCACCTGGCATCGGGTGGCGCCGGTGGCCGTGCCGACGCCGGGGTCCTGGAAGCCGTAGCCGGCAGGGCGGTTGGAGCCGCCGGGAAAGCCGCGGAGGCCCCGGCGGGCCCGGCTGCCGTGCCAGCCGTAGCCCTGTTGTTGCTGTTGTTGCCGTAGATGCCGTAGGAGGCCCGTCCTTCAGCAGGCTGGTCGGTGCGCGGCTGAGTGCCTTCGGGGACGGGGTCAGGGGACGGTGCTGCCGGTCCGCCGTGAGCCCCGCTCAGCTGTAGGGGTGGCCGCCCGCGATCTCCGCGAGGCGGACGGGTCTGTGTTCGCGTCTGGACACTTCGCAGGCCTCGGCGATCCGGAGTGCCTGGAGGGCCTCGCGGCCGTCGCACGGGTTGGTGCGCTGGCCTACGACGACCTCCACGAAGGCGATCAGCTCGGCCTCGTAGGCGGGCCCGAAGCGCTCCAGGAAGCCGGTCCAGGGCTTGGTCGCGGCCGGGGGACCCGTCGGCTCGGTGGACGCGATCGGCGTGCGGTCGTCCAGGCCGACGACGACCTGGTCGAGTTCGCCGGCCAACTCCATGCGGACGTCGTAGCCCGCCCCGTTCAGCCGCGCGGCCGTCACCGTGGCCAGGGTGCCGTCGTCCAGGGTGAGGACCGCCGCGGCCGTGTCGATGTCACTGGCCTCGCGGAACATCGGGGGCCCGGCGTCGGAGCCGGCCGCGTACACGTCGACGACCTCGTGCCCGGTCACCCAGCGCAGCATGTCGAAGTCGTGGATCAGGGTGTCGCGGTACAGCCCGCCGGAGATCGGCAGGTAGGCGGCCGGGGGAGGCGTCTGGTCGGAGGTCGTCGCGCGGACCGTGTGCAGCCGTCCCAGCCGCCCCGAGCGCACGGCCTCACGGGCGCCCGTGTAGCCCGTGTCGAACCTGCGCTGGAACCCCATCTGAAGGATCGTCCCGGCCGTCTCGACCTCGGCGATCGCCTGGAGCGAGCCGGGCAGGTCAAGGGCGATGGGCTTCTCGCAGAACACCGGGAGCCCGGAGCGCGCGGCCCTGCCGATCAGTTCCGCGTGCGCCGACGTCGCCGTCGTGATCACCACGGCGTCCACGCCCCATTTGAAGATCTCCTCCGTGCTCGGTGCGGCCGTCTCCCCCAGGCGGTTGGCCAGCTCCTGGGCCCGTGCCGGGTCCTTGTCCGTGAGGATCAGCGAACCGACCTCACGATGGCGGCTCAAGGTCCTGGCATGGATGGTCCCGATGCGGCCCGTACCGATGACTCCGATGCGCATGGGAACAAACTGGGGGCCGACCAGGCGCGCTGTCAATGCGTATGTCCGGACAATCGAACTACATCACTTCCCGTCAACCATTCACACAGCTACGCTCGGCCCCGTGCCGAAACCAGATGTGGACCCGACAGTGCCGCTCGAGCTCAGCGTGGACCGGAGCAGCCCGGTGCCGTTGTACTTCCAGCTGTCCCAGCAGCTGGAAGCCGCGATCGAACACGGCTCGCTCACGCCCGGCAGCCTGCTGGGCAACGAGATCGAACTGGCGGCCCGGCTCGGCCTGTCCCGGCCCACCGTCCGCCAGGCCATCCAGTCGCTGGTCGACAAGGGCCTCCTGGTGCGCCGCCGGGGCGTCGGCACCCAGGTCGTGCACAGCCAGGTCAAACGCCCGCTGGAACTCAGCAGCCTCTTCGACGACCTGGAGGCGGCCGGGCAGCGTCCCGCCACGAAGGTCCTCGTCAACACCGTCGTCCCCGCCTCCGCCGAGGTCGCGGCGGCGCTCGGCGTGGCCGAGGACAGTGACGTCCACCGCATCGACCGGCTGCGCCTCGCGCACGGCGAGCCGATGGCGTACCTCTCCAACCACATCCCGCTGGGCCTGCTCGACCTCGACACCGCGCAGCTGGAGGCCACCGGTCTGTACCGGATGATGCGCACCGCCGGCATCACCCTCCACAGCGCCCGCCAGTCCATCGGCGCGCGCGGTGCCACGGCCGAGGAGGCCGAACGCCTGGCCGAGTCCGAGGGCGCCCCGCTGCTCACCATGCAGCGCACGACGTTCGACGACACGGGCCGCGCGGTGGAGTTCGGCAGCCACACGTATCGGCCGACGCGGTACTCGTTCGAGTTCCAGCTCCTGGTGCGTCCCTGAGCGCACCGGCTCTCTTCACGGTCTCCCTTTGCGATGTTTGTCATAATGTCCGAACAATTGAACCAGGGTGTGCGGCCACAACGCACCCGCACCGCACAACGATCCGCACCGCCTTCACGCCCCCGCAGAGCACCCACCGTCACGGTGAGGCAGAATCGGGCCCGATGAGCACCTACGGCAATTTCAGCGCCCCCATAGGCTCCCGGCGTGCCCCCGCACTCAGGACTGTCGGCACCCGTGAGCGAAGGTCGCACCTGACGGCCCCCCGCGTTCCCACGGTCGGCATCGACATCGGCGGCACCAAGGTCATGGCGGGCGTCGTGGACGCCGACGGCAATATCCTGGAGAAGCTCCGCACGGAGACCCCGGACAAGTCGAAGAGCCCCAAGGTCGTCGAGGACACCATCGTCGAACTGGTCCTGGACCTCTCCGACCGGCACGACGTGCACGCCGTCGGCATCGGCGCGGCCGGCTGGGTCGACGCCGAGCGCAACCGCGTCCTGTTCGCGCCCCACCTGTCGTGGCGGAACGAGCCCCTCAGGGACCGCATCACGAGCAGGCTCTCCGTACCGGTCCTGGTGGACAACGACGCCAACACCGCCGCCTGGGCCGAGTGGCGCTTCGGCGCGGGCCGCGGCGAGGACCATTTGGTCATGATCACGCTCGGCACCGGCATCGGCGGCGCGATCCTGGAGGACGGCCAGGTCAAGCGCGGCAAGTACGGCGTCGCCGGTGAGTTCGGCCACATGCAGGTCGTCCCCGGGGGCCACCGCTGCGCGTGCGGCAACCGCGGCTGCTGGGAGCAGTACAGTTCCGGCAACGCCCTGGTCAGAGAGGCGCGCGAGCTGGCCGCCGCCGACTCCCCGGTGGCGTACGGGATCATCGAGCACGTCAAGGGCAACATCGGCGACATCACCGGCCCGATGATCACCGAGCTGGCTCGCGAGGGCGACGCCATGTGCATCGAGCTGCTCCAGGACATCGGCCAGTGGCTCGGCGTCGGCATCGCCAACCTCGCCGCCGCCCTCGACCCCTCCTGCTTCGTCATCGGCGGCGGTGTCTCGGCCGCCGACGACCTCCTGATCGGCCCGGCGCGGGACGCGTTCAAGCGCCAGCTCACCGGCCGCGGCTACCGCCCCGAGGCCCGCATAGTGCGCGCCCAGCTCGGCCCCGAGGCCGGCATGGTCGGCGCCGCCGACCTCGCCCGCCTGGTCGCCCGCCGCTTCCGCCGCGCCAAGCGCCGCAGGGTCGAGCGGTACGAGCGCTACGAGCGGTTCGCGGAGTTCCGGCGCGGCAGCCAGGACACGGCATGACCGCATCACTGCCCCGTCAGGCCATGCCCCGGGACGAGCCGCCCCGGCCACCCGAGAACCCCCGCCACAAGGCCCGCCGCCGCGCGATCACCCTGCTCATCATCGTGCTGCTCATCGGCGTACCGGCCGTCTATCTGGCGATCTCCGCCAACCAGAGCCGCAACAGCGGCAAGGACAAGGAGAACAAGTACTCGGCGACCGGGCTCACCGTGGGATGGCCCTCGAAGGTCCAGCGCCGCCTCTACCAGGTACCGGTCCCGCACCCCGCGGAGAAGGTCGCCTTCTACGAGACCAACAACTGGAAGACCAGCCGCCTCTACGTCCAGTTCGAGACCACGGACGCGGGCCTGGACACCTTCCTCGCCGGCGTAGACGTCCCCCGGGACACGCTGAAGAAGAACGACATCACCATCAGCGACCGCGACCAGAAGGTCACCGGCTGGAAGTTCACCGGCCCCGGCCCCTGGTGGGGCGTCGTCAACAAGCAGAAGGACCCCGCCCCCACCCAGGACATCGTGGTGAACCTGTCCGACCCCAAGCTCCCCATGGTCTACGTCGTCGCCCGCACGGTTCCCTAGCAGGTGGCCCCGGCCGGTCGCCGGGACCGATTGTCAGACCCCGCCCGTAGAGTCGAAGACAGCTGACACGACACACGGGCGGGAGGTGACAGGACGTATGAGGGACACGGCGATCACGGAGCAGGTCTCCGTACGGCTGGCCGCCGTCTTCCTGCCGTCCCCCGTCGTCCCCCGCGAGGGCCGCGTCGCCTTCTGGGACCCCGACGGCGAGCGCGCCCTCCCCGAAGCGGAAGCGGGCGTGGAACAGACCGAGCTGACCGTCGTACGACGACAGGGCGCCGCGGTCCGCCGCAGGTCCGCCCCCGCGCTGACCCTGCCGGTCGAAGCCGCGCTGCCCCTGCTCGTGCGCGCCCGCCGCGACCCCGCGGCCCACCCCGCCACCGCCTGCTGGGGCGCCGCCGCCCTGCACGCGCTCCGGCTCACGGCCCGCGGCCGGCTGCTCCCCGGGCTGACGGCGTCGGGCCACGACGCCTGGCGTGCGGGCCCCCTGGAGCCGGAGGACATCGCGCACGTCCGCGCGGTCGCGGCGGCCCTGCCGTACGAGGGCCACGCGGTCCCGCTGCCGGGCCCCGGCCCGCTCCGGCTGCCCGAGCCCGAAGCGCTGATGCGGTCCTTCCTGGACGCCGTCGCCGACACCCTGCCCCGCACCCCGGCCGCGCCGTACACCTCGGGGATGCCCTTCGCGGCCCGGGCACCGCAGCGGCTGCGCGACGCCCAGGACTGGGCCGCCGAGGTCGCCGCCGGCATGGACGCGGGCGTGCGGATCTCGCTCCGCCTCGACCTGTCGGCCTACGACCTGTTCGACGACACCGGGCGCGTGCGCAGCGCGGGCGCCGCGATCGTCCAGGTGCACAGCCTCGCCGACCCGACCCTCGTGGTCGACGCGGCGGCCCTCTGGGCGGGCACGGCCGACTCCGCCTTCGGCCCCCGCGCACGCGTGGACGCCGCGCTGGCCGTACGGCGGGCCGCGCGCGTCTGGCCCCCGCTGGACCGCCTCTCCGAGCTGGACGTGCCGGACGTACTCGCCCTGTCCGAGGAGGAGTTGGGGGAACTGCTCGGCATGGCGGCCACCCGGCTCGCGGCGGCCGGGGTCGCCGTCCACTGGCCCAGGGACCTGGCCCAGGACCTGACGGCGGCGGCCGTGGTCCGCTCGGCACCGGGCTCCGCGACCGACGGCACCGGCTTCTTCGAGAGCGAGGAACTCCTCCAGTTCCGCTGGCAGTTGGCCCTCGGCGGCGACCCGCTCACCGAGGCCGAGATGGACACCCTGGCCGAGGCCCACCGCCCTGTCGTACGACTGCGGGACCAGTGGGTGCTGGTCGACCCGGCCCTCGTCCGCAAGGCCCGTAAACGCGAACTGGGCCTGCTCGACCCGGTCGACGCCCTGTCCGTCGCGCTCACCGGCACGGCGGAGGTCGACGGCGAGACGGTGCAGGCGGTGCCGGTCGGCGCGCTGGCCACCCTCCGCGACCGCCTGACGGCGGGCATCCAGCCCGCCGATCCGCCCGAGGGCCTGGACGCCACCCTCCGGGACTACCAACTCCGGGGCCTGGCCTGGCTCGACCTCATGACCTCCCTCGGCCTGGGCGGCTGCCTGGCCGACGACATGGGACTCGGCAAGACGATCACCCTCATCGCCCTGCACCTGCGGCGGGCCCACCGCGCCCCCACCCTCGTGATCTGCCCGGCCTCCCTCCTGGGCAACTGGCAGCGGGAGATCACCCGCTTCGCCCCCGGAGTCCCCGTCCGCCGTTTCCACGGCACGGCCCGGACCCTGGAGGACCTGACCGACGGCTTCGTCCTCACGACGTACGGCACGATGCGCTCGACGGCGGCCACCCTGGCCCAGCAGCCCTGGGGCATGGTCGTCGCGGACGAGGCACAGCACGTCAAGAACCCGTACTCGGCGACGGCCAAGGCCCTGCGCACGATCCCGTCCCCCGCGCGCGTGGCCCTCACCGGCACCCCGGTGGAGAACAACCTCTCCGAACTCTGGGCCCTGCTCGACTGGACGACCCCCGGACTCCTCGGCCCCCTGAAGTCCTTCCGCGCCCGGCACGCGCGTGCCGTGGAGAACGGCGAGGACGAGGAGGCCGTGACCCGGCTCGCCCGCCTGGTCCGCCCCTTCCTCCTGCGGCGCAAGAAGTCCGACCCGGGCATCGTCCCCGAACTGCCGCCGAAGACGGAGACGGACCACCCGGTCCCGCTCACCCGCGAACAGGCCTCGCTGTACGAGGCGGTGGTGCGGGAGTCGATGCTCGCGATCGAGACGACACAGGGCATCGCCCGCCGTGGCCTGGTCCTGAAGCTCCTCACCTCCCTCAAGCAGATCTGCGACCACCCCGCGCTGTATCTGAAGGAGGACCACGCGGCAGCACAGGCCACCGGCGACCGGCTGACCACCCGCTCCGGCAAACTCGCCCTGCTGGACGAGCTGTTGGACACAGTGCTGTCGGAGGACGGCTCCGCGATCGTCTTCACGCAGTACGTCGGCATGGCCCGCCTCATCACCGCCCATCTGTCGGCCCGCGCGATCCCGGTCGAACTGCTGCACGGCGGCACACCGGTACCGGAGCGCGAGCGCATGGTGGACCGCTTCCAGGCGGGCGCGACCCCGGTCCTGGTCCTCTCCCTGAAGGCAGCGGGCACCGGCCTCAACCTCACCCGCGCGGGCCACGTCATCCACTTCGACCGCTGGTGGAACCCGGCGGTGGAGGAACAGGCCACGGACCGCGCCTACCGCATCGGCCAGACACAGCCGGTCCAGGTCCACCGCCTCATCACCGAGGGCACGGTCGAGGACCGCATCGCCGAAATGCTGGAATCCAAGCGGGCGTTGGCCGACGCGATCCTCGGCTCCGGGGAGTCCTCTCTGACCGAGCTGTCCGACCGGGACCTGTCCGACCTGGTGTCGTTGCGGAGGCCCTCGTGATGAGGGGCGTGGGGCGGGAGCCGGCGGAGGCGCAGGAGGACGCCGCGGAGGAAGCACCGGAGGCGCGGGAGATCCCGGCGGGGGAGAGCCCTGCGGAGGAGAGCCCGGCGGATGTGGTGCGGCGGGCGTTGCACGCGGCCCGTGACCGTGAGAGCCACGGGGTGGAGGCGGAGGTCGCCGGGTCCTCGGGGGCTTCGCATACACCGGGGACCTCTCGCGTGACGGGCGCTGACGGTAAGGAAGTCGGCGAAGACCCGGAGCCCCGGTCCCGGCCGGGTGACGTGGCGCGGGCCGCGCTGCGACGCGCCGTTGCCGAGCGGCGCGCTGCCGGCATCTCGGGGGACGACGCCGACGCGCCGGGTGACGGCCCGGCGCAGGGTGCGACCGAGAGCGCTCCGGAAGAAGATGCCGCCGGAGAAGGGTCAGCGGACCTTACGGACACCGGAGTCGGCGAAGCTGTCGGCGCAGAGCGGTCCGGGCATGCGCGGGGTGACGCCTCGGCCGGTCTCCAGGGCCCCGCCGCTTCTCAGAACCCGGCGCCCGTGCGGGAAGCGGTGTCCGAGGCGTCCGAAACCGCCGCGGACGGCGCGTCCACCCGCCCCGCGGACGCCGCGCGCGAGGCATTGCGAGCGGCTCGCGGCGCAGCGCGCAAGGCCCGGGAGGACGTCGGAGCCGGGGGAGTGGAGTCGGTACGTCGACCGGAGCGGCGTGCGAGCGGCGGTTCCGGTGCCGGGGTCGGAGGACGCGGCGGTGTGCGTGGACGTACGAGCGAGGCCGGCGCCCGTGACCTACGGGAGTTCCTCGCGGGCGCCTTCCAGTTGCCGGACGAGCCGACCTCGCCCGCGGAGGAGACCACACGGGACAACGACCGTTCGGTGAAGGGCAGTTCGCACTCCGAGGACTTCACCCCGAATTCTGCCCCCACCTTTGACCCCGGCCTCACCTCCGCCGTCCCCCAAACCCCCGCCTCCATGGCCTCCCCCTCCCGCGACAGCGACCTGCGCCGCACGTTCCCCGCCTTCCCACCCCGCCCCTCGGACGGCGCCGGCCACGGTGACAGCGGCGATGACACTCCCGGTACCCCCCGGTTCGCCGAAACCTGGTGGGGCAACGCATGGGTCACCGCGCTGGAGGAAGGCGCCCTGGACCCCAAGCGGCTGCTGCGGGGCCGGAGTTACGCGGAGAGGGGGCACGTCGACGCGATCACCGTGACGCCGGGACTCGTGCTCGCGTACGTGAAGGGCAGCCGAGCGCGCCCGTACCGCGTGCAGGTCCGGTTGCGGACGCTGGACGACGCCGACTGGGAGCGGTTCCTGGACGCCGCCGCCGACCGGCCCGGGCACATCGCCGCGCTGCTCGACAAGGAGATGCCCAAGTCCCTTGCGGAGTGCGGAGTTCCGCTGCTGCCGGGGCCCGGCGACCTCGCCCCGCAGTGCAGTTGCCCCGACTCGGGTCACCCCTGCAAGCACGCCGCCGCCCTCTGCTACCAGACCGCCCGCCTCCTCGACGCCGACCCCTTCGTCCTGCTCCTCCTGCGCGGCCGGGGCGAACGCCCTCTGCTGGACGCTCTGTCCCGCCGTAACGCGGCCCGTGCGGCCCGCGCGGCCCAGGAGCAGGAACCGGCACCCCTCCCCGGCGTAAGAGCCACGGACGTCCTCGCCGCCCAGGGGGAGCGCCGACTGCCCCCGCTGCCACCCCCGCTGCCCATCCCGGCGCACCCCGAGCAGCCTCCCGTGTATCCCGCCGCGCCCGGCGGCCCGGACCCCTTCGCGCTCGACCAGCTGGCGACGGACGCCGCCGCCCGCGCACACGCGCTGCTCAGCACCGGCCGGGACCCGGTCGGTGACCTGACGCTGTGGCAGGACGCGGTACGGCTCGCCGCGGCCCGCCCCGGGTCGGGACTGACCGTCACCACCCGCGCCCTCTACGCCTCCCTCACCAAGGCCACCGGACGCACCACGGGCGAGCTGGCGCGCGCGGTCGCCGCCTGGCGGCAGGGCGGCATCGAGGGGCTCGCGGTGCTCGAAGAACCCTGGGACCCGCCCGCCGGCCGCTTCGACCGGGCCCGCCCGCTCCTCCTCGCCGCCGACCTCCCGGCGTTCCGCCCCTGGCACAACCGCCTCACCCACCCCCACGGCCATGTCCAACTCCGCCTGGGCCGCGACGGCTTGTGGTACGCCTACGAATCGGAACCGGGCGACGAGGACTGGTGGCCCAGAGGCACCCCCGACCTGGACCCGGTCGGCGCACTGACGGGCCTCGGCGCACCCGGTGACCTCTGACCCACCGAGAACCACGGAGCGCCGCCAAGATCCCGGGAGTGTCCTTCGACACAGCCCGACCCGTCCGGCCTGTCCCACCCGGCCCACAGGTTTCACCGGCCGACCGGTCCCAGATCCCAGCAACCCCACCAACCCCCGCCACCTCACCGGTCTCACAGCACCCCCGCCCTCCCCGCCATCCGGTGAAGGCCCTGTGAGGGTTCCCCACGGATGTGTGCGAGCAGCGTGCGGAGAGCGGGGGCCCCACAGCCGGGCCGTTGGAAACGGCGGTTACGTTGGAGCGGTGAGCGACATGAAGACCCCCGCACTCCAGTACCGCTTCGACGGCCCCGAAGACGCGCCCGTTCTCATCCTGGGCCCGTCCCTCGGGACGACGTGGCACATGTGGGACCGCCAGGTCCCCGAGCTGATGAAGCAGTGGCGGGTCTTCCGGTTCGACCTGCCGGGGCACGGCGGCTCGCCCGCGCACCCGGCCGGCTCGGTCTCCGACCTGGCCGACCGGCTGCTGGCCACGCTCGACGCCCTCGGCGTGCAGCGCTTCGGCTACGCGGGCTGCGCGCTCGGCGGCGCGGTCGGTCTCGAACTGGTCCTGCGTCACCCCGAGCGGGTCGCCTCGCTGGCGCTGATCGCCACCTCGCCCCGCTTCGGCACGGCGGACGAGTTCCGTCAGCGCGGGGTGATCGTGCGCACGAACGGCCTCGACCCCATCGCCCGTACCTCGCCCGACCGCTGGTTCACCAGCGGGTTCGCCGCGTCCCAGCCCGCGATCACCGAGTGGGCCGTCCAGATGGTCCGCACCACCGACCCCGGCTGCTACATCGCCGCGTGCGAGGCGCTGGCCGCCTTCGACGTACGGTCCGAACTCGCCCGCATCGGCGTGCCGACCCTCGTCCTCGTCGGCTCGGACGACCAGGTCACGGGCCCCGCCGAGGCTCGCACCCTGGTCGCCGGCATCCCGGACGCCCGCCTCGCGGTCGTACCCGGCGCCTCGCACCTGGTCCCCGTCGAGCAGCCCGCCGCCGTCACCGACCTCCTCGTCCGGCACTTCTCCACGGCCTGGCAGCCCGCCTACGAGCACGCCACCGGGCAGTTCGCCATCGCGGCGACCCCGGTCAAGCCGGTCCTCGCCCCGCCGCAGCAGGTCGTGCCCATCGCCGAGATCGCGCCGCCGCCCCCGGTACCGCCGCAGGCCATGGGCCGTCCGGACCCCTACGACGCCGGGATCAAGGTCCGCCGGGAGGTGCTCGGGGACGCGCATGTGGACCGGGCGCTGGGGCAGGCGGACGAGTTCTCCGGGGACTTCCAGGACTTCATCACCCGGTACGCGTGGGGCGAGATCTGGGACCGGCCCGGCCTCGACCGGCGCTCACGCAGCTGTGTCACCCTCACCGCGCTGGTCGCGGGCGGCCACCTGGACGAGCTGGCCTTCCACACCCGGGCGGCCCTGCGCAACGGCCTCACCCCGGTCGAGATCAAGGAAGTCCTGATGCAGGCCGCCGTGTACTGCGGGGTGCCCGCGGCGAACAGCGCCTTCAAGGTCGCCCAGCAGGTCATCCGGGAGGAGACCACCCCCACCGAGTGACCCCGGCGGCGACCCGTCGAGTGATCGTCCGCCTGGTACCGGAAGCACCAGCCTCGCCCACCCGTCCCTCCCTCCGGCACGGCAGGATGGACCCATGAAGCTGACGAAGAATTCGCACGCCTGCATCCGTCTGGAGAAGGACGGCCGGTCGCTCGTCATCGACCCCGGCACCTTCACCGAGGAGGACGCCGCGGTCGGCGCGGAGGCGATCCTGGTCACCCACGAGCACCTCGACCACTTCAACGAGGAGCGGCTGCGGGCGGGCCTCGACGCCAACCCGGCGGCCGAGATCTGGACCCTGAAGTCCGTCGCCGACCAGCTCTCCGCCGCGTTCCCGGGCCGCGTGCACACGGTCGGCCACGGCGACACCTTCACGGCGGCCGGCTTCGACGTCCAGGTGCACGGCGAACTGCACGCCGTGATCCACCCGGACATCCCGCGCATCACCAACATCGGCTTCCTCGTCGACGGCGGCCGGGTCTTCCACCCCGGCGACGCCCTCACCGTCCCCGACCAGGCCGTGGAGACGCTGATGCTCCCGGTCATGGCCCCCTGGAGCAAGATCTCCGAGGTCATCGACTACGTCCGCGAGCTCAAGCCGCAGCGCGCCTACGACATCCACGACGCCCTCCTCACCGACCTCGCCCGCCCGATCTACGACATGCAGATCGGCACGCTCGGCGGCGCGGAGCACCTTCGGCTGTCGCCGGGCGAGGCAGCGGACCTCTGACTGTCAGACCCGCCCGGTAGGTTGTGAGGCATGCGCATCGCGACCTGGAACGTGAACTCGATCACCGCCCGTCTGCCGAGGCTCCTGGCCTGGCTGGAGAGCAGCGGCACCGATGTGCTGTGCCTCCAGGAGGCCAAGCTCGCCGAGGCCCAGTTCCCGTTCGACGCGCTGCGCGAGCTGGGCTACGAGGCGGCGGTCAACGCGACCGGGCGGTGGAACGGAGTGGCGGTGCTCTCCCGGGTCGGCCTCGACGACGTGGTCAAGGGCCTCCCCGGGGACCCCGGTTACGACGGCGCCGAGGAGCCCCGCGCCGTCTCCGCGACCTGCGGCCCGGTCCGCGTCTGGTCGGTGTACGTGCCGAACGGCCGCGAGGTGGACCACGCCCACTACGCGTACAAGCTCCAGTGGTTCGAGGCCCTCAAGGCGGCCGTCGCCGCCGACGCGCAGGGCAGCCGCCCCTTCGCGGTGCTGGGCGACTACAACGTGGCACCGACGGACGACGACGTCTTCGACGTGGCCGCCTTCGAGGGCCTCACCCATGTCACCCCCGCCGAGCGCGCCGCCCTGACCGCCCTGCGCGACACGGGCCTGTCGGACGTGGTCCCCCGCCCCCTCAAGTACGACCGCCCGTACACCTATTGGGACTACCGCCAGCTCGCCTTCCCGAAGAACCGCGGCATGCGCATCGACCTGGTCTACGGCAACGAACCGTTCGCGAAGGCCGTCACCGACTCCTACGTCGACCGCGAGGAGCGCAAGGGCAAGGGCGCCTCGGACCACGCCCCCGTGGTCGTCGACCTGGACGTCTGACCCGAGGCCCCGGACACACCTCCCCAGGACCCCCGAGGCACCCTCACGACACCGGCCACCCCTCAGCGCCCCGCTCCACGCTCCCAGCGCCCCGCTCCACCCCTCGGCGCTGCGACGTGAACCACCGCACGATCGCCGCCGTCGCCGCCCGCTGGGAGCCCAGATGGCGGGAGCCGCCGTAGTCCGGAGTGCCGAGGTCGACCAGCGGGACCTCGACACCCCGGGCACGGAACGACGCCTGGCAGTGCTCGCTGTTCCCGTTCACGGCCTGCTCGTCGCTCTGGGCGTAGTAGAGCCGCACGGGCATCCGAGGTGTCCAGTCCGTGCACACCCCGTCGGTGATCCGCAGCGCGGCGGCCAGTCCGCCCGTCGGACGCGCGAGCAGCGCCCGCCCGCGCGCGGTGAGCAGCTCGTCCACGGTGCCCGGGGTCCTGGCCGCGACCTCCTGCCCGGTGTGCGTGCCGTCCAACAGGCTCTCGATGGTGCGGGAGTACGGCGCCCGGAAGACCTCGCCGGGGCTGTCGTAGACGTGATGGAGCCGGTTGAAGGAGACGAGGAGGAGCGCGGTGTAGATCACGCCGTCCTTCGGGTCCGCGCGTCCGTCCAGCAGGGCGGGCAGCGCCACGTCCCGGAAGGCGTACGCGCCGCTGACCGGTGCCAACGCCTGGACTTGGAAACGCGGATCGGCCCCCTCCTGAAGAGCCCGCGCCAGCCCGAGCGCGGCCGAAGCCCCTTGTGAGAAGCCGGTGATGAGCACATCCCGCCCCAACCGCCGCCCCACAGTGGGCGCGTAGGAGTCCGCGGCCCGCAGCAGATCCAGCGCGGTGGTCGTCTCGGAGGGCACGTCCATCCACTGCTGCCGACCGGGGCCGAGGCCCAGACCGAGGTAGTCCGGGAGTACGACGGCGAAGCCCGCCGACGCGTAGGTCAGGGCGGGTGCCTGGCTCCACACCTCGGTCGACACCGAGCCGACGTCGCCCTTGAAGAGTTCGGTGCCGTGCGTGAACGAGACGGTGCGCAACCGCCGTTCACCGTTGCGCGGGAACGCGAGCAGCCCGCTGGCGGTCGTGGGCCGGCCCTTCGGATCGACCGTGCGGTACACCACCCGGTAGGTGTCGACGCCGTAGCGGACGGCCCCGGCGTCCCACGCCCCGTCCTCGTCGCCCCTCAACTCGGCGGCCACCCGCGGCGCGGACAGCGTCCGCAGGTGCACCACCGACACCAGCCGCCCCCGTGCCGTATCGGGCGTCCAGTGCGCGGCCACCGCCGGAACGGCCCCCGCCCCCACGGCCCCCGCGGACACCGGACCGCTCACCATCAGGGCGACGGTCATGGACGACAGCATCATCATCTTGCCTGTCCGATTCATACGGCGACGGTACGAAGAGGACATCGCGCCCACCATCCGGCCAACCCGCCCTCTGCGGACGGGTTTTCCCCCTTCGCAGCGGGGTGCTGACACGCCATCGGCGACGCCCTGTGGTGCGTACGGCGGTGCGAATGTCACGCTGGGCGTATGAACATCCCTTTCCTGGGCAACCGGGGCGAGAAGCACGCGGCGCACGACCCCGAGGGCATCGCCGAGTTGCTGTCCGAGTGCGAACTGCTCCGCGCCCAAGCGGCCCGGGAGGGCGTCCAACTCGACGACTCCGTCGACTCGTTGGAGGCGGTCGACCAGCTGGTCCCGCGCTGGCGCGACGACGAGGAGACGCTGCCCCGGCTCGGCAACGACGCCGGTCTGTATCTCGGCACGGTGATCGTGCGCACGGTCCCGGGCGCCGCCTGGGAGATCCGCGCGGACGGCCAGCCCGTCGTACGGCTCGACTCCGGGCGCGAGTTCGACGTCGTGGCCTCGGGGCACGAGTGGGCCGCCAGTGGTGTGCCCGAGCTCTCGCAGCTCTACGCGGAGGTCGCGGAAGAGTAACGGCGGCTGTAAATACGGCTAATGCCCGAAAAGTGCGTGTCGTGCCTTAACTCCACTCTTGTCTGGATAGTTTGCGGCAACCACGACACAGCTGAGAGTGAGTAGGGCTGGGCATGGCCGTCGATCCGTTGATCGAACTGCGTGACGTCAACAAGTACTACGGGGAGCTGCATGTCCTCCAGGACATCAACCTCACCGTCGGCAAGGGGGAGGTGGTCGTGGTCATCGGCCCGTCGGGGTCGGGAAAGTCGACGCTGTGCCGGGCGATCAACCGGCTGGAGACCATCGAGTCCGGGACGATCAAGCTCGACGGGCAGCCACTGCCCGAGGAGGGCAAGGCCCTCGCGAAGCTCCGCGCCGAAGTCGGCATGGTCTTCCAGTCCTTCAACCTGTTCGCCCACAAGACGGTCCTTCAGAACGTCTCGCTGGCCCAGACGAAGGTCCGCAAGCGCAAGCGCGACGACGCCGACAGGCGGTCGCTCGAACTCCTGGACCGTGTGGGCCTCGCCGCGCAGGCGCCCAAGTTCCCCGCGCAGCTCTCCGGCGGCCAGCAGCAGCGCGTGGCCATCGCCCGCGCCCTCGCGATGGACCCCAAGGCACTCCTCTTCGACGAGCCGACCTCGGCCCTCGACCCGGAGATGATCAACGAGGTCCTCGAGGTCATGCGCCAGCTCGCCCGCGACGGCATGACCATGGTCGTCGTCACCCACGAGATGGGCTTCGCCCGCTCCGCCGCCAACCGCGTCGTGTTCATGGCCGACGGCCGCATCGTCGAGGACCGCACCCCCGAGGAGTTCTTCACCAACCCGCGCAGCGACCGGGCCAAGGACTTCCTGTCCAAGATCCTCAAGCACTGAGCGGGGGAGTGCGATCCATGTTCCGTACCACCCGTGCGTCCCTCGCCGTCGCCGTGCTCGCCGTGCTGTACGCGAGCGCCTGCGGCAAGGAGGGCAGCCCGCCCGTCAAGGGCCCGGCCGCCGACAAGCTCCCCGTCTACCAGGTGGCGCAAGGCTTCCGGCTCCCGGACTCGAAGACCTGGAAGCGGGCGAAGAAGCGCGGCTACTTCATTGTCGGCGCCAAGGAGGACCAGCCCTACCTCGGCGAGAAGGACCCCGCGACGGGCAGCTACTCCGGCTTCGACATCGAGATCGCCAAGATGATGTCGGCCTCCCTCGGCTTCGCCCCGAAGACGGTCCACTTCAGGACGATCGCCTCCGCCAACCGCGAAACCGCCCTTCAGAACGGCCAGATCGACTACTACGTCGGCACCTACACCATCAACGACCTGCGCAAGAAACTGGTCGGCTTCGCCGGCCCCTACTACCTGGCCGGCCAGTCGCTCCTCGTCCGCACCGACGAGCACGACATCAACGGCCCGCAGGACCTCGCCGGCAAACGCGTCTGCTCGGCGGCCGGCTCGACGCCGTACCAGCGCATCAAGGACGACTACCCGAAGGCCCAACTCGTCGCCTACGACACGTACTCGGTCTGTGTCGACAACCTGCTCACCTATCAGGTCGACGCCGTCACCACCGACGACGCGATCCTCATCGGCTACGCGGCGAAGGTCCCCGACCAGCTCAAGGTCGTCGGCAAGCCCTTCTCGAAGGAACCGTACGGCATCGGTGTCCCGCACGGCGACAACGCCCTGCGGTTCGCCCTCGACGACGCGTTGGAGGCCCGTGAGAAGAACGGCGACTGGAAGAAGGCGTACGAGGCGACGCTCGGCCTGTCCGGAGTGCCCGCGCCCACCCCGCCCGCGATCGACCGCTACCCGGCGAGCTGAGGGAGGCAGACGTGAACGTACTGACCGACAACTTCTCCACCTTCGGCGACGGCTTCCTCGGCACCGTCGAACTGACCGTCTACGCCTCGGTGCTGGCACTCCTCCTCGGTTTCCTCATGGCCTCCTTCCGGGTCGCCCCGGTCGGTTCGCTGCGGGTGTTCGGCACGGTGTGGGTGACCGTGCTGCGCAACACCCCGCTGACCCTGCTGTTCTTCGCGGTGCTGCTCGGCCTGCCGCGCTTCGGACTCGTGCTGCCCTTCAAGGTGTTCGCGGTCCTCGCGCTCGGCTGCTACACCTCGGCGTTCATCTGCGAGGCGCTGCGCTCCGGCATCAACACCGTGCCCAGGGGCCAGGGAGAGGCGGCCCGCAGCCTCGGGATGTCCTTCGGGCAGAGCCTGAGCCTGGTCGTCCTGCCGCAGGCGTTCCGCTCGGTGATCCCGCCGGTCGGCTCCACCCTCATCGCCCTGGCCAAGAACTCGGCGATCGCCGGCGCGTTCAGCGTCACCGAACTCCTCGGCACCTACCGGACGTTGAGCGAACTCGGCTACAACATCGTCTGGACGTTCGTCTGGATCGCCGTCGGCTACCTGATCATCACCCTCGCCATCAGCGCGCTGTTCAACGCGCTGGAGCGGAAATGGGGAGTCGCCCGATGACCACCGCCAACGCCCTCTACGACGTCCCGGGCCCCAAGACTCGCAAACGGCACCGCCTTTACGGCGTCGCGTCCACGGTCGTCATCCTCGCGCTGATCGGCTGGATCCTCTATCTCCTGTTCGACACCGACCAGTTCACGTACACGAAGTGGATGCCCTTCGAGTACATGGGCATCCAGGAACTGCTGCTGCGCGGCCTCGGCAACACGCTCAAGGCCTTCGGTCTCGCGGCCGTACTGTCACTGGCACTGGGGACTGTGCTCGCCGTGGGGCGCCTCTCGGACCACCGGCCCGTGCGCTGGCTGTCGACGGTCGTCGTGGAGTTCTTCCGCGCCATGCCCGTCCTCGTGATGATCTTCTTCATCTTCGTGGCGCTCAAGGTGCAACCGCTGCCCGCGCTCGTCGCGGGCCTGACGCTCTACAACGGCTCGGTGCTCGCCGAGGTCTTCCGCTCCGGCGTCAACAGCGTCGAACGCGGCCAGCGGGAGGCCGCGTTCGCGCTCGGCATGCGGAAGGTCCACGTGATGTCGTACGTCCTCGTGCCGCAGGCCGTACGGGCGATGCTGCCCGCGATCATCAGCCAGTTGGTGGTCGCGCTGAAGGACACCTCGCTGGGCTATCTGATCACCTATGAGGAGTTTCTCCATGCCGGGAAGCTGATCGCGTCGAACCTCGACTACGATTTGCCGTTCATCCCCGTGGTGATGGTGATCTCGCCGATCTACATCGGGATGTGCATGCTGCTCTCCTGGTTCGCCGGTTGGGTGTCCCGCCGGGAGCAGCGCAGTCCCAAGACCGGGGCCGTGGATGTGGCCCCGGCGGAACCAGGGACGCTGCTGCCGCGGGTGCAGTAGTAGAGAGGGCACGTGCCCGCCCGGCGGCAGCCGGAGATCACTGCTCGCGCAGCGGGATCGACACGTACGACGGGTCGTTCGCGGGCGAGGAGAAGGTCAGCTGCGCGCCGGTCGGGTTGTGCTCGACATAGAGCGGGTCGACCGTGTCGACGACCAGGGCGAGACGATGCCCTGCCGGGACGTCGTAGGCCGTGGAGTCCAACTCCAGGTCCACACCGAACGGTTGGCCGGGCGTCTGCCCGTGCCAGGTGTACGGCGCGTCACTGACCAGCTTGCCGAGGCCGAGCGGGCCCACGTCGTAGAGGTATGCGACGAGGGTGCCGCTCTCCTTGGTGTCGGTGACCGTGGTGTGCAACGTGGCGGTGCCGCGCACCTGTTGGGCGCTGCCGTACGTCCCCGACTGCCAGACGGCGGCCCAACGGCGCGGCAGCAGCGGGATGTACGCGACCGGGGGCACCTGGGCGATCTGGTCGAGGATGCTGGACAGGAAGACGATCCCGCCGTCCGCGCCCGAGTCCACGTTGGTGTGGATGGTGGTCGTGCCCGCGAGGTCGAGCTTCCGCCGGGTCGCGCCGACCGACTTCCAGTCCGGGTAGCCCTCGTGGCCGCCCCCGGTACGGGACGTGAGCTCGACGGGCTGCTCGCGGTCGATGCCGTTGTCGGCGCCCTTGAGGTAGTGGTCGAACCAGCGCTCGGTGTCCGTCCACACGTCGTTGGGCAGCCCGAACAGTCCGGTCAGTTCGGCGGTGGCGTGGTCGCCCGGGCGGAGTTCCAGTCGCTTCGGGCCGGTCAACTTGCCGTAGAAGTCGGCGATTTGGTTCGGCGGGAAGATCGTGTCCCCCCAGGCGTTGGCGAGCATGATCGCCGCGCCGTTCTTGTTGAGCCGATCCAGCCGGGTCGAGGCCGAACGCGCCTTCCCCCAGTCGATCAACTGCTGTTCCCTGGAGAGGTTCGAGGCGAAGAAGTCCTTGAAGACCTGGCCGGTCTCGGCGCTCGGGCGGCCGGCGACGAGGCCGACGCCGTTCAGCAGGGCCGCCGCCTGGACGTGTTCGGTGCGGCCCGAGTAGATCGAGCCGATCAGGTCGGCCCAGCCGCTCAGTGAGGCAACTGCCCTGATCCGCTTGTCGTGTGCGGCCGCGAGGAGACTGATGCCGGCGCCGTACGACACCCCCGCCATGCCGATGTGCCCCGCGTCGGACGGGGTGTTGGCGAGCGCCCAGTCGATCACCCGGGAGGCGTCGGCCACGTCCTTCGGGCCCGCCACCTCGATCTCGCCGCCGGACTGCCAGAAGCCGCGGACGTTGTAACTCACCACGACATAGCCGGAGTTCGCGAGCTTCTCGGCCTGGGCCAGGTACTGGACCTGGGGGAAGCCCCAGCTGGTGGGCAGTACGAGGAGCGGGTAGTCGCGCGAGCCGTCGGCGCCCGCGGGCGTGACGACGTTCGCCGCGAGCTTCGTGCCGTCGTCGCCGGTGATGCCGACGTAGCGGACGCTCGTGGCGGCCTGGGCGGTGGGGGCGAGCCCGAGAACGCCTCCGGCGATCAGGGTCGCGGAGACGGCGCCCGCGGCGGTCGTCCGCAGGGCCTGGCGATGGGTTCGCACGGGGTGCTCCTCACACGTGTCACGGCAAAGTGACCCGACGGTAACCGCACCCCTCTACCCGAGGTAACCCGTCGGTAAGTTACGTGCCAGTAAAGATTGTTGACGTGTGAGCGACCTCAGGAGGCACGGTGCGAGCTCCGCGGAGCCGGTGCGGGCAGCGGTGTCTCGGCGGCCCGGGTGACGTCCGCGACCAGCTCCACCACATCGGGGCCGTACGCCTGTGAGTTGACCACCTTCAGCAGCAGGACGAAGGAGTTGCCGCCGTGTTTGCGGGCCAGCTTCTCGTGGTTGCGGGCGAGATAGCGCGACGCCGCCTGGTTGGTGATCGCCCGCTGCCCGCAGAAGAGGAACACCGGCCGTGCGCCGCCCAGTTGACCCGCGGTCAGGCGGGCGAGGAGAACGTACTCGCCCTTGCCGGGCTCAAGTCGGTAGCGCTCGCTGCCGATCTGGAACGCGCCCCGGTCAGGACCCGGTTCCGGGTCGACGTTGACCCGGATGCCCGGGAGCAGGGACGCCAGATGCGCGGCCATACGGCGGTTGGAGGCCGGGCCGCCCACACAGAACTCGGTGCGTTCGCCGAAGCCCTGCTGGGCCGCGTCGTGCGCGACGACCTGGGCGTGCGCGTTGCAGTCCTTGATCAGGGCCGCGAGTTCGAGCAGCGCGAACACGTCGTGCCGCATCACCGTGAGTTCGGGGCCGCCCGCCTCGCGGTTGACCACGAGCAGCGACTCGGAGTTGTCGGGCAGCCCGAAGAACGCCTGCTTGCGCCGGAGTCTGCGCTTCCACAGATAGGTGCGGGCGAGCCAGCCGAGCGCGGCGCTGATGCCCGCGGCGGCCACGCCCAGAACGATGTTGCGCACGTCGTCATTCATGGGCGCGCATGTTAGCGGCCCGACGCGGCCGGTACGTACCCGTGTTCGACGTGTGGCACTCGTGTGACAGTGGCGCGAGGTGGTCTGTTGGGGTCATGGCAATGTGGCTACGCTGCGCGGACGGTCCCGACTGGAGGTACGGATGCGTCGCCCTGTGACACGGAAACTGTCGGTCCTGGCGGTCTCGGCCGCCGTCGTGTCGGTCGGGGCAGCGGCCCCACCGGCCGCGACGAGCGGCACACCGACCAAGGTTCCGGTCGCCGTCGGCTACGGCGGTGCCGTGGCGAGCGTCGACGCGGACGCCACCGCCGCCGGCATCGAGGTGCTGAGGAAGGGCGGCAACGCGGTCGACGCGGCCGTCGCCACCGCCGCCGCGCTCGGCGTCACCGAGCCCTACTCCTCCGGCATCGGCGGAGGCGGCTACTTCGTCTACTACGACGCCAAGTCCCGTACCGTGCACACCATCGACGGCCGGGAGACCGCGCCCCTTAGCGCCGACTCCCAGCTCTTCGTCGAGAACGGCAAGGCCCTCCCCTTCGCCGACGCCGTCACCAGCGGCCTCGGCGTCGGCACCCCGGGCTCGCCCGCCACCTGGCAGACGGCGCTCGACCAGTGGGGCAGCGAGAAGCTCGGCACGGTCCTGAAGCCCGCCGAGCGCATCGCGAGCAACGGCTTCACGGTGGACGACACCTTCCGCAGCCAGACGGCGTCCAACGAAACCCGCTTCCGCTACTTCCCGGACACCGCCAAGCTGTTCCTGCCCGGCGGACAGCTTCCCGTCGTCGGCTCCACCTTCAAGAACCCCGAACTCGCCGGCACCTACAAGGAGCTGGGCAAGAAGGGGGTCGGCGCGATCTACCACGGCGATCTCGGCAAGGACATCCTCGCCACGGTCAACAAGCCGAAGGTGGACCCGAGTTCGGGCTACAACGCCCGCCCCGGCAAGCTGACCGCCAAGGACCTCGCCGTGTACCGCGCCAAGCTCCAGGCGCCCACGAAGACCTCGTACCGCGGACTCGGCGTCTACTCCATCGCGCCCTCCTCCTCCGGCGGCACGACCGTCGGCGAGGCGCTCAACATCCTGGAGAAGACGGACCTCTCGAAGGCCAGCGAGGTCCAGTACCTGCACCACTACATCGAGGCCAGCCGGATCGCGTTCGCCGACCGGGGGCGCTGGGTCGGCGACCCCGCCTTCGAGGACGTACCGACGAAGGAACTCCTCTCGCAGAAGTTCGCCGACTCGCGCGCCTGCCTCATCAAGGACGACGCGGTCCTCACCAGCCCGCTCGCGCCCGCCGACCCGCGCCACCCGACGCCCTGCGCAGCCAAGGGAACGGCCGCGCCGACGACGTACGAGGGCGAGAACACCACGCACCTCACGGTCGCCGACAAGTGGGGCAACGTCGTCTCCTACACGCTCACCATCGAGCAGACCGGCGGCAGCGCGATGACCGTGCCCGGCCGTGGCTTCCTGCTCAACAACGAGCTGACCGACTTCTCCTTCACCCCGGCCAACCCGGCCGTCCACGACCCGAACCTGCCAGGACCGGGCAAGCGCCCGCGCTCGTCGATCTCGCCGACGATCGTCCTCGACCGGCACAACAAGCCTGTGGTGGCGCTCGGTTCGCCCGGTGGCGCGACCATCATCACCACCGTGCTCCAGACCCTGACCGAGTTCCTCGACCGAGGGCTCCCGCTCGTCGACGCGATCGCGGCGCCCCGCGCCAGTCAGCGCAACGCGGCCACCACGGACCTCGAACCGGCCCTCTACAACAGCGACGTGAAGACCCAATTGCAGGCGATCGGGCACTCCTTCGTCCTGAATCCGGAGATCGGTGCGGCGACCGGTGTGCAGCGGCTGCCCGGTGGCAAGTGGCTCGCGGCGGCGGAGACGGTGCGACGGGGTGGCGGGTCAGCGCAGGTGGTGGATCCGGCTCCGTAGTTCAGCGTCCGCGGGGGCGTGGGGGCTGCTCGCGCAGTTCCCCGCGCCCCTGAAGTGCGCCTCAGGCAGGGGCGCTCGACCGGTTCCGCGTGTTGAACACCAGGCGGTCGCCCTCCACCCCCACCGTCACCTGATCTCCCTGGCCGATCGTGCCGTCCAGAAGCAGCCGCGACAGCTGGTTGTCGACCTCGCGCTGGATCGTGCGGCGCAACGGGCGGGCGCCGTACTCGGGTTGGTAGCCCCGGCGGGAGAGCCAGTCGACGGCCGGGTCCGTGAACTCGACCGTGATGCCCTGCGCGTGCAGGAGCCGGCGGGTGTGTTCCAGCAACAGCCCCGTGATCAGCCGGAGTTGCTCGGCGGTCAGCTGGCGGAAGACGACGATCTCGTCGATGCGGTTGAGGAACTCGGGACGGAAGTGCTCCCGCAGCGGCCGCAGGATCTGCTCGCGCCGGGCCTCCTCGTCCGCGTCCGCACCGCCGGGACCGAAGCCGATGCCGGCCCCACGCCGGGTGATCGCCTCGGAGCCGAGGTTGCTCGTCATCACGATCACCGTGTTGGTGAAGTCGACCGTGCGGCCCTGGGAGTCAGTCAACCGGCCGTCGTCCAGCACCTGGAGAAGGATGTTGAACACGTCCGGGTGCGCCTTCTCGACCTCGTCGAGCAGCAGCAGCGAATACGGGTGGCGGCGCACGACCTCGGTGAGCTGACCCGCCTCCTCGTGGCCGACGTAGCCGGGCGGGGCGCCGACGAGCCGGCTCACCGTGTGCCGTTCCTGGTACTCGCTCATGTCCAGCCGGACCATCCGGTCCTCGCTGCCGAACAACGCCTCGGCGAGCGCACGGGCGAGTTCCGTCTTGCCGACGCCGGTCGGGCCCAGGAAGAGGAAGCTGCCGATCGGCCGGTCCGGGCTCGCCAGCCCGGCACGGGAGCGCAGCACGGCGTCCGACACGACCCGTACCGCCTCCTCCTGGCCGACGACCCGCCGGTGCAGATGCTCCTCGAGACCGAGCAGCCGGTCCTTCTCCTCCGCCGTGAGACTGCTCACCGGGATACCGGTCTGCCGTGACACCACCTCGGCGATCGCCTCGCCGGTGACCTCCAGGTTCTGTCCCTCGTCGCCCGTGTCCTCACCGCCGGCGTCGGCCAGCCGCGCCTTCAACTCGGCGATGCGGTCGCGCAGTTGCGTCGCCTTCTCGTAGTCCTCGTCGGCCGCCGCCTGGTCCTTGTCCCGGGCCAGCTGCTCCATCTCGCGCTCCAGGGCCCGTACGTCCGTGCCCTTCGTGCGCGCCCGCAGCCGTACCCGCGCACCCGCCTGGTCGATCAGGTCGATCGCCTTGTCGGGGAGCCTGCGGTCGGTGAGATAGCGGTCGGAGAGTTCCACGGCCGCCACCAACGCCTCGTCCGTGTACCGGACCTGGTGGTGCGCCTCGTAGCGGTCGCGCAGCCCGCGCAGGATCTCGATCGCGTCGGCGACGGACGGTTCCGGCACCAGGATCGGCTGGAACCTGCGGGCCAGCGCCGCGTCCTTCTCGATCCGGCGGTACTCCTCAAGGGTCGTGGCGCCCACGATGTGCAGCTCGCCGCGCGCCAGGGCCGGTTTGAGGATGTTGCCGGCGTCCATCGAACCGCCCTCGCCGCCACCGCCCGCGCCGACCACGGTGTGCAACTCGTCGATGAACACGATCAGTTCGTCCGAGTGGGCGCGGATCTCGCCGACGATGTTCGTCAGCCGTTCCTCGAAGTCGCCGCGGAACCGGGTGCCGGCCACCACGCTGGTGAGATCGAGCGCGACGACCCGCCGCCCGGTCAGCACGTCCGGGACGTCGCCGTCCGTGATGCGCTGCGCGAGGCCCTCCACGATCGCGGTCTTGCCGACGCCCGCGTCACCGATCAGCACCGGGTTGTTCTTGCCGCGCCGGGACAGCACCTCGATGGTCTGCTCGATCTCCTCGTCGCGGCCGATCACCGGGTCGATACGGCCCTGCCGGGCCAGGTCGGTGAGGTCGCGGCTGTACTTGTCGAGCGTGGGCGTGGTGGTGGGGCGGGGTCCGTCGGCGCGGGTGGTCTGGACGCCGTCCGGGGATTCGGGTGGCAGCCCTGTCGGGGCGTAGCGGGCCGCGTTCAGTATGTGACCGGCGGCGGAGTCCGGGTTCGCGGCCAGCGCGCCCAGGACGTGTTCGGGTCCGATGTAGCCGGTGCCGCCCGCTCGTGCCAGGTCGTGGGCGTCCAGGAGGGCGCGTTTGACGGCCGGGGTGAGGGCGAGGGACGTGCCGTCCGGGGGGTGGGCGGGGCCCGAGCGCTCGTCGATCTCCGCGGCGAGGGAGTCCGGGTCGGCGCCCGCGCGGGTGAGGAGGCCGCGGGTCGGCTCCGCGGCGAGGGCGGCGCGGAGGAGGTGCTGGGTGTCCAGGTCGTGGCTGCCGTGTTCCGCGGCGTACTGGGCGGCGCCGCGGACGAGGTCCCTGGCCGGTTGGCTGAGCAGGCGGCCGATGTCTATCCGGCGCGGATCGGGGCGGGGGGCTCCGCCCGCGCCCGCACCTGGGGCTCCGCCGAAGAACCGGGCCAGGAACTCGCCGAGGGGGTCGTCATCCGGGTCTGTGTAGCCGCTGGTCATCACTCCACCATGGCACGGGGCACCGCGTGGGGCATGTCCAGGTTCGGGGTGGTATCGGTTGATGTTCGAACGCGGGCCCGTGGCGGCTGCCGGCGCTGTTCCCCGCGCCTCCCGGTCGGGCGCCTCACCGTCGCTCGGTAAGGACCCTCGGTCCACTTTCCGTGATCGCCACCGTGTGTTCCACGTGGGCCGCCCGTGAGCCGTCGTTCGTCCTGAGGGTCCAGCCGTCCTTCGCCGTGTGGTAGTCGTCCCGGCCGCTCGCGATCAGCATCGGTTCGATCGCGATGACCATGCCGTGGCGGAGGGGGAGGCCGCGTCCGGGGCGGCCCTCGTTCGGGACTCCGGGGTCCTCGTGCATCTGGCGGCCGATGCCGTGGCCGCCGAAGTCCTCCATGATGCCGTAGCCGGCGCCGCGGCACACCGTGCCGATGGCGTGGGCGATGTCGCCGATGCGGTTGCCGACGACGGCCGCCTCGATGCCCGCCGCGAGGGCGCGCTCGGCGGCGTCGATCAGGCGGACGTCGGCGGGGCGCGGCGTGCCGACGATGAAGCTGATCGCCGAGTCGCCGGCCCAGCCGCCCAGCTTGGCGCCGAAGTCCATCGAGACCAGGTCGCCGTCGCGCAGCCGGTAGCCGTCCGGGATGCCGTGCACGATCGCGTCGTTCACGGAGGCGCAGAGGACCGCGGGGAACGCGGTGGGCGCGAACGCGGGGCGGTAGCCGAGGAAGGGCGAGGTCGCGCCGGCGGCGCGCAGCACGTCGTGCGCCAACTCGTCCAGTTCCAGGAGGGATACGCCCACGTCGGCGGCCTCCCGCACGGCCGTGAGGGCACGGGCCACGACCTGGCCCGCCTCGTACATCGCATCGATAGACGTGTCCGTCTTGAGTTCCACCATGCCAATTACTATACCGGTATTAGAATGACGGCATGGTACGTACCCCTCTCACTCCCGAAGAGCGCGAACGCGGCGAACGGCTCGGCCGGCTGATCCGCGAGGCGCGGGCAGGCCGCAGCATGACGGAGGTAGCGGCGCGGGCGGGCATCTCCGCGGAGACCCTCCGCAAGATCGAGACGGGCCGGGCGCCGACGCCGGCCTTCTTCACCGTCGCAGCCCTCGCCGAGGCGCTCGGCCTCTCCATGGACCAACTCGTCGTCAGGTGCGCGCCGTTGGCGGCCTGAGCCCGAGTCCGAGATCGCGCCCGACGGGGGACGTGTGCCGTATCTGACCCTGCTCCGGCGCCCCTTCGTCGTGCGCCTGCTCACCGGTTCCCTGGTCGGCCGGATGCCCAGCGCCATGGCCGCCCTCGCGATCGCCCTCACCCTCCGCGAGGTCGGCGCGGGCTACCGCCTCGTCGGCCTCGCCACCGGCGTCTTCGCCGTGGCCGGGGCGATCGGCGGTCCCCTGCTCGGCCGCCTGGTCGACCGCACCGGACAGCCGCGCGTACTCATCGCCTCCGCCGTGCTGTCCGGCCTGGGCTACGTCCTCCTCGCACTCGCCCCCGGCTCCGTCTACGGCAGTCTCGGCGGGGCCGTCGTCGCCGGTGCGGCCGCGCCGCCGCTGGAGCCGTGTCTGCGGGCGCTGTGGCCCGAGCTGGTGGCCGAGGAGGAGGTGCAGTCGGCGTACGCCGTGGACGCCGGGGCGCAGGAAGTCGTCTTCATCGCGGGGCCGTTGGCCGTCGCCGGTGCCGCCGCGCTCGGCCCCGCGCCGCTCGCCCTGTGGCTGGCGGCCGGGCTGGGGCTGCTCGGCTCCCTGGTGATGGCCACCGCCCGGCCCTCCCGGGACTGGCGGACCCGGACCCGGGACGCGCACTGGCTCGGCCCGCTGCGCAGCCCCGCGCTGCTCCTGCTGCTCGTCGCCCTGTTCGGGGCCGGCTGGGCGCTCGGCGGCTTCAACGTCTTCAGCGTCGCCTACGCCGAACAGCACGAACTACCGGGCGGCGCGGGCCTGTTGATGTCCCTGTCGGCCTTCGGCGCGCTCCTCGGGGCCGTCGCCCACGGCGCCCTGCGCTGGACCGCGGACGCACCGCTGAAGGCCGTAGCGCTGTGTACCGGAATGGCCGGGGCATACTGGCTGGTGGCGCTCGTGCCGGGACCCGCGGGCGCCTGCCTGGTCGCGGTCGGCACCGGTGTCTTCTTCGCGCCCCTGCTCACCGTGTCCTTCGGGCTGGTCGGCGAACTCGCGCCGGACGGCACGGTGACCGAGGCCTTCGCCTGGCTGGTGACCCTGATCGGCGCCGGGGTCGCCGCCGGATCGGCCGTCACGGGCCTGTTCCTCGCCGACGGGACCCTGCCGGCCGCCGCCGCGCTCGGGGCCTGCGGGGTGACCGGCGGTGCGCTGGTCCTGGCCCTGTCCCGGGGGCGGCTCGCCCGGCCCGAGACCGTACGGCAAGCGACGGATACGGCATGAAACCCGGCGGGGGCACAGTCCGGAGGCGTAGGCTCCCAAATCTCTGCGCCCGGCTCGAAAAACTTCCGTAGCCGCGTCGTAACACAAATGGTGTTTTCTACGGATCGGAGCATTCCGGTCTGGCGGGAGTTGGGGCATGGCTGTGGATCAACTCCCCGGACAGGTGCGGGAGTTCGCGAACTACCTCGATGGACTGCTGGCGCGCCTCGACCAGGGCGGCGGTTGGTGCGGGGTGTTCTGGCAGCGCGATCCCGAGGGCATGCAGGCCTGTCTGAACGGGCGTGAAGTACCGCCCTGGGACGTGGTGGAGGCCCTCCTCCAGGACCTCGCGGCGGAGTACGGCCAGGGAGCCGTGGTCCAGGAGAAGGACCGCGCCCGCGCCCTGCACACGGCGGCGCTCGCCGCGTTCGACGCCCGCCCCGGCAGCCGCGACGCCCTCGGCGACCGGCTCGACGTGATGCTCCGCGAGCAGAAGTACGCGGCCGAACGGCAGGCGAAACTGGCCCAGTTGCTCAACTCCGCCACCACCCAGGAAGCGGCCGACGCCCTCCGCCTCGACCTCGCCTGGGCCCATGACGACCACGAACGCGCCACCGCCCGCTGCGCCGAACTCCGGGCGCGCATCGAGGAGTTGGACAACCGCGCCCGCACCCGGGGTGCCCAGGTCGTCCATCGCGACCGCCACGGCAACGTGTTCCGCGTCGACGACACGGCCGCCGCCCACCGGCTGCCGCGCCAGCGCGATGCGGGGGACGCACGGCGCGGCCACGACCCGGCCGGCGCGGACCACCAGGGCACCGAACCCCGGCGGCGCGACAACCGCCGGGGCTACGAGGAGTTCGAGCGCGCGAATCCCGGCTTCGACGGCCAAGGCGCCGCCCCGGACTTCGGCAGGCCCGAGCCCACGTCCCGGCGCGGCACCCCGGACCCCGTGGACCACGGTTTCAGGGACCCCGACACCGCCTCCGGCTTCGGCGCCCCGGACCCCATGGACGGCGATCTCACGGGTCCCGAGCCCGCCCCGGACCAAGCCGCCCCCGCGGACCCCCCGCCCGCCAAGCAACGCAAGCGCCGCCGGGGCAGCGCCCGCTTCGCCGGTATGGCCGAGGCCGACACCGCCGCCCCCACCCCGGACCCCGCAGCCGTCGTACCGGAACTGCCTGTGCCCGCGCCCACCGCCCGGCGCAGCCCGCGCGGAGCGCGTTTCGCCGGGGCCGCCGCCCGGCCGGTGGAGCGGGCGCAGCCGCAGCGGGAGCCGTTGGACGCGGAGGCGCGGCAGCTGACCGTGGAGGCCGTGCGGCGGCTGGTGGGGCTGCGGCGTGAGGGCCGTAGCGGCGAGGCGCACGCGCTGCTCGTCGAGGCCGCGTACTGGCCCGCCGCGCGCTTCCCGCTGCTCGCGGCCGAACTCCAGCGCGCCGGACTCGGCGCGGACTGGGCGACGCTGCTGTGGGAGGCCGCCTCGCTGCCCGCCGACCGGCTGGTCGGCGCGGCGGACGCGCTGGTCGCGGCGGGCCGTACCGCGGACGGCGAGCAGATCCTGCGGCAGGGCGTGGCCCGCCCCGCCGCCGAGATCGGCGAGGCCGTCCTCGCGCTGGCCGCCGAGGGCCGCCGCCGCGAGATCCACGCCCTCCTCGACGCCTACGTCCGGGTCCGCACCCCCGAGGAGGCGGCCCGCAGCGTCGCGGCCGACCCCCAGCAACTGGTCCCGCTGCTGCTGGAGGCCGCGCAGGGCGCCTCGGAGGAACGCCACTGGGACCTGGTCCACGCCCTGCGCGTGGCGGGCTTCAGCGCCTAGCGCAGCGGCCCGACCCCGGCTACCCGGCGCAGCGGCTCACCCACCGGAGGGTGAAACAGGATCGACTCCGCGGGTTAACGACGATGGTCTTGGCAAGGCTCCTCCGGAGGCTTACGTTCATCCCCCTACGGCCTTGTCTACGGGCGTAGAGGCTCTGGCGTCCCGTCGAAGGAGCAGCTCATGGCCAACGTCGTACGCGCCGCTCTGGTCCAGGCCACCTGGACCGGCGACACCGAGTCCATGGTGGCGAAACACGAGGAACACGCCCGCGAGGCGGCCAGCCAGGGTGCCCGGATCATCGGGTTCCAGGAGGTGTTCAACGCCCCCTATTTCTGTCAGGTCCAGGAACCCGAGCACTACAGGTGGGCCGAGCCGGTGCCCGACGGGCCGACCGTGCGCCGTATGCAGCAGCTCGCGCGCGAGACCGGCATGGTGATCGTCGTCCCCGTCTTCGAGATCGAGCAGGACGGCTTCTACTACAACACCGCGGCCGTGATCGACGCCGACGGCACCTTCCTCGGCAAGTACCGCAAGCACCACATCCCGCAGGTCAAGGGCTTCTGGGAGAAGTACTACTTCAGGCCGGGCAACGCGGGCTGGCCCGTCTTCGACACGGCGGTAGGCAAGGTCGGCGTCTACATCTGCTACGACCGCCACTTCCCCGAGGGATGGCGTCAACTCGGCCTCAACGGCGCACAGTTGGTCTACAACCCGTCCGCCACCTCGCGCGGCCTCTCCGCCTACCTCTGGCAGCTGGAGCAGCCGGCCGCCGCCGTGGCCAACGAGTACTTCATCGCTGCGATCAACCGTGTGGGACAGGAGGAGTACGGGGACAACGACTTTTACGGGACGTCGTACTTCGTCAACCCGCGAGGCCAGTTCGTCGGCGAGGTCGCCGGCGACAAGGACGAGGAACTCGTCGTCCGCGACCTGGACTTCGGGCTGATCGAGGAAGTACGCCAGCAGTGGGCGTTCTACCGCGACCGGCGTCCCGACGCCTACGAAGGGTTGGTGCAGCCGTGACCAAGGATCTGCTGGGACGCCACCGGGACGTACTCCCCGACTGGCTGACCCTGTACTACCAGGACCCGTTGGAGATCACGCACGGAGAGGGCCGGCACGTCTGGGACGCCGAGGGCAACAAGTACCTCGACTTCTTCGGCGGCATCCTCACCACGATGACCGCGCACGCGCTCCCCGAGGTCACCAAGGCGGTGAGCGAGCAGGCCGGGCGGATCAACCACTCGTCCACGCTCTACCTCAACCGGCCGATGGTCGAACTCGCCGAGCGCGTCGCCCAGTTGTCCGGCATCCCGGACGCCCGCGTCTTCTTCACCACCTCGGGCACCGAGGCCAACGACACCGCGCTGATGCTCGCCACGACCTACCGGCGCAGCAACCAGATCCTGGCGATGCGCAACAGCTACCACGGCCGCTCCTTCAGCACGGTCGGCATCACCGGCAACCGCGGCTGGTCCCCGACCTCCCTCTCCCCGCTCCAGACGCTCTACGTCCACGGCGGTGTGCGTACGCGCGGTCCCTACGCCGACCTGACCGACGCCGAGTTCGTCGCGGCCTGCGTCGAGGACCTCAAGGACCTGCTCGGCCATGTCCGGCCGCCCGCCGCGCTGATCGCCGAACCCGTCCAGGGCGTCGGCGGGTTCACCTCACCGCCCGACGGCCTGTACGCCGCGTTCCGCGAAGTCCTCGCCGAGCACGGCGTCCTGTGGATCGCCGACGAGGTGCAGACCGGCTGGGGCCGCACCGGCGACCACTTCTGGGGCTGGCAGGCACACGCGGAGAACGGCCCGCCGGACATCCTCACTTTCGCCAAGGGCATCGGCAACGGCATGTCCATCGGCGGAGTCGTCGCCCGCGCCGACATCATGAACTGCCTCGACTCCAACAGCATTTCGACCTTCGGCGGCACCCAGGTCACCATGGCGGCCGGTCTCGCCAACCTCACCTACCTGCTGGAACACGACCTCCAGGGCAACGCCCGCCGCGTCGGCGGCCTCCTCATCGAGCGGCTGCGGGCCGTCGCCGCCCAGCATCCCGGCGTACGGGAAGTGCGCGGGCGCGGGCTGATGATCGGCGTCGAGCTGGTGAAACCGGGCACCGACGAGGCCGACCCGCAGGCCGCGTCCGCCGTCCTCGAAGCGGCCCGTGCGGGCGGCCTGTTGATCGGCAAGGGCGGCGGCCACAACACCAGCGCCCTGCGCGTCGCCCCGCCGCTGTCCCTGACCGTCGCGGAGGCCGAGGAGGGCGCCGCGATCCTCGAACAGGCTCTGAGGAGCACGGAGTAGAGCACACGCTGAACAAGGGAAGACCGTCATGACCACCACCTTGGGAACCCTCACCACCCTGGACGCCCTGGAGCCCGCGCTGTCGGTGCGCCAGGTCCTCGCCCTGGAGCGGGTCCTCGCCGGGGAACCCGAGGTGGTGGCCGGCGCGGGCCAACTCGACCGGCCCGTACGGTGGGTGCACGTCGCCGAGGCCGCCGACGTCGGCGTGATGCTCACCGGCGGCGAGATGGTCCTCACCACCGGCGTGCTCCTCGCCGACGACGAGGCGGCACAGGCCGAGTACATCCAGTCCCTGCACCGCGCGGAGGCGTCCGCCGTCGTACTCGGCCTCGGACGGGCCTTTCCCGCGCCGCCGGACGTCATGCGCCGCGCGGCCGAGCGGTGCGGGCTGCCCATGGTCGTACTCCACCGGCCCTTCCCCTTCGCGGAGTTGACGGAAGAGGTCCAATCCCGGCTGGTACGGCGGAAGTTCGCCGCCGTCAGCCTCTCCGAGGCCGTACGGACCGCGCTCACCGGGCTCATCACCGGCGGCGCCCCGCTCCAGAGCCTGCTCGACGAGGTCGCCGCGCACAGCGCCTGTCCCGTCGTCGTCACCAACCTCGCGCACCGCGTCCTCGCCACGGCGGGGGAGCGGTCGGCGGTGGACGACGTGCTGCGCGACTGGGAGCGCATCGCCCGGCAGGCCGGCGGCAGCGAGGGCGACGGCTGGATCCGCGCCGAACTGGGCGGACGCGGCGAGCGCTGGGGCCAGATCATGCTGTGCGGCTACCGCGGCGACACCGCCACCGGCCGCCTCCTCGCCGACCGCGCCGCAGAGGCCCTCGTCCTGCACCGCATGCTCGGCGGCTCCGCCCACACCTGGGAGGAACAGTCCGCGCAGAGCCTGCTCACCGACCTGGTGAGCGGCGTCGTCACGGCCCGCCACCTCCTGCCCCGCGCCCGCGCGGCCGGACTCCCCGTCAACCGGCGCACCTTCGTCCCGATGGTCGTACGCGACGGCGACACGGCCCAACTCGACCGGGTACTGAGGCTGTTGGGGCTCTCCGGACTCGTCGCGGAACTCGCCGAAGGAGTCACCGCCGTCCTCCTCAGCCTGCCCCGCGACCAGGACGCGGACGCCCTCGCCGCCCACTTCGCGAGCCGACTGCGCACCGAATCAGGGGCGTTGAAGACGGTGGTGGCCGCCGCCGGGCAGCGCACCGTCTGGGACGACGTCCCCGCGGGACTCCGCGAGGCACAGCACGTCGCCGACGCCGTGGCCGACTCCAGCGACGCCCTCGAACTCCCCGCCGTCGTACGCCTCAAGGACGTCCATCTGCGTGGCCTGATCCGGCTGTTGAGGGACGACCCGCAGGTGCAGTCGTTCGCGGAGCGGGAGTTGGACGGACTGCTGTGCGCGGCCGACGAGGACCTCCTCGCCGTCCTGCGCACCTACCTGGCCACCGGCCGCAACAAGTCGCGCACCGCCCAGCTCCACCATGTCTCGCGGCCCGCGCTGTACCGCCGGCTGGAGGCGATAGAGGGCCGGCTCGGGGTGGACCTCGACGACTTCGAGCAGGCCGCGTCGGTGCACATCGCGCTCCTCGCGCACGACGCGCAACAGGGGTGAAACATGGGACTACCTGGGAAAACGGCGGTGAAACATGCGTCCACGCAAGGGTGACACCGTGGAACGCCGCGCCCCTGCAGACGTGACACCGTGCACCTCAAAGACGACTTCCGGACTTCCTAGGCTCCTGGGACGGGCGTCGGAAGTGCCCCCCGCGCCACCGCGCCCGGCACGCACTCCCGCCCCAGCACCCCTAGCGACCGGAGGTCCCGATGAGCACCGTGATTCGTGCCGCTCTCTTCCAGACAGCCTGGACGGGCGACAAGGAGTCCATGATCCAGGTCCACGAGCAGGCGGTCCGCGACGCGGCCGCGCAGGGTGCCCAAGTCCTGTGTTTCCAGGAGCTGTTCTACGGACCGTACTTCTGCCAGGTCCAGGACAAGGCGTTCTACGAGTACGCCGAGGCGATCCCGGACGGCCCGATCGTCAAGCGCTTCCAGGCGCTCGCCAGGGAACACGGCATCGTCCTGGTCCTGCCGATGTACGAGGAGGAGCAGCCGGGCGTCCTCTACAACACGGCCGCCGTGATCGACGCGGACGGCTCCTACCTCGGCAAGTACCGCAAGCACCACATCCCCCAAGTCCCCGGATTCTGGGAGAAGTTCTACTTCCGCCCGGGCAACAGCGGCTGGCCCGTCTTCGACACCAAGGTCGGCAGGATCGGCGTCTACATCTGCTACGACCGCCACTTCCCCGAGGGCTGGCGCGCCCTGGGTCTCGCGGGCGCCGAGATCGTCTTCAACCCCTCGGCGACCTCGCGGGGCCTGTCGGCCTATCTGTGGCAGCTGGAGCAGCCGGCCGCCGCTGCCGCCAACGAGTACTTCGTCGGCGCCATCAACCGTGTCGGCGTGGAGGAGTTGGGCGACAACGACTTCTACGGCACGACGTACTTCGTCGACCCGGAGGCCCAGTTCGTCGGCGAGGTCGCCAGCGACAAGGAGCCCGAACTCGTCGTCAGGGACCTGGACCTGGCCAAGCTGCGGGAAGTCCGCGACCGCTGGCAGTTCTACCGCGACCGCCGCCCGGACGCGTACGGCCCCCTGACCGCCCCGTAACCGGGACTGTCTCCGCGCCCCTTCCGGGAGGGCGCAACCCCTCCCGGAAGGGGCGTGGGGCAGCGTCCGTCAGCGGCCTCGCCGCGGGGCGCGCCCAGCCCGCACGGACCCGCACCCGACAACCCGGACGATCCGCACCCGACGACAACCCAGCGGAGTCAACATGAGCGCCCGTACCGTAATCCGCGGCGGCCTGGTCATCACCGCGTCCGACGAACTCCACGCCGACGTCCTGATCGAGGACGGCCGTATCGCCGCCCTCGCCACCTCCGGCACGGCCGTCGCCGACGGCTGGACCGCCGAGCGGGTCATCGACGCCACCGGGAAGTACGTCATCCCGGGCGGAGTCGACGCCCACACCCACATGGAGATGCCGTTCGGCGGAACGAAGGCGGCCGACACCTTCGAGACCGGCACCCGGGCCGCCGCCTGGGGCGGTACGACGACCATCGTCGACTTCGCGATCCAGAACGTCGGCGGAGCCCTCCGCGAGGGCCTCGACGCCTGGCACGCCAAGGCCGAGGGCAACTGCGCCATCGACTACGGCTTCCACATGATCGTCTCCGACGTCAACGAGGACACCCTCAAGGAGATGGACCTGCTGGTGCAGGAGGGCGTCACCTCCTTCAAGCAGTTCATGGCCTATCCGGGCGTCTTCTACAGCGACGACGGCCAGATCCTCCGCGCCATGCAACGCGCCGCCGACAACGGCGGGTTGATCATGATGCACGCCGAGAACGGCATCGCGATCGACGTCCTCGTGGAGCAGGCGCTCGCCCGCGGCGAGACCGACCCCCGCTACCACGGCGAGGTCCGCAAGGCCCTCCTCGAAGCCGAGGCCACCCACCGCGCGATCAAGCTCGCCCAGGTCGCCGGCGCCCCGCTCTACGTCGTGCACGTCTCCGCGATGGAGGCCGTCGCCGAGCTGGCCCGGGCGCGCGACGAGGGCCTGAACGTCTTCGGCGAGACCTGTCCGCAGTACCTCTTCCTGTCCACGGACAACCTCGCCGAGCCCGGCTTCGAGGGCGCGAAGTACGTGTGCAGCACGCCGCTCCGACCTCAGCAGCACCAGGCCAAACTCTGGCAGGGCCTGCGCACCAACGACCTCCAGGTGGTCTCCACCGACCACTGCCCCTTCTGCTTCGTGGGCCAGAAGGAGCTGGGCCGGGGCGACTTCTCGAAGATCCCGAACGGCATGCCGGGCGTCGAGAACCGCATGGACCTGCTCCACCAGGGTGTCGTCGACGGCCACATCAGCCGCCGCCGCTGGATCGAGATCGCCTGCGCCACCCCGGCGCGGATGTTCGGCCTCTACCCGAAGAAGGGCACCATCGCCCCGGGCGCCGACGCCGACGTCGTCATCTACGACCCGACGGCCGAGCAGACCGTCTCCGCCGAGACCCACCACATGAACGTCGACTACTCGGCCTACGAGGGCAAGCGCCTCACCGGCCGCGTCGAGACGGTGCTCTCGCGCGGCGAACTCGTCATCACCGAGCGGGAGTACACCGGGCGCGCGGGCCACGGCGTCTACACCCCGCGTTCCACCTGTCAGTACCTCAACTAGGAGTGGCGCCCATGGACTTCGGACTCGTCCTGCAGACCGACCCGCCGGCCTCGCGGGTCATCAGCCTGATGAAGCGCGCCGAGCGCAACGGCTTCACCTACGGCTGGACCTTCGACTCCGCCGTGCTGTGGCAGGAGCCGTTCGTGATCTACAGTCAGATCCTGGCCAACACGACGAAGTTGACGGTCGGCCCGATGGTCACCAACCCGGGCACCCGCACCTGGGAGGTCACCGCCTCCACCTTCGCGACCCTGAACGACATGTTCGGCAACCGCACGGTGTGCGGCATCGGCCGCGGCGACTCCGCGATGCGGGTGGCGGGCCGGACTCCCAACACCCTGGCCCGGATCAGCGAGGCCATGAAGGTGATCAGGGCGCTCGGCTCCGGCCAGGAGGCGGACCTCGGCGGCACGGTCATCAAGTTCCCCTGGGCCAAGGAGGACGCCAAGCTCCCGGTCTGGATGGCCGCGTACGGCCCCAAGGCGCTCAAGATGACCGGCGAGGAGGCCGACGGCTTCATCCTCCAGCTCTCGGACCTCTACCTCACCGAGTACATGGTCAAGGCGGTGAAGGACGCGGCCGTCGCCGCCGGTCGCGACCCGTCCGAGGTCAAGATCTGTGTGGCCGCGCCCGCCTACGTCACCGAGGACGACTCGCCCGAGGCGCTCGCCCACGCGCGCGACCAGTGCCGCTGGTTCGGCGGCATGGTCGGCAACCATGTCGCCGACCTCGTCTCCAAGTACGGCGCGCACTCCGCCGCCGTACCCGAGGAACTCACGGACTACATCAAGGCCCGTGAGGGGTACGACTACGCGCACCATGGTCGCTCCGACAACCCCGACACGGCCTTCGTGCCCGACGAGATCGTCGACCGGTTCTGCGTCATCGGTTCGGCCGAGAAGCAGATCGAGAAGCTCAACGCCCTGAAGGAGCTGGGCGTCGACCAGTTCGCCGTCTACGACATGCACGACGCGCAGGAAGCGACGATCGACGCCTACGGGGCGAAGATCATCCCGGCGGTCAACGCCTAGCCTGCACAACCCCGTTGGTCTCCCCCTTCCCGCCGTCCCGGGAAGGGGGTCAAGGGCGCTCCCCACGCGCACCCCCCCGGCTCGCCCGCACGGCCTCTCCCGTCCCACCTCATCCGATTGGCCTGCCCATGACCGACACCGCTCCCACGGCCATAGCGCCGACCGCTCAAGTCACCCTCGCCGACGGGCGGGTGGAGTTCGCCCCGGACTCCTCGCGGCCCGCGGGGCCGTACGCCAACGACGACCTGCTGCCGGTTCCCGTCGAGAAGCGCACCTGGACCACGTACAACTTCTCCGCGCTGTGGGTCGGCATGGCCCACAACACGGCCTCCTGGACGCTCGCTTCGGGTCTCATCGCCGTCGGCATGGACTGGAAGCAGGCGGTGTTCACCATCGCCCTGGCCAACCTGATCGTGCTCGTACCGATGCTGCTCACCGGGCACGCGGGACCGAAGTACGGCATCCCCTTCCCGGTCTTCGCGCGTGCCTCGTTCGGCGTGCGCGGCGCCAACCTCCCCGCCGTCGTACGGGCGTTGGTGGCCTGCGGCTGGTTCGGCATCCAGACCTGGATCGGCGGTGAGGCGATCTACTTCCTCGCCGGCAAGCTGATCGGGGACAGCTGGGCCAACGCCTCGCACATCGGCGGGTACGCCTGGACGATGTGGCTGTCGTTCGCGCTGTTCTGGGTCCTCCAGGTCGCCATCATCTACCGGGGGATGGAGACGATCCGCCGCTTCGAGAACTGGGCGGCACCCTTCGTGCTCGTCGGCGCGTTCGTCATGCTGTGGTGGATGAGCAGCAAGGCCGGCGGCTTCGGCCCGCTCTTCGACCAGCCCTCCAAGCTCGGCTGGGGCGGCAGCTTCTGGAAGCTGTTCTGGCCCTCGCTGATGGGCATGATCGGCTTCTGGTCCACGCTGTCGCTGAACATCCCGGACTTCACCCGCTACGGCAAGAGCCAGAAGGCCCAGACGTGGGGCCAGGCCCTCGGACTGCCCACCACCATGACCCTGTTCGCGTTCCTGTCGGTGCTGGTCACCTCCGGTTCGCAGGCGGTCTACGGCACGGCGATCTGGGACCCGGTGCAGCTGGCCGCGAAGACCGACAACGTCGTGGGCCTGCTGTACGCGCTGGTGACCGTGCTGGTGGCGACCCTGTCCGTGAACATCGCGGCCAACCTGGTCTCGCCCGCCTTCGACTTCTCCAACATCGCGCCCCGGAAGATCAGTTTCCGCACCGGCGCCCTGATCACCAGCGTCCTCGCGGTGCTGATCTTCCCGTGGAAGCTGTACTCCGACCCGCAGGGCTACATCTTCACCTGGCTCGGTCTGGTCGGCGGTCTGCTCGGCACGGTCGCCGGCATCCTCATCGCCGACTACTGGGTCCTGCGCCGCGGCAAGCTCGACCTCACCGACCTGTACCGCGCGGGCGGGCGCTACTGGTACGACGGCGGCTGGAACTGGCGGGCCGTCGTCGCCTTCGTGATGGGCGGGGTCCTCGCGGTCGGCGGCGCCGACTTCCACCCGCTGATCGACGGCCGGCCCATCCCGGCCCTGTCCTCGCTCGCCGACTACGGCTGGGCCGTGGGCCTGGGCACGTCGATGGTGCTCTACGTGGTGCTCACTCTGCTGACCGGCAAGAAGACGGCGCCGGTCGAGGCGTAGGACCTGAGAGGTCGAGGAGTAGCACTTGAGAGGGAGGGCGGCGGGCCTAGGCGGCCTTGCCGCCCTCCAGCGCGGTGACCGCCTCCTTGGCGGCCTTGATCGCACCCTTGTTGATGACGTCCGTGCTCGGCGCCTTCTTGTTCTCGAAGTCGCTGCCGTTGTACGTGATGGTCACCAGCGCGTTGCCCGCGCGGACGACGACCGTGCCCTCACGCGTCTGCTGCTTGTCCTCCGTGGTGAGGTTCACGATCGAGTACGCGGAGTCGCCGAGCCCGGGAACCGCGCCCCCGCCGCTCTTCTGCGTGGTCGTCTCGGTGTACGACTTCTGTGCCGCCGCGTCCGATTCCGTGATCTCGTACGACACGTCGAGCCAGCGGTAGTCGTATCCCTTGAGCGCGTTCCACGAGCAGGTGCGGCGGACCTTCGTGTCCGTCGACGGGATCTCCTTGCCGGCCGTCTTCGCCCCCGGCACCAGCGACTTGAGTGTCGCCACCGACACGCTTCCGCACGGGGCGGGGGAGGTGGCGTACGCCTTGGCCGCGGTCGTCGCCGTCGGCGCCGAGGCCTCGGGGGAGGCCCCGGACTCGGGCGTCGACTTGTGCTCGGCGGTCGTCGTCGCGGCGAACGGCCCGGACGTCAGGGCCCAGCCCATCGTGGCGAGCACGACGACCGGCGACAGACGTGCGGTGAGAGCGAGCGGCAGAGGAAGAGAACGCAAGTCGCACTTCTCGTGGGGGAAAGGGTGCGGAGCGGGTCCGCACGGCGGACGGGGACGCCAGTCTCACATGACTCCCTGTGAGGCGGAAGTGTGAACTCGCTGCGTGGCTGTGCGGTGACACAGCCTCACCGCCGACGGGTTGTGTGTCCCCTTATGTCCGTGTGTCAGGTGCGGGTGGCAGTCACCCGCATCGTCGTCTCGATCCGCTCGACGGCCGTGAACGCCCCGTACGCGACGAGCCGCACCAGACTCGCGTCGTCGCGCCCCGGCCCGCGCCAGGCGGCCACGTCGTCCTCGGTGATCCGGTACGGCGCGAGCGCGGCCAGCACCGCGAGCCGCGCCGCGGGCCGCTCCCGCCGGTTGGGGAAGCCCCGCAGCACGACCGGCGGATGCGACCCGTCCCAGGCCCACAGCGTCTCCCGTACGAGCGTCCGGTCGTCCGCGTCGAGCAGCTCGCCACCCGCGAGCGCGGCCGTGCGCAGCGCGTCGTAGGCAGGGCCCACGGGGGTCCCGGCGGCCCAGTCCGGCCCTGGTCCCGGCGTGTCGAGCAGGGGCAGGGCCGCTCCCGGTACGGCCGTCCGGCGCACGGTGCGGGCGACGGACCGCCCCACGAGGCTGCGTACCGCCCGGAACCGCTGGGCGTTGCCCGGCAGGAGCTGTTCGGTCAGCAGGGCCGACACGACGCGGTTGACGAAGTGGAAGGTGAGAGCGGTGCCCAGGTAGGCGGCGGCCTGCTCGCGCGGGAACGGGTACGGCGTCAGGGCCGCGCCCGGGACCCGCGTCCGGCGCCCCCAGTCGAGCACACGCGCGTGGACCTCGTTCTCCGGTGTGCCGCCCCGGGCCAGGTGCTCGGCGAGGGCGTGGTCGCCGGTGGCGTGCAGCAGGACGGTGTGCGCGTCCGCGCAGAACGGGCACTTGTTGGCGAGCGAGACCCCGAGCGCGGCCAGCTCCTTGCCGGTGCGGCTGCCGTCGCCGGCGATCAGCGACTCCCGCATCAACGCCCAGGCGGGCGCCAGGAGTTCGGGTGCGGAGGACAGGACCACGAAGGTCGGGGGCCGCTCGATGCCGAAGTCGACGGCGATCTGCTCGAAGACCTCGGCGGTGCGGCCGGTGGCGGACTTGGGCGACGGGGGCCGGGTGTGCCGGAAGGGTGTGGACATGGCAGCAGCATGTGCGCCGGGGGCGGGCCGGGTCGTCGTACGGAGGAAGTCAGTCGGGGCTACGTCGGGGAGGTCCGGGGCGGTGTGGACTACTGCGGGGGGAGTAGTCCAGGAGTTGTCCACAGGGCTGACGCCCGTGTCGGCGCGGCGGTCTACTGTGCCGACATGAGCGGGTTCCCGGTCGATGCGACCCCACGCAGGCGGCTCGCCGACGCGTCCCTCGCGGGAGTGATCGGCGCCCTCGTCGTGACCGTCGCGGCCTTCGACCCGGACACCACGGCCGTCGACTACGCGCTGATGGCCCTCGCGGCGGCGGCCCTGGCGTTCTACCAGACGGCTCCGAGGGCGGTCCTCGCGGTGACCGCGGCGTCCGAGACGGCCTACGTCCTGCACGCCCACCCGGGGCCCGTCGCCGGTCTGCCCGTCTTCGCGGCCATGCACACCGCGGCCCGCGCGGGACACCGCGGCACGGCGGCCGCGGGCGGCGGGGTGTTCCTGGTCGCGTACCTCGCGACCGGGCCGACGACCCAGCAGGTGGTCGAGCGGACCGCGCTGCTGGCCGGCTGGTTCCTGTGCGCGGTGGTCACCGGCCTCGCCGACCGCAACTGGCAGGCGTATCTGCGCCAGACCGAACAGCGCGCCCTGGAGGCCGAACGCACCCGCGAGGAGGCCGCGTTGCGCCGCGCGGGCGAGGAACGCCTGCGCATAGCGCGGGAGTTGCACGACTCCCTCACCCACAGCATCTCGATCGTCAAGCTCCAGGCCGGCGTTGCCGTCCACCTCGCCCGCAAGCGCGGCGAGGAGGTGCCGCCCGCGCTGCTCGCCATCCAGGAGGCCGGCGGCGAGGCGATGCGCGAACTGCGGGCCACCCTGGAGATCCTGCGCACCGCCGAGGAGCCCACCGGCACCCCCGCGCTGCTCGTCGAACGGGCCTGCGCGGCGGGCCTCGCCGTCGAACTCGCGGTGACCGGCGAGGAACGCCCCCTCGCCGCGACGGTCGACCGCGCGGTGTACCGCATCGTCCAGGAGGCCCTCACCAACGCCGCCCGGCACGCCGGACCGGCGAAGGTACGCGTCCAACTGGACTACGGAGACGAGGACTTGACGATACGCATCGAGGACGACGGAGCGGCCGACCCCGACCGCCCGCCGAAGCCCGGCATCGGCCTCACCGGCATGCGGGAGCGCGTCGCGGCGCTCGGCGGCACCCTGCACACCGCCCCGCGCGCGGAGGGCGGCTTCGCGGTCCGGGCCGAACTGCCGCTGGGGGAGGCGGGATGATCCGGGTCGCGGTCGTCGACGACCAGGCGCTGATGCGCGCGGGCTTCCGCGCCCTCCTCGACGCCGAGGACGGCATCGAGGTGGTCGGCGAGGCGGCCGACGGCGAACAGGGCCTGGCCCTCGTGCGCGCGCAACTCCCCGACATCGCCCTGATCGACGTACAGATGCCGGTGATGACGGGCATCGAGGCCACCCGCCGGATCGCCGCCGACCCCGGCCTCGCCTCGGTGCGGGTCGTCATCCTCACCAACTACGGCCTCGACGAGTACGTCTTCGAGGCGCTGCGCGCGGGCGCCAGCGGCTTCCTCCTCAAGGACACCGACCCGGCCGACCTCCTCCAGGCGATCAGGATCGTCGCGGGCGGCGAGGCCCTTCTCTCCCCGGCCGTCACCCGCACCCTCATCGGGGAGTTCGTCTCCCGGCCCCCTGACCGCGCCACCCCGACCGGCCTGGAGCACCTCACCCGCCGCGAACGCGAGGTCACCGCGCTGGCCGCGCGCGGCCTCACCAACGAGGAGATCGCCGCGCACATGGTCATCAGCCCGTTCACGGCGAAGACCCACATCAGCCGCGCGATGACCAAACTCGCGGCCCGCGACCGGGCCCAACTCGTCGTGTTCGCCTACGAGTCGGGGCTCGTGACGGCCCGCGCCCCGGAATCCCGTTGCGCCCCGGACGTCCCGGATCACACCCTGGGGCGATGACCGAGACGACACGCTCGCAGAACCCGGCCGTGGGTGTGCGCGAGGAGATCCTCGCCTACTACGCCCAGGGCAAGGAGGACGGCCGCCTCCGGCAGGGCTCCGGCCGGCTGGAGTTCTGGCGCACCCAGGACGTGCTGCGGCGCCTGCTGCCGGCGGCCCCCGCGCGGGTGCTGGACGTCGGCGGCGGCAGCGGCATCCACGCCGAGTGGCTCGCCCGGGACGGCTATGAGGTCCGACTCCTCGACCCCGCACCGCTGCACGTGGAGCAGGCGGGCCGACTGCCGGGAGTGGAGGCCCGCGTCGGGGACGCGAGGGAGCTGCCCGGCCAGGACGCGTCGTACGATGTCGTGCTGCTGCTCGGACCGCTGTACCACCTGCCCGAACGGGCCGACCGCGTAAGGGCGTTGAGCGAGGCCCATCGCGTGGTGCGGCCGGGCGGGCCGGTCGTCGCGGCGACCATCAACCGGTTCGCGGGACTGCACGACATGCTCAGGCAGGAGCTGTACTTCACCGCAGGGCACCGCGCGCGGGTCGACCGAGAGGGGGAGGAGGGGCGGCACGACTCCGCGGACGGCGGCCTCTTCACGACCGCCTACTTCGCCCAACCGCACGAAGCCCCCGAGGAGTTCACGGACGCGGCCCTCACCGTCACGGGCCAGTACGGCCTGGAGGGCGTCGCCTGGCTGATGGGCGGCATCGAGGACTGGCTGGACGACCCGGACCGCCGCGCGGCTGTCCTCGCGGCCACCCGCCGGATCGAGTCCGAACCCACGCTGCTCGGCACCAGCGGCCATCTGCTCACCGCGGGGCGGCGCGACCCCTAGGAGGCGCGGGCGGTGTTGGGGGAGCGTTCGGCAGCCGGTACCCGGCGCGCAAGCCCGCCGTACCGCAGCCGTCCGTAGCGTGACGCCGTTCTTCAACTCGGCATTTGGAGCGGACATGGACAGCTCTCCCACGGGTGACAGAGGCCTCGACGACCACCAGCGGCGCACGGCGGGCTGTGAGTGCCCCCGCACCGCGGACCTCGACGGCGACGGCATCGCCGCGTCGAGCCGCCGCACGTTCCTGCACCGGGCCGGGGCGCTCGGCGCGGGCACGGCCGCCGTGGGGCTGCTGGGCGCGGCGCCCGCGTACGCGGCCGGGGACGACAGCGACTCGTACGGCCGGACAACGATGTCACCGGCGCCGCGCGGGACGTGGGACCCCGATCCGGACAACCCCCGGTTCACCGTCGTGGTGATGCCGGACACGCAGTACATGTTCGACCAGGACCGCATCCACCCGGGGCCGATGGAGGCCTCGTTCCGCTACGTCCTCGACCCGGAGCGCCGCGCGGGCGGCAACGACGAGAACATCGTGTTCCTCGCGCACCTCGGTGACGTGACGCAGAACGGGCTCGCCGGCGAGTACGCGGCCGTCACCAAGGTGTTCGACATGCTGGACCGCGCGGGCGCCTCCTACGGCGTGCTGGCCGGCAACCACGACGTGTCCGCCGACGACCAGCGGGGCCGTACCCCCTACCTGGACACCTTCGGCCCGGCGCGCGCGAGGAAGACGCCCGGCTACCACTCCTCCAGCCCCGACGGCTACAACACCGCGCACATCTTCCGCGCGGGCGGCCGGAGTTGGATGCTGCTGTCCCTCGACTGGCGCCTGTCCGCGAAGGGGTTCGCGTGGGCCAACGCCGTCATCGCGGAGAACCCGACGCTGCCGGTTATCGTCACCACGCACGAGATCGTCGGCGCGGACGACGACGGCGTCGCCGAACTCTCCTCCTACGGACAGCAGTTGTGGGACGGCCTGATCAAGGACAACGACCAGGTCTTCCTCACCCTCAACGGTCACTACTGGCCGCCCGGCAGCACCGTGCTGAAGAACAGCGCCGGGAACGACGTCCACCTGCACATCACCAACTACCAGGACCGCTACTACGGCGGCGCGGGCATGATCCGCTCCTACCGCTTCGACCTCGACCGCGGGATGATCGACATCGCCACCTTCTCGCCGTGGATACGCGAACTGGCGGAGAAGGGCGAGGCGAACGCCCTCGCGGCGAAGGAACTCGAACTGACCTCCAAGGTCGACTACTTCTCGATGGAGATCGACTTCGAGAAGCGCTTCGCGGGCTTCGCACCGGTCCCGCCGCGCAGGTCCCGCCCCGCGCGCCGGATGCTGCTGCCGGGCACGCTGGCCTACTGGCGGTTCGACGAGGGCGGCACGGCCGGCGCCGACGTCGCCCCCGGCACGGTCGTCAAGGACCAGGCGGGCCACGGCAACGACCTCGTCCTCAAGACCGTCCCCGGCACCCCGGCGCACGCGCTCACCTGGACCGGCGACCACCACCCGGACCAACCCGCCCACGCGGGGCTGGTGTTCGCGGGCCAGGGCAACCCGGTCAGCGGCGCGTACCTCCAGACCGTCGACAAGGCGCCGCTCAACCGCGAGACCTTCGCCCACGGCTTCACCTTCGAGGTCTTCTTCAAGGTCCCCGCCGACTGGGACGGCGGCCGCAACGGCTGGTCCTCGATGCTCAGCCGCGCGGGCACGGCGGCCCAGGCGGGCAAGAACGGCCCCTCCGCGACCGCCGACGAACCCGTCCTGACCATCAGCCTCTCCAGCTCCATCGAGCTTCAGTGGAACGCCTACCCGCTCAACCAGGACGGCGCCACCACCGCCTGGAGCCACCTCCTCCAGCAGGAGGAGTGGTGGCACGTCGCCGTCACCAACGACGGCCGCATCAGCAAGCTCTACGTCAACGGCTGCGAGGAGGGCCGCAATCCGACCAGCACCGCCGTCGGCCTGACCACCCTCGGCATGCCGTTCCTCCTTGGCGGTTACCAGTGGGCCGGCGCGGTCAGCCAGGTCTTCCACGGCACCATCGGCGACGTCCGCATCAGCGACCGGGCCCTGAAGCCGGGGCAGTTCATGAACGCCTAGGTCCCCCGGAATCCCCGGTCTGTAGATTTTCCGTATGTTCACCACCCGACCCACGCTCCAGGGCACCTTCGGCATGGTGTCCTCCACCCACTGGCTGGCCTCGCAGTCGGCGATGGCCGTCCTGGAGGACGGCGGCAACGCGTACGACGCCGCCGTCGCCGGGGCGTTCGTGCTGCACGTGGTGGAACCGCACCTCAACGGACCGGCCGGTGAGGTGCCGATCCTCCTGGCCCCGGCGGGCGGCGAGGTGCGCGTCCTGTGCGGACAGGGCGTCGCGCCCGCCGGAGCGACGATCGAGCACTACAGGGGACTCGGTCTGGATCTCGTACCCGGTACGGGCCCCCTCGCGGCGGCCGTCCCCGGCGCCTTCGACGCCTGGATGCTCCTCCTCAGGGACCACGGCACGAAGGCCCTGGCCGACGTCCTGAAGTACGCCATCGGGTACGCCGAGGACGGGCACGCGTGCGTGGAGAACGTCGGGGCGACCGTCGAGACCGTACGGGAACTGTTCGAGACGGAGTGGACCACGTCGGCGGAGGTGTACCTGCCCGGTGGGACATCGCCCCGCCCGGGTGAGCTGTTCCGCAACCCCGCCCTCGCCGCCACCTGGCGGCGGCTCCTCGCCGAGGTCGCCGGGGCGGGCGACCGGGAGGCCCAGATCGAGGCCGCGCGTGAGGTGTGGCGCTCCGGCTTCATCGGCGAGGCCCTCGTACGGCAGGCCGGGCGCCCCACCATGGACACCAGCGGCGAGCGCCGCACCGGCACCCTCACGGCCGCCGACCTGGCCTCCTGGTCCGCGTCCTACGAGGCCCCCGCGACCTACGACTGGAACGGCTGGACGCTCTGCAAGGCCGGCCCCTGGAGCCAGGGCCCGGTCCTCCTCCAGCAACTCGCCCTGCTCCCGGCCGAGTTGCCCGCCCACGCATCCGCCGACTACGTCCATCTCCTGATTGAGGGCTGCAAGCTCGCGATGGCCGACCGGGAGGCCTGGTACGGGGACGCGGACGCCGTACCCCTGGATGACCTGCTGTCGGCGGAGTACAACGCGGCACGGCGGCGGCTGATCGACGGGAAGGCGTCCTACGAGCTGCGGCCCGGCAGCCCCGGAGGGCGCGCGCCGCGGCTGTGCGAGCACGCGCGCGTGGTCGCTCCCGCGGAGCCCGGCTTCGACCCGATGGGCGCGGGGGAGCCGACCGTCGCACGGCTGACCCGTGACGGCGGCACGCGCGGCGACACCTGCCACCTCGACGTCGTCGACCGCTGGGGCAACATGGTCGCGGCCACGCCCAGCGGCGGCTGGCTCCAGTCCAACCCCGTGGTGCCCGAACTGGGCTTCCCCCTCGGCACCCGGCTCCAGATGGCCTGGCTGGAACCCGGACTGCCCAACTCCCTCGCCGCCGGCCGCCGTCCGCGCACCACGCTCACCCCCTCGATCGCCCTGCGCGACGGAGTCCCGGTCCTGGCGTTCGGCACACCCGGCGGGGACCAGCAGGACCAGTGGCAGCTGCACTTCTTCCTCGCGGTCGCCACGCGCGCGAAGGCACGCGGCGGACTCGACCTCCAGGGTGCGATCGACGCCCCGAACTGGCACAACGACAGCTTCCCCGGCTCCTTCTACCCGCGCGGCATGCGGCCCGGCAGCGTCACCGTCGAGTCCCGCATGGACGAGGCGGTGGTGGAGGAACTCCGGCGGCGCGGGCACGACGTGACCGTCGGGGACGCCTGGTCCGAGGGACGGTTGTGCGCGGTCGCGCGGGACCCGGAGGCGGGAATCCTGTCGGCGGCGGCGAACCCCCGGGGAATGCAGGGGTACGCCGTGGGCCGCTGAGCCTTCCGCCACCGGAGGATGCCTGGTCCGGGTGATCTCCAGCGCCGGGTGTTCATGGTGAATCCACCCGGTGTGCACCGGGCGGGTGGGGATTGTCAGTGACCCGTGCTCTCATGGAGGCATGATCCAAGACACCGAAACCATCGACGAGTTTCTCGCACTGCACTCCGCCGACGTCGAAGAAGCCATCCGCAAGGCCGCCGCGACCGAGATCATGCCCCGCTTCCGGCAGCTCGCCGCGCACGAGATCGACCAGAAGGCCGGCCCGCACGACCTGGTCACGGACGCCGACCGCAACGCCGAGCGGTATCTGACGGAGGTCCTCGGCGCCCTCCTGCCCGGCTCCGTCGTGGTCGGCGAGGAAGCGGTGCACGCGGACCCGTACACGTACGAGGCGCTCCAGGGCGACGCCCCCGTCTGGATAGTCGACCCGGTCGACGGCACCCGCCAGTTCGTGAACGGCGACACCGGCTTCTGCACGCTGGTCGCGCTCGCCCGCCAGGGCGTCCTGCTGGCGTCCTGGACCTACGCCCCCGCCCGGGACCAGCTCGCCACGGCGGTGAGGGGCGGCGGCGCCTTCCTGGACGGCGTACGGCTCCGCTCCGGCGCCCCGGACCCCGCCCGGGACCTGGACGTGGCCACCTCCCACCCGGACTACACGACGGACGCCCAGAAGCGCGCCCTGCTCGGCCTGTGGACGGACGGCGTGCGCACCCGCCCGTGCGGCTCGGCCGGACTCGAGTACCTCGCCATCGCCCGGGGCGAGTTGGACGCCACGGCCTTCTCCTGGGAAGCGGCCTGGGATCACGCGTCGGGCCTGCTCCTCGTCGAGGAGGCGGGCGGCGCCCACCTCACGCTCACCGGCGAGCCCTTCCGCATCACGGGGGGCAACGCGCTGCCCTTCACGACAGCCCGCGACGCGGCCACCGCCCGGCGCGTGATCGAGCTGCTCAGCGCGTCCTAGGGTCACGGGTTCCGCACACCGGACGGACTGGCCCCGGGGTTGTCAGTCCCGCGGCATATCCTGGCCCCAGGTTTGCCATCGGCTGACGAAGGGGTCCGAAGGTGCCGTCGATGCTCGATGCGGTCGTGGTGGGTGCGGGGCCGAACGGACTGACGGCTGCCGTGGAGCTGGCCCGGCGCGGTTTCTCCGTGGCCGTGTTCGAGGCGCGGGACACCGTGGGCGGCGGCGCCCGCACCGAGGAGCTGACCCTCCCCGGCTTCCGGCACGACCCGTGCGCGGCGGCGCACCCGCTCGGGGTCAGCTCCCCGGCGTTCCGCGCCCTGCCCCTGGAGCGCTACGGCCTGGAGTGGCTGCACCCCGAGCTGCCCATGGCGCACCCGTTCACCGACGGCAGCGCGGCCGTGCTGTCGCGCTCGGTCGCGGAGACGGCCGCGTCGTTCGGACCGCGTGACGCGGGGGCGTACCGCAGGCTGGTCGAGCCCTTCCTGCCCAAGTGGGACACCCTGGTCCGCGACTTCATGTCCCTGCCGGGCACCGCGTTGCCGCGCGACCCGGTCACCCTCGCCCGCTTCGGCCTGACCGGCCTGCCCCCGTCGACGTGGCTCACCAGCCGCTTCCGGGACGAGCGCGCGAAGACCCTGTTCGCCGGGCTGGTCGGCCATGTGATGGCCCCGCTCGGCGGGTTCGCGACCGGCGCGATCGGCCTGGTCTTCGCGCTGGCGGCACACGCGCGCGGGTGGCCGGTGGCCCGCGGCGGCTCCCAGTCCATCTCGGACGCCCTGGCCGCCTACCTGAAGGACCTCGGCGGCGAGATCCACACCGACTACGAGGTCAAGCGCCTCGACGACCTCCCCCCGGCCCGCGCCTACGTCTTCGACACCTCGCCCACCGCCCTCGCGAAGATCGCCGGCTTCGGCGACTACTACGCCAACTACCGCTACGGCCCGGGCGTATTCAAGGTCGACTACGCGCTGGACGGCCCGGTGCCCTGGACCGCCAAGGAGGCGCGCATCGCCGGCACCGTCCAGATCGGGGCCGACAGCAAGGAGATCGACACCGCGCTGCGCGCCGCGTCCCGCGAGAACCGCGCCCCCGACCGACCGTTCATGATCACCGTGCAGCCCGGCGTCGTCGACCCCACCCGCGCCCCGGCCGGCAAACAGGTCTTCTGGGCCTACGGCCATGTCCCCAGCGGCTGGACCGGCGACCTCACGGACGCCCTTGAGCGCCAACTGGAGCGCTTCGCCCCGGGGTTCCGCGACCGCGTTCTCGCCCGCGCGACCGCCGGCCCACCCGAACTCGCGGCCCGCAACGCGAACTACATGGGCGGCGACATCGGCTCCGGCGCGGTCTCGGGCCTCCAGACCCTGCTCCGCCCCAAGCTCTCCCTCTCCCCGTACGGCACCCCGCACCCGGCCGTGTTCATCTGTTCCTCCTCCACACCGCCGGGCCCCGGGGTGCACGGCATGTCGGGACACAACGCGGCGAAGGCCGTCTGGCGCAGGCTGAGGCAGGCATGACCACCATCACCCTCGTCCGGGGCGACATCACCCGGCAGACCGCCGACGCGATCGTCAACGCGGCCAACTCCTCACTCCTGGGCGGCGGGGGAGTCGACGGCGCGATCCACCGCCGGGGCGGCCCCGCGATTCTGGAGGACTGCCGCAGGCTCCGCGCCTCCCACTACGGCAAGGGGCTGGCGACGGGCCAGGCGGTCGCGACGACGGCGGGCGACCTGGACGCACGGTGGGTGATCCACACGGTGGGCCCGGTGTATTCCCGCGAGGAGGACCGCTCGGCCCAACTCGCCTCCTGCTACCGGGAGTCCCTCCGCGTCGCCGACGAACTCGGCGCCCGCACGGTCGCGTTCCCCGCCGTGTCCGCCGGTATCTTCGGCTGGCCGATGGAGGACGCGGCACGCATCGCGGTGGAGACGGTGCGGGCGACACCGTCGGCCGTCGAGGAGGTCACGTTCGTGCTCTTCGACGAGACGGCGTACGAGGCGTTCGACCGCCAGGTCCACTGAGGGGCGGGCCGGGGCCGTTAGGTCCGCTGAAGGATGGGGGGCCGGGGTCCAGCCGCCGACTACTCGCCGGGGTTCCCGCGGTCCAACACTCCCGAGTCCCCGGTGTGTTGGACCGCGAAGGGGTTCGCCGCGCCGTCGGCCGACAGCACGGCGAACCCCCGTTCTTCCTTGCCGGTGTCAGCCGACGATGCGGTGCGTCGTCCAGAACGACGTCAGGTCCGTGGTCGTCGCCGCCTGGGCCGCCGCCTTGAACTCGGCGGTGGTCGAGACGCCGTACCAGTGCGAAGTGGCGTAGTCCTTCAGGAGTTTGGCCATCGCGGTGTCACCGAGGGTGCGGCGCAGGTCGTGCAGGGCGCACTTGCCGTAGCCGTAGACGACGGTGGAGTAGCGGGACGAGTGGGCGTCCCAGTAGGCCATCGAGTTGGTGATGTTCTCCGCCGAGGAGGCCCAGGAGACGCTGTTCCAGCAGTTGGTGCCGGTCAGGCCCTGGGCGAGGTCGGTGGCGTAGTCGGTGAACGCCTCGTCCAGCCACGGGCTGTTGTACTCGTCGTCGCCGACGATGCCGTAGAACCACTGGTGGCCGATCTCGTGGGTGAGGGCCGTGGTGCTGACCAGGTCGAGGACGAAGCCGGGGTACTCCATGCCGCCGAACCAGAAGTTGTTGTCGATGACGGCGTCCAACTCGCCGTACGGGTAGGCCCCGAAGCGCCCGGCGTGGGCGTCCACCGCGGACTTGGCCGTGGTGAGCATCGACTGGGCGTTGGCGGAGCTGATGCCCGAGACGGAGTAGATGTTGATCGCCGTGCCCGCCGCCGACGTACCGGAGATCTTGGTGAACGGGCCCGCCGCCCATGCGAAGTCACGGACCTTGGACGCGGTGGCCGTGGTCACCGTACGGCCGCTGGTGCCGGGGGTGTCCACCGAGGTGCCCGTGGCTGGCACCGACAGGGTCGTCGGGTGGTCCAGGGTGACCTTGAAGTCGGCGGCCAGGGAGTAGAAGGACTCGCCGTTGTTCGTGTACGGGTCCAGGTGCCAGCCCGAGCCGTCCTTGACCGCGAGGACCGGCAGCGCGTTGCCGATCATGCTGAACGCGCCGTCGTAGCCGAACCGGTCGGCGCCGCTCGGGACGGTGATCCCCAAGTCGAAGCCGATCGTGGTGGACTGACCCTGCGTCAGAGGCGTGGGCAGTGCTATGCGCAGGGCCGTGCAGGCGACCGAGAGGGCGCCCGCGGTGCCGCCGGTGACGTTGGTGACGGTGATCGGCGGGGCGGTGCAGGTGCCGTGGTAGTTGTCCCACAGCCGCAGGTACACCTCGGTGAGCGGGGTGGCCGAGGCATTGGTGAAGGTCGTGCTCTCGTGGCCGGTCCAGACCGTGCCGGCGGTGTTGCTGCTCAGGCTGACGGTGTACGCCGGGGCGGCCGGTGTGCGCGTGGAGTCGGCCGGCGGGGCGGTGTCGCCGGAGGTGTTCAGCGCGATGTCGTCCAGGACGAAGCTGGTCTGAAGGCTGGAGTCCTCGGTGCCGGTGAAGGCGAGGCTCACGGTCTGGCCCGCGAACGACGACACGTCGAACGACTTCTGGACGTACCCGGTGGCCTTGTTCAGGTTCGAGTACGTCGCCAGGGTCGTGCTGCCGATCTTCGCCGTGAGCTTGTCGTACGCGGTGGACGAGGTCGTCTCGGCGGTGTCGATGTGCAGCCAGAAGGTGAGCGTGGCGCTGCTGCACCCGGACGGGATCGTGACGCTCTGGCTCAGGCTGTCGGTATGCGTGCCGCCGGTGCCGTCCAGCCAGGCGTAGCTGGAGCCGCCGTGGGCGGACTGGCCGGTGCGGCTGGTGATGACGGTCGTCGAGGACGGCGTCCAGGACGAGGTGCCGCTCTCGAAGTCACCGCCCGAGACCACCTGCGCCGGGGTGCAGGCGGCGGCGAGCGGGGCCCCGGCGGGCGCGGCGGCGGCCGGGGTGACGGGGAGCGAGAGGGCGGCCAGCGCGGCGGCGGCGAACACACCGGCGGCGACAGGCCCTGGGGCCTTGTGGGGGGTCGATCTCACACGGAACTCCTTCTACGGCGGCCGGGATTCCGGCCTGCTCGGTGCCGCCCGGCCGGACTGGGTGTGCCGGTGGGCGGCGCTGGGGTGCGCGTAGCGATTGCGTGATCGCGGGGGAAGCTTCGCAGATTTGACCGGGCCATGCCATAAGGAGAGGGAAGTGTGTGCGCGAAGGGGAGGATGGGGTGAGCGGGGGGCGCGGAGGGGGCGTGCACACGGCGGCGTTGCACGGGCCATGCCTCGATGTGGCCTCCGGTTGGCCGAATGTACGCCTTCGATTGCTTCCATTGAACGATGGACCACATCACGTTCCTCGTGGCGGTCGTCATCGTCACGGCCTTGGCCTTCGATTTCACCAACGGATTCCACGACACCGCCAACGCGATGGCGACGTCCATCGCCACGGGAGCGCTGAAGCCCCGTATGGCGGTACTGATCAGCGGAGCTCTCAACATCGTCGGCGCCTTCCTGTCCACGGAAGTCGCGAAGACGATCTCCGGCGGCATCGTCGACGACACCCTGGTCACACCGGGGATGATCTTCGCGGGGCTCGTCGGGGCGATCCTCTGGAACCTCATGACTTGGCTGGTGGGGCTCCCGTCCAGTTCCTCCCACGCCCTGTTCGGCGGCCTGATCGGCGCCGTCTGGGTCGGGGCGGGCTCCGACGGGGTGCACTTCGACAAGGTTGTCGAGAAGATCCTGATCCCCGCGGTGGCCTCGCCGCTGGTGGCCGGGATCGCCGCTCTCCTCGCCACCTACCTCGCCTACAAGATCACCGCCCGGGCCCGCAAGGACTCGGTCACCAAGGGCTTCCGCATCGGCCAGATCGCCTCGGCCTCGCTGGTCTCCCTCGCGCACGGCACGAACGACGCCCAGAAGACGATGGGCGTCATCACCCTGACCCTGATCTCGGTGGGCGCGCTCGGCCACGACGCCGGTCCGCCGATCTGGGTGATCGCCTCCGCCGGACTCGCGATCGGCCTGGGCACCTACATCGGCGGCTGGCGCATCATCCGCACGATGGGCAAGGGCCTCACCGACATCGAGTCCCCGCAGGGCTTCGCGGCCGAGGCCGCCTCCACCACCGTCATCCTCACCTCCGCCCACCTGGGCTTCGCGCTCTCCACCACCCAGGTCTGCTCCGGCGGCATCCTGGGCGCGGGCCTCGGCCGACGGCTGGCCGAGGTGCGCTGGGGCACCGCGGGCCGCATGGTCATCGCCTGGCTGGTCACCCTGCCGGCCGCCGCCCTGGTCGGCGGTCTCTCCGCGACCGTCGTCAAGCACGGCGGCAACCTCGGTACGGCCCTGATCGCCCTGGTCGCCGCCGCCGTGGCCGGGTTCATCGTGATCGCCTCGCGCCGCAACCCCGTGCACGCGGACAACGTGAACGAGACCCACGAGGTCACCATCCGCACCGAGGCGTCCTCCGACGTCCGTACGGCCGCCTGAGCCAAGGGAGTTGAGCTATGAGTCTGGACTGGAACGCCCTCGGCGAGGTCTTCGCGGTGAGTGTCGGCGTGACCGTCGGCGTGGTCGTCATCTTCGCGCTGGGCATCCTGGGCCTCGCCCGGGTCGACGCCGCCCGCGAGGTGGACGGCGGCACGCATGCCCTCGGTCTGACGCAGGCGGGGTTGTGTTTTCTCGCGTGTGCGGCTGTCGTGGCGTACGGCATCTATCTGATCGTGCCGCAGTTCCACTGACCACGGCCGCGTACCGCTGAACAACTGAACCCCCTTGAGAGGAGGCCGGGATGACTGAACTGCTGACCGGGCTGCGGGTCGACTACACCGACCAGGACGACCCCGTGCTGATCCGGCCCGACGGCAGTCCGGTGGACACCTGGCGGGAGAACTACCCGTACGAACAGCGCATGGAGCGCAAGGAGTACGACTGGCACAAGCGGCTCCAGCAGATAGAACTGCTGAAGCTCCAGCGCTGGGTCAAGGAGACCGGACGCCGGCTCGTCATCGTCTGCGAGGGGCGCGACGCGGCCGGCAAGGGCGGCACCATCAAACGGTTCACCGAGCACCTGAACCCGCGTGGCGCCCGGGTCGTCGCCCTGGAGAAGCCGAGTGAGCGCGAGAGCGGTCAGTGGTACTTCCAGCGCTACGTCCAGCATCTGCCGACCGCGGGCGAGATCGTGCTGTTCGACCGGTCCTGGTACAACCGGGCGGGCGTCGAGCGCGTGATGGGCTTCTGCTCGGACGACGAGTACCGCCGCTTCATGCGTCAGGCCCCGCTGTTCGAGCGGATGCTGGCGGACGACGGCATCGACCTGATCAAGTTCTGGTTCTCCGTCTCACAAGGTGAACAGCGCACCCGTTTCACGATCCGCCAGGTGGATCCCGTACGGCAGTGGAAGCTCAGCGCGATGGACCTGGAGTCCCTGGACCGCTGGGACGACTACACCGCCGCCAAGGTCGCCATGTTCCGGGAGACCGACACGGAACACGCGCCCTGGACCGTGGTGAAGAGCAACGACAAGAAGCGGGCCCGCGTCGAGGCCATGCGCAGCGTGCTGGCCCGCTTCGACTACGCCGACAAGGACGAGGAGGTCGTCGGCAGCCCCAACCCGCGCATCGTCGGCGCGGCGGCCACTCTGCTGGAGGCGGGAGAGGACGACACGGCGGCGGTGTTCTAGGACCGGGCCGCTTCGGGCCGAACCTAGTCGCCGTCGCGCGGCACCAGTGTCACCCGGTGGAAGTTGCAGCCGGTCATGGGCGGGTTCCCGGCAGGGGGCCCGCCCGCGTGTGCCTTGAGGGCGACGCTGACCAGGCTCAACAGCAGGTCTACGTCCGTCTCGCAGTCCAGGTGGACGGTCACCCAGCGGGAGCCCGGGATGATCCGGATCGCCGTCGACTCACTGAGATCGTGGTGGAACCGGAGAATGGCCCCGACCGTGAGATGCAGGTCCACATCGTGGTCGGAGTGGAAGTGCACGATCTCGCTGTGAGCGGACCGCAGCGCCCGCCCTGTGCCGCAGCTGGCCGGGACCGCGCTGAGGTCGCGCCAGTCTTCCAGTCGCTGCATGGCTCGCTCGGCCAGGGTCATGTGCCCATCGTGGACCGCGCACCGCTTCGCAACCAGAGGTTGAGCGATTCGTAACCGGGGCGTGAGGTACCGCACACCTCGGACGCGTCAGATGTGCGGTGCGCGAACCGGGTCAACTCCCGCCGGACACGAGCTTTTCGTACCCCACGAGCCGGACGCAGGTGGCCACCCCGTCGATGATCTCCGCGATCTCCGACGCGTCCGGGAAGGAGGGCGCGATCCGGATCGTACGGTCCCTCGGATCGTCGCCGTACGGATGGGTGGCACCCGCCGGAGTCAGCGCGAGACCGGCGTCCGCCGCGCGCCGCACCACCTCGCGGGCACAGCCGTCCGGCACGTCCAGGGTGATGAAGTAGCCGCCCCGGGGCGTCGACCACTCGGCGAGCCCGGTGCCGCCGAGCCGTTCGTCGAGGACCCGCAGCACGGTGTCGAACTTCGGCCGCAGCAGCTCACGGTGCTTGCGCAGGTGGGCGCGCACCCCGCCGGGATCGCGCAGGAACATGGCGTGCCGCAGCTGGTTGATCTTGTCGGGCCCGATGGACCGCTTGGCGTTGAGGCCGCGCAGCCAGGCCACGTTGGCCGGGGACGAGCCGAAGAACGCGACGCCCGCACCGGCCAGCGTGATCTTCGAGGTGGACCCGAAGACGAAGACCCGGTCGGGATGCCCGCTCGCGGCACAGGCCGCCAGGATGTCGGCGATCTCCACCTCCTCGTCGGTGAGGTGGTGCACGGCATAGGCGTTGTCCCAGAAGATCCGGAAGTCGGGCGCGGCCGTCGGCATCGCGGCGAGCCGCCGTACGGTCTCGTCGCCGTAACAGGTCCCGTCAGGATTGCTGTACTTGGGCACGCACCAGATGCCCTTCACCGCCGGGTCCTCGGCGACCAGCCGCTCCACCGCGTCCATGTCGGGACCCTCGGCGGTCATCGGCACGGGGATCATCTCGATGCCGAAGCGCTCGCACAGCGCGAAGTGCCGGTCGTAGCCGGGGACCGGGCACAGGAACGCGATCCGCTCCTCGTCCGCCCAGCGGCGGGCCGCGCCGGGAACCGTGCCGAGCAGCGCGTGCACGAGGCTGTCGTGCATCAGCTCCAGGCTGGAGTTGCCCACGGCGAGCAACTGCCCTGCCGGGACCTGGAGGAACCCGGAGAAGATCTCCCGGAGCTCCAACAGGCCGTCCGCGGCACCGTAGTTGCGGCAGTCCGTGCCGTCGGCGGAGGTGTGCCGGTCGCCGGGCAGCGACAGGAGTTCGGCGGACAGGTCGAGCTGCCGGGCGGAGGGCTTGCCGCGGGTCAGGTCGAGCGAGAGTCCCTTCGCGCGCAGGGCTTCGTAGTCGCTGCGGGCCGCGTCGAGGAGCGCCGGGAGGGAATCGGCGGAGTTCGCCGAGGGGGGAGTCGGGGTCACGGAAGCCGACGTTACAAAGCCGGGCGCGCCACCACCAATGGTTAAGCCGTGGGTATGGTTCACCCCGGCAGCAGGCCACGCGACGTCGATGTCGGATTCCCGCCAGCCCCGGCCCGTCCCGTATCGGATGCTGGACGCATGCAGAACGGGATGCACACCGACACGGAGCGCTGTGTACGCGCGGTCCAGTCCAAGGACGCGCGCTTCGACGGCTGGTTCTTCACGGCCGTCCTGACCACCCGCATCTACTGCCGGCCCAGCTGCCCGGTCGTCCCGCCCAAGCCGGAGAACATGACGTTCTACCCGAGCGCGGCGGCCTGCCAGCAGGCGGGCTTCCGGGCCTGCAAGCGCTGCCGCCCGGACACCAGCCCCGGCTCCCCCGAGTGGAACCAGCGCGCCGACCTGGTGGCCCGCGCGATGCGCCTGATCGCCGACGGGACGGTGGACCGCGAGGGTGTCCCCGGGCTCGCCGCCCGCCTCGGCTACAGCACCCGGCAGATCGAACGCCAGCTCCTCGCCGAACTCGGCGCGGGCCCCCTCGCCCTGGCCCGCGCCCAACGCGCCCAGACGGCACGCCTGTTGATCGAGACGACCGCCCTCCCGATGGCGGAGATCGCCTTCGCCGCCGGCTTCTCCTCGATCCGCACCTTCAACGACACCGTGCGCGACGTCTTCGCCCTCTCGCCGACCGAGCTGCGCAACAGACGCCCGAAGACCACGGTGCTGACCCCCGGCACCCTCACCCTCCGGCTGCCGTTCCGCGCGCCCCTCAACCCCGACAACCTCTTCGGCCACCTGGCGGCGACCGCCGTACCGGGCGTAGAGGAATGGCGGGCCGGCGCGTACCGGCGCACCCTCCGCCTGCCCTACGGCCACGGCATCGCGTCCCTGACTCCCAAGGCGGACCACATCGCCTGCCGCCTCACCCTCAGCGACCTGCGCGACCTGCCGGTGGCCATCAGCCGGTGCCGCCGCATGCTCGACCTGGACGCCGATCCGGTCGCGGTGGACGACCAGTTGAGGACCGACCCGGTGCTGGCGCCGCTCGTGGACAAGGCGCCGGGGCGACGCGTCCCGCGCACCGTCGACGAGGCCGAGTTCGCCGTACGGGCCGTCCTCGGCCAGCAGGTCTCCACGGCGGCGGCCCGCACCCACGCGGCCCGTCTGGTCACCGCGCACGGCGAACCGGTCCACGACCCCGAGGGCGGCCTGACCCACCTCTTCCCGTCCGCGCGGTCACTGGCCGCGCTGGACCCAGAATCGCTGGCGATGCCGCGGACCCGCCGCACGACGTTCACCACCCTGGTCGCCCAACTGGCGGACAACACACTCCACTTGGGGGTGGAGAGCGACTGGGCGGAAACCCGCGCGCGACTCCTCGCCCTCCCCGGCTTCGGCCCCTGGACGGTCGACGCCATCGCCATGCGCGCCCTCGGCGACCCCGACGCGTTCCTCCCCACCGACCTCGGAGTCCGGCGCGCCGCCCAGGAGTTGGGCCTTCCGTCGACTCCGGCCGCCCTCACCGCACGCGCGGCTGCCTGGCGGCCGTGGCGGGCGTACGCGGTCCAGTACCTGTGGGCGACGGACAGCCACCCGATCAACTTCCTTCCCGCGTAAGGGGATCGCACAGCAGATGAAGCACCACACCCTGATCGACAGCCCGTACGGCCCGCTGACCCTCGTCGCCGACGGCGACGGCGCCCTCTGCGGCCTCTACATGGTCGACCAACGCCACCGCCCCCCTGAGGAGAACTTCGGCACCCCCGACGACACCCCCTTCGCGGAGCCGAAGGCCCAGCTACAGGCGTACTTCGCAGGCGAGTTGAAGGAGTTCACCCTCCGCCTCCGCCTGCACGGCACCCCGTTCCAGCAGAGGGTCTGGGACCAGCTCCTCCGCATCCCCTACGGCGAGACCCGCTCCTACGGCGACCTCGCCGACGCCCTCGGCAACCCGGGCGCCTCCCGCGCGGTGGGCCTCGCCAACGGCAAGAACCCCATCGGGATCATCGTCCCCTGCCACCGCGTGGTCGGCGCGAACGGCAGCCTCACGGGCTACGGCGGCGGCCTGGACCGCAAGCAGCGGCTGCTGGACTTCGAGAGCGGAGCGGCGCTCTTCTGACGCGCCGGGCTGTGCGGGCGGGTGCCGCGGAGTCATGACAGCGGCCGCCGCTCCGGGGCGACGGCCACTGCGAGGCAGGCGATCACCTCCCGCAGGACAGGCCCGCACTCCGTGTCACCCGCCGAGCCCGCCCAGCAGCCGCGGCAGCGCCGTCCCGATCGGCTCCCGTACGACCTCGTCGGCAAGGTCGTCGTACGGCGTCGCCTCGGCGTTGACGATGACGAGCCGGGCCCCGTGATCGACGGCGACACCGGCGAGCCCGGCGGCGGGATGCACCTGCAGAGTGCTCCCGACGGCGATGAACAGCTGGCAGGCCTTGGTGACGGCGGCGGCCTCACCGAGCACGACGGGATCGAGCCGCTCGCCGAAGTAGACGGTCGCGGACTTCAGAATCCCGCCGCAGACCAGACAGCCGGGATCGTCCTCCCCGGCCTCGACCCGCGCGATCGCGTCCGCCATCGGCCCGCGCGCATGGCACCGCGTGCAGGTGAACTCCCGTGCGGTGCCGTGCAGTTCGAGCACCTTCCGGGCGGGCAGTCCGGCGAGCTGGTGCAGCCCGTCCACGTTCTGCGTGATGACCCGCACCGGCACACCGGACCGCTCCAGCTCCACGACGGCCCGGTGCGCGGCGTTGGGCTCGGCCCGGAGGGTGTGGGTCCTCCGCCGCAGCTGCCACGACCTGCGCCGGATCTCCGGATCACCCATGTAGTACTCGTAGGTCACGAGCTTCTCGGCCTCGGGGTCCTTCCGCCACAGGCCGTTCGGGCCGCGGTAGTCGGGGATGCCGGAGTCGGTGGAGATACCCGCGCCGGTGAGGAGGGCGACAAGAGGCTTGCTCATGGTGGCGAGGGTAGGGGGACGGGGGCGGGGCGGCGAGCGGATATCGGGCTGCCGGCCGCCACCCACCGGCAGCCGAAACGCAGTTGACGCCGGTGTCGGTCAACTGGCGCGGTCGCGCCCGGTGTCGGACCCGGGGCCGTCAGACCACCCGCAGCCCGTTCTCCAACTCCGCCGTACCCCCGCCCTCCTCCAGCACGTCCAGCCCGACGAGGACCCGCAGCCCCAGCGAACCCGACAGGTACTCGGGGATGTCCTCGCGCGGGACGAGGCGCCAGGACAGGAGTTCCTCCTCCTGGAGTCGGATCGAGGCGAGGTCGTCCGGGGTGAGGACGCCGCCGTCGTAGAGGTAGGCGACCAACGGCGGATACTCCGGGCCGTGGTAGACCCAGTCGACGGCGAGCAGGCGGCCGAGTTCGACGTCGAGGCCGATCTCCTCCAGCGTCTCGCGGCGCGCAGCCTGGCGCGGGGTCTCGCCGTCGTCCGACTCGATCGTGCCGCCCGGAAGCGCCCAGCCCTCACGGTAGTTGGGCTCGACGAGCAGGACGTTCCCCTCGGCGTCGCGGAAGAGGGCGGCGGCACCGGCGAGGATGCGGGGGAGACCCGCGAGGTACGTGGCGAAGTCTTGCGTGGTGGTCATTCAGGAAGGGTAACCAGCCCGCCCGGCCAGCCCGCCCGGCACGGGGAAGCGGCAGACCCGGGCCGGGCACCCCTTACGCCCCGCCCGCGACCCGCCCACTCCGGGTCCCCGCGGCGGCACAGCGTCCGCTCAGCGCGGTCCCAGCGTTCGGTCGGGGCATGACGGCGGGGGCGTCCGCCGGTTAAGGTCACAGCGGCGCGACTGGCCCCTGAACGCGCGGGGGCCCGTAGAGCAAGGGGATCGCAAGGTGGCGAACGCTGCACAGAGGGGCACCCACAGGGTGCTCGTCGCCGCGGACAAGTTCAAGGGGTCGCTGACGGCCGTGCAGGTCGCCGAGCGGGTGACGGCAGGGCTGCGCCGGGTCGTACCCGACCTGGAGGTCACGGCCATGCCGGTTGCCGACGGCGGCGACGGCACGGTGGACGCGGCCGTCGCGGCGGGCTTCGAGCGACGGGAGACACGGGTCGCCGGACCCCTCGGCGACGAGGTCACCGCGGCCTTCGCGGTCCGCGGCGACACGGCCGTCGTGGAGATGGCCGAGGCGAGCGGGCTGCAACGCCTGCCCAAGGGCGTCTTCGCCCCGCTCACCTCCTCGACGTACGGCTCCGGCGAACTGCTGCGGGCCGCGCTCGACGCGGGCGCCCGCACGATCGTGTTCGGCGTCGGCGGCAGCGCCACGACCGACGGCGGCGCGGGCATGCTCTCCGCCCTCGGCGCCCGCTTCCTCGACGCGGAGGGCGAACCGGTGCCCCCGGGCGGCGGCGGCCTCACCGACCTCGCCTCGGCCGACCTCACCGGCCTGGACCCCCGCCTCACCTCCGTCGACCTGATCCTCGCGAGCGACGTCGACAACCCCCTCACCGGCCCCAAGGGCGCCCCCGCGGTCTACGGTCCCCAGAAGGGCGCGGCACCGGACGACGTGGACGCCCTCGACGCGGCCCTCGGGCACTACGCGAAGGTCCTGGAGGAGGCGATCGGCGCCAAGGCCGCCGAGTACGCCGCCGCACCCGGCGCGGGCGCGGCAGGCGGCATCGGCTACGGCGCCCTCCTCCTCGGCGCCCGCTTCCGTCCCGGCATCGAGGTCATGCTCGACGTCCTGGGCTTCGCCTCCGCCCTGGAGGGCGCCACCCTGGTCATCACCGGCGAGGGCTCCCTGGACGAGCAGACCCTCCACGGCAAGGCCCCGGCAGGCGTGGCCGCCGCCGCCCGCGCCGAGGGCAAGGAGGTCGTCGCCGTCTGCGGCCGACTCGCCCTCCCGCCCCAGTCCCTCGGCCACGCGGGCATCCGCCGCGCGTATCCCCTCACGTCCGTCGAGCCGGACGTGGCGAAGTGCATCGCCGACGCCGGGCCGATCCTGGAGCGGGTGGCGGAGAACATCGCGCGGGACTTCCTGGTCTGAGTCCCACCCCGAGGAACGCCGAAGGGCCCCGAACCGAAAACCGGTCCGGGGCCCTTCGGCAGCACTGAGGAACGGCTACGGCTGCGCCGCCCGCGCCTCACGGCGGTTGTCACGGAAGTTGTTCACGCGGCGGGCCGTCGCGAACAGCGGAATCACCGCGCCCATGACCAGCTGGAGCGCACACCCCGTCTGGAGGAGCAGCTGACCGCTCGGGGCGTCGAAGGCCCAGGCCGCCAGCAGGCCCATGGACAGGACGATCCAGGCGAGCATCGCCACCGCGAGGCGACCGCGCGGCTTCGGGTACTCCACCCGGCTCACCATCAGCCAGGCGGTGCCCAGGATCGCGAGCAGCGTCGCCACGAACGGCAGCTCAAGGAGCACGATCGAGACCACGGTCAGCGCACCGAACGGCGAGGGCATGCCCTGGAACATGCCGTTCGGCGGTGTCACGCACGAGAACCGCGCAAGCCGCAGCACCACCGCCAGCAGCACGACGATCGCCCCGACCGCGGCCACTCTCTGGTGCGCGTCGTCGGCGACCATGCCGTAGACGAGGACGAAGTACGCCGGCGCGAGGCCGAAGCTGATCAGGTCCGACAGGTTGTCCAGCTCCGCGCCCATGGGGGAGGAGCGCAGCTTGCGGGCGACGAGGCCGTCGAAGAGGTCGAAGACCGCCGCGCACAGCATCAGGATGACCGCGGTGGCCGCGCTGTGGCGGGCCATGCCGGTCGACTCGTCGTTGCCCGTCAGGTGCGGGATCAGGATGCCGGTGGTGGTGAAGTACACCGCCATGAAGCCGCAGGTGGCGTTGCCGAGGGTGAGGGTGTCCGCTATTGAGAGGCGGAGAGAAAGAGGCATCTCCTCCTCGTCGTCCACGTCATCGGCCTCGGGCACCCAGCCCGCCTGTGTCTCCGGATCAACCACGGTCAATGCGAGTCACCCCAGCCACCGTCTTCTGACCGACCTCCACGTCCACGTCGACACCCTCGGGGAGGTAGATGTCGACGCGCGAACCGAAGCGGATCAGCCCGATGCGCTCGCCCTGCTCGACCTTCGTGCCCTGCGGGACGTACGGCACGATGCGGCGGGCGACGGCGCCGGCGATCTGGATCATCTCGATGTCACCGAGCTCGGTGTCGAAGTGCCAGACGACCCGCTCGTTGTTCTCGCTCTCCTTGTTGAACGCGGGAACGAAACCGCCCGGGATGTGCTCGACCGACGTCACCGTGCCGGAGAGCGGCGCGCGGTTGACGTGGACGTTCAGCGGGCTCATGAAGATGGCGACGCGGGTGCGACCGTCCTTCCACGGCATGATGCTCTGCACCACTCCGTCGGCGGGCGAGATGACCCGGCCCGGGGTGATCTCGCGCTCGGGGTCGCGGAAGAACCACAGCATGCCCGCCGCGAGCGCGGTGGCGGGTACGGCCACGACCTTGGCGGCGCCGGACTTGCGTGCGCGTACCAGGCTGAGGGCTGCGGTGGCGACAGTCGGCAGGAGCCACGGCGATGCTCCGCGCGCGAGGCGTACGCCTGCCAGGCTGTCGCGTGGTGCAGAGGTTTGGCTGTGGGGCATGGATGACCTTCGTAGCGGATGATGCCGCGCTGTAACGGGGGACGGCGGCTTTCCCGGGATCGTACCGGTCGCGGGCCACAACTGGGTAAGCCAGGAAGCCGAGTCGGCGGCTGAGGAGCGTTGACGGGGTGTGATCTTCTTCTCGGAGAAAACACCCCGAAACGGACAATCAGCCCTGGAATCGATACTCTTCGAGCAACCTGCGCCCGATGATCATTTTCTGGATCTCGGCGGTACCTTCGCCGATCAACAGCATCGGCGCCTCGCGGTAAAGGCGCTCGATCTCGTACTCCTTGGAGAAGCCGTACCCGCCGTGGATCCGGAAGGCGTCCTCGACGACCTCCTTGCAGTACTCGGAGGCGAGGTACTTCGCCATCCCTGCCTCAAGGTCGTTTCGTTCCCCGGAGTCCTTTTTGCGTGCCGCGTTGACCATCATCGCATGGGCGGCCTCGACCTTGGTAGCCATCTCCGCCAGCTTGAACTGGATCGCCTGGTGCTGGGCGATGGGCTTTCCGAAGGTGTGACGCTGCTGCGCGTAGGAGACGCCCAGCTCGAAGGCACGCTGAGCGACCCCGCAGCCACGCGCCGCCACATTCACGCGGCCGACCTCGACTCCGTCCATCATTTGGTAAAAACCTCGGCCGGTCACCCCGCCGAGCACGCGGTCGGCCGGAATCCGCAGGCCGTCCATGATCAACTCGGTGGTGTCGACGCCCTTGTAGCCCATCTTGTCGATCTTCCCGGGGATGGTGAGACCGGGGCGGACCTCTCCGAAGCCGGGCTCCTTCTCGACCAGGAAGGTCGTCATCGACTTGTGGGGCGCGGTGCCCTCCGGGTGTCCTTCGTCACTCCGCACGAGAACGGCGACGAGAGACGACGTACCGCCGTTCGTCAGCCACATCTTCTGGCCGTTCAGGACGTACTCGTCGCCGTCCTTCACCGCCTTCGACGAGATCGCCGAGACGTCCGAGCCGAGCGCCGGCTCCGACATCGAGAACGCGCCCCGGATGTCACCGGCCGCCATCCGCGGGAGGAAGTGGTCCTTCTGCTCCTGGGTGCCGTGCTGCTTGAGCATGTACGCCACGATGAAATGGGTGTTGATGATGCCGGACACCGACATCCACCCGCGCGCGATCTCCTCCACGCACAGGGCGTACGTCAGCAACGACTCGCCCAGACCGCCGTACTCCTCCGGGATCATCAGGCCGAACAGGCCCAACTCCTTGAGCCCGTCGACGATCTGCTGCGGATACTCGTCGCGGTGCTCCAGCTCGGTCGCGACCGGGATGATCTCCTTGTCCACGAAGTCGCGGACGGTGGACAGGATCTCCCGCTGGATGTCGGTGAGACCTGCGGTCTGGGCGAGTCGCGCCATGGCTACTTCTCCGTCTGCTTCGGCTGGGAACCGGAGGGGTCGGTCCGCAGGGCCGTCGGTTGAGGGTGGGGGTGGGAGACGGGCGGGCGGCCGGGCTGCTCGCCGCCGCGCTCCTTGATGTACGTCTCGGTCGGCACCATCACCTTGCGGCGGAACACGCAGACCAGCGTGCCGTCCTGCTTGTAGCCCCGGGTCTCGACGTACACGATCCCGCGGTCGTTCTTCGACTTCGAGGGCGTCTTGTCGAGGACCGTCGTCTCGCCGTAGATCGTGTCGCCGTGGAACGTCGGTGCCACGTGCTTGAGCGACTCGACCTCCAGGTTGGCGATCGCCTTGCCCGACACGTCCGGCACAGACATGCCCAGCAGCAGCGAGTAGATGTAGTTCCCGACGACCACGTTCTTGCCGAAGTCCGTCGTGTTCTCGGCGTAGTTGGCGTCCATGTGGAGCGGGTGGTGGTTCATCGTCAGGAGACAGAAGAGGTGGTCGTCGTACTCCGTGACGGTCTTCCCTGGCCAGTGCTTGTAGACCGCGCCGACCTCGAACTCCTCGTAGGTGCGTCCGAATTGCATGGGCTCAGGCCTCCGGGGCTTCGAACGTGGACGTGCGCTTCATACCGGCGGCCCGGCCCTTGCCCGAGATGACCAGCGCCATCTTGCGGCTGGCCTCGTCGATCATCTCGTCGCCGAGCATCGCGGAGCCCTTCTTGCCGCCCGCCTCGGACGTGTAGTAGTCGTACGCGTCCAGGATCAACTCGGCGTGGTCGAAGTCCTCCTGGGACGGCGAGAAGATCTCGTTGGACGCCTCGACCTGGCCCGGGTGCAGCACCCACTTGCCGTCGAAGCCGAGCGCTGCGGCACGCTGGGCGACCGCGCGGTAGCCGTCGACGTTGCGGATCTGGAGGTAGGGGCCGTCGATCGCCTGGAGGTTGTTGGCGCGGGCGGCCATCAGGATCTTCATCAGGATGTAGTGGTAGGCGTCCGCCGGGTAGCCGGGCGGCTGCTCGCCCACGACGAGGGACTTCATGTTGATCGACGCCATGAAGTCGGCGGGACCGAAGATGATCGTCTCGACGCGCTGCGACGCCTGCGCGATCTCGTTGACGTTGTTGAGCCCCTGCGCGTTCTCGATCTGTGCCTCGATGCCGATCTTGCCGACCTCGAAGCCCATCGTCTTCTCGATCTGCGTGAGCAGCAGGTCGAGCGCCACGACCTGCTGGGCGTCCTGCACCTTCGGCAGCATGATGCAGTCGAGGTTCGGCCCCGCGCCCTCGACGACCGTGACGACATCGCGGTACGTCCACTCGGTCGTCCAGTCGTTGACGCGCACGACCCGTGTCTTGCCCGTCCAGTCGCCCTCGTTGAGGAACTTGACGATGGTGTGCCGCGCCTCGGGCTTGGCGAGCGGCGCGCACGCGTCCTCCAGGTCCAGGAAGACCTGGTCGGCCGGGAGGCCCTGCGCCTTCTCCAGGAAGCGCGGGTTGCTTCCCGGGACCGCGAGACAGGAGCGCCGCGGGCGAAGCCGGTTGACGGGGGCGGGCGTGGTCATGCGGGGACCTCCAAGGGGTCGAGCAGAGGGTCGAGCTTGTTCGCTTTCCGGATCTCGTCGACGATGCGGCCGATGATTCCGGTGATGTCGAAGTCCTTCGGGGTGAAGACCGCGGCCACGCCCGCAGCCCTCAGCTGTTCGGCGTCACCATGGGGGATGATCCCACCGGCGATGACAGGTATGTCTGTGGCACCGGCCACACGGAGCCGTTCGAGGACGTCCGGCACCAACTGGGCGTGCGAGCCGGACAGGATGGACAGTCCGACCGCGTGCACGTCCTCCGCGAGGGCCGCGTCCACGATCTGCTCCGGGGTCAGCCGGATGCCCTGGTACACCACCTCGAAGCCGGCGTCACGCGCGCGCACGGCGATCTGCTCGGCGCCGTTGGAGTGCCCGTCGAGGCCCGGCTTGCCGACCAGGAACCGCAGCTTGCCGACGCCCATGTCGCGCGCCGTCATCTCCACCTTGCGGCGTACGCAGGCCATCGCCGAGCCCTCCTCGGCGGGCACCGCGACCGGCGCCGACGAGACGCCCGTGGGCGCCCTGAACTCGCCGAACACCTCCCGCAGGGCCCCGGCCCACTCGCCGGTCGTGACACCGGCGCGGGCGCACTCCAGGGTGGCCTCCATGAGGTTGCCGGTGCCCTTGGCGGCCTCCTTCAGCCGCTCCAGCGCCTTGCACGGGCGCGGGTGGTTGAACGGCGGCTGGTAGCGCGTGTCCCGCCACCGCTGCAAGGACGCGATGACCCGGGCCTCGACGGCCGGGTCGACCGTCTGGATCGCCGTGTCGAGGTCGGCGGTGAGGGGATTGGGCTCGGTCGTGTTGTAGATGTTGACGCCGACGATCTTTTCCTGACCGGACTCGATCCGGCCCCTGCGCTCCGCGTGCGAGGACACGAGCTGCGACTTGAGATAGCCGGACTCGACGGCGGCCATCGCGCCGCCCATCTCCTCGATGCGGTCGATCTCCGCGAGGGACTCCGCCACCAGGGAGGCCACCTTCGCCTCGATGACATGGGAGCCGTCGAAGATGTCCGCGTACTCCAGCAGGTCGCTCTCGTGCGCCAGCACCTGCTGGATGCGCAGCGACCACTGCTGGTCCCAGGGGCGGGGCAGCCCCAACGCCTCGTTCCACGCGGGGAGTTGCACGGCACGCGCGCGTGCGTCCTTCGACAGCGTCACCGCCAGCATCTCCAGCACGATCCGCTGGACGTTGTTCTCCGGCTGCGCCTCCGTCAGGCCCAGGGAGTTGACCTGGACGCCGTAGCGGAAGCGGCGCTGCTTCGGGTTCTCGATGCCGTAGCGCTCATGGGTGATCCGGTCCCAGATGCGGCCGAAGGCGCGCATCTTGCACATCTCCTCGATGAAGCGGACGCCCGCGTTCACGAAGAACGAGATGCGGGCGACGACATCGCCCCTGCGGTCCTCCGGGATCTGGCCGGACGCGAACACCGCGTCCAGGACGGCGATCGCGGTGGACATGGCGTACGCGATCTCCTGGACCGGGGTGGCCCCGGCCTCCTGGAGGTGGTAGCTACAGATGTTGATCGGGTTCCACTTGGGGATGTGGTTGACCGTGTAGCAGATCATGTCGGTCGTCAGCCGCAGCGAGGGCACCGGCGGGAACACGTGCGTGCCCCGCGACAGGTACTCCTTGACGATGTCGTTCTGGGTCGTGCCCTGGAGCTGGGTGATGTCCACACCCTGCTCCTCGGCGACGACCTGATAGAGCGCCAGCAGCCACATGGCGGTGGCGTTGATCGTCATCGAGGTGTTCATCTGGTCCAGGGGGATGTCCTGGAACAGCCGGCGCATGTCACCGAGGTGCGCGATCGGCACACCGACCCGGCCGACCTCGCCGCGGGCGAGGATGTGGTCGGAGTCGTAGCCGGTCTGCGTCGGCAGGTCGAACGCGACCGACAGGCCGGTCTGGCCCTTGGCGAGGTTGCGCCGGTACAGCTCGTTGGACGCCTCTGCCGTGGAGTGACCGGCGTACGTGCGCATCAGCCACGGCCGGTCTTTCTGGCGCTCAGTCATCTACGTGACCTCAGATGTTCCGGAAGCGGTTGATGGCGTCGATGTGCTGGGCGCGCTTCTCCTCGTCGCGCACACCGAGGCCTTCCTCGGGGGACAGGCACAGGACGCCGACCTTGCCCTGGTGGAGGTTGCGGTGGACGTCGTAGGCGGCCTGCCCGGTCTCCTCCAGGGAGTACACCTTGGAGAGCGTCGGGTGGATCTTGCCCTTCGCGATGAGCCGGTTGGCCTCCCAGGCCTCGCGGTAGTTGGCGAAGTGCGAGCCGATGATCCGCTTCAGGGACATCCACAGGTAGCGGTTGTCGTACTCGTGGTTGAACCCGGAGGTCGAGGCGCAGGTGACGATCGTGCCGCCCTTGCGGGTGACGTAGACGCTGGCGCCGAAGGTCTCGCGGCCGGGGTGCTCGAAGACGATGTCGACGTCCTCGCCGCCGGTGAGTTCGCGGATGCGCTTGCCGAACCGCTTCCACTCGCGCGGGTCCTGGTTGTGTTCGTCGGCCCAGAACTTGTAGTCCTCGGCGGTGCGGTCGATGATCGCCTCGGCGCCCATCGCCCGGCAGATGTCCGCCTTCTGGGGCGAGGACACGACACAGATGGGGTTGGCGCCGCCCGCGAGGGCGAACTGCGTGGCGTACGAGCCGAGTCCGCCGCTCGCGCCCCAGATCAGGACGTTGTCGCCCTGCTTCATGCCGGCGCCGTTGCGGGAGACCAGCTGCCGGTAGGCGGTGGAGTTCACCAGGCCCGGGGCGGCGGCCTCCTCCCACGAGAGGTGGTCCGGCTTGGGCATCAGCTGGTTGGACTTGACGAGCGCGATCTCGGCGAGCCCGCCGAAGTTGGTCTCGAAGCCCCAGATGCGCTGCTCGGGGTCGAGCATCGTGTCGTTGTGCCCGTCGGAGGACTCCAGCTCGACGGACAGGCAGTGCGCGACGACCTCGTCACCGGGCTTCCAGGAGTTCACGCCCGGGCCGGTGCGCAGGACGACGCCCGCGAGGTCGGAGCCGATGACGTGGTACGGCAGGTCGTGCCGCTTCGTCAGCTCGCTGAGCTTGCCGTAGCGCTCCAGGAAGCCGAACGTCGACAGCGGCTCGAAGATCGACGTCCACACGGAGTTGTAGTTGACCGAGGAGGCCATCACGGCCACCAGGGCCTCGCCCGGGCCGAGTTCGGGCACCGGGACGTCGTCCAGGTGGATCGACTTGCGGGGGTCCTTGTCGCGGGTGGCGAGGCCCGCGAACATGTCCGTCTCGTCCTTGTGCACGGTGATCGCGCGGTACGACTCGGGGAGCGGCAGGGCGGCGAAATCGGCCGGAGTCGACTCCGGCGACTGGATCGCGTCCAGGATGTCCTTCACGGTCACGGTGTTGCCTCCGGCGAAGTGCGCCCTGAGGGAGGGGCGCGGTCGGGTACGTCGGTGCTGCTGCTGATGGTGGGTGCTGAGGTGCCGTCGGTTCGGCGGGGTGGTGCTTCGGCAGCGCTTTGTGGCGCGGGAGGTTGCCTGTGACGCAGGCGTCCGGGCGCGCATCCCAGTGGTGGGTTGCGGGGACAGCCGACGTACGAGAGATCTCTGCACGCCGGCCGCCCGGACACCTTCAACGTATGACACTGCGTGTCACCTCGCAAGGCACCGAGTGCCATGAATCGCTCTCAGGTGAAATCTTTACGTAACAAATGAGCGATGATCGATCGAACGGCGTCGGAAAGCCGCGTGAAAAGGGGCTCTGACATGCCAAAACGGCCACCCCGAGGGGTGGCCGTCATCACAGGGTGGCGAGGGCTCAGCGGTCCCTGAGCGCCTCTTCGATGGTCCGCATGACCTCGTCCAGCGGGGCGTCGGTGCGGGCGACCGTCACCAGGACCTCGCCGTGCCGGTGCACCGCGGTGCCGGCCGGCTTGGGGGTCGCGGTGCGACCGGCGCCGATGCCGGTGCCGAACGTCTTCCGTACGATCCCGAAGGCGTGGTCGAGCTGTGCCTCGACGTCGCCCTGGCCGCCGGCCCGCAGCCAGCGCCGCAGCACGTGGTTGTGGGCGGTGACCACGGCGGAGGCGGCGACCTCGGCGAGCAGCGGGTCGTCGTTGGCGTCGTCGTCGTGCGCGTGCTCGTCGAAGTGGCCCAGGAGATAGCGCGTGAACAGCCGCTCGTAGCGGGCCACCGACGCGATCTCCGCCTCGCGCAGGGTGGGCACCTCGCGCGTCAGCTTGTAGCGGGCGACCGAGATCTCCGGGCGGGCCGCGTACATGCGCATGACTTCCTTGATGCCCCGGCACACCGTGTCGAGCGGGTGCTCGTGCGCGGGAGCCGCGTTGAGCACCGCCTCGGCGCGGATCAGGGTGTCGTCGTGGTCGGGGAAGATCGCCTCTTCCTTGGAGCGGAAGTGGCGGAAGAACGTCCGGCGCGCGACCCCGGCCGCGGCCGCGATCTCGTCGACGGTGGTCGCCTCGTACCCCTTCGTCGCGAACAGCTCCATCGCGGCCGCCGCCAGTTCGCGCCGCATCTTGAGGCGCTGGGCGGCGGCGCGACTGCCCGCGGCACTCTCCGGTGCGTCGGGCGTGGCTGGTGTACGGGAGGGCTTGGCGGGCTGGGGCATGACCCGAACGTACTGCATGTGCGCAGCTTGGCGTGCACGTCGGGGGTTTCCCCCGCCCATCGCGGGCAGGGGTCCGCCGGTGCGATCGAGCAGCCCGCCCCAGTCCCCGTCGATCCCGGACAGGTCCTCCGGTTGCTCAGCGGCGGGCATATTCGCGGAAGCCGCGGCCCGTCTTGCGGCCGAGGCAGCCGGCGGCCACCAGGTGCTCCAGGAGCGGTGCCGGAGCCAGGCCAGGGTCGCGGAACTCGCGGTGCAGGACCTTCTCGATCGCCAGGGACACGTCCAGCCCGACGACGTCCAGCAGCTCGAAGGGACCCATCGGGTAGCCGCCGCCCAGCTTCATCGCCGCGTCGATGTCGTCAAGCGACGCGTAGTGCTCCTGCACCATCTTGATCGCGTTGTTGAGGTACGGGAACAGCAGGGCGTTGACGATGAATCCGGCCCGGTCACCGCAGTCGACCGCATGCTTCTTGATCCTGACGCAGACCTCGTGGACCGTCGACTGGACGTCAGGACCCGTCAGCACCGTACGGACGACCTCGACCAGCTTCATCGCCGGCGCGGGGTTGAAGAAGTGCATGCCGATCACGTCCTGCGGACGCGAGGTGGCACGGGCGCACGCGACCACCGGGAGCGACGAGGTCGTGGTGGCCAGCACCGCGCCCGGCTTGCAGACCTTGTCCAGCGTCGCGAACAGCCGCTGCTTGATCTCCAGGTCCTCGGCGACCGCCTCGACGGCCAGGTCGACGTCCGCGAAGGAGTCGTAGGAACCCGCCGGAGTGATCCGCTCCAGGGTCTGGGCTGCGGCCTCGGCGGTCATCCGGCCCCGGTCGACCGAGCGCGAAAGCGACGTGCCGATACGGTCCTTGGCGACCTGCGCCTTCTCCTCGGAGCGCGCGGCGAGCACGACCTCGTACCCGGCCTTGGCGAAGACCTCGGCGATCCCGGACGCCATGGTCCCGGAACCGGCGACCCCGACCGAGCGGACCGTACGCCCCGGCGTGAGCCGTGCGCCCTCGGCCGGGGTGAGCGCGTCCCGCACGACGGTCGCGCTGCCCGGAACCTCGTAGGAGTAGAAGCCGCGACCCGTCTTGCGGCCGGTCAGGCCCGCCTCGCTGAGCTGCTTCAGGATCGGCGCGGGGGCGTGCAGACGGTCGTGGGACTCGGCGTACATGGCCTCCAGGACCGTGCGCGCGGTGTCGATCCCGATCAGGTCGAGAAGCGCGAGCGGGCCCATCGGCAGTCCGCAGCCGAGCCGCATCGCCGCGTCGATGTCCTCGCGGGAGGCGTACTTCGCCTCGTACATCGCGGCGGCCTGGTTGAGGTAGCCGAACAGCAGCCCGTCCGCGACGAACCCGGGCCGGTCGCCGACCGCGACGGGCTCCTTGCCCAGCTCGATCGCGAGGTCAGTGACGGCGGCGACGGCGGCGGGCGCGGTCAGCACCGAGGAGACGACCTCGACCAGCTTCATCGCGGGCGCCGGGTTGAAGAAGTGCAGCCCCAACACCCGCTCCGGGCGCGCCGAGTCGGCCGCCAGCCGGGTCACGGAGAGCGCGTTCGTGCCGGTCGCGAGGATGGTGTCGGGGCGCACGATCCCGTCCAGCTCACGGAAGATCTGGTGCTTGATCTCGTACGACTCCGGGGCCACCTCGATGACCAGGTCGGCGTCGGCCGCGGCACTCAGGTCGGTGGAGGTGCGGACGCGGGCGAGGGCGTCGGCGCGCTCCTGCTCGGTCAGCCTGCCGCGGCGCACCGCGTGGGCGGTCGCCGCTTCCAGGGCGCCGAAGGCGTGGGCGGTCGCGGCCTCGTCGACGTCGATGCCGACGACCTCGCGGCCGGCCCGGGCGAGAACCTCGGTGATACCGGTGCCCATCGTGCCGAGACCGACCACGGCAATGGTCTTGAACGGGGACAGGGTGGCGTCGGACAGGGGAGCTGCCATCGCGGGACTCCTGGAATGAGGGTGACGACTGGGAGCGTGCTCCGTACGCCGAGGGGCGCACGGAGCACGGAAAGGAGTGCGGGTGGTGCCGGGCAACGAGCGCACACGCCCGGCGGGAGAGGGAGTTCCGGCCGGCCCTGTCCCAGGCCTGGCCGTACTGCGGCACGCGAGGTGCCGAACCGACTGCTCCCCCACTGCCTCAAGGGGCGCGGGAGGTGCCCCGAACGGCGGCTGCGTCACCAGGCCACCGTCAGGAGATACGCGAGTGGGTAACTCGCTCGTCTGAGCTTAACCGGTGGGTAACGAGCGCGCCAGCCCCCGAGTTGAAGATCTGGGTCCCGGGTGCCCGACGCCACCCATAGGCTCGGTTTCATGGACGAAGAGTTGCGATCACTCACGGAGCGCTTACGGCGGGAGTCGGGAGGGGCGGTGCCGTACGAGCGTCTCGTGGCCACCGACGACCTCGACGAACTGGCGGAGGTCCTCACCGCCCCCGGTCATCCGCTCTGGGCGAGGGAGCTGGCCGCGTTCCGGCTCGGCCTCGCGGGCGACCGGCGTGCCTTCGAGTCCCTGGTGCTCCTCCTCAACCACCGTGACCCACAGCGCTGCGCCTCCGCCGCGTACGCCCTGGCCCGCCTCGACGACCCCCGCACCGCCCGCGCCGCGGCCGCCCTCGCCACCAACGAACTCCGCGTCGCCTACGCCCTGCACCCGGTCCGCCTCCTGGCCGACCTCCGCGCCCCCGAGTCCGTCCCCGCCCTCATCACCACGCTCCAGCGCCGTCTGCGCCCGCACGACCCGTACCGCCGCGTGGCCCTCGCCTGCGTGGAGGGCCTCGGCGAACTGGCCGACCCGCGCGCACGACCGGTGCTGAACGACGCGCTGGCCCATCCGGCGCTGGCGGAGGCGGCGGTGAACGCGTTGGGGAGGATTCCGCGGCAGCGGTGAGCTGGCGGGGTCGGGGTTAGGGGGGCGCGCTGGGGTGGGGTGGGGTGAGGTGGGTGGCGACCGGCGCGGAGGCTTCGGTGATCCGGGTTCGCGGGTGGTCGGCAGTAACGCCCTTTCACCCCCCCCTCGCCCCCCTCGCCCCCCACCCCCTCACCCTCCCAACCCCCTCAACTCCCTGACGTACCGCAGCTCAGGGACCGACACCCCCGCCACCTCGTACGGCTCCTCCGCGTCGTCCGCCCAGAACCCCGCGCGCTCGTAGAAGCGGCGGGCGCGGGCGTTGCCCCGGACGACCCAGAGGTAGACGCGGTCGTGGCCGAGGGCCGCGCACCGCCGCAGCCCCTCCCGCATCAGGGCCCGCCCGGCGCCGGTGCCCACGTGCTTCGGGTCGAGGTAGATCGCGTACAACTCGGCGTCCCCGGCGCGGAGTTCGTCGTCGCGGTACGGGCCGAGCGCGGCCCAGCCGACGATCTCGTCGCCCACCGAGGCGACGAGGTTCAGGACGCTGCCGTCGCCCTCCATGAAACGGGCCCGGCGGCGCTCGGTGTCGGCGCTCGCGCTGAGGGCGTCCAGGAAGGGCTGCGGCATGAGGCCCCGGTACGCGAACTGCCAGCCCAGGACGCGGATTTCGGAGACCCGGTCGCAGTCGGCGAGGGTCATCGGGCGGATGCGCACGGGCTCGGTGTCGCTCATGGGCGGCACCCTAGGGAGGTGTCGGCCGAGCCCGCCTCCGATTATTCGGCGATCACCGCGAAAGCCTCGATCTCCATCAGGAACTCCGGTCGCACCAGCGCGGCGACCTGCACCGCCGACGCGGCGGGGAGCCGGTCGTCGGGTATGTGGACCGCGCGGGCCGTGCGGATGGCCGGCATGTGGGCCATGTCCGTGACGTAGTAGGTCAGTTTGACCACGTCGTCGAAGCCGGCCCCCGCCGAGGCGAGGCAGCGGCGGAGGTTCTCGAAGACCTGGCGGGCCTGGGCCGCCGCGTCGTCCGCGCCGACGAGCTTTCCGGCCTCGTCCAGGGCGAGCTGCCCGGAGATCGCGACGAGGCGGCCGGTGCCCATGACGACGTGTGTGTAGGCCGTCGCCGGGGCGACGCCGTCGGGGGCGGGAATCCTCGTCAGATCACTCATGCGTCCATGGTGGACCACGGGTCTGACAACGAGGATTCCCGCCCCCGGAGGGAGGCTGCCGGGCCGGTCTCAGCCGCGGAAGCCGAGCAGGCCGTGCAGGGTCGAACCATGCGCCGTGCTGGTCGCCGACTTGGCCGAGGTCAGCGGTTTCGGGTCGGGCGTCTTCTGGCACACCGCGTCGGCCTCGTGGCCACCGCGCGGCACCTTGCCGTCGCTCAGATACGTCGACAGGTACCTGTCCAGGCAGGCGTTCCCGCTCAGCGTGATGCCGTGGTTCCCGCCGCCCTCCTCGACCACGAGGCTCGAACCGGCCAGCATCCGGTGGACCGTGGCGCCGCCCTCGTACGGAGTGGCCGCGTCGTTCGTCGCCTGGAACAGCAGCACCGGCGGGAGCTTGCCGTTGGCGATGTTGACCGGTTCCTTCGTTCTGGTCGGCCAGAACGCGCACGGCGCGTTGTACCAGGCGTTGTTCCAGACCATGAACGGCGCTTTGTCGTAGGCCGCCCAGTTGTCCCTGCGCCACCGGTTCCAGTCGCGCGGCCAGGACGCGTCACGGCACTGCACCGACGTGTAGACGCTGTACCCGTTGTCCCCGGAGGCGTCGATCGCGGCGTAGTTCTCGTACGCCTCGACCAGCGGATCGGCGTTCTTGTGGTTCACGTAGGCCGCGAACGCCTCGGCGAGATACGGCCAGTAGCCGTTGTAGTACCCGCCCGGGATGAAGGTGTCCTCCAGCTCGGAGGCGCCCACCTTGCCGTCGGCCGGCTTCTTGGCCAGGGCGGCCCGCATCGCGTACCACTTGGCCTCGATCCTGGCCGGGTCGGTGCCGAGCTTGTACGTCGAGTCGTACTTGGCGATCCACGCCATGAGCGCCTGGTGGCGGTCGTTGAACGCGTAGTCCTGCCCGAGGTTGTCGTCGTACCAGACCCCGGTGGGATCGACGATGGAGTCCAGGACCAGGCGGCGCACACGCTCCGGGTAGAGCTTGGCGTACACGGCGCCCAGGTAGGTGCCGTACGAGTAGCCGAAGTAGTTGATCTTCCGCGCGCCGAGCGCGGCCCGGATCGAGTCCATGTCGCGTACGGCGCTGACCGTGTCGATGTACGGCAGCAGCTTCGCGTACTTCTTGCCGCAGGCGGCCGTGTAGGCCTTCACTCGCGCGAGGTTGGCCTTCTCCAGCGCCGGGGTGCTGGGGACGGAGTCGGGCCGCACCGGGTTGAAGTAGCCCGGCTCGCAGTCGAGGGCGGGGGTGCTCCTGCCGACGCCGCGCGGGTCGAAGCCGATGACGTCGTACTGGGATGCCACCGCCTTGGGCAGCGAGGACGCGACGAAGCCCGCGAGGGTCAGTCCGCTGCCGCCGGGGCCGCCGGGGTTGACCAGCAGCGGGCCCTGGTAGGTCTTCGCGGTGTGCGGGACGCGGGACAGGGCGAGCGTGATCTGCTTCCCGTGCGGGTTCGCGTGGTCGAGGGGCACCTGGACGCTGGAGCACTGGAGCGTCGGATAGTCGGTGGTGGCGCACTTCTTCCAGGTCGGCTTCGCCGGCTGCACGGTCGGCGTGGCGGGGCGCGCGGTGCTCGCGTCGGCGGGCAGAGCGGTGACCGTCCCGGCCACGACGACGGCGGCACCGCACAGTACGGCTGCGCGTTTTCTCATACGTCCTCCCAGGACGGAGGGGAGAGGGCCGTGAGTCCACGGTCCCCGCCGCATCGTCCCGGAGTGCGCACCCGGAGGAACCTGTTCCGCCGATACTTGACCCGATTGGGCCGCCGGATGCCCTCGAACGCTCCGAGCCCGACGCGCTCAGATCAGCGTCAGCTGCGTCGGCTCGGACACCGGCGGAGCGGGCGCCTCCGCCGGCTCGGTGATCCGGCGCGGCATCCCCGCGCGCGCGGGACCGATGCCGTACTCCTGCGCCAGGTCGTGGACCTGACGGGTGATCCGGCGCTGGTACCACTTCGGGGCGTACGACCCCTCCGCGTACAGCCGCTCGTACCGCCGCACCAGATGCGGGTGGTGCTGCCCGAGCCAGGCCATGAACCACTCGCGGGCACCGGGCCGCAGATGCAGCACCAGGGGCGTCACCGAGGTCGCCCCGGAGGCCGCTATCGCCCTTACCGTGGCGCGCAGTTGGGCCGGGTGGTCGCTCAGGAAGGGGATCACCGGGGCCATCAGCACCCCGACCCCGATGCCGTGCTCGGTCAGCGTCCGTACGACGTCGAGGCGCCGCTCCGGGGAGGGCGTCCCGGGCTCCACCGTGCGCCACAGCGCGGGGTCGGTGAAGCCGACGGAGACCGAGATGCCGACGTCGGTGACCTCGGAGGCCTGCACCAGGAGGTCCAGGTCGCGCAGGATCAGCGTGCCCTTCGTCAGGATCGAGAAGGGGTTCGCGTGGTCGCGCAGGGCGCCCAGGATGCCCGGCATCAGCCGGTAGCGGCCCTCCGCGCGCTGGTAGCAGTCGACGTTCGTGCCCATCGCGATGTGGTCGCCGAGCCAGCGCCGTGAGCCGAGCTGGCGGCGCAGCAGCTCCGGCGCGTTCACCTTGACCACGATCTGCGAGTCGAAGCCGAGGCCGGTGTCGAGGTCGAGATAGCTGTGGGTCTTGCGGGCGAAGCAGTAGACGCACGCGTGCGAGCAGCCCCGGTACGGGTTGACCGTCCACTCGAAGGGCATGCGGGAGGCCCCCGGCACCCGGTTGATGATCGAGCGGGCCCGCACCTCGTGGAAGGTGATCCCGCGGAACTCGGGTGTGTCGAAGGTACGGCTGACCACGGCGTCCGCGCCGAACAGCGCGGCATCGGCCGCCCGGCTGTGGCCGCCGGACTCCGCGGTGAGGTTCTCCCAGCGCATGTCGCCTCCTCAGTAGGCCTGCCACCCGAGTGAAACACTTGTTCGAATTTCTGTGCAAGGGGCATTTCCGATCCCTCCCGTCGCCCTGGGGCACCCCGATTTGGGCGGCCGTGGGCGGGGGTGGTTGGCTTGCCCCGACCCCGAGAACTCATGTCCTGGAGGAAACCGATGGCGCAGGTCGAGGCGACTACCGAGCGGGTCGTCGCAGCCGACGCGGAGGCGGTCTTCGACGCCCTCGCCGACTACAGCGGCACGCGCGCGAAGGTGCTGCCCGAGCAGTTCAGCGAGTACGAGGTGCGCGAGGGCGGCGACGGCGAGGGCACCCTCGTCCACTGGAAGCTCCAGGCCACCAGCAAGCGCGTCCGCGACTGCCTCCTGGAGGTCACCGAGCCGACCGACGGCGAGCTGGTCGAGAAGGACCGCAACTCCACCATGGTCACCACCTGGCGGGTCACCCCGGCCGGCGAGGGCAACTCCCGCGTCGTCGTGACCAGCACGTGGAACGGCGCCGGCGGCATCGGCGGCTTCTTCGAGCGGACCTTCGCCCCCAAGGGCCTCGGCCGGATCTACGACCTGGTCCTCGCCCGGCTCGCCGCCGAGGTCGAGAAGTAGGCCGATCAAGCGGGGCGGGCCTCAAAGTCCGGCTCCCCAGGGCGTGTTGACGCCCGCGCTCGCCCCTCACCGGTTCGAGTGGATCTCCGTTCGAGCCGGGCGTACGCCGTAACTCGTCACGCTTGCTCGCAGTTGTCGCCTAAAGCGGGAATTGTGCGGCAGGCGCGACGAGGGGAGCGGTACGTGGGCGGGACGACTCTGGTGCAGGACGAGCGGGTCCCGGCGCCCCCGGAGACACCGGTCCCCGTCCCCGTCGAGAAGGCCGAACTCGGCCCGCGCCGCGTGCGGTTGGTGTTCCTCGGCCTGATGCTCGCGCTGCTGCTGGCCGCCCTCGACCAGATGATCGTCGCCACCGCGCTCCCGAAGATCGTCGGCGAACTGCACGGCCTGGACAAGATGTCCTGGGCGATCACCGCCTACCTCCTCACCTCCACGGTCGGCCTGCCGGTCTACGGCAAACTCGGCGACCTCGTCGGCCGCAAGAGCGTGTTCCAGTTCGCGATCGGTGTCTTCGTCATCGGCTCCGCGCTCTCCGGCCGCGCCCAGTCGATGGACCAGCTCATCGCGTTCCGCGCGGTGCAGGGCATCGGCGCCGGCGGACTCATGATCGGCGTACAGGCGATCATCGCGGACATCGTGCCGCCCCGGGAACGCGGCCGGTTCATGGGCCTGATCGGCGCCACCTTCGGACTCGCCTCCGTGGCGGGCCCGTTGCTCGGCGGCTACTTCACGGACCACCTCTCCTGGAGGTGGTGCTTCTACATCAACGTGCCGTTCGGCGTGGTCACGTTCGCCGTCGTGACGGTCGTCCTCAGACTGCCGAAGCCCACCGTCAAGGCGCGCCTCGACTTCCTCGGCGCGCCGCTGCTCGCCGCCGCCTCCACCTGCCTGGTGCTGCTGACCAGTTGGGGCGGGACCGAGTACGCGTGGGGCTCGCGCGTCATCCTCGGGCTGGGCGCGGGGGCGGTGGCCGCCGCGTCCCTCTTCCTCGTCGCCGAGCGCTTCGCGCCCGAACCCCTCATCCCGCTACGGCTGTTCAAGGACGCCGTCTTCAACATCACCGCCCTCGTGGGCCTGGTGATCGGCGTCGCGCTGTTCGGGGCGGCCAGCTATCTGCCGACCTTCCTCCAGATGGTCGACGGGGCCAGCGCCACCGAGTCGGGACTGCTGATGCTGCCGATGATGGGCGGCATCGTCGGCGCGTCCATCATCTCCGGTCAACTCATCAGCCACACCGGCCGCTACAAGATCTACCCCGTCCTCGGCAGCGCCCTCGCCACCCTCGGCATGTGGCTGCTCTCCCGGCTGGAGGTCGACACCTCCCGGCTGCAATACAGCATCTGGATGGCCGTCCTCGGCGCCGGCATCGGCATGGTGATGCCCGTCCTGGTCCTCGCCGTGCAGAACTCCGTACGGCCCGCCGACCTCGGCACCGCCACCAGCGCCAACAACTACTTCCGGCAGATCGGCGGCAGCGTCGGCGCCGCCATCTTCGGCACCCTGTTCGCCGACCGGCTCACCGACGCGCTGCGCGTCCGCATCCCCGCGGGCAGCGGCCTGCCCGACCCCGAGTCCATCACCCCGCAGCTCGTCCACACGCTGCCCCCCGCCCTGCGCGACGGCTACATCCAGGCGTACGCCGACGCCATGCCGCGGATCTTCCTCTACCTGGTGCCGGTGCTCGCCCTCGGCCTGCTCATCGCGATCTTCCTCAAGGAGAAACCCCTGGTGTCCCACAACGCCCCCGCCGAGACCTCCGAGGCCGCGCCCCTCAACTCCCCGATCCCGCAGGCCCTCCCCCAGCCTTCGGCCGGGGGGACCCCCATCTCGCTCCGCTCGTCTTACGCCGCCGGAATCCCCGTCTGCGGCACGGTGCAGCACCCCGACGGGACCGTCGTGCCCCGGGCCGCGCTGACCCTCATCGACGTCTCGGGACAGCAGATCGGGCGCGGCGCCAGCGGCGCGGACGGGCGGTACGCGCTGTCGACGCCCGGCTCCGGGTCCTACGTCCTGATCGCGGCGGCCGGCGGGCACCAGCCGCAGGCGGTGTCCGTGACCGTCGGCGAGCGGCCCGTCGAGCTCGACGTCGTCCTCGGCGGCGCCGGACGCCTCGCCGGGAGCGTGCTGACCGCGGACGGCACCCCGGTGCGGGAGGCCGCCGTGACGCTCACCAACGTGCACGGCGAGGTCGTCGCCAGCACCCGCAGCGGGCGCGAAGGGGGCTATGTCATCAGCGAGCTGGTGGCCGGCGAGTACACCCTCGCGGCCAGCGCGCCCGCGTTCCGCCCGGCCGCGCTCCCCGTCAGCGTCCAGGCGTCCCGGGAGACCCGCCAGGACGTCGAGCTCGCCGGCGGTGCCGTGCTGCGCGGCACCGTCAGGGCGAGCGGCGGGCGGCCCGTCGAGGACGCGCGCGTGACGCTCCTCGACGCGGCGGGCAACGTCGTCGACACCCTCACCACGGGCCCGGACGGCACGTTCCGCTTCGTCGACCTGTCCTCCGGCGAGTACACGGTGATCGCCGCCGGGTACCCGCCCGTGGCCACCGTGCTCCAAGTGGCGGGCGGGGGACGCACCGAGCGCGATCTCCAGCTCGGCCACGAGGACTGAGCACCGCGCGGGGGCGCGCGCCGGTGCGACGGGTCGGAACCAATTCCGGGAATGCCACACATCGCCACCGGCCGCCCCCGTAGCGTGGTCGGTGGCGGCACAGATCTTCCGGAGCCGTGGGGAGAGAGGGCCTGGGCCATGGACCGTGGCACTGAGCGGGAGACACCTCCCGGCCGCGGGGCCGGGGACGACGTGGTGCTGGAACACACCGCGGCGGGCCGCGTCCCGCTGGCCGTGATCCTGGTCGACCGCGCCGGCCTCGTCTCCCACTGGAGCCGAGGCGCCCGGCGCCTCTTCGGCGTCACCAGGGAAGAGGCCATCGGCCAGGCCGCCGTCGACCTGCTCCCCGTCTCCGGCGCGCTGCCCGACGACGAGGACACCGGCCCCCAGGGCGTGTTCGCCTCCTACGACGGCCTCGGGCCCGACCTGGAGTCCTCCCTCGACGGACATCTGTCCTACCCTGCCGCGGGCCGCGCCCGCCTCACCGTGCCCGAGCCAAGCGAGATGGGGGTCCAACCGCCCGAAGAGTGGGGGAGGGGCCGCGTGGACGTCCTGTGGTGGGCCTACCCCCTGGTCGGCCCCGGACAGGAACGGCTCCTCGTGCTCGCCGCCGACGCGGGCGGCCTGCGCCAGGACCTCCCCGGCACGGACGGCGCCTTCGAGCGCGTCGCCCCCGGCTTCGCCCTGCACACGGACTTCCCCGGCGCCGACGAACTCGCCCGCAGGCTCCCCGAGATCCTGCCCAGCATGAGCGTCGGCGAGAGCGCCCGCATCGTCGGGCAGGTCCTCGAACTCGGCTACCCCGTGCTGGAGTTCAGCCAGAACGAACGGGTTCCGGTGACCCCGGACTGGGGCGTCGCCCGCCGCGCCGAGCGCAGGGCCCGCCGCGAGCGCGCCGCCCTCGCCGCCGCCGAGGGACATCCGCTCCCTGAGGACGTCGCCGACGAGGGCGAGGACCTCGAATACGCCGCCGTACGCGACCGGTTGGAGTTCCTGAACGAGGTCAGCGGACGCATCGGCACCTCGCTCGACCTCGCCCAGACCATCATCGAGGTCAGCAAGGCCGTCGTCCCCAAGTTCACGGACGTCGCGGGCACTTACCTCCGAGAACAGGTCGTCGCCGGCGAAGGGTTCCCGGACGGCGTGCCCGACACCACCACCATGTGGCACCGGGTCGCCCTGGAACACACCGACGAACCCGGCCGCTGGGACGACGTCGTCCCCGTCGGCGAGGCCATGCCGTTCCCGGCGCACACCCCGTTCTTCCAGTGCATGACCAGCGGCGACCCCGTCCTCGTGCCGCGCATCAGCGAGCAGATGGGGCACATGATCGCCTCGCAGTTCGAGAAGCGCGACATCAGGCCGCTGATCACCGGCCGCTCCATGCTCGTCGTCCCGCTCAAGGCCCGCAACGTCGTCCTCGGCTTCATGATCCTGCTGCGCCACCCGGAGCGCGTCGAGTTCAACGACATGGACCGCGTCACCGGCGCCGAACTCGCCGCCCGCGCGGGCCTGGTGCTCGACAACGCGCGCATGTACACCTACCAGGAGTCCGTCGCCGAGACCCTCCAGGACAGCATGCTGCCGCACATCCCGCCGCGCATGGCGGGCTGCGACATCGCCACCCGCTATCTGCCGGGCACCCTGCTCGGCCGGGTCGGCGGCGACTGGTTCGACTCGGTGAAACTCCCCGGCGCCCGCACCGCGCTCGTCGTCGGCGACGTCATGGGCCACGGCCTCAACTCGGCGGCGATGATGGGCCAGTTGCGCACCGCCGTACAGACCATGGCCGCCCTGGACCTCCCGCCCGCCCAACTCCTGCGCAACCTCGACGACCTGGCCCAGCGCCTCGGCGACTCGTACCTCGCGACCTGCCTCTACGTCGTCTACGACCCGATCGCCGGCGAACTCCACCTCGCCAACGCGGGCCACATCCCGCCGGTGATCGTGCACGCCGGGGACGGCCGCAGCGAACTGCTCGACCTGCCCACGGGTGCGCCCATCGGCGTCGGCGGGGTGCCCTTCGAGGCGATCAGCGTCCGGGTGGAGCCCGGCGACCGGCTCGTGATGTGCACCGACGGCCTCGTCGAGGTGCGCGGCGAGGACATCGGCGTAGGACTCGCGACCCTGTCCGAGTCGGCCGCGCATCCGGCCGCCTCCATGGACGACGCCTGCGACACGATCATCCGCTCCCTCAACACCCGCGGCGGCCGCAAGGACGACGTCGCGCTCCTGATGGCCCGCCTCAACGGCATCGAGCCGGACGACGTCGCCGAGTGGCGGCTCACCCTCGACCCGGTCGAGGCGGCCCGCGCCCGCGCGGCGGTCGGCGAACAGCTCCACGAGTGGGGCCTCGGCCGACTCGCCGACACCGCCGCCCTGTTGGCGGGCGAACTGGTCACCAACGCCGTACGGCACTCCCGCGGCCGGGGGATCACGCTGCGTCTGGTGCGCGGCGACACCCTGCTGTGCGAGGTGGACGACGACGACCCCACCCTGCCGTCCCTGCTCGCCGCCGGCCCCGACGCCGAGTTCGGCCGCGGCCTGCACGTCGTCGGTGTCCTCGCCCGCGAATGGGGCGCCAGCCGTACGGCCACGGGCAAGACCGTCTGGTTCGAACTCACCCTGCCCCGCCGCTGAATCGCAGGTGACCCGGGGGCGTGTACGGGGCGCACACCGGCGTACACGGATCGAATGAGCGGTGAAGGTATGCGCCGTGTGCTTGTGAGCGGGACCGGGGCGCGATAGACCGTACTGGCCCGTCACTTATGGCGGAACGGCCTCGCATCCTGGGGAGTTGGGCATGAGCGTGTCGAGTCGGTACCGGGAGGCCTGGGAGGGTTTCTGGCGCGAGGCGCCCGACGGACAGGGGGCCGTCTTCTGGGACGCGGCCCCGGCACAGACCGTAGGGCTCCATCTCGCCCTGTTCGAACCGAAGTTGCGCGACCCCGGTCTTCAGATGATCGACCTGGGCTGCGGCAACGGCACCCAGACCCGCTTCCTCGCCGACCGGTTCACCCATGTCGTCGGCGCCGACCTGTCCGCCGCCGCCGTCGACCACGCCCGGCAGGCCGACCCGGCCGGACAGGCCACGTACCGGGTGCTGGACGCCACCGACAAGACCGACGTCGAGGCGCTGCACGCCGAACTCGGGGACGCCAACGTCTACATGAGGGGCGTCCTGCACCAGGCCGACCCCGACGACCGGCAGCCGCTGGTCGACGGAGTCGCCACGCTGGTGGGAGAGCGCGGCCATGTCTTCCTCGTCGAACTCGCCGAGGCCGCCCGCCCGGTCCTCGGCGCACTGGCCCAGGACCCGGCGGGACCGCCGCCGAAACTCGCCCCGGTCTTCCGCCACGGCATCGCGCCCGGCGAGGTCGCCGACGCGGCGGTGCCCGAGTATCTGCGCGCGGCCGGTCTCACCATCCTGGCGAGCGGCGAACTCCCGCTGCTCACCACCGAGTTCAGGGCCGACGGTGCCCGCATCGAACTGCCGTCCAAGTGGCACATCGCGGGCCGCGCGAGCTGAGGGCCGCACACCTCCCGGCGCGGGTCCCCTTGCGCGGAGCCCGTGCCGGTGTGGTGCGATGCCCTGGGCGTGCCACCATCCGGCGTCCGCGCGGGTCCGGGACGGCCCGCACGCCGTCACCGTCAGGGGGAACAGACATGCCACGACCGCCGGGTGGTCATGGGCCGGGCTTCGAGGTCAGACGCCAGAAGATCATTGACACCGCCGCCTCCCTCTTCGCGCGGCAGGGCTACGCGGCGACCTCCATCAACGACCTGGGCCGCGCGGTCGGGCTCGCCAAGGGCGCCCTGTACTACTACATCGGCTCCAAGGAGAACCTGCTCATCGAGATCCAGTCCCGGGTGCTCGACCCGCTGCTGGCCCGCGCCCGGGAGATCGCGGCTCTCGACGAGACAGCGCTGCTGCGGCTGCGCCTGCTGTCCGAGTCGCTGCTGACGATGATCTTCCGCAGGCTCGACCACGTCTGGGTCTACGAGCACGACTACCGCAGCCTCGGCGGTGCCGAGTTGGAGACGGTGCTGCGCCAACGCGCCGACTTCGAGCTGCTGATCACCGGCCTGCTCACGGAGGCGGTCGAGGCGGGCACCCTGCGTGCGGTCGAACCGCGCCTGGCCACCCGCCAGTTCCTCAATCTGCACAACCACACCTACCAGTGGGTGCGGCCGGACGGCAGCTGGGACGCCGCGTTCCTGTCGGGGGAGTACTGCTCGACGCTGTTCCGCGGTTTCGCCGCGTCCGTCGCCGAACTCCCGGACGTCGAGGCCCTGGCCGCCGAGTTCAAGCGGTCCAGGCCCGACCTGCCCCTCGACCCCGAGACGGCCTGGGAAGCGCTCCCCGTCGCGGGCTGAGGGGCCCGCGCACGCTCAACGGGGCGGCGCGGGCCGCACCGTGAGGATCTGGAGCGCGTGCCCGACCGGGCCGTGGACGTCGTGCAGCACGGTGCTGGTCAGGCCCTGCCCGGTGGGCCCGAAGGTGACCGTCGTGTCCAGCCCGGTCCAGTCGCCCTCGGGTTGGCGGTGCAGGTGCACGGTGAGGTCGACGTTCGGGTAGATCCACGCGGTCGGCGGCTGCCGTACGGCGATGCCGTTCGCGGTGTCGACGAGTGCGAGATAGGAGGCGAGCGGGCTGGTGGGCTCACCGGCGACCAGGGCGTGCCGGGTGGAGACCCAGGCGGTCGTACGGCCCGGCCGGGGCGGTGCGAGCGGCCGTACGTCCAGGGAGGCGATGTAGCCGCCGGGCCACAGCGCGCTCATCTCCCAGGGCGCCAGCTCCTCAGGACGGGTGAGGAGTTCGCCGCTGCCGCCCGCGACGGCGGAGGTGTCGGCCGCGGCGAGGAACCAGGCGCGGGCCCGGACCACCGGCCGGCCGGCGACCAGGACCACGGCCTCGACCAGTTCGATCGTGCGGCCGGGCCGGACGACGTCCACCCGGATCTCGCACTCGTCGAGGGCGAGCCGGCCCAGGATGTCGTAGCCGACCCGCGCCATCACCAGCCCTTCGCCCGGCCGCCGCGCCGCCACCTGGCGCTCGATGGCGTGGACGACGAGCCCGCCGAGCGGACTGAAGTGCAGCTCGTCCGGGTCCCAGGCGCCGCCCGCGTGGGCCGTGGGCTTGTAGCGGTGCTCGTCGATGCGCTCGTAGTAGCTGTCGGGGACCGGGGTTCCGGGGTTCAACGGACTTCTCTCCCAAGGCTGTTCTCGCCGTGTGCGCGGTGTTCCGGTGACCACTCTGCCACCGTGCGGAAAGGTCCATACCGGACGCGTCAAGTGATGGAGGAACACGGCGAGTCGGGGGCGGGCTTGCGGTCGGGTCCTGAACGGATGCTCCGCCGTGGGGGTCGGCAGTGCCGAACTGCCGCTGATTCGGCTTCAGTTGTTGACGGCGGGCAGGGGCGGGACTACAACCCGGGGAGAGCGCTCCCGACCCCGCTGAGGAGACCCCCCATGCAGCTGTCCGCCAGACCTCCGACCGGAGCCGTACGCCCGCGTACCGCCCTCGGTCTCGTCGTCGTCCTGATCCTCGCCTGCTTCGCCGCCCTGAGCCCCACGCCCGCCCGGGCCGCCGACCAACTCCTGTCCCAGGGACGGCCCGCCGCCGCGTCCTCGACCGAGAGCGGGGCCTTCCCCGCGAGCGCGGCCGTCGACGGCGACACCGGCACCCGCTGGTCCTCCGCCTTCGCCGACCCGCAGTGGCTGCGCGTCGACCTCGGCTCGGTCCAGCAGATCTCCCGCGTCTCGCTGAACTGGGAGGCCGCGTACGCCACCGGCTACCAGATCCAGACCTCCACCGACGCCACCAACTGGACCACCGTCTACTCCACCACGACCGCCACCGGCGGCACCCAGAACCTCACCGTCACCGGCAGCGGCCGCTATGTCCGCGTCTACGGCACCGCCCGCGCCACCCCCTACGGCTACTCCCTCTGGGAGTTCCAGGTCTACGGCCCCGGCAGCACCACCCCGCCCGACGACTTCTGGGGCAGCACCAGTGACATCCCGGCGGCCCACAACGCCGTCGAGGTGAAGATCCTCAACCGCACCAACGGCAAGTACCCCGACAGCCAGGTCTACTGGAGCTTCAACGGGCAGACGCACTCCATCGCCGAGCAGCCGTACCTCGACATGCCCGCCAACTCCGCGGGCCGCATGTACTTCTACCTGGGGTCGCCCACCAGCTCCTACTACGACTTCATCGAGTTCACGGTCGGCGGCAACGTCTTCAACGGCAACACCACCCGCGTCGACGCCTTCGGCCTCAAGCTCGCCATGCGCCTGCACAGCAAGGACGGGTACGACACCGAGGTCGGCGAGAACCGGGCGACCTTCGCCGAGGACCGCGCGACCACCTTCCAGCGGTTCACCGACGCGGTGCCGAGCCAGTTCAAGGTGCTGGCCCAGACCCAGGCGCCGTACCGGATCATCGCGCCCGGCAGCGACCCGAGCTTCCGCGCGGGCGGCGCCAACGCCGGCTACTTCACGTCCTACGCCCAGTCGGTGGGTGTGAACGCGGCGACCTCCGACATCTTCGGGTGCGCGGGCTCGCTGGCCGGCGACCCCACCATGTGCGCGGCCCTCAACCGCCATGTGGCCACCCTGCCGGCCTCGCAGCAGTCCGACCCGGCGCAGTTCTACAAGGCGGCCCCCGCCAACTACTACGCCAAGTTCTGGCACGACAACGCCATCAACCAGCTTGCCTACGGCTTCCCCTACGACGATGTCGCGGGCCAGTCCTCGTTCATCTCGCACGCCGACCCGCAGTGGCTCCTGGTCGCCGTCGGCTGGTAGGCACGCAAGCACGGCGAAACGGGGCCGCCCCTGTCAGGTGGGGCGGCCCCGCTTCATGGGGTGACGGCCGGCGCTACTGCACGTTGATCGTGAAGGTGGACGTGGTGTTGCGGATGTCCTGCGCGTTGCCGCTCATCCGCAGGTTGACGAAGGTGGCGGAACCCACGGCGGGTCCCTGACCGGGTTCGGGCAGTTCGTTGGCCCAGATGCCCCAGCCGGACTTGGCGTCGAACGCGTCTCCGCTCTTCTTGGAGTTGGTGATGGAGATGTCGGTGAAGATCGTGTCCTTCACCGGGAACTGCGGTTGGCCGCCGACGTAGTTGGTCTGGAACATCACTCCGCCGTACGTGGAGTTGTCGATGTCGACGTCGTTGACCCGGATGCCCTGGAAGACCTTCGAGGCCGAGAACGCCCAGATGGCGGGGAAGACCTGGGAGCCCCAGAAGTGGCCGCCCGTCCTGTCCAGGGAGACGTTCTCGATCGTCGTCGGATCGGTCCCGAAGCCGTTCATCGGGTAGCCGAAGTCCAGCGAGGAGATCGTGATGCCGGAGTAGACCAGGGTGTCGGCGACCCGGATGTTGCGGAAGGTGTTGGCGTAGCCGCCGTAGACCGCGATGCCGGCCGCACGCCAGGTGAGTGTCGATGTCAGGTTCTCGTAGAGGTTGTTCTTCTCGTCGGCGCCGCCCGCGTCGATCGCCGAGAAGAGCGCGAAGCTGTCGTCGCCCGTGGCACGGGCGTCGTTGTTGACGACGTGGTTGTCCGTGGAGCCGTTCGTCATGTTGATGCCGTCGGCGAACGTGTCACGGATGCGGGAGTTCTTGATGGTCACGCTGTCGGTGTTGGCGCCCCAGTACATGCACACCATGTGCTCGACCCAGATGTTGTCGATGGTGATGTTGGAGACGTTGGAGAAGTCGAAGACCTTGCCGGGGCCGTCGATACGGGACGTGTAGTTGCCGAAGTAGGCGAAGCCGGTGAAGGAGGAGCCGTTGGCGGTGGCTTCGGCCCGGATGCCGATGTCGGTGTTCTCCTGCGAGGCGGGGGCGTGGAAGCGGGTGAACCACGGCCCGGCCCCGACGACCTTGACCGCCTTGCCGTAGACCTGGAGCTTGCTGGAGGTCTCGTAGTCGCCGGCGGGCAGGTAGACGCCGACGAGCTTGCCCGTGGTGTCCATGCGGACCGCGTCGAGCGCGTTCTGCACGTCCTGCTGGGAGAAGCCGGCCGGGACCGCGTAGGCGGCCGGGTCCGGGTTCGGAGTCGCCGTCGCCTGCTCGGTGTTGATGAAGTCGATCGCGTACGTGGAGGAGTTGGCCGCGTCCTTCTGCAACCGGATCTTGGAACCCGCCGGAACCGTCCGGCCCAGCAGGAGGTTCGCCTCGTCGTAGATGTGGCGCTGGGCTCCGGCGCTCGGGGAGTTGCCGGGGGCGGTCTCGCTGCCGTACAGCCAGGCGTACTTGGAGGTCAGGTCGATGGCCTTGAGGAACTGGCCGTCGACGTAGACGTCGAGGGTCGAGTCGGTGCCGTCGGGGATGGAGAAGCGGGTGACGAGGGTGTTCGTCGCCGCGCGGGTGGTCCACTCGACGTACTGGCCGGTCGAGTTGAGGGTCACCGCCCTGCGGCCGCTCGCCTCCCCGGCGATGTCGCCGACGGTGCGGTTCGGGCCGACGACCTGGGCGCCGCCGCCCACCGTGCCGTCCTCGGCCTCGTACATGTCGTACGGCATGTCGGCGCCGCGGCCGACGAACAGGGGCTGCGCGGTGGTGTTGTTGGTCCGCTTGACCGGGAGTTCGTTGGTGTCGTCGGCGATGACCGTCTTGACGCTGAACTTGCCGTTGACGGCCGTCCAGGTGCCGAGGCTCACCGGCGCGGTCGTCTGGCCGGCCGCGATGGTGCCGTTGTAGGAGCCGGTGAGGGTCTTGACGGTGTTGCCGTTGCCGTCCAGGACGGTGAGCGTGACGCCGTGGACGCCGGAGGCCGAGGCGACCGTGCCCTGGTTCTTGATCGCCACGGTGAACGTGACGTTGTCGCCCGCCGAGGGGCTGGACGGGGTCCAGGCGACCGGTGCGGCGACCAGGTCGGAGCTGGAGACCGGCTTGACCACGAGCGCGTCGGGGGCGGTGTAGACGTTGTTGCCCTCGTTCTGCTCGATCACCTTGTTCGACGGGTCCACCTCGGCGCCGAGCGGGTAACTGCCCGCGTCCCGTGCGCCGATGCTCGCCGTGACCGTCGCCGACGCGCCCGCCGCCAGGGCCGGGACGTCCGCCGTGGCGGCCTTGGTGCCGCCCAGTGTGAAGTTCAGGTCGGTGGCCTTGGACGCCTTGCTGCCGCTGTTGGTGACGGTCGCCGTCAGGCTGATGGCGTCCGACTCGACCGGGGCCGCGGGCGTGTGGGTGATGCCGGTGACCTTCAGATCCGGGTTGGCGGCCGGGGTGCCGATCACCTGGAACTCGGCGACCTGCGCGCCCGGGGCACCGGTGTTGGAGGCGAACTTGAGCTGGACGTCGGCGGCAGCGCCGGAGACTGGGATGGTCACCGTGTTGCCGGTCGACGGATTGAACGTGTAGTCCTTCGCGGCCGCCAGACTCGTGAACGCGGTCGCGTCCTGGTCACGGCCCAGCACCTGGATGTTCTGCGTGCGCGTCGACCACGCGGCATCCGGGTTCAGCTTCACGACGACCTGACCGAGGTCGGCGTTCGCACCCAGCCTGGTGGTGAGCGTGGCCGGGTACGCGCCGCCCCCGCTCTCCCAGTACGTGCTCACCTGACCGTCGTTGGCGTTCGCCGCGACATAGGTGAAGGTGTACGAGGAGGCATCGATCGGCTTGCCACGGGCGAGGTCGGAACCACCGCCGGAACCGGCCCGGGTGACGCTGTTGCTCGCCACCGACACGTTCCCCGCGGCGTCCTTCGCCTTCACGTAGTAGGTGACCGTCGCCGTCGCCGACGGGGTGTCCGTGTACGAAGTGACGTCACCGGCAAGGGATTTGACGACCTGGTCGTTGGCGTAGACGTCGTACCCGGTGACCTTGACGTTGTCGCTCGACGCCTGCCAGGTCAGCTTCACGTCGCTGCCGGACTGCGTGTAGGCGAGATTGCCGGGCGCCGTCGGGGCCTGGGTGTCGCCGCTCGCCCCCTTGCGGGTCACGCTGTTGCTGTTGGCGGAGACGTTTCCCGCCGCGTCCTTGGCCCGCACGAAGTACGTGATGTCGCTGCCGGCCGGCTGGGTGTCCGTGTAGGTCAGCACGTTCCCGGCGACGCTCGACCTCAACTGCCCGTTGGCGTAGACGTCGTAGCCCGTCACGGCCGTGTCGTCGGTGGCCGCGCTCCAGGTCAGTTTGATCTGCCCGGTGGCCGGTTCGGTGTAGCTCAGGTTCGTCGGCGCGGTGGGTGCCTGGGTGTCACCGGTGGCCGGTCCGTAGACCTCCAGCTCGGACAACTGCCCCGCGGGCCAGCCGGTGTTCGCCGTGATCAGCACGCGTACGTAGCGCGTGGTCGTCGCGTCGAAGGAGATCGTCGTCGACTGGCCGGTGGAGCTGTCGAAGGTGTACGCCTTCGACGCCGTCAGGTCGCCGAAGTTCTGGTTGTCGGTCGAGCCCTGGATCTTGAGGGTCTCGCTGCGGCTCGGCCAGTTGCCGGGCAGCCGCAGCGTCACCTGGTTGACCTTGACCGACGAGCCCAGATCGACCTGGAGCCACTGCGGGAAGGCGTTGTTGGTGCTCTCCCAGTAGGTGTCGCGGTTGCCGTCACCGGCGTTGGCCGCGCCGTACACATCGGCGTGCCCGCTCTCGCTGAAGGGCCTGCCCTGGGCGAGGTTGGGGGTGGAGGCGGTGGTGGTGAGGACCTGCATCTCGCCCAACTGGGCTGTTCCGGCGACCGAGTTGGCGCTGAAGTCGGCCCGTACGTACCGGGCGAGGGTCGGCGGCACCGAGATCTTCACGGTGTTGCCGTCGCCGGGGCCGAAGACGTACTGCGCCGAGGACTTGAGCGTGGCGAAGCTCTTGCCGTCGTCGCTGCCCTGGAGCGCCAGCGTCTGCTTGCGGGTCCCCCAGCCCTCGGGCAGCCGCAGCACGACCTGCCGGACGCGCCTGCTCCTGCCGAGGTCGGTCTGCACCCACTGGGCCGACTTCTTCCCGGCCTGCCAGTAGGTGTCGGTGTCGCCGTCGGTGATGTTGGTGGCCTTGTGCGTGCCGCGGGTGCTGCCCGCGGTGGTCCTGGCGTCCGCGGCGACGTCGGGGCCGCCGGCCGCGTGGGCGCTCACGGCGGGCAGCCCCAGCACCATCACGGCGGAGGCGAGCGCGGCGATCACCGCGCTCCGTCCGGGGGATCTCTGCTTGTGTCGTGCCGGTCGGTTCATACGGGGTCACTTCCTGCGGAGGCTCGCGCGCCGGTAGGGCGGCGAGGGCGGCTCGTTCCTGGGGGAGTGGTGCAGGAGCAGAAAGGTGCGAGGTGACGTGGTGCGTGCTGCCCCTGAGAGGCAGTTTTTTGCGTTGTTTCATCGAAATATTGCAGAGCGATGGGAGAGGGTCTACAGCTGGAACAGCGCAATATTCACCAGAAGCGCTCATCACCCTTGAGTGGTGCCAGGGTTGGCTTGCGCGTACTTGCGGCTGCTGAACGAAAGCGAACGCAAGTCACGCAATTTCTTGCGTGATTCTACGTTGTTCCATTCCGCACCGCTTCTTCCTGGCGGATTTTGCGCCGACGCGTAACGTGATGCCCCATGAAGATCCTCATCAGCGCCGACATGGAGGGTGCGACCGGCGTCACCTGGCCGGCCGACGTGTTGCCGGGAACACCGCAGTGGGAGCGGTGCCGTGCGATGTTCACCTCGGACGTGAACGCGGCCGTCCTCGGCTTCTACGACGGCGGCGCCGACGAGGTGCTCGTCAACGAGGCCCACTGGACGATGCGCAACCTCCTGCTCGAACAGCTCGACGAGCGCACCGAGATGCTCACCGGACGCCACAAGTCCCTCTCGATGGTGGAGGGCGTGCAGCACGGCGACGTCGACGGCATCGCGTTCGTCGGCTACCACGCGGGCGCCGGCATGGAGGGCGTCCTCGCCCACACCTACCTCGCCAACTCCATCACCGGCGTGTGGCTCAACGACGTCCGTGCCAGCGAGGGCCTCCTCAACGCGCATGTCGTCGCCGAGTACGGGGTACCGGTGGTCCTTGTCACGGGTGACGACGTGGCCTGCGAGGACGCCCTCGGGTACGCGCCCGGGGCGCTGAAGGTGGCCGTCAAGGACCATGTGTCGCGGTACGCGGCCGTGTGCCGGACCCCGGCCAGGACGGCCGCCGACATCCGCGGGGCGGCGAAGGAGGCGGCGAAACTGGCGATCCGTCAGGAACCGGTGCGGGGCGGCCCGTTCACCGTCGCCCTGGAGTTCGACGCCGAACACCTGGCGATGGCCGCCACGGTGGTCCCCGGCGTCGCGCGGACCGGGGAGCGGAAGGTGGCGTACACCCACGACACCATGTACGACGGCATCCGGACCTTCAAGGCGGTCACCACGATCGTCTCGGCCGCGGTGGAGGAGCAGTATGGCTGACATCGACGAGCGGGCCCTGGCCGAGGTCGTGACGTTCACCTCGGACCTGATCCGCATCGACACGACCAACCGGGGCGGCGGCGACTGCCAGGAGAGACCCGCGGCCGAGTACGCCGCCGGGCAACTGGCCGGTGCCGGGCTCGAACCCACCCTCCTGGAACGGTCCAGGGGCCGCACCAACGTCGTCGCCCGCATCGAGGGCACCGACCCCTCGGCGGACGCACTGCTCGTGCACGGTCACCTGGACGTCGTGCCGGCGCAGGCCGACGAGTGGAGCGTGCACCCCTTCTCCGGGGAGGTCCGCGACGGCGTCGTCTGGGGGCGCGGCGCGGTCGACATGAAGAACATGGACGCGATGATCCTCGCCGTCGTCCGCGCCTGGGCCCGCCTGGGCGTACGGCCGCGACGCGACCTCGTGATCGCGTTCACCGCCGACGAGGAGGCCAGCGCCGAGGACGGCTCCGGATTCCTCGCCGACCGGCACGCCGGGCTCTTCGAGGGCTGCACCGAAGGCATCAGCGAATCGGGCGCGTTCACCTTCCACGACGGCTCCGGCCGGCAGATCTACCCCATCGCCGCCGGTGAACGCGGCACCGGCTGGCTGAAGTTGACCGCCCACGGCCGCGCGGGCCACGGCTCCAAGGTCAACCACGAGAACGCCGTCACGCGCCTCGCCGCCGCCATCACCCGCATCGGCGAACACGAGTGGCCGCTCCGGCTCACCCCGACCGTCCGCGCGGCCCTCACCGAACTCGCCGCCCTGTACGGCATCGACGCCGGCCTCGACGACGTCGACGGACTCCTCGCCAAGCTCGGCCCGGCAGCGAAACTCGTCGAGCCCACCGTCCGCAACAGCGCCAACCCGACCATGCTGAACGCCGGTTACAAGGTCAACGTGATCCCGGGCGAGGCCACGGCCTTCGTCGACGGACGCTATCTCCCGGGCGGCGAGGACGAGTTCCGCACCACCCTGGACCGGCTCACCGGACCGGACGTCGACTGGGAGTTCCACCACCGCGAAGTGGCCCTCCAGGCACCGCTCGACTCCCCGACCTACGCCCATATGCGCGCCGCCGTCGAGGAGTTCGCCCCCGAGGGCCATGTGGTGCCGTACTGCATGTCCGGCGGCACGGACGCCAAGCAGTTCTCACGGCTCGGCATCACCGGCTACGGATTCGCACCGCTGAAGCTCCCCGAGGGCTTCGACTACCAGGCACTGTTCCACGGAGTCGACGAACGTGTCCCCGTCGAGGCACTCCACTTCGGCGTCCGTGTCCTGGACCGCTTCCTGAGGACGGCCTAGCCAGTGGGGGAGAACGTGCAGACCTTGGCCTACGGTTCGTGGCCGTCGCCCATCGACGCGGCCCTCGCCGCCGCGCACGACGGACACCCCGAGTACGTCGGCTTCGTCGGCGACGAGGCATGGTGGACCGAACCACGGCCCACCGAGGGTGGCCGCCGCACCCTGGTGCGCCGCCGCGCGGACGGCTCCGAGGAGTCGGTGCTGCCCGCGCCGTGGAACGTCCGAAGCCGCGTCATCGAGTACGGCGGACAGCCCTGGGCCGGCACCGTCCAGGACGGTCAACCCCTCGTGGTCTTCGTGAACTTCGCCGACCAGCGCCTGTACCGCCACGCCCCCGGGAGCGAGCCGCGCCCGCTCACCCCCGTCTCCCTCGTGGGCGGCGGACTCCGCTGGGCGGAACCGCAGGTGCGCCAAGACCTGGGTGAAGTGTGGTGCGTGCTGGAGGAGTTCACCGGCGAGGCCCCCGGCGATGTGCGGCGCGTCCTGGCCGCCGTACCGCTGGACGGCTCCGCCGCCGAGGACCGGCGGGCCGTGCGTGAACTCACCGACGACCGGCACCGGTTCGTGTCCGGGCCGCGTGTCTCGCCCGATGGTCGGCAGGCAGCCTGGCTCGCCTGGGAGCATCCCCGGATGCCGTGGGACGGCACCGAGCTGCTGCTCGCCGAGGTCGCGGACGACGGCACGTTCGGGACGCCCCGGACCGTCGCCGGCGGGCCCGACGAGTCGATCGCCCAGGTCGACTGGGCCTTCGACGGCTCGCTGCTCTACGCCAGTGACCGCACCGGCTGGTGGAACCTCTACCGGGACCACCAGCCGCTCTGCGCCCGCGAGGAGGAGTTCGCCGGGCCGCTGTGGAAGCTCGGCCAGCGCTGGTTCGCGCCCCTGGAGGGCGGGCTGATCGCCGTCGTGCACGGCCGGGGCGCCACCGCGCTCGGCGTCCTGGACCCCGAGACCGGCGAGGTCGTCGACGCGGCCGGACCCTGGACCGAGTTCGCGTCCACCCTCGCGGTGAACGGCGAGCGGATCGTCGGCGTCGGGGCCAGCCCGCGCAGTGCCTTCGAGGTCGTCGAACTCGACACCCGCACCGGCAGGGCACGGGTGACCGGCGCCGCCCACGACGACCCGGTGGACCCCGCGCACTACCCCGAACCGCAGATCCGCACCTTCACCGGCCCCGCCGGACGGGACATCCACGCCCACATCTACCCGCCCCACAACCCGAGTTGGGCCGCACCCGGCGACGAACTGCCGCCGTACGTCATCTGGGCGCACGGCGGACCCACCAGCCGGTCCCCGCTCGTCCTCGACCTGGAGATCGCCTACTTCACCTCCCGCGGCATCGGTGTCGCCGAGGTCAACTACGGCGGCTCGACCGGGTACGGCCGCGAGTACCGCAACCGGCTGCGCGAGCAGTGGGGCGTCGTCGACGTCGAGGACTGCGCGGCCGTCGCGCAGGCCCTGGCCGACGAAGGCACCGCCGACCGCGCCCGGCTGGCGATCCGCGGCGGCAGCGCGGGCGGCTGGACCAGCGCCGCGTCCCTCGTCACCACCGATGTCTACGCCTGCGGCACGATCATCTATCCCGTTCTGGACCTGGCCAACTGGGCCACGGGGGAGACCCACGACTTCGAGTCCCGGTACCTGGAGAGCCTGGTCGGCCCCCTCGCCGAGGTGCCCGCCCGCTATGCCGAGCGCTCACCCGTGGAACACGCCGACCGCGTCACCGCGCCGTTCCTGCTGATGCAGGGGCTGGCCGACGTGATCTGTCCGCCCGTCCAGTGCGAACGGTTCCTGGAGCGGATGCGCGGACGCCAGGTCCCGCACGCCTACCTCGCGTTCGAGGGCGAGGGCCACGGCTTCCGCCGCGCCGACACCATGATCCGCGCCCTGGAGGCCGAACTCTCCCTCTACGCCCAGGCCTTCGGCATCGACCCGCCCGGCGTCCCCACCCTGGAGCTCACCAAGTGACCCCGCTCGTCCGCCCGTTCCGACTCGCCCCCGGCGCCCGCGTGGCCGTCGTCGCACCCAGCGGACCGGTGTCCGAGGACCGGCTTCAGGCAGGACTCGACATCCTGCGCGGCTGGGACCTCGACCCCGTCGTGGCACCCCATGTGCTCGACCGGCACGGTGAGTTGGGCTACCTCGCGGGCACGGACGCCGACCGCGCCGCCGATCTCCAGAACGCCTGGTGCGACCCGACCGTGTCCGCCGTGATGTGCGCCCGCGGCGGCTACGGCGTGCAGCGCATGGTCGACCTGCTCGACTGGGAGGCGATGCGGGCCGCCGGGCCGAAGGTGTTCGTCGGCTTCAGCGACCCCACCGTGCTCCAGCAGGCGTTCGCCACCCGGCTGGGACTGGTCACGCTGTACGGGCCCGTCGCCTCGGGCGCCGACTTCGTCAAGAACGCCCGCGCGCAGGAGCACTTGAGGGCGACCCTCTTCGACCCCGAGTCCGTGCGGACCATCCGGGCCGTCCCCACAGGCGGCGGCGCGCTGGTGCCGGGGCGGGCCCGGGGTGTCACGCTCGGCGGGTGCCTGGCCCTGCTCGCCTCCGACCTCGGCACCCCGCACGCGGCGGCCGGTGCGCGGGGCGGGCTGCTGATGATCGAGGACGTCGGCGAACAGGCGTTCCGCGTCGACCGGATGCTGACCCAACTCCTGCGCAGCGGCTGGCTGGACGGCGTCGCGGGCATCGTCCTCGGATCGTGGGACCGCTGCGGACCGTACGAGCACCTGCGCCCGGTGCTCGTCGACCGGCTCGGTGGACTCGGCGTCCCCGTGGTGGAGGAGTTCGGGTTCGGCCACTGCGACGGGGCGCTGACGATACCCCTCGGTGTGAGCGCCGAACTCGACGCGGACGCGGGCACGTTGACGCTGGACGAGCCCGCTCTGCGCCAGCCGCCCGCTTGTTGAATTCCTGTCAGGAAACACCCTTCACGGTGATTGACCTGGTCTGACACGTGTCACACCATGGGCGTGGGCCGGTACTTACCAGTCGGTAAGTCGCCGTTCCCTCAGTGGGGTTGTCCTCAGTGTGGAGGTCCCTGTGTCCCGTCGTGCGCCCGGAATCCGCGCCGCGCTGGCTCTCACTCTCACCGCCCCGCTCGCCCTCACCGCCCCCCTCGCTCTCGGTACCCCCGCGTCGCCCGCCGGCCAGTACACCGTCACCGCACTGAAGTTCACCGTCCCCGCGGGCGGCCGTGACTGCACGGTCGACGCCGATCTGTACCGGCCCGCGGGCGTCGACCACGCCCACCCGGCGCCCGCCGTCCTGGCCACCAACGGCTTCGGCGGCAGCAAGTCGGACGGTTCCACCGACTCCATCGGCAGGGCCTTCGCGCGGCGCGGCTATGTCGTGCTCGTCTACTCCGGGCTCGGCTTCGGGAAGTCCGGGTGTCTCGTCTCGCTCGACGACCCGGGCATCGACGGCCGGGCCGCGTCCGGGCTGATCGACTTCCTGGCGGGGACCCGGGCCGCCGCCGACGGCACCAGGGCCGACTTCGTGACGCCCGACGCGCAGGGCGACCCGCGCGTCGGGATGATCGGCGGCTCGTACGGCGGCGCGATCCAGCTCGCGACGGCGGCCGTGGACCACCGGGTGGACGCGCTCGTCCCCATGATCACCTGGCACGACCTGGCGTACTCCCTCGACCCCAACAACGCGGTGGGGCAAGGGAGTCGAGAGATGCCCGGCGCCTTCAAACGGCAGTGGACCAACGCCTTCTACCTGATCGGCGAGACCCAGCCGCTGACCGTGCCGGGCCTCGACCCGACCCGGATCAACTCCCTGTCCTGCGTGCACTTCGTCAGCAGGGCCTGCGCCATAATCCGCACCCTGAACTCCGGGAGCTATCCCGCCGGGGCGACGGCGGACCTGCTCGCGTACGCGCGCGGCGTCTCACCGGTGACGTATCTGAAGCAGGTCAAGGCGCCGACCCTCCTCGTCCAGGGACAGGCCGACACTCTGTTCAACCTCAACGAGGCGACCGCGACGTACAAGGCGCTGACCGCGCAGGGCACGACCGCCAAGATGATCTGGCAGTCCTGGGGACACAGCGGCGGGATGACCGACCCGGCCGCCGGTGAACTCGACCTGGCCAAGGGTGACGTGGAGTCGAGCTACGTCGGCCGGCGCATCCTGGCCTGGTTCGACCGCTATCTGCTCAAGCGGACGGACACCGACACAGGACCGGCCTTCGCCTACTACCGCGACTGGATCACGAACCCCGCCGACACCTACGCCACCGCCGGCCAACTCCCCGCACCCGACCAGAAGTTCTACCTCTCCGGCGACGGCAAGCTCGTCGACGACCGCGCGAAAGTGGCGCGCGGCAGCCGTACCTACGCCAACCGGCTCGTCCCCACAAGCCATTCGGAGAACTCGCTGAGCGGCACGATCGGCCTGCCGGACCCGGGACCGTACGACACGCCGGGCACCGGCCTCGGCTGGACCAGCGCACCCCTGACCCGCACCACGGACGTCGTCGGCGCCCCCAAGGCGACGCTCAGGGTCGACTCCCCGACGGCACGGCGGCGTCAGAACTCCGGCGACGCCGCCGACAACCTCGTCCTCTTCGCCAAGCTCTACGACGTCGCCCCCGGCGGGACCACCACCCTGGTCCACCGGTTGATCGCCCCGGTCCGCGTGCCGGACGTCACGAAGAGCTTCGCGGTGACGCTGCCGGGGATCGTGCACCGGTACGAGAAGGGGCACCGGCTGCGGTTCGTGATCGCGGCGAGCGACGACGCGTACACCGGGAACCGGGGCATCAAGCCGGTCACCGTCGTCAGCTCGCCCGGCGACACCGGGGTGCTGGAGCTGCCCGTGGTCGGAGACTGAGCCGGCCGGGCCGCACCGGTCGACCGCCCCGGCCACCCGGGGGGCACCCCTTCACCGTGCGTGATGGTGGATTCGGGCTCACCCTGGAGGCATGAGCCCGAAGACCACCGAGAGCGGCGGCAGGACCGGCCGGCCGGAACGGGTGCTGACACCCGCCCGGATCACGGTTCTGCTGCTCGCCGTCCTGGCCCTGATCTTCATCTTCGAGAACACCCGCGCCACCAAGATCCGGCTGCTGATCCCCGAGGTCACCATGCCGCTGTGGATGGCCCTGCTGGGCACGGCGGTCATCGGCGCCCTGTGCGGGTGGTATTTCATGCGACGCCGCCGTTAGGCCGGAACTAAGGTGACGGGATGCCGCACACCGCATCCCGCTACCTCGCCGAGGGCCCCCGCGTGGGCATCCGTCACTTCACGTACGACGACGGAGCCGAGTTCACCGAGCGGGCCAGGCAGAGCAAGGACCTGCACCAGCCCTGGCTGTTCCCGCCGGTCGGCGAGGACGCGTACACCGCCTACGCGCGGCGGCTGATCCAGGACCCCACCAAGGCCGGGTTCCTCGTGTGCGAGGTGGACGGCGGCGGCATCGCCGGGTTCATCAACATCAACAACATCGTCGAGGGCGGCTTCCAGTGCGGCGCCCTGGGCTACGGCGCCTTCGCGCACGCGGCCGGGCGCGGGCTGATGCGCGAGGGCATGAACCTCGTGGTGGGACACGCCTTCGGGCCGATGCGGCTGCACCGCCTGGAGATCAACGTGCAGCCCACCAACCTTCCGTCGATCGCCCTCGCTCGCAGCTGCGGCTTCCGCCTCGAAGGGTTCTCGCCGGCCATGATCTACATCGACGGCGCGTGGCGGGACCACGAGCGCTGGGCGATCACCGCCGAGATGCGGACTTCCGGTTGACCTTCATCGTGTCCAGATCCGTGACCGTCGACCTCAGGTCGCGGAAGCCGTAGCCGAGGCCCTTCAGCGCGGTCTCCGCGCGGTCCTCCGCGAGCGCCGCCGCCATCTCGTCGCCGTCCGCCGCGTCCGACACCACCACATACCGCCACGAGAAGTGCTTGAGCGGCGACGGCTCGTAACTGAGCGAGCCCTCCTCGGTGAAGCGCATGCTCGGCATCCCGTGCTCGGAGGCCTCGCCGAGCAGCCGCTCCCGCGCCTCGTCGGTCAGCGCGTCCCAGGTGCCCCGGACGATCACCCGGTACGTGTGCTGCTCGCCCATCAGCCGTTCCGCTCCTCGGTCCATGTCGTCGAACGGCCGACTCTACGTCGACCGGGACGAACCGCACCGGGAATTTCCGGGCGCCCCGTCTTTGCGGAATCCTGACTGGCAATGCCCCTGGCCACCGCACCCGTTGCCGGGTTCCATGGTGATCGTGACGACGATCCGACGTGAGGTACTGACGCTGCCCGCCGCCGAGTTGGGCCCCGACAACCCGCTCCCCCCACTGCGTCCGCTCGACGAGGCACACCGCATAGACGACCGGGACCGCGAGGAACTGCCCCGCGACATGGCCCGCCAGGTCGGCTACGAACCGCTCCGCAGCCTGCTGCCCACCCGCGTCAGGGACGGCTACGACAGAGACCGCGCACCCCGCCGCGTCGACGCCCTCGTGATCGAGAACGACCGGCTGCGCGCCACCGTGCTCCCCTCCCTCGGCGGCCGTGTCGCCTCCCTCGTCCACACCCCCACGAACCGCGAACTCCTCTACCGCAACCCGGTGTTGCAGCCCACCAACTTCGCCCTCAACGGCGCCTGGTTCTCCGGCGGCATCGAGTGGAACATCGGCGCCACCGGCCACACCACCCTCTCCTGCGCCCCCGTGCACGCGGCCCGCGTCCCCGCCCCCGACGGCGGCGAGATGCTCCGCCTCTGGGAGTGGGAACGCCTCCGCGACCTCCCCTTCCAGGTCGACCTCTGGCTCCCGGACGGCTCCGACTTCCTCTACGTCGGCGTCCGCGTCCGCAACCCGCACGAACGGCCCGCGCCCGCCTACTGGTGGTCCAACATCGCCGTGCCGGAGGAACGCCGGGTCCTCGCACCGGCGTCGGAGGCCTGGCACTTCGGGTACGAGCGCCGGGTGCCCGTCCCGTCGTACGACGGAGTGGACCGGACGTACCCCCTCAACAGCCCCTACGCCGCCGACTACTTCTGCGAACTCGCGGACGGGCGGCGGCGCTGGATCGCCGCGCTCGACGCGGACGGGCACGGGCTGGTGCAGACGTCCACCGACGTGCTGCGCGGGCGGAAGCTGTTCGTGTGGGGCACGGGCAGCGGCGGCCGGCGCTGGCAGGAGTGGCTCACCGAACCGGGAACCGGCGGCTACTGCGAGATCCAAGCGGGCCTGGCCCGCACCCAGTTGGAGCACGTGCGGCTGGAACCGGAGAGCGAGGTGTCCTGGCTGGAGGCGTACGGACCGCTCGACGCCGAGGCGGAGGGGGAGTGGTCCGCCGTCGTGGCGGGCGCCGAGGCACGGCTCGAAGCCGTGCTGCCGCGCGCCGACGTCGACGCCGCCCACACCGCGTGGAAGCCGTACGCCGACACCGAACCCGGCGCGCTCCTCGCCACCGGCTCCGGCTGGGGCGCCCTCGAAGTCCTGCGCGCCGACTGGAAGTTGCCCGGCACGCCCTTCGACGAGGCCACACTCGGCGAGGAGCAGGCACCCTGGGTGGAACTGCTGCGCAGCGGGGTGCTGCCCGAGCCGCGCCGGGTCCGGCCGCCCGGCGAGACACTGGTCGCCCCGCACTGGCGGGACATGCTGGAGACCGCGCCCGCGACCCCGCTCACCGAGTACCACCTCGGCATCGCGCAGTGGCACGCGGGCGATCGCGCGCAGGCGGTGCGGAGCTGGGAGCGGGCTCTCGAACTCGCCCCGTCCCTCTGGCCGTTGCTGCGCTGTCTCGCCGTGGCCGACCAGGAGGCGGGCAACCACGAGCGGGCCGCCGACCGGTACAACGAGGCCTTCGCCGACCTGTGCCAAGAACGGCGGGACGCGGGGGAGCGGTGGACCGCGGCGACGGCCGCGCTCGGGCGGGAGGCCGTCGAGGCGCTGCTGCGGGTGCGCCGGACGGCGGACGCGCGCGCCGTGTGGGAGATGCTGCACCCCGTCACCCGCGAACGCGGCCGATTCCTGCTGCTCCAGGCGGAGTTGCTGCTCGCGGAGGGGCGGCGCGACGACGCCTGGGCCGTCTTCGACGAGGGCTTCGAGGTCGCCGACCTGCGCGAGGGCGCCGAGTCGATCGGCCGGCTGTGGTCCCGGCTCACCGACGAACCACTGCCGGCGCGCTACGACTTCAGGATGCGGCCGGACACGCCCTGAGACGAACCGTGGACCGGCCGGTCAGCCCCGCCGGTCCACATACTCGTAGACCATCCCGTCCGGATGCATCGCGATGAGGTTGCGGCCCGCCGGTGAGGCGATGGGGCCCGCGACGATGTGGGCGCCCAGTTCGGTCAGGACCGCCTGGGTCTCGTCGACGTCCTTGACGGCGATGGTGGCCGCGACCTTGCGCAGCACCTCCAGCTCCGTGGGCGGACCGCTCATCAGCAGGAAACAGCCGACCGCGGCCACCGACACCCCACCGCGCTCGAAGCGGAGCGCGGTGCCACCCGCGAGCCGTTCGTAGAAGGGGACGGCGGTCTCCAGGTCGTCGACGCAGATACGCAGCGTGGCTCCCAGAATCTCCATACGGACGAGCCTAGTTGGGGAGAGCGGGCGGTGGTGATCCTTTCGGACGATCCCGGTGAGCGTTCGGCACGTGTTTGGGCCGCTTGATCAGGGGGACGCGGAATGCCTCGCGCCACCACCCCCCACAAAGGAGCCCCATGGACACCGGTGAACTCGTCGAACTCGGACAGCAACTGCGCGTGGACAGTGTGCGGGCCGCCGACTCGGCGGGCTCCGGACACCCCACGTCCTCTCTGTCCGCCGCCGACCTGATGGCCGTCCTGCTCGCCCACCACCTCCACTACGACTTCGACCACCCGGCCGACCCCCGCAACGACCGCTTCGTCCTCTCCAAAGGCCATGCCTCGCCCCTGCTCTACTCCGCCTACAAGGCCGCGGGAGCCGTCGACGACGCGGAACTGCTCACCTTCCGCATGCTGGACAGCCGTCTCGAAGGGCATCCCACCCCGCGGCGGCTCCCGTGGGTCGAGACCGCCACCGGCTCGCTCGGCCAGGGCCTGCCGGTCGGTGTCGGCATCGCCCTCTCCGGCCTGCGGCTCGAACGCACCGGATACCGGGTGTGGGTGCTGTGCGGGGACAGCGAACTGGCCGAGGGCTCGGTGTGGGAGGCCGCCGAGCACGCGGCGTACGAACACCTCGACAACCTCACCCTGATCGTCGACGTCAACCGGCTCGGCCAGCGCGGACCCACCCGGCACGGGCACGACCTCGACGCGTACGCCCGCCGCTTCCGGGCCTTCGGCTGGCACACGGTCGAGATCGACGGCCACGACGTGGACGCGATCGACCGCGCCTACGGCGAGGCCGCGTCCACCGACCGGCAGCCCACCGTGATCCTCGCCCGCACCCTCAAGGGCAAGGGCGTCGCCTCCGTGCAGGACCGCGAGGGCCTGCACGGCAAACCCCTGCCCGACGCGACCGCGGCCATCGCCGAACTCGGCGGCGTACGGGACCTCCGCGTCCACGTCCAGGCACCCCCGGCCGCCGGCGCACCGCACTCCGCGCGCGCCGACCACCTGGGTCTCCCGCGCTACGAACGGGGCGACGAGGTCCCCACCCGCGACGCCTTCGGCCAGGCCCTCGCCGCGCTCGGCTCCGCGCGCGGGGACGTCGTGGCGCTCGACGGGGAGGTCGGGGACTCCACGCGCGCCGAGTTCTTCGCCAAGGAGCACCCCGACCGGTACTTCGAGTGCTACATCGCCGAGCAGCAACTCGTCGGCGCGGCCGTCGGGTTGGCGGCGCGCGGCTGGGTGCCGTACGCCTCCACGTTCGCGGCGTTCCTCACGCGCGCCCACGACTTCATCCGCATGGCCGCCGTCAGCGGCGCGGGGATCAACCTCGTCGGCTCGCACGCGGGGGTGTCCATCGGACAGGACGGGCCTTCGCAGATGGGTCTTGAGGACCTGGCGATGATGCGCGCGGTGCACGGCTCGACCGTGCTCTACCCGTGCGACGCCAACCAGACCGCGCGGCTGGTCGCCACGATGGCCGGTCTGGAGGGCGTGCGCTATCTGCGGACCTCGCGCGGCGACGCCCCGGTCGTCTACGGCTGGGACGAGGAGTTCCCGGTCGGGGGCAGCAAGGTGCTGCGGTTCTCCAGCCGGGACCGGCTGACGGTCGTGGCCGCCGGGGTCACCGTCCAGGAGGCGCTGGCCGCCGCCGGCATGCTCGACCGCGAGGGCATCCAGGTGCGGGTGATCGACCTGTACTCGGTCAAGCCCGTCGACGTCGAGACTCTGCGCCACTCCGCCGAGGACACCGGCTGTCTGCTCACCGTCGAGGACCACCACCCCGAGGGCGGTCTCGGGGACGCGGTCCTGGACGCCTTCCTCGACGGCCGGCCGGTGCCGCGCCTGGTCCGGCTCGCCGTGCGCACCATGCCCGGCTCGGCGAGCCCGGCCGAGCAGCTGCACGCGGCCGGGATCGACGCGGAGTCCATCGCCGCGGCCGCGCGGCTGCTGGTGGAGACGGCCGTCGTGCGCTGAACGGCCGACGCGCGCCAAGAGCCCGTGTCACCCCGGTCCTAGGGGTGACACGGGCTCGATGTCTGTGGGGGCGTGGGGGACGTCTGTCGGGGTGTGGGGACGTGCCGCTACCAGCGGTACCAGCGGCTCCTGCCGCCGCCGGCCGAGGTGCCGCGCACCAGGAAGCCCAGCAGCCACAGGGCGAGGACGATCAGCGCCACCCACCAGAGGATCTTCACGGCGAATCCGGCACCGAACAGGATCAGTGCCAGCAGCAGGACGATCAGGATCGGAACCATGGTGTGTACCTCCTGACGCCCGGATGCCCCCGATCCCGCGGCTCAGACGTCCTTGCGGGCCAGGATCTCCCCGTGCAGCACGGCGAACCAGCCGTCGTCCTGCTTCCCCCACTCCCGCCACGCCCCCGCCACGGCCTCCAGCTCCTCGGTGGTCGTATGGCCGCCCCCGGTGGCGATTCCGGCGTACGAGGACGCGACGGTACGGTCCGCCCACAGGCCGCTCCACCAGGACCGCTCGTCCGGAGTGTGGAACGTCCAGGTGCTGGACGTGGCCGTGACGTCGGTCAGCCCCGCCTGCCGTGCCCACGACTTGAGACGGCGTCCCGCGTCCGGTTCCCCGCCGTTGGCCCGGGCCACCCGGCGGTACAGGTCCAGCCAGCCGTCCAGCTCCGGCACCTCCGGGTGCCAGGTCATCGCCGCGTAGTCCGCGTCGCGGGCGGCGATGAAGCCGCCGGGCTTGGTGACCCGCTTCATCTCCTTCAGCGCCCGCACCGGATCGCCCACGTGCTGGAGCACCTGATGGGCGTGGACCACGCAGAACGTGTCGTCCGGATAGTCCAGCGCGTGGACGTCCGCGACCGCGAAGTCCACGTTGTCCAGGCCGCGTCGGGCCGCCGTGTCCCGGGCCTGGTCCAGGATGCCCGGCGCGTGGTCGACCCCGGTGACCTGCCCGTCCGGGACCAGCGCCGCCAGGTCCGCGGTGATGGTGCCCGGGCCGCAGCCGATGTCCAGGATCTTCATGTGCGGCTTGAGTGAACCGAGCAGGTAGGCCGCGGAGTTGGCGGCGGTCCTCCGGGTGTGGGAACGCAGCACGGACTCGTGGTGCCCGTGCGTGTAGACAGCGGTCTCCTGCGGCTTCGGCATGGCTCTACCTACCCCTTCGCGGCGGCTTCTTCGTCATCCTGAAGGTACGCGCGCATGCCGAATGATGAGACCCACGTTTTACGATATGGACTGACGGGTGATCAGGGACTCCGTCGGCGGGCGGTACACCGTCGGCGCCTCGGGCTGTTCCTCCAGCAGCAAGTCCCCCTCCACGTCGGTGGCTTCACCGTCGGAGGTGAGCAGCGTGCCGGGGGCCAGGCCGCTCAGGCGCAGCCGGGGGAGGGTGAACGGGCCCGCAAGCGCCGCCGCGAGCAGCCGGAGCACGGGTCTACGGCCGCCGTGCACGATCCGGATGTCGAGACGCCCGTCCGCCAGGTCGACGCGGCGGCCGGAAGCGATCCCCATCCGGCATCCGGCGATACGCACCGTTCCCGGCGAACAGCAGCCACAACGGCCGGGTACGGCCGCCCACTTCGGCCTCCGGTGGATGCCGGTCGGCGCGCGGCACCCGCAGGGCCGCCGGCACCCCCGCCGACCAGCCGCCGATCCGGGGCGCCCAGCGCTCCCGCGCCCGCACCGGCTCCGGACAGGCGCCCAGGCTCAGGGTGTTGAGGAGGATGCCCCCGGTGGCGCCGGACCTGAACCGGCCGACGTCCACGCGGACGGCGTCACCCCGCTCGATCGCCTTGCTCGGATCGCGCGCACCCTCCACCCCGAGGCCGTACGCGAAGTGATTGAGGGTGCCGCGCGGGAGGACCGCGAGGGACAGGCCTTGGCGCAGGGCGACCGCGGCCGCCGCGTTCACCGTGCCGTCGCCGCCGCACACCCCGAGACCCGGGCACGGGCCGTCGCCTTCTCTCCAACTCGACGTGGAGGAGCGCCGGTTCACACGCGACGACCTCCGCGCCCCGGCAGGAAGTCCGTCAGCGCCTCGGCCCGGTCCTAGGTGCCCGACACCGAGTCGACCACCATGACCGGACCTTCGCCGTCCGGCAGCGCCGGTGCCTCGGCGCGGGCACGGGCCTGCGGCACGCTCTGCCAGCGCGCCGGCACCATGCCGCGCACCGCGAACGCCGCGCACGCGCCCAGCGCGGCCCCCGCCAGCACATCGCTCGGGAAGTGGACACCGGTGTAGACCCGGGACGCGGCCACCGACAGCGCGATCGGCGCCACCACCGCGCCCCACGCCGGGGACTCCAGGGCCACACCGGTCGCGAAGGCCGCCGCCGACGCCGCGTGACCGGACGGGAACGAGGTGGTGATCGGCTGCCGCTTCAGCTGCCGGCTCATCGGCACCGGGTCCAGGGCGGGCCGGGCGCGGCGCACGGACCGCTTGCCGATCGTGTTGATCGCGAAGGAGGCCAGGGACAAGGAGGCGATGCCCTTGGCGGCGGCTCGCCGGGCCCGCGGTGTACGGCTCGCGGCCACCGCGGCGGCCGTAGCGAACCACAGCACGCCGTGATTGGCGCTCCGGCTCAGCCGCGGCAGCACGGGCTGGGCCGCGGGCCACTTCCGCTCCGCCGCCATCTCGAAGAAGCGGCTGTCCAGGGAGAGCAGCCAGTCGCGCAGGGCGTGCCGGCCGGGCAGGGGGACCGTGAGGTCGACGTCGGTGCTCATGCCCTGCCGGGTACCCTGAAATGGCTCTTTGCCGCCCGGCGGACCGACTCCACCGGCGGCTCACCCTCGGCTCCGGCCGTCGGCGGACCGCGTCCACCGTCGACCGGCCGTTTCGCTCCGACCCCCGGCGGACCGTTCTTCGGAGGACCCCCGCATGCGCCTGATCCTCATCCGCCACGGCCAGACCACGGCCAACGTGGCCTTCCGCCTCGACACGGCCATACCCGGCGCCGAGCTGACCGACCTCGGCCGCCGCCAGGCCGCCGCGCTCCCCGAGGCCCTCGCCGACGAGGACATCGACGCCCTCTACGCCTCCACCCTCATCCGCACCCAGCACACCGCCGCCCCGCTGGCCGCCGCCCGCGGCCTCGACGTGCAGATCCGCGACGGCCTCCGCGAGCTGACCGCGGGCGACCTGGAGATGCTCCCGGGCGACCAGGAGCCCGGCCACGAGTACATGCGGATCGTCTTCGCGTGGGCGGCCGGCGACACGGAGCTGCGGATGCCGGGCGGCGAGAGCGGCGCCGAGGCCCTCGCCCGCTACGACGCCGTGGTCGCGGAGGCCGCCGACAGCGGCGCCCGCACCGTCGCCATGGTCAGCCACGGCGCCGCGATCCGGATGTGGACCTCCGCCCGCGCGGGCAACGTCGACGTGGACTTCGCCGCCGCCCGCCCCCTCGACAACACCGGCATCGTGATCCTGGAGGGCTCCCCGGCCGACGGCTGGAAGGCACTGTCCTGGGAGGGCGCCCTGGTGGAGACGGCGGCACCGGACACGGACGGCGGCCCGGCGGGCCAGCCGCTCGACGAGGACCAGAAGCCCTAGCGAGGCTCCGGGCCAGGTCATGAGGCTCCGGCGAAGCTCCGGGCCAGGTCATGGCGAGGCCCGGAGAAGCCCCGGACGAGCCCGGGACGAGCCCTGGACGAGGCCCTGACGGGCACAATAAGCGTTTGCCCGGCCGTGAGGCCGCCCCACAGAATGCGTGGTCATGGGACATCTGGAAGCCGCACACCTCGAGTACTACCTCCCCGATGGGAGGCCGCTCCTGGGCGATGTGTCCTTCCGGGTCGGCGAAGGCTCCGTGGTCGCCCTGGTCGGGCCCAACGGCGCGGGCAAGACGACCCTGCTGCGGCTGATCTCCGGCGAGCTGAAACCGCACGGCGGCACGGTCACCGTGAGCGGCGGCCTCGGCGTGATGCGCCAGTTCGTGGGCTCCGTACGCGACGAGACGACCGTACGGGACCTGCTCGTGTCGGTCGCCCCGCCGCGCATCCGCGAGGTCGCGGCCGAGGTCGACAGGGCCGAGCACGGCATCATGACCGTCGACGACGAGGCGGCCCAACTCGCCTACGCCCAGGCCCTGTCGGACTGGGCCGAGGTGCACGGCTACGAGTTCGAGACCCTGTGGGACATGTGCACCATGGCCGCGCTCGGAGTGCCGTACGACAAGGCGCAGTTCCGGCAGGTGAGCACGCTCTCCGGCGGTGAGCAGAAGCGGCTCGTGCTGGAGGCGCTGCTGCGCGGCAGCGAAGAGGTGCTGCTGCTCGACGAGCCGGACAACTACCTCGACGTGCCCGGCAAGCGATGGCTGGAGGAGCGGCTCAAGGAGACCCGCAAGACGGTCCTGTTCGTCTCCCACGACCGTGAACTCCTCGCCCGCGCCGCCGAGAAGATCGTCTCCGTGGAGCCCTCGCCGACCGGCGCCGACGCCTGGGTGCACGGCGGCGGCTTCGCCACGTACCACGAGGCCCGGCGCGAACGCTTCGCCCGCTTCGAGGAGTTGCGCCGCCGCTGGGACGAGAAGCACGCCCAGCTGAAGAAGCTCGTCCTGAACCTCCGTCAGGCGGCCTCCATCAGCCACGAGTTGGCGTCCCGCTACGCCGCCGCCCAGACCCGGCTGCGCAAGTTCGAGGAAGCGGGACCGCCGCCCGAGCCGCCGCGCGAGCAGGACATCACCATGCGCATCAAGGGCGGCCGCACCGGCGTAAGGGCCGTCACCTGCAAGGGACTTGAGCTGACGGGCCTGATGAAGCCCTTCGACCTGGAGGTCTTCTACGGCGAACGCGTCGCGGTCCTCGGCTCGAACGGCTCGGGCAAGTCGCACTTCCTGCGCCTCCTCGCCGGCGAGGACGTGAAGCACACCGGGGAGTGGAAGCTCGGCGCGCGCGTCGTGCCCGGCCACTTCGCGCAGACCCACGCCCACCCCGAGCTCCAGGGCCGCACCCTCCTCGACATCCTGTGGAAGGAGCACGCGCAGGCCCAGGGCCCCGCGATGTCCCGGCTGCGGCGCTACGAGCTGACCGGCCAGGCCGAGCAGAGCTTCGACCGGCTCTCCGGCGGCCAGCAGGCCCGCTTCCAGATCCTGCTGCTGGAGCTCCAGGGCGTCACCGCTCTCCTGCTCGACGAGCCGACCGACAACCTCGACCTGGAGTCCGCCGAGGCCTTGCAGGAAGGGCTGGAGGCGTTCGACGGGACGGTGCTCTCCGTGACGCACGACCGCTGGTTCGCTCGCTCCTTCGACCGCTACCTGGTCTTCGGCAGCGACGGAAAGGTCCGCGAGACCACCGAGCCGGTGTGGGACGAGCGGCGGGTGGAGCGTGCGCGGTAGGCCCCGCGTGCCGGGCGCCGGCCACCTCGGCGCACGGGCCGCGGGGCCGGAACGCCGGAATGTTCGTACAGTGGCTTCAAGGACCGTGAGACTCGACGAGCGGGGCACACCATGACCGGAGTCGACCCTGCGCGCCTGGACGATTCCCAGCTCATGAAGGAGCTGGAGACCATCCACCGCACGCGCCACGACACCCTGCTGTACGGCTCGAACGACGCGCTGCGCGCCCACAACAACCGTATGGCCGGACTGGAGGGCGAGTATCTGCGCCGCCATCCGCGTCGCCTCGTCGCCCCCGGCCGGACCCGGCAGGGGGCACGCGAGCGGGACTGAGGGGCGACCGGGGGGTGTTTGCCCCCAGGGGTCGGGGGCAGGCGGAGTTCCAGCGCTGGACCGCACACGCGATCCCACCGACGGTGACCGTCCAACCCGGAGCATGCTCAAGGGAGTTGTGACGCACCATGCCCACTCGGCCTGCCCGCACGAGCACGAAACGCCTCGCGCACCGCGACGCCCCCGACACCGCGGAGGCCTTCCGCGCCCTCGCCGCGCTGCCGCCCGGCCCGCAGCGCGACATCGTCCGCGCACGCATCGTCGAGGACTGGCGGCCCATGGCCGACCGGCTCGCGGGACGGTTCCGCAACCGGGGCGAGAACACCGAGGACCTGCGCCAGGTCGCCGCCCTCGGGCTGGTCAAGGCCGTCGACCGGTACGACCCCGAGCGGGGCAGCGCCTTCGAGAGCTACGCGGTGCCGACGATCACCGGGGAGATCAAGCGGCACTTCCGGGATCACCTGTGGACGCTGCATGTGCCGCGGCGGGTGCAGGATCTGCGGAACCGGGTGCGGGTCGCCGGGCTGGAGCTGGCCCAGACGACGCCGGGGCGGCGGCCCACCGTGAGCGAGATCGCCGGGCACGCGTGTCTCTCCGAGGAGGAGGTGCGGCTGGGGCTCGAGGCGTTGGAGAGTTTCAGCGCGCTGTCGCTGGACGCGGAGGCCTCCGGCGGTTCCGACGGGTTTTCGCTGGGGGACGTGCTCGGGGGTGCTGATCCGGCGTTGGATGTCGTCGTCGACCGGGAGGCGGTGAGGCCCCGGCTGGCCGCGTTGCCCGAGCGGGACCGGGAGATTCTGTATCTGCGGTTCTTCGGGGATATGACACAGAGCCGGATCGCCGAGCGGTTCGGGATCTCGCAGATGCATGTCTCGCGGTTGATCAACCGGTGCTGTCGGCGGATTCGGGAGCAGGTTCTGGAGGGCGCGGCCTAGGTGCCGGTGCCGGTGCCGGTGTAGGTGTAGGTATCGGGTCCGGGTCCGGGTCCGGGTCCGGTCCGGCGCGGCCCGGCCGGTACCGCCCACGCGGCGAAGCCGCACCTCGATACAGCCGCCGCGACTCCGAAAGCCCCGGCCGGGCCGTGTTCACCCGCTCGGCTCTCTCCTTACCGCCAATGGGGGCCGGCCGCGCGCGGCACTCCGGCGCTCGGGCTTCGATGGTGGTGCCGTCGTCCTCGGTCTAAGGAGACCCGCTCATGCGTCGCACCGCCCTTGCTCTGGCCGTCGTCGGCCTTGTCGGCGCCGCCGGGCCCGCTGTGGCCGCCGATCCGGGGGCCGAGGTCAGTCCGAGCAGTGTGCGGGCGGGCGGGAGCGTCACCGTCTCTGTCACATGTGAGGGGATCGGGGGAGCCGCGGCCGAGACCATCGACGCGACGTCCCAGGGATTCGACGACGGAACCGTGCAGCTCCAGCGCGTGCCCGGCAACGACGACCGCGCCGCGGGAACCGCCTACCGGGGGACCGCGCGGATCTCCACGGACGGGGTCGAGCGGGACTCCGCGTGGACCGTGGACGGAACCTGCCCGGCGCCGCCCGGGGGACAGGGCAGGCCCTGGAGCGCGACCTTCAGCATCGAGCGCGGGGACGGGGGTGGCGGCGGCCGGCCGCCGTGCGAGGAGCCCCGGGGGGAGGCCTGTGGCGGTGACGTGCCCGCCGCGGTGCAGCGCGGGGTGCGGGCGGGGGAGGGCGGTACCTTCACCGACTCCGTTCCGGCTCTGGTCGCCGGTGGTGTACTGATCGCGGCTGCCTTCGGAGGTGCCGTGTACCGGCTGCGCAGGCGGACGCCGGGGCACTGAGGGCCCGAACGGCACACGGCACGGCACTGCACGAGGGACTGCGCGGAGGCACCATGCGGCAGGCGGACGCGGTAGGCCAGGGGCCTGTGCGGTACGGTCCCGTGTTCCCCGACGACGGCCTGCCCGTACTGCCGGAACTGGCCGATGTGCTCGCCGCCGCCGCGTCCCGCACCGAGGAACAGCCCGTCGGCGGCGGCCCCGTCCTGCTCGACGCGGCCGGCGGCTACTTCGAACGCCGCGGCCTGCCTGCCGACCTCGCCCGTGTCGCCGCCGCCCCGGGCGCCCCCGCGCTGCTGGTCGCGCTGACCGCCGCGCTCGGCGGTGACGTCCTGGTGCCGAGACCCTGCGCCGCCTGGTGGGCGCCGTACGCCCGTCTGCTGGGCAGATCCGTGTTCCATGTGGGCACCCCGGCCGAGTGCGGCGGGGTGCCCGATCCGTACGCCCTGCTGGAGACCGTGCGCCGGGTCCGGGACGAGGGCGGCGACCCGCGGCTGCTCGTCCTCTCGGTGGCCGACGACCCGACCGCGACCGTGGCGCCGCCCGAGGTCATGCACGAGACCGTGGAGGCCGCCGCCGCCGAGGGGCTGCACCTGGTCAGCGACGAGACCTGGCGCGACACCCTGCACGCACCCCGGGGCACCATGCTGCTCAGCCCCGCCGAGATGCTGCCCGACCGGGTCACCGTCGTCACCGACCTGGCCGGCGCGCTCCTGCCGTCCGGCTGGCCCGCCGCCGTCGCCCGCTTCCCCGCAGGCCACGCGGGACAGGCTCTCCGCGCGCGTGTGCTCGACGTCCTCACCGCGCTCGGCGCCCGCGTCGCCGCCCCGGTCGCCGCCGCGGCCGGCCACGCCCTCGGCGAACCCCCGCCCGTCCTCGCCCGCCGCGACACGGCCGTGGGCCTCCACGCGCGTGTGGCCGCCGCCGCGCACGCCGCCGTCACCGGGGCGGGCGCGTTCTCCCGGCCGCCGCAGGCGGGACGTCATCTCTACGTCGACCTCGGGCCGTTGCGCCACGCGCTCACCCCGCGGGCAGTGGGCGACGCGCAGGACCTGGAGGAGTTCCTCACCGCCCGGCTCGGCATGCCCGCACCCGGCGGCCACCGGTTCGGCGACGACCTCGGCGCGCTGCGGGTACGGCTGTCCACCGGGCCACTGCTGGGCCGTACGGACGCGGAACGCGCGGAATGTCTCACGTCACCCCTGCCGTTGGAACTGCCACACGTGCAACGCGCGTTGATGTCCTTGAGGTCGATCTTCGACGATCTCCGCGACGACGCTCAGCGATGGGAGCCTCCTCGATGACGCAGCAGTCCGAGTCGACCACCAGCGGTACGACCACACGGCAACCCGCCGACCAGGCGCCCCCGTTGACCCCCTCCTCCCCGCCCCTGGCCGAACCCCGCCCGCTCGGCGAGCGCCGTGTGTGGCCGCGCGCCTTCCACGACCGGCTCACCGCCCCGCTCCCCGGCCTCAAGGCCGTCGCCCGCTTCGCCCGCGAGGGTTCCGTGCGACCCCGCCCCGAGGGCCTCGCCGACATCCCCCAACTCCCCTTCGCCCCCGCGCCGTTGCCCCAGGTGGACGCCCTGACCGTCGCCGTCACCTGGGCGGGCCACGCCAGTTGGGTGGTCCGGATCGGCGGCCTGACCATCCTCACCGACCCGGTCTGGTCCCGCCGCATCCTCGGCACCCCGGCCCGGATCACCCCCGTGGGCGTCGCCTGGGAATCACTCCCTCCCATCGACGCCGTCGTCATCAGCCACAACCACTACGACCACCTCGACGCCCCCACCCTGCGCCGACTCCCGCGCCACACCCCGGTGTTCGCCCCCGCCGGCCTCGGCAGCTGGTTCCGCCGCCGCAGATTCACCCACGTCACCGAGCTCGACTGGTGGGAAGCGGCCCAACTCGACGGCGTCCGCCTCGACTTCGTCCCCGCCCACCACTGGTCCAAGCGCACCCTCACCGACACCTGCCGTTCCCTGTGGGGCGGTTGGGTCCTGACAGCCCCCGACGGAAGGCGCGTCTACTTCGCCGGCGACACGGGCTACGGACACTGGTTCACCCGAATCGGCCACCGCTACCCGGGAATCGACCTCGCCCTCCTCCCCATCGGCGCCTACGACCCGCGCTGGTGGCTGAGCGACGTCCACTGCGACCCGGAGGAAGCGGTCCAGGCCGCACAGGACCTGGGCGCGCGACGGATGGCTCCGATGCACTGGGGCACCTTCGTCCTGTCGGCCGAACCGGTCCTGGAACCCCTGACAAGGGTGCGCGCGGCCTGGGAGAAGGCGGGCCTGGCGAGGCAGGACCTGTGGGATCTGCCGGTCGGGGCGTCAGGAGTCCTGGACGAGATGCCGTAGGGCCTGTCCGACACTTCCCGTCCGTCGCGCGGGGCTGTGCCGATGTGCGGCCCCGCCGCGGGGCGCGACCGGCCACACCGCCTCCGCACCCCGCGAAGGAACATCAGCCGGCAGCCCGGACCCGCTTCCACAGACTGGGCACCACACTGATCACCACGGTCAACGCGACGGCCGCCACCACACCCTCCCAGGGCTCGGGGAACAGCGAGCCCCCCAGGATGCCGATCAGCTGATACGTCACGGCCCACGCCAGACACGCGGGCGCGTTCCCCCGCGCGAACCGACGGATCGGCCACTCCGCCATCAGGCAGGCCAACATCACCGGAATCCGGCCGGCCGGCACCAACCGGGACAGCACCAGCACGGCCACGCCATGATCGGCGAGCTTCGCCTGCGCCTGCTCCAGCCGCTCCTCCGGCGCCCGCGCCCGAATCGCCTCCAGCCACCGCGACCCGTTCTTCGACCCCATCCCCCGCCGCCCCAGCCAATACAGGGCGATGTCCCCGAGAAACGCGGCCAGCGAAGCCGTGACGAACACCAGCGCCAGCGCGAACGGCGCCGTCTGATGAAACGCGACCACCGCCGCCGAACTCACCAGCGCCCCGGTCGGAATCACCGGCACCAGCGCCCCGAACAGCACCAGCAGGAACAAGGTCGGGTACCCGATGGCCTGTTGGGTGGACTCGGGCGAGGTCGTCGCGGTCGCGGACAGCGCCTCCGCTATCCATGTCACCGGGCGGCCTCCGGGCGCACGCTCTCCCCGTGCCCGAGCCGGTGCACCGACACCGACGGCGCGAGCTGCGCGGCGATCCGTACGAACTCGTCGCCCGGCGTGTGGAATTCGTGCGGGCGCACCGCGTCCATCCCGATCGGCCAGTACGTGCCGTAGTGCACCGGCACCGCGCTGCGCGGCGCGAGCCGGGCGAGGGCCTGGGCCGCGCGGCCCGCGTCGAGATGCCCCTCGCCGAGATACGGACCCCAGCCGCCCACCGGCAGCAGCGCCACGTCGACCGGCCCGACCTCCTTGGCCATGTCGTCGAACAGCCCGGTGTCCCCGGCGAAGTAGGTCCGCGCCTCGCCCTCGACGACGTAGCCCAGCGCGGGGGACCGGTGCGGTCCGACCGGCAGCCGGCGTCCGTCGTGCCGGGCGGGGACGGCCCGTACGACCAGGTCACCGACGCGGGTCCGGTCGCCGGGGGCCATTTCCTCGATCCGCAGCTGCCGGAGCCGGCGCAGTCCCGGCACCGCGCGGAGTGCGCCCCGGGGCACCAGCAGGCGCGTACCGGGAGCGAGGCCCGCGAGTGAGGGAAGGTGCAGGTGGTCGGCGTGCAGGTGGGAGACGAGCGCCAGGTCCGCGCGCCGGGCGCCGGCCGGCGGCACCGCGCCCCGGCGGCGCCGCAGATGCGCGAGGCGGCGCGCGAACAGGGGGTCGGTGAGGACGCGTACGTCCGAGTCCTCGATCGTGCAGGTGGCGTGACCCCACCAGGTGATCTCCACCGGCACCTTCTTTGCCTCCTTCGCGCGACTCCCCCGAAGCCTACGGGCAGGAGTAGGGTCGGCGGCGAAACCCGGAGGTGAGGGGGACGCCATGGGACAGGTGCGCGGTGCCTCCGGTATGCCCGTGCCGGTGCGGGTCACGGCGATCGCCAGCCTGACACCGCTGGAGGAGCTGGACGAGGACCCCTTCCTGGTGGACTCCCGCAGCCAGCACGCGATGTGCGCCCGCTGGGCCGCCGACCACGGCTATGTGATCGCCCGCGAACTTCTGGTGCGCGGTCTGCGCCCCGACCACTGCGCCCTGTGGGACGGCGTCCGCCCCGGCCTAGACCTGTTCGTCGCCCCCAGCCGCCGGGTCCTGGAGAGCGCGCTGTCGTCCGTCGAGGAGTTCACCGACGAGTGCGCGCGACGCGGGGTCCGCATCGAGACGGTCGGCCGGGCGGAACCCTCCTACGACGCGCAGGCGAAGGCCCGCGTGCATCGCCGTCTGTCGATGCCGACGGCGGGCTACGACGGCCGCTAGGGGCCTGTCCGACCCATGCTGTCCGCCGCGCGACCCCTTCCCGTCCGCCGCGCGACGCCCCGCACATGCTCTCGCCGCACCGGGCGCGGACCCGCCAACCTGGCACCGGGCGCCCTCCGTCCCGTATGACAGGCTGGGGGAGGCCCGCCAGGTCGACGGGCCAGGGACGTGAGGTGTACGGGGCGTGGGTCGAGGGCGTTGGCGGCGGCTCGCCAGTCAGATCGGGCGCAGCGTCGCGGTGTGGGCGGTCTCCACGGTCACCATGCTGGTGCTCGCCGGCATCCTGCCGGACTTCCAGCTCCAGTCGGCGGACGGCGACAGCGCGACCCGCATCGCGGTCACGGCCGCGCTCGGCGCCGGCGCCTTCGGTCTGCTGTCGGCCCTGGTCTGGCCGCTGCTGGTACGGCTGCTGCTGCTCGTGCCCGCGCTCGTCCTCGGCCTCCTCGTGTTCGTGCTCAACGGGTCGCTGCTGCTGATCGCCCTGCGCATCAACCCGGACGGCGGACTGCGCGGCCAGGTCGCCCCCGAGACCGCCGTCGTCGTGGCCGCCGTGATGTCCGCCGTCGCCTCCGCCACCGGCGGTGCCCTCGCCGTCCGCGACGACGACGCCTACCGCCGCCGCCTCTACCGCCTCGCCGACCGCCGCCGAAGAACCCTGCCGCCCGGCCCGTCCAGCCCCGGCACCGTCTTCCTCCAGCTCGACGGCGTCGGCCACGACGTCCTGCTCGGCGCGATCGCCAGGGGCCTGATGCCGACCGTCGCGAGACTCCTCGGCGGCGACCGCCCCAGCCACCGCCTCACCCCCTGGCGCACTGACTGGTCCAGCCAGACCGGCGCCAGCCAGCTCGGCATCCTGCACGGCTCGAACCACGACATCCCCGCGTTCCGCTGGTACGAGAAGGACACCGGCGAGGTGATGGTCTGCAACCGCCCGACCAGCGCCGCCGAACTCCAGCGCCGTGCCATCGAGCACACCGGCGACGGCGGCCTGCTCACCGTGGACGGCGCCAGCCGTGGCAACCTGTTCAGCGGCGGCGCCGACGAACAGGCCCTCGTCCTGTCCATCGCGACCCGCCGCAGGCAACGGGAGAACCGCTCCCGCGCCGGCTACTTCGCCTACTTCTCCGACCCCGCCAACGCCGTCCGCACCGCGATGTCCTTCGTGGCCGAGGTCGGCCGCGAGATCGGCCAGTCGACCCGCGCCCGCCTCACCAAGCAGCGCCCCCGGATCAAACGCGGCGGCCTCTATCCCCTCGTCCGTGCCTTCGCGACCGTCGTCGAGCGTGACGTCGTCGTCGCGGCCGTCATGGGCGACATGCTCGCCGGCCGCACCGCCGTCTACGCCGACCTCGTGGCCTACGACGAGGTCGCCCACCACTCCGGACCACGCAGCCGCGACGCCGCCAAGGTCCTCCAACGCCTCGACCGCGCCCTCGCGTTGATCGAGAACGTCGCCGAGCACGCCCCCCGCCCGTACCGCATCGTCGTCCTCTCCGACCACGGCCAGAGCCCCGGCGAGACCTTCCAGGGCCGCTACGGCCTCACCCTCGGCGACCTGGTGCGCGCGGGCTGCGGGCTGCCCGTGCCGCGCCGCGCCCGCCGCACCCACAGCGGCGCCGAGGCCCGCGCCGCCGTCCGCGCGGCACTGCGCCGACCGGTCGAGAAGGGCGACGGGCTCCACCCCCAGCCCGGCCGCCGCTCCGAGCCGGTCGTGCTGGCCTCCGGCAACCTCGGCCTGGTCTCCTTCCCCGACGTGCCGCACCGCATGACCAAGGAGGAGATCGACGCCCGTCATCCGGCACTGCTGACGACCCTCGCGAACCACCCCGGCGTCGGCTTCGTCCTCGTCCGCAGCGAGGAGCACGGCGGGGTCGTCCTCGGCGCGCACGGCGCGGAACTCCCGGTGGCCGAACTCGACGACAAACAGGGCCCGTTGGCGGACTTCGGCCCCGGCGTCGCGGACGCCGTCCGGCGCACCCACTCCTTCCCGCACACCGCCGACATCATGGTCAACTCCTGGTACGACCCCGCCGAGGGCGAAGTCCTCGCCTTCGAGGAGCAGATCGGCTCCCACGGCGGCCTCGGCGGCTCCCAGGCCAGGCCGTTCCTGCTCTCGCCGCACACCTTCTCGCCCCCGGTCGAGGACGGCGAGGACCTCGTCGGCGCCGAGCACGTCCACCGGGTCCTGCGGCGCTGGCTGCGCGAGTGCAACGGACCCCAAGTGCCGCTGGCGGCCGGGCCGGAGGAGCGCGCCGCCTGAAAATCGGCTGCGCCGGGTGGGCCGCGGGCACACACTGGGGGCACCGGAGCGCGCTCGCGCCCTTGTCGAACCCCCTTGAGGAGAGCCTCCTTTGCAGGCTGCTGTCACCGTCACCCCTGCCCGGATACCGGAGTTGCTGCTCGGCCTCGCGACCGTCCGCCCGGTGTTCATCTGGGGTGCGCCCGGCATCGGAAAGTCGTCCCTGGTAAGGGAGTTCGCCCAGTCGCTGGGCTTGGAGTGCGTCAGCCTGCTCGGTACGCAGCTCGCCCCCGAGGACCTGATCGGCGTCCCGCAGATCCGGGACGGCCGCTCGGTGTTCTGCCCGCCGGAGTCGATCGCGCGGGACGAGCCGTACTGCCTGTTCCTCGACGAACTCAACGCGGCCACACCGGATGTGCAGAAGGCGTTCTACTCGCTGATCCTGGACCGCCGGATCGGCACCTACGAACTCCCCAAGGGCTCCATCGTGATCGGCGCGGGCAACCGGGCGACCGACAACGCGCTGGCCCGGCCGATCTCGTCCGCGCTGATCAACCGGCTCACCCACGTCCACCTGGAGGCGTCCCCGAAGGACTGGCTGAACTGGGCCGCCGCCCACGGGATTCACCCGTGGGTCCTGGACCACCTCACCGACCGGCCCGACCACCTGTGGTCCAAGCCGCCGAAGACCGAGGAGCCCTTCTCCACGCCCCGGTCCTGGCACATGCTCTCCGACGCGCTGGGCTCCTTCGGGCCCGACCTCGACGAGGACACCCTGAAGGTCATCGCGCACGGCACGCTGACGCCGGCCCACGCGGTCGCGTTCTGCGGCTACGTCAAGATCGTGCGCAGCCGGTTCGGCATCGAGGCCGTCCTCAAGGGCGACGCCCGCTGGCCCCACCGGACCGAGGACCGCGACCTGCTGTACTACCTCGCCGAGTCCTTCCGGGGCCGCCTGATCAAGGAACTCCCGGCCAGCAAGGACCACTTGTCGGCGAGCGGCCGCCGGACCGCCTACCGCGCCAAGTCCCTGCTCGTGCAACTCGCCGAGATCTCCGTCGAGGTGGCCCAGAGCGTCATCGCGTCGGACGAGGACGGCAACCCGGTCCTGCCCGCCTGGTTTCTCGTGGAGGCGGCCCGGGACATGCCCCGGCTGGTGGAGGCGCGAAGGTGAGCCGAACGCGCCGGAAGGACCCCGAGAAGAAGAAGGACCCGGCCGCCGAGGCCTTCGCCGCGGGGCTGAAGCTCGTGTGGGCCAACCCCGCGCTCGCCGCGATCGACTTCGAGCTGTGCCGGGACGAGGAGTGCCGGGCCGCGCCCCAGGACGGGCTCGTGCTCGTCAACTCCAACGGCTACCTCCACGCGCACGCCACCCGGCTCGCCGAACCCGCCGAATGGGCCTGGGCCATCGCGCACGCCCTCCTCCACCTCGGCTTCGGACACGTCCCCGGCGCGCACGGCGAGCGCGCACAGCCCGACCGCTTCGACCTCGCCGCCCGCTGCGTCGTCGTCAACCGCTTCCTGCTCACCTTCCCGATCGGCCGCACCCCCGAAGACCTGCCCGTCGCCTACCCCGCGGGCGACGAGGAGCGGCTCGCGGCCCGCTGGCGCCAGGACGGCATCCCGGCCGCCTACGAGCACTGCGGTACGGCCGGTGGCGCCCCCGACCAGCGGCTCGTGCCCTGGCAGGGCTGGCCCGGCAAGCCCGTGGACTGGCAGCTCGCCTTCGCCGGCGCGCTGACCCGGACCATGTCGGTCGCGATGGACCTGGCCGGCGGTCGCCGCGACTCGATGTACGGCGGGCCCACCCGACTCCAGCCCTGGGAAAGGGCGTTGAGCTGGTTCGTCTCCTCCTACCCGCTCCTCGGCGGCATCGCGGCCGGCATCAAGGTCGTCGCCGACGCCGAACTCGCCCGCGCCCACGGCATCTCCGTCGCCGCCGTCGACACCGGCGCCGCAGAGATCTACATCAACCCGCTGCGCTCGTTCGACGACGAGGAATGGCGGTTCGTCCTCGCCCACGAGATGCTGCACGCCGCACTGCGCCACGGCGACCGCTGCGGCACCCGCGACCCGCTCCTGTTCAACATCGCCGCCGACTACGTCATCAACGGCTGGCTGCGCGAGATGGACGTCGGCCGGATGCCCGAAGGCCTGCTGTACGACCCGGAGTTGAAGGACCTCTCCGCCGAGGAGGTCTACGACCGGATCGCCGGCGACCTGCGCCGGACACGCCGGCTGGCCACCCTGCGCGGCAAGGGCGCCGGCGACATCCTCGGCGGCCCGCTCGGCAGTGCGCGCGACTACGTGGACCTCGACGAGTTCTACCGGCGCGGCCTCGCCCGCGGCCTGGACCTGCACCAGCAGCACGAACGCGGCTTCCTGCCCGGCGGGCTGGTCGAGGAGATCCGCACGCTGAGCCATCCGCCGCTGCCGTGGGACGCACGACTGGCCCGCTGGTTCGACGAGTTCGTGCCGCGCCCCGAGCCCGTCCGGTCGTACGCCCGCCCCTCGCGCCGCCAGTCCTCCACGCCCGACATCCCGCGCGCCGGTCACTGGTTCCCACCGGAGGAGATCGCCCGCTGCACCTTCGGCGTCGTCCTCGACACCTCCGGCTCCATGGACCGCACCCTCCTCGGCAAGGCGCTGGGCGCGATCGCCTCGTACGCCGAGGCCCGTGACGTACCGGCCGCCCGGGTCGTGTTCTGCGACGCGGCCCCGCACGACGCGGGCTATGTGGCGGTCACCGACATCGCGGGCCGGGTCCGCGTCCACGGGCGCGGCGGTACGGTCCTTCAGCCCGGCATCGACCTGCTCCAGCGCGCCGACGACTTCCCGCCGGGCGCGCCCGTCCTCGTCATCACGGACGGCTGGTGCGACGTGCTGCGGGTGCGGCGCGAACACGCCTATCTGATACCGCAGAACGCTCGTCTGCCGTTCACCGCCCGCGGGCCGGTCTTCCGCGTGCGCTGAACAGGAATGTGATCGGATGGGCACCGAACGACATCCGCATCGAAAGGAATCACCGTGGCAACCACGCGCACCGCACACACCGTCTGGGAAGGCAACCTCCTCCAGGGCAGCGGAGACGTCACCTTCGACTCGTCAGGCATCGGCGTACAGCCGGTGTCCTGGGCGTCGCGCGCCGAGCAGGCCAACGGCAAGACCAGCCCCGAGGAACTGATCGCCGCCGCGCACTCCAGCTGCTTCTCGATGGCGCTGTCCCACGGCCTGGCCGGCGCGGGCACCCCGCCCACCCGTCTGGAGACCAAGGCCGACGTCACCTTCCAGCCCGGCGAGGGCATCACCGGCATCCACCTGACCGTCCGCGGCGAGGTCCCCGGCCTGGACGCGGACGGCTTCAAGGCCGCCGCCGAGGACGCCAAGAAGAACTGCCCGGTCAGCCAGGCCCTCGCGGGCACGACGATCACGCTGACGGTGGAATCCGCCTGACCCCCGCCACCGCTCCCGCTCGATGCCGCGCCCGGAAAACCGGGTGCGGCATTGACATTCCCGTACTCAAGTTTTGTGCTGGAGATCGGGCAGCGCCTGGCGGAAGGGGACGGCGATGGGACGCGCGGTCGGAATCGATCTGGGGACCACGAACTCGGTGGTCGCGGTGCTGGAGGGCGGCGAGGCGACAGTGGTCGCCAACGCCGAGGGGGCGAGGACCACCCCCTCGGTCGTGGCCTTCGCGAAGAACGGCGAGGTGCTGGTCGGCGAGGTCGCCAAACGGCAGGCCGTGACGAACATCGAGCGCACCGCGCGCTCGGTGAAACGCCACATGGGAGACACAGCGTGGCGGTTCCCGGACACAGGCGCCATCGACGGAACGCGGTACCGCGCCCAGGAGTTGTCGGCGCGCGTGCTGCAGAAACTGAAGCGGGACGCGGAGGCCTATCTCGGCGAGGACGTCACCGACGCCGTGATCACCGTCCCCGCCTACTTCGACGACTCCCAGCGCCAGGCCACCAAGGAGGCCGGCGAGATCGCGGGCCTGAAGGTGCTGCGGATCATCAACGAACCGACCGCCGCCGCGCTCGCCTACGGCCTGGACCGGGGCGAGGAGCAGACCGTGCTGGTCTTCGACCTCGGCGGCGGCACCTTCGACGTGTCGCTGCTGGAGATCGGCGACGGCGTCATCGAGGTCAAGGCCACCAACGGCGACACGCATCTCGGCGGCGACGACTGGGACCAACGGGTCGTCGACCACCTCGTGAAGAAGTTCAAGGGGCAGTACGGCGTCGACCTCGGCAAGGACAAGATGGCGCTCCAACGCCTGCGCGAGGGAGCGGAGAAGGCGAAGATCGAGCTGTCCTCGTCCTCCGAGACGACGATCAACCTGCCCTACATCACCGCCTCCGCCGACGGCCCGCTGCACCTCGACGAGAAGCTGACCCGCGCCGGGTTCCAGGAACTCACCGCCGATCTGCTGGACCGCTGCAAAACCCCCTTCCACCAGGCGGTCAAGGACGCCGGCATCAAGCTCTCCGCCGTCGACCACGTCATCCTCGTCGGCGGCTCGACCCGGATGCCCGCCGTCACCGACCTCGTCAAGGAACTCACCGGCAAGGACCCGCACAAGGGCGTCAACCCGGACGAGGTCGTGGCGGTCGGCGCGGCGCTCCAGGCCGGGGTCATCCGCGGCGACGTGAAGGACGTCCTGCTGCTCGACGTCACTCCGCTGTCCCTGGGCATCGAGACCAAGGGCGGCATCATGACGACGCTCATCGAACGCAACACGACCATCCCGACCCGGCGTTCGGAGATCTTCACCACCGCCACCGACAACCAGCCCTCGGTCGGCATCCAGGTGTATCAGGGCGAGCGTGAGATCGCCGCGTACAACAAGAAGCTGGGCGTCTTCGACCTCACGGGTCTGCCGCCCGCCCCGCGCGGGGTCCCGCAGATCGAGGTCGCCTTCGACATCGACGCGAACGGCATCATGCACGTCTCGGCCAAGGACCTGGCCACCGCCCGCGAGCAGAAGATGACCGTCACCGGGGGTTCGGCGCTCGCCAAGGACGACATCGACCGGATGATGCGGGAGGCCGAGCAGTACGCCGACGAGGACCGCAGGCGCCGCGAGGCCGCCGAGACCCGCAACCAGGCCGAGCAACTCGTCTACCAGACCGAGAAGTTCATCCAGGAGAACGAGGAACGCGTTCCGGGGGACATCAGGACGGAGGTCGAGGCGGCGGCCGCGGAGGTGAAGTCCCTGCTGGAACACACCGCCGACACGGCCGAGTTGCGCGCCTCCGTGGAGAAACTCGCCACCGTCAGCCAGCGCATGGGCCAGGCGATGTACGCACAGGCCGCCCAGCAGGCGCCCACGGAGCAGGCGCAGGACACCGACGAGCCCGGCTCCGCACAGCAGCAGGAGGAGGAAGGCGTCGTCGACGCGGAGATCGTCGATGACGAACGCGACACGAAGGGCCCCGCGGCCTAACTCCCGGTCCGCTCCCACCCCCGCCGCTCCGGCCGCGGCCCCAGCTCCCCGGTGTCGCGGCTGCGGTAGACCACGTACGGGCGGAACAGGTACTGCACCGGTGCGCTGAACATGTGGACCAGGCGGGTGTACGGCACCAGGGCGATCAGCGTCATGCCGATCACCGCGTGGACCTGGTACAGCACCGGAACGCCCGTCATCAGGTCCGTCCTCGGCTGGAGGGTGAAGAGGCTGCGGGCCCAAGGGGCCATGGAATCCCGGTAGTTGTAGCCGTTCCCGGAGGCATGGGTCAGCTTGGCCACCATGCCCATCACGATCGCCGCGAACAGGACGACGTACATCAGCTTGTCGTTGACGGTGGTCGCCCGGAACACGGGTGCGTTCGTGCGGCGGCGGTAGAGGAGGAGCAGGATGCCGGTGACCGTGAGGACGCCGGCCGCGGTGCCGCCGTAGAGGGAGAACAGGTGGTACGTGTGCTCGCTGATGCCGGCCGTGCGGGTCCAGGACTCGGGGATGAACAGGCCCACCAGGTGGCCCGCGAGGACGAACAGGATGCCGTAGTGGAAGGCGGGGGAGGCGATGTTGAGGAGTCTCGACTCGTAGACCTGGGAGGAACGCGTCGTCCAGCCGAACTTGTCGTAGCGGTGGCGCCAGAAGAGGCCGGCGACCAGGAGGACCAGGGCGAGGTAGGGCAGGGCGCCCCACAGGAAGGTGCTCATCGGCGTGCCTCGGCCGGGGCGGGGGGCAGGGTGGCGCAGACGGCGTCCAGGACGGTCGCGTAGGGGGTGCCGAAGTCGGCCAGGCGGGAGCGGAGCCGGTCCAGGGCGGCGCGGTACTCGGTGAGGAGGTCGAGGTTGCCGGTGCGGGCCGTGAACTCCAGGACCGCGGGGAGGAAGTCGGGCAGCTCCTCGCCGGTGAACTCCAGCCCGTGGGCCCGGTAGAGGTCCTTGAAGCGGACCAGGGACATGCCGCGTCGCCGGGTGTCGCCGTCGTGCCACCAACTCAGGTACAGGCTGTGCCGGTTCTTGAAGTCGAAGACCTGGACGTAGTGCGCGGCCAGGTCCTGGGGCGGGGTGAGGGCCGCGTGGTCGGCGAACTCCCGTAGTTGCGGGGCGGCTTCGCGCAGCAGGGGGAGCCGGGCTCGGAAGTCGTCGTCGGGGTAGGTCAGGCAGAGCGCGGCCGCCTGGTACAGCACAGCGTCCGAGGGCATCAGGCATCCTTCGTGTCGTGGTCCGGGTGGTCCGCGGTCTGCCGGTCGCGCAGCGCGTGGAAGTTCTCCACGGACACGATCGGCAGCAGCTTGCGCCCCGAGTCCCGGCCGAACGGCCCGTCGCCGACCGTGCCGGGTTCGTCGTGGTGGCCGACGCCGCACTCGTCGGGCAGCGCGGACTCCTCCAGCCTGCGCGCGTCCCCGACCGCCGCCGTCGGAATCACGTACCGGTCCTCGTACTTGGCGATCGCCAGCAGCCGGTACATCGCCTCGATCTCCTCGGGTGTCATCCCGATCGCGGCGGCGGTCGCTGGGTCGGGTTCCTCGCCGAGGTTGATCGCCCGCATGTGGGAGCGCATCGCGGCGAGCTTCTCCAACGAGGCCCGGACCGGGGCGACATCACCGGCGGTGAAGAGCTCCGCGAGGTATTCGAGGGGGATGCGGAGCGTGTCGATCGCGCCGAAGAGGTTGCCCGCGTTTTCGCCGTCGTGCCCGGTCTCCGTCAGCGCGTCGACCACCGGCGACAGCGGCGGGATGTACCAGACCATCGGCATCGTGCGGTACTCGGGATGGAGGGGGAGCGCCACCCGGTACTCGGAGATCAGCGTCCGCACGGGGGAGCGGCGGGCCGCCTCCATCCAGTCGTACGGGATGCCCGCCTCCTCGCAGGCCCGCCGCACCTCGGGGTCGTGCGGATCGAGGAACACCCCCAACTGCGCCTCGTACAGAGCCTTTTCGTCCCGCACCTCGGCCGCCTCGGTCACCTTGTCGGCGTCGTACAGCATCACCCCGAGATACCGCAGCCGCCCCACGCAGGTCTCCGAACACACGGTGGGCAGGCCCACTTCGAGGCGGGGATAGCAGAGCGTGCACTTCTCGGCCTTGCCGGTGCGGTGGTTGAAGTACACCTTCTTGTACGGGCATCCCGTCACGCACATCCGCCAGCCCCGGCAGCGGTCCTGGTCGACCAGGACGATGCCGTCCTCGGCCCGCTTGTACATCGCGCCGGACGGACAGGACGCCACGCAGGCCGGGTTGAGGCAGTGCTCGCAGATGCGCGGCAGATAGAACATGAAGGCCTGCTCGAACTCGAACTTCACCTTGTCCGAGGCCTGTTGACGGGTCCGCTCGACCATCGGGTCGAGGTCGCCGTAGGCCGGGGCGCCCGCGAGGTTGTCGTCCCAGTTCGCCGACCACTCGATCTTCATCGGCTTGCCGTCGAGCTGCGAGACCGGCTGAGCCACCGGGTAGTCGTCGCCGAGCGGGGCGTCGGTGAGGTTCTTGTAGTCGTAGGTCCAGGGCTCGTAGTAGTCCTTGATCTCCGGGAGTTCGGGGTTGGAGAAGATCCCGGCGAGCTTCCTGAACCGGCCGCCGGCCTTCAGCTTGAGGGCGCCGCGACGGTTCAGCTCCCAGCCGCCGCGCCAGCGTTCCTGGTCCTCGTAGCGGCGCGGGTAGCCCTGTCCGGGGCGGGTCTCGACGTTGTTGAACCAGACGTACTCCATGCCCCGCCGGTTGGTCCACGCCTGCTTGCAGGTGACCGAACACGTATGGCAGCCGATGCACTTGTCGAGGTTCATGACCATGGCGATCTGGGCCATCGGACGCATCAGTACTCGACCTCCTGGCTGCGGCGACGGATGACCGTCACCTCGTCACGCTGGTTGCCCGTCGGGCCCAGGTAGTTGAAGGCCCAGCTCAACTGGGCGTAGCCGCCGATGAGATGGGACGGCTTGAGGATCAGCCGGGTGAGCGAGTTGTGGATGCCGCCGCGCTTGCCGGTGGTCTCCGTGACGGGGACGTTGACCGTGCGTTCCTGCGCGTGGTGCATGTAGACCGTGCCGGGCGGCATCCGGTGCGAGACGACCGCGCGGGCCACGACCACGCCGTTGCGGTTGACCGCCTCGATCCAGTCGTTGTCGACGACGCCGATCGCCTCCGCGTCCTGCGGGGACATCCAGATGTTCTGGCCGCCCCGGGACAGCGCCAGCATGAACAGGTTGTCCTGGTACTCGGAGTGGATGGACCACTTGTTGTGCGGGGTGAGGTATCGGACCGTCACCTCCCGTTGCCCGTCCGGGCCGAGGACCGGCTCGCCGAACAGCCGGTGCATGTCGAGCGGCGGCCGGTACACCGGGAGCGCCTCGCCCAGTTCGTGGATCCAGTCGTGGTCCAGGAAGAAGTGCTGGCGCCCGGTGAGCGTGTGCCACGGCTTGAGCTGCTCGATGTTCTGCGTGAACGCCGTGTAGCGCCGCCCGCCGGACTCGCTCCCCGACCACTCCGGCGAGGTGATCACCGGGACGGGTGCGGCCTGGGTGTCGGCGTAGGTGACCCGCTTGCCCTCGTGCTCGGCGGCGAGATGCGCCATCGGCTGTCCGGTGCGCTCCTCCAGGGTGCGGAAACCCTGCGTGGAGAGGCGGCCGTTGGTGGTGCCGGAGAGCGCGAGAATGGTGTTGGCGGCCTTCACCGCCGTGTCGAGGGAGGGACGGCCCTCGTGGCCGACGCCGTTCAACTCCCGCAGTTGCTGCACCTCTTGGTCCGGTGTGAGGACGATTCCCTTGGCGGGCAGGCCGAGTTCCTCCACCAGCGGGCCGAGCGCGGCGAACTTCGCGCCGATCGCCGTGTAGTCGCGCTCCACGACCGTGAGCGCGGGCATCGTCTTCCCCGGGACCGGTTCGCACTCCCCGCGCCTCCAGTCCAGGACGACTCCGCCCGGCTGGGCGACCTCGCCCGGGGTGTCGTGCTGGAGCGGGGTGGCCACCAGGTCCTTGCGCACCCCGAGATGGTCCACGGCCAGCGCGCTCAGCCGCTCGGCGAGCGCCTTGAACGTGTCGAAGTCGGTCCGCGCCTGCCACGGCGGGTCGACGGCCGGCGTGAACGAGTGGACGTAGGGGTGCATGTCCGTGCTGGACAGGTCGTGCTTCTCGTACCAGGTGGCGGCGGGCAGCACCACGTCCGACAGCAGGGTCGACGAGGTCTGCCGGAAATCCAGCGACAGCAGCAGGTCGACCTTTCCCTCCGGCGCCTCCTCGCGCCAGGTGACGTCGCGCGGCCGGACGTCCTCCGGCGCCTCCTCGGCGCGCAACGACGAGTGGGTGCCCAGGAGATGCCTGGTGAAGTACTCGGCGCCCTTCGCCGACGAGCCCAGCAGATTGGCCCGCCACAGGGTCAGCACCCGCGGCCAGTTCTCCGGCGCGTCCGGGTCCTCGCACGCGAACTTCAGCTCCCCGGTACGGAGTTGGGCGATCGCGCCCGCGACCGGGTCACCGAAAGCCTCGCCGAGTTCGAGGGGGTTGCGGTCGAAGGTCGGGTACGACGGCATCCATCCCGTGCGCGCCGACAGAGCCAGGCAGTCCGCTCCCGTCATCCCCGTGAACCGGCCCTCGCCCAGCGGTGAGGCGAGGACGTCGGCGGCGAAGCGGTCGTAGCGCCACTGGTCGGTGTGGAGGAACCAGTAGGCGGTGCCGATCATCTGGCGGGGCGGGCGGGACCAGTCGGAGGCGGCGGCGAGGGTGGCCCAGCCGGTGGAGGGGCGGCACTTCTCCTGGCCGACGTAGTGCGCCCAGCCGCCGCCGTTGCGGCCCTGGCAGCCGGTGAGCTGGAGCAGGGCGAGGAAGGCGCGGTAGATCGTCTCCGAGTGGAACCAGTGGTTGGTGCCGGCGCCCATCAGGATCATGCAGCGGCCCTTGGACCGTTCCGCCGTGCGCGCGAACTCCCGTGCGATCTTGACGCACTTGGCGGCCGGGACGGAGGTGTGCGCCTCCTGCCAGGCGGGTGTGCCCGGAGTGCGCGCGTCGGCGTAGGAGGCGGGCCAGCTGCCCGGCAGGCCGTGCCGGAAGACGCCGTACTGTGCCAGCAGGAGATCGTGGACGGTCGTCACGAGAGGGCCGTCGGGCCCGCCGAGGCGGGTCGCCGGAACACCTCGGCGCAGGACCTCGCCGCGTCCCTGTCCATGGGTCCCGCCCTCGGTGTCGAACCGCGGGAGGAGCACCTCCACACCGGCCGAGACCTCACTGCCGTAGAGGCTCAACCGCGGCTTGATCGCCCCGAGTTCGAGGTTCCAGCTGCCCTTGCCCGACTCGGTCCAGCGGAAGCCGAGGGAGCCGTTCGGGACGACCGCGCGGCCGGTTTCCGTGTCGAGGACGACCGTCTTCCAGTCGGCGCCCTCGTCGGACCGGCCGAGGTCGGCCGCGCGCAGGAACTTGCCGGGGACGTACGCGCCGTCGCGTTCCGTGAGGGTCACCAGGAAGGGGAGGTCGGTGAACTGCCGTACGTAGTCCGCGAAGAAGGGGGTCTCGCGGTCGACGAAGAACTCCTTCAGGATGACGTGCCCCATCGCGAGGGCCAGCGCGCCGTCCGTGCCGGGGTGCGGGTGCAGCCACTCATCGGCGAACTTGGCGTTGTCCGCGTAGTCGGGGGCGACCACCACGACCTTCTGGCCGCGATAGCGGGCCTCCGCCATCCAGTGCGCGTCCGGGGTGCGGGTCACCGGGACGTTGGAGCCCCACATCATCAGATACGCGGCGTCCCACCAGTCGCCGGACTCCGGCACGTCGGTCTGGTCGCCGAAGACCTGCGGGGAGGCGACGGGGAGGTCCGCGTACCAGTCGTAGAACGACAGCATCGGGGCGCCGATGAGGGAGTGGAAGCGGGCACCCGCCGCGTGCGACACCATCGACATCGCCGGGATGGGGGAGAAGCCGGCGATGCGGTCGGGACCGTATGTCCTGATCGTGTGGACGTGCGCGGCGGCGACGATCTCGACCGCCTCGTCCCAGGTCGCCCGGACCAGGCCGCCCTTGCCGCGGGCCCGCTGGTAGCGGCGGCGGCGCCCGGGGTCGTTCTGGATGTCGGCCCAGGCGTCGACGGGGTCCTGGAGGCGGCTCTTCGCCTCCCGGTACATCTCCAGCAGCACGCCCCGGATGTACGGGTAGCGCACGCGCGTGGGGGAGTACGTGTACCAGGAGAACGCGGCGCCGCGCGGGCAGCCGCGGGGCTCGTACTCGGGGCGGTCCGGGCCCACCGACGGGTAGTCCGTCTGCTGGGTCTCCCAGGTGATGATGCCGTCCTTGACGTACACCTTCCACCGGCACGAACCCGTGCAGTTCACACCGTGCGTGGAGTTCACCACCTTGTCGTGGCTCCACCTGTCCCGGTAGAAGGCGTCCGCCTCCCGGCCACCGGCCAGCCCGATGCTGTGCAGATCGGCCGCCGCCGTGCCCGGGCGGAAGAACCGTCCGGCCCGCAGCAGCGCCGCTCCCGGCTCGGTGGGCGGTGTCCGCGTGTCCGTCACCTGCGCTCCCTTGCTCGCCCGTGGTGTCGAACCTAGGGCGGGGCGGGGGAGAGCACCTGTTCACAGCGCCCGTACGGGTCAGGGCCTGCGGGCGACCCCGCCGTGGACCGGGCGGCGGCGACCGTGCTCGGACCGTGCTCAGAAGGTCTCGCGGTAGTCCCGCAGGATCTTCTTGGTGCGCTGCGCGGACGCGGCGTGCGCCGTCATGTGGTCGAGGACCTCCAGATGCGTGGAGACCTCCGTGCGGGAGTCCAGGTAAAGGGCGCCGGTCAGGTACTCCGTGAACACCATGTCGGGCAGCTCCGGTTCGGTGAAACGGAACAGCGAGAAGGGCGCGTACGTCCCCGGGTGCGGGCCGTTGTCGAACTCCGCGACCTGGAGCGTGACCCGGTCCCGCTCCGCGAACTCCAGGAGTTTGTCGAGCTGTTCGCGCATGACCTCACCGCGGATGCTCACCGGCCGCCGCAGCACGGTCTCGTCCATGATGACCCACAGGTGCGGCTGACTGTCCCGTTCCAGCAGACCCTGCCGGGCCATCCGCAGGGACACGTGCCGCTCGATCGTCTCGGGCCCGGTCTGCCCGATCGTCCCGGCCTCCATGACGGCGCGCGCGTACTCCTCGGTCTGCAACAGCCCCGGCACGAAGTGCGGTTCGTACGAGCGGATCAGCCCGGCGGCGCCCTCCAGGCTCACGTACAGGCTGAACCACTCGGGCAGCACGTCGTGGAACCGCTGCCACCAACCTGGCTGGTTCGCCTCCTCGGTGAGCGCGATGAACGCGTCCGCCTCCTCATCGGAGACCCCGTACGTGCTCAACAGCACCTGGACGTACGGCACTTTGAGCGCGACCTCGGCCATCTCCATCCGCCGTACGGTCGCCGGAGCCACCCGCAGGACCTGCGCGGCCTCCTCGCGCTTGATGCCGGCCGCCTCACGCAACTCCTGCAGCCTTCTGCCCAGCACCACTTGGCCCACGGTGGGCGCGGGCCGTCGTTCACTCACAGCCACGCCTCCCCATACGCGCCGAAGTCTGGGGGCAGTGTGCCATGTTCCGGCCACTCTCTCAGCGGTTCGGAGGTGATCATCCGCCAGTCCCCCCACGCGTCCGGGTGCGCGGCGAGGCGCTGCACCATCCCCCCGCCCGGCAGACCCGCCGCCGCTCCCGCCGGGCGCGCGGCAACGGGCCGACGCCCTGGCCTGCCGAGGCGGCGGCGCTGTCGGTGCCGGTCGGGACAATGGTCATACGCATGACGGTAGTCGAAGGAGCGCGCACGTGGACGAGGCGAGGAACCCGTACGAGCAGGCCAGAAGGGACTCCGGCGCGGAGGCCACCGCGATGTACCGGTCCAGGGTCCGCGGCTGCCTCCTCGGCGGCGCGGTCGGCGACGCCCTCGGCTACCCGATCGAGTTCACCTCCCTGGACCGCATCCGCGCGACCCACGGGCCGCGCGGAGTGACGGGCCACCCGCCCGGCGGGCCCGGCGCCGTAGCCCTGATCAGCGACGACGCCCAGATGACCCTCTTCACCGTCGAGGCCCTCATCACGGCCCACGCACGCGAACAGGAGAAGGGCATCGGCGGCGCCTGGTCCCTGCTCCTGCTGGAGGCCTACGAGCGGTGGCTGGAGACCCAGTCCCGGCCCGCACCGGCCGACCGCGCCCCGTCCGGCCTGCTCGCCGAGCCCTGGCTCCACGCCCGCCGCGCCCCCGGCAACGCCTGCCTGTCCGAGGTCGCCCAGAAGTACGCGCCCGACCCGTGGACCCCCGTCGACGGCAGCCCCGGCCCCGTCAACCCCGACTCCAAGGGCTGCGGCACGGTGATGCGCTCGGCCCCCTTCGGCCTGGTCAACACCCCCGACGGCGCCTTCGCCATGGCGGCCCGCGGCGCCCAGATCACCCACGGCCACCCCACCGGCTACTACGCGGCGGGCGCCCTGGCCGCCATCGTCGCGCACCTCGTCGCGGGGGAGTCCCTGGAGGGCGCGGCCCTGCGCGCGCTACGACTCCTGGAGCGCCACCCCGGCCACGAGGAGACGTCGGCCGCCCTCCGCGCGGCGCTCGACCTGGCCGCCGAGGGCTCGCCCACCGCCGAGAAGGTCGAGTCCCTCGGCGCGGGCTGGGTCGCGGAGGAGGCCCTCGCGATCGGCCTCTACAGCGCGCTCGCGGCGAGCGACGTCAAGGCCGCACTGCTCCTCGCCGTCAACCACTCCGGCGACAGCGACTCCACCGGCTCCCTCTGCGGCAACCTCCTCGGCACCCGCTACGGCGACCACGGCCTCCCGCACACCTGGGTCCGGGCGGTCGAGGGGCGCGCCACGATCGCCGCCCTCGCCGACGACCTCGCGGCGGAGTGCGTACCGGGCTGACCTCCGGGCACCCTTCCGACCAGGGAAGCGAGCCCGCCCGTGATGCGCCGCCTGTGTCACGCTGGAGTGAAGATCCATCCGAAGCCCGACCCGGACCCGACCTTGAGGAAGGAGCGAGGCCATGCCCGTCGCACCGCTGTCGCAGGAGGAGATCGAGGACCGCCTGGCGGACCTCCCGGGCTGGTCCGTCGACGCCGACCGCCTGAGCCGCACCTACCGCCTCGCCTCGCACTTCGCGGCCACCGCGCTGGTCATTCACATCGCCCAGGTCCAGGAGGAACTGGACCACCACTCCGACCTCACCCTCGGCTACAACACCGTCTCCCTCACGGTGAACACGCACAGCGTGGGCGGCGCGATCACCGAGCTGGACTTCCAACTCGCCCGCAGAGTCGAGGACTTGGCTCCGGGACACGGCGCGAGCTGAGCCCGACGACGGCGCCGGGGGGCAGGTCAAGGACACGCGCTCGACCACGACAGCGAAGGGCAGGAAGGAGAGGCGTGCTCGACTACGACAAGGAAGCCGACGCCTACGACGAGACCCGCGGCGGAGAGCCCCGGGCCGCCGCGGCCGCGGAAGCCGTCCTCGGCCTGGTCCCGCGCACCGCACACCACCTCCTCGACGTGGCCTGCGGCACCGGCATCGTCACCCGCCGCATCGCCGCGGCCCGCCCCGGCCTGCGGGTGACGGGTCTCGACGCCGCCCCCGCCATGACCCGCACGGCGGCGACCCGCTTACCCGGCGCGATCCTCCTCGCGGACAGCCGCCAACTCCCCTTTCCGGACGGGGTGTTCGACGCGGTGACCACCGTATGGCTGCTGCACCTGGCGGAGGGCCCGGCGGACGTCAGGGCGATCATCGCGGAGTGCGCGCGGGTCCTCCGCCCCGGCGGCGTGTACGTCACCACGGTCGACAAGGCCGCCGCCCACGACGTCGGCAGCGACATCGACGATCTCCTGGCCCCCCGACCCCGCCGCCCGGCCCAGGACCGCCCCGACCACGTCCGCACCTACGCCGCCGAGTACGGACTCCACCTCGCCGGCACCGCCCGCTTCCGGGGTCACGGCCAGGGCCGCAGCCCGCGCAGCACCGTCGCGGATCTGCGGCGCGGCTGGTTCACGATGCTTCCGCCCGGCGAACCGCTCACCGAACGGTTCGCCGCCCGGCTGGAGTCCCTCCCGGACCAGGAACGGCCGCGCGCGGACCCGGAGTTCACGGTCCTGGCCTTCAGGAAGCAGGCGGCCGGGTGAAGCCCCTCGTCCCGTTGGTCACCCAGCTCGCCCCGTCGTCCACCGAGAACGCCTGCTCCCACCACGCCGTTGCCGTGCCGCCGCTTCAGACGACCGCGCAGCTCTGACCGCCCACCGTGAACGCCCCGGGCTTCGTGTTGGTCCCTGCCCAGCTCCCGGTGAATCCGAAGCCCACCGAAGACCCCGCCGCCACCGTGCCGTTCCAGCTCACGTTCTTCGCCGTCACCGTCGCGCCCGACTGGGTGTAGTCGGCGTTCCACAACTGGCCGATCCGCTGACCGTCGGCGAAGGACCAGCCAAGTGACCAGCCGTTCCACGCGGTCGAGCCGGTGTTCGTGACCTGTACGTCCGCCTGGAAGCCGCCCGACCACTGGTTCGTGATCCGGTACGTCACCGTGCAGGCCCCCGTGGGTGTCGGAGTGCCGCCGTCCCCGCCGCCCCCGCTGCCCCCGCTGCCTCCGTCGCCGGCGTCCGAGGAGTCGCCGTAGACGATCCCGCGGCCGTTCGTCGAGACGTACACCCGGCCGTAGATTCTCGGGTCGCCGGTGATGGCCGCCCCCGTCCAACCCCATTGGTGCGCGGCGTCGTTGATCCGCGTCCAGCTCGCGCCCTTGTCGGTCGAGCGGAAGATGCCGCGGACGCCGCCGATCTTCGCGCTGGTGTAGAGCGTCTGGTACGAGGCGCCGGTCGCGGCCTTGCCGAAGCCGATGGTGTCGGCCTGGTCGACGTTCGTGAGCCTGGTGAAGGTGGCGCCGGAGTCCGTGGAGTGCCACAGCCCGTACGCCCCGTCGCTCGCCCCGCCCGCCAGCCACACGTCGCCCTTCGTGCCGGGCAGCGCCTTGAAGCGCACGCTGTCACCGGCGGGCAGGCCCGCCGCCGTCGACGCGGTGAAGGTCGCGCCGCCGTCCGAACTGACGTAGAAGGTGCCGGACTTGAAGCCGTAGAAGGTCTTCGCGTCGGCCCGGTCCGACTCGACGATGGCGCCCGCCGGGATACCGCTCGACGCCGACCAGGACGAGCCGAAACCCGTCGTGTACCGCACGCCGGTGCCGGCCGGACTCCACACGAACCGGCTGCCGTCCGACGCGGCCGCCACGGTCCCGCCGCCGCTCACGCCCGAAGGGTCCGTCCCCGCGAACCAGTTGGCGCCGTTGTCCGTCGAGAACGCGATGTGCGCCCCGGAGTCCGCATTGCCCACCCGGACCACGGTGTCGGGGCTGGTCTCCGCGAAGTCGAGGCTCGTGGTCGTCGTGAAGGTCGGCGAAGTGAACATCATCGCGGGGACCTTGGTCGGATCGGTGTGCCGGAACCCGCCGATGTCGCCCAGGGCGCTGAGGAGTTGGGCCCCGCCGGACGGGGGAGCGGCGAGGTCGTTGACGGAGGTCTCCTCCAGCCCCTGGACCATCGGCTTCACGGTGAACTGGCCACCGCTGTCCCAGTTCGTCAGGTTCTCCGTGCCGTAGAGCGTCGCCCCCGTCCCGTACATCATCCGGTTCGAGTCGAACGGGTCGATCTCCAGCGACTCGGTCATCCAGCCCAGTTTCGGGGCCTGTTCGGGTGGCGCCGGGTTCGCGCCGAAGGTCAGCCAGGGCGAGGACGACACGTCCATGGTGTAGCGGTTCGCGCGGTTGGGATACGACGTGTAGTCCCATGCCTTCGTCCAGGTGCCGCCGCTGTCCGTGGAGCGGAAGATCTGCGTGTCCGGCCACCATGAGCTGGACGCCGTCGCCATCACGGTGCCGGGATGCTGCCGGTCCACGGTCAGCCCGCTGAAGCCGTAGTAGGTGTCCGCCTCCGCGACCGGGCTGATGTCCTTCCAGGTGCCGGTCGCGGTCGCGTACCGCCACACCTGCCCCTTGCCGCCGTCGTACGGCCCGCCCTTGTCGCTGTAGGCGATGTACAGATAGCCGTTGACCGCATCCAGTACGCCCTTGTGCGCCAGATACCCCGTCGGCTGCCCGGCCACCCGGCTCCAGGTCGCGCCCGCGTCCGTCGACCGGTACACGGCGTTGGCCTGGTCGGCGACACCCACGTAGATCGTTTTGGTCGCGGTGCCGGCCGTACCCGTCGACTCGTCGAAGGTGACCCACACGATGCCCTGGTTGTCGCCGGCGTAGCCGCTCGTGTCGGTCGGGTCCTGCACGTAATTGCCGACGTTCGGGAAGTTCGTCACCTGCGACCAGGTGACCCCGGAGTCCGTGGACCGCCACAACCCCTTCCCGCTCGGCGCCCCCAGATACAGCACGCTGTCCTTGTTGGGATCGACGGCCAGCCGCTCACCCATGCCGCGCCCCGGCATGTTCCCGCCGAGCTTGAACGGCAGGTCCGTCTGCTGCCAGCTCCCGCCCCGGTCGGCCGACCTGAGCACGGCACCGTTCGTCGGGTCCCAGCTGTTCGTGTACGTCCCGACCGCCGCGTACACCTTGTCCGGATCGACCGGGTCCGACGCCAGACTCACCACCCCGGTGTGCCCCCACTCGTCCCACCCGACCGAGTCCAGCAACGGCGTCCACGTCTTCGTCGACTGCTGCCAGCGATAGGCACCGCCGATGTCGGTCCGGGCGTAGGCCAGGTTCTTCTCCTTCCGGTTGAACACGATGCCGGGCACGAACCCGCCCCCGTCGATCCGGGCGTTGTGCCATGTGTAGGTGTCGGCCGCGACGGTCACCTTCGGCGCGTTCGGGGCCGGGGTCGCGTTCGCGGCGAGGGCGGACGGACCACCCACCAACAGCCCGGCGGCCAGGGCGAGTACGGCCGTGAGAATTCGGGTTCTTCGCACGGGAGGTCCTCTCGGGAAGAGGGATGCACGGCACAAGCGCCGGGCGACCCCCAGTGCGGGTGGGGGCCGCCCGGCCGGTAGGCCCCGCCGTCAGGTGACGGGGCCACGCACGCGAAACTTCGGGCACTCTCCGAGAAAGGGCACTGTCCAACGCCCCTGTCTTCTAGGGGCGCGGGGAACTGCGCGACCAGCCACAACGGACCCGCAGTCAAAGAACGACCCAACCCGCGGAGCACCCGGCGGGGTTATTCGAGAAGCTCCGCGTACGACCCCATGGCCAAGGCGACATCCGCCTGAGCCCAGAACCGGTGATACGTGAAGACCGGCGCGGCCCCGCCCGCCAGATAACTCTGGATCTTCGACCACGCCGGATCGTTCTTGTAGAAGGACCGCAACGAGGCGAACGTGGAAGCGGAGTTGATCGCGTCCCCGTTCGGCATCGTCCCGCTGAACCCGCTCGGCACATACACGCTGTCGTCGAACCGGTTGTAGTCCGCGCGAGTCTCCGGAACGGCGACACCCAGGCTGTCCTGGTAGTTGCCCCACATCCCGTCGAGCAGCGCCTTCGCGGTCGACTTGGCGGCCGCGTTTCCGGACTTCGCGCCGTAGTACGTCAGCGTCTTGGCGTACGCGGCGGCCACTCCCACGTCATTGGTGTAGTCGGCGACGGTGACATGAAGTCCCGCATTGGCACCGGGACTCGACGCGTTCCACGTGTCCGGCTGCCCCGACCACTGCAACGTCGAGGGGATCAGATACGTCCCGTCCGGATTGACCGTGGTCTTGGACAGCGCCCACGCCACCCACTTGTCGAGAACCGCCTTCGCGCTCGCGTTCCCCGTCTGCTGGTAGTACTCGGCGACCCGCTCCATCGACCACGCCTGGAACCCGAACCACTGGTTGGACGGCGGGTCGTGATAGACGGGCTGCTGGTCGTAGTACATGCCGTAGAACGTCGACGTCCCGGCCGGCGGACTCGCGTACCGGCCCTGCCAACTGTTCGTCGCCCCACCGGCGATGGCGCCCTCGCTCGACTGGAGCCAGCGGTAGAACTCCAGCTGCCGCGACAGCGAGGTGCTCCAATCCGCCACGCCTGTGGCGGACTTGGGCTTCAGGTCCGCGTACGAACTCAACGCGTAGGCGGCCAAGGGGTTCTGATAACCCCCGTGCACATGGCTGGACCCGATGCGCCAGGCCCAGCCCGCACTGGTGTCATTGGCGCCGCCCCACGCGTAGTACCAGGACAGCAGATAGTCCGAGGCGTCCTTGCCGGCCCCGGCCGGGCAGGTCGACGGTCCGACGCAGTTGCCGATTTTCTTGAAGTACTTGTCGTACATGGCGTACCGGAGATAGTCGCCCATCTTCGCCGCCTTGCCGACGGTCGTGGAGACGTCGGAGCCCTTGCCCTGCTCCTTGGCCCACACATCGGCCCAGTACGCGGCCTGCACGGCCCGCGCGTCGGCGTCGGGAGCGTCGGTGTACTTCCACTGCTTCGCGTACGAGGAGTCACCCGTGAAGAGGTCCAAGTACCCGTTCTTGCCGCCGTACTTGAAGGCGTCGCAGGTCGGCTGCGGCACCGTCTCCCACACCGACTCCTGCGCTCCGCGCTGGAAGGTGTTGATGTACGACGGCCCGCTCGCCGTCGGACCGGCCTCGCACCCGCCGCCCGGCGTGTCGCCGTAGCCGTAGGTGTTGTCGACGTCCTCCAGCCAGTGCATGCCGTAGACGTCGTCCGTGCCGTACGCGGTCTTCAGTTCACCGGCGATCGGGTCCGATCCCACCGGCACCGAGGTGTCGAGCTTCGCCGGATACTCGTTCGGGGTGTCCAGTTCGGGCGCGTACGTCGCCGGCTTCGACGCGTTGTAGAAGGAGTTGGTCGGCTGGTCGGCGTGGGTCGGGATCATGTACTTCTCCATGAGAGCCCAGGCACCGTTGAACTTCGACCAGTCGCCCGTCACCTTGCCGTACATCGCCTGGAGCCACAGCAGATAGCTGTACGCCTCGGACGTGGTCTCGTGCCCCTGGTCCGGCGCCTCGACGATCAGGGTCTCCACCGAGTGGTAGGGGATGCCCTGGGGCGAGAAGTAGCCGTTCGCCGGGTTGGTGATCCTGCCGTACAGGTCCAGGAAGCGGGCGTCGTACGCGTTCGCCGCCGCCAGCTCCGTGGCCGTGACCGTGGCCTTGGTGAACCCGGTCGCCGTCGACTCGAAGGACGCCGAACCGGTGCCCGACGCGTCGGCGGTGAGGGTCACCATCTGCGCGGTGTTCCAGTTCGACGGCGTGAAGGTGAGCGAGGCGCCGCCGGTGACCGACAGGCCCGTGTTGCCGCTCGCGCGCGCCGTCGTCACCGTCACGTTCGACGCCGGCTGCGAGGACAGCGACACCGCGAAGGTGCCCGACGCGCCCTGCTGGACGCCGAGTTGGGCCGGTGAGGCGACCACCGCGGGCCCTGACGTCACCGTGATGCCGACCGGAGCCGACTCCCCGGACGCGCCGAGACTGTCGTACGCCTTCGCCACCAGCGAATGACTGCCCACGGTCAAACCGGAGGCCGAAAAAGAGTACGGCGAGGTCGTGTCCGTGCCGAGCAGCGTGGTGTCGTCGTAGAACTCCACCTTGCTGATCGTCGCGCTGTCGGCCGCCGCCGCGGTCGCCGCGAGCGGGACCGCGGCTCCCTGCGTGTAGATCGCGCCCGCGTTCGGGCTGGTCAGCACGGTGATCGGCGGCTGGTGCGCGCCGGCGCAGGTGGTGCCGTTGACCGCGAACGAGGTGGGCGCGGTGTTGGTGCCGCTGTAGCTGAACTGTGCGCCGGTCGAGACGGCGGCGCCCGCGGCGATCGTCCCGTTGTACGACGCGTTCGTCACGGTGACCGTGGAGCCGGACTGGGACCAGGTGCCGTTCCAGCCGTTGCTGAGCTTCTGGTTGCCCGCGTAGCCGTACGTCAGGGTCCAGCCGTTGATCGCGTCACTGCCCCGGTTGGTGAGGGTCAGATCCGCGGTGAAGCCGGAGCCCCAGTCGTTCGTCCGGTAATCCACGCTGCACTGAACTGTCGCCGCCTGAGCGGGCGTTGTACCGGTCGCGAGCAGCGACAACGGAAGGGCGAGGGCCGCCACGAGGGCGGTCCAGAGTCTCCGCGTGACGCGGCGTCTCCTTCTGGGGTGCATGTGCTGGTTCCTCCTTGCGGCTCGGAGAAGTGGGGGCGGAGCAGCAACAAGCCTTGAACCAGTGGGAGCGCTCCCATAGTGGGGACGGGGGTGTGAGCGGTCAAGGTGCTTACGGGGTCGAATAGATTCGACGAGCGCGGGTTGAGGGAAAGTCAGCGAAAGTCTGTGACTCCCCTGTCCTTCACCGTCACTTGGCGCTACCTTCCTGGACACCAGTGGGAGCGATTCCGTCAGTCGACGCGTCCTTGCGACGCGCCCGAGCTGCAAGGAGTCGCTCATGCGACACCCCCCGCGTTCAGTACTTTTAGCCGTGGCCGGCGCGACCGCCCTTGTCGGGGCACTGGTCGTTCCGGTGGTCACGGCGTCGGGCGCCACTCCCGCGTGCACGGTGGAGTACTCGGTCACCAGCCAGTGGGACACCGGCTTCCAAGGCGCAGTGCGAATCACCAACAACATGGCACCGGTGAGCAGTTGGAGCCTCGGCTTCGACTTCGCCGGCGGCCAGAAGGTCACCCAGGGCTGGAACGCCAAGTGGTCCCAGTCCGGCACGACGGTCACCGCGACCAACGAGAGCTGGAACGGCACCCTCGGCACCGGCGCGAGCGTCAGCGCCGGGTTCCTCGCCGGCTGGGCGGGGAGCAACGCCGTGCCGTCGGCGTTCAAGCTCAACGGCACGACCTGCAACGTCGATACGGAGCCGACGCCGCCCTCGTCGCCGCCTCCGACCTCACCACCGGCCGGCGGCACCGCGCCCGCGCTGCACGTCTCCGGGAACAGGCTCGTGGACGCCGACGGCACCAACCGCCGTCTGCTCGGCGTCAATCGCTCCGGCGGCGAGTTCATGTGCGTGCAGGGCTACGGCATCTGGGACGGTCCGGTGGACGACGCGGCCGTCGCGGCGATCGCCGACTGGAAGGCGAACACGGTCCGCATTCCGCTCAACGAGGAGTGCTGGCTGGGGCTTTCGAACATCAAGCCCGAGTACGGAGGCGCCAACTACATCGCCGCCGTCAGGGACCTGGTGGCGAAGGCCGAGGCGCACGGCATGACCCCGATCCTCGATCTGCACTGGACCTACGGCCAGTACACCGGCAACTCGGCGGGCTGCTCCGACGTGCACGCCACCTGCCAGAAGCCGATGCCGGACGCGCAGTACAGCCCGTCGTTCTGGTCCTCGGTCGCCGCCACCTTCAAGGGTGACAAGGCCGTCGTGTTCGACCTGTTCAACGAGCCCTACCCGGACCGCGCGACCTCCACCACCACCCAGGCGTGGCAGTGCTGGCGCGACGGCGGCAGCTGCCCCGGCATCGGGTACGAGGTCGCCGGTATGCAGGATCTCGTCGACGCCGTACGGTCCACCGGCGCCACCAACGTGATCATGGCCGGCGGACTCGCGTACTCCAACGACCTCAGCCAGTGGCTGACCTACAAACCCACTGATCCGACCGGCAATCTCGTCGCCGCGTACCACGTGTACAACTTCAACACCTGCGCGACCGAGAGCTGCTGGAACACCACACTCGCCCCCGTCGCGGCCCAAGTGCCGCTGGTGGCAGGGGAGATCGGCGAGAACACCTGCTCGCACGCCTTCGTCGACCAGGTCATGAAGTGGTTCGACGACCGCGGGCTCTCGTATCTCGGCTGGACCTGGAACACCTGGGACTGTTCCGCGGGTCCGTCACTGATCTCCGACTACGACGGTACGCCGACGGCGTACGGCATCGGGCTGCGCGACCATCTGCGCGCCCTCGACGGATAGGCGCCCCCGCACACCGAACAGCGCACATCGAACACCGCAGCACCGCAGTCAACTTCCTTCACAGACAAGGAAACCCGCACTCATGAGCCGTACCAGAACAGCGTTGCTCGCTGCCTTGGTGCTCGTCGCCGGGGCCTCGGGGACGGCGGTCGCCGCCGCTCCCTCGGCGGACGCCGGCATCGCCGCGATCCCTTGCAGCGTCGACTACAAGGTGCAGAACCAGTGGGACACCGGCTTCACGGCCGCCGTCACGATCACCAACAACGGTGCCGCCAAGTCCAGTTGGGCCGCGAAGTGGTCGTACGCCGGCAACCAGAAGGTGACCAGCGGCTGGAACGCCAAGATCAGCCAGAGCGGGACCGCCGTCACGGCGGCCAACGAGACCTACAACGGGAGCCTGGCGACCGGGGGTTCGGTCAGCTTCGGCTTCAACGCCTCCTACAGCGGCACCAACGCGCTGCCGACCACCTTCACCCTGGACGGGGTGACCTGCAACGTCGACGACGGCAGCGGCGGGGGAGGCGGCGGTGGCATCCCCGATCCCAGCGGGCGGGTCGACAACCCGTACGCGGGCGCCAAGGTGTACGTGAACCCGGAGTGGTCCGCGAAGGCCGCCGCCGAGACCGGCGGCAGCCGGGTCTCCAACCAGCCCACCGGCGTCTGGCTCGACCGCATCGCCGCGATCAACGGCGTCAACGGCGGGATGGGCCTGCGCGACCACCTCGACGCGGCCCTCGCCCAGAAGGGCACCGGCGAAGAGGTCATCCAGCTCGTCGTCTACGACCTCCCCGGGCGCGACTGCTCGGCCCTCGCCTCCAACGGTGAACTCGGCCCGACCGAGATCGGCCGCTACGAGAGCGAGTTCATCGACCCGATCGCCTCGATCCTCGCCGACAGCAAGTACGCCTCGCTGCGGATCGTCACCACGATCGAGATCGACTCGCTGCCCAACCTCGTGACCAACACCGGCAGCAAGGCCACCGCCACCCCGCAGTGCGACACCATGCTCGCCAACGGCAACTACGTGAAGGGCGTCGGCTACGCGCTGCACAAGCTCGGCGCGATCCCCAACGTCTACAACTACATCGACGCCGGACACCACGGCTGGCTCGGCTGGGACGACAACTTCGCCCCCTCCGCGAACCTCTTCTACCAGGCCGCGAACGCCGAGGGCGCGACCGTCAACGACGTGGCCGGCTTCATCACCAACACGGCCAACTACAGCGCCCTGAAGGAGAACAACTTCACCATCAACGACAGCGTGGGCGGCGTCTCCGTGCGCCAGTCCAAGTGGGTCGACTGGAACCGCTACGTGGACGAGCTGTCGTACGCCCAGGCATTCCGCAGTGAGTTGGTGTCGGTGGGCTTCAACTCCGGTATCGGCATGCTGATCGACACATCGCGCAACGGGTGGGGTGGCTCTGCCCGTCCCGCCGGCCCGGGTGCGACCACCAGCGTGGACACGTACGTGGACGGCGGGCGGTACGACCGGCGGATCCACATCGGGAACTGGTGCAACCAGTCCGGTGCGGGTCTGGGCGAGCGGCCGCAGGCTGCTCCTGCCGCCGGGATCGACGCGTATGTGTGGATGAAGCCGCCGGGGGAGTCGGACGGGTCCAGCACGGCCATCGCCAATGACGAGGGCAAGGGGTTCGACCGGATGTGCGACCCGACGTACACCGGGAACGCGCGCAACGGGAACAACCTGTCGGGCGCGTTGCCGAACGCGCCGTTGTCCGGGCACTGGTTCTCCGCGCAGTTCCAGCAGCTGATGGCCAACGCGTACCCCCCGCTGTAGGCACACAGAGGCACAGCCCCGCGCCCCTGGACGAAGGGGCGCGGGGTCAGCCCGTGGCGGACAGGCCCCGGCGTATCGCCGACTCCACCGCCGAATAGCCGCCGTCGGGCCGGTCCAGGTCGTACGGGACCGCCGGCATCAGGGGTGGCTGGCCCATGAAGCGGGGGCGGGTGCCGTGGTGGGGCTGGGCCGCGTGGACGAGGAAGGGGTGACAGAGGTAGACGTCGCCGGGGTTGCCGGTGGCGTGCGTGAGGGGGCGCCCGGCGGACGCCTCGGCCACCTTCGGGCCGAGCGTGAGCGACGAGGCGCCCCTTGCGCCGTACGGTTCCAGGACGCGGGGCACGTCGAGGTGGGAGCCGACCCGGATGCGCGTCGGGGCGTCCTCCTCGGTGACCTCGGAGTAGAGCATCAGCATCAGCAGCGCCCGGCCCCGCGAGACCAGGTTCGCGTACGGCCACTCGTGCTCCGCGCCCTCCGCCGTGTAGCTGCCCTCGATGTGCCAGCCGGCGTCGTCCGGTTTTGTCGCGTGCGGGAAACGCAGCGGGAAACTCCCCACCGAGTACCGGGACTGCCATCGCCCGGCGCCCACCAGCACGTCGAACGCCTCATGCAGCACAGGCGAGTTGACGGAGGCGGCGAACGGTCCCTGGGCCATGTCGCCCACCCACACCACGGGGTCCTTCCAGGTGCCGGGGTCCTCCGCGTCGTAGCCCGTCTCCCGCCACAGCAGCCGCGCGCAGTGCTCCGCCACCCGGGGCGGGAAGGCGCCCTCGATCTTCACGAAGCCGTCCTCGAGGAAGCGTTCCGCCATCGCGTCGTCCATACCGGCATGCTCGGGGATCGGTGACCTCCCGCGCATCCCCATTTCCGACGCCTCTTTTTGCCGCAACTTTTTGCCGCTTCGGCAACGTGACTGGCCGCCGCACGGTGCGTCGGCGCAGGCTGACGGCACGCGGACGAAAGGCTGACCACCATGGCGCACGAGCACAGGCACGACCACGAGCACCGGCAGGACGACCAGCACGGTCACGGGCATGATCACGGCCCCGGGCAGGCGCGGAAGCCCGGCGGGGGCCGTCAGCAGCACGACCACACCGCGCTCGACTGGGCCGTCATGGGCCCCCTGCTGGAGACCCAGGCGGAGCTGTTCGCGCCGCTGTACGAGCGGGCCATGGCGTGGCTCGCGAAGGAGCGGACCGATCCGGGGCTGATCGTCGACGTGGGCAGTGGACCCGGGGTGGTCGCGGGTCTGTTCGCGGAGACGTTCCCGGGTGCCCGGGTCGTCGCCGTGGACGGTTCGGAACCCCTCTTGGAGCGGGCCCGCGCCCGCGCCGACCGGCAGGGCTACGGTGACCGCTTCAGCACGCTCACCGGTGAACTGCCCGAAGTCCTGGGCGAGTTGGAGTACCCGGCGGATCTGCTGTGGGCGAGCCGCAGCCTGCACCACCTCGGTGACCAGCGCGGTGGTCTCGCCGCGTTCGCTGAGCGGCTCGCGCCCGGCGGCACCCTCGCGATCATGGAGGGCGGCCTGCCCTACCGGTTCCTGCCCCGCGACTTCGGCATCGGCCGCCCGGGCCTGGAGGCGCGGATCGACGCGATCGAGGCCGAGTGGTTCGCGCAGATGCGCGAGGAACTGCCCGGCGCCGTCACCGAGACCGAGGACTGGCCCGCCCTGATGGAGTCGGTCGGCCTCAAGCACACCGCCACCCGCAGCTTCCTCCTCGACCTGCCCGCCCCGGCCTCCGACCGCGTCCGCGCCTACGTCGCCACCTGGCTGACCCGCGTCCGTGACGTCTACGGCGAGTCCCTGGACGCCGAGGACCGGGCCGCCCTCGGCCGGCTCGTCGACCCGCAGGACGAGGCGAGCGTGCACCGGCGCGCCGATGTGTTCGTGCTCGCCGCGCACACCGTGTACACGGCGGTGCGGGCCGGCTGAGAAGACCCGTGGTCCGGCCGGGCCGACAGGGGCCGTGATCTCGGCGGCTTGACTTCGAGACTGCTCAAGGTGATGAACTGCCCCTCCAACTGCGCGGAGTTCACCGAAACACGGGGGGACCATCACCATGAACGACAACTCTCACGTCGCGCTCATCACCGGCGGCGGCAGCGGGATCGGCGCCGCCGTCGCCCGTCAACTCCTCGGTGCCGGGGGCCGGGTGGCCGTCACCGGCCGCAGCGAGCAGCGACTGTACGACTTCGCCGCCCAACTCGGGCACCCCGAGGGCCTGTTGACGATACCGGGCAGCGCCGCCGAGTACGACGAGGTGCAGGCCGCCGTGGAGACGACCCTGAAACGCTTCGGGCGGCTCGACGCGGTCGTCGCCAACGCCGGGGTCGCCACGCACGACGCGGTGGCCGACGGCGACCCGGCCGGGTGGACCGAGATGGTACTGACCAACGTCCTCGGTCCCGCCCTGCTCATCCGGGCGTCCGTCGACGCGCTGAAGCAGACGCACGGCCGGATCGTGCTGATCGGCAGCGTCGCCGGGTTCGTGCACACCCCCGGCAACATCTACGGCGCCACCAAGTGGGCGATGACCGGCCTGGCCGAGAACACCCGGCGCCAGGTCACGGAGTTCGGGATCGGCGTGACGCTGGTCGCGCCCGGCCGGGTGGAGACCCCGTTCTGGGACGGCAACGGCAGCCTGCCGCCCGGTCATCTGCTCACCGCCGACCAGATCGCCGACACGATTCTGTGGTCGATCCGCCAGCCCGCCGGAGTCGACATCAACACCGTCGTCGTACGGCCGATCGGGCAGCCCAACTGACAGGGGCGGCCCAACTTCCCTACGGGTGAGGCCCGTTGCCGCCCCTGCTCGCGACAACGGGCCTCTTCTCCCCTCCCGGCTCAGTTGTTGGCGAGGAACTGCTTCGCCAACTGGTCGCCCAGCGAGACCGCCGCGCTGTGGCTCTCGATGGGGGACACCGTCGAGTTCTTGAACAGGATGTACGTCACGCCGGAGTCGGCACCGCCGGTCGCCGGGTCGGGGTCGATGCCGAGGGCCTTGGCGGTGGCGTACGAGGCCTCGCCGATGATGTTGGTGGGGCCGGTGTCGCCGACGACGGCGTACTCGACCTTGTTGTTGTAGATCACGGCGACCACGCCCCCGCCCTTGATGCCGTAGCTGGAGTACTTCCAGATGCTGCTGGAGCTGGGCACCACGATGTACGGGAGTGAATCCGCCTTCAGGGGCTGGCCGTTGGACTGATGGAACGCCGTGTCGTCCTGGTACCAGGGGTCGGCGTTCTCATTGCACTTCGTGGTCCGCTGGCCGTCGCAGTCGATGTCCATGTCGGCCTTCCAGAACACGGCGCCGTTCTTGCCGCACACCGGGACGGTGGCCGACGTCTCGTCGTCGGTGCGGTACTTGCCGTTCGATATCTGCGAGCAGGACGTCACCTTGGAGAGCAGGTCGGCCGCGCTGACCGAGCCCTCCTGGGCGGACCTGGGGGTGGCGCCGGAGGCGCTCGCGGGGAGCACTCCGGCGGCGAGCAGGGCGGCACCTGAGGCCGCGGCGAGGGTCAGTGTTCGCATGCGCACTGTGGGGGACCCTTCTGTTAGGAAAGTTTCCTTACCAGGTGCGCAACAAGGTGCCCCCTCCGCATGCCCGCGTCAAGACCCTGGTACGAACCAAGTGGCCGGCGGTGGGGGATAACGAAGCGCCCCGGAGCCGTAGGGCTCCGGGGCGCTCGCGCCGCCCGGGGTTCAGGCCAACTGCCCTGGAATCAGGCCGCGTTGAACGTCGACGGGTCCGGACCCAGCCGCCGGTCCTCGTTCAGCGCGCTGATCGCCGCGAGGTCCTCGGGGTCGAGGCTGAAGTCGAAGACCTCGATGTTCTCCTTGATCCGCGACGGCGTCACGGACTTGGGGATCACCACGTTGCCCAGCTGGATGTGCCAGCGCAGCACGATCTGCGCCGGGGTGCGGCCGTGCTTCTGGGCGATGGCCACGATCGCCGGGACCTCCAGGAGCCCCTTGCCCGAGCCGAGCGGCGACCATGCCTCGGTCGCGATGCCCTGCTCCGCGTGGTACTCGCGCGCCGCGAGCTGCTGCAACTGCGGGTGCAGCTCGATCTGGTCGACCGCGGGGATGACCGAGGTCTCCGCGATCAGCCGGGCGAGGTGGTCGGGCTCGAAGTTGGAGACGCCGATGGCCCGTACGCGGCCGTCCGCGTACAGCTTCTCGAACGCCTTGTAGCTGTCGAGGTACTTGTCCCGGGCCGGGGTCGGCCAGTGGATCAGATACAGGTCGAGGTACTCCAGGCCGAGCTTCTCCAGTGACACGTCGAAGGCGCGCAGCGTCTCGTCGTATCCCTGGTCGCTGTTCCAGAGCTTGGTGGTGACGAAGAGGTCCTCGCGCGGGACGCCGGACGCGGCGATGGCCTTTCCGGTGCCCTCTTCGTTGCCGTAGATCGCAGCGGTGTCGACGCTGCGGTACCCGGCCTCGAGCGCGGTGGCGACCGCCCGCTCCGCCTCGTCGTCCGGCACCTGCCAGACACCGAAGCCCAGCTGGGGCATCTCGACACCGTTGTTGAGGATGATCGGGGGGACCTTGCTGCTCACGAGCTCTCGATCCTTCAGTCGTCGGGTGGTACTCATATCGTCAACGATCACGGCCCGTGTCGCATTCCTGACCGCGAAATCCGTCCGGACCCACCGCCGGATCGGCGCCCTCGGTCGAAGATTGGCGAGAAATGCATCCGACCTTTTTCGGTCCGGACCATTGACCGCGGACCGCCGTGCCGCAACCCTGAAACACGCCGCCGGACGTGTCCGTGAACGCGATACGTCCATGTGAACGTTTGCACCTGTTGGGACTCCGAGACCCCCACTTCTCAGGAGAGCAGGTATGCGCACAGCAGTAGACCACTGTCCAGATTTCTGTAGGCAGCAGATCGTATGCGGGAAACATCGGATGAAAGGGTGTGGTGAAGGCCTCGTCGACCCCGGGTGCGCACGGGGCGTCGGCCGACGCCGGCGAGCGGGTGCTTCTTCACCCCCACCGACTGATCAGTCGGTCAGTAGACCATGAAAGGGAGGACCATGAGACGCCGACGCCTGCGCACGGCCCTGACCGCCGCGGCCCTCGCCACCGCCACCCTGACCGGAGCGGCCCCACCGCTCGCGACGGCGGTGACGGCGACCCGGCCGGCCGCCGCGCCCGACTGGTCCGTGGCCGTCGTCGACTCCACGACGGCCCGCTACACGCCGAGCACCATCGGCGGCTGGTCGTACCCGGTCGGCCTCTACCTCTACGGCCAGTACCTCACCTACCAACGCACCCACGACGCCCGCTACCTGGCCTACATCAAGAGCTACGTCGACCGCTTCGTGAAGAGCGACGGCTCGATCGGCCAGTCCTTCAACAGCCTCGACAGCATGCAGGCCGGCCGGCTTCTGGTGATCCTCCATCACGAGACCGGCCAGGACCGCTACCGCAAGGCCGCCAAGAAGATCCGCGACCGCCTCGACACCTACCCGCGCACGAGCGACGGCGGCTTCTGGCACGCCGACAGCAGCAGCCGCGCCCATCAACTCTGGGCGGACGGCGTCTACATGGTGAACCCGTTCCTCGTCGAGTACGGCAAGGAGTTCGGCGACAGCGCGTACACCGACGACGAGGCGTCCCGGCAGCTGTACGTCTACGGCAGTCATCTCCAGGTCGCCAATGGCCTGTTGAAGCACGCCTACGACGAGTCCCGCACCGCGAGCTGGGCCGACCCCGGCACCGGACTCGCGCCGGAACACTGGTGCCGCGCGATCGGCTGGTACGCGATGGCCGTCACGAACGTCCTCGACGCACTTCCCGCCGATCACCCGCGACGGCCCCAACTCCTCGCCATCTTCCGCCGGTTGGCGGCCGGACTGGAGAAGTACCAGGACCCGGCCACCGGTCGCTGGTTCCAGGTCGTCGACAAGGGCGCCCGCAGCGACAACTGGACCGAGACGTCCTGCTCCAGCATGTTCACCTACGCCCTCTCGCGCGGCGCCCAGCAGGGCTACCTGGACCGGCACTACGCCGACGTCGCCCGGCGCGGCTACGAGGGCGTCCTCGCGCGCCTCTCGGTCGGCGCCGACGGCCGCACCGACCTGAGCGACATCTCCGTCGGCACCAACGTCGGCGACTACGCGTACTACGTCGCCCGCACCCGGGCCGTGAACGACTTCCACGGCCTGGGCGCCTTCCTGATCATGAACGAACAACTGCGAGGTGATTAGTGTCATGAGCGCGTCCAGAAGGGCGGTACTCGGCGCCGCCCTCGGCGGAGCCGCCGGTGTGGCGGCCGGCCTCCCTGCCGCCACCCCCGCCCACGCCGCCTCCTGGCAGCAGAAATGGGCACCGACCGCGACCGGCGACGGCCTCGACGCCTTCGAGACCGTCGAGGACGACCGCGCCGACTCGCACCCGGCCGGCCACCCGCACATCCGCGCCACCGGGGACGACTGGCGCTTCGACATGCACACCGTCGACCGCGACACCTCGACCGACCGGCAGCGCCAGGAGGTCACCGGTCTGCGCACCGGCGCCGGCAGCTACCTCAAGTGGACCGAGGGACAGACCTGGCGGATCACGTACTCGATGTACATCCCCAGCTCCCTGAAGGCGACCACCACCTTCACGCACATCATGCAGATGAAGCAGCCCGGCAGCGGCACCTCGCCGATCGTCGTGCAGTCGCTGCGCCGGGTCAACGGCGTGCAGACCATCGAGCTGAACCTGCCCATCGCCGGTGTCCTGGTCGGCCGTACCGGGCTCGACCCGCTGCACGACACCTGGACCGACGTCGACTTCCAGATCAAGGTCGGCAACGGCACGGCGGGTTCGGTCCGCTGGATCCTCAAGTCCGGCTCCACGACGGTGATCGACAAGTCGAAGACCGGCGTCGACACCTTCCTCGCCGACCGCGTCCGCCCCAAGTGGGGCATCTACCGCTCCCTCGGCGACACCTCCGGGTCCCTTCAGAACACCTATCTCCTGCTCACCGATCTCCGTGGCTACCAGCTCGTGTGAGGAGTCCGTGCCATGCAACCCCCCACCAGATCCCGTATGAAACCACCGATGTACAGGCGCAGTTGGGCGGCGAGCGTGTTCTTCGCGTTCGCCGTCGTGCTCGGCCTGGCCCACCCCTCGGCCCTCGCGGCGGCACCTCCGGCACCTCCGGCACCGCACGGACCGCACGCCGCCGTGTACGACGTACGCGACTACGGCGCCAAGGGAGACGGTTCCGCCAACGACACCCCGGCCGTCAACAAGGCCATCACGGCGGCCAACGCGGCCGGCGGCGGCACGGTCCGCTTCCCCGCCGGCACCTACAAGTCCAAGAACACCATCCACATGAAGAGCGACGTGACGCTCCAGGTCGACACCGGCGCCACGATCCAGGGCTCGTCCGCGGACACCTACGACGCTCCCGAGGCCAACCCGAACGACCAGTACCAGGACTACGGGCACAGCCACTTCCACGACGCGATGATCTACGGCGACCGGCTCACGAACATCGGCTTCGTCGGCGGCGGGGTCATCGACGGGCTCGGCAACCTGATCACCGGCAACCCCAAGTCCGGCCAGGCCGACAAGATCCTCTCGCTGACCCGCTGCGACGGACTCCGGATCGGCGACGGGCTCACCCTGCGCCGGGGCGGCCACTTCGCCGCGCTGATCAACGGCTGCACGAACGTCACCTCGGACCGGCTGACCATCGACACCGCGAGCGACCGCGACGGCTGGAACATCATCTCCACGACCCACGTCACGATCACCGGCGCGAACATCAAGGCCAACGACGACGCACTCGTCTTCAAGAGCGACTACGCACTCGGCGCGAAACTCCCCAACGGCCATGTCCGTGTGAGCGATTCCACCCTCTCGGCCAAGTGCTGCAACGCGCTCATGTTCGGCTCCGAGACCTGCGGGGACTTCTCCGACTACCAGTTCGCGAAGATCCGCATCGAGGGCGCCGACAAGTCCGGCCTCGGCATGGTCTCCATGGACGGCGCGAAGATCTCCGACGTCCACTACCGCGACATCACCATGACCGGCGTCCACTCGCCGATCATGGAGAAGATCGGCACGCGGAAGCGCTGCGGCAACAGTCCGGGCGTCGGCTCGATCAGCGACGTCACCTACGACAACGTCACGGCCACCGGCAACAGCCCCTCCTTCAGCCCGACCCTGTGGGGCGAGAGCGGCCACCGGATCAGCGGGATCACCTTCACGAACGTCCACATCACCGTCCCCGGCGGCAACGGCACCATGTCCACCGGCGTACCGAGCAACGACCCCAAGGACTACAACCCGAAGGCCATCGGCACCCGGCCGGCCTACGGCTGGTATCTGCACAACGCCGACAACGTCCACTTCACCGACAGCTCCGTGAAGTTCGCGGCCAACGACGGCCGGCCCGCCGTCATCGCCAACGCCGCGAGCGACGTCCGCTTCACCGGCTTCACCGCACAGCGGGGCACCAACTCGCCCTACGACCTCGGCTTCCAGGACGTGAACGGCTACTGCGTCAGCGGCGCCGGCGCGCCACGTGTCTCCAGCACCGGCTCCACCGAGAACTGCGCGACCGAGGCGACCGGAGTGACCGGGGCGACTGAAGCGGCTGAAGCGGCCGGCACGACCGCGAGCACTCGCCCGTCCGGTGCCGCCGCCCGTCCCCTCGATCTGGAGAACCCCCGCCAGGACTTCCTCCGAGGTGCCGTCGGCGGCCTCTTCCTCCACTGGGGCCTGCGCACCGCGCCCGCCCACACCAGTTGCACCGCCTGGGAGAACGACGTCACCAGCGGCGGCTGGACCCCCGACTACTGGATCAACGAGGCCCGGAAACTGCATACGCAGTACCTCGTCCTGGCGACGTTCCACAGCCGCCTCGGCTACGCCCGCCCCTGGCCGTCCAAGATCCCCGGTTCCTGCTCCACCAAGCGGGACTTCCTCGGCGAGCTGATCACCGCCGCGAAGGCCAAGGGCATGAAGGTCATCCTCTACATGACCGACGACCCGCAGTGGCACGACGAGGGCGGCCACGAGTGGCTCGACTCGGCCGCCTACTCCGCCTACAAGGGCAAGAGCGTCGACCTGACCACCCGCGACGGCTTCGGGCAGTTCAGCTACGACAACTTCTTCGAGGTCATGGACCGCTATCCCGACCTCGGCGGCTTCTGGATCGACAACGACAACGCGTACTGGGAGAGCCACGACCTCTACCAGCAGATCTACCAGAAGCGCCCCGGCTACACGCTCAGCAACAACAACGAAGACACCCCCATCATGGACATGATCAGCAACGAGCAGAAGACGGGGATGACCCCGGCCTACGACTACCCGCAGGCCATCTACACCGCCCAACCGCGCCTGACCGAGGCCGACTTCAAACTGCCCTCGACCGGAGCCTGGTGGTACGACGGTTCCGACCCGTCCGTCGACCGGATGCTCACCCTCGGCCGCCTCGTCACCAACGCCGGCTCCTCCGTCAAGGCGCTGATGGCGGAGACCGCCCAGGTCAACGGCAAGTTCCCGGCCAACCAGGCCGCCTTCAACACCTTCGCGAACTCCTACCTGGACCCGATCTGGGAGTCCCTGCACGGCACCGAGGGTGGCGGCTACCTGCACGGCGGTCTCAAACCCGGCTTCTGGAACGACGGCGCCCACGGCGTCACCACCATCAGCCGTACCGACCCCGACCTCCAGTACATCCACGTCCTGACCCCGCCCAGTACCAGCACCCTGCGCATCCGCGACAACGGCTACCGCATCGCCTCCGTCACCAACCTCCGTACCGGGGCGGCGATTTCGTGGTCCCAGTCCGGCGGGGTGCTCACGCTCAGCGGGCTCGGCGGCTGGGACCCGTACGACACCGTCTTCAAGGTCACGACCGCCGGCCGTCAGGGCATCCTGTCCGGCGTCACCGTGAGCGCGAGCGCCTCGGCGAGCGGCCACGCGGGTTCGGCGGCCGGGGACGGGAGTTACCTCACCTACTGGGACAACAACAAGACCCTGCCGGTCAACCTCACGTTCGATCTGGGCAGTTCGAAGAAGGTCCAGTACATCGGGCTCAACCAGCGTGAGGACTCCGTGGCCTACGCCCGCTCCGACACCGAGCAGTCGGCACGGATCAAGGCGTACAAGGTGTTCCTGAGCAACGACGGCACCACCTGGGGGAGTGCGGTCAAGACCGGAGAGGTGCCAAGTCGGCGCGGAATCCAGGGCATTGACCTCGCCGCGGCCACCGCGCGATACGTCCGCCTCGAAGTCGACTCCACCTGGGCCGCCGCCACCGACACCACCCGCTACAAGCGGCTGCGGATCGACGAGGCGTGGATCGGCACCTCCTACGCGACCCCCGCGACAGCCTTCACCCCGATGTCGGACAACGGCCAGTCGCAGCGCCCCGCCATGGGCTGGAGCAGTTGGAGCTATGTCCGCCGCACGCCCACCGAGGCGAAGATCAAGGCCCAGGCCGACGCACTGGTGGCGAGCGGCCTCAAGAACCACGGCTTCGTGTACGTCAACCTCGACGACTTCTGGCAGAAGTGCGACGCGAACGGCTTCACCGTCGACTCCTACGGCCGCTGGGCCGTCGACCCGGCCAAATTCCCGTCCGGGATCAAGGCGCTGGCCGACTACATCCACTCCAAGGGACTGAAGTTCGGCTTCTACGTGACTCCCGGCATCGCCAAGAACGCGGTCACCGCGAACACCCCGATCGAGGGCACCTCCTACCACGCGAAGGACATCGCGGACACGTCGAAGACGGAGAAGAACTACAACTGCAAGAACATGTACTACATCGACTACGGGAAGCCCGGCGCGCAGGAGTTCGTCAACTCGTGGGCGAAGCAGTTCGCGTCGTGGGGCGTCGACTACCTGAAGATCGACGGTGTGGGCAGTGCCGACATCCCCGACGTGCAGGCCTGGGACAAGGCACTGCGGGCGAGCGGACGGCCCATCAACTTCGCGCTCTCCAACAACCTTCCGATCGCCGACGCCGCCACCTGGCGTCAGTACGCGAACAGTTGGCGCACCCAGGGCGACGTGGAGTGCTACTGCGGGCCCGGCGCCAACGGCAGCGGTTACCCGCTCACCGACTGGTCGCACGTCTCCGCGCGCTTCAACACCGCCGCGTCCTGGCAGCCGTACGCCGGGCCGGGCGGCTGGAACGACCTCGACTCGCTGGAGGTCGGCAACGGCGACCAGGTGGGACTGACGGCCGACCAACGGCGCTCGCACTTCACCCTGTGGGCGATGGCGGGCTCACCTCTGCTCCTCGGCACCGACCTCACCCACCTCGACACCGTCGACAAGGCGATGCTCACCAACGACCGCCTCATCGGCGTCGACCAGGACGGCGTCGCCGCGAAACGCGTCGTGAACAGCGGCGTGAAGCAGGTCTGGAGCAAACGCGAGAGCGACGGCGCCTACGTGGTCGCGCTGTTCAACACCGGTACGTCCGGCAACGCGACGGTCTCCGTGAACTGGTCGCAGGTCGGCTTCACCGGCACGGGCGACGTCACCGACCTCTGGTCCGGCTCCCACAAGGGCACGATCGCGGACTCGTACAGCGCGACACTGCGGCCGGGCGAGACGCGCCTGATCCGTGTGAACCCGGTCAACAGCACTCTGAGGGGGCGGTCATGAAACGCGGCAGAAGGCTCGCACCGGGCGCATGGGGTCTCTCCCTGGCCCTCGCCCTGCCGCTCGCCGGACTCACCGGCGCCACCGCGCACGCGGCGAGCACCGACTACCAGGCCGAGGACGCCACCGTCGTCCAGGGCACCGTCGCCACCAACCACACCGGGTACACGGGCACCGGCTTCGTCGACTACACCAACGTCACCGGTTCGTATGTGGAGTTCACGGTGAGCGCCGCGGCGGCCGGCACCGCGTCGGTCGCCGTCCGCTACGCCAACGGCACCGCCGTCGACCGCCCGTTGGACATCTCCGTCAACGGCACGGTCGTAGCGCCCGCCGTCTCCTTCCCGGCGACCGCCGACTGGAACACCTGGGCCACCAAGACCGTGAACGTCCCGCTGACGGCCGGCACCGACAGGATCCGGGCGACCGCGACCACCGCGAACGGCGGCCCCAACCTCGACCGCATCAGCGTCGGCACCCCCACCGACGCCCAGGCCCCGACCCGTCCCGGCCAGCCGAGTTGCTCGGACATCGGCGAGGACGGCCTCACCCTGAACTGGGGCGCCTCGACCGACAACGTGGGCGTCACGGCCTACGACCTCTACGAGCACGGCAACAAGATCGGTGAGGCGCCCGGTAGTTCGACGAGCAAGGCCCTCACCGGGCTCGCCCCGAACACCACCTACAACCTCACCGTCATCGCCCGGGACGCGGCCGGGAACACCTCACCCGCCAGCCCGGTCGTCGACTGCACGACCACACCCAGTTCCGACACCAATCCGCCCACCAAACCCGGCACTCTGTCGAGCGCCGCCATCACGGCGAACACGGCCGACCTCAGCTGGGGGGCCTCCACCGACGACCGTGCGGTGGTCGCCTACGACATCCGCAGCGGGGACACCGTCTACAAGACGGTCACCACCGGCACCTCCACCACCCTCACCGGCCTCGCCTGCGACAGCCCGTACACGCTGGACGTCGTGGCCCGCGACGCGGCCGGCAACGTCTCCGCGCCGAGCAACACCGTCACCTTCACCACGAAGGCCTGCGCGACCGACGGCGGGGTCCCCTCGTCGATCGCCACGCTCTCCAGCGGCTGGACCATCCCGTGGGGCACCTACTGGATGCCCGACGGCCAGAGCGCCCTCGTCACCGAGCGGGACGACTTCAAGGTCTGGAAGACCACCAAGGACGGCACCCGGACCCAGGTCGGCACGGTGCCGAACGCGGTGACCACCAACGGCGAGGGCGGCCTCCTCGGCGTCGCCGTCGACCCGAAGTGGGCCACCAACCACTACGTGTACTTCATGCACACCGCGTCCGAGGGCAACCGCGTCGTCCGCATGACGTACAACGGCACCACCCTCACCAACTACACCGTCCTCCTCCAGGGCATCAAGAAGAACCGCTACCACAACGGCGGGCGCCTCGCGTTCGGACCCGACGGCTACCTCTACGTCTCCACCGGCGAGGCCCAGACCCCCGACCTCGCCCAGGACAAGACCTCCCTCAACGGCAAGATCCTGCGCATGACGACGGACGGCAAACCGGCGCCCGGCAACCCGTTCGGCAATTACGTCTACTCCTACGGCCACCGCAACCCGCAGGGCCTCGCCTTCGACCGCAACGGCCGCCTGTGGGAAGCCGAGTTCGGCAACAGCTCCAAGGACGAACTCAACCTCATCAAACCGGGCGCGAACTACGGCTGGCCCACCTGCGAAGGGACGTGCAGCGTCGCCGGCATGACCAACCCGAAGGCCACCTGGAACGTCAACGAGGCCTCACCCAGCGGGATCGCCATCGTCCGCAACGTCGTCTACATGGCGTCACTGCGCGGCGAACGCCTGTGGCGCATCCCCATCAACGGCGACACCGAGAACGTCGGCACCCCGACCGCGTACTACGTCGGCACGTACGGCCGGCTGCGTACCGTCACCAAGGTCCCCGGCGCCGACCAGCTGTGGCTGTCCACCACCAACTGCGACAACAACGGCAACCAGCCCGCCGGCTCCGACAAGCTCTTCCGCGTCAACATCGGCTAGAAAGAAGGGAGTTCAGGCCCGGTACAGCGCCTCGACCTCGTTCGCGTACGTGTTCTCGATGGCCTTGCGCTTCAGCTTCAGCGACGGGGTCAGCAGACCGTGCTCCTCGGTGAAGGGCTGGGCCAGTATCCGGAAGGTGCGGATCGACTCGGCCTGCGAGACCAGGGTGTTGGCGGCGACCACCGCGCGCCGCACCTCGGTCTCCAGGTCGGCGTCCCGCACCAGCTCGGCCGGCGACAGCTGCGGCTTGCCGCGCATCGTCAGCCAGTGCTCGACGGCCTCGTGGTCGAGGGTGACGAGGGCGGCGATGTAGGGGCGGTCGTTGCCGACGACGATGCACTGCGAGACCAGCGGATGGTCCCGCACCCGCTCCTCCAGCAGCCCCGGCGCGACGCTCTTGCCGCCCGAGGTCACCAGGATCTCCTTCTTGCGCCCGGTGATGGTGAGATAGCCGTCCTCGTCGAGGGAGCCCAGGTCCCCGGTGGCGAGCCAGCCGTCGTGCAGGGTCTCGTCGGTGGCCTTCTGGTTGTTGAGGTACCCCTGGAAGACGTTCGGGCCGTTGAGCCAGATCTCCCCGTCGTCCGCGATGTGCACGGTGACCCCGGGGATGGCCCGGCCGACCGTGCCGTAGCGGGTGTGCTCGGGCGGGTTGGCGGTCGCGGCGGCCGTCGACTCGGTGAGGCCGTAGCCCTCGTAGATCTGGACTCCCGCGCCCGCGAAGAACAGCCCGAGGCGGCGGTCCATGGCCGACCCGCCGGACATGGCGTTGCGGATACGGCCGCCCATGGCGGCCCGCACCTTGGAGTAGACGAGTTTGTCGAAGAGCTGGTGCTGCATGCGCAGGCTCGCGGAGGGGCCCGGGCCGGTGCCCCACGCCTTCGCCTCGACCGCGTCCGCGTACTTCACCGCGACCTCGACGGCCTTCTCGAAAGGACCGGACTTGCCGTCCTTCTCGGCCTTGCGGCGGGCCGCGTTGAAGACCTTCTCGAAGATGTACGGCACGGCCAGGATGAACGTCGGTCTGAAGGCGACGAGGTCCGGCAGCAGGGCCGCGGCGTTCAGCTGCGGCTGGTGGCCGAAACGTACCCCGCCGCGGATCGCCGCGACCTCCACCATCCGCCCGAAGACGTGCGCCAGCGGCAGGAACAGCAGGGTCGCCGCCTCGTCGCCGCGCTTCGAGTGGAAGACGGACTCCCAGGAGTCGATGACCGTGTCGGCCTCGTACATGAAGTTGCCGTGCGAGATGACACAGCCCTTGGGTCTGCCCGTGGTGCCCGAGGTGTAGATGATCGTCGCGGTCGAGTCCGGGGTGACGGCCTGGCGGTGCCGGTGCACCACCTCGTCCTCGATGTGCGCGCCGGCGTCGTACAGCTCCTGTACGGCACCCGTGTCGAGCTGCCACAGCTGGTGCAGCGCGGGGAGCCGGTCGATGACGGTGGCGATGGTCATCGCGTGGTCCTCGTGCTCGACCATCGCCGCCGAGACCTGCGCGTCGTGCAGCATCCAGAAGCACTGCTCGGCCGACGACGTCGGGTAGATCGGCACCACCTGGGCGCCGATCGTCCACAGCGCGAAGTCGAACAGCGTCCACTCGTAGCGGGTGCGGGACATGATCGCGACCCGGTCGCCGAAGCGGACGCCCCGCGCGAGCAACCCCTTGGCGAGCGCGAGGACCTCGTCACGGAACTCGGCGGCGGTCACGTCCCGCCACTCGTCCTGCTCGTCCTTGCGGCCGAGGGAGACATGGAGGGGGTCGTCCTGGGCACGCTCGAAGACGACGTCGGCCAGACCGCCCACCGGCGGTGCCAACGCCAACGGAGGGTTGTTGAACTCGCGCAAACCCCGCTCCCCGATCCCTGTTGGCACTCCCCTTCAGCGCGGTGAAAGCTACCCCACGGGACAGAAGGGCGGGAGGGGGTGGGAATTCCGGAGGTTCACGGGTCCGCACAGGTCAGCGGTGGAAAATGCCCGCACAAGGGGAAGGGCCGGACAGAAATCCTTACGGTTCCGTAGGTTTCGAGCCCGTAATCTCCACTGAATCTGTACGACCCGATTACCCCAGGCGTCCCGTCACCCGCCGTCACCCACGCGACGCCGCCTCCTCCCCGCCCGGCGTCCGCACGGCCGGTCCCGGCCCCGCGGGCCGCTCCGCGCGCCCCGATCCGGCCAGGGCGAGCACCAGCGCGCCCGCCGCCGTCCCGACGAACCCGGCCGTCACGAGCGCCGAGTCGAGCCCCGACGCGAACGCGGCCCGCAGCGCGTGCTCGGAGAACGCCCCACGCAGCGCCCCGGCCCCACCGCCCGCCAGCGCGTGCGCCGCGTCGTGCGGAAGCGTGTCCCGCATCCGCGAGGTCAGCACGGTCCCGGACACGGCGACGCCGAGTGCATACCCCAGCTGCCGTACGGTATTCACGGCACCGCCCGCCATCCCCGCGCGCTCCGCGGGCACCGCCGCGAGGGCCGCCCCCGCGATCCCGGGCGCCACCAGACCCGTACCGACGCCGACCAGCACCAGCCCCGGCACCAGCGTCGTCCAGTCCGAACCGGCGCCCAGGACGGCCTGGCAGAAGCAGCCCGTGCCGATCAGCAGCAGCCCGCCGCCGTTGGTCAGCCGCGCCGGCACCCCGTGCAGCAGCTTCCCGGCGAGCACCGACACCACGACCGCCGCGCCCGTCAGCGGCAGCAGCGTCAGACCGCCGCGCACCGGGCTCATCCCCAGCAGCGTCTGCATCCAGATCGACAGATACGGCACCACGCCGAACGCCACCCCGTTGAAGGCGAGCGCCCCCGCCATCACGCCCACGAACGCGGGCTTGCGCAGCAGCGACAGATCGAGCAGCGGATGCGCCACCCGCCGCTCCACCAGCACGAAGCAGACCAGCGCGAGCGCCGCGACCGCGAACGAACCGAGCGTCGCCGAAGCACCCCAGCCGTCCTCACCGGCCCGCACCACCGCATACGTCACCCCGGCCGCGAACCCCGCGAACGCGACCGTCCCGAGCCAGTCGATGCGCATCCCGCGAGGCCCCCGCGACTCCGGCACCACCCGCAGCGTCAGCCACACCGCGGCCACGCTCACCGGCAGGTTCACGAAGAAGATCCACCGCCACCCCGGCCCCTCGGTGAGCACCCCGCCCAGCACCGGACCGACCGCAGCCGCCCCACCGCTGACCGCACCCCACACCCCGAGCGCCACCGACCGCTGCCGCCCCCGGTACACGGACCCGAGCAACGGCAGCGTCGTGGCGAGCATCGCCGCAGCACCGACCCCCTGCACGGCCCGCGCGGCCACCAGCGCCCCCGGCCCGTCCGCCAGCCCGCACAGCAGCGACGCCACCGCGAACAGCACGACGCCCATCACATGCACCCGCCGCCGCCCCAGAACGTCGGCGGCGGCACCGACTCCCAGCAGCAGCGCGGCCAGTGCCAGCGCGTACCCGTCGACCACCCACTGCAAATCGCTCAACGACGCGTGCAACGACCGCGCCATGTCCGGCAGCGCGACGACCACGATCGTCACGTCCAGCAACAACATGAACGTGCCCAGGCACACCGCCGTGAGCGGCCCCCATGTACGCATTCCCTCAACTCCCCTGTTCCGGATGTGCAGTTCTCCGTACGATGAGCCGCACGCGGACGAACAGAGCAGTACGGGACGCCTCACCGCCGGAATCCGACAGGAGCAGCCGTGCTGGAGATGGAATCCGACACCTACGACCTGCTGGACCTGCAACTCCTGACCGCCCTGGAACTCAACGGCCGCGCCTCCTTCAGCCGCCTCGGCACGGTCCTCGGCGCCTCCGACCAGACCATCGCCCGCCGCTACCGCCGCCTCACCGCCGAGGCCGGCCTCCGCGTCGTCGCCATCCGGGACGCCGAACGCCTCGGCCAGGACCAGTGGATGCTCCGCCTGCGCTGCGCCCCCGACAACGCCCTCAACATCGCCGACGCCCTCGCCAGACGCCCCGACACCGCCTGGATCGGCCTCGCCTCGGGCGGCACCGAGATCATCTGCCTGACCCGCCCCCGCAGCCCCGGCGACTACGACGACCTCCTCCTCGGCAAACTCCCGCGCACCCCCAGCGTCCTGGACATCCGCGCCCACCAGATGCTCCACCGCTTCTACGGCGGCCCCACCGGCTGGCTGCGCCGCTTCAACCTCCTCACCGACGACCAGACGGCCGCCCTCCTCCCCGAACCGTCACCCGATCCAGGCCCCGCCCGCATCACCCCCGACGACGAGCCCCTGATCGCCGCCCTCGAACGCGACGGCCGCGCCACCTACCCCGAACTCCAGCGCGCCACCGGCCGCTCCGAGTCCGCCGTCAAACGCCGCCTGGCCACCCTGCTCGGCTCCGGCGCGCTGTACATCGACCTCGAGTACGACCCGGAGTTCTTCGGCTACTCCCGCGCCGCCGTCCTCTGGATCACGGCGACCCCGGCCGCCCTGCACTCGGTCGGCGAGGCCCTCGCCACCCACGACGAGATCGCCTACGCCTCCGCCACGGCCGGCCCGTCCAACATCTTCGTCACCGCCGTGGTCAAGAACACGGCAGGCCTCTACGACTACCTCAGCGGCCCCCTGGGCCACCTGGCCGGCGTGACACACGTGGAGGCGAGCCCCTTCCTGCGCAGGGTCAAACAGCTCACGTACCGCACCCTCCGCTGAACCCCGGGTCCCTCAAAAGCACCGGGGCCGACACCCTCCAGGGGCGCGGGGAACGGCGCGACCGGCCACGACGGCGCGGCACCCGAGAACGCACACCGGGGACCCCTCCCTCGACTCCTTCAACTCCGCCGCTGCAAGCGGTCCCCACCCGAGAGAATCGCCCCCGCCAACGCATCCGCCGCCCCCTGCGCGGAAACCCGCCGGCGCCCGTGCACCAGCACGAAATCCACCTCTCCCAGCTCCGGCAACCCCGCCCGCTCGGGCACCCGCACCAGCCCCGGCGGCACCATCCCCCGAGAGTGGGCCATCACCCCCAACCCGGCCCGCGCGGCGGCGATCAGTCCATTGAGACTCCCGCTGGTACAGGCGATACGCCAAGCCCGCCCCTGCCGTTCCAACGCCTCCAACGCCAACGCCCGAGTGATCCCCGGCGGCGGATAGACGATCAACGGCACCGGCCGCTCCGCGTCCAACCGCAACCGCTCCGCCCCGATCCACACCAGCTTGTCGTGCCAGACCAGTTCCCCCCGCGAATCCTCGGCCCGCCGCTTGGCCAGCACCAAGTCCAGCTTCCCCGCGTCCAGTTGCTCGTGCAGCGTCCCGGACAGCTCGACGGTCAGCTCCAGGTCGACCTCGGGATGGTCGTGGCGAAACCCCTCCAGAATCTCCGGCAGCCGGGTGAGCACGAAGTCCTCGGACGCCCCGAAGCGAAGCCGCCCCCGCAACCGCGTCCCGGTGAAGAACGCCGACGCCTGCTCCTGCACCTCCAGCATCCGGCGCGCGAATCCGAGCATCGCCTCGCCGTCCTCGGTCAGCTCCACGGAATGCGTGTCCCGGGTGAACAGCTGCCGTCCCGTCGCGTCCTCCAGCCGCCGCACATGCTGGCTGACCGTGGACTGCCGCAGCCCGAGCCGCCGCGCGGCCTGCGTGAAACTCAGCGTTTGGGACACCGCGAGGAAGGTACGCAGGTGGGAGAGGTCGTACATGCCCCCACGGTATCCGCTTATCGCGAAACGTGATGGCAGTCAGAGCGGTATGACGGATTCCCGATCAAGAGGCCGGAGAGGAGGATGGGGAGGGCACGAGTCCGCCCCGGACGACGGGACGGACGTACAGCGAGGTAGTGGAGCACAGTGATACGCCTGCGACGGCCGAGCCGGATGCCGATCGACCCCTACATCCTGCTGCTGCTCGGGACGGTGGGCGTCGCCGCACTCCTCCCGGCCAGAGGCACAGGCGCCGACGTCGCCTCGGGCGCCTCCACGGCCGCGATCGCCTTCCTCTTCTTCCTCTACGGCACCCGGCTGTCGACGCGTGAGGCCGTGGAGGGCTTCAAGCACTGGCGGCTGCACACCACCGTCCTGGCCTGCACCTTCGTGGTCTTCCCGCTGCTGGGCCTGGCCGCCCGCGGCCTCGTCCCGGTGCTGCTGACACACCCCCTGTACCAGGGACTGCTGTTCCTCACCCTCGTCCCGTCGACCGTCCAGTCGTCGATCGCGTTCACCTCGATCGCGCGCGGCAACGTGCCCGCCGCGATCTGCGCGGGCTCCTTCTCCTCGCTGGCCGGCATCGTCATCACCCCGCTCCTCGCGGCGGCACTGATCGGCGGCAACGCGGGCGGGTTCTCCGCCGACTCGCTCCTCAAGATCGTGCTGCAACTCCTCGTGCCCTTCCTGGCAGGGCAGGTGCTGCGGCGCTGGATCGGCGGGTTCGTCACCCGGCACAAGCAGGTGCTCGGCTACGTCGACCGCGGCTCGATCCTCCTCGTCGTCTACACGGCGTTCAGCGAGGGCATGGTCCAGGGCATCTGGCACCAGGTCAGCGCCGTCCGCCTGGCCGGACTGCTCGCCGTCGAGGCCGTCCTGCTCGCGGTGATGCTCACCCTGACCTGGTACGGCGGCAAGGCGCTGCGCTTCGACCGGGAGGACCGGATCGCCATCCAGTTCGCCGGCTCGAAGAAGTCCCTCGCGTCCGGACTGCCCATGGCCGGCGTGCTGTTCGGCGCGCACGCCTCCCTCGCCGTGCTGCCGCTGATGCTCTTCCACCAGATGCAGCTCATGGTGTGCGCGGTCATCGCCAAGCGCCGCTCCCACGATCCGCTCCCCGAGGTCATGGAGGCGGGGGCCCCAACCGCAGGGTCACGAACCGCGGTCGGTACAGCGACACGTTCCGGCTGAGGTTCAGGGCGGCCGAAGTGGCCGTCGCATCCAGCCAGTTGACGTCGTAGCTGAGCACGAGCCGGTCGCCGTCGCCCACCTCCGGGTGGGCTTGCGGGTTGTAGGCGGCGACCTGGCCCGGCGGCAGCGGCGGGCTGAAGCTCCGGCCCGGCCCGTGCCAGGGTCCGGTGGGCGAACACGCCCAGTACGAGGTCACGGTGGTGAGGCCCCGGCTGCCCGCCGCCATCGTGAACAGGACGTACGTCCCGCCGTCCCGCACCACCGAGAACGCGCTGCCCACGCCCGTGCGCCGGCCATCGCCGAGCACCGGTCGCGGCCCCGCCCGGGCCGTCCACGCCGAGCCGTCCCAGAACTCCCAGGCGCCCGGCTCCCCGAGCCGCCCCACCGGCACCCGCGCCACATACGCAGAGGAGGTCGGCCGGGCCGCGGCCTGCGCGTCGTTCCCGCCGAAGACGTACGTCCAGTCGCCCGCCACGACCGACGTCGTCCCGAACTGCACCCGCCGGGACGGGTCCTGGACCAGCTCCTGCCCGAAGACCCGCACGATCGACTCCACCCGCAGGTCGGGCAGCGACAGCGTGGCCACCTCGGTCGCTGCGGGCACGCCGTAGATCCACGGGTACGGCCCCGCCGTCCGCGTCCACAGCAGCACCCGTACGACCGACTCGGCGGAGCCGGGGGAGCGGGGCTCGACCTGGGCCGCGACCGGCCAGCGCCAGGCGTTCGGGGCGGGGTCGGGGAACAGCGGTGCGGGGAGGGTGAGTTCGGGGTGCCCGTCGCGCATCACCACCGCCGAGTTGCGGACCAGCGGCGCCGCGGTGTCCCGCCAGGCGTACGACTCGCCGACCGGGTTGGGCGGGGCGTACACCCGGCCGAGGTAGGTGTCGGAGAACAGCCACAGCACCCTGCCGTCCGGCAGCCGCACCGAGTGGGTGCCGTCGCCGCCGGTCCAGTCGTCGGTGCGGGTCTCGTCGTCGCCGTACGCGGCGAAGGAGTCGGTGAGCCCCGCGTCGGGCGACCACGCGCGGACCGTACGGGCCGTGCACGTGCCGCCGCCCTCCCCGCGGTGGTCCCGGGGGAGGGCGGTGAGCAGCACGGCCGCGAGGGCCAGGGTCAGCAGCAGGCCGACCCCGGCTCCCCGGCGCTGTCGTGCTCGTCGGTCGTCGGGCACGCCCGGGACGTTAGTGGCTGCCGCTCACATGGTCCATGGGCAGCCACAGGACGGTCCCGGCGGGAGAAGGGTGCGGCGCGGCGAGTTCGTCGTCCGTCAACAGCCGGTCCCAGACGTGTACGTCGTCGATCGAGCCGGTGAAGTACTGCATGCTGTCCATCCGTTGGCCGATGTGCACACCGAACGGTGAGTTGCGGCTGACGGAGCCCACGATGTCCGCCGTGCTCACCGTCGTCCCGTCGACGGACAGCGTCAACTGCCCGCCGCCGCGCCGCAGTACGGCCCGATGCCACTGCCCGTCGTTGGAGGCGCCGGCGGTGACCACGGAGGCCGTGTGGACGGTCTTCGCACCGACGCGGGTGGTGATCAGCGCCCGGACGTCGTTGCCCGCGGGCTCACCGCGCAGCCACACCTGTGGCTCGGTGGTGCCGACCCCGCCCATCCACAGGAAGGGCTGGTCGCCGGTCGTGGCGGTGTAGCGGAACCAGAGCGACACCGTGAAGTCCTTGGTCCCCAGCGGGAGTCGGTCGCTGTACGGCAGCCGCACGGCGTCGTCGACCCCGTCGAAGGACAGGGCACCACCGGACACGCCGTCGGTCTCCTGGGCGCCGCCGAGCACGGCCGCGCGCCGGGCGTACGGGGCGAGGTCGGCGGTCGTCGGGTCCGGGCCCCGGCGCGGTTGCAGCCAGGCCTCGTCGAAGCGGGCGAAGCGGATCTCGTCGGTCGCGGTCACCGCGCCGCCCTCGTAGAGGAGGCCCACGCTGTCGCCGTCGACGCGTGCCATGTCGGAGTAGCCCGACCAGTCCTTCGTCACGACCGTGCCGCGGTCCACGCTGTCCCAGGTGCGGCCGCCGTCGTAGGAGGAGCGGATCATCATCGTGCGGCGGCGGTCGGGGTCGGCGTCACAGGCCAGCAGGATGCGGGAGCCGACGCCGAGCGTCGAGCACTGCACCTGCGGGGCGTACAGGTCGGGGAGGGCGCGGAAGGGCGCGGTGAAGCTGTCGCCGCCGTCGTGGCTGACCGCCTGGGTGCGCTGCCCGAGGTCGGTGCCGTCCTGTTCACGGCCGCTCACCAGGATCGCGCCGTCGGTGCGCTCGGTCAGCGTCACCTCGGACGGCTTCTGCCGCCAGGTGCCGTCGGCCGCGATCGGGTACGAGTCGGTCGCGCCGATCTTCCAGTGGTCGCCGTCGTCGTCGCTCACGATCAGCGCCGCGTTGTTCGCGGTGACCCGACTCCCGTCCCAGGTCTCGGTGTTGACGCCGAAGACGAGCCGCCCCCTGTGCCGGCCGCGGGTGAGCTGGATGCCGTGCACGGGACCTGTGGCGTACCAGGAGTTCCAGTTCGGGGGCAGGATCTCGTCGCTCAGGTCGCGCGGCTGCGACCAGGTCAGGCCGTCGTCGTCGCTGTACTGCATGTGCGGGGTGCGGTCGCAGGGGACCGAGCAACTGGCGCTGTCCGTACGGCCCGTGTTGTACGTCTCGGCGATCAGGACGCGGCCTGTCTTCCGGTCCACGACGGGTGCCGGGTTGCCGTGGGTGTCGCCGCCGCCGTGGTTGACGACCTGTAACGGGCTCCAGGTGCGGCCGTCGTCCGTGGAGCGCTTGACGACGATGTCGATGTCGGCGGCGTCACCGCAGTTGAGGACCCGGCCCTCGGCGAACGCGAGCAGGGTGCCGTCGTTGGTCCTCACCATGGCCGGAATCCGGAAGCAGGCGTAGCCCGCGTCCTGGGGAGCCTTGAAGAGGACCTGTTGGTCGAACTCGGGTGTGGGGGAGGTGGTGGCGGTGGCGTGCGCGTGGCCCGGGAGCATGAGCAGCGCGGCCAGGGTGAGTGCGGCGGTGAAGGTGGATCTCAGACGTGCGCGAAGACTCGACGGCATGGTGCTTCCTGCCCTTCATTCATCTGGACATCTGGACATCCCACGTCCAACGGGCGCGTCACAGACGTTAGTTGGGGCCTCCGGCGCCTCACAAGAAGCGTGCAGCGCATGTCGCCCCATAACTTCGCCATGTGGGAAGGATGATGAGGGAGTGTCAGATGAGGCTGCGGCTCAGGAGAAGGCCGCCCGTGCCGCGCCGACGACGAACGTCTCACCCCGCTGTCGGAGGCCGAACGCGCCGGGTTCATGGGCCTGTTGATCCGGATTTCCGGTACGGACGGCTGATGGGGGCTAACGTTCCGTCATGACTCCACCCCGGACACCCGATCCCCGGCTCGCCCTCGACCCCGAGCGCACCGCCCTGGTCCTCGTCGACCTGATGGACCGCATCGTCGCGCTGCCGCTCGAACCGTACAGGGGAACCGAAGTCCTCTCCGTGGCCGAGGAGTTGGCCGCCGCCTTCCGCTCCGTCGGCGCGCTCGTCGTGCTGATCCGGGTCGAACGTCCCGGCACGGCCGAGCAGCCCGCCGGCAGTGGACTCGCCGACGGGCTGCTCCGGGAAGGGGACCTGGAGATCGTGAAGCGGACGATCGGCGGCTTCCAGGGCACGGGACTCGACGAGCGGCTGCGTGAACGCGGCATCACCACCCTGGTGTTCGGCGGGATCGCCACCAACCTCGGCGTGGAGTCCACCGCGCGTGCCGCCGGCGACCTCGGCCACCACCTCGTCTTCGTCGAGGACGCGATGAGCGCGCTCACCGCCGCCGAGCACCAGGCGTCGGTGAAGCTCGACTTCCCCCGGCTGGGGTCGGTGGTGACGGCCGCGGAGGTGCGGTTCGCGAAGGGCGGTTGAGCCCGTCACCCCCGGTTCGGGGCCACCGTCCGGTCAGACGAGGAGGGTGCCGCCGTCCACGACCACCGTCGAACCGGTGCTGTAGCCGCCGCGCATCAGATACAGGTACGCCTCGGCGACGTCCGCCGGCTCACCGATCCGCCCGACCGGCAGCGAACCCGCGACGGACCCGAACAGCCCGTCCCGCTCCTCGGCGCCCAACTCCCGCCACAGCTCGGTCCGGACCACACCGGGCGCCACCACGTTGACCCGCAGCGGGGCCAGCTCCAGGGCCAGCGCACGGGTCAGCGACTCCATCGCCCCGCACAGAGCGGCGGCGACGGTCGTGCCGGGCAGCGGCCTGCGCGCCGCGGTGCCCGTCGTCAGGACCACGGAACCGCCCTCCCGGATCGACGGAGCGCCGTACTTCACCGCCGTATAGGCACCCCACAGCCGGGTGTCCAGGAAGGCGCGGGCCCGCCCGAGGTCGGACTCCGCGAGGCGCTCCATCAGCAGCGCCTCACCTGCCGTGTAGACAAGGTGGTCGTAGCCGCCGATCCCGGCGAAGAAGTCCCGTACGGCGCCCTCGTCGCTCGCGTCGAGCACCCTGCCCTCGGCGTCCGCCGGGAGCCGCTTCAGCGCCGCGTCCACGTTCTCCTGCCGGCGCGAGGCGACCACCACCCGGGCGCCCTCCTGTCCGGCCGCCTCCGCGACGGCGAGCCCGATGCCCGCCGTACCGCCGATGACGACGATCCGCTGTCCTCGCAGTCCCATGTCCTGCCCCTTTCGCGTTGCTGTCACGCGATCCAGCCTGCGGCCGGGGCCGCCTCGCCGTCCAAGACCTCTTCCGGCGGTGGCGATACCCTGAAGGCATCGCCGACGGCGTACGGAAGGGCGGCACCCATGGACCTCGACCTGCGGAAGGTCCGCTACTTCGTGGCGGTCGCCGAGCTGCTGCACTTCGGGCGCGCCGCCGAGCGACTGCACATCGCACAGCCCGTGTTGAGCCGTCAGATCCGGGCCCTGGAGAAGGACTTGGACTCCTCCCTCTTCGAACGCGACAGCCACGGCGTGACGTTGACGACGGCCGGACTCCAACTCCTCGACGACGGGCGCGCGCTGCTCGCCTCGGCGGACGCCACCCGCCGCAGGGTGCAACGGTCAGGGCGCGGTCCCCACCGGCTCGTCATCGGCTTCCGGGCCGGCATCGTCGTCACCCGCACCCTGCGTGCCTACGGTGCCGCCCACCCCGGCATCGAGGTCAGGGCCCGCCGGGTCGAGTGGGACGACCAGGAACAGCTGATCCTCGACGGCACCGTCGACCTCGCCTATCTGCGCCGCCCGATCCGCGAGGAGGGCCTCACACTGCTGCCGCTGTTCACCGAGACCCGGGTCGCGATGCTGCCCGCCGACCACCGCCTCGCCGGCAAGCAGGACCTCGTGCGGGCCGACCTCGACGGCGAGACCTGGCTGCGGTACACGGACCAGGGCCCGGACGACATACCGATCCGCAGCATCGAGGAGAAGTTCGAGGCCGTGGCCTCCGGCGCGGGCATCACCCTGGTCCCCGTCTCCGTGGCCGAGCAGTACTCGCGCCCCGACATCACCTACGTGCCCGTCACCGACGCCCAACCCGACGAGGTGGTGCTGGCGTGGGAGGCGAACCGGCGCTCGGCGCTGATCGCGGGGTTCGTGGAGAGCGTGCGGGGTGCGCCCGGCTGAGAGGGGCCGGCCTTCGCGGAGGCTCGCGAGGGTGAGGTGAGGTGAGGTGAGGGCGGGGCCGAGGCGGGGCCCCTGCGGCGCAGGGGGCGCTCCCCGCCGGTCGGGGCCCCGCCGCCGTGACGCGGGGCGCGGGCCTCAGCCCTGGGTGGCCGCGGCCTGGAGGGCGATGCGGTCCTCGCCCGCGTACACGTTCATGTTGCTGCCGCGCAGGAAGCCCACCAGGGTCAGGCCCGTCTCCGCCGCCAGGTCCACGGCGAGCGACGAGGGCGCCGACACCGCCGCCAGCACCGGGATGCCGGCCATCACCGCCTTCTGCGCCAGCTCGAACGAGGCCCGGCCCGACACCAGCAGGATCACCCGGGACAGCGGCAGGTCCCCGTTCTGGAGGGCGCGGCCCACCAGCTTGTCGACTGCGTTGTGCCGGCCCACGTCCTCCCGTATGTCCAGCAGTTCGCCCGCCTCGCTGAACAGGGCCGCCGCGTGCAGACCCCCGGTCCGGTCGAAGACCCGCTGGGCCGCGCGGAGCCGGTCGGGGAGGCTCGCGAGCAGCGCGGGTTCGACACGGACCGGGGGAGTGTCGGCGATGGGCCAGCGAGCCGTCGTACGGACCGCGTCCAGGCTCGCCTTGCCGCACAGACCGCACGAGGACGTCGTGTACACGTTGCGTTCCAGCGTGATGTCCGGGATGACGACGTCGGGAGAGGTCCGTACGTCCACCACGTTGTACGAGTTCGACCCGTCCACGGTCGCCCCCGCGCAGTACACGATGTTCTGAAGATCCTCCGCGTTCGCCAGTACACCTTCGCTGACCAGGAACCCGGCCGCGAGCGCGAAGTCGTCGCCCGGGGTGCGCATGGTGATCGCGAGCGGCTTGCCGTTGAGCCGGATCTCCAGCGGCTCCTCGGCGACCAGGGTGTCCGGGCGGCTGGAGACCGCGCCGTCCCGGATCCGGATCACCTTGCGTCGTTCCGTGACTCGTCCCATGTCCTGATCAGCCCCGGTTCTCTGCGTACGGGTGGCCGAAACGGCCCTTGCCGCGGAGGCCGCCGCGGGTCACCGGGCGGTTGGGCGCGGACGCGGCCTTCGCCGTCCCATTGTCCTGCACGTGCCGTCCCGCGGGTGCGGCGCGGCCAGTCACGCGGCGCTCCGCAGCGCGAGCAGGTCCGAGATGGCGTGCACGGTGCGCAGGGTGGGGACCTCGACGCCGGTGATCTCCGCCAGCTCGACCACGGCCGCGAGGAGCACGTCGAGTTCGAGCGGCTTGCCGCGCTCCAGGTCCTGGAGCGTCGAGGTGCGGTGGTCGCCGACGCGCTCCGCGCCCGCGAGCCGGCGTTCGATGGAGACGCCGACCTCGCAGCCGAGGACCTCGGCGACGGAGAGCGTCTCGGTCATCATCGTCTCGATGACCTTGCGCGTGCCGCCGTGCAGACACATCTGCCGCATGGTGGCGCGGGCCAGGGCGCTGATCGGGTTGAAGGAGATGTTGCCGAGCAGCTTGAGCCAGATGTCGTTGCGCAGCTCCGGCTCGACCGGGCACTTCAGGCCGCCGGCCCGCATCGCCTCGCTCAGCGCCAGACAGCGCGCCGAGACGCTCCGGTCGGGTTCGCCGATCGAGAACCGGGTGCCTTCGAGATGCCGGACGACTCCCGGCCCCGCCAGTTCGGTCGCCGCGTAGACGACACAGCCGACGGCCCGTTCGGGCGCGAGCACCGCACTGACCGCGCCGTCCGGGTCCACGCTCTGGATGCGCCGGCCGTCGTAGGGGCCGCCGTGCGCGTGGAAGTACCACCAGGGGATGCCGTTCTGGGCGGCGACGACCGCCGTGGTCTCGTGCAGCAGGGGCTCGATCAGCGGCCCGCACGCCGCGTACGAGTTGGCCTTCAGGCCGAGGAGGACGAAGTCGACCGGGCCGATCTCGGCCGGGTCGTCGGTGGCATGGGCGCGGGCCGTGAAGGCACCGCGCGGGCTGAGCACCTGGACGCCGTGCCGCCTCATGGCCGCGAGATGCGGTCCACGGGCGACGAGATGCACATCGGCGCCCGCACGATGGAGCGCGGCACCGACATAGGCGCCGATCGCACCGGCGCCGAGGACTGCGACTTTCACCGGAGACTCTCCGTTCGGTCGAGGGAGTACCGCGGAGGTGGCTGCCGCCGTGGCCGATACCGGGCGAAGCCGGAGACGAACACTGTCGACGAAATATTGTCTACAGTATGGAAGTTCGGGCGGCAAGGGTTCCGGCAGGGACTGGAACCAGGGGCCGGCGGGAGGAGCGACCCGGGCCGTGCCGGCGTCGGGAGCCGCCGCAGGAACTCCCCGGCGACCGTTCGGCGCAGTCTGCATACCGTTCATCGCATACGGTCGACGTGCGGCCTTCTCAACTCCCGTGCCGCTCCCTACCGTCCGGGATCATGAGTCCCCCCGTCGCACCCCCGGCGTGGAGCCGCTGGCTGGTTCCACCCGCCGCCCTCTCGGTCCACCTCTCCATCGGCCAGGCCTACGCCTGGAGCGTCTTCAAGCCGCCGCTCGAATCCTCGCTGAACCTCAGCGGCACCCAGAGCGCGCTGCCCTTCCAGCTCGCGATCGTCATGCTCGGTCTGTCGGCCGCGTTCGGCGGCACCCTCGTCGAGCGCAACGGACCGCGCTGGGCGATGACCGTCGCCCTGATCTGCTTCTCCTCCGGCTTCCTGATCTCCGCGCTCGGCGCCGAGACGAAGCAGTTCTGGCTGATCGTCCTCGGCTACGGCTTCGTGGGCGGGATCGGCCTCGGCATCGGCTACATCTCGCCGGTCTCGACCCTGATCAAGTGGTTCCCCGACCGCCCCGGCATGGCCACCGGCATCGCCATCATGGGCTTCGGCGGCGGCGCGCTCATCGCGTCCCCGTGGTCCGCCCAGATGCTGAAGTCGTTCGGCTCCGACAACACCGGCATCGCCCAGTCGTTCCTCGTACTCGGCCTCTCGTACGCGGTCTTCATGACGCTCGGCGTCCTGCTCGTGCGGGTGCCGCGCACCGAGAAGCCCGTCGCGAACGCGCCCAGCGTCCTCTCGGGCGTCCAGGTCTCGGCCAACACCGCCGTCCGCACACCGCAGTTCTGGTGCCTGTGGGTCGTCCTGTGCATGAACGTGACCGCGGGCATCGGCATCCTGGAGAAGGCCGCCCCGATGATCACGGACTTCTTCGCGGACACCTCCACCCCCGTCTCCGCCTCGGCCGCCGCCGGCTTCGTCGCGCTGCTCTCCGCGGCCAACATGGCGGGCCGTATCGGCTGGTCCTCGACCTCGGACCTGATCGGCCGCAAGAACATCTACCGCGTCTACCTCGGCGTCGGCGCGGTCATGTACACGCTCATCGCACTGTTCGGCGACTCCTCGAAGCCGCTGTTCATCCTGTGCGCGCTGGTGATCCTCTCCTTCTACGGCGGCGGCTTCGCGACCGTACCGGCGTACCTCAAGGACCTCTTCGGGACCTACCAGGTCGGCGCGATCCACGGCCGGCTGCTCACCGCCTGGTCCCTGGCCGGTGTCCTCGGACCGCTGATCGTGAACTGGATCGCCGACCACCAGAAGAACGCGGGCAAACACGGCGCGTCCCTCTACGACACGTCCTTCATCATCATGATCGGCCTGCTCGTCGTCGGCTTCGTCGCCAACGAACTCGTCCGGCCCGTCCATGCCCGCCACCACATCCCCGCCCCGAGGGAGGCCGCCGATGTCGAACGACAGCAGTCAGAGTCCGCCTGACCGCAGGCCGCTCATCGCCTTCGCCTGGCTCTGGGTGGGCGCCCCGCTCGTGTACGGCCTGTACGAACTCGTCCTCAAGGCGAAGCAGCTGTTCACCGGCTGAATGTTCGGGCGTCACCGCCCATCGCAGGACGGATGACAGAAGCCGACAACCCGGACGGCAGTTTCCTGTGGCATCACCTGCCGCCGTACCCGCGAGTCACTGGCAAGACTGGTGGATCTCCCGCTACCCAAGGCAACGAGGGGACCACCCATGAACGGCACGCGGATCGCCGCCGTCGGCCACTACCAGCCCGCCAAGGTGCTCACCAACAAGGACCTGGCGGGCCTGGTCGACACCAGTGACGAGTGGATCACCTCCCGGGTGGGCATCCGGACCCGTCACATCGCCGGGCCCGACGAGCCCGTCGACGAGCTAGCCGCGCACGCCGCCGCCAAGGCCCTCGCCGCCGCGGGCCTGACGCCCGGGGACATCGACCTGGTCCTCGTCGCCACCTCCACGGCCATCGACCGCTCCCCGAACATGGCAGCCCGCGTCGCCGCCCGCCTCGGCATCCCGTCGCCCGCCGCCATGGACGTCAACGTCGTGTGCGCCGGCTTCACCCACGCCCTGGCCACCGCCGACCACGCCGTCCGCGCCGGAGCGGCCACCCGCGCCCTGGTCATCGGCGCCGACAAGATGTCCGAGGTCACCGACTGGAGCGACCGTACGACCTGTGTCCTCGTCGGCGACGGAGCGGGCGCCGCCGTCGTCGAGGCCGCCGCCGAACCCGGCATCGGCCCGGTGCTGTGGGGTTCCGTGCCCGAGATGGGGAACGCGGTACGGATCGAGGGCACGCCCCCGCGGTTCGCGCAGGAGGGCCAGAGCGTCTACCGCTGGGCCACCACCCAGCTCCCGCCGATCGCCCGCAAGGCCTGCGAGAAGGCGGGCCTGACCCCCGCCGACCTCGCCGGAGTCGTCCTGCACCAGGCGAACCTGCGCATCATCGAGCCCCTCGCCGAGAAGATCGGCGCCGTCAACGCGGTCGTCGCCCGTGACGTCGTCCAATCGGGCAACACCTCCGCCGCCAGCATCCCGCTCGCCTTCTCGAAACTCGTCGAACAGGGCGCGATCCGTACCGGCGACCCCGTCCTGCTGTTCGGCTTCGGCGGAAATCTGTCGTACGCCGGGCAGGTCGTCCGCTGCCCGTGACCTGCGTCTCCGGCCCCACGCGGCACCGAATGTGACGAGAGCGACTCCCTCGTTATCTGGCTACTGTGCGCCGTAGACTGTAGACGATAGACAATCGATACTTAGGAGTACGGCTACCGCCGTCCGTCCACTGTCTGCCGTCCGCTGTCTACTGTCTGCACCATGCCGATGCTGCCCAGGAGGGGGACCGCGATGTTGTCGCAAGGACTGCCGCAGGGGGCGGTGCCCAAGCTCGAACGTCCGGGACCGCTGCGCGACCGCGTCTACGAGGCACTGCTCGAACTCATCACCACACGCGCCCTTCAGCCCGGCCAGCATCTCGTCGAGAGCGAACTCGCCGGGCACCTCGGGGTGTCCCGGCAGCCCGTGCGGGAGGCGCTCCAGCGGCTCAACACCGAGGGCTGGGTCGATCTGCGGCCCGCCCAGGGCGCGTTCGTGCACGAGCCCACGGAGGAGGAGGCCGACCAACTCCTCACCGTACGCACGCTGTTGGAGGCCGAGGCCGCCCGGCTCGCCGCCGTCAACGCGGGCAAGGCCGGCATCGCCGTCCTGGAGGAGCTGTGTGCGGAGGGCGAGCGCGCGGTCGACGCCGACGACGTGGACGCCGCCGTCGCCATGAACGCCCGCTTCCACGCGAAGATCATGGAGCTGGCGGGCAACGCCGTCCTCGCCGAACTCGCAGCGCAGGTCGACCGAAGGGTCCGCTGGTACTACACGCCGGTGGCCCGTCAGCGCGGTCTGACGTCCTGGATCGAGCACCGCCGCCTGATCGACGCGATCGCGGCCCGTGACGAGCTGCGCGCCGGCCTGCTGATGCGCGAGCACACCGAGCACACCCGGCGGTCGTACCACGAGCGCGCCACGTCCTGATCCCGGGCAGGCTGTCGGCGCCGGGGCGGGCCGCTGTCGCGGCGTCGACGCGGCGCGATGGCCCTCCCGACCGGGGAGGGCCACCAGGTGATCCGACGACCCTGACGTACGAACGCTCAGACCGCGGGCTGCGGTCGCGGAGCCTGGGCCGACTCCCTCTCCCCGCGCCCTGGTTGACGCAGCAGCAACGCGATGGCCGCCGCCACCATCGAGACCCCTCCCGCCAGTGCGTACGCGCCGTTGTAGCCCCAGGCCGCGACCACCATCGAACCGAGGCCGCCGCCGAACAGACCGCTGATGAGCTTTCCGCTGTACACCAGGCCGTAGTTGGTGGCGTTGAAGTTCTCGCCGAAGTAGTCCGGCGTCAGCGCGGCGAACATCGGGTAGAAGGCGCCGCCGCCGAAGCCCGAGAGGAAGGCGAAGAACAGGAACAGCCACTCACTGCGCAGATGGCCGGCCCAGATCACGCCGAACTGGGCGAGGCCCAGGACCAGGATGACGAAGACCAGGGTGAGTTTGCGGCCCCACAGGTCGGACAGCCAGCCGACGACGGCGCGGCCGATGCCGTTGATGACCGCCATGATGCCCATCGAGGACGCCGCCACCAGCGGGCCGAAACCGACGTCCTTGGCGAAGTCGACCTGGAAGGAGATCCCGAAGATCGACACCCCGGCGGTCAGCACGATCGACAGCCACATCAGGGGCAGCATGCCGGTCCGGATCGCCTCCTTCGGGGTGAACTGCCTCACGGCGGGCGGGTTCTTGGCGAGGCCCGTCGCACTCTTGCCGGTGCCGCCGTAGGTCAGCGGGTCGATGTCGGCGGGCCACCAGTTCTGCGGCGGGTCCTTGAAGAAGAACGCGCAGCCGAACACCACGATCAGGATGTAGCACCCGATGAGATCCAGGACCCGGTGGTAATTCCCGGTGTCGAAGGCGTAGTTGAAGATGAAGATGAACGGCAGCGAGCCGTACGCGAAGCCGCCGTTGACGAACCCGGTGCGGGCGCCCCGCCGTTCGGGGAACCACTTGCCGACCATGTTGATGCAGGTCGCGTAGACGAGACCGGCGCCGACACCGCCGATCACACCGAAGCCGATGATCGCCAGCCACACATTGCTCAGATGCGACAGGGCCAGGAAACCGATGACGCACAGCACGGAGCCGATGAACATCGCCCGGCGCGCCGTCAGGATGCCCCTCTCGCGCATCCAGCCCGCCGGGAAGGCGATGCCGGCCTGGAAGAAGACCCAAACGCTCAGGATCCAGAAGGTGTTGCTCTGCGTCCAGCCGTGCGCGCTGGACAGGGTGTCCTCCGCGGAGCCGTACGCGTACTCGAAGACACTGATCGCCATCATGGCGATCCACGGCAGATAGATCATGATCTTCCGCGAGTGGCCGAGGATGTCCCGGTCGGTCTCGCCGACGCGGTAGACGCGGCCGTGGGCGTCGGTCACTTCACGATAGGGACGGTTCGCGGCGCCGGATTCGTTCGTGGTGATGGGATCTGCGGTCATGTCACGCCATCTCCTCGCCGAGCGGGTGCGGATTGGGCACGATGCGCCGGGCGTCGGGCCTGCCCGGAGCCTTGAGGAAGACCGCCAGCACCGCGGAGGCCAGGCCCACCGAACCGGCCAGGACGAACGCGCCGTGGTAGTCCCACTCACCCACGACGACCGCGCCCAGACCGGAGCCGACGAGCCCCGAGATCAGCTTCGAGCTGTAGACCATCCCGTAGTTGCTGGCGTTGTTGTTCTCACCGAAGTAGTCGGCCGTCATGGCGGCGAACAGCGGGAAGATCGCCCCGCCGCCGAAACCCGAGACCATGGAACAGAACAGGAAGAACGGCATGCTGCCCATCTGGCCCGAGACCAGCACGCCGAACTGGGCCGTGCCGAGCACGAGACACACGATGATCAGCGTGTGGCGGCGGCCGTAGCGGTCGGAGATCCAGCCGATGACCCCGCGCCCGGTGCCGTTCACGATCGCCTTGAGGGACATCGCCGTGGCCACGATCCCGCCTGCGAAGCCCATGTCCTTGCCGAACGGCACCTGGAAGGCGATGCCGAAGATGTTGATGCCGGCCGTGCACAGCAGACAGAACCACATCATCCAGAGCACGGGGGTACGGGCGGCCTCCTTGGGTGTGTACTGCTTGACCGCCGGCGGGTTCTTCTCCAACGCCCGCCGGATTCTGGGGTCTTGGGCCGCCTTCAGCGGATCGATGTGCGCGGGCCACCAGTTCTTCGGCGGATCGCGGAAGAACCAGCCCGCCGACGCCACCACCAGACACAGCCCCACGCCGACCAGACTCAGCAGCACCTTGTAGTTGCCGAGGTCCAGCACCGAGGTGAACAGGAACACGAACGGTACGGAGCCATAGGCGAATCCGCCGTTGACGAAGCCCGTCTTGCCGCCCTTGCGCTCCGGATACCACTTGCCGACCATGTTCACGCAGGTCGCGTACACCAGCCCGGCGCCGATCCCGCTGCACATGCCGAAGCCGAGATAGGCGACGAGCACGTTCGGCGCGAACGCCAGCGCCAGATAGCCCAGCAGCGTGCCGAGCGCGCCGAGCAACATGGCCGTACGCGCCGGGAGCCGGCCGCTCTCGCGCAACCGCCCGGCCGGGAAGGCCACGGCCGCCTGGAAGAACACCCAGACGCCCATCAGCCAGAAGATGTGCCCACTGCTCCACAGATGCGCGTCGTGGAGCGTGTCCTCCGCCGACGTGAACGCGTACTCGGCGGAACTGATGCCCATCATGCCCACCCAGGGCAGGACGACCATCCACGTGCGCGCCCGGCCCATGATGTCGGCATCGGACTCACCGATGCGGTACACGCGGCCGTGACGGTCCGTCACTTCCCTGTAGGGGACGGACGTCGTGCAGTCCGTTGTTGCCATCGCTCAGTGCCCCTTGCGTCGAAAGTTCTGGCCAGCGCCCCCTGTCCATCGCCTTTCGCGTGCGCACGGGTCCTCGGGGCCGGCCGACCGCACTGTCGGCCGGCCCCGCGTCGGCTCACGTCATGAACCACCGCCCAACAGCCCTGCCGCGCGCGCCCATCGGTACTTCGCGCCGAGCACCGCCACCGGCTTCTCCGTCGTGTACGGGTACGCCACCACCCCGCGCTCGTACAGGTACTGGCAGGCCTCCTCGACCTCCACGTCACCCGCGAGCGACGCCACCACCGGCTTCTCGATGCCGCGTTCCCTGAACTCGGCGACCACCCGCGCGGTCAGCTCCGCGAAGACCATCGGGGGAGTGACGATGGTGTGCCAGTAGCCGAGGACCAGCGCGTGGATGCGCGGGTCCTCAAGACCGAGCCGGATCGTCGCCTCGTACGTCGACGGCGGCTCGCCCCCGGTGATGTCGACCGGGTTGCCCGCGGCCCCGAAGGGCGGGATGAACTTCCGGAAGGACGCGTCCAGATCCGCCGGGATCTCCATCAGGGACAGGCCGTTGTCGGTCACCGCGTCCGAGAGCAGCACACCGCTGCCGCCGGCGCCGGTGATGATGACGACGTTGTCCCCCCGGGGAGTCGGCAGCACGGGCAGGCCGCGCGCGTACTCCAGCATGTCGTTGAGCCCGGGGGCCCGGATGACACCGGCCTGCCTGAGGATGTCGCCGTACACCGCGTCGTCACCGGCCAGCGCGCCCGTGTGCGAACCGGCGGCCTTCGCACCCGCCGCCGTACGGCCCGCCTTCAGCACCACGACCGGCTTGCGGGGCACGGTCTTTCGGGCCGCCTCGACGAACGCGCGGCCGTCCTTGAGGTCCTCCAGGTGCATCGCGATGCACTCCGTGTGCGGGTCCTCGCCGAACCAGGTCAGCAGGTCGTCCTCGTCCAGGTCCGACTTGTTGCCGAGCCCGACGATCGCCGACACCCCCGTCTTCGTGGTCCGCGCGAAGCCCAGGATCGCCATCCCGATGCCACCGGACTGCGAGGTCAGCGCTACCCCGCCCTTCACGTCGTACGGCGTGCAGAAGGTGGCGCACAGGTCCTGCCAGGTCGAGTAGTAGCCGTAGATGTTCGGGCCGAGGAGACGGACGCCGTAGCGCTCGGCGATCGCCACGATCTCGTCCTGGAGGGCGACTTCACCGGTCTCCGCGAACCCGGAGGGGATGAGGACGGCGTTGGGGATGTTCCTGCGCCCCACCTCCTCCAGCGCCGCTGCCACGAACCTGGCGGGAATGGCGAAGACGGCCACATCCACCTCACCGGGAACGTCCGTGACACTCTTGTACGCCTTGCGGCCCAGAATGTCATCGGCCTTGGGGTTCACCGGATGGATCTCCCCGGCGAAGCCGCCGTCGACGAGATTGCGCATCACCGAGTTGCCGATCTTGCCCTGCTCGTTCGAGGCACCGATCACGGCGACCGAGGACGGCTCCATGAGACGGCGCATGGTCGTCAGGATCTCGTCGCGTGTATACCGTCGACGGGCCACCGGCTGCGATTCCGCGAGGATCACCCGGATGTCCGCCGCGACGGCGCCCTGCGGGGTCGCGATCACCGGGTTGAGGTCCACCTCGGCGATCTCCGGGAAGTCCGCGACCAGTTGGGACACCCGGCGGATCTGCTCGGCGATCGCCCACCGGTCGACCGCCGCCTGTCCGCGCACCCCGCGCAGGATCTCCGCCGCCCGGATCGAGTCCAGCATGGACAGCGCCTCGTCCGGGGTCACGGGCGCGAGCCGGAACGTCACGTCCTTGAGGACCTCGACCAGCACCCCGCCGAGCCCGAACGCGACCACCTTCCCGAACGTCGGGTCGGTCACCGCGCCGACGATCACCTCCTGCCCCTGCGGCAGCAACTCCTGCACCTGCACGCCCTCGATGCGAGCCCGCGCGTCGTACGCCCGCGCGTTGTCGACGATCGTGTGGAACGCGGCCCGTACGTCCGCCGCGCCCTCGACCCCGACGATCACTCCGCCGGCGTCGGTCTTGTGCAGGATGTCGGGCGAGACGATCTTCATCACCACGGGGCCGCCGAACCGCGCCGCGTACGCCACCGCCTCGTCGACGTCCGTCGCCAACTCCTCGCCCGGTACGGCGATCCCGTACGCGTCGGCGATCACCCTGCCCTCGGGCGCGGTGAGCGCGAACCGTCCTTCGGCCCGCACGAAGTCGAGCAGCGCGCGCACCGTCAGGACCCGGTTCTCTGCCATCACGTCAGATCACTCCGTTCGACTTGAGCAGGCGCAACTCTTCGTCGCCGAGACCGAGTTCGCCGAGGTAGACCTCTTCGTTGTGCTCGCCGAGCAGCGGTGAACTGGTCACGTCCACAGGGGAGTCGGAGAGCTTCAGCGGGCTGCCCACGGTGACGAACTCGCCGCGCTCGGGGTGCGGCACCGTCACGACCATCTCGTTGGCGACCAGCGACTCGTCCTCGATGATCTCCCTGGTCGACAGGATCGGCCCGCACGGGATGTTGTGGGCGTTGAGCCGCTCCAGCACCTCCCACTTGGGCAGCGTGGACGACCACTCCTCGATCAGCTGGAACATCTTGGAGAGCTGCGGCAACCGGGCCTCGGGCGTCGCCCACTCGGGATCGTCGGCCAGCTCGGGCCGGCCGATCAGCTCGGTCAGCGGCTTCCAGCCGACGGGCTGCACGATCACGTACACGTAGTCGTTCGGGCCGCCGGGCGCGCACTTGACCGCCCAGCCGGGCTGCCCGCCGCCGGATGCGTTGCCCGAGCGGGGCACCTCGTCGCCGAAGTCGTCGTTCGGGTACTCGGCGAGCGGCCCGTGCGCCAGGCGCTGCTGGTCGCGGAGCTTCACCCGGCACAGGTTGAGGACGGCGTGCTGCATGGCCACGTTGACGCGCTGGCCCCGGCCGGTGTGCTCACGCTGGAAGAGTGCCGCCAGTATCCCGGCTACTGTATGCACTCCGGTGCCCGAATCGCCGATCTGAGCGCCCGTGGCCAGCGGCGGCCCGTCCTCGAAGCCCGTGGTCGCCATCGACCCGCCCATCGCCTGCGCGACGACCTCGTACGCCTTGAAGTTGGTGTACGGACCGTCCCCGAAGCCCTTGATGGACGCATACACAATGCGGGGATTGATCTCCTGTATGCGATCCCAGGTGAACCCCATACGGTCGACCGCGCCCGGCCCGAAGTTCTCGACCATGACGTCGGAGCGCCGGATCAGCTCGGTGAGGATCTCCTTGCCGCGCTCGGTCTTGGTGTTGAGGGTGATGCTCCGCTTGTTGCAGTTGAGCATCGTGAAGTAGAGCGAGTCGACGTCCGGGAGATCGCGCAGCTGCTTGCGCGTGATGTCGCCGGTCGGCGCCTCCAGCTTGACGACGTCGGCGCCGAGCCAGGCGAGCAGTTGGGTCGCGGAGGGGCCGGACTGGACGTGCGTCATGTCGAGGACGCGGATGCCCTCAAGTGCCCTGGCGGTCATGGCCGTTCACCTCACTTGTACATCGTCTGGTTCATGGTTCCGGGGGCGTACGCGTCCGGGTCGACCCAGACGTTGATCAGCGACGGCTTGCCCGACTCCCTGGCCCGTCGCAGCGCGGGGCCGATGTCGGCGGGGTCGCGGACCTCCTCGCCGTGACCGCCCAGCATCTGGGCGAACTTGTCGTAGTGCACGTCGCTGAGGGTGTTGCCGACCCGCTCGCGCTCCAGGCCGTACTTGGCGGCCTGGCCGTAACGGATCTGGTTCATCGAGGAGTTGTTGCCGACGATGCCGACGAACGGGAGGTCGTAGCGGACGAGGGTCTCGAAGTCCCAGCCGGTCAGGGAGAACGCGCCGTCGCCGAAGAGCGCGACGACCTCCTTGTCGGGGCGGGCCTGCTTGGCCGCTAGGACGAACGGGACGCCGACGCCGAGGGTGCCGAGCGGGCCCGGATCCATCCAGTGGCCGGGCGACTTGGGCTGCACGACCTGCCCGGAGAAGGTGACGATGTCGCCGCCGTCGCCGATGTAGATGGAGTCCTCGGTGAGGAAGTCGTTGATCTCGCTGACGAGCCGGTACGGGTGGATCGGCGACGCGTTTGACCTGAGGCTCGGCAACCGCTTCTCGATCGCGGCCTGTTCGACCGCCCGCAGCTCGTCGAGCCACTCCTTGCGCCGGGACGCCCCGCCGTTGAGGCGTCCCGAGGCGGCCTCCGCGACCGACTTCAGGACGAGCCCCGCGTCGCCGACGATGCCGCGGTCGATGTCGCGGTTCTTGCCGACGGTGCGGTAGTCGAGGTCGATCTGCACGACGGTCGCGTCGGGGGAGAGGCGCTTTCCGTAGCCCATGCGGAAGTCGAAGGGCGTGCCGACGATGACGATGACGTCGGCGTGGGAGAAGGCGTAGCGCCGGGAGAGCTGGAAATGGTGCGCGTCACCGGGCGGGAGGGTGCCGCGGCCCGCGCCGTTCATGTACGCGGGGATGTTGAGGGTGCGGACGAGTTCAATGGCCGCCTCGGTGCCGCGCGTCGTCCACACCTGGCTGCCCAGCAGGATCGCCGGCTTCTCGGCGTGGACCAGCAGGTCGGCGAGGTTCTCGATCGCCTCGGGGTCGCCGGCCGAGCGGGTCGACGCGCGGTAGGCGCCGGGCTTGGGCACCCGGGCCCTGCCCACCGGCACCTTCGCGTCGAGGACGTCGCGCGGGATCTCCAGGAAGGAGGGGCCCGGCGCGCCGTGGTAGCACTCGCGGAACGCCATCGACACCATGTCGGCGGCGCGCGCTGTGTCCGGCACGGTCGCCGCGAACTTGGTGATCGGGGTCATCATGTCGACGTGCGGCAGGTCCTGGAGGGAGCCCATCTTGTGCTGGGTCAGGGCCCCTTGGCCGCCGATGAGCAGCATCGGTGACTCGGCGCGGAAGGCGTTGGCGACACCGGTGACGGCGTCGGTCGTACCGGGTCCCGCGGTGACCACGGCGCAGCCGGGCCTGCCGGTGATCCGCGCGTAACCATCCGCCGCGTGGGCCGCCACCTGCTCGTGGCGTACGTCGACGACTTCTATGCCCTCGTCGACGCAGCCGTCGTAGATGTCGATGATGTGGCCGCCGCACAGGGTGTAGATGCGGTCGACCCCCTCGGCCTTCAGGGCTTTGGCGACGAGATGACCACCGGAAATCACGTCCTGGGTGTCGTCGGGCATGGCGAAGTCCTGTCCCTTCGTAGGGGGTTGGAAGGCTCTCGCGGTACATTGCATACAGTCGACGAATACTGTATGAAACTTGTTATCCCGCATCCGGTGGGTGGTGTCCAGGGGGCGTGCGGCACTTTTCGAGGGACTCCAGGTCGCTCCCCAGGCAGACACAGTGGGCAGGAGCCGAGATGGACCTGTACGAGCACCAGGCAAGGCAACTCTTCGAGGACCACGGCATCGTGGTGCCCCGGGCCGAGGTCACCGCCTCGTCCAAGGAGGCACGGGAGATCGCCCGCAGACTGGGCGGACGCGTCGTGGTGAAGGCGCAGGTCAAGACCGGCGGGCGAGGCAAGGCGGGCGGGGTCAAACTCGCCGCCGACCCGGCCGCCGCCGAACTGACGGCACGCCAGATCCTCGGCATGGACATCAAGGGGCACACGGTCGGCACGGTCATGCTGGCCCAACCCGTCGACATCGAGAGCGAGTTCTACGTCTCCTACGTCCTCGACCGCGCGGCGGGGCGCTTCCTCGCGATCGCGTCGGCGGAGGGCGGTACGGAGATCGAGGAGGTCGCCGCCCGTCGACCGGAGGCGGTGGCCCGTATCCACATCGACCCCGCCGAGGGCGTCACCTCGGCCAAGGCGGCCGAGATCGCCGAGGCGGCCGGCCTGCCCCCGCAGACCGTCGACGTCCTCGTGCGGCTGTGGGAGGTGCTGGTCCGCGAGGACGCCGTCCTCGTCGAGGTCAACCCGCTCGTGCGGACCCGGCAGGGGCAGATCCTCGCTCTCGACGGCAAGGTGACCCTCGACGACAACGCCCGCTTCCGGCAGGCGCGTTGGGGAGGCGAGGGTGCCGCGCACGACGACCCGCTGGAGGCCGTCGCCGCCGCGAAGGGGCTCAACTACGTCAAGCTCGACGGCGAGGTCGGCATCATCGGCAACGGCGCGGGCCTGGTCATGTCGACGCTCGACGTGGTCGCCGGCTGCGGCGCCCGCCCCGCCGACTTCCTCGACATCGGCGGCGGGGCGTCGGCCCAGATCATGGCCGACGGACTCTCCGTCATCCTCTCCGACCCGGCCGTGAAATCCGTGTTCGTCAACGTCTTCGGCGGGATCACCGCGTGCGACGCGGTGGCCGATGGCATCGTACGGGCCCTGGAAACCGTCCAGTTGACCAAGCCGCTGGTCGTCCGGCTCGACGGCAACAACGCCGTCCGGGGCCGGGCCGTCCTCGACGGGTACGCGCATCCGCTGGTCCAGCAGGCCACCACCATGGACGGCGCCGCCCGCCGCGCCGCCGACCTCGCCAACGCACGCTAAGGAGCCGGGACATGGCGATCTACCTCACCAAGGAGAGCAAGGTCCTCGTCCAGGGCATGACCGGCGGCGAGGGAATGAGGCACACCCGCCGGATGCTCGCGGCCGGCACGGACGTCGTCGGCGGCGTCAACCCGCGCAAGGCGGGCCGCACCGTCGACTTCGACGACCGCGCTGTGCCGGTCTTCGGATCGGTCGCCGACGGTATGCGGTCGACGGGAGCCGATGTCAGCGTCGTGTTCGTGCCGCCGCCCTTCGCCAAGGCGGCCGTGATCGAGGCCGCCGACGCGGGAATCGGCCTCGCCGTCGTCATCACCGAGGGCATCCCGGTCCACGACTCGGTCGCCTTCACGGCGTACGCCGCGTCGAAGGGCACCCGGGTCATCGGCCCCAACTGCCCCGGCCTGATCACCCCCGGCCAGGCCAACGCGGGCATCATCCCCGCCGACATCACCAAACCGGGCCGCATCGGACTGGTCTCCAAGTCCGGCACCCTCACCTACCAACTCATGTACGAACTTCGGGACATCGGCTTCTCCACCTGCGTCGGCATCGGCGGGGACCCCGTCGTCGGCACCAGCCACATCGACTGCCTCGCCGCGTTCCAGGCCGACCCCGACACCGAACTCGTCGTCCTCATCGGGGAGATCGGCGGCGACGCCGAGGAACGCGCCGCCGCCTACATCCGCGACCACGTCACCAAGCCGGTCGTCGGCTACATCGCCGGCTTCACCGCACCCGAGGGCAAGACGATGGGCCACGCCGGCGCCATCGTCTCCGGCTCCTCCGGCACGGCGGCGGCGAAGAAGGCGGCGCTGGAGGCCGTAGGGGTCTCCGTCGGAAGCACGCCGACTGAGACGGCACGACTCGTGCTGGACCGTCTCCGCGCCCAGGAGATGGGAAGTGACGTCACTCATAGGTGAGGTGACGTGACTGTCGCGCTCCTCCGAGCGCAACTAGCTTCATACGTACGGCGCTTCAGCCGTACAGCGATTCGCGCGTACGACGGTTTGTGCACGCGATGGCTTGTGCGTACGACGGCTTGTGCGTACGACGGCTTGTGCGTACGGCGGTTCGTGCGTCGGAACGTTCCTGTTTCACCCCGCCCCGACTGTGCACCGAGAGCGGAGCAGAAGCATGGCATCAACCCTCACACCCGGCATCACCTCCACCTCCACCCCCACACCCTCCACCCGTCCGCCGACCCTCAAGGCGGGCACGTCCTGGAGCGACGCCTGGCGGCGCTGTCTGGCCGTCGCGCCCGAGGCGTTCCAGGACGACCGTGTCCTCAACCTCTGGAACGCGGCCTGGCAGCGGGACGGCCGGGCGCTGCCCGCCACCACTCCCGTCGACGGCAGCCCCATCGCCGGGCCGCCCCGGCTGGACCGTTCCACCGCCCACCAGGCCGTGCGCGCCTCCCTCGACCAGCACCGCGCATGGCGCCATGTCCCGCTCGACGAACGGCGCGCCCGCGTCGCCGCCACGCTGGACGCGCTGACCGAACACCGCGAACTCTTCGCGCTGCTGCTGGTCTGGGAGATCGGCAAGCCCTGGCGGCTCGCGCAGGCCGACGTCGACCGGTCCATCGACGGTGTGCGCTGGTACGTGGACGGCATCGAGCCGATGCTCGCCGGCCGCACCCCGCTGGACGGCCCGGTGTCCAACATCGCGAGCTGGAACTACCCGATGAGCGTGCTCGTCCACGCGATGCTCGTCCAGGCGCTGGCCGGGAACGCGGTCATCGCCAAGACACCGACCGACGGCGGCGTCGCCTGCCTCACCCTCGCCGCCGCGCTGGCCGCGCGCGAGGGCATTCCGGTCACCCTCGTCAGCGGCAGCGGGGGCGAACTGTCGGAGGCGCTGGTCCGCGCGCCCGAGATCGGCTGCGTCTCCTTCGTCGGCGGGCGCGACACCGGAGCCGCGGTGGCGACGGCCGTGGCCGACCTCGGCAAGCGGCACATCCTCGAACAGGAAGGACTCAACACCTGGGGCATCTGGAACCACACCGACTGGGACGCGCTCACCGCCGTCATCCCCAAGCTCTTCGACTACGGCAAGCAGCGCTGCACCGCCTATCCGCGCTTCGTCGTCCAGCGCGAGCTGTTCGACGACTTCCTCACCGCCTACCTCCCGGCCGTCCGCACGCTGCGCGTCGGCCACCCGTTGGCCGTGCGGGACGCCCAAGACCCCTACCCGCAGCTGGACTTCGGTCCGCTGATCAACGCGGCCAAGGCCAAGGAACTCCACGACCAGGTGGCCGAGGCGATCGACCGCGGCGCCGTACCGCTGCACCGCGGCAAGCTGTCCGACGCCGACTTCCTTCCGGGGCAGGACACTTCGGCGTACGTCCACCCCGTCACGCTCCTCAACCCGCCGCCGTCGTCCCCGCTGCACCACGCGGAACCGTTCGGACCCGTCGACACCATCGTCCTGGTCGACACGGAGGCGGAGCTGCTCGCCGCGATGAACGCGTCCAACGGCGCGCTGGTCGCCACCCTGTCCACCGACGACCGGGCGACGTACGACCGACTCGCCCCGCAGATAAGGGCGTTCAAGGTCGGCCACGGCACACCGCGCTCGCGCGGCGACCGTGACGAACTGTTCGGCGGCTTCGGCGCGTCCTGGCGCGGAGCGTTCGTCGGCGGTGAACTCCTGGTCCGCGCGGTGACGTACGGGCCGGTGGGGGAGCGGCTGCCCGGGAACTTCCCGGAGTACCAGCTGATGCCGTGATCCGGGGCCGGGCGGTGCTCGTGTCGTGTCCCACGGGTGCCGCCCGGGTCGGCGTACGGCCACCGCCAGATCGTCAGAGGCGCTGATGATCAGGCCGGCGATACAGTCGGCCCATGGCCCACGATGAGCGACCCGCGCCTCTCGAGTCCCGGCTCGGATACCTCCTCAAGCAGGCCCAGGCCCGGCTGGCGCGGGCGTCGGCCGAGGCGTTGGTGCCGCACGGGGTGGACGGGCATGAGCTGGGCGTGCTGGTGGTGCTGTCGGCGGGGGAATCGTTGTCGCAGGTCGAGGCGGCCGGGCGGCTCGGGGTGGACCGCACCACGATGGTGTCGTTGATCGACGGCCTGGAGGACCACGGCCTGGTCGAGCGCCGGCGCAGTCCGCACGACCGCCGGAAGAACATCGTCGAGCTGACTCCGGAGGGCCGGGACTGCCTGCGTCTGGCCGAACAGGCCCGGCGCGCGGCCGAGCGTCGCTTCCTCGCGCCGCTCGACGAGGAGGCGGCGGCGACACTCGTCCGGGCACTCCAGACGCTGGTGGTCGCCGAGCGCGAGTGAGTGGCCGAAACCGGTCCGCGGCCGTAGTCGATCGTTCACCCGCGGTGGCGGCTTCCCGCAGGTCGCGGGGTGTCCGCGAGCGGCTCCCGCGGGGACGGATATGCAGGTGAAAGGCGCTCCGAAAGCTTGGTATTGTTGTCCATGTCGCCGCGGGGAACACCCCCGGCCAGGCGGCAGACACCCAGTCCGGGTGGCGGAATGGCAGACGCGCTAGCTTGAGGTGCTAGTGCCCTTTATCGGGCGTGGGGGTTCAAGTCCCCCCTCGGACACAGCGAGACGGAACACCCGCCTCCGGCGAAAGTCGGAGGCGGGTGTTCTGCTGTGCCAGGAGGAGCGCGGCGGGGCTCCGCCGGTGTCCTCAGCCCAGCGTGAAGTCGTCCGCCGTGACCGCCGACTGGCCGTACCAGCCGTGGACGTAGACCGTGACGGACCCGGAGCTGCCGGTGGTGAAGGTGACCTTGAGCTGGTTCCAGGTCGAGCTGTTGGACCAGGTGCTCGCGGTGGCGCCGCCCGATACTCCGAGGTAGGCGTAGGGGCCCTGCACCCAGGCCGTGAGGGTGTAGCTCTTGTTGGGGGACAGGGTGACGGTCTGGTCGCACTCGCCGGTGCTGCTGGAGGTCGGGGTGACCTGAAGGCTGTGGCTGCCGCTGTGGACCGGGCTGGAGACGACCGCGCCGCCCGCCGCGCACGTCCAGGGACTGAGACTCCCGGTCTCGAAACCGGCGTTGGTCAGTGAACCGCCCCCGCCGCCCCCGCCGCCTCCGCCGCCTCCGCCGCCGGTCGTCGTGACCGTGAGTGTGTAGGTCACGCTGTGGCTGCCGGACGCGGCGCTGCCCGTGACGGTGATCGGATAGCTGCCCGCGGCCACGGACGAGCCGACCGTCGCCGTCAGTGTCGAGCTGCCGCCCGAGGTCACGGACGCAGGACTGAAGGCGATGGTGACGCCGGACGGTGCGCCGGAGGCGGTGAGGGCGACGGACTCGGCGCTGCCGGAGGTGACGGCGGTGGAGACGGTCGCCGTGGCCGAACCACCCTGCGTGACGGACGCCGAGCCCGGCGACAGGGACAGGGAGAAGTCCGTGGTGGTGCCTCCGCCACCGCCGCCCGTGCCCTCGTACGGTACGAACGCGTCGGTGAACGCGAGGCTGTTCTGGCTGATCTCACTGCATGTGGGCAGGGAGTTGGCGCTTCCGCCGCACGCCTGGTCCCGGGTGATCGCCCAGAAGGCCAGCCGTCCGACGCCGTTCTGCGCGGCGAAGGTCTCCACCGTCTGCGCGTCGGCCAGCGTGAAGGTGGAACCGTCGTCGTTCTTGCCGATCATCGGCGTGATGCCGAGGTTGGCGTAGGTGTAACCGGAGTCGACCGACTGCATCTGCGCCAGGGTCGCCTTCGCCGCGGAGACCGCGCCCTGGCCCATCTCGGTGCCGGTGCCGGCGTAGTAGTCCATGGCCATGACGTTGACCACGTCGATCTTGATGCCCGCGTTCTTGGCGGCCTTGAGGATGTTGACGCCGTCGCTGGTCAGCCCACTCGTCAGCACCGGCAGGGTCATGGAGAACTGAAGGCCCGGATTGGACGCCTTGAGGTCCTTCATCGCCTGCATCTGGCGGGCCGCGGCCGCGGTGTCCGCGATGGCGGCGCCCTCGATGTCGAAGTCGAGCTGGGCGACGCCGTAGTCGTTGATGATGGCCTGGTAGCCGGCGTCGATGCTGCTCTGGGTGGAGCAGGTCCAGGCGAGCGGTTCGCCGCTGGCCCCGCCGGAGGAGACGATGACGGAGGCGCCTTCGGACTTGGCCCTGGCGATCTCGGGGTCGGTGTAGGAGTCGTTGCCGATGGGGAGCGTGTCGCCCCAGATCTGCGTGCAGCCCTCGCCGAGCACGAAGGCCGCGGTGTACGCCTTGAGGTGGTGGCCGGTGATGGCGGTGTCGAGCAGTCCTTCCTGACCGTTCGACATGTCGACGTAGGGAGCGACGGAGTAGACGCTGCTCCCCGCGGCGCTGCTTGCGGGGGCCAGGGCGAGGGTGACGCCGGTGACCGAGAGCGCGAGGGCGGACACGGACGCCGCCAGTCTTGCCAAGTGCATGACAGTTCCCCTTTCGGGGGTGCCCATCGGGGCGGGGTGATGGGGGCGGGGTGAGGGGCGCGGGAGTTGATGCGGTGCGGGGTGACATGTGGGGGGTGCGTCGCGCGGGTTATTGGTACATACCAAACAACTCGCGGCGCGCTCCGTCAAGAGGACTAGACCAACTTGGTTCGTGCCTCAACTCCGTTGCGGGGCACGGTCATAGAGGCAGTACGTCCTTGACGAGCCGAGTGCGCGCCGCCTGCGCGCTGGCCGTGAGCCGACCGCGCGCCGGTGCTCCGTGGCGTCCGCCAGGGGAGACGTGGGCGGTCGGCCGCCCCGTCGGCCGCGCGTGAACTCCATCCAACGGCAACACGGTTGGACGCTTGTCAACTTCACACCCAGAAATTCGTGCCCACCTCGTTGACACACCATCAGCGCAGGCGTTTCACTCGACACTCGTGCATGGCAACGTTGTCAGGCCGTGGGAGCGACCAGGAACTGTTGCCTGTCGCCGGCGTTCCGGTGCATTCCGGCGCGCCGCCACCTGATGTGCGAAGCACGAACCGCTGCGGAGGCGACCGATGGTGAGACCCCGACGTCCAGCCGTGCCACGTGACCGAAACAGATTCCGCCAACGCCTCGCCGTCGTCTGTGTGTTGGGCATGACGGCCCTCACGCTTCCGGCGATCGGGAGCGCCTACGCCGCGAGCACCGCGACGCCGACCCTGGTGACGGACCCCGCGTCCCTCGTCAACCCGCTCATCGGCACCTCCGGCGCGGTGGACACCTTCCCTGGCCCCGACATGCCGGCCGGGATGGTGCAGTGGGGTCCCGACACCACACCCCACCGCCCCGACGGCGGCGGCTACGAGTACCAGGACAAGAAGCTCTCCGGCTTCAGCCTCACCCATATCTCGGGCCCCGGCTGCCCCGTCGCGGGCGACCTGCCGATCCTGCCGGTGACCGGTGCGCTGTCGGGCGACCTCGGCAGTACGTCCGTCGGTTTCAGCCACGCCGACGAGCAGGCCGGCATAGGGAGTTACAAGGTCACCGACGCGAACGGCGTCAAGACCGAACTGACCGACACCACCCGCGCCGGGCTCGGCACCTTCACCTTTCCGACGGGTCAACAGGCCAACCTGCTCTTCAAGTTGAGCGGCGGCGCCACACAGGTGGACGGGACCCGCGTCCAGGTGGTCAGCGACAAGGAGATCAGCGGGGCGATCGACAGCGGCCATTTCTGCGGCGCGGGCAACCGGTACACGCTGCACTTCGACATCAAGTTCGACCGACCGTTCACCGCGAGCGGCACCTGGGTCGGCAGCACCATCAACCCCGACGCGAAGTCGCTGAAGGCGGGGAAAGCCCAACTCGCCCCGCAGACCGCCAAGTCGGCGCCGCTGAAGGAGAAGCACTTCACCGTTCCGGCGAAACCGGCCCCGACGATCCACGGCACCGGTACCGGCACCCGGTCGTCCGCCACGGCCAAGGCCGCCCAGCCGCCCACCACCGGCGCCAACGGCATGTACCTCACCTTCGACACCGCCGCGAACCCCACGGTCAGCGCGAAGGTCGGCGTCTCGTACACGAGTGACGCGGGCGCCGCGAACAACCTGGCGAGCGAGATCAAGAACTGGAACCTCGCCGCCGTGGAACGGTCCAACCACGACGCCTGGAACGCCGTACTGAACAAGGTCCAGGTGGGCGGTGGGTCCGCCGACCAGCAGACGCAGTTCTACACCGCGCTCTACCACGCGCTCCTGCACCCCAACGTCTTCTCGGACGACGACGGCCAGTACATGGGCATGGACAACCAGGTCCACAGACTCGCCAAGGGGCAGAAGGCGCAGTACGCCAACTACTCGGGCTGGGACACCTATCGCTCCCAGACCCAGCTGATGGCCATGGTCGAGCCCAAGGTCGCCTCCGACGTCGTCACCTCGATGCTCAACGGCTACGACCAGACAGGCCTGTTGCCCAAGTGGGCCTCGAACAACGGCGAGAGCTACGTCATGGTCGGTGACCCGGCCGCCGGCATCATCGCCGACGCGTACGCCTTCGGCGCGACGGGCTTCGACACCGCCAAGGCCCTCGCCGCCCTACAGCACGAGGCCACCGTCCCGAACAACGACCGCCCCGGCGAGTCCGTGCGGGACGCGAAGGGCTACCTCCCGCTCGACGAGAACGACTACAACTGCTGCAACTTCTACGGCCCGGTCTCCACTCAACTCGAGTACGACTCCGCCGACTACGCCATCGCCGCCTTCGCCAAGTCGCTGGGCAAGACGTCCGTCTACGAGAAGTTCGCCACCCGCGCCCAGGACTGGATGAACGTCTTCAACCCGCAGACTGGCTACATGCAGGCCAAGAACAAGGACGGCCAGTTCGCGAGCGGTTTCACCCCCGGTACCTCCAACGGTTTCGTGGAGGGCACCTCCGCGCAGTACACGCCGATGGTCCCGTTCAACCTGCGGCAGCTGATCCAGGCACGCGGCGGCGCGAAGGAGTACTCGTCGTACCTGGACAGCCTGCTCGACGACATCACGAGCCCCGGCAACACCGACGCCGACCTGAGCAACGAGCCCAGTGTGGAGATCCCTTGGGAGTACGACTACACGGGCCAGCCCTGGAAGACGCAGGCGGCCGTCCGTGAGGCGCAGCAGAAGCTGTACTTCAACGCTCCGGTCGGCTCGTTCGGCAACGACGACCTCGGCGCGATGAGTTCCTGGTACGTCTGGTCCGAGCTGGGCATGTACCCGGAGACCCCGGGCACGGACACGCTGGCGCTCGGCAGCCCGGTGTTCCCCGTGGCCAAGGTGACCTTCGGCAACGGAAAGTCGGTGCGGATCAACGCCCCGCAGGCCGCGACCGACGCGCCGTACGTGCAGTCGCTCGGGGTCAAGGGGCAGGCCTGGAACGCCCCATGGCTGACGTACCAGAAGTTCCAGGGGGCCGGCTCCCTCGACTTCACGCTCGGCACGCAGCCCAACTCGGCCTGGGGGTCCGCCTCTTCGGCGGCGCCGCCGTCCGACACCACGGGCGGCGGGCGGGTGCTGGCCGCGACCGGTCCCGCCAACGGCCTGGTGCTCCAGCCGGGTTCGGCCGGTGACGGCACGCTCGACCTGACCAACCTCGGCAGTACGGCCGTCACCGTCGACTGGAAGGCGACGGCGCCGTCCGGCGTCACGCTGGACACGGCATCCGGTTCGCTGACGGTGCCCGCCGCAGGCAGTGCCGAGGCGAAGGTCCGGGTGACGGCGGGAGCGGACGAAGGGCTGTTCCCGGTCACGTTCGCGCTCACCGACCACAGCACCGGTGCGGCGCTGGCCGGGGCGGCGCTCCGGGTGGCGGTGGCCAAGGCCGGGGCGCTGTGGCCGTACAACACGAATGAGGGCATCTATCCCGACGGCGCCACCTTCTCGGGCGGGTTCGACGGCGGGGGCTGGGCCTTCTCGCAGAACGCGCTCGCGGCGGCCGGTGTCACGAGCGGTGCGGCTCTCACGGTCGACGGCATCACCTACACCTGGCCGAAGGTGACGTCGGGTCAGCTGGACAACCTGGAGATGGCCGGACAGACCATCCCGATGCCGGCCGGTACGTCCGGGGCGTCGCTGGGGCTGCTGGGCACGGCGACCAACGCGCCGACCGACGGCAGCGGGGTCTCCGGCGCGGTGACCGTGACGTACACCGACGGCACCACCTCGCAGGGGACGGTCACCTTCCCGGACTGGACCCTCAACGGCGGTTCCAGCAAGCCGCTTCCGGGTGACACGACGGCCGCGACGACGGCCTACCGGAACACCGGCAGCGGTGGCCGCGACGGGGTGAAGACCTATGTCTTCGCCGCGAAGGTCGCGTTGGACCCGTCCAAGCAGGTCGCGTCGATCACGCTGCCGGTGACGGGCTCGACGGGCACCGACCATCTGTTCTCCTACGGCTTCGGCCAGTAGGCAGGACCGAGGGCATGGAGGGGGCCGGTCCCCGGGCTCACGCCTGGGGACCGGCCCACGCCGTCGCGGGGGTGCCGGTGGGAGTCATTTGAGGTGGACCAGAATCCGGCCCGCGTTGGTCGGATCCGTCTCCACCCGGACGTAGAGCTTCCTGAGGTGCTTCTGCGCCAGCACGGCCAGCACCCGCTTCTTCAGCTGGCCCGTTCCCTTGCCCGGGATGATCTGGACGACGTCGACGCCGGTGGCGGCGGCCTTGAACAGGGTCTGCCGCAGGGCCGTGTCGATGGCGCGGTCGCTGCGGAAGACGGGGTGCAGATCGAGGGTGATCAGGGCCATCGCCTCCGGGGGTTCGGCGTACGGTCGCGGCGTTCACGAGGTGCGAAGCCCACGCGTCGCGGAGCATGCGGTCGCAGCGTATGCGAGACGGCGCAGCGTGCCGCACATCCTGGCCCGGGACTTCGACGGGCTCGGCTTCTCGGACCAGACCCGTCTGTTCCCACGCGAGCAGTGGGTCACAGAGCGGTTCACCCAGGCCCGGTCGCAACTCGGGTGCCCGGGTGGTGGGTTGACTGGTCTATACCCTTGACTGGTACAGACCAATACGGTTCAGTGAGTGGGTCACCCCCCACCACGGCCGCCCCCCACGTCGTGACCGGTCCGACCGGCCCGTGCGCACAAAGGCTCCGCTCCGCCCTGCCCTTTCGCGGGAACGGCCGTGCTTCACAGAGGAGTTGAACCCTGTGTCGAGACGCCGTATCGCCGCAGTGCTGACCGCACTCGTCCTCGGTAGCCTGACGCCCGTGGTCCTGCCCGCCGCCGGCGCGTCCGCCGCCTCCTGTTCGAGCTACCCCAACTGGGTGGCCGGCCAGTCGTACGTCACCGGCAACATCGTGCGGTACACCGATGGAAAGGCGTATATCGCCGAGCACGACAACCCGGGTTACGACCCGGTCATCAGCACCTGGTACTGGGAGCCGTACGCCTGCGACGGCGGTTCCGGCACGCCCGTCGGCACCTTCGTGGTGAGCGAGGCCCAGTTCAACCAGATGTTCCCGGGCCGGAACTCCTTCTACACGTACAGCGGTCTCACCGCCGCCCTCGGCGCCTACCCGGGCTTCGCGAACACCGGCAGCGACACCACGAAGAAGCAGGAGGCCGCCGCCTTCCTCGCCAACGTCAGCCACGAGACGGGCGGGTTGGTGTACGTCGTCGAGCAGAACACCGCCAACTACCCGACGTACTGCGACTGGAGCCAGTCGTACGGCTGCCCGGCCGGTCAGGCCGCCTACTACGGGCGCGGTCCGTTGCAGCTCAGCTGGAACTTCAACTACAAGGCCGCCGGGGACGCGTTGGGCATCGATCTGCTCAACAACCCCTGGCTGGTGCAGAACGACTCGGCCGTCGCCTGGAAGACCGCGCTCTGGTACTGGAACACCCAGAGCGGCCCCGGTTCCATGACCCCGCACAACGCGATCGTCAACGGCGCCGGCTTCGGCCAGACCATCCGCAGCATCAACGGCTCGGTCGAGTGCGACGGCAGGAACCCCGCACAGGTGCAGAGCCGGGTGGACGCCTACACGCGGTTCACCTCGATCCTCGGGACCAGCACCGGAGCCAACCTCTACTGCTGATCGTGCGGTACGGCACCGGTCGGACCGCTCCGACGGCCGGTGCCCGTTCCACCCGCGCGTTCCAGGGACATCACGTCCCCGCAGGTCAACCCCTGTGCGAGCGTTCCAGCTTCCCGTTCCCCCCGTCGGCGGTAGCCGCTGGGACGGATCGCCGCGCAAGCTGCGGTTGTCCGACGGCGAGGCCCACCACGACCCGGTGGCCCGCCTTCCCGCACCGCATCCAGGGGGAACCCGATCATGTCCAGCACGCTCTTCCGCCGCCGTACCGCGCTCCTCACCGCCGGCTTCGCCGCGGCCGCCTCACTCGCACTGACCGCCTGTGGAACGGGCCAGGACACCGGTGCCCGGCACACCCCGCACACCGCCGCCGACACCCGGGCCGCGGCCTCCGGTACGGACTCGGTCGTGACCGTCGCGAAGTCCCACCGGAGCGCCACCACCTCGAAGCCGGCCAAGAAGTCCAAGGGGACCAAGGCGTCCTCGGCCGGGGTCACCTGCACCGGCACCAACACCAAGGTCACGGCGCGGACCGTCACGCGTCCGCTGAACCACCTGCTGCTGACCGTGAAGAACACCGGCTCCAAGACCTGCTACCTGTACGGCTACCCGGCCCTCCGCTTCCAGGACGCCCAGGCCGTGCCCCCGGTCGTCGAGGAGTCGCAGCCGCAGGCGGTCACCACCCTCGGCCCCGGCCAGTCGGGCTACGCCGGCGTCAACCTCTCCAGCGCCGACGGCAGCGGCACCGGCGGCTACACCGCGAAGACCCTCGCGGTGATCTTCCAGAACCGCGACCTCGACTTCGTCGGCTCCGGCGTCGACGTCCCGCTGCCGAGCAAGGGCACGTACATCGACAGCTCGCTGCGCACCACCTACTGGCTGAGCGACCCCCAGGACGCCATCGACTGGTAGACGGTGCCGCACAGAGAGGACGTGGAGGCGCCCGCACGAGTACCGAGTACGTCGAGCAGGAAGGACACTCTCGTCGCGGTCAACAGCGGGCTGCCCCCGCCGACAGGGGCAGCCCGCGCGAGTACCGCCAGGGGAGGTGCGGTGACGGGCGCCTTGCCATGACAGCCGTGGGGTTGACCAACACTGCCGGCACCCGGGACCTCCCTTCCCCTGACGGTAGGACCAGCCTGGGGCGCCGGGCGGGTGCGGAGGGCGTGAACTCCCGTAGTTCGGTAGGGATATCGGTGCACGTAGACGGTCTGCGGGCGGGCTCCGAGAGGGTACGTAGGTACGGGATACCGGATACCTACGCCGCCCCGGTGTCTCGACGAGCGCGGCGGCCTCGCGTTCGCGGCGGGTGGGCGCGAGATCGCGCGGGCGCCCGGCGTCGCTCCGGTCAGGCGACGCCCGCGCCGTTCACGCCGGGCTCACCCAGGTGCCGGTCTCCGCGGAACGCACCATGGCGTCCACGACCGCCGCGCTGCGTACGGCGTCCGTGAGCGTCGCGCCGTACGGCGTGCCCTCGGCGACGGAGCGCAGGAAGCGGTACGCCTCGATCACCTTGAGGTCGTCGTAGCCCATCGCGTTCGCCGCGCCGGGCTGGAACGCGCCGAACTCGCCGTCGCCCGGGCCGACATACACCGTGGTGACGGGCTGGTCCTGGTAGCTCGTGCCGCGGCTGACGGCCAGCTCGTTCATCCGGCGGAAGTCCCAGAACACCGCGCCCTTGGTGCCGTGCACCTCGAAGCCGTAGTTGTTCTGCTCGCCGACCGAGACCCGGCTGGCCTCCAGGACACCCCGGGCGCCGGAGGCGAACCGCAGCAGGCAGCTGACGTAGTCCTCGTTCTCCACCGGGCCCAACTCCCCGCCGGTGGCCAGCGCGTGGCCCGCCGTCGCGCCGCTGGGGCGGGCCCGCTCGGGGAGGAAGATCGCGGTGTCGGCGGCGAGGGACGTGATGTCGCCGAGGAGATGGCAAGCCAGGTCCGCGCCGTGCGAGGCGAGGTCGCCCAGGACTCCGTGGCCGCCGCGTTCCAGCTCGTAGCGCCAGGTCAGGGCGCCGTCCGGGTGGGCCGCGTAGTCGCTGAAGAGGCGGATGCGGACGTGGGTGACCGTGCCCAGCTCGCCGGAGGCGATCAGGTCACGGGCGGCCTCCACGGCGGGCGCGTTGCGGTAGTTGAAGCCGACCGCGCCCTGGACGCCTGCCTTCGAGACCGCGTCGGCCACGGCGGAGGCGTCCGCCGTCGACAGGCCGACCGGCTTCTCGATCCAGATGTGCTTGCCGGCCTCCGCCATCGCGACGCCGATCTCGCGGTGCAGGAAGTTCGGCGCGGTGATGCTCACCGCCTGCACGCGCGGGTCGTCGACCACCTCGCGCCAGTCACGGGTCGTGGAGGCGAAGCCGAACTGCTCGGCGGCCTGCTCGGCCCGCCCCGGCACCTCCTCGGCGACCGTCACGAGCCGCGGCCGCACGGTCAGCTGCGGAAAGTGGTGCGGGACGCGGGCGTATGCCTGGGTGTGCACCCGCCCCATCCATCCGAAGCCCACGACGGCAACACCGAGCGAGGTCACCATGACTGCCCTTCTTTGGACCGGTCCACAATCTGTCCCGGCCACACTCGAACCCGTTCGTCCTAATGTCAATACCTGACCCTCCGTGCCCGGTGTCAACGCCAGGTGACCACGCCCGCGGCAGGGCGGGCGAGCGCGCGGAACGGCGGGGGAGTGCGGGGCCACCGCCCGATGACGTGGTGCCGTGACAACTGGCATGCATGGCCAGGGAGTTGGCTGGCAGGATGGGGCGGCGTGAGCGAACGCACCGCCTTCATGACCATCGCCAGGGCCGCCGCGCCGTTGTATGTGAGCACCCTCGCCGCGTCGGCCGGATCGCTCGTCGACACCGCGCTGCTGGGGCGGCACGCCACCGTCTCGCTGGCCGCGTTCGCCGTGACGATCGCCGTGTTCAGCCCGGCGACCGCCACGGTGGCGGGCGCGCTGCGCGGGGTCATGCCGTTCGTCGCACCCCGTCGGGACGATCCCGAGGGGTTGTTGCCGCTGGTGCGGAGCGGGATGTGGCTGGCGTTCGCGGTGGGCGGGGTCTGCGCGGCGGCGGTGGCCGGAGTGCCCCTGCTCGGCGGGGCATTCGGCGTTCCGGACCGCATTCTCGGCCAACTGGGCCTGTTTCCTTGGCTGTTGGCGGGGAGCGTGCTGCTGATCGCGGTCAGCTCGTCCGCCACGTCCGTCCTCGTCGCGTTGGGGCGGTCGGCGCGGGTGATGCGGTCCGGGCTCGTGGCGACCGCCGTCTCCGTGACCCTGTCGGTGGTGCTGGTCGCCGGACCGGGGCCGCTGCCGAGCTTCGGACTGACGGGCGCCGGCGTGGCCATGCTCGCCTCCAGTCTGGTCGGGGCCGGGCTCAACCAGTACGCGCTGCGCCGCCGTACGGTCCTCGCCGGGCGACCGATCCGGCCCGGCAGGCCCGATCCCCGCGAGGTGCTGCGACTGGCCCGGGTCGGACTGCCGCTCGGCGGGACCGTGCTGGTGAAGTTCTCCGTGCTGGGCGTGCTCACCTTCGCCGCAGCCCGCGTCGGCACCGACAGCGCCGCCGTGCACAGCGTCGCCGAGTCCCTGGTGAACCTCGTCTTCACCGCCGCCGTGGCGGTCGGGCAGGCCACGGTGCCGTTGATCGCCGGGTACGCCGAGGAACGCGACCTCGGGCGCATCCGGCGGAGTGTGGACGCCGGGTTCGGGGTCGCCCTGTGCGCGGTCGTCGCCCTCGGGGCCGTACTCGTCGTGCTGCGGAACCCGGTGATCGGGCTGTTCACCAGGAGTCCGGGCCCGGCGGACCAGGTGATACGGCTGCTGCCGCTGGTTCTCGCCGTGGTCGTCACCGACGCCGTGCAGGCCGTGGCGGGCTTCGGCCTCGTCGGGCTCAAACGCACCGTGCCGAGCCTGGTGTCCACGGCGGTCTGGTTCGGCGTCCTCGCCGCCCTCGCCGTACCGATCGCCGACAGAACGGGCCTGGCCGGCCTGTGGACCGCTCTGGCCTGCGCGAACCTGCTCCAGGCCGGGACCAAGTTCGTGTCCTTCCGGCGGCACGGCGCCCGGATCGTCGGTGCGCTGCCCGCGGTGGCGGTGCGGGAGGGGAGCGGCGGCGCCGCCTCGCGCCCGGGCGTGTGACCTCACGCGGGGCGCCCATTACGGTCGTAGGCACGTCCGAGGGGTCGGAAGAGGGGCAGCATGAGCAGCCGGAACATGGGTGAAACCGCTCGGGTCGAGGACGCGGCGCTCACCCTGGCCGCCCAGGCCGGGGACGTCGCCTCGCTGGGGCTGCTGCTGGAACGGCACCGGGCCGGGATGCGGGCCGTCGCGGTGAGCGTGCTGGGGCCGGGGCCCGATGTCGACGACGTGGTGAAGGACGGCACCGCCGGTCTCCTCCACCCGCCCCGGTTCCGCACCGCCGCTCCGCCTCACATCCGAGACCTCAGCACGTCGACCTCGCACCCCGGCGCGAACGGGTCGAACCCGTGCTCGCTCAGCCAGCGAATGATCAGCAGGCTGCGCAACGACCACCACGCGCGGATCGCATCGAGGTCGACGTCGGTGCCGTAGCCGACGAGGACGTCATCGAGGCGTTCCTCGTGGCCGAGTGTGAGGGTGGCGAGGTCGAACATGGCATCGCCCGGGCCCGCCTCGGACCAGTCGATGATCCCCGTGACCTCGTCGCCGTCGACGAACACGTGGGCGATCTGAAGGTCGCCGTGGGTGAACAGCGGCGTCCACGGCCGGAGCGCGGCCTCGGCGACACGGCGGTTGCGGGTGACGAGGTCGGCGGGCAGGACGCCGTTCGTCACGAGCCGTTCGCACTCGCCGTCCAGGTCCGCCGCCAACTCGTCCAGGCTCTTTCCCCGGCGGGGCCAGGGCGGCAACGGCGCGTCGTGCACCTTCCGGATCGCGGCACCCGCCGCGGCCCACGCCGCCGGGGACGCGGTCGACGGCTCGCCGAGGCGCCCGAGCGCGGTCCCCGGTACCGCGGCGATCGCGAGCACGGGCGGCTTGCGCCACAGGATCTCCGGGGTCGGCACCGGGACCAGGCCCATCGCCTCGACCTCGACGTCCAGGCGCGCCTGATCGGCGTCCACCTTCAGGAACACGTCGCCGACACGCAGGGTCGCGCGCTCGGAGTGGGCGACGACAACTTCGACCTCATCCATGGTCGCCCAGTATCCCGGCGACGACGATCCGCGTCGCCGGCTTTACGGCGGACGACCGCGAGGCCGACCGCACCCGGCCACGCCCCTCGTTCCCACGGGACGCACCACCTGCGGCCCGCCCGAATTATCCATCTCACCCGCGACCATGTCCCCCATAACCCACTACGTCATCATCTTCCGGTGCACGCTGGTACGTTGCTCGAACGTCGCACCCCCGCACTACAGCCGGCACCCACCACCCCAGCCCCACACACAAGCCCACCCCCGCACCCCACCCCGGTCCCCGAAAAAAGAGGAGAGCCCTCCGTGGCCCCGCACGGGACGCGCCGCAGTCTGCCGGCCCTGATCACCCTCGCCGCCGCCCTCGCGTTCGCCCTGCTGGCCGGACCGGCCTGCGTACCCGGTGCCGAAACACCACCGCCGCCCGCGCGGGCCACCCCGGTAGGGCCGACCACCCCGCCGACCGACTACGGCGCCTACGTCGGCTACGGCGCCCAAGCCGTCCGCCGCGTCGCGGAGTTCGGCGCCTGGCTCGGCCGCCCCGAACCCCTCGTCGGCCACGCGTACCTCCCCGGCGGCAACTGGAGCGACATCGAGGGCGCCTCCGACGACCTCCCCCTGTGGGCGGACTGGCGCCGGGCCCGGCAGGACCGCCTGCTCGTCCTCAACGTGCCGATGCTGGACCGCAACGAGGCCCACCTCCCCGACAGCGTGGTCCGCGCCGAACTCGCCCAGGGCGCGGACGGACGCTACGACGACCACTTCCGCGTCCTCGCCGACCGCCTGGTCCAACTCGGCGTCCCCGACGCGGAGATCGTCCTCGGCTGGGAGATGAACGGCACCACCTACACCCACCGCTGCGCCCCCGACCCGGCCTCCTGGAAGCGCTACTGGACCAGTATCGTCACGACGATGCGCTCCGTCCCCGGCCAGCGCTTCCGCTTCGACTTCACCCCCAACCGCGGCCGCGACGCGATCCCCTGGACCGACTGCTACCCCGGCGACCGCTACGTCGACGTCATCGGCATGGACGCCTACGACGCCCCCCGGGGCCTGTCGTTCGCCCGCCAACTCGCCGAGCCGTACGGCCTGTCGGCGCAGGTCGACTTCGCCCGCGCGCACCACAAAGCCGTCGCCTACCCCGAGTGGGGCCTGTACGAGAACGGCGACAACCCCGCCTACATGCGCGGGATGCTCACCTGGATGGCCGCCCGGCATCCGCTCTACCAGGCCATCAGCGACTACTGCCCGCACGGCGTCTGGCGCTGCCGGGCCAACCCCAAGTCCTCGGCCGTATACCGTGCCTTGACGGGCCATCAGCAGTGAGGGGCCGGAGGGCAGCACCGCCGCCCTCCGGCCCCTCCTGTGTCATCGAACCCGAACTACCGCCCTACGGCGTCCACTTCACGTTCGGATTGACCTGCCCCGTCCAGTTGAAGATCGCCATGTTGTCCCAACCGTCCCCGCTTCCGGAGATGTTGGCCGGGTCCCAGCCGTTGCCGGTGACGGCGTACCAGGTCGGCTCCCAGTAGAAGACGCCGATCGCCCCCGCGCTGCGGGCCGTGTTCTGCACGGCGGTGAACTCCGCGCCCTGGCCCGCCCAGGTGAGCGGATAGCCCGTGCACCCCGATGTCACCGAGTTCGCCGTGCTGTCCGCGTCGGACGTGGTGAAGGGGTAGGCCGTCTCGGCGATGATGACGTCCTTGCCGTAGCGCGACTTCATGTCCGAGACGACGCTGCCCATGTTGGCCAGCGTGCCGTGCCACATGCAGTAGTAACTCAGCCCGGTGATGTCCCAGTTGACGCCCTGAGCCTTGATGCCGTCGTAGAACCAGCGGGCGTTGGAGTCGCTGTCCGCGTCGGCGGTGTGGATGATCACCTGGGTGGAACTGTTGCACGCCTTGGTCGCGTTGTAGCCCGACTTCAGCAGCAGCCCGAGGTTGGTGAAGTTGTTGTTGACGACCTTGCCGTCGTCCCACAGCATGCCGACGTTGATCTCGTTGCCGATCTGCACGCTGTCCGGGGTGGTGCCCTGGGACTTGAGGCTGTTGCAGACGTCGTAGGTGTAGTTGTAGACGTCGGTCTGGAGCGCGCCGATGCCATGGCTCGCCCAGGCCGCGGGCTTGTACTGCTTGCCCGGGTCGGCCCAGGTGTCCGAGTAGTGGAAGTCGATCAGCAGCTTGAGGCCCTTGGCCTTCACCTGCTTCGCGTACGCCAGTACCTTCGCCTTGTTGTTGTAGCCGCTGGCGGGGTTGTTCCAGATCCGCAGGCGGACGTAGTTGACGCCGGCGCCCTTGAGGATGTCGAGCGGGTCCTTGGCGACGCCGTTCGCGTCGTAGTACGTGGCGCCGAGGTCGATGGCGCGCTGCGCGGACGAGACGTCGGCGCCGAGCATGGTGAGCGAGTTCGCGGCGGTGGCGTTCGTGGGGGTGAGCAGCGCCGCCGGCAGGGCGACTGCGGCCAGCAGCAGAGCGGCCTTCACTATGCGGCCCGGGATTTTCACGGGGTACCCGACCTCCTTGGGTCGACTGACATGCGCATGCGGTTGGTTCTGAGAACGTTCACAGTAGGAGAGGTAACAAGCGCTGTAAATATGCGTGTCAGTTGTATTTCCCGCAGTTGGTGGGCGTGGTTCGGATGTGTGTGGGGTGGGAACGTACACAACTCGATGGAGGCAGTGGTACCGCGGTACTACGCCCGCGCCCTCAATGACCCCGCGGTACGACGGTTTCGGGGCGCCGTGCTCCTAGCGTTCCGGGTGGACGGCCCAGTGGGGGCGGTGGCACGTGAGCGTGAGGGAAACCGATGATCGAGGCACACCAACTGACCAAGCGGTACGGGGAGAAGTCGGCCGTCGACCGGCTGGACTTCGTCGTCCGGCCCGGCACGGTCACCGGCTTCCTGGGCCCGAACGGCGCCGGCAAGTCCACCACGATGCGCATGATCGTCGGCCTGGACGCGCCCACCTCCGGGACGGTCACGGTCAACGGCAGGCACTACGCCGAGCACAGCGCACCGCTCCAGGAGGTCGGCGCGCTCCTTGAGGCCAAGTCGATCCACCCCGGCCGCTCCGCGTTCGACCACCTGATGGCGCAGGCCCACACGCACGGCATCCCGCGCCGCCGCGTCGAAGAGGTCATCGAGATGACCGGCCTTCAGTCCGTGGCGAAGAAGCGGGCCGGGGCCTTCTCCCTCGGCATGGGCCAACGGCTCGGCATCGCCGCCGCGTTGCTCGGCGACCCGGCCACCGTGATGCTCGACGAACCCGTCAACGGCCTCGACCCCGAGGGCGTGCTGTGGATCCGCAACCTGCTGACCGGGCTCGCCGCGGACGGTCGTACCGTCTTCGTCTCCTCGCACCTGATGAGCGAAATGGCCCTGGTGGCCGACCACTTGATCGTCGTCGGACGGGGTCGGCTGCTGGCCGACACCACCGTGCGGGACCTGGTCCGGCAGGCGGGCGGCGACACCGTCACCGTCGCCTCCGAGCAGCCCGCCCGACTGCGGGAGGTCCTCGCCGGACCCGGCGTCGAGATCACCGGCGAGATCGGCTCCGAGGAACTGCACGTCACCGGGCTCACCGCGCGGGCCATCGGACTCAAGGCCGCCGAGCACGGCATCCCGCTCTTCGAACTCAGCGCGCGCACCGTCTCGTTGGAGCAGGCGTTCATGGACCTGACCCGGGACGCCGTCGAGTACCACGGCTCCACCACCGCCGACACCAACGGGAGGGCCGCGTGAGCACCATCACCGCGACCGACAGCGCCGCACCCGCCCCGGCGAAAGCGGCCCGTCCGCCGTACAAGGTCACCGGGCGCCGCGTGCTGCGCTCCGAGTGGGCCAAGCTGTGGTCCCTGCGCTCCACCTGGATCACCCTCGGCCTCGGCCTGCTGTTCCTCATCGCGTTCGGCCTGATCGCCGCCGCGCACTACAAGTCCTCCTACGGATCAGGGAACCTGCGGCCGGACGACGCGAACTCCACCGCGCTCGACCTCTCCCTCTTCGGCACGAACTTCGCGCAGCTCGCGCTCGGTGTGCTGGGCGTCCTGGTCACCGCCGGCGAGTACTCCACCGGCATGATCCGCTCCACGCTCGCCGCCGTACCGCGCCGCCTGCCCGTGCTGTGGTCCAAGGCCGCCGTGTTCGGCGTGGTCGCGCTCGGCGTCTCCCTCGTCGGGGTGTTCGTCGCTTTCCCGATCGTGAGCGGCATCGTCTCCGGCACGCCCGCGGCCCTCACGTTCTCGCACTCCGGAGTCGTACGGAGCCTGCTCGGCGCCGGTCTCTACCTCGGCCTCGTCGGTGTGATCGGCACCGCGCTGGGGGCGCTGCTGCGCTCGGTGGCCGGAGGCATCTCGGTGCTGGTGGCCTCGCTGATGCTGGTGCCCGGACTGATCTCGCTGCTGCCCAGCTCCTGGCAGGACAACATCAGCCCCTACCTGCCGAGCAACGCGGGCGAGGCGATGTTCGCCCTCACCCATGACTCGACGACCCTGTCGCCCACCGCCGGACTCCTGGTCTTCCTCGGCTGGACGGCGCTCACGCTGGCCGGGGCCGCGTACCGACTGGTGCGCAGCGACGCCTGAGGCCCGGGGCCCTGCGGCCGCGCGTCGCGCGCAGGGCCCCCACAATGGACAGGTGACCTCCATGAACCCGGACATGTGACACCGATGAGCCCCGACGATCCCGCCCGCGCGCCCTTCGCGGAGGCGGACCTCCCATGGAGTCACCCCGTGGCGGGCGGGCTGTCCCGGTTCGGCCGGCGGATCAAGCTGGGCGACCGGCGGCATCCGTGGGTGCTGGACACGGCCCTGATCGTCGTGGTCGCGGTGATGTTCTGCCTGCCGGACCTGGTCGGCGATGACGACGGCCGGCGGCACGGCTTCGACAACAGCTTCATCCATCTGCACTGGCCCGCGACCATCGCCCTCCAGTCGGGCCTGGTGCTGCCGCTGCTGTGGCGGCGGAGCAGGCCGACCCTGGCCTTCGTCGTGATCGCCGCGGTGTTCTTCGTCCAACTGGGCCTCGGCACCTGGCTCCGCGCCGATGTCGCCCTGCTGATCTCCCTCTACAGCCTGGCCCTGCACGGGCAGTTGAGGCGGTTGCCCGCCGCCTGCGCCGTCACCCTCTGCGCCCTGGTGCTGTTCTTCGCCCGGCTGCCGTCCCGAGTCCCGGTCCTGGACGCCCTGTTCATCCTGGTCAGCACCATCACGGCGGCCGTCGCCCTCGGCCTGGTCATCCGCATCCGGCGTGCCCAGCTGGCCGTGCTGCGCGACCGGGCGGCCCGTCTGGAGGTGGAGCGCGACCAGCGCTCCAAGCTGGCCGCCGCCACCGAACGCACCCGTGTGGCACGGGAGATGCACGACATCATCGGCCACAACCTCTCCGTCATCATCACCCTCGCCGACGGCGGCGCCTACGCCACCGACCTCGCCCCCGAACGCGGCAAACAGGCCCTGCTCCTCATCGGTGATACCGGGCGCCAGGCGCTCGGTGAACTCCGGCGCATGCTGGGCGTGCTGCGGGTGCAGACCTCCGCGCCGGACGCCCCCGAGCTCAGCCCCCAGCCGGGCGTCGCCGACCTCGACGCCCTGTGCGCCCGCATCCGCGCCGCCGGTCCCCAGGTCGTGTACCGCACCAGCGGTGAGCCCGCCGCCCTCGACCGCGGGGTGCAACTCACCGTGTACCGCATCGTGCAGGAGGCCCTCACCAACGCCCTCAAGCACGCGGGCCACGACACCCGCGTCGAACTCGCCGTGAACGTCGAGGAGTCGAAGGTGCACATCGACTGCCACGACACCGGCCCGGGCGACACCCCCACCGGACCCGCACCCGGTCACGACGAAGGACACGGACTCGCCGGCATGAGAGAACGCGCCGCCCTCTACCACGGCACCGTCACCGCGGGCCCCGCGCCGGGCGGCGGCTGGACGGTACGGGCGACCCTCGACACCACCCCGCTCACCGGGACGACCGGGGGAGCGGCATGACGACCGTGCTCATCGTGGACGACCAGCCCCTCCAGCGCCTGGGCTTCCGCATGCTGCTGGAGGCCACCCCCGACACCGAGGTGGTCGGCGAGGCGGGCCACGGCGGCGAGGCCGTGCGGATGGCCGCCGAACTGCGCCCCGACGTGATCCTGATGGACGTACGGATGCCCGGCATGGACGGCATCGAGGCCACCCGCCGCGTCGTCGCCGCCGGGGACCGCTCCCGCGTCCTCATCCTGACCACCTTCGACCTCGACGAGTATGCCCACGAGGCACTGCGCGCGGGAGCCAGCGGCTTCCTCCTCAAGGACGCCCACCCCGAGGAACTCCTCGCCGGCATCCGCGCGGTGGCCTCCGGCGACGCGGTCATCGCGCCCGCGCTCACCCGCCGCCTGCTCGACGCCTACGCCCAGCACCTGCCGAGGAGTTCACCGAAGGGACCGGCGACCGTGCCCGCGACCGACGACCCCCGCATCCGCTCCCTCACCGAACGCGAACGCGAGATCCTCGTCGCCATCGGCCGGGGCTGGACCAACGGCGAGATCGCCGAGCGCCTCTTCCTCTCCGAGTCCACCGTCAAGACCCACGTGGGCCGCGTCCTCGCGAAGGTCGGCGCCCGCGACCGCATCCAGGCGGTGATCCTGGCCTACGACCTCGGCCTGGCCCGCCCCAACGCGCCCGAGGGGTGAGCCGGCCCGGTTCCGCCGGCATCACCCGCAGAGCCGAACCGCCGTTGCCCGCAGGCCCACAACACCCCAGCTCACCCCCGGTTTCCCGGCCGCCCCCCGGACGGGCAACAGGAAACCCGTCGACCCCGGAACTCCCACCGGACAGGCTGATCCCCGTCAGCACGAAGCACGGCCTGCGACAACGCAGGAGACCCACCAGGGGGATACATGCGCAAGATGTTGGGTGCCGCCGCCGCGTTCGCCACCGCCGCCGTCACGGTGGTCGCGATGAGCGGAGCGGCCCAGGCGAAGCCCGCCGACGACACCCCGTGGGACGGATGCCCGTCCGGAGCGGTCTGCATCTACGGCGAGGGAGTCGTCCCCGCGAACAACCCGCACCCGACCGACGTGTACTACAGCTACGGCGCCCACAACCTCAGCAACCAGGTCGGCCAGCACTGGATCCTCAACAACCAGACCGGCGGCGCGTCCGTGACCCTGTGCAACGGCTACAACGGCACGAACTGCACCGAGACGATCGCCCAGGACAACGGCCTCCTCCGCAACTTCACCCCCATCAACTCCATCGTCCTCAACCGCCCGTAGCGGGACCTTCCACCACGGGGGAGCACTGCCGGGGCCGACACCCCACATCGGTCCCGGCAGTCCCGTTTTCGCCACTCCGGGTGAAAGTCCTGTCTCCGTGTCCGACCCCCGCAGTAACCTGGGCATCCGCCGTCTCACGATCCGGGCAGGCCATGCCAGGGGGGACGCCTTGGGGGATCAGCAGTACGACCACGCGGGCGCCGACCGGTCCGACCACCCGGAAGGCACCGCACAGGCCACGTCGTCCTTTCCCGCGCAGCTACGGCGGCTGCGCCGGGAGCGCGGACTGTCGCTGGCCGATCTCGCACGTCAGACGCACTACAGCAAGGGCTATCTCAGCAAGATCGAGACCGGCGTCAAGCGGGCCACCGTCGACGTCGCCCGCCAGTGCGACCACATCCTGCGCGCCGACGGCGAGTTGCTCCGCCTGGTGCGGGAGGCGGGACCGGCCGAGCGCGGCGCCGGAGCGGCCACCGACACCACCGCGCCCGCCTGTCCGTATCGCGGACTGTCCGCGTTCACCTCCCAGGACGCGGCCTGGTTCTTCGGCCGGGAGCGGTTCACGGCCGCGCTCGTCGAGCGGGTCTTCCAACGCGTCGGCGGGGGCCCGCTGTTACTCGTCGCCCCGTCCGGCGCGGGCAAGTCCTCGCTCCTGAACGCCGGTCTCGTCCCGGCGCTGCGGCGCCCCGGCGGCTTCCCGATGCCGGGCGCCGAGCGCTGGCCGGTGGTCGCCCTGACCCCCACCGTCCATCCGCTGGACGAACTCCTCGAACGGACGGCGAAGGTCCTCGGCAGCGACCTCCACCTCACCGCACAGGAGTTGACCGACCGCCCCGAGGCCCTGCTGGAGGCGGTCCGCGCCCGCTCCGAAGGCGCCCCGCCCGGGCCCGACGGACGCCGCCCACCGCCGGTCCGGCTGGTGCTGCTGGTCGACCAGTTCGAGGAACTCTTCACCCTCTGCTCCGACGAGAGCGAGAGACGGGCGTTCGTCCGGGTGCTGCGCGCGCTGTCCACCGGCGGCCCGGACCCCGCCGTCGTCGTCCTCGGCGTACGCGCCGACTTCACCGGCCGCTGCCTCGAACTCCCCGAACTGGCACCGGTGTTCACCGACGGACTGTTCGTCCTGCTGCCCATGTCCGTGGCGGAGCTGCGCGAGTCGATCACCCGCCCCGCCGAACTCGCCGGCGTCACCCTCGAACCCGGCCTGGTCCCCCTCCTCCTGCGCGACGCCGGCCTGCGCGACGAACCCGGCACCGGGCCGCACGACGCCGGCCCGGACACCACCCCGTCCGGCGCCCTGCCCCTCGTCTCGCACGCCCTCCTCGCCACCTGGCAGCAGCGCGAGGACACCACCCTCACCGTCGCCGGGTACGAGCGCACCGGCGGCATCCAGGGCGCTATCGCCCGCACCGCCGAGACCGTGTTCGCCCAGCTGTACCCGGCCGAACAGCGCACCATCCGGCGGGTGTTGTCCCGCCTCGTCCATGTCTCGGACGAGGGCACCGCCGCGACCCGCCGCCGCGCCAGCCGCGGCGCGTTGATGGAACAGCTCGCCGACGCGGACGCCGCCTCGGCCGCCCTCGACGTCTTCGTCCGGGCCCGGCTCATCACCGTGGACCAGGACACCGTGGAGATCACCCACGAGGCGCTGCTGCACGCCTGGCCCCGGCTGCGCGACTGGATCCACGCCGACCGCGCCGGGCTCCTCATCCACCAGCAACTCGCCCACGCCGCCGCCGAATGGGAGCGCGAGGACCACGACCCGTCCGCCCTCTACCGCGGCACCCGCCTCGACACGGTCCGCTCCTGGGCCGACGACCTCGACGGCCGCAGCCGCCTCGGCCCCCGCGAGGAGGCATTCCTCAGGGCCAGCCAAGCCGAGGAGGACGCCCGCCAGCACCTGGCGAGACGTCAGATCCGGTTCCGCCAGGCCCTGTTCGCGACCCTCGCCGTCCTCCTCGGCCTCGCGGTGACCGCCGGCGGCCTCGCCTACCAGCAGCGCGCCAGCGCCCTCGACCAGGAGCGCGTCGCCCGCTCCCAGGCCCTCGCCGTGCAGTCCACCTCCCTGGCCGGCGGCCAGCCCGAGGCCTCCATGCTGCTCGCCGAGGAGGCCTATCGCGCCGACCGCACCCCCGAGGCCCGCGGCGCCCTGCTGAGCACCCAGGCCCAGGCGTTCTCCGCCCGTCTCGTCGGCCGGCACGGGCCGGTCAACGCCGTCGCCTTCGCACCCGACGGCCGTCTCCTCGCGACCGGCGGCTCCTACGGCGCCGTACAACTGCGCCGGACCGCCGACCGCCGGACGGCCGCCACGCTCCCCGTGCCCGGACGGGTCCGCTCGGTCGCCTTCGGCCCCGACGGCTCCACCCTCGCGGCGACCTCCTCGGACGGGCCGGTGCGGATCTGGGGCACCACCGACCACAGGCTGCGGACCCTGCTGCCCGCGGCCACCACCGGCGCCCGCGCGCTCGCCTTCGACCCGCGCGGCCGTACCCTCGCGGTCGCCGGGGAGGACGGCACGGTCCAACTCTGGGACATCGGCGCCGCACACCCCACCGCGGTGCGGCTCGTCGGGCACACCGGCCGGGTCAACGCGCTGGCCTACGCCCCGGACGGCAGGACCCTCGCCTCGGGCGGCTCCGACCGGACCGTACGCCTGTGGGACACCGACCGGGGACGGCCGCTCGCCGTGCTCAAGGGACACACCGACGAAGTGCTCGGGGTGGCGTTCGCGCCGGACGGGCGGAGCGTGGCATCCGGGGGCGTCGACCGGACCGTACGCCTGTGGGACGTGGCCTCGCACCGGTCCGTGGCGACGCTGACCGGGCACAGCGACGACATCAACGCGGTCACCTTCACCCCGGACGGCACGACGGTCGTCAGCGCGGGCGGCGACGGCACGACCCGGCTGTGGGACGTGCGGACGGGCCGGCCGGTCGCGGTCCTCGCCGGGCACACCGACTACGTGATGTCCGTCGCCGTGGACTCCACCGGGACGACGCTCGCCACCGGCGGCTTCGACCAGTCGGTGGTGCTGTGGGACCTGCGCGGCCCGGTGCTGACGGCCCGTCCCTTCACCGAGGTGTCGCAGTCCGCGTACAGCCCGGACGGAAAGCTCCTCGCCACCGCCGACGCGGACCACACCGTACGGCTGTGGGACGTGGCCCGGCGCCGGCTCGTGACCACCTTCACGGGCCACCGCGAGAGCGTGTTCTCGGTGGCGTTCTCGCCGGACGGGCGGACCCTCGCGTCGGCGGGTTCGGACGGCACGATCCGGCTGTGGGACGTCCGCTCGCACCGCGCGCTCGCGTCCCTCACCGGCCACACCGGGGACGTCTTCTCGGTCGCGTTCGCGCCCGACGGCAGCACGCTCGCCTCGGCCGGCGCCGACCGCACGGTCCGCCTCTGGGACGTCGCGGGCCGCCGTCAACTCGCCGTCCTCGAAGGCCACTCGGACTACGCCAACGATGTCACGTTCAGCCCGGACGGCCGCACTCTCGCCAGCGCGGGCGACGACCTGACCGTCCGCCTGTGGGACACCGCGACCCACCGCCCGCTCGCCACCCTCACCGGTCACACCGGCGCGGTGCGGGGCGTGGTCTTCAGCCCGGACGGCCGCACCCTCGCGAGCAGCGGCAACGACGGCACCGTACGCCTGTGGGACGTCCGCCACCGCCGCTTCGAGGCCTCCCTCACCGGCCACACCGGTTCCGTGCGCGGCCTCGCCTTCTCCCCGGACGGCACGCTCCTCGCGAGCAGCGGCAGCGACCGCACGGTACGGCTCTGGGACGTGGCCCGGCGGCGGCCGTGGGCCACCCTAACCGGGCACACGAACGCCGTGTGGGGCGTCGCGTTCGCCCCCGGCGGACGGACCCTCGCGAGCAGCAGCAACGACGGGACCGTACGACTGTGGGACCTCGACCCGGCCGCCCAGCTCACCCGGATCTGCCGGCTGCGCAGGGCGATCGGCCCCCAGGAGCGCAGGACGCTGATGCCGGGGCTGCCCGTGTCCCTCACCTCCGGGTGTGCGAAGTCCTGACCGCCGACGGCCAAATCCCGCTGGTGGGAGGGGGTTTCCCAGGGGTTTCCCGTTGCCCTTCGGGGTGGGGTGACGCCGGGTCCTCGACCGGCCGGGCCGGGGTCGGCAGGCTGGTGCACGACCAGTTACGGACCACAGAAATCGGGGGTCCCGGCATGCTCCGGCGGACCGGAATCATCGGCACACTCATCGGATTACTCGCCCTCGTCCTCTGGGCACCCTCGGCCGTCGCGGCCCCGGCCGCACCGGCCGCCGACGGCTGCGGTGTCCTCGCACCCGGCGCCTCGGCCGCCGCGCAGAGCGCGATCGCCGCGGCCTGCGCCCAGGTCGACGCGGGCACCTGGTACACGTGGGGCGGCGGCCACGGCGCACAGCCCGGCGCCACCTACGGCCAGGTCGACCCCACCGACCCGGCCAGCAACCAGGACCCCGAGCGGCTCGGCTTCGACTGCTCGGGCCTGGTGCGCTACGCCTACGCGCAGGCCGCCGGCTCCGACATCCTCAACGGCGACGCGAGCCAGCAGTACTACACCACCCGCGCCGCCGCCCGCTTCACCGCGGCCCAGGGCCTCGCCCCGCTGCTCCCCGGCGACCTGCTCGCCTACGGCGACTCGGCGGACCTGCACCACATCGCGATCTACCTCGGCGCGGGCAAGATGGTCGAGGCCAGGCAGTCCGGCACCCATCTGATGGTCAGTGATGTACGCCTGGGAGGCGACTACTTCGGAGCCGTCCGCGTCAACACCGGCGCGGTCACCGGCCATGTCTTCCGGACCTGGGGCACCGGCGTCTGGACGAAGACCGCACCCTCCGTCAGCGCCACGCGCGTCTACGCCTTCCCCGGTCCGACCAGCATCCGCGTCGAGTGCCAGAAGCACGCCGAGACCGTCACCTCCGACGGCTACACCAACGACGCCTGGGCCTATCTGCCCGACTACAAGGCATGGATGACCAACATCTACATCCAGGGTCCGGCCTGGCTGGACGGCGTCCCCACCTGCACCACCTGATAAATCCCGTGCTCCGCGCCCCGGGCTTCCCTACACTCGCCACATCCGTCGACGAGTGAGGGGAGCCCGGCCGTGTGTCACACCACCGCTGTCGTCGCTCCCCGCTCCCGGTACGAGGTGATCCTCGTGTCCTCGGCCCTCCGGTGCCCGCCGCGCGGCCGGTACCGGACACCCGTGACGTGACAGCCTTCTGACGCTCCGTCAACTGCTGTGCTCCGCACGGGAATCGCGCTGCCCTGCACGGAATCACTCTCGAAAGGCCACGGGCCGTGCGCACCGAACGCCCTCTCACCACACCGCTCTCCGCCGTCCGCAACCTGGGCATCCTCGCCCACGTCGACGCCGGCAAGACCACCGTCACCGAGCGGGTCCTCTACCTCACCGGCACCACCCACAGGCGCGGTGAGGTCCACGACGGCACCACCGTCACCGACTTCGACCCCCAGGAGCGCGACCGTGGCATCACGATCTTCGCCGCGGCCGTCACCTGCGCCTGGGACAGTCACCGGATCAACCTGATCGACACCCCGGGCCACGTCGACTTCGCCGACGAGGTGGAACGGTCCCTGCGCGTCCTCGACGGCGCGATCGCGGTGTTCGACGCCGTCGCGGGCGTCGAGCCGCAGAGCGAGTCGGTGTGGCGCCAGGCCGACCGGTACGGCGTCCCGCGCATCGCCTTCGTCAACAAGCTGGACCGCATGGGCGCCGACCTCGACACGGCCGTCGCCTCGATCCGCGAGCGGCTCCATCCGGCGCCGCTGGTGGTGCAGCTGCCGATCGGCGCGGAGGCCGGTTTCACCGGCGTGGTCGACCTGCTGCGGATGCGGGCCCTGGTGTGGACCGACGGCGACGACACGGCGGAGGAACTCCCGGTACCGGACGGCCTGTTGGAGGAGGCCCGCAGGCGCAGACGGCTGCTGGAGGAAGCGGTCGCGGAACTGCATCCGGGCGCGCTGGAGGAGTTCTACGACGGATCGGCCCTGTCCGCCGAGACGTTGAGGACCGCCCTGCGCGACCTCACCCGCACCGGCGAGGGCGTCGTCGTGCTGTGCGGTTCGGCCTACCGCAACCGCGGCATCGAACCGCTGCTGGACGCCGTGGTGGCGTATCTGCCGGCGCCGTCGGACGTCCCGGCGGTGCGGGGCACGTACGACGGCGGTGCGCAGGAGCGGGCGGCCGATCCTCAGCTGCCGTTCGCGGCACTGGCGTTCAAGGTGAGCGCGACCGCGACCGGGCGGCTGACGTACTTGCGGATCTATTCGGGCACCATCGAGAAGGGGGACACCGTGTGGGACCCGGGCGCGCGGCGCACCGAGCGGATCGGGCGCATCCTGCGGGTGCAGGCCGACCGGCACGAGCGGCTGGACCGTGCGGTCGCCGGGGACATCGTCGCGGTGACCGGACTCAAGTCGGCCCGCGCGGGCTCGACTCTGTGCGCGCCGGACGCCCCGCTCGTCCTCGAACCGCCCGCGGTCGCCGACCCGGTGGTCTCGGTGGCGGTCGAGGCCCGCAGGCGCACCGACACCGACCGGCTGACCTCGGCCCTGGCCCGACTGGCCGAGGAGGACCCGTCGTTGACCGTACGCACCGACGGCGAGACCGGGCAGACGGTCCTGTCCGGCATGGGCGAACTGCATCTGGAGGTCGCGGTGGAGAAGATCCGCCAGGCCACCGGGGTGGAGGTCAACGTCGGCCGCCCCAGGGTGGCTTACCGCGAGACGGTCGTGCGCGGGGTGTCCGGGGCGGTCTTCCGGCATGTCAAACAGGACGGCGGAGCAGGGCAGTTCGCGCACATCGTGCTCGACGTGGAACCGCTGGACGGCCCCGGCTTCGCGTTCCGGTCGGCGGTCGTCGGCGGGCGGGTGCCGCAGGAGTACGTCCGCTCGGTGGAGGCCGGGTGCCGTGACGCCCTCACCGAGGGGCCGATCGGCGGCTTCCCGGTGACCGGGCTGCGCGTCACGCTGACCGACGGGGCGACCCATGTGAAGGACTCCTCGGAGCAGGCGTTCCGCACAGCGGGCCGCCTGGGCCTGCGGGAAGCCCTGCGCGCCTGTACGACGGCCCTGCTCGAACCGGTCGTCGAGGTCACGGTCACCGTGCCCGAGGACGCGGTCGGCGGTGTGCTCGGCGACCTCGCCGCCCGGCGCGGCAAGGTCACCGGATCGACGGCCCGGACGGGTTCGGCGACGGTCACGGCGACCGTGCCGCTGGCCGAACTCTTCGGCTACGCGACGCGGTTGCGGAGCCGGACACAGGGCCGGGGCACGTTCACCGCCCGGCCGACGGGCTACGCGCCCGCACCGGGTGCGGTGACCGTCCGCCGATGACGGTGGCGGGTGCGGACCGAAGGGGGAGCTTCGGCCCGCACCCGCCACGTACTCAGGGCTCCGGGGGTCTCGGGGACTCCCGGGGTCTCAGGGGTAGGAGACCACCGTGGACGGCACGGTCGACGTGCCCGAAGTCGGCGCGCCCGTCTCGTTGATGACGTGTTCGTACTGGCCCTGGCCGCCGAGCGAGACCACCAGCAGGTCGTGGAACTTCACACCCGAACGGTTCGGCGCCGCGAAGCCGTTGTGCTGCACGATCGACGGATTGACGTTGTAGTAGCAGTAGCTGCCCAGACCCCAGCCCTCGTGCACGGTCACGCTGTCGGCGACCTTGTAGGCGGCGTAGCCCTTGACCGAACCGTTCTGGATCGCGGCCTGGTTGGGCGCGTCGTACGCCTTCTCGTTCTGGAAGAAGATCGTGCGTCCGCGCTCGCCGTTCCACTGCACGTCGTACTTGTTGAAGTGCTCCACGAACAGGCCGGTGGCCAGCACGTCCGCGCCGTTGACGACGAGACCGTAGTCGGCCCGGTTGGTGTCCCAGCCGATGCCCGAGCCGTGGTCGGCGCGCCACAGCCAGGTGTGGTCGACGATGGTGTGCCGGTTGTTGATGACCATGCTGGTGGTCGCCTTGCCCGCGCCCGCGCCGCCGATGCGGACGAAGACGTCCTGCACGGTGGTCGGGTTGGCGGAGTGGTCCGTCGTCGTGCCCGAGGGGCCGACTTGCAGCAGGGTGGTCGAGTTGACCGTGCCCGCGTCGATCAGGAAGCCCGCGAGGCGTACGCCGTCGACGTCGGCGGTCTTCAGGGCCGTGACTCCGTTGTCGGGGACGAGGGTCGCGTAACCCAGGCCCAGGACGACGGTGTTGGCGCGGTTCACCTGGATCGGCTGGTCCAGGTGGTAGATGCCCGGGGTCAGCAGCAGGTGAAGTCCCTGCGTGAGCGCCTGGTTGAGGGTCGCGGTTGTGACGCCCGGCTTCGCGACGTAGAACTGCGACAGCGACAGCGAGGTGCCGCGCGGGGTGCCGTTGCCCCAGGTCACCCCGCTCGCGTTGGTGCGCTTCTCCGGGAGGAAGACGCGGTACTCGGAGCCGTTCAGGTACAGGAAGGGCTTCTCGCGGGAGACCGGGGTGGTGGCGAGGGTGGTGTACACCGGGTTCGGGAAGCCCTGTGCCGGAGCACCCTGGACGCCCGAGAAGACCATGTTCCAGACGCCGTTGAGCCAGCCGCCGATCGCGCTGTCGCGGGTGTACCACTGCTGCTGCGAGTACGGCTGGACCTGGCCGTCGATCCGGCTGTCGGCGATGTAGCCGCCGCTGGCCCAACCGTATCCGTTCGGGGCGAGGTTGAGGTTTCCGCGGACGTGCATCCGGCGGAAGGGGGCCGCCTGAGCCACGGCCCACCGGTTCGTGCCGCTCACGGGGACCAGCGCCAGGTTCTCCGCCGAACGCCAGAAGTTCTGGGTGGCGTTGCCGTTGAACCAGCCGGCGTCGACCGTGACGTCACCGTTGATGGTGGTGTCGTCGGGGGAGAGGCCGAGGCCCGCGATCGAGGTGTAGAAGCCGAGTTGGGCGTTGAGCCCGGAGTAGGTGCCGGGCTTGAAGAAGACGGCGTAGCGGCCGGTGCCGAACTGGGCCGTCTCCTGCTGGGCGAAGATCTGGTCCAGCCTCGCCTGGATGCCCGGCGTCGACGGGTCGAAGACGATGACGTTCGGGCCGAGGTCGCCGCCGCCGGGCAGCGCGCGCGGGGTCACCGCGGTGGGGGTGGCGGGGGCGGCGGAGGCGGGTGTCGGCAGCCCGGCCAGGGCGGACACCGCGGCCGCGGCACCGAGGACGGCTCTGCGGGGAACTGGGGACATAAGGCGGCTCTCCTTGTTCATGAAATGAACGCGGGTGGGGATGGGAGCGCTCTCTCGCCGGGGAATGCTTCAGGTCCGTGAACGCGCTCGTCAAGAGCTGCGACCGAGTTCGACGAGTGGCGTCCAAACTCTTGACGCCTCTGGCTTCCGGGGTTTAACTCACGTCCTAAATTAAGTCGTGAGTGCATTCCCTGAAGGGACACCCGGAGTATGCGCAGCATCCGAGCCGCGGCCGTAGGCGCCGTCACCATGTCACTCGCCCTAGCGGCCACGGCCTGCGGTGGCGGTTCGTCCACGGGTGGGGGATCCAACGACTCGCCCAAGACGCTCACCTACTGGGCCTCCAACCAGGGCGCCAGCATCGCGATCGACAAGAAGGTCCTCCAGCCCGAACTCGACAAGTTCAAGAAGCAGACCGGCATCACGGTGAAGCTGGAGGTCGTGCCCTGGTCCGACCTCCTCAACCGCATCCTCACCGCGACCACGTCAGGACAGGGCCCCGACGTCCTGAACATCGGCAACACCTGGAGCGCCTCCCTCCAGGCCACCGGCGCCTTCCTGCCGTGGAACACGGCCAACTTCGCGAAGATCGGCGGCAAGGACCGCTTCGTCGACTCCGCGCTCGGCTCCACCGGCTCCACCGGCAAGGACCCGGCCGCCGTCCCGCTGTACTCGATGGCCTACGCGCTCTACTACAACAAGCAGATCTTCGCCGACGCCGGTATCTCCCAACCGCCTGCCACCTGGGACGAGTTGGTCGCCGACGGGAAGAAGATCCAGGCGAAGGGCAAGCAGGTCCTCGGCGCCGAGGGCGCCAACGTCTCCGAGAACATCCACCACACCTTCGTCTTCGCCAAGCAGCACGGCGCCGACTTCTTCACCGCCGACGGCAAGCCCGACTTCACCAACGACGGCGTCGTGGCGGCCGTCAAGCAGTACGTCGACCTGATGGCCAAGGACAAGGTCATCCCGGTCGGCAACGCCGAGTACGCGCAGAACCAGTCCGTCAGCGACTTCGCCAAGGGCAAGACAGCGATGCTGATGTGGCAGTCGGCGTCCGCCAACCTCAAGTCCCAGGGCATGAGCGACAGTTCGTACGGCATCGCCCCGATCCCCGTGCAGTCCGGTACCCCGGGCACCGGCGCGCAGACCAACTCGATGGTGGCCGGCATCAACCTGGCCGTCTTCAAGAACACGAACAACCTGGACGGTTCCACCAAGTTCGTGAAGTTCATGACCAGCGACGCGGAGCAGAAGATCCTCAACACGGCGTACAGCTCCATCCCGCCGGTGAAGACCGCGCAGGAGGACACCGCGTTCAACACCCCCGCGAACGCCGTCCTGAAGGACACGCTCGCCAAGAGCGCCGCCGCGCTCCCGCAGGTCGCCGACGAGTCCCAGTTCGAGACGGCGGTCGGCACGGCCGTCAAGGACCTGTTCGCCGACGTCGCCGCCGGACGCGCGGTCACCACCGCGTCCGTCAAGGCGGAGCTCCAAAAGGCCCAGCAGCAGATGCCGGCGAAGTGAGTGCGACTGTGACGAGCACTGTCACCCCGGAGGCCGCCGTGCGGAAGGACTCTTCCGCCACGGCGGCCCCCGGGCCGCGCCGCCGCCGTACCGACCGGATCCGCCGCATCGGACTGCCGTATCTGCTGCTCGTGCCCGCGCTGATCCTCGAACTCCTGGTCCACCTGGTGCCGATGGTCATCGGCATCGTCATGAGCTTCAAGGAGCTGACCCAGTTCTACATCCGCGACTGGGGCACCGCGCCCTGGTCCGGCTTCGACAACTACAAGGTCTCGGTGGACTTCAGCGCCCCCGTGGGCAAGGCGCTGCTGCACTCCTTCTTCGTCACGGTGGTCTTCACCCTGCTGTCGGTCGCCTTCTGCTGGCTGCTCGGCACGGTCACCGCGATCTACATGCAGGACAACTTCCGCGGCCGGGGCTTCCTGAGAGCGCTCTTCCTCATCCCGTACGCGCTGCCGGTCTACGCGGCCGTCATCACCTGGGTCTTCATGTTCCAGCACGACAACGGCCTGGTGAACCACGTCCTGCACGACCAACTGCACCTCACCAACAAGCCGTCCTTCTGGCTGATCGGAGACAACAGCTTCTACGCGCTGCTCATCGTGCACGTGTGGAAGGGCTGGCCGTTCGCCTTCCTCATCGTCATGGCCGGCCTTCAGAACATCCCCCGGGAGCTGTACGAGGCGGCGTCCATCGACGGCGCGGGCATGCTCCAGCAGATCCGCCGCATCACCCTGCCGTCGCTGCGCCCGGTCAACCAGGTGCTGGTCCTCGTCCTGTTCCTGTGGACGTTCAACGACTTCAACACGCCGTACGTCCTGTTCGGCAGGTCGGCACCCGAAGCCGCGGACCTCATCTCGGTGCACATCTACCAAGCCTCGTTCGTGACATGGAACTTCGGCACCGGCTCGGCCATGTCGGTCCTGCTGCTGCTGTTCCTGCTCGTCGTCACCGGCGTGTACCTGGTGGTCACCTCACGCGGAAGGAAGTCGGCTCATGGCTAGCTCCTCGCTCTCCAGGTCGCCGATGGCGCCGCCCCGCTCCTTCCTCTGGTCGCGGCGGATCTTCCTCACCCTGCTCGCCGGCTTCGTCCTGGTGCCGGTGTACGTCATGATCTCCAGCTCCCTGAAACCGCTCTCGGACGTCACGGGCAAGTTCCGCTGGCTGCCGAGCGGTCTCACGATCCGCCCGTACATCGACATCTGGTCGACGGTCCCGCTCGCGAAGTACTTCATGAACTCGCTGATCGTGTCCGTCTCGGCCACGCTCTGCTCGGTGGTCATCGCGGTCTTCGCCGCGTACGCCGTCAGCCGCTACGAGTTCCGCGGCAAGCGCGTCTTCACGGTCACCGTCCTGTCCACCCAGATGTTCCCGGGCATCCTGTTCCTCCTCCCGCTGTTCCTCCTCTACGTCAACATCGGCAACGCCACGGGCATCGCCCTGTTCGGCTCGCGCGGCGGCCTGATCCTGACCTATCTGACCTTCTCGCTCCCGTTCTCCATCTGGATGCTGATCGGCTACTTCGACTCCGTGCCGAAGGACTTGGACGAGGCCGCGCTGGTCGACGGCTGCGGACCGCTCGGCGCGCTGCTGCGCGTCGTCGTCCCCGCGGCGATCCCCGGCATCGTCGCGGTCGCCGTCTACGCCTTCATGACCGCGTGGGGAGAAGTGCTCTTCGCCTCCGTCATGACGAACGACTCGACCCGCACGCTCGCCGTCGGACTCCAGGGCTACTCCACGCTCAACGACGTGTACTGGAACCAGATCATGGCCGCCTCGCTGGTCGTCAGCGTGCCCGTGGTCGCCGGCTTCCTGCTGCTTCAGCGCTATCTCGTCGCCGGGCTGACGGCGGGCGCCGTCAAGTGACCGACCCGACCAACTCAGCTGACTGTGAAGGAACTTCAGTGACCATCGATTTCGCCGCACTCCCGCACGACTTCCTGTGGGGCACGGCCACCGCGGCGTACCAGATCGAGGGAGCCGTCACCGAGGACGGTCGTTCGCCGTCGATCTGGGACACCTTCTCGCACACCCCGGGGAAGATCGCGAACGACGACAACGGCGACGTCGCCTGCGACCACTACCACCGCTGGCGCGAGGACATCGGCCTGATGCGCCGACTCGGCGCCAACGCCTACCGGTTGTCCGTCGCCTGGCCCCGGGTGGTCCCCGGCGGCGACGGCCCGGCCAACCCCAAGGGCCTCGCGTTCTACGACGAGTTGGTGGACGGACTCCTGGAGGCGGGCATCACCCCCTCCGTCACCCTCTACCACTGGGACCTGCCCCAGGCCCTCCAGGACCGCGGCGGCTGGCCCGAGCGCGCGACGGCCGAGCACTTCGCCGCGTACGCCTCGGTCGTGGCCGAACGCCTCGGCGACCGCGTCACCCACTGGACGACCCTCAACGAGCCCTCCTGCTCGGCCTGGATCGGCCACCTCGAAGGCACGATGGCCCCGGGCTGGACCGATCTGACGGCCGCCGTCCGCGCCTCGTACCACCTGCTGCTGGGCCACGGCCTGGCCGCGCAGGCGATCCGCGCCGCCGCCCCCGACGCGCAGGTCGGCATCGTCAACAACCTCTCCACCGTGTACCCGGCCTCCGACCGCGACGAGGACGTCCAGGCGGCCCGCCGGCAGGACGGCCACGTCAACCGCTGGTGGCTCGACCCGATCCACGGCCGCGGCTTCCCGGCCGACATGGTCGAGACGTACGGCGTCGAACTCCCGGAACAGCCGGGCGACTTGGCGACCATCGCCACCCCCCTGGACTGGCTCGGCCTGAACTACTACTTCCCGGCGACCGTCGCCGACGACCCCGACGGCCCCGCCCCCTACACCCGCGCCGTGCGCCGCCTCGGCGTCCCGCGCACCGGCATGGACTGGGAGATCGACGCGTCCGGCATCGAGACCCTGCTGCTCCGCCTCACCGAGGAGTACGGCCCGCGCCGGATCTACGTCACGGAGAACGGCTCCTCGTTCCCCGACGTCGTCCGCCCCGACGGCACCGTCGACGACCCGGAGCGCCAGGACTACCTGGTCCAGCACCTCGCCGCGTGCGCGTCGGCGGCCCGCAAGGGCGCCCCGCTGGCCGGCTACTTCGCCTGGTCGCTGCTCGACAACTTCGAGTGGGCGTACGGCTACGAGAAGCGGTTCGGACTGGTCCACGTGGACTACGACACCCAGGTCCGCACGATCAAGGGCTCCGGCCACCGGTACGCGGACATCATCCGCGACCACCGCAGCCGGGCGCGGCGAGCGGCCTGACCGAGACCGTCCCGGTGGGCGCGGGCGGGGGAGCCCGCACCCACCGGGGCACCACCAGCCCCATGTGTATGTGTGTCATGAGCACGCCAACAAGATCGGTACGTCCATCGTTCCTTTCGCCACCTCCTTCAAGGAGACCCGCATGCCGTCCCGCACCCTGCTCACCGCACTCGCCACGCTCACCACCGCGGCCCTGCTGTCCACAGGCCCCGCCCTGGCCGCCCCCGCCCCGCGGGCCGCGGCCGCCGCGACCTGGGACACCGACCGCGCGGCCACCGCCTACGCCGCCAACCCGGCCGCCGTCACCGCCTCCGGCAGCGAGAACGCCGGCACCGCCCCCGGCCTCGCCTTCGACGGCAACGGCACGACCCGCTGGTCCAGCAACTTCGCCGACGACGCATGGATCCGCCTCGACCTCGGCACCACCCTCCGCGTCGACCGCGTCACCCTCGACTGGGAGGCCGCCTACGGCAAGAGATACGTCCTGGAGATCTCGAAGAACGGCACCGACTGGACGCCGTTCTACACGGAGACGGCAGGCACCGGCGGCTCGGTCACCACGAGCACGTACCCCCAGGAAGTGACCGGCCGCTATGTCCGCCTGCGCGGCCTGGAACGTGCCACGCCCTACGGCTACTCGCTCTACTCCTTCAAGGTCTACGGCGGCGAGCCCGCCCCCGCGTCCACCACCCGCACCAACCTCGCCCTGAACCACCCGGCGTACTCCAACTACTACCAGCACAACGGCAATTCACCGGCGTACGTCACCGACGGCGGCTGGCCCGCCAACCTCAAGGACGACGCGAGCCGCTGGTCCAGCGACTGGAACGCCGACCGCTGGGTCTCGGTCGACCTGGGTGCGGCCTCGACGATCTCCACGGTCGACCTCTACTGGGAATCGGCCTACGCCGTCGACTACCTCCTCCAGGTCTCGGACGACAACTCCACCTGGCGCACGGTCTACGAGCCCTCGGCCGCCGACATCGCCGCCCGCCGCGCCAACGTCCAGGCACCCGCCGACGCCACGGGCCGCCACGACACGGTGACCCTGCCCCAGCCGGTCACCGGCCGCTACGTCCGCATGCTCGGCAAGGAACGCCGTTCCTTCTACAACCCGGCCCCCTCCACGGCCCAATTCGGCTACTCCCTCTACGAGTTCCAGGTCTGGGGCACCGGCGGCAGCGCGGCGGCGGCCTACCCCGCCCTCCCCGGCGACCAGTCGGGCACGTACCAGACGACGTTCTTCGACGACTTCACGTCCGCCGCGCTGGACCGTTCCAAGTGGCGGGTGGTCAGGACCGGCACCGAGATGGGCTCGGTCAACGGGGAGTCCCAGGCGTACGTCGACTCCACGAACAACGTCCGTACGCAGAACGGCGAGTTGATCCTCGCGGCGAAGTACTGCAAGGGCTGCACCCAGGCGGGCGGCGGCACGTACGACTTCACCTCCGGCCGCATAGACACCCACACCCACTACGACTTCACCTACGGCAGGGTCAGCGCGCGGATGAAACTCCCGGTCGGCGACGGCTTCTGGCCCGCCTTCTGGCTGCTCGGCAGCAACGTCGACGACCCGTCCGTGTCCTGGCCCGCCTCCGGCGAGACCGACATCATGGAGAACATCGGCTACCCGACCTGGACCAGCACGGCCCTCCACGGCCCCGGCTACTCCGCCGACGGCAACATCGGCGCCCGTCAGACCTACCCGAACGGCGGCACCGCCGACCAGTGGCACACCTACGCCGTCGAATGGACCCCGACCGCGATGCGCTTCTACGTCGACGACAGCCTCGTCCAGGAGACCACCCGCAACAAACTCGAATCCACCCGCGGCGCCTGGGTCTTCGACCACAACCAGTACGTCATCCTCAACCTCGCCCTGGGCGGCGCCTACCCGGCCGGCTGGAACCAGGCGACCACTCCGTACTGGGGACTGCCCCAGTCGAGCGTGGACAAGGTGGCGGGCGGGGGAGTGCAGGCGGAGGTGGATTGGGTTCGGGTGGAGCAGAAGCGGTGAGCCGGGTCGGGCGGGGGTGTTAGGTGTCCGGGCCGCCGGTCGGCGGGAACATGCCGTCATCCGGTCGGTCCGGGGCCTCGCGGGTACCCTTGATCGCATCGTCATCGCGGCCCGACGGGCTTCCGCTCCACCTCGGTGGGGTCTCGAAGGACACGCCCCCACCCGCACGAGTCATTTCGTGCTGCCTGGGGGAAGTCCTTGTTGTTCCGAGCGTCGGCGAAGTCGGTCGCCGTCAGGGCACTCGACAGTTCGCTGTTCCTGCACCTGACCGAGCGGTTCGTCCATCTGCACGGATACCGACCCGGTGCCTCAGAGGTCCGTTCCTGGGAGCGGAGCATTCCCGTCCTGGCCGCCGCGCTGAACGACGCCGGTCTCGGGACGTGGAGATCATGCTCGAGTACGCGCTGCCGCTCAACAGCAAGCGCGCCGACGCGGTCCTCGCCGGAGTTCACCCTCGCACGGGGGAGCCCTCGTACGTGATCGTCGAGCTCAAGCAGTGGAGCCAGGCGGAGCCGGACGAGGAAGACCCCACGCTTTGTCACGTCGACGCCTACGCCCACCCTGTCCTGAACCCCATCGAGCAGGTACGTCGGTACTGCGAGTACCTCGTCAACTTCAACGGAGCACTGAGCGGTCGCGCGGACCGGGTCAGCGGGGTGGCCTTCCTCCACAACGCCACCGAGTTCGGTGTGACCGGGCTGCGCGAGATCGAGAGCGACGACCACGGGCAACTGTTCACCGGGGAGCGCAGCGGCGAGTTCCTCGACCACCTCCGCGCCCGGCTCAGCGACCGGCATCCCGGCGCACGCGCCGCCGACGAACTTCTCGGCGCGGCGACAGTGCCCTCCAAGCAGCTGATGTCCGTCGCCGCCCAGGAGGTCCGCGAACGCCAGCAGTTCGTCCTCCTCGACGAGCAGCAGGTCGCCTACCGTCTCGTGCTCAACGCGGTGCGGCGGGCGCAGCAGTCCGACCACAAGGAGGTCGTGGTCGTCACCGGTGGTCCGGGCACGGGCAAGAGCGTCATCGCTCTGCAACTGCTCGGCGAGTTGTACCGTCGTGGCATTCCGGCCCTCCACGCGACCGGTTCGCAGTCCTTCACGAAGACGATGCGGAAGGTGGCGGGAGCCCGGCGACGTGAGGTGCAGGATCTCTTCAAGTACTTCAACAGCTTCATGACGGCAGAGAAGAACAGCCTGGGCGCCCTGATCTGCGACGAGGCCCACCGCATCCGTGAGACCTCGGCGAACCGCTACACCCGGGCCGAACACCGCACCGGCAGAGCGCAGATCGACGAACTCATCGACGTCGCGCACGTACCGGTTTTCCTCCTCGACGAGCATCAGGTGGTACGTCCCGGGGAGATGGGCACGGTCGCCGAGATCGAGGCGGTGGCCGCGAGGCGAGGCGTCCGCTGCACGGTGGTGCCCCTCGACAGCCAGTTCAGGTGCGGGGGCAGCGACGCGTATCTGCACTGGGTGGTGCGCCTGCTGGGCCTGGCACCGGGTGGCTCCGTGGCCTGGGAACCCGACGGCCGCATGCGGCTCCTGGTGGCCGACAGCCCCCAGGAGATGGAGACGTTCCTCGACGCCCGTCGGGCCCAGGGCTACGGCGCCCGCATGTCCGCGGGCTACTGCTGGCGGTGGTCACCCGAACCCAAGCCGGGCGACCCGCTGGCGGCCGACGTCGTCATCGGCGACTGGGCGCGCCCGTGGAACCTGCGGGGCGACCGGTCCGTCTCCGGCGCACCGCCGGCCGCGCTGTGGGCGACGGACCCGGCGGGTTTCGGACAGATCGGTTGCGTCTACACGGCCCAGGGCTTCGAGTACGACTGGTCCGGCGTCATCATCGGCCCGGACCTGCTCTGGCGAGGCGACCGTTGGGTCACCGACCCGGCGGCGTCCAGGGATCCGGTGTTCAAGAAGTCCACCCCGCACGCCGATGTGGACCGCCTCATCCGCAACACCTACAAGGTGCTGCTGACCAGGGGCATGGTCGGGACGATCATCTACTCGACGGACCCGGAGACCCGGGAGCAGCTGCGCCGGCTGGTCGGCGAGCAGCGCCCGGTCGCGGCCGTGTGACTGGGGCGGCCCCACGGTGAGGTGCTGTCGCCCAGCACGGTGAGTGGCGGGTTTCGGCCATCGATCGGTCGGCACACGCGCCCGACGCCCCCGTCGCGGTGAAACGGCCTGGTGGAGTGCCTAGGATCTTCTGCACCGGTTGCGGCCCGCCGGGCTTCCCGACCGTGGACATGCCCCCACCCGCACGAGTCACTCGTGCCTGGGGGAACCACTTCGTGTCCATGCTCCTGCTGAAGCTGTCGGCGCAGGATCTGCTCACCCTGAACTCACGTCGGCGCATGGTGCCGCACCTCGCCGCCCGTTGGCGGCACTTCCGCGGGTCGGACGCCTCGGTGTCCGAACGCGGTGCCTGGGCCGAGAGCCTGGTCGATCTCGCCAAGGATCTCGTGGCCGCGGACCGCGGCACTGTGGAGATGATCGTGGAGTGCGCGGCCACGATCGACGAGTCCGGCACGCCCGGCGGCCCCCGGCTCATCGATGTCGTACTGGTCGGACAGCATCCCGACACACGTTCCGTCTCGGTCCAGCTCGTCGAGCTGAAGCGCTGGTCGACGGTGACCCGGGTGGAGTCGACCGTGGCAGGGATGGTGCATGTGCCGGGCATGGGGGAGAAGAAGCACCCCGCGCTACAACTGGCCGAGTACTACGACGCGTTCACCGGTGACCGCGGGCCGCTGAGCGGACTCCCCTTCGAATGCGGCGGCTTCGCCTACCTGCACAATGCCAGCGACGCGTCCGTGGCCCCGCTGGTGGCCCTGGACGCACCGACAGGTCCCTGCGCCCAGGTCTACACGCGGGACGGGCGCGACCGGCTGCTCTCCGATCTGCGCAAGAACTTCGCCGAGGACGGAGGAGCGTCCGCCGCCGAGATCCTGTTGCACGGCATGCAGTTGCGCAACACGCCGCTGCTCGACGCCATGATCCGGTCACGTGGCGAGGACACCGTGTTCACGCTGCGCGGGCGACAGCGGGAGATCGCGGACGGGATACGGGCCACTGCCGCCCGGGTCCTGGGAGATCCCTCCGCACCCGCGCTCATCCCCGACGAGAGGCGCGTGGTGTTCCTGGTGACCGGAGGCGCAGGGACCGGCAAGAGCGCCATCGGCCTGCAGATCAAGGCGGACATGGAAAGCGAGGGACGCACGGTCAAGTACGCCAGCGGCAGCAGGGCCTTCAACGGCGCCATGCAGGAACACGTCGGGTACGGCGACCGGGAGTTCAGGGAGTCCTTCACCTACTTCAGCAGCTTCGTCACCACACCCGATCCCCCACTCGACGTACTGGTCTGCGACGAGGCCCACCGCCTCCGCGACCGTTCGACCAGCCGCTTCTGGCGGCCGGAACAGCAGGGCACCCGCCCGCAGGTGGACGAACTCATCGACGCGTCCCGGCTGACGGTCTTCTTCCTGGACCGGAGTCAGTCCGTACGGCCGAACGAAGTCGGCTCCGTCGAACTGATCGAGGACGCGGCCGAGCGCAACGACGCCGAACTGGTCCGCTACGAGCTGAGCGAGCAGTTCCGCTGCGGCGGCAGCGACGGCTACATCCGGTGGGTCCGCGCCGCACTCGGTGTGAGCGACGAAGAGGCGACGGAGTGGATCCCGGACGGTCTGATGCACGTGGAGGTCGCGGACAGCCCTGAGGAACTCGAGCGCGTCATCCGCTCGGAAGCCCTCGCCGGCGCCTCCGCGCGCATGGTCGCCGGTTACTGCTGGCCGTGGGCGAAGCCCCAGGGCAAGGAGAAGAGACTCGAGACGGATGTCCGCATAGGCGACTGGCACCGCCCGTGGAACGCCGACAGCGAGAGTTTCTGCGAGGACGGTGCACCGCCGTCGAAGATCTGGTCGGTGCACGAGAACGGGCTCGGTCAGATCGGCTGTGTGTACACCGCCCAGGGCCTCGAGTGGGACTGGTGCGGCGTCATCATGGGTGAGGACATGGTGCGCCGGGGCGACCGCTGGGTGTTCCGGCGGGGCAAGGAGCGTAAGGACCCGGAGTCGGGGGTCAAGCGGGTGGGAACGCCGGGGTCGTTCGATCCCAAGGTCCGTGCGAGCAGCGTCGACGACGAGGACTTCGCCCGCCTCGTCCGGCACGCCTACCACGTGCTCATGACGCGGGCCACTCGGGCGACCGTGCTCTACTCGACGGACGCCGAGACGCGCGCCTACCTCAAGAAGCTGGTGGGCGACGTACACATCCACGGTCTCCGCCCGACGTGGGAGAACCTTCCGCCGGAGGCCCGCGCAGCGCATCTGCCCCGGCCGGCCCGCGGGGGCCGCAACCGTTCGCGCACGCGCCGCGCCGCGTCTCAGCAGGGCCAGCGGCCCTTGTTCTGAGGCGCCGGGGCCGGGGAGGATCTCCGGCCGAGAGGCGAGTGGCGGGCTCACCGGGCCCGCCACCGACCTGCTCAGAAGAGCAGGTGCGCTGCCGCCGCCAGCATCGCCAACACAAGGTTGGAGACGACTCCGGCGGCGGCGCCGACCAGGACCTCGCGGATCCAGGGACGACGCGCGGGCTTGTACTCGAGAGGGTTCATGGAGGCCACTCCTAGGTGGTGAGTGCGGAATGGCAGGGATCGCCCTACCGGGCATCCGCCCTCGCCGAGACGAGGTCCACGTGGTGGATTCACCAACCGTCACTCACGACCAGGGGACTGGACCGTGAACTCCGCTCCGTACCCTCCGGGAAGGCGCGCAACGTGTGACAACGGTAGCGCAGTCGGGGTGGATCCCGTCCACGCCCTTCGACGCTGCCCCTGAGGCCTCAGCAGTCCCTGAACTCCGGTGACTGATTCAGCACTTGGGCCCGCACCGAGGTGAACCGCGCATACGTATCCCCGCCCCGTGCCCCCGGCCGGAACGCCGCCACCCGGTGGCAGTTCTGGAAAGCGATGGTGATGCCGAAGTGGCGTTCCAGGCTGCCCCGGATCGCGTCGCTGGCCAGTGCGCGCAGGAGTTGGCCGCGTTCCTGCTCGGACGGGGGCGGGATCTGGTTGTCGGTGAATTCCCTTGTGCTGCTGCTGAGTTCGGTGGCGAGACCGGCGATGAGGTTGTACGCGTACGGGAGGGACGCGCGGACCGTGTCCACGAAGTCCGCCTCGCGGATGTCACCGTGTTCGGCTTCGGCGAGGAGTTTCGGGGAGACGTCGAGAGACATGAAAAGGGGGGTCCTGTCCGGTAGTTGGGGTGGGGGCGGGGGAGTGCTGTTTCGTCAGGGGTGTGGTGTCGGGCCCGGTACGTAGTCCGGGTCCACCTGGGCCGCGAGGTCCAGGCCCGTTGCCTTGTCCGCCCAGGCTCGGGCGTTGCGCAGGTGGAACTCGACCGCGTGGCGGTGCAGGGTCGGCCAGCCACGGGTGTGGGTGTCGACCGTCTCGCGGAGGACGTTCAGGGCGTGCCGGTTGTGCGGCTCCAACTCGCCCTGTGCGCGGCCCTGTTCCCCGGCGCGGACCCAGGGGGACTGGACCAGGTGGGTCAGGAGGTCGTCCCCCACCTCCTCCTTGAGGAAGAGGAGGTCGTCCTCGCCGGTGACCTTGTTGCCGATCACGGCGAGGCGGATGCCGAACTCCCGGGCGTGGTCGCGGTACTGGCGGTAGACGGAGACGCCCTTGCGGGTGGGTTCGGCCACCAGGAAGGTGATGTCGAAGCGGGTGAACAGGCCCGAGGCGAAGGCGTCGGCGCCCGCTGTCATGTCGACCACGACGTATTCGCCGGGGGTGTCGACGAGGTGGTTCAAGTACAGCTCCACCGCGCCGAGTTTGGAGTGGTAGCAGGCCACCCCGAGGTCGCTCTCCTGGAACGCGCCCGTCACCATCAGCGGAACTTCACCCGCACGGCCCACATGGCGGGCGTGCACCTCGTCGTCGCCGAGCAGCCGCAGCAGGCGTGAGCCGCGTCCCGGCGGTGTGGTCTTGATCATGGCCTCGGGGGAGGCGATGCGCGGGTTGGTGCCGCGCAGGAAGTCCTTCAGCTCGGTCAGGTGGGCGGCCAGGGGCGGGGCGACGGCCGGTGCGGTGTCGGGGGACAGGGCCTCGGCCAAGTGCTGGTTGATGTCGCCGTCGATGGCGAGCACGGGGGCGCCGGAACGGTCCAAGTGGCGGGCGAAGAGGGCCGACAGCGTGGTCTTTCCGCTGCCGCCCTTGCCGACGAACGCGACGCGCACTACCGGTCCGCCGCGATCGCGGTTTTGAAAATGAATGTCATGTGGCTAGGTTTTAGGGGGTGGCCGCGAGGCTGTCAAATCCAGTGGATCAAGGGCGATCCGGGAACGGTCCACAGGGTGATCAAGGACGGGGAGTCTTAATGCATATGATGTGCAAGTGCTTGACTACTGCATCAGGGCGGCAGGCCCGGACGATATCGACGGTGCGCGTGCCGTGATGCTCGACACCGTCTACCGCGACTTCCGGACCGGCTACGTGCCCCGCTGGCACGGCGACATCATCGACCCGGCCGCCGCCTACCTGGCTCCGGCCCGCCACACCCTCCTCGTGGCGCTCGACCCCGCCGACGGCACGGTCGTGGCGACCGCCGCCCTCGACTCCCGCGGACCGGCCCACCCGCCGAACCCGCGCGACCTCGCCGAGCGCTACCCCTCCGGCGAGACCGCGCAGCTGCGCCGGGTCTACGTCCGCCCCGCGCACCGCCGTCGCGGCCTCGCCCGGCACCTGGTCGCCGACCTCCTCGCGTTCGCCGCGGCCGACGGCGGCTACCGCGCCGTGTATCTGCACACCGATCCCGCCGTGCCCGGCGCGGAGGCGTTCTGGCGGTCGCTCGGGAAGGTCGTGCACGACGAGCGCGACGACCCGAGTGGCGGGCTGCGGACCGTGCACTTCGAACTGGCGATGGAGCGATGAGCGTGATGCGATTCCGACGTGGGGACGCCGGCCCAAGTGCGGCTGCCAGGAAGCGTGTTGGGCCGCTACGGCGGTCCCGTACGCTTCTCGCCCTCGTGCTCGCGCCGGTGCTCACCGGCTGCTTCGCGTCCGCCGGTGAGGAGACCGGGGAAGGTGCCGGGAGTGCGACGTCCGGTTCGCGGCTGCGGGTGGCGCTCGCGTTCCCGCCCGCCGAGAATCTCAACCCGTACGGCGCCGACGCCACGATCCTCAGTCGTCTCGGCGTCACCGAGGGGCTGACCTCGCTGGACGCCAACGGTTCCGCCGCACCCGCCCTGGCCCGGTCCTGGCAGCGGGAGAGTGACCGGAGCTGGCTGTTCACCCTGCGTGAGGCGACCTTCCAGGACGGTACCGACGTCACCCCGGGCCGGGTGGCCGCCGCCCTCGCCCACGCCGCCGAGGCGAAGCCCGCGCCCGCCGCGCTGACCGGTGTCACCCTCACCGCCGAGTCCGCTGGCGCCGACCGGCTGCGTATCACCACCGCCTCACCTGATCCGGTACTGCCGTTGAGGCTGGCCGGTCCCGCCCTCGCCGTGCTCTCCCCGAAGGCGTACGAGGGGAAGGGGCGCGTCGATCCCGTTGGCACCGGCACCGGTCCCTTCGAGCTGACGAAGGTCACCGGTTCCACGTCGGCCGCCCTCGACCGCTTCGACGACTACTGGGGCGGCCTCGCCCAGGCCTCCGGAATCGACGCACGGTTCATCGCGGACGGCACCGCCCGCACCAACGCGCTGCGCACCGGGCAGGTCGACATCGCCGAGGCGATACCCGTCGCCCAGGCCGCGACCCTCGACGCGGGCACCCGCCGCGAGACCGCCACCACCCGCACCACCAGCCTCCAACTCAACACGAGGACAGGCGTGTTCAGGGATTCGAAGCTCCGCGCCGCCGCGCGCGTGGCCGTCGACACCTCCGCACTCGCCAAGGGCGTCTACGAGGGGCACGCCGACGCCGGGGCGGGTATCTACGGCCCCGCCGTCACCTGGGCCGCGGGCAAGCGCGAGCGACCGGTCGGACGGGCGAAGGCAGGGGCGCCCGGCGGGCGGACCGTCACCCTCGCGACGTACGACAACCGGCCCGAACTCCCCGAAGTCGCCCAGGTGTTGAAGCAGCAGCTCGAACGGGCCGGATTCAAGGTCGAGTTGGAGGTGCGCGAGTACTCGCGGATCGAGAGCGACGCGCTGGCCGGAAAGTTCGACGCGTTCGTCCTGGCGCGCAACACCCTGGTGGACACGGGAGATCCGGTGGCCGTGCTCGCCGGCGACTACACCTGCGACGGCGGTTACAACCTCGCCCTGCTGTGCGACAAGGACGTCGACCGGGCCGTCGCGAAGGCCGAGGACACCGCCGACGCCTCCGCACGGCAGAACGCGGCGATGACCGCCGAGGCCCGGATCCTGGGCGCCGACGCGGTCGTGCCGCTCGTGCACCAACGGGTCGTCACCGGCGTGGGTTCCTCCGTCGAGGGCGTGCTCCTCGACCCGTACGAGCGCACCCTCGTCGGCCCCGGAACCCGGCGCTGAACCATGCCGCACCGCACGGCCACGCTGGTGTGGCGCGCCTTCCTCGCGGCCGTCCTGGTGTGCGCCGTAGGTCTGCTGCCCTGGCTCTCCCGCACCGACCCGGCGCTCACCGTCCTCAAGGCACGGTCGGCGGAACGCGACCCCGACCCCGAGGTGCTCGCCGCCATTCGCACTCAACTCGGTCTCGACAAAGGCCCGTTGCACCTCCTCGGCCAGTGGCTCGCCGGCCTGCCCCGCGGTGACGCCGGACGCTCCTGGATCTCCGGAGCCGAGGTCATGCCCGGCCTGCTCCAAGCGCTGGGCGCATCACTGCTGTTGATGAGCGCGGCGGCTCTGGTGGCGGTCGTCACGGCCGGGTCGGTGTGCGCGCGTACGGTGCGGAGGGGTGGACGCGCGATCGAGGGGCCGGGTGGGGGCGGAACCGGATTCCCGCGCGTGCAGAGGGAGTTCGTCGCGCGGCGGCGTGGCGGTCGGCCGGCGGAGGTGCCCGGCGGCAGCGAGTCCGCCGCTCCCGGCGCGCGGCCGAGGCGCTGTGGCCGCCGCCGGTTCCCTCGCCCCGTCGAGCGCGCCGGAGGCAGTGGCTCCGCCGTGCTCGCCACGCTTCCCGAATTCCTCACCGCGTCCGTGCTCGCCACCGTCGTCGGGGTACAGCTCGGGTGGCTGCCGGCGCTCGGGTGGTACGGGCCGCGGTGGATGCTCTTGCCGGCACTCGCGCTCGGGTTGCCCGCCGGGGCGGTGCTCGGGCGGTTGCTGGACGATCTGCTGCCGGGGGCGTTCGGGGAGCCATGGGTGCGGGCCGCGGCCGCGCGGGGGCTGCCCGGGCGGCGGATCGCCCGGCAGGCCGTGCGGCGGTGTCTGCCCGGCCTGTTGCCCAACATGGGTCTGTTCGTCGTGGGGTTGACCGGTGGGGCCGTCGCCGTCGAGCAGGTCTTCGACATCCCGGGACTCGGGCGAACCACTCTCCAGGCGGCCCTGGCCCAGGACTTGCCCGTCCTTCAGGCCGGCACCCTCGCCCTCCTTCTCCTGGCCGCCGTCGCCGCCGGACTCACCCGGCTCGCGGCGCGGCTCCTCATCGGCCCCGCACTCGGCGCCGACGCGCTCCCCTCCCTGCACGGCCCCTCCACCTCAACCGGCCGACGCGCCACGCCCGTTGTGTACGGCGCACTCCTCCTCGGTGTCGTCGCGCTCGGTCTGCCCCGCGATCCGCTCGCCCTCGACACCGGGCTGCGGCTCCAACACCCCACCTGGGCGCACCCGTTCGGCACCGACGCGCTCGGCCGTGACCTCCTCGCGCGGGTCGCCCACGGTGCCGTCGGCACCCTGCTGCTCGCCCTCGCGATCAGTGCCGTCGCGCTCGGAGCCGGCGTGCTGCTCGGGCTGTCGCCCCGGGTGTCCGGGCCGCTCGTCGACACGGTGAACGCCGTACCGCCGGTCCTGGCCGCGCTGTTGGTCACCGCTGTCGCGGGCAGCGGGGCGGCGACGCCCGCCCTCGCCGTCGCCGCGCTCGCCTGGACGCCCCTCGCGGCACACACCTCCGCACTGCTGTGCCAGGAACGCGCCACCCTGCACGTGACCGCCACCCGGGGCCTGGGCGCGGGCCGTTGGTACATCCTGCGCCACGCACTCCTGCCCGCCGTGCTGCCGCCCGTCACCCGGCACGCGCTGCTCGGCCTGCCCGGTGTCGCCCTCGCGCTCGCCTCGCTCGGCTTCCTCGGCCTCGGCGCGCAACCGCCCTCCCCGGAATGGGGCGTGCTCCTCGCCGAGAACCAGCCCTACGCCGAGCGCGCCCCCTGGGCCGTTCTCGCCCCCGCCGCCGTCCTCGCCCTCCTCGGCGCGCTGGCGGTCACGGCGGCCGGAGCCGCGCAAGGGGCCGACCGGGCGAGGAAGGCGGCCACCCGGTGACCTCCGTGGCCCTCGTGCGGACCCCGCTGTCGCCGTTGCTCCGGCTGCTGATTCTCACCCAACTCGCCTTCAACATCGGGTTCTTCGCCGTTCTGCCGTTCCTCGCCGAGCACCTGGCGGAGGTGATCGGCATGGCGGGGTGGCTCGTCGGTCTCGTGCTGGGGCTCAGGACGTTCAGCCAGCAGGGGCTGTTCGTGGTGGGCGGGGCCCTCGCCGACCGGTACGGCGTACGGCCCGTGGTGCTCGCGGGGTGCGTCCTGCGGATCGCCGGGTTCGGCTGGCTCGGGTACGCGGGGGACACCTGGTCCGTGGTCGGGGCCGTACTCCTCATCGGGTTCGCCGCCGCGCTGTTCTCACCGGCGGTGGAGTCGGAGGTGGCACGGCAGGCCGTCGAGTGGGAGGCGGCGGGCGGGGGTTCACGCACCCGGGTGCTCGCGCTGTTCACCGTCTCCGGTCAAGTCGGCGCGTTCGCCGGGCCGTTGCTCGGGGCGCTGCTGCTCGCGGTGGACTTCCGGGTGGCGTGTCTGGCCGGGGCGGGGGTCTTCGTGCTGGTGCTCGCCGGGCATGCGTGGCTGCTGCCGCAGCACATACCCGGGCGGGCGCGTATCAAGGAGAAAGGCGGTGCACGGGCGCTGGTGCGCAACCGGCCCTTCCTGGCGCTGTGTTGTGCCTACGGCGCCTACCTCCTCGCGTACAACCAGCTCTACCTGGCGCTCCCCGAGGAGGTGGAGCGCGCGGCGGGCTCGCAGGCGCCGCTGGCCTGGCTGTTCGCGCTCTCCTCGCTGCTGGTGGTGACCGCGCAGCTGCCCGTCACCCGGTGGGCGGGGGAGCGGCTCGACCCGCGCCGGTCCATGAAGGCCGGGCTGTCGCTGATCGCCGTCGGGTTCGCGGCCGTGGCGGTGGCCCGGCCCGCCGAACTCACCGGTACCGCGGGGGTGTTGCCCGCGACCGGCTTCGTCGTCCTGCTCACCCTCGGCCAGATGCTCATCGCCCCCGTCGCCCGCGCCTGGGTCCCCGACCTCGCCGAACCCGGCCGCCTCGGCCTCTACACCGGCGCCCTGTCCTCCGTCTCCGGGCTGATCGTCCTCGTCGGCAGCGCGGCCACCGGCACCCTCCTCGACTCGCGGCTGCCCGCGGCCGTCCCCTGGCTGGTGCTGGCCGCCGTACCGATGGCGGCGGTCGGGCTGCTGCCGCGTCCGCCGCGTTCCCCCCACACCCCTCACCCCGCTGAACACCCCACCCCCACACCCGCTGAACACCCCGGCCCCCACCCCCGTACCAACCCATGAACCGGATATGAGCTGACCCCGAAACCGCCATCGGCGGCGAGGGCGGCAGCGGCGCGTGGGAGGATCCGTCACCATGAGCGCTTCCCCGGCGGTTCGGAGTCTGCGCGCCGCGGTGTTCGCCGCGGTGTGCGTGCTGCTGGCCGCCGCCGGGCACGGGCTGGCCACCGGGGCGACGCCGCCGTGGTGGGCGGACGGTGCCGGGTTCCTCGTCGTGTTCGTGACGGGGTGGCTGCTGGGCGGAAGGGAACGGTCCCTGTCCGGTATCGGGGCCGCGATGCTCGCCACCCAGGCCGTAGTCCACGTCGGGTTCGATGCCGCCCGGCCGCGTGCCGGCGGTATGGCGATGGCCGGGATGGCGCACATGCCGGGGCACGCCATGGCGCCCATGCGGCAGTCGCAGGCGATGACCCCGCACGCCGTGGCCGCTCACCTCGTCGCCGCGCTCGTCGCGGCCTGGTGGCTGCGGCGCGGGGAGGCCGCGCTCTGGTCGCTGCTGCGCTGGGCCGTCGCCTTCGTACCGGGACTCGCCGCCTGGTGGCGCGACGCCCCCGCACGCCGGCCCGCCCGCACCACCGGCCGCCCTGGCCGCACCGCCGCCGGTGCGGCCCCCCTGCGCCAGCTTCTCCTCCGGCACGCGGTCAGCCGCAGAGGACCGCCGGCCCCGATCCCGTACCCGGTCTGATCACCCAACGTCCTCATCCCGTACGGAGATCGCCTCACCATGTCCGCTCACCGCACCACCCTGCGCCGCGCAGGCACTGTCGCCGCGCTCGCCACCGCCGGAGTCCTGGCCGCCGCCGGGGTCGCCTCCGCGCACGTCACCGTCCACCCCGGGAGTTACGCCAAGGGAGCCACGGACGGCGTCCTCACCTTCCGCGTCCCCAACGAGGAGGACAAGGCCGCCACCACCAAGGTCCAGGTCTATCTGCCCACCGAGCACCCCGTGCTCGGTGTCCTGGTCACCCCGCAGAACGGCTGGACCGCGAAGGTCACCACCAGCAAGCTGAAGACGCCGGTCAAGACCGACGACGGCACCATCACCGACGCGGTCTCCCAGATCACCTGGACCGGCGGGCGGATCGGGGCCGGACAGTACGAGGACTTCAACGTCGCCTTCGGTCAACTGCCCGACGATACCGACCAGTTGGCGTTCAAGACGCTCCAGACGTACTCGGACGGCAATGTCGTGCGCTGGATCGAGGAGACCGCGGCGGGCGCCGACGAGCCGGAGAACCCGGCGCCCGTCCTCAAGCTCACTGCCAAGGAGAGCGAGGAAGGCGACGCGACCCCGGCCGCCTCCGCCGCCGCCACGGCCGGCTCCGCGAAGTCCACCACCGCCTCCTCGTCGAGCAGCGACTCGACCGCCCGCGGGCTGGGCATCGCCGGGCTGATCGTGGGCGTACTGGGCCTCGCGGCCGGCGCCTTCGCGATCGTCCGCAGCCGGTCCCCGCGGTCGTAGCACTCACCAAAAGGCCCGGATCACCAGTGATCCGGGCCCTTCGGCGCAACCGTCCCTACCGCGAGACGAGTTCCAGCAGCTTCTCCTCCGCCGGAACCTCCTCGACGAGGGAGGTGCGGGAGGTGCGCCGGAGCCACAGGATGTCGCGGCCGAAGGACCATACGAGCGTGCCGAGCGCGAGGGCCACCACCGCGACGTTGGCCGCGTACGGCAGCAGGTTCGCGCCCGCGAGGAGCAGGAGGATGCCCTGCGTGGCGGCGACCGTCTTGCGGGCGGTGCTCGGCGGCAGGGGGGCGTTGAGCCACAGCCAGACGCGGGCCGCTGCGACGAACGCGTAGCGCATGGCGCCGATCAGCAGCACCCACGGGCCGAGTTGGGTGGAGACGTAGACGCTGAGGACCAGGATGAGGAACGCGTCGACCTCCATGTCGAAGCGCGCGCCCAGTGCGGTGGAGGTGCCGGTGCGCCGGGCGACCTTGCCGTCGACGCCGTCCAGGATCAGGGCCACCGCCGTCAGACCGACGAAGAGGGTGACCGGCGGCGAGCTCTCGAAGGAGTCCGCGACCAGCGCGGTCACCCCGCCGACCAGGATCGCCCGGCCGAGGGTGACCCGGTTGGCCGGGCCGAAGGAACGGGTCCTCGTCCGGTGCAGGGCCTTGGAGAGCACGGCCCAGGTGGCGATCGCGAACGCCAGGCCGGTCAGCCAGCCCGCCGGGCCCATCCCGATCGCCGTGCCGAGCAACGCCAGCAACAGGATCTGAACGCCCGCTCCCACAGCGGTCTCCTGCTGGACCAGCCTTGCTTCGTATGTGTTGTTCAGGGCCACCGCACACCCTCCGGCCGTATGACAGAGTCGATCAACGCCGCGTACTGTGCGCGGCCTGTGGTTACCCGTACGTGAACAGCTTCCCGATCGTTCAGGAGGATCCCGATGAAGCGCACCGCGAGGGCGTTTTGGACCGGTCCACCCGGTCACGGCGAGATACGTGACGTCGTCCTGCCCGACCCCGCCGAGGGCGAGGTGGTGGTCCGTTCCCTGTGGTCGGGCGTGAGCCGCGGCACCGAGACCCTGGTCTTCCGCGGGGGCGTCCCCGAGAGCCAGCACGCGACCATGCGGGCGCCCTTCCAGGAGGGCGACTTCCCGGGCCCGGTGAAGTACGGCTACCTCAATGTGGGGGTGGTCGAGGAGGGGCCGGACGCGTTGGTGGGCCGTACCGTCTTCTGTCTCTATCCGCATCAGACGCGCTACGTCGTCCCCGCGAGCGCCGTGACACCGGTGCCGGAGTCGGTGCCCGCGGGGCGGGCCGTGCTCGCCGGGACCGTGGAGACCGCCGTCAACGCGCTGTGGGACGCGGCGCCGTTGGTCGGTGACCGGATCGCGGTGGTCGGCGGCGGGATGGTCGGCTGCTCGGTGGCCGCGCTGCTGGCCCGCTTCCCGGGCGTGCGCGTGCAGCTGGTGGACGCCGACCCGGCGCGCGCGAAGACCGCCGAGGCGCTCGGCGTCGGCTTCGCGCTGCCTCCGGACGCGCTCGGCGACTGCGACCTCGTCGTGCACGCCAGCGCCACCGAACAGGGCCTCGCCCGCGCGCTGGAACTCCTCACCGCCGAGGGCACCGTCCTCGAACTCAGCTGGTACGGCGACCGGAAGGTCAGCCTCCCGCTCGGCGAGGCCTTCCACTCGCGCCGCCTGGTGATCCGCAGCAGCCAGGTCGGCACGGTCTCCCCGGCCCGCGCGAACCGCAGCTACGCCGACCGGCTCGCGCTCGCCCTCGACCTGCTCGCCGACCCCGCGCTGGACGCGCTCGTCACCGGCGAGAGCGACTTCGAGGAGCTGCCCCAGCTGCTGCCGAGGCTCGCCTCGGGGGAGATCCCGGCGCTGTGCCACCGGGTCCGTTACGCCGACATCGGCTGAGAACCGTTCAATTCCGTACGAGCAAGCGCGTCTGACCTGAGAAAAGAGTGAGTGAGGGCTGAACAGGGGGAGTCGTGGAGCCGTACTACACGGCATCCCCCGGCAGGGATCAGCCGGAGGACCAGACGCGCCGCACCTGGAGGGTCGTCCGTTGTTCAGCATCACCGTCCGCGATCACATCATGATCGCCCACAGCTTCCACGGCGAAGTGTTCGGTCCCGCGCAGCGGTTGCACGGAGCCACGTTCCTGGTGGACGCCACCTTCCGGCGCGAGCAGCTGGACGACGACAACATCGTCGTCGACATCGGACTGGCCACCCAGGAGCTCGGTGCCGTCGTCAGCGAGCTGAACTACAGAAACCTCGACAACGAGCCCGACTTCGCCGGGGTCAACACCTCGACGGAGTTCCTCGCGAAGGTCATCGCCGACCGGCTCGCCGAGCGGATCCAGAAGGGCGCGCTCGGCGACGGCGCCCAGGGCCTGACCGGACTCCAGGTCACCCTGCACGAGTCGCACGTCGCCTGGGCGAGTTACGAGCGTGCCCTGTGAGCGACCTGACCATCGACCGCGCCCCCTCGCTGGGATTCCTGCCCGCACAGCGCGCGGCCTCCCGGAATGCCGAGATCATCCCCATGTCCCTGCGCACCGTGCACTTCGTGATGCCCGGCGGTGTCGACGACCCGGCCGCGCCGAGCGGCGGCAACGCCTACGACCGCCGGGTCAGCCTGGACCTGCCCGGCTTCGGCTGGCAGGTCCACAAGCACGCCGTGGACGGCGAGTGGCCCCGGCCCGCAGCCTCCGCGCGGGCCGAACTCGCCCGGGTGCTGCGCGAGTTGCCGGACGGCGCCGCCGTACTCCTGGACGGGATCGTGGCCTGCGGGGTCCCCGAGATCGTCGTTCCGGAGGCCGACCGGCTGAGCCTGGCCGTCCTCGTCCACCTTCCGCTCGGCGACGAGACCGGCCTCGATGCCTCCGTCGCCGCCGAGCTGGACGCCAAGGAGCGCACGGTCCTGCGCGCGGTCTCCGCCGTCATCGGCACCAGCGAGTGGGCCGTCCGCCGCCTCGTCTCGCACCACGGCCTGGCCCCCGACCGCGTCCACGTCGCCACCCCCGGCGCCGACATCGCGCCCCTCGCCTCCGGCACCGACGGCGTCTCCCGCCTGCTGTGCGTCGCGACCGTGACCCCGCGCAAGGGGCAGCACCGGCTCGTCGAAGCGCTGGCCGCCGCGGCCGACCTGCCGTGGACCTGCGTCTGCGTCGGCGGCCTGGGCCACGACCCGGAGTACGTCGACCACCTGCGCGGCCTCATCAAGCGGTACGGCCTCCAGGACCGGCTGCACCTCGCCGGCCCGCGGGCCGGTGCCGAACTCGACGCGACCTACGCCTCCGCCGACCTCATGGTCCTCATGTCGTACGCCGAGACCTACGGCATGGCCGTCACCGAGGCCCTCGCCCGGGGCATCCCGGTGCTGGCCACGGACGTCGGCGGGCTGCCCGAGGCGGTCGGCCGCGCCCCCGACGGAGGCGTGCCCGGCATCCTCGTCCCGCCGGAGGACCCCGCGGCCCTCGCCGCCGAACTGCGCGGCTGGTTCGGCGAGGCCGACGTACGGCGGCGTCTCAAGGCGGCGGCCCGGGGCCGGCGCGCGGCTCTCGACGGGTGGGCCACCACGGCCCGCAGCCTGGCCGGTGTCCTCACCCGCCTCCCCGGCGAACCCCGGAGGGCGGCATGAGGAAGACGGCCACCACGGCACAGGCCGCACGGATACCGGCGCAGCCGGGGCCCAGGGGCGTACCGCTGGGCATGCTGGTCGCCCCGGCGCAGGCCGGAGCGAAGGACCTGACGGCTGGAGAGCCGGGGCCGGAGGACATCATGGGTGGAACGGTGCGGACGGACGCCGTCGAGCAGGCGGAGCCGGGTTCCGTGATCCCCGGCGCCGGACCCGCGAACCGGCCCGGCGAGCGGGCCACCGTACGGCTGCGGGACGTCGGACCCGACGACCCGCCGCGCTACGCGCCCGAGTGGCTGGAGCTGCGGGAGGGCGCCGACGCCGTCGCGCGGGCGGGTGACCTGCTCGACCCGCTGCGCATCCGGCTCGCCAACCTGCCGGGCCGCTCCGGCGTCGTCATCCACGACCTGGGCTGCGGCACCGGCTCGATGGGACGCTGGCTCGCGCCCCGCCTGGACGGCCCCCAGCACTGGATCCTGCACGACCGCGACCCCTACCTCCTGCACTTCGCCGCCGTCGCCTCCCCGCGTGCCGCCGCCGACGGCAGCCGCGTGACGGTCGAGACCCGGCGCGGCGACGTGGCCCGGCTGACCCCGGACGCGCTGGTCGGCGCCTCGCTGGTGACGGCCTCGGCGCTCCTGGACGTCCTCACCCGCGAGGAGGTCGACGCCCTCGTCACCGCCTGCGTCGGCGCCGGATGCCCGGCGCTGCTCACGCTGTCGGTGGCGGGCCGGGTCGAACTCACCCCGGCCCACCCGATGGACGAGGAGATCGCCGACGCGTTCAACGCCCACCAGCGGCGCGACGGACTCCTCGGCCCGGACGCGGTCACCGTCACCTGCGAGGCCTTCGCCGCGCACGGCGCCACGGTCCGCGTCCATCCGAGCGCCTGGCGGCTCGGCCCCGACGAGGCCGCGCTGACCGCCGAGTGGCTGCGCGGCTGGGTCGGCGCCGCCGTCGAGGAGCGCCCCGAGCTGAAGGACCGCGCCGACCGCTATCTCCGGGACCGTCTGGAGGCGTGTACGGCAGGGGAGTTGAGCGTGCTCGTCCACCACAGCGATCTGCTGGCACTGGCCCGGCCGACGGGGGGCACACGATGAGCGTGGAGACGATGAGGACGGTCGCGCCGAGGCCCGGCACCCGGACTCGCAGGGTGCGCGTGGACCGGTCCGCACCGGTCGCGCTCGAACGGCGCACCGAGACCGCCGTCGACGAGGTGCGGCTACGGCCGGGGCACGCCCCGGCGCTGCACAGCTCGGCCGTCTCCGGCGACCGTATCGGGGTGATCGTCGCCGCCCCGCGCCCCGGCACCGACCGCGCCTCCGGTGCCCGCCGTGTGCTGCGCGCGATCCTGACCCGGGTGAACTCCCGCGCCGTACGCACCCACTTCGGCTCCGTCGCCGGCATCACCATCCTCGGCGTCCTCCTCTGGCGTCTCGGCACCGGCGTCTTCCTGGACGGCCTGCGTCGCATCGACGCGCCGACGCTGCTGGCCGGGCTCGCGATCGGCGTGGTCACCACGGTGTTCAGCGCCTGGCGCTGGGCCCTGGTCGCGCGCGGCCTGCGCATCAGGCTGCCGCTCGGCCCGGCCGTCGCCGACTACTACCGCGCCCTGTTCCTCAACGCGGCCCTGCCCGGCGGCATCCTCGGCGACGTGCACCGCGCGGTACGCCACGGACAGAGCGCCGGCGACATGGGCCGCGCCGTCCGCGCCGTCGTCCTGGAACGCGTCGCGGGCCAGATCGCCCTGGCCGTCGTAGGCGTGACGATCCTGCTCGGTCTCGACTCCCCGGTGATGTCCGAGGTCCGCAACATCGCCCCGCTCGTCCTGCTCGCCGCTCTCGGAGCGCTGGCCGTCGTGGCCGCCGTACGGATGAACCGCCCGGCCGCCGCCACCCGCCGGGGCCGCGCCCTGCGCACCACCCTCGACGAGGCCCGCGCCGGACTGTTCTCCCGCGCCAACTGGCCCGGCGTCACCCTCTCCTCGCTGGTCGTCCTCGCCGGCCACCTGGCGATGTTCGTGGTCGCCGCCCGCGCCGCGGGCTCTGCCGCCACCGTCGCCCAACTGATGCCGATCGCCGTCCTCGCGCTGGTCGCCATGGGCCTGCCGCTGAACGTCGGCGGCTGGGGACCCCGCGAGGGCGTCACCGCCTGGGCGTTCGGCGCCGCCGGCCTCGGCGCGAGCAGCGGCCTGTCCGTGTCGGTGATCTACGGCGTGCTCAGCTTCGTCGCCGCGCTGCCCGGCCTGGCCGTGCTGATCGTCCGCTGGGGCGCGGGACTGCGCACCGCCGGACCCGGCACCCGCGTACCGGACCCGGCGCCCGCTCAGGCCTCCGCGGTCAGCACCGAGAAATACGCGCCGAAGGAATCGGCGAGGCTCGCCAGCAGCGCCTTCCCCTTTTCCGCCGAGCCGAGGGACGGGCGCCCGATGACACCCGACTCGGTATAGCCGGACATACCGAGCGTCAGGAGATGGCGACGGTCGTCGGCGACGAAATCGGAGGTCTCATATCCGGGACGGATCAATTCGGGATGAGCGTGCAGAAGAATGGAGGTCTCGATTTCCCCCGCGTGCATATCGGTGAGCAGCGAGGTCAGCACCCCGGCCCGCTCCAGCGCCGTCTCCCAGTCCTCGGCGGCCGGGAACAGCGCCATCCGCTCACCGCGCGCGGAGGACTCCTGAACGACGTTGCCCAGGACGTAGTTGCCGCCGTGACCGTTGACCACCACCAGGGTCTCGACCCCCGAGCGGCGGAGCGAGTCCGCGATGTCCCGCACCACCGCATGAAGGGTCACGGAAGAGATGCTGACGGTCCCCGGCCAGGCCGCGTGCTCGTGCGAGCAGGCCATCGTCACCGGAGGGAGGAGATGCACCGGGTATGCCGCGGCGATCTCCCGGGCCACGGCACAGGCGACCAACGTGTCGGTCGCCAGCGGGAGATACGGGCCGTGCTGCTCGAAACTGCCGACCGGAAGGACGGCCACCTGCGTCGAGACACCCGCCCCCCTGACCCGTACGTCCTCCGTGGTGTCCGCCGGCACCAGTCCGTATGCCGCCGTCCGTGAGCCCGAACCATTCATTGTTTCACGGCCTTTCGTCTCTGCTTAGGAACCAGATCATGACAGAAAACATTGGCGTACTCGGCAAGAAGAAGTCTCCACAGCCCACCGGCGTGGAACGCGTCGTGAATGCTCCCTTGCCCACCGTGTACGGCAAATTCCAGGCGGTCGGTTACCTGGACCACGACCGCGGTGACGAGCAAGTGGCCCTGGTCTACGGCGAGATCGGCACGGACGAGGTGCTCACCCGGCTGCACTCCGAGTGCCTGACGGGCGATGCCTTCGGCTCCCAGCACTGCGAGTGCGGCGACCAGCTGGACGCCGCGATGCGGGCCGTGGTCGCCGAAGGCCGGGGCATAGTCGTCTACTTGAGAGGCCACGAGGGCCGGGGCATCGGCCTGCTCGCCAAGTTGCGCGCGATGGCCCTACAGGCGGAGGGCCTGGACACCGTCGAGGCGAACCTCGCCCTCGGCCTGCCGGTCGACGCCCGCGACTACGGCGTGGCCGCCGAGATCCTGCACGACCTGGGCGTCGCGAGCGTCCGCCTGATGTCCAACAACCCACGCAAACGCGAGGCGTTGATCGACCACGGCATCCAAGTCGTCGAAGAGGTACCGCTGTTGATCCCGCCCTGCGAGAACAACATCACCTATCTCCGCACCAAACGGGAACGCCTCGACCATCGGCTGCCCCATTTGGACGCAGTGGCGCACTGGTCCTGATTCCGGTGAGCGGAGTCCGGACAGGAAGAGGGAATGACCGACGACGTCCTCTTCCTCTCCGGCGACCGGGTCACGGACCTGCTCGACGCCGACGCGGCCATCGCCTCGCAGCGCGCGGCCTTCACCGCGCTCGGTGACGGCGCCGCCGACCTGCCCGGCAAGATCATGCACCCGAGCCGCTTCGACGACAGCGTCGTCTTCGCCTACGTCTCCCGGCTCTCGGCGGACACCGGGGCGGTGGCGAAGTTCGGCAGCGTCAACCCGGCCAACGCGCGGGCCCGGCTGCCCACGATCCACGCGGTGATCAGCGCCCTGGACCCGGTCACCGGGCAGCTGGTCGCGGTCATGGACGGCACGGCGGTGACGACCCTGCGCACGGCCGCGGGCAGCGCCGTCGCCGTCGACGCCCTGGCCGCCCCGGACGCCACCCGCCTCGCCGTCCTCGGCTCCGGCACCCAGGCCCTCGCCCATGTCCGCGCGATCGCCCGGGTCCGGAACCTGACCTCCGTACGCCTGTGGAGCCCGAACCCCGAGCGCCGCACCCGGGCTGCCGCGACCCTGGACGCCGAACTGCCCTTCCCCGTCCGGCCGTCGGCCACCGCACGGGAAGCCGTCACCGGCGCCTCCGTCGTGGCGGCCTGCACGCTCAGCACCACCCCCGTGGTGCACGGCGAATGGCTCACCCCCGGCTGCACGGTCGTCAGCGTCGGCTCCTTCGAACCCACCCGCAGCGAGGTCGACCCGGACGTCCTACGGCGTTCCGCGGCCGTCGTGGTCGACGACCCGGAGACGGCCGCCGAGCACGCGGGACCGGTGGTGGCCGCCCTGCGCGACGGCGTGCTCACCCCGGACGACCTGATCCCGCTCGGCGCCGTCCTCACCGGCCGCCGCGCCGCCCGTACCCGACCCGACGACATCGTCTACTACAACAGCGTCGGCCTCGGCATCCAGGACGCGGCAGCGGCCTGGGCCGTCATCGACGCGGCCACGAAGGAGCGCCCGTGAAGCGTCAGGCAGAGGTCGTCGTCATCGGCGGCGGGGTCATCGGCACCAGCATCGCCTACCACCTGGCCCGCGCCGGCGTCCGGGACGTCGTCCTCGTCGAACGGGATGAACTCGCCGCGGGCTCCACCTCCAAGGCGGCAGGGGGAGTCCGCGCCCAGTTCTCCGACGTCCTCAACGTACAGCTCGGCGCGCGCAGCCTGGAGGCCTTCGCCCGCTTCGAGGAGGACACCGGCCACGACATCGGGTTACATCGCGTCGGCTACCTGTTCCTGCTCTCCACCCCCGAGGACGTCGCCTCCTTCGAGACGGGCGTCCGGCTCCAGAACTCCCTCGACGTGCCCAGCCGCATGATCGACCCCGGCGAGGCCCGCCGCCTCTCCCCGCTGATCAGCACCGAGGGCCTCCTCGCCGCCGCCTACTCGCCCGACGACGGCCACTGCACCCCCGAAGCCGTCGTCCACGGCTACGCCTCCGCCGCCCGCAGCCACGGCGCGACGATCCTGCGCCACACCGACGTCACCGGCATCGAGACCCGAGGCGACACCATCACGGCGGTGGTCACGACCCTCGGCCGCATCGACACCCGCACGGTGATCTGCGCGGCCGGCGCCTGGTCCAGGGCGATCGGCGCGATGGCGGGCGTGGACCTCCCGGTGCAGCCGCTGCGCCGCCAGATCGCGGTCACGGAAGCGGTGCCGGATCTTCCGCCGACGCTCCCCATGACGATCGACTTCAGCACCAGCCTCTACTTCCACTCCGAGGGCCCCGGCCTCCTCGTCGGCATGTCCGACCCCGACGAGCGGCCCGGCTACGCCACCGACACCCACGACCGCTGGATCCCCCGCCTCGCCGACGCCATGCGCCGCCGCGCCCCCGACCTCCTGGCGCTGCGCCGCACCGGCGGCTGGGCGGGCCTGTACGAGAACACACCGGACCACAACGCCCTGATCGGCGAGGCGACTTCGGTCTCCCGCTTCCTCTACGCCACCGGCTTCTCCGGCCACGGTTTCCTCCAGGGACCGGCCGTCGGCGAGGTCGTCCGCGACCTGTACCTCGGCCACGTACCCTTCGTGGACGTCAGCCCCCTGAGCGCCGGCCGGTTCGCGGCCGACGCCCCGCGTCCGGAGGTCAACCTGGTATGACCGAGCTCCAACTGTGGCTCCGCCACGAGGCCCGCACGACCGAACGCCGCACCCCGGTCGTCCCCTCCGGCGCCCGCCGCCTCGTCGAGCACGGGGTGACCCTCACGGTCGAGGACTCCCCGCAACGGATCTTCCCGATCGAGGACTACGAGGCGATCGGCGCCCGCGTGGCCCCCGCGGGCTCGTGGGCGTCGGCGCCGGAGGGCACGGTGATCCTCGGCCTGAAGGAACTCCCGGACGATCCGGCCGAGTTGACCCACCGGCACATCTTCTTCGGGCACGCCTACAAGGGCCAGCCGGGCGCGCGCGACCTGCTGAGCCGGTTCGCGGCCGGCGGCGGAGCACTCCTCGACCTCGAATACCTGGTGGACGACACCGGCCGCCGCCTCGCCGCGTTCGGCTTCTGGGCGGGCTACCTGGGCGCGGCCCTGGCCGTCCTCCAGCACCGGGGCCGGCTGGTCGCGCCGTTGACACCCACGTCGAAGGAGGAGCTGGACAAGCGGCTCCAACCCGCCGCCGACGACCCGGAGTTCAGCGCCCTGGTGATCGGCGCGCTGGGCCGCAGCGGACGCGGAGCACGCGACGCGTTCTCCACGGCCGGGACCGACCCGACCCGCTGGGACCTCGCCGAGACCCGGAACCTCGACCGCCCGGCCCTGTTGGCCCACGACGTCCTGGTCAACTGCGTCCTGGCCACGACCCCGGTCCCGCCCTTCCTCCGCGCGCCGGACCTCGACGACCCGACCCGCCGCCTGCGCACCGTCTCCGACGTCACCTGCGACGTCGGCTCGCCCCTCAACGTCCTGCCCGTCTACGACCGCACGACCGAATGGGACGCCCCGGTACGGCGGTTGCGCGACCGCCCCCCGCTCGACCTCATCGCCATCGACAACCTGCCGTCCCTCCTCCCGAGGGAGTCCAGCACCGACTTCTCGGCCGCGCTGCTGCCCCACCTCCTCGACTTCGGGACCGGCGAGGCGTGGCGGCGCGACCTGGAGCTGTTCCGTACGACGTGCCGCGAACTCGGCATCGCCGTGGCGGACGGGGAGTTGGGCCATGTCTGACGTGGTGCGCGCGAGCGGTACCGTCCACTGGATCGGCGCCGGACTGTCCACGGGCAGCGGTCTCGCCCTGCTGTGCGACACCGCCGAGCGGGTACGGGTGTGGCACCGCACCGAGGAGCGCGCGGCGCGGGCACTCGACCGCCTGGACCTGAGGGGACGCGCCGAACCGCGGGCGTTCGGACTCGGCGCGCTCACGGACGAGTTGGTGCCCGGAGACATCGTCGTCTCCATGCTGCCCGCGCCCGAGCACGCGGCGCTGCTGGCCGTCTGTGTGCGACGACAGGCCCACTTCGCCTGCTCCAGCTATGTGTCGGACGCCGTGCTGGAACAGGTACCGGCGGCCGAGAGGGCCGGGATCGTCGTCCTCACCGAGGCCGGTCTCGACCCCGGCATCGACCACCTCTTCGCCCACAGCCTCGTCGCCCGTGCCCGGGAGGCGATCGGCGACGAGGCCTCGTACAGCCTCACCTCGTACTGCGGCGGGGTGCCCGCGGTGCCCAACGAGTTCCGGTACCGGTTCAGTTGGGCCCCGGCCGGGGTGCTGGGCGCGCTGCGCTCACCGGCGCGGTACCTGGAGGACGGCGAGGAGACCACGGCCGAACGCCCGTGGGAGGCGACCCGGCCGCATGTCCTCGACGGCGAGACCTTCGAGGTGTACCCGAACCGGGACAGCGTGCCGTTCATCGAGCAGTACGGCCTGCCGACGGGCTGGCGCCCCCGGACCTTCGTGCGCGGCACGCTACGGCTCGACGGCTGGCTGCGGGCCTGGGACGCGGTGTTCGAGGAGCTGAAGGCGGGCGACGACGCCCGGATCGCCGCGCTGGCACGGGAATTGGCGGCCACCTACCCGACCACGGACGCCGACCACGACCGGGTCGTCCTCGCGGTGTCCCTGGACGTCAGGGGCGCCACGGGCGAGACCTGGTCCGGCAGCTACCTCCTCGACCTGGTCGGCGACGAGGAGGAGAGCGCGATGGCCCGCTGTGTCTCCCGTCCCCTCTCCCTCGCCGTCCGCCACATCCTGTCCGACGACCTGCCGTCCGGGTTGAACCGGGCGGCGGAGACGGCGGAGCGGTCACGGGAGTGGCTGAGCGAACTGGCGCGGGAGGGACTGGAGTTCACGCTGAGGGTCGACCAGTAGCGGTGCCGGGGCCGGGCCCCGGTCCGTGATGGACCGGACGGGCCTCGGCACGTGCCCGGCTCGTCGCACCGCTCGCCTCAGTCCGTGATCGCCTCGTGCACCAGCTGCTTCAGCTCGGGGATGATCTTCAGGGAGTGCTTGGGCCGCAGCTGGGTCATGAACTGCACGGTGAGGTCACGGCCCGGGTCCACCCAGAACGTGGTCGTGGCCGCGCCGCTCCATCCGAACGCGCCCAGTCCCATGGGGGATTGGGTGCGCTCGGGATCGATGACGACGGAGACGCTGAGGCCGAAGCCCATGCCGTCGTTGCCGGGCTCCTGGTGCGCGGGGCTGCCGAAGGCGCGCATGTCGGCGCCGCCGGGGAGGTGGTTGCTGGCCATGAGGTCGACCGTCTCGGGGGACAGCAGCCGTGTGCCGTCGAGTTCGCCCCGGCGGCGCAGGAACTCCGCGAACCGGTGCACGTCGTACGGGCTCGCCGCCATCCCGCCGCTCCCCGACAGGAACCGCGGCCGGCCGCCCCGCAGCGGCAGCCCGGCGATCGGCTCGATCCCGCCGCCGTCGGCGTCGCCGTACAACTCCGAGAGCCGGTCGGCCTTTTCGTCCGGGACCTGGAAACCGGCGTCCGGCATCCCGAGCGGACGGAAGATCCGCTCGGCGAAGAACTCGTCGAGCCGCTGCCCCGAGACCACCTCGACGACACGGCCGAGCACGTTCGAGGCGACGGAGTAGTTCCACTGCGTGCCCGGCTCGAACTGCAACGGCAGGCTCGCGTAGATGTCGATCGCCTCGGCGAGGTTCGCGCCGGGCGGCACGGACGACTCCAGGTGCGCGTCCCGGTACAGGGCGTCGACCGGGTGCGAGTGGTAGAACGCGAAGGTCATGCCCGAGGTGTGGGTCATCAGATGCCGGATCAGCATCGGCTGCTCCACCGGCCGCGTCTTCACCTCGGCGCCGGAGCCGCTGTCGTAGACCCGCATGTCCGCGAAGGCCGGCAGATGGTCGCCGACCGGGTCGTCCAGGGAGAGCTTGCCCTCCTCCATCAGGATCAGCGCGGCGACCGCCGTGACCGGCTTGGTCATGGAGTAGATCCGGTACAACGTGTCCGACGTGACCGGGAGTCGGGCCGCGACATCGCGGTGCCCGTGCGCGGTGAGGTGGGCGACGCGACCGCCGCGGGCCACGGACACCAGGAAGCCCGGCAGGCGCTCCACGTCGACGTAGTGGGCGAAGTGCTGGTCCAGGCGGTCCAGCGCCTTGTGATCCAGTCCGACCTCGTCCGGGTCGACCTCTTGTCGCAGTTGTGCCATGGCTCTCCTCCGAATTGCGTTCACGAGGTGGGGTCCCGCATACCCGGCCCCGGACACCTCGGAACTCATCGTCGCGCAGGAACACCTGCGCGGTCTCCTGTAACGGGGGGATGTGTGAGCGACGCGACTGTCCGCCCGGGCAGCACGGGACAGGCGAGAGCGCCGGTCAGAGCCACCGCGGCGAGCACGAGCAGGGCGAATCCTCGCCGGCGCGATCCGCCGGTGCGCCGTCATACGGCGGTCTCCGGGCCGAGGTGGGCGTCGAGGGCCGAGTGCAGCAGGGGGATGAAGTCGTCGGCACCGGTGGCGCGTTGGAGGCTGCCCCAGCGCCAGAGCTGGGCGACGCCGTGCAGGTTCGCCCACAGCGCGCCCGCGACCAGACGGGCGTCCAGGTCGGGACGGGCGCGGCCGACCAGCTCCACCAGGACCCCGAACAACGGCAGGCTGGTGTCCCGCAGCCCCAAGTGCCCGCTCTCCAGCAGATCGTGACGGAACATCAACGCGTACATGCCGGGGTTGTCGAGCGCGAACTCCAGATAGACGCGGCCCAGGGCTGTCAGTTGGGCACGCGGCTCCGTCCCGGCGTCCGCCAGGGTCTCCGCCGTCCGCTCGCCCAGCTGGGCGAAACCGCGCCGCGCGATGGCGGACAGCAGCTCCAGGTGGGTGGGGAAGTGGCGGCGGGGCGCGCCGTGCGAGACCCCGGCCCGCCGGGCGATCTCGCGCAGGGTGAGGGCCTGCGCGCCTTCCCTCGCGACCAGGTCGACGCCGACGTCGACGAGGCGGGCGCGGAGTCCTGCCGCTTCCGATGCTTCCGTGTCAGGCATGGACACCGTCTACCAGGTGCACGTAGACAGCGTCTACGGGCCGCCCACCGGGGAATGGCGGATGCGTCGAGCCCGTTGAACCGTCATGACCGAGAACACGGCACAAGACGACGCGGCACTCCTCCGGCTGCTCTCCGAGGGCCACGGCGGGGTCCTGGTGACCCTCAAGAGCGACGGCCGCCCCCAGCTGTCGAACGTCAGCCACGCCTACTACCCCGACGAGCGGATCATCCGGGTCTCCATCACCGACGACCGCGCCAAGACCCGCAACCTGCGCCGTGACCCCCGCGCCTCCTACCACGTGACCAGCGCCGACCGCTGGGCCTACACGGTCGCCGAGGGCACCGCCGACCTCCCCCCGGTCGCCGCCGACCCGCACGACGACACGGTCGAGGAACTCATCCGCCTCTACCGCGACGTCCTCGGCGAGCATTCCGACTGGGACGATTACCGCGCGGCGATGGTGCGGGACCGGCGGCTGGTGCTGCGGTTGCGGGTGGAGCGGGCGTACGGGATTCCGGTGGCGGACACGCGGAGTTGAGCGCGCCGCTCGACCGCCTTCCGCCCGGGTGATCGGGCTGGACGGTCAGGCCCCGGGCCCGCGTGCACCGGCCGCCCCTGAAATCGGCCGGGGCACGCGGAGACCCCTACTGGCGGCGCGGGGCGGTGAGCGCCTCGGCGTCACCCCGCGCACGCGGGTTCACGGGCGAGCCATCGGGGTGCCGTGCGGCAGCGCTGTTCTTTTCTGCTCGTTCCGGCCGATGTTCTTGCCCGAAACGTCATCTGTCAACCACGGGACGGAAGCCGGAACCCCCGGGCGACGTCATGAACGAGGCCCGGGGGAGCGGTGGTCGGGGTGCGACGGTCAGGCCGTCACCGTCTCCGGCTGGGACGCCTCGCGGGGCGAACGGGTGCCGAGCAGCTCCGTCGGGACCGCGCGGGTCTCGCGGGCCGAGACCGCCGCGATCACCGGCGGGACGCACAGGGCCGCCGTGAACAGCGCCACCGACGACCAGTCCGTGCCGTCCGGACCCGCGATCTGCGCGGCGAACGTCACCGCGAACCCGGCCACGGCGAAGCCGATCTGGGTGCCGATCGCCATGCCGGACAGCCGGACCCGGGTCGAGAACATCTCGCCGTAGAAGGAGGGCCAGACGCCGTTCGCGGCGCTGTAGACCACGCCGAAGGCGACGATGCCGAGGATCAGGGTGAGGGCGTAGGAGCCGGTCGAGATCGCCCAGAGGTAGAGGAACATCGTGATCGCGCTGCCGACCGCGCCGATCAGATACACCGGGCGGCGGCCGATGCGGTCGGAGAGCGTGGCCCACAGGGGGATCGCGGCGAGGGCGACGAGGTTGGCGAGCGCGCCCACCCACAGCATCGACGTACGGGACATGCCGACGGAGTCACTGGTCGCGTAGGCCAGCGCCCACACCGTGAAGATCGTGGAGACCGAGGCGATGAGCGCGCCCGCGATCACCCGCAGGACGTCCGCCCAGTGCTCGCGCAGCAGGACCACGAGCGGCAGTTTGACGACGCCCTCGGTCGCGGCCTGCTCGGCGAAGGCCGGCGTCTCCTGGAGGTTGCGGCGGATGAGGTATCCCGCGACCGCGACCAGCACGCTCGCCCAGAAGGGAACGCGCCACCCCCACGACAGCAGCTGCTTGTCCGGGAGTTGGGCCACGGCGAGGAACACGAGCGTCGCGATGAGCTGGCCGCCCTGGGTGCCGCCCAGCGTGAAACTGGTGAAGAAACCACGCCGGTCCGGCGGCGCGTGCTCCAGCGTCATCGAACTCGCGCTGGCCTGCTCGCCCGCCGCCGAGATGCCCTGGAGGACCCGGCACAGCACGAGCAGCACCGGTGCCAGGCCGCCTACTTGGGCCCGGGTGGGCAGACAGCCGATGAGGAACGTCGACAGGCCCATCAGCAGCAGCGTGAAGATCATGATCTTCTTGCGGCCGACCCGGTCGCCGAAGTGCCCGAGGAACAGCGCGCCGACCGGCCGGGCCGCGTAGGCGACACCGAAGGTCGCGAGGGAGAGCAGGGTCGCGGTCGCCGGGTCCGAGTCGTCGAAGAAGACCTTCGGGAAGATCAGGGCGGCGGCGCTGCCGTAGATGAAGAAGTCGTAGTACTCCAAGGCGCTGCCGATCCAGGCGGCAGTGGCCGCCTTTTTCGGCTGCCCGACGGCGTTGGCGGGGACGGACACGGCTTGCTCCTTCGGGGGAACTCCACCGTGGGCGGAGTGAGCGGAGACGGGGCGATGGGGAGCGGGGAGTGGGGGAGAGGTGGCGGCGCGGGTCGCGGCTAATTAACCCACTGGGTAGTTAGTCTCGGTGGGTAGGGATGTTGCGCCGACGTTTCCCGGCTGTCAAGAGGGGGCGTCCGGCGACTTCAGTCGGTCGCGCGCTCCGCCGTCAGATAGGCGATCACCATGTCGCCCAGCATGGTGCGGTAGTGCTCGCGCTGTGCCGGGGCCACCAGGTCGCGGCCGAAAAGGGCGCCGAAGGTGTGCCGGTTGGCGACCCGGAAGAAGCAGAAGGAGCTGATCATCGCGTGCAGGTCGACGGCGTCCACGTCGGCCGTGAACAGGCCGGATCTCTGCCCCGCCTCCAGGATGCGGCGGATCACGTCGAGAGCGGGCGAGCCGATCGTGCCGAGTTCCTCGGAGGCGGCGATGTGCTCGGCGCCGTGGATGTTCTCGATGGACACCAGGCGGATGAAGTCCGGGTGCTGCTCGTGGTGGTCGAAGGTCAGCTCGGCGAGCCGGCGGATGGCCGCGACCGGGTCCAGGTGCTCGACGTCCAGGCCGCGTTCGGCCTCGCGGATCACGCCGTAGGAGCGTTCCAGGACGGCGGTGAAGAGCTGTTCCTTGCCGCCGAAGTAGTAGTAGATCATCCGCTTGGTGGTGCGGGTGCGGGCGGCGATCTCGTCGACGCGGGCACCGTCGTAGCCGGCCCGGGCGAACTCGTGGGTGGCCACGTCGAGGATCTCGGCCTTGGTGCGGGCGGCGTCGCGGATCCGCCCGTTCGGTCGTGCCGGTTCTTCGACGCTGGTCATCGGGTTCCTTCGGGCGAGGGGCCAGTGCCGGTGATTGTAGAAGCCGGGTCCCCGCGGGAGGACGCCGAGTCGGTCGCCGGGGCTTCCCGTGGGACGTCGATGCTGGTATAGCTAACGTACTAGTTCGTACATTAGTGAGCCACTCAGGAGGGCCGCCGTGGCCGATGTCTTCAAGGACCCGTATGACGTCGAGGGTGCGGACGGCTCCGGGGCGGTGGGCGCGGAGGTCCCCGGGTTCGAGGGTGCGGGCGGCTCCGGGCGGTCGTATCTCGTCGGGCTGATCGGTTCCGGTATCGGGCCCTCCCTCAGTCCGGCCCTGCACGAGCGCGAGGCCGACCGGCAGGGGCTGCGCTATGTGTACCGGCTCATCGACATCGATGTGCTCGGCGTCGGCCCCGAGGCGGTGGGCGAACTGGTGCGCGCCGCCCGTGACATGGGCTTCGACGGGCTCAACATCACGCACCCCTGCAAACAGCTCGTCATCGAACACCTCGACGGACTCGCCCCGCAGGCCGCGGCGCTGGGCGCGGTCAACACCGTGGTCTTCGAGGCAGACGGGCGCGCGATCGGCCACAACACGGACGTCACCGGCTTCGCCGCCTCCTTCGCTCGCGGGCTGCCCGACGCGCCCATGGAACGTGTCGTCCAGCTGGGCGCGGGCGGCGCGGGCGCGGCCGTCGCGCATGCCACGCTCACCTTGGGCGCCGGGCGCGTCACCGTCGTGGACGCGCTGCCCGAACGCGCCACCGGCCTCGCCGACTCCCTGAACCGCCACTTCGGCCCCGGCCGCGCGACCGGCGCCACCCCCGACCGGCTCCCCGAACTGCTCGCCGCCGCCGACGGGATGGTCCACGCCACCCCCACCGGCATGGCCGCCCACCCCGGACTCCCCTTCCCCGCACGGCTGTTGCACCCCGGACTGTGGATCGCCGAGGTGGTCTACCGCCCACTGGAGACGCAACTCCTGCGCACCGCCCGCGCGTTGGGCTGCGCCACCCTGGACGGGGGCGGCATGGCGGTTTTCCAGGCGGCGGACGCGTTCCGCCTGTTCACCGGGCGGGAGCCCGACAGCGCGCGGATGCTCGCGGACATCGCGGGACTGGCCGGCGCCCTGCCCGCCCCCAAGTAGGACCTGCACGGCCCGAACAGACCCCGCCCGCAACCGACAGCGCCCCGCCCGCACCGAACAGAGCCCCACCCCCAGCACACCCCCACCCGTGCCCGCCATGGAATCAGCGAGGTACTCCGATGCGTACGTCCATCGCCACCGTCTCCCTCAGCGGCTCCCTCACCGAGAAGCTCACCGCGGCCTCACGGGCCGGCTTCGACGGCGTCGAGATCTTCGAGAACGACCTCCTCGCCAGCCCGCTCGCGCCCGAGGAGATCCGCGCCCGGTGCGCCGACCTCGGCCTGGCCATCGAGCTGTACCAGCCGATGCGGGACGTCGAGGCCGTGCCCGAGGGCGAGTTCGCGCGGAATCTGCGGCGCGCCCGGCACAAGTTCGAGCTGATGAGCAGGCTCGGTGCCGACACCGTCCTCGTCTGCTCCAGCGTGTCCCCGCTCGCCGAGGACGACGACGCGCTCGCCGCCGCCCAGCTGAGCCAACTCGCCGACCTCGCGCAGGAGTTCGGGGTCCGTGTCGCATACGAGGCGCTGGCCTGGGGGCGGCACGTCAGCACGTACGGCCACGCGTGGCGGATCGTCGAGGCGGCCGGTCACCCCGCGCTCGGCACCTGTCTCGACAGCTTTCACATCCTCTCCCGGGGCTCGGACCCGAAGGGCATCGCCGACATCCCCGGGGAGAAGATCTTCTTCCTCCAGCTCGCCGACGCCCCGCTGCTCGCGATGGACGTCCTGCAATGGAGCCGCCATTACCGGTGCTTCCCGGGGCAGGGCGGCTTCGACGTCGCCGGACTCGTACGGCAGGTCCTGAGCACCGGGTACGACGGGCCGCTCTCGCTGGAGATCTTCAACGACGTGTTCCGGCAGGCGGAGGCGGGCCCGACGGCGGTCGACGCCCAGCGCTCGCTGCTGGTCCTTCAGGAGACGGTCGGCCTCTGGGAGCCGCCCGCGCCGGTCGTCCCCACGGGCATTGCCTTCGCCGAACTCGTCACGCCCGACGCGGAACCCGTCACCGCCCTGCTCACCGCCCTCGGCTTCACCCGCACGGCCCGCCACCGCGGCAAACCGGTGGACCTGTGGCAGCAGGGCGAGGCCCGCATCCTGGTCAACACCGGCCCTGCCCTGCGCAGGGACGGCACCGCCCTCGCCGCGATCGGTCTGGAGTCCCCGGACCCGGAGGGCGCCGCCCGCCGCGCCGAGGCCCTCCTCGCGCCGGTCCTGCCCCGCCGCCGTACCCCCGAGGACGCCCGACTCGACGCCGTGGCCGCCCCGGACGGCACGGAACTCTTCTTCTGCGCACCGGACACCCCCGAACACCCCGGCTGGCGAGCCGACTTCGCCGACACCCCCGGCCAACTCCGGCAGGAAACCGGTGTTCAGCATCCCGCATCCGGCCAACTGCCCACCGCCACAGGCGTCCACCGCATCGACCACCTCGCCCTCACCCAGCCCTGGCACCAGTTCGACGAGGCGACGCTCTTCCATCGCAGCGTCCTCGGGCTCCAGGCGCAGGAGAGCGTCGACGTGGCCGACCCCTACGGCCTCTTGCGCAGCCGTGCCGTCACCACCCCCGACGGCAGCGTCCGGATCGCGCTGAGCGTCGGCGCGGCCCCGGGCGAGGACGGCGCCCACGCCCAGCACATCGCCCTCGCGACCGACGACGTGGTCGCCGCGGCCCGCCGCTTCCGTGACGCCGGTGGCCGGCTGCTGCGCATCCCCGCGAACTACTACGACGACCTCGCGGCCCGATTCGACTTCGCCGAGGGCGAGTTGGAGACGTACCAGGACCTCGGCATCCTCTACGACCGGGACGCGGGCGGCGCGTTCCGGCACTGCTACACCCGGACGGTCGGCCGGGTCTTCTTCGAACTGGTCCAGCGTGAGGCGGGCTACCGGGGCTACGGCGCCCAGAACGCGCCGGTGCGCCTGGCCGCCCAGCACACCGCGAAGCGTCTCACTGGCGGCTGACGGTCCTCGTCACGCCGGTGACGACCGTCGTGGCCAGGATCCAGCCGGTGATGATCAGGCCGTAGGCGAGGTACTGGTACCAGCCGTCCGGCGCGAACGCCTCCTCCTGCCCGAAGGAGATCACCGGGAGCAGCAGGTCGAGGGTGTAGAACACCGGGTTGAAGTGCGGGGCCTCGGACGCCTTCAGGGCGTGCGGGTGGTGCAGGCCGTAGGCGAGGGAGCCGATCGCCAGCAGCGACAGCAGCCAGGCGCAGGCGCGCAGCGGACGGAAGCCGTAGCCGACGGTGGCGTCCTGGACGTAGCCCCACACGCGGCCGTACCAGGGGCGCGTGCCGCGCACCCGGCGCTGCTTGGCGAGTTGCACGCGCCGGGCGGCCTGGTCGTCGCCGACGCGGCGGTAGGCGGCGGCCAACTCCTCGTAGGCGTGCGGGACATAGCCGTCGCCGTCGCGTTCCAGCATGGTCAGCCTGCGCTCGGCGGGTTCGTGGGGGATGAGCGAGGTGTAGGCGAGGCTGGTGAGGAAGACCTGCTCCGGGAGGACCCGCGGCTCCAGCAGCAGCACGTCGATCTGGGCGTTGCGCAGCACGACCGCGCCCCGGACGGGCGGGCTCTCGCGCAGCCAGAGTTCGCCCATGGTGGTGCTGGACGCCAGCAGCGCGGAACCGCCGGGGTTGGCCAGGCTCGTGTACGACAGGTCCAGCCGGCCCGCGATGCGTGCGCCGCGCAGTCCGACCCAGCCCTCCACCCGGGCCTCCCGCAGCAGGAAGTTGCCCTCCACGGCGAGGACTTCGGCGTCGACGGCGGAGTCCCCGGGGTTGCGGAAGTCCACCGTGTTGAAGTGGACGGACCCGGCGACGCTCGCGCCGCTGAGCCGTATCTGCCCCCGGGTGCGCAGCCCGGTCGCCCGCAGATCGTCGCCCACGGCGGCCTGGTTGAGCTGGAGCACGGGCTCCTCGGCGTCCGGGGCGATGATCTCCGAGCCCTCCATGAACAGGCTCCCGGCGATCTTCGCCCCGGCCAGCCGCACCACCCCGCCGAACCGCGACCGGGTCAGCCGCAGCACGCCGTCGACCCGCATCGCGTGGGCGGTGAGACCGGGCAGCACCGAGTCGCCGAAGTTGAGTTCGCGCAGTCGGGAGGCGTAGAAGCGGGGCACGTCGTCGAAGTGGCAGTACCGCAGCCGGACGGGCTGGTCGATCGTCGCGTACTGAAGATCGAGCCTGCCGGTGATCCGGGCGCCCGCCAGGCTCAGCGACGCTATCTCCCCCGCTTCCCTGGGACCGTTGAGCAGCAGGGCCCGCAACACGTGGGCGCGGACGGTCCGTTCGGGGCCCCAGGTGGCGCCGAGGGCCACGTCCTCGTCGTCCGCCGTGCGGAAGTCCACGGACTCGCCCAACGGGAAGGCACGCCACACCTGTTCCTCGGCCGGTGTCAGCTCGTTGATCTCCATCAGGCGGGACTCTAGCCGGGGCGGGCGCGCGGGCACAGGGACGGCGACGGCCCGGACCGCACGTCAACGTGTGGTCCGGGCCGTGGAGTTGTGCCGCTGTTACGGCCGGGTGTTCCACTCCGCGATCACCGGGCGGTCGTGCTCGGTGGACAGTCGGCTGACCGTGCCGGTCGCCAGCTGGAACAGGCGGCCGTCCGCCGCGGGCAGGCCCAGCCGGCGGGCGGTGAGGACGCGCAGGAAGTGGGCGTGGGCCACGAGGATCACGTCGCCGTCCGCCAGCGAGGCGTCCACCCGCTTCAGGACGCGGTCGGCGCGGGCGCCGATCTCGTCCGGGGACTCGCCGGGGTGTCCGGCGGGGCCTGGGGGCACCCCGTCGGTCCACAGGTACCAGTCGGGGCGGGTGCGGTGGATGTCGACGGTGGTGACGCCCTCGTAGGCGCCGTAGTCCCACTCGTGCAGCTCGGGGTCGGGTGTGGCCCCGGTGATGCCCGCGAGTTCGGCGGTGCGTATCGCGCGGCCGAGCGGGCTGGTCAGTGCGAGAGCGAAGGCCCGGCCCGAGAGGAGCGGAGCGAGGGACTTGGCCTGTTCCTCGCCGTGCTCGGTGAGGGGCAGGTCGGTCCAGCTGGTGTGCTGGCCCGACACGCTCCACTCCGTCTCGCCGTGGCGGACCAGCAGAAGATCCCCCACGGCGCGCCTACTTGGACTCGACGGCGTGGCCGCCGAACTGGTTGCGCAGCGCGGCGACCATCTTCATCTGCGGCGAGTCGTCCTGACGCGAGGCGAACCGCGCGAACAGGGAGGCCGTGATCGCGGGCAGCGGTACGGCGTTGTCGATGGCCGCCTCGACGGTCCAGCGGCCCTCGCCGGAGTCCTCCGCGTAGCCCTTGAGCTTGTCCAGGTGCTCGTCGCCGTCGAGGGCGTTGACCGCGAGGTCCAGCAGCCACGAGCGGATGACGGTGCCCTCCTGCCAGGAGCGGAATACCTCACGGACGTCCGTGACGGAGTCGACCTTCTCCAGCAGCTCCCAGCCCTCGGCGTAGGCCTGCATCATGGCGTACTCGATGCCGTTGTGGACCATCTTCGAGAAGTGGCCCGCACCGACCTTGCCGGCGTGGACGAAGCCGAAGTCGCCCTCGGGCTTGAGGGCGTCGAAGACCGGCTGGACCTTCGCGATGTTCTCGGCGTCGCCGCCGACCATCAGCGCGTAGCCGTTCTGGAGGCCCCAGACGCCGCCCGAGACGCCCGCGTCGACGAAGCCGATGCCCTTGGCGCCCAGCTCCTCGGCGTGCTTCTCGTCGTCCGTCCAGCGGGAGTTGCCGCCGTCCACGATGACATCGCCGGGCTGGAGCAGCTCGCCCAGCTCGTCGACGACCGACTGGGTCGGGGCGCCTGCCGGGACCATCACCCACACCACGCGCGGCGCTTCGAGCTTGTCGACCAGTTCGGCCAGGCCGCTCACGTCGGAAACCTCGGGGTTGCGGTCGTAGCCGATGACGGTGTGGCCCGCGCGGCGGATGCGCTCGCGCATGTTGCCGCCCATCTTGCCGAGGCCGATCAGACCCAATTGCATCGCTGTCATGTCAGCTTCACTTCCTGAGAATCCTGGGAATTACGGAGCGCCCGGTAAGAGGCCACGAGCGCGGTGGTGGAGGGGTCGAGGCCGGGGACGTCGGTGCCTTCGGTGAGGGCGGGTTCGACGCGTTTGGCGAGGACCTTGCCGAGTTCGACGCCCCACTGGTCGAAGGAGTCGATGTTCCAGACCGCGCCCTGGACGAACACCTTGTGCTCGTACAGTGCGATCAGCTGCCCGAGCACGGACGGGGTCAGCTCGCGGGCCAGGATCGTCGTCGTGGGGTGGTTGCCCCGGAACGTCTTGTGCGGCACCAGTTCCTCGGGCACGCCCTCCGCGCGGACCTCGTCCGGTGTCTTGCCGAACGCCAGCGCCTGGGTCTGGGCGAAGAAGTTGGCCATCAGCAGGTCGTGCTGCGCCTTGAGAGCCTCGCTCAGCTCACCGACCGGACTGGCGAAGCCGATGAAGTCCGCCGGGATCAGTTTCGTGCCCTGGTGGATGAGCTGGTAGTAGGCGTGCTGACCGTTGGTGCCCGGGGTGCCCCACACCACCGGGCCGGTCTGCCACTCCACCGGACTGCCGTCCCGGTCCACGGACTTGCCGTTGGACTCCATGTCCAGCTGCTGCAAGTAGGCCGTGAACTTGGAGAGATAGTGGCTGTAGGGCAGCACCGCGTGCGACTGGGCGTCGTGGAAGTTGCCGTACCAGACACCCAGCAGGCCCAGCAGCAACGGTGCGTTGGACTCGGCGGGGGCGGTGCGGAAGTGCTCGTCGACGAGGTGGAAGCCATCGAGCATCTCCCGGAAGCGGTCCGGGCCCACAGCGATCATCAGGGAGAGACCGATCGCCGAGTCGAAGGAGTAGCGTCCCCCGACCCAGTCCCAGAACTCGAACATGTTGTCCGTGTCGATACCGAACTCCGACACCTTCCCGGCGTTCGTCGACAGCGCCACGAAGTGCCGGGCGACGGCGTCCTGGCCGGCCTTCAGCTCGGTCAGGAGCCAGTCCCGGGCGGAGGTCGCGTTGGTGATCGTCTCGATCGTGGTGAACGTCTTGGAGGCGATGATGAACAGCGTCTCGGCCGGGTCGAGGTCACGGGTGGCCTCGTGCAGGTCGGCGCCGTCCACGTTCGACACGAACCGGACCGTCAGATCCCGGTCCGTGAACGCGCGCAGCGCCTCGTAGGCCATCGCCGGGCCGAGGTCGGAGCCGCCGATGCCGATGTTGACGATGTTCTTGATGCGCCTGCCGGTGTGGCCGGTCCACTCGCCCGAGCGGACCCGGTCCGCGAAGCCGGCCATCTTGTCGAGGACGGCGTGGACCTGGGGCACCACGTTCTCGCCGTCGACCTCGACCACCGCGTCCCGCGGGGCACGCAGGGCGGTGTGCAGGACCGCGCGGTCCTCCGTGACGTTGATCTTCTCCCCGCGGAACATGGCATCCCGGAGACCGAACACATCCGTCGCGGCGGCCAGTTCCTGGAGCAGGGCGAGGGTCTCGTCCGTGATCAGGTGCTTGGAGTAGTCGATGCGCAGGTCGCCGACGGTGACGACGTACCGCTTCGCGCGCTCCGGGTCCGCGGCGAACAACTCACGCAGCTGCGGGTTCAGTTCGGCCGCGCGGTGGTCCTCCAGCGCGGTCCACTCCGGCCGCCGGGTGAGCTTGGGGGAGTCAGGCATGACGGGCGGTCTCCTTGGTGCCCTCGGCCCGCAGGGCGATGGCGTACATCTCGTCGGCGTCGAGGCGCCGCAGCTCCTCGGCGATCAGTTCGGAGGTGGTGCGGACCTTCAGCGCGAGGGTGCGGGAGGGCTGACCGGGCAGGGACAGCGTGGCCAGCGGGCCCTCGGGGCGGTCGATGACGACCTCGCCGGCCGCGGTGCCCAGCCGGACGGCCGTGATGACCGGTCCCGCCGTGACCACACGGTCGATCTTCACCTTGAGGCGGGCCTCCAGCCAGCGGGCCAGCAGCTCGGCGGCCGGGTTGTCCGCCTCGCTCTCCACGGCACCCGAGGTGATCTTGGACTTGGCCTGGTCGAGGGCCGCCGCCAGCATCGAGCGCCACGGCGTCAGCCGGGTCCAGGCGAGGTCGGTGTCGCCGGGCGCGTAGGAACGGGCCCGGGAGTCCAGCGCCACCAGCGGGTCCGACGCCGCGTACAGGTCGGTGATCCGGCGCTGCGCGAGGGCGCCCAGCGGGTCCTTCGCCGGGACCTCGGGGGCGTCCCCGGGCCACCAGACGACGACCGGCGCGTCCGGCAGCAGCAGCGGCAGCACCACGGAGTCGGCGTGGTCGGACACCTCGCCGTAGGTCCGCAGGATGACCGTCTCGCCGGTGCCCGCGTCCGCACCCACCCGGACCTCGGCGTCGAGGTGCGAGTTGGTGCGGTCGCGCGGGGTGCGGGCGTGCCGCTTGATGACGACCAGGGTGCGCGAGGGGTGCTCGTGCGAGGCCTCCTCGGCCGCCTTGATCGAGTCGTAGGCGTTCTCCTCGTCCGTGACGATGACCATCGTCAGGACCATGCCCACGGCCGGGGTGCCGATGTCGCGGCGTCCCTGCACCAACGCCTTGTTGATCTTGCTTGCCGTGGTGTCGCTCAGGTCGATCTTCATGGCCTGCGCCAGCTCCGTCCGTCTCGTGCGAGCATCTCGTCCGCCTCCTCGGGGCCCCAACTGCCCGAGGAGTACTGCGCGGGCCTGCCGTGCTGTGCCCAGTACTCCTCGATCGGGTCGAGGATCTTCCAGGACTCTTCCACTTCCTGGTGGCGCGGGAACAGGTTGGCGTCGCCGAGCAGCACATCCAGGATGAGCCGCTCGTACGCCTCCGGGCTCGACTCCGTGAACGACTCGCCGTAGGCGAAGTCCATGGACACGTCCCGGATCTCCATCGAGGTGCCCGGCACCTTCGAGCCGAACCGGACCGTCATGCCCTCGTCGGGCTGGACGCGGATGACGATCGCGTTCTGGCCCAGCTCCTCGGTGGCGTTGGAGTCGAAGGGGGAGTGCGGGGCGCGCTTGAAGACGACCGCGATCTCGGTGACGCGGCGGCCGAGGCGCTTGCCGGTGCGCAGATAGAAGGGGATGCCCGCCCAGCGGCGGTTGTCGACCTCCAGCTTGACGGCCGCGTAGGTGTCGGTCTTCGACTGCGGGTCGATGCCGTCCTCCTGGAGGTAGCCGACGACCTTCTCGCCGCCCTGCCAGCCCTCCGCGTACTGCCCGAACACCGTGTGCTCGCCCAGCTTCTCGGGCAGCCGCACCGACTTGAGCACCTTGAGCTTCTCGGTGAGCAGCGCCTCCTCGTCGAAGGCGATCGGCTCCTCCATGGCGGTCAGCGCCATCAGCTGGAGCAGGTGGTTCTGGATGACGTCTCGGGCGGCGCCGATGCCGTCGTAGTAGCCGGCCCGGCCGCCGATGCCGATGTCCTCGGCCATGGTGATCTGCACGTGGTCCACGAAGGACCGGTTCCAGATCGGCTCGTACATCTGGTTGGCGAAGCGGAGCGCCAGGATGTTCTGGACGGTCTCCTTGCCGAGGTAGTGGTCGATGCGGAACACCTGGTCCGGGGCGAACACCTCGTGCACGATCTTGTTCAGCTCACGCGCGCTCTTCAGGTCGCGGCCGAACGGCTTCTCGATGACCGCGCGCCGCCAGGAACCCTCCGGCGCGTCCGCGAGCCCGTGCTTCTTCAGCTGCTTGACGACCTTCGGGAAGAACTTCGGCGGTACGGAGAGGTAGAACGCGTAGTTGCCGCTGGTACCGCGTGAGGTGTCCAACTCGTCGACGGCCGCGCGCAGTTGCTTGAACGCGGTGTCGTCGTCGAAGTCGCCGGGGATGAACCGCATGCCCTCGGCGAGCTGCTGCCAGACCTCCTCGCGGAACTCGGTCCGCGCGTGCTCGCGCACCGAGTCGTGGACCACCTGCGCGAAGTCCTGGTCCTCCCAGTCGCGCCGGGCGAACCCGACGAGGGAGAAGCCCGGCGGCAGCATCCCGCGGTTGGCCAGGTCGTAGACGGCCGGCATCAGCTTCTTGCGGGACAGGTCGCCGGTGACACCGAAGATGACCAGCCCGGACGGGCCCGCGATCCGGGGGAGCCGGCGGTCGCGCTCGTCCCGCAGCGGGTTGTCCCAGCCGGCGGTCAGGGCGTCGGTGATCTCCTCGACGGTCAGCTCCTGCGCGGCCGGATTCGTGGTGGGAAGGTCCTCGCTCATTCCCCGTCGACCCCCTTGCCGTTCAGCGACTTCGCGACGGCGTCCAGCAGGTCCTGCCAGGCCGCCTCGAACTTGGCGACGCCCTCGTCCTCCAGCTGCTTGACGACGACGTCGTACGGGATACCCAGCCGCTCCACGGCGTCCAGGTCGGCGCGGGCCTGCGCGTAGCCGCCGGTCACCGTGTCGCCGTGGATGTCACCGTGGTCGGCGGTGGCGTTCAGCGTCGCCTCCGGCATGGTGTTGACCGTGCCGGGCGCGACCAGCTCGTCGACGTACAGGGTGTCCTTGTACGACGGGTCCTTCACGCCGGTCGAGGCCCACAGGGGGCGCTGCTTGTTGGCCCGCGCGCCGGCGAGAGCGGTCCAGCGGTCACCGGAGAAGACCTCTTCGTAGGCCTCGTAGGCGAGCCGCGCGTTGGCGAGGGCGGCCTTGCCCTTGAGGGCGAGGGCCTCTGCCCCGGCGCCGGAAGCCTGGGAGGTGTCCCCGGTGGCGAGCGCGGTCAGGCGCTTGTCGATCTCGGAGTCGACGCGGGAGACGAAGAAGGAGGCCACGGAGTGGATGGTCGCCAGGTCGATGCCCGCCGCGCGGGCCTTCTCCAGGCCGGCCAGGTAGGCGTCCATCACCTCGCGGTAGCGCTCCAGGGAGAAGATCAGCGTGACGTTGACGCTGATGCCCCGGCCGATGACCTCGGTGATGGCCGGGAGACCGGCCTGCGTCGCCGGGATCTTGATCATCACGTTGGGGCGGTCCACCAGCCAGGAGAGCTGCTTGGCCTCGGCGATCGTCGCCTCGGTGTCGTGGGCGAGGCGCGGGTCGACCTCGATGGAGACCCGGCCGTCCCGGCCGTCGGTCGCGTCGTACACGGGGCGCAGGATGTCGGCGGCGGCGCGGACGTCGGCGGTGGTCATCATCCGTACGGCCTCTTCGACCGTCACCTTGCGCACGGCCAGGTCGGCGAGCTGCTCCTCGTAGCCCTCGCCGGAGCCGATGGCGGCCTGGAAGATCGAGGGGTTGGTGGTGACACCGACGACGTTCCTGGTGTCGACGAGCTCGGCGAGGTTGCCGGACTCGATCCGCTTGCGCGACAGGTCGTCCAGCCAGATGGAGACGCCCTCGTCGGACAGGCGCTTGAGAGCTCCCGCGGTCGCGGTCACTTCGGTCACTGTGATCATCTTCTTTCTGGCGATCGGATCAACCGCGCGCGGCGGCAAGGGATTCCCGGGCGGCGGCGGCGACGTTCTCGGCCGTGAAACCGAACTCGGCGAACAGGGTCTTGGCATCGGCGGAGGCGCCGAAGTGTTCGAGGGAGACGATGCGGCCTGCGTCACCTGTGAACCGGTACCACGTGAGACCGATCCCGGCCTCGACCGCAACGCGGGCCTTCACTGACGGCGGAAGGACACGGTCGCGGTACTCGCGCGACTGCTCCTCGAACCACTCCACGGACGGCATCGACACCACCCGGGTACCCACGCCCTCGGCTTCCAGCCGCTCCCGCGCCTCGACGGCGAGGTGCACCTCGGAACCGGTCGCGATCAGCACGACGTCGGGGGTCTCGGTGGAGGAGTCCTTGAGCACGTAACCGCCGCGCGCCGCATCGGGGTCGGGCGCGTAGGTCGGCACACCCTGACGGGTCAGCGCGAGACCGTGCGGGGCGGGCTTCGTGGCGTGCCGCCTGAGGATCTCGGCCCAGGCGATGGCCGTCTCGTTGGCGTCGGCGGGGCGCACGATGTTCAGGCCCGGGATGGCGCGCAGCGAGGCGAGGTGCTCGACCGGCTGGTGGGTGGGGCCGTCCTCGCCGAGACCGATCGAGTCGTGCGTCCAGACGTACGTCACCGGCAGCTGCATCAGCGCGGACAGGCGCACGGCGTTGCGCATGTAGTCGGAGAACACCAGGAAGGTGCCGCCGTAGACACGGGTGTTGCCGTGCAGGGCGATCCCGTTCATCTCGGCCGCCATCGAGTGCTCGCGGATACCGAAGTGGATCGTACGGCCGTACGGGTCGGCCTCCGGCAGCGGGTTGCCCGCCGGGAGGAAGGACGACGTCTTGTCGATGGTGGTGTTGTTCGAGCCGGCCAGGTCGGCGGAGCCGCCCCACAGCTCGGGCAGGACCGTCCCCAGGGCCTGGAGGACCTTGCCGGAGGCGGCGCGGGTGGCGACGGAGGAGCCTTCCTCGAAGACCGGCAGGGACTGCTCCCAGCCCTCGGGGAGCTGGCCCGCGACGATCCGGTCGAAGAGCCTCGCCCGCTCGGGCTGGGCGCCGCGCCACTTGTCGATCCGCTTGTCCCAGGCGGAGTGCGCCTCGGCGCCCCGGTCCAGGGCCCTGCGGCTGTGCGCGAGGACCTCGTCGGCGACCTCGAAGGACTGCTCCGGGTCGAAGCCGAGGACGCGCTTGGTGGCGGCGATCTCCTCGGCGCCGAGCGCGGAGCCGTGGGAGGCCTCGGTGTTCTGCGCGTTCGGGGCGGGCCAGGCGATGATCGTGCGCATCGCGATGATCGAGGGGCGCCCGGTCTCCGCCTGCGCCGTCCTGAGCGCCGTGTACAGCGCGTGGGGGTCGATGTCGCCGTCGGCGGCGGGCTCGATGCGCTGGGTGTGCCAGCCGTAGGCCTCGTACCGCTTGAGGACGTCCTCGGAGAAGGCGGTCGCGGTGTCGCCCTCGATGGAGATGTGGTTGTCGTCGTAGACGAAGACGAGGTTGCCGAGCTTCTGGTGGCCGGCGAGCGAGGAGGCCTCGGCGGAGATGCCCTCCTCCAGGTCGCCGTCGGAGACGATCGCCCAGATCGTGTGGTCGAAGGGCGACTCGCCCTCGGGGGCCTCGGGGTCGAACAGGCCGCGCTCGTAGCGGGCGGCCATGGCCATGCCCACCGCGTTGGCGACGCCCTGGCCCAGCGGTCCTGTCGTGGTCTCCACACCGGCCGTGTGCCCGTACTCGGGGTGACCAGGCGTCTTCGACCCGTGCGTGCGGAACGCCTTCAGGTCGTCCAGCTCCAACTCGTACCCGGCGAGGTACAGCTGCGTGTACAGCGTCAGCGAGGTGTGGCCGGGGGAGAGGACGAAGCGGTCACGGCCGGTCCACTCGGGATCCGCGGGGTCGTGACGCATCACCTTCTGAAAGATCGTGTACGCGGCAGGAGCCAGTGCCATCGCGGTGCCCGGGTGACCGTTGCCGACCTTCTGGACCGCGTCAGCGGCCAGGATGCGGGCGGTGTCGACGGCGCGACGGTCGAGGTCGGTCCACTCGAAGCTGTCAGGTGTGTGCGCGTTCATCTTCAAGAAGTCCTCGGTAAGAGCGGCAGAACTGCTCGGACGCCTTCAAATCTAAAAGTCTGACTTTTACGAGGGAAGGTGCCGGTGTGCCAGCCTGTGGTGAAAGTGGGACACCGGGATGAGCGTTGAGGCGGCACGAGAAGGACATGACGGACAGAACTATCCAAGACGCAGGCAGTGACGGCGACGTGATCAGAACGTTTCCCTTCCCTGTCGATCTGAGTGTCTGCGGCGTCGGCATGCAGGTCGGCCCGATGGGCACCGGCCGCACCTGGCACGCCGACGCGCCCCTGCACCGCGTCCACCGCATCGACTTCCATGTGGTGATGCTCTTCTCCGGCGGCCCGGTCCGCCACATGATCGACTTCGCCGAGTACGAGGCGACCGCAGGCGACGTCCTGTGGATCCGCCCCGGCCAGGTCCACCGCTTCTCCCCGACCAGCGAGTACCGCGGCACCGTCCTGACCATGCAACCGGGCTTCCTCCCCCGCGCCACGGTCGAGGCGACCGGCCTCTACCGCTACGACCTCCCCCCGCTCCTGCACCCCGACGAGCCCCGCCTCGCCGCCCTGCGCGCCTCCCTGGACCAGCTCCAGCGCGAGTACGAGGACACGGAGACCCTCCCGCTCAGCCTGCACACTTCGGTCCTACGGCACTCCCTGACGGCCTTCCTGCTCCGGCTCGCGCACCTCGCCGCCAGCTCGGCCGAGGACGCCGCACGCCAGGCCGACACGACGTTCACCCTCTTCCGCGACGCCGTGGAGCGGGGCTTCGCCACCAACCACAGCGTGAGCGCCTACGCCGACGCCCTCGGCTACTCCCGCCGCACCCTGGTCCGCGCGGTCCGCGCCGCCACCGGCGAGACCCCCAAGGGCTTCATCGACAAGCGAGTCGTCCTGGAGGCGAAACGCCTGTTGGCCCACACGGACCTGCCGATCGGCCGGGTGGGGGCGGCGGTTGGATTCCCCGACGCGGCGAACTTCTCCAAGTTCTTCCAGCAGCACACGGATGTGACACCGGCGGGGTTCCGGGCGGAGCTGCGGTTGACGGCGAGGGCACGCCGAAAGGGGCCCCACGCGCCCGCGTGAAGCCCCTTGGCCCGGTGGGGAGCCGGGATCAGTGACCGAAGTCGAACCAGTTGACGTTCACGAAGTCCGCGGGCTGGCCGCTGGTGAAGGCGAGGTAGACGTCGTGGGTGCCGGTGACCGAGCTGATGTTGGCCGGGACCGTTCTCCATGACTGCCAGCCCCCGGTGCTGGCCAGCGCGAAGCTGCCGACCGGGGTCGCGGTGGGGCTGTCGAGGCGCACCTGCACCAGGCCGCTGACCCCGCTCGCGGCGCCGCTCGCGACCCGCGCGTTGAACTGGGTGGCCGCCGTGGAGCCGAAGGCGACGCCCTTGTAGAGCGCCCAGTCGCCGTTGGCTATCGACCCGATGTCCTGGCCGCCGCCCGTGTCCGTGGTGGTCTCGGCGATCGTGCCGGACTGGCTGTCGTAGGACTCGGCCTGGATCGCGCTGTACGCGTCCCGATTGCCGGTCGGCGGAGGCGTGGTGCCGCTCCCACCGCCCGTCGACGAGAGGACCTGGACGTAGTCCACCGTCATCGGGTGGTTCGGGTCGGTGGCGCTGGTGGGGCCGCCGCCGAACGCGTTCGGGAAGCCGCCGCCCATCGCCACGTTCAGGATGATGAAGAAGCCGTGGTTCGTCGCGTTGGCCCAGGTCGTCGCGTCGACCTGACTGGAGTTCACCGTCTCGAAGTTGACGCCGTCGAGGTAGTAGCGGATCTGCTCGGGACTCGTGGACCGGTCCCATTCCATCGCGTACGTGTGGAAACCCGCCTGGCAGGTCGTGCCCGTGCACGCCGTGGAACCGCCGATGCCCGTCGTCTCGTTGCACGGACCGCCCGGGCTGGTGCCGCAGTGCATGGTGGACCAGTCGGTGTTGAGCCCCTGGACGTTCTCCATGATGTCCAACTCGCCCACGCCGGGCCAGTTCTGGTAGTTGCCCCGGTACGGCGCGCCCAGCATCCAGAACGCGGGCCAGTAGCCGAGCGCCGACGAGCCGGTGACGTTGGGGAGTTGGATACGGGCCTGGACCCGCAGCTTCCCGCCGGCCGGCGGCTGGAAGTCGGTGCGGTTGGTCTCGATGCGGCCCGAGGTCCAGTTGCCGGAGGCGTCCCGGCGCGGGGTGATCAGCAGGTTGCCGTTGCCGTCGAGCGCCACGTTGTTGGTGGAGGAGGTCATCGTCTCGACCTCGCCCGTGCCCCAGTTGGCGGCACCGCCCGGGTACGAAGTCCCGGTGTCGTACTGCCAGTTGGCGGTCGACACACCGGTGCCCGCGGTGCCGTTGAAGTCGTCAAGGAACACCTGCGTCCAGCCCGAGGGCGGTGTGGGCGCCGAGGCGTTCGCGGGCAGGGTGAAGGCCGTGGCCGTGGCGGCCGCCAGACCGAGGGTACTGAGGACGGCGAGCAGGACACGCCGTAGGGGACGGGGTCTGCGCTGCCTGCCGGAGGTGTCACTCATGGGTGCCTCCCGGGTACGGGGTGGGGTGCGAGTGCGGTTGCCCGCGCCTGTCTGAGAGCGCTCTCAGACAGTGGGTGCGCGGTCAATGTGCTCTCAGCCACTCCGGACGTCAAGAGGTGAAGCCGGGAAAGTCCTTCGGGCGGGCGGGGGTTCAGGGGTTGATACGGCGAAAGAGGAGGTTTCCGATCCGCCTTGCGGGGTCAAGGCGCTGAGGCCTGTCCGCCCCTCCCCGTCCGCCGCGCTGCGGGCCACGGCGGGACGGCGCGGGCAGCCCCTAGATTGCGCTCCCCGCCTTCCACTGCGCCCACGAGAGGTTCCAGCCGTTGAGGCCGTTGTCCGCGGCCACGGTCTTCTCGCCGGAGTTCTTCACGATGACGACGTCGCCGAGCATCGAGCTGTCGTAGAACTTGTAGCCCGCCACCGACGTGTCGTTCGCGCCCTTCGCGTCGTGCAGGCCGACGCACCCGTGGCTGGTGTTCTCGTTGCCGAACACCGACGTGGACGCCCAGTAGTTGCCGTGCACGAAGGTGCCGGAGGTGGTGAGACGCTGGGCGTGCGGGACGTCGGAGATGTCGTACTCGTCGCCGAGGCCGACCGTCGAGGACTCCATGCGGGTCTGCTTGAATCGCTCGCTGATCACCATGATCCCGGACCAGGTGGTGTGCTGGGCGTTGCCGCCGCTGACCGGGTAGGTGGCCAGGGTCGTGCCGTCGCGCTTGACGACCATCTCCTTGCTGGATAGGTCCACGGTGCTGATCTGCTCGCGGCCGATGTCGAAGGTGACGTCCTTGGACTGCACGCCGTAGACGCCGTCCTGGCCCTCGACGTCCTTCAGGCGGAGGCTGAGCGTGATCTTCGTGCCGGCCGCCCAGTACGTCTCGGGGCGGAAGTCGAGCCGGGTGTCGCTGAACCAGTGGCCGACGATCTCGACGGCGGGCTCGGCGGTGACGGTGATCGCTTTCTGGACGCTGGACCGGTCCTTGACCGCGTGCGTGAAGTTGATCGAGACGGGCATGCCGACGCCGGAGGTGGAGTTCGCCTCGGGGGTGAAGTAGCCGACGAAGGTCTCGCCGGGGGATTTCGTGGTGAAGGTCAGCGTCTTCGCGGCGGCGCCCTCCGCCTGCGCGGCGACCGTGTACTTCGTGCCCGAGTACGGGTTCTTCGCGGACGTCCATGTCGTCCTGGCGTCGTCGAAGGTGCCGGCCAGCGTGGAGCCGTCGTTGCCGGTCACCTTCACCGCGGCCAAGGTGCCGTCGGTCACCGTCACCGTCACCGGGGCCGTGAAATCGGCCTTCTTGGTGCCGTCGGCGGGGGAGACCGTGATGGTCGGCGCCTTCGCGGCCTTCACCGACGCCGTCGCCGACGGACCGGCGGAGGACGAGCTCTCCGCGGCCCCCGCCGAACTGCCGCAACCCGTCAGGACGGCGGCCGGCACCACCCCGAGCACGGTGAGGACCCCACGACGGGACCACCTCTCCGACTGCTTCTCGGACCGGTTGGATATGTGCGACACGCCCACGGCAGGCCTTCCTCCGCATGTCGCGCACACCCCCTGGCGATACGCGACGAGATCACCAGTGCCGTTGCATCCTGTGCCACTTCCCTGGGTTGAATCTTTGAATCCCAGGGGCTCCACCTGAGATTCCTGTGAAGAGAGCCTGAAAGAAGGCCTGAAACCACGGTTGCCGGACGCTTCCCGCGTGTGAACAGAGTATGAAGGCGCCGACCGATGCCCTGAGTAACCGGTGAGATCCCCGTCCCGCCAGGGCTTCCCCACCTGACCGGTCGGAATAGTGTGGAAGGAACTGAAGGCGGAGACCCGTCTCGGCGGCTCCGTGGCAGACCACGCCGGAGGTATTCGTGACCGAAGTCCGCAAGCGGCCCACCGTGGCGATCGTCGGAGCGGGCGCGGCAGGCACCCTGACCGCCGTCCAGCTCTGCGAGACCGCCGCACGCCGCCGGACCCCCCTCGACCTGGTGCTGGTCGACCCGGCCCCGGAAGCCGGCCGCGGCACGGCGTACGCCACCCCCGATCCGCGCCACCGGCTCAACGTCCCCGCGGCCGGCATGAGTTGCTACCCCGACGACCCCGGCCACTTCACCCGCTGGCTGTGCCGCCACGGTAAACCCACGGTCAGGGGCGCCGACTTCGCCACCCGCTACCGCTACGGCGCCTATCTCGCCGACACCCTCGCCCAGGCCGTGGTCCGCTCCCACGGCACGGTCGCCGTACGCCGGCTGCGCACCCGCGCCGAGAGCTGTACCGGCGCCCCCGAAGGCCCGGTGGAACTCCACCTCGCCGACGGAGGTCTCCTCACCGCCGACAGCGCCGTCCTCGCCACCGGCCCCGCCGCCCCTACGGCGGCTTGGGCGCCGCCCGCACTGCGCACCTCACCCCGCTTCATCAACTCGCCCTGGAGTCCCGGTGCGTTGGACGCCGTACGCGAGGACGCCACCGACGTCCTCCTCGTCGGCACCGGCCTCACCGCCGTGGACCTCGCCCTCACCCTGGACGGTGCCGGGCGCACGGTCCACGCCGTCTCCCGCAGTGGACTCCTGCCCCAGCCCCACGCGTTGGGCCCGGCCGGCGCGATGGAGGCGCCGAGTTGGCCGCGCGATCTGACCCTGAGCGGCCTGCGCCGGACCGTCTACCGGCACATCAGCCGCTCCGTCCGCACCCACGGCGACTGGCGCCCCGCCCTGGACAGCCTCCGCCCGCACACCGCCCGCCTCTGGCACAGCCTCACCCCCGAGGAACGCGGCGAGTTCCTCGGGGGCGAGGGCGCCCTCTGGAACACCCACCGCCACCGCATGGCCCCCGCCACCGCCGAGTCCCTGACCCGCGCCCGCACCGCCCGCCGCCTCCAGGTCCACACGGCCACGATCACCGATGTGGTGGACTCCGGCGACCAGTTGGTGGTGACACTCTCCAACGGCCGCATAGTGCGGGCCGGTTGGGTGATCGACTGCACCGGACCGGGGCAACGGCTCGAAGACCCCATGTGGCGTGGCCTGTTCGAGTCCGGCAGGGCCGTGCCCGGACCGCTCGGCATGGGGTCCGCCACCCGCGACGGACGCCTTCTCGACGCCCAAGGCCATTGCGTACGACCGCTGTTCACGCTCGGCGCCCCCCGGCGCGGCGAACTCTGGGAGACCACCGCCATCCCCGAGATACGAGTCCAGGCCGCCGCCCTCGCCCGGCAACTCCTCGTCCCACCGGCCCGCCGCGCCCGCCGCAGGCCCGTCGACGGACTCGGACTCCCGCTGTCCACCCACGCCGAGGCGGCCACCGCCTACCGCAACGGACTCGACCGGGTCCTCAAAGTGCGCGCCGGAGCCGAGGACGCCTTCGCCCGCGCGGTCGCCCTGGACCCCGGATTCGCCCTGGGCCACGCCGCGTTGGCCCTCCTCGGCCACGAGTGCGGAGCCGCCGTCGACGTCCCCCGGGCACTCGCCGACGCCCAGCGCAGCGCACACGAACGCGCCGACGCACGCGAGCGGTCCTTCGTCGACGTGATCACCCGCAGGGTCCAGTCCACCGACGGGGACCGCGCGTTGATCCGCCATCTCGACACCCACCCCGCCGACGCGCTCGCCCTCGCCACCGCCGTCCCCACCATCGCCTTCTCCGGCGTCACCGACCTGGACGACGACTACGCCCTGCGGCTCGTCGAGCGCACGTCCCCGGCCTACGACGGACACTGGTTCCACACCTCGCTGCTCGCGTTCCTCCGCCAGGAGCAGGGCCGGCTGCACGAGGCGGGCGAACTCGCCCACCGTGCTCTGGCGGTGGAGCCCGCCTCCGGCCACGCCGTGCACGCGCTGGCCCACGTCCACTACGAGTCCGGCGCCCACGAGGCGGGCCGCGACTGGCTGGACCGCTGGGTCTCCGGGAAAGGCCGGGGTGCCGTCCACCGGGCCCACTTCTCCTGGCACATCGCCCTGCACGAACTGGCGTTGGACGACCCGGCCGCCGTACGCAGGCGCTGGTTCGCCCAGTTGGCACCGGGACGGGTGACCGGGGTGCGTGCCCTGGTCGACTCGGGGTCCCTGTTGTGGCGGGCCCGGCTCAGCGGCAACTGGCAGGGGGAGCTGCCCACTTCGGACGTCCTGGACTCGGTGACGTGCGAGGTCCTGGAGCGGCCGGCGACGGCGTTCACGGCCCTGCACGCCGCGGTGGCCCTGACGGCGGCCGGTGACCTCCCGGCCCTCCGCCGTCTGCGCGACCACGCGGCGGGCGCCGACCCGGTGCAGCGCGAGGTCATCGCCCCGCTGTGCGACGCCTTCACCGCCCTCGTCGAACACCGCTTCCACGAGGCCGCCCACGGCCTCGACGCGCTGCTTCCGGTCCTCCGCAAGGTGGGCGGCAGCGCGGCCCAACGCGAGGTCGTGGAGGAGACGTTGCTGTACGCGCTGGTGTCGGCGGGGCGGTGCGACGCGGCGCGACGGCTGCTGGACGCGAGGCTGGACCGGAAGCCGGCGCCTCGGGACCGGCGGATGCTGGCGGGGCTGCCCGGGTGAGATGAGGAGGGTGCGGGACGACCGAGGGAGACCTCCATGCCTCCCTCGGGGTCTGCGCCGAAGTGGAGCGTGCCGTGATGGAGCGTGCCGTGGTGGACGTCGGCCTGTCGGTCCACGAGGGTCGGGCCCGGGCCGAGGACGATGCCGTCACGGCTCCGGCCGCCACCCCAGCGCCCGCGATATCCCGCGCGCCGCGAGCCGTACCGCCGGGACCAACGCCGGTACCTGCGCGTCCGCTTGAGGCACCACGACCGACACGGCCGCCACCACCGCACCACCCTGCCCACGCACCGGAGCCGCCACCGACAGCGCGTCGTCCGTGATCTGACGGCTGCTCACCGCGACGCCGGTGTGCCGTACTTCGGCCAGCACCCGGCGCAGTCGTACCGGATCGGTGATCGTGTACGGCGTGAAGGACGCCAACGGCCCGGTGCAGTAGGCCTCTTGGCCGTCCGGGTCGTCGTGGGCCAGCAGGGCGAGGCCCACTCCGGTGGCGTGCAGGGGCCAGCGGGCGCCGACCCGGATGTGCACGCCGACCGCCGAACGGCCCGAGATCCACTCGGTGTAGACGACTTCCGCGCCGTCCCGCACCGCCAACTGCACGTTCTCGTGCGTCGATTCGTACAGGTCCTCCAGATACGGCAGGGCCAGCTGGCGCAGGGCGAGGCCGCGCGGGGCGAGCGCCGCGATCTCCCACAGCCGTAGGCCGACGTGGTACGTGCCCGACGTGTCCCGTTCCAGCGCGCCCCACTCGGTGAGGGCGCCCACGAGCCGGTGGGTGGTCGTCAGGGTGAGGCCGGCGCGGCGGCTGATGTCGGAGAGGGACAGGGCCGTGTGCGTGTGGTCGAAGGCGGCGAGCACGGCGAGCAGCCGGTCCGGCGCGGAGCGGGTGGCGGGCGCCGCCGGCCGGGGGATCTTCGAGGGCCGCGCGGAGGTGGTCGCCGGACCGGTGGCCGGCGCCGACCGCGCGGTGGCCGTGGACCTGATGGCCGTGGCGGAATCGGCGGTCGTCGTGGACCGGGTGGTGGGCATGGCCGGGCCTCCGTCCGGGGTCAGGCGAGTCCGTCCTCGGCGACCCGTTGCAGCAGGGTGTGCAGGGTCGCGCGCTCGGTCGCGTCGAGCGGGCCCAGCAGTTCGTTCGTGACGCGCAGGCCCGCCTCGTCCGTGTCGCGGAGGAAGCCGCGGCCGTCCGCCGTCAGGACCACGATGCGGCTGCGCCGGTCGTCGGGGGAAGGGCGGCGCTCGGCGAATCCCAGCTTCTCCAGGTCGTCCACCAGGCCGACGATCGCGCTCGGGTCGTAGCCGAGGCGGGTGCTCAGTTCGCGCTGGAGGGCGCCCTCGGACGTGGCCAGGAAGCGGAGCAGCGCGTAGTGGCGCAGGCGCAGCCCCGACTCCTGGAGGAACGTGTTGAAGAGCTGGCCGGACCTGAGGCCCAGCCGGTACATGAGGTAGCCCGTGTCCGCGTGCAGCCCGCGCATCCACGGCTCGTGCGCGTCGATCGGCGGGTTCGCGGCGTGCGGCTGACGGGCGATGGCGGGCTCCCTGGGTCGAGGCCCCGGGCGGGGCGTGCGGTCGTTCGGGGTCAGTCTGACGCACCTGGTCCATCGGCAACAACTATTGACGTCAACAATTATTGCTCTTAGCTTCGATCTCGTAGCCGCACCGGTGCCGTTCGCAGTCCACGCCGTCCTCACGGACTCCGTGGTCGCGGTCCCGGTGTGCCGTACCGCAGCCTCGTCTTGTGAAGGGACCGCTCGTGCCCAGCATCGATCTGACCGGCAAGGTCGCCGTCGTCACCGGCAGTGGCCGGGGCCTCGGCCTCGCCTACGCGCACGCCCTGGCCGCCCACGGCGCGTCCGTGGTCGTCAACGACATCGACGAGGCGGTGGCCGAGCAGGCCGTGAAGTCGATCACCGGGGCGGGCGGCACCGCCGTCGCCGAGGTGGTCCCGGTCGGTACGACGGAGGCCGCCGAACGGCTGGTGACCAGGGCCGTCGAAGAGTTCGGGCGGCTCGACATCCTGGTCACCAACGCGGGCATCCTGCGCGACAGGGTGCTGTGGAAGATGACCGACGACGACTTCGACGCGGTGATCACCACCCATCTCAAGGGCACCTTCACCTGTGCCCGCGCCGCCGCCGTACGGATGCGCGAGCAGGGCGAGGGCGGCAGCCTGATCCTGGTCGGCTCGCCGGCCGGCCAGCGCGGCAACTTCGGCCAGACGAACTACGCCGCCGCCAAGGCGGGCATCGCCGCGATGGCCCGCACCTGGTCGATGGAGCTGGGCCGCGCGGGCATCACCGTGAACGCGATCGTGCCGGTCGCCGCGACCGCGATGACCGAGACGATCCCCGCGTTCGCGCCCTACGTGGAGGCGATGAAGAACGGCGAGCCCCTCCCCGACGTCCTGCGCAAGGGCGAGGGCTTCGGCACCCCGGAGGACTGCGCGGCACTCGTACCGTTCCTGGCCTCCGAGGCCGCGCGCGGGATCACCGGGCAGGCCATCGGCATCGGCGGCGACAAGGTGGCACTCTGGTCCCACCCGCAGGAGATCAGCACCGCCTACGCCGACGGCGGCTGGACCCCCGACACCCTGGCCGACGCCTTCCCCACCTCGGTCGGCGCCGAACTCCAGTCGGTCGGCATCCCCGCACCGAAGCTTCCGGAGGCGTGATGACAGCCCCGATGGACGTCGAAGGACTCGTCGCGATCGACGTCCACACCCACGCGGAGGTGTCCTCCAAGGGCCACTCCTCCCTGGACGACGACCTGCACGACGCCTCCTCCGCCTACTTCAAGGTCGAGGGCAAGCGGAAACCGACCCTGGAGGAGACCGCCGCGTACTACCGCGAGCGGAACATGGCCGCCGTGATCTTCACGGTCGACGCCGAGTCCGCGACCGGCACCGAACCCGTCCCGAACGAGGAGGTCGCCGAGGCCGCCGCCGCCAACGCCGACGTCCTCATCCCCTTCGCCTCCATCGACCCCTTCCGCGGCAAGGCGGGCGTCCGGCAGGCCCGCCGCCTGGTCGAGGAGTACGGGGTGAAGGGCTTCAAGTTCCACCCCAGCATCCAGGGCTTCTTCCCCAACGACCGTGCCGTGGCCTACGACCTGTACGAGGTCATCGAGGAGACGGGCACGATCGCCCTCTTCCACACCGGCCAGACCGGCATCGGCGCGGGCGTCCCGGGCGGTGGCGGCATCCGGCTCAAGTACTCCAACCCCCTGCACGTGGACGACGTGGCGGCCGACTTCCCGCACCTCAAGATCATCCTGGCGCACCCGTCCTTCCCCTGGCAGGACGAGGCCCTCGCGGTCGCCACCCACAAGCCGGGCGTGCACATCGACCTGTCCGGCTGGTCGCCGAAGTACTTCCCGCCGCAGCTCGTGCAGTACGCCAACACCCTCCTCAAGGACAAGGTCCTCTTCGGCTCCGACTACCCCGTCCTCACCCCGGACCGCTGGCTCGCCGACTTCGAGAAGCTGCCCATCAAGGACGAGGTCAGGCCGAAGATCCTCAAGGAGAACGCCGCCCGCCTGCTCGGCCTGACGTAAGGGGCACCGGATGCGCAACGAGGGACTGGGGTCCTGGCCCGCCCGCCGGGCTCGGAAGACCCCGCGTCGTACGGCTCTGGTACACGGCGGATCGTCGACGGACTACGGCACATTGCATACCAGAACCACCCGCCTTGCCCACGCCCTCCGCAGCCGGGGCCTCCGCCGAGGTGACCGCATCGCCTACCTCGGCCCGAACCACCCCGCCTACCTGGAGACCCTGTTCGCGGCCGGCATCCTCGGCGCGGTCTTCGTCCCGCTCAACACCCGCCTCGCCGGCCCCGAGATCGCCCACCAACTCACCGACTCCGGCGCCAAGATCCTCGTCTACGGCCCGACGCACGCCGGGCTCGTCGCGGGGCTGCCGGGCAGCACCGACGTACGCGTCTACATCGAAGTCGGCCCGGAGTACGAGGAGTTGACCGACGCCGCGTCGAGCGAGCCGATCGACGAGCCCGTCACCGCCGACGACACCTGCATCATCATGTACACCTCGGGCACGACCGGCCGGCCCAAAGGTGCCATGCTCACCCACGGCAACCTCGCCTGGAACGCGATCAACGTCCTCGTCGACACCGACCTGATCGCCGACGAACGCGCCCTGGTCTCCGCCCCGTTGTTCCACACGGCCGGCCTCAACATGCTCACCCTGCCGGTGCTGCTCAAGGGCGGCACCTGCGTCCTGGTCGAGGCCTTCGACCCGGCGGCCACCTTCGACCTCATCGAACGGCACCGGATCACCTTCATGTTCGGGGTCCCGACGATGTTCGACCAACTCGCCCGGCACCCCCGCTGGGCCGGTGCCGACCTCTCCTCGCTGCGCATCCTCACCTGTGGCGGCTCCCCGGTGCCCTCCCCGCTGATCGCCGCCTACCAGGCACGCGGGCTGACCTTCCTCCAGGGCTACGGCATGACGGAGGCCGCGCCCGGCACCCTGTTCCTGGACGCCGAACACGCGCAGAGCAAGGCCGGTTCGGCGGGCGTGCCGCACTTCTTCAGCGACGTACGGGTCGTACGGCCCGACCTCACCCCCGCCGACGTCGGCGAGACCGGCGAGGTCGTGGTGCGCGGGCCCCATGTCATGCCCGGCTACTGGGGGTTGCCCGAGGAGACGGCCGCGGTCTTCGCCGACGGCTGGTTCCGCAGCGGGGACGCGGCACGCACCGACGAGGACGGTTACGTGTACATCGTCGACCGTATGAAGGACATGATCATCTCCGGTGGGGAGAACATCTACCCCGCCGAGATCGAGGACCTGCTGCTGGCCCATCCCGGCATCGTGGAGTGCGCGGTGATCGGGGTCGCGGACGACAAGTGGGGCGAGGTGCCGCGCGCGGTCGTCGTCCCGCGCGAGGGCGTCGCGCTCGACCCCGACGAGGTGCTCGCGTCGCTGGCCGGCCGGCTCGCCAAGTACAAGATCCCCAAGTCCATGGTGGTCGCGGACGAACTCCCGCGCACCGCCTCCGGAAAGCTCCTCAAGTCCCGGGTGCGCAAGCGCTTCGGCGACCGGTAACTCCCGTAAGGAACTGGCTACTTATGAGCATCACCGTCAACGGCCTCGACGAACTCAAGAAGCTCGCCGGCAGCGACCTCGGCACCAGCGAGTGGATCGAGGTCACCCAGGAACGCATCGACACCTTCGCCGACGCGACGGGCGACCACCAGTGGATCCACGTCGACCCGGAGAGGGCCGCGGCCGGACCGTTCGGCGCGCCCATCGCGCACGGCTATCTGACCCTGTCCCTCTTCATCCCGCTCTTCACCGAACTGCTGGACGTCGAGGGCGTGTCCACGAAGGTCAACTACGGCCTGAACAAGGTCCGTTTCCCCGCGCCGGTCAAGGTCGGCTCACGGATTCGGCTCGTCGCCAAGCTCGCGGCCGTCGAGGACGTACCGGGCGGGGTGCAGATCGCCGTCGAGGGCACGATAGAGATCGACGGCGGGCCGAAGCCCGCCGCCGTCCTCCAGAGTCTCTCGCGGTTCTACGCCTGAAGTCTCCCGCGGTTCCGCGCCTCACCGGCGGCCACGGTCGACCGGCCACCGCCGTGCGCGGACCGCCGTCCGCCTACTGCTGCCTGTACGAGTACACGCTCGTCGACACCTGGCACACACCCGGCTGGACGACCTCGGCCCGCAGCGTGCCGCTGTTCACGTCGTAGTCGATGCCCTCGGCCTCGAACGTGCCGGTGCAGATGCTGCGTTGGGGCAGCGCGAACAGGCTGGTGACCGTCCCGGTGACCGGCCCGCCGTCGAGCTTGTGCGGCAGGTCGACCTGGAGGAGCGGGCGGATCTCGGGGAACTTGGTCCCCGACGCGTCGTCCGATAGGCACACCAGGCGGGTGTCCGTCACGAAGTCGCAGCCCTGGATGTCGTTCACCGTCCGGTCCAGGGTGATCTGCCCGGCCTGCGGCAGCGTCCCGCCCGTCTTCGGGGTGGACGCGTTGAGCAGGGGAGTGGGGAAGACCTGGAGTCTGGACTGGTCGCCCCACTCGCCCGACACCATCCACTGCGTGTCCGGCGATATCGCGTCGAACGAGTTGTTGATCTTCTCGCCGGAGTCGAGCGGGTGGACGTACGTGTAGCGCGTCCCGGACGGTGTGGTGACCGCGAACATCTTGGACGTGCCGGTGTCGGCGGCCTGGTAGGCGTCGAAGACGTAGCCGTTCGCGATGTCCGGGTCACCGATGTGGTTCCAGCCCTGGATGCGCAGATCCAGCGGGATGGACGCCAGCCCGCGGTACAGCAGCGAGCCGTCCGCCTGACTGGCGACGCCCTCACCGCCGCCGAGACTGCCGGTGTAGGCCGTGCCGGTCTCCGCCCAGGTGGTGGAGGCGGCTGCGGAGGAGGTGCTCACGCCGAGCGTGAGAGCACCCAATAAGGCGGCGAGGAGAGTCAGTTGACGCTTCATCAGATACCTGCCAGGTCGACGAAGATGGGGTTGGAATAGAACCATGTGTCGGCCCACGGGTCACCGTTGCCGGGCTCGTGGGGGATCGGGCCGTGCGGGTCCACCGAGGCGCCGAGGTAGCCCGCACCGTGCCGCTTGCCGTCGCTGCCGCGCAGCCGGAGATAGAAGGACTCGTCCCCGGCGGTCACCGGAACGCGCAGCGTGTACGTCCCCTTGCGGCCGCCGACGTCCGCCGTACGGACGACCTTCGTGTCCGGCGCCCGCCACGCGTCCCGGTCGGACACCGCGCCGCGCACCGCGCCCCGGATCACGTCCACGTGCGCCAACTCGGGCAGAATTCCCTGGGCGTTGGGCCGCGAGGCGGTCGTCACGGTGATGTTCAGGGTGAGCCGGTCACCCTTGCGGACCCGCAGCCGGCCGCCCAGCGTGACCCCCTGGCCGTGGTCGCAGTCCCGCTTCAGGCGGACGTCGAGCCCGTCCAGCAGATGCCCGTGGTCGACCCAGACGCGGCCCGCGCGCAGGCCCGCCATGACCTCGCGGTAGCCGTAGCGGGTCACGCCCACATGGGTGCGGCTGAACTCGCCGGGCCAGAAGTCGCTGCCGGGCTGCGGGGAGTCGGTCTGCACCGGGTCGGGGAGCTTGCCGGTGTTGTCGAAGTTCTGCCCGTCGGGCCAGGTGCCGTTGGCCCATGTGTCGTAGACCGTACGGTGGTTGTCGGAGTTGGTGGTGATCGAGAAGAGCCGCCCCTCGGCCAGCATCGAGTCCCACAGCCCGCCGACGGTCGCCGTCGCCCAGTCGAAACCGCCGTACGTCACAAACGCGTCCGCCGGATAGCCCGGCCAGGACTGGGCCGACGGCTTGTTCTCGTACTCGCCGCGGATCGACGTCGCACCGCGCCAGCCGGGCAGGGCCGCGCCCTGGGCGCCGGGCGCTCCCTCCATGCCGATCATGATCTCGGGGGCCGCGTCCCGCCAGGCGCGCATCTCGTGCGGGGAGTCGATACCCAGGCGCAGCGGGTGGTTGGCGAGCACGAGGACGTCGTCGACGTAGCCCGAACGGCGCTGCTCCGCCAGCCACTTGATGGCCTTCACCGCGTGGGCCTCGTTGCGGGCGGTGTCCGTGTCGGCGACGCCGCCCTTGTCGTAGCCCAACAGCTTGCCGTCGTAGGCGAGTTCGAACGCGGTGAGCAGATCCACCTCGTGCCGGCCCGGCGCGGCGAAGATCGTGCAGTGCTCGGCGGCCGGTATGTACCACTCCAGGCCCTGGAAGATCAGCTGCCGGGGGTTGGCGGCCCGCGCCTTGAGGATCTCCGCGTGCTCGGACTTGGCGCCGTAGGAGGCGTGTCCGAAGTTGGAGTGCTCGTTGAACACCATCCAGTCGAGGCCGTACCGCGCGGCGGCCCTCGCCTGCTGGGAGAAGGTGTACTTCGCGTCGTGGCTGTACACGGAGTGCACGTGGTGGTCGCCGACGAGGTAGGCGAGGCGCGGGTCGTTGCCGCCGTAGCCCCGGCCGGCCGCCGCCGCGGAGGTGGCGAGCGGTCCCGCGCCGAGGGTGAACGCGGCGCCGAACAGGCCCGCGCGGCGCAGGAGTTGGCGTCGGGAGACACCCTGCGCGTCGAGGGCGGCGGGGGAGACGGACGGATCGGCCCAGGTGGGCAGCTGCTGCTCGGTCATGATCTTCGGGAGTCCTCTGGAGGGCTGTCAGTGGGTCATGAAGGAGGTGACGGGCAACGCCCGGGAGACGATCCGGACGTCGCCGAGGCGGCCGTGCAGGATCTGGTCGATCCGGTCCGCGTACTCGTAGCCGCCGAGCAGCCAGGGCAGGCCGACCGAGGTGAGGCCCACGGCGGGCGCCTTCGGATTGCGGACGACCGGGCAGCCGTCGACGTACATCGTGGTGTGCCTGCCGTCGTTGACGACGGCGAGGTGCGACCAGGTCTCCAGTGGGGTCTCCTGGCCCCAGTTGCTGGCGATGCCCTCCTGGTTCAACGGGCGGACGGCCCACTGCGGTTCACGGTCGTTGGACAGGGAGAGCGTGGCGAGGGGCTCGTCCGGGTCGTCCACCGTCTTGCCCGCGGCGCCGCCCGTACCGGTCCGACTGACCAGCCCGGACCAGGCGTTGTGGTCGGGGTCCCAGTCGGCGGGCAGCCGGAAGAACGCCTCGATCGTGTAACCCCGCTCGAACGTCGCGGAGTTGAGCGGCGCCCGGTCGACCGTGCGCAGATAGGCGCCCTTCAGCGGGGACTTGAAGCCCGTGAACTCGAGGCTGCCGTGGCCGGGCTGGTCGGGGTGATGGTCGGCCGACCAGCCGAGGGTCCCGCCGCCGACCGCGACCACGGTGAGGTCGTTGCCGCGGCCGGACAGGTCGCGGACGGTGCCGGAGACCGGGGACTCGAAGCGCCAGTAGGCGGCCGTGCCCGGGATCACCATCTTCGCCGCGGGGCGTGCCGGACGGACCGGCACCGGGTCGAAGCCGGCGAAGCGGTCCGCGAAGTCGATGCCCACGGAGAACCGGTCGGCGTCGCCGCTGAGTTCGATCTCCTGCCGCTCCAGCTCGTTGAGGCCCTTCGCGGCCCTGCCCAGGATCCACGGCGACACCGTCTCCACGTCGATGACGTCGCGGTCCAGGTCGAAGTGGTAGAGGCGGATCATCGCCGCGCCGCCGAAGTACCGGTTCTGATAGTTCGTCAGGTGCAGGTGGACGTCGTTGCCCGCCGCGTTCTTGCGGGTCGCCCGGCCCGCGGGCCAGTAGTGGCCGTTCAGGGTGAGGAAGATCTGGTCGTGGTCCGCGACGAGCCGGTCCCACAGCTGCTGCCCGTAGTCCGACAACGTGTCGTCGCCCACGACGAGTTCGTGCGTGGTGAGGACGACCGGCGTCCTCGGGTGCCGCGCGATGACGTCCTTCGCCCAGGCGTAGCCCTGCGCCGACAGCCGCCAGTCCAGGGCCAGTACGAGCCACTCCCGGCCAGCCGCCCGGAACACGTGGTACGTGTTGTAGCCGTCCGAAGAGGCCCCGCCGAACGTGGAGTTGTTCCTGAACCGGCGCGGGCCGAACGTGTCCAGGTAGGGCGACGAGCCGCGCTGGTCGTCCGTCGACGACTTGATGTCGTGGTTGCCCGCCAGCACGCTGTAGCCGACGCCCCGCCGGTCCAGCAGCTCGAACGCCTCGCCGATGGCGGCGAATTCGGGCACGGCCCCGTTCTGCGTCAGGTCGCCGAGGTGGGACAGGAAGACGATGTTGTCGTCCTTGCCGTGCTCCAGGAGGTAGCGCAGCGAGGCTTCGACCGGCGCCTTGTCGATGCTCGGCCCGTCGAAGAGGTACTGGGTGTCCGGCATCACGGCGAGCGTGAAGCGCCGGCTCTCGGTGTCGGGCCGCCGACCCGCCTTCGCGGACGCGGAGTCCGGGGCCGCCTCGGCGGCGGCCGGCAGTGCGACGCCGGCCGTGGCGGCGGCGCCGAGCAGGGCGGTCGCCCGGAGGAAGTTGCGCCGCCCGGCGCCGGCCTGGGCCGTCTCGCACGGTTCGTGCTCGTGCTCATGCGAAGTGCACACGTGTGCTCCGTACAGGGTGAGTGCTCGTGAAAGCTGCTGAGAACCGGGGAGTTCAGAGAACGCGCAGGGTCCAGCTCCAGCGATGGACACCCGGTGTGACGAGATACTCCGGCGACGTGTCGGGGCCGCACGACGCCGTGCCCAACCCCCGGTGCGCCGCGTCGAGGTGCACCACGCAGGACGCACGCGGCACCAGTTCGTCGTGGTGCCGTACGGCGGTGAGGTCCTCGGCGCGATGGCGGGTCACCGAGACCTGGCGGGGCTCGTCGAGGTCGACCGCGAGACCGGTGGCGTCCGGTGCCGACAGCGTGAACCGCCGTACCCCGTGCCGCCCACCGCTCTCCTGCGGGCGCAGATACGGGGTGAACAGCGCGTCGACGGGGACCGAGTGGTGGCCCACGGGCGCGCCCGTGCTGCGGTCGGGGTACGACTCCCAGGGACCCCGGCCGAACCACTCCAGCAGATCGAGCCCCGGCACCATCTCGAACACGGTGCCGACCCGGGCCACGTCGTCGAACTCGTCGGGCAGTTCGGCCGATTCCTCGATCCGGACCCCGCCCTCCACCGGTGTGAACACCTGGCGGTGCGTGACCACACCCGTGGCCCCGGCGTACTCGGCGACCGCCGTGATCCGCTCGCCGTCGCGCCGTACCGAGACGACCTTGCGGACCAGCGAGTCGAGCCCCCAGGTCCGCCAGCGCGCGGCCATGCCGCCCAGTTCGTCGTTGTCGGTGGGCGCCCGCCACAGGGACAGCGTCGGGGCGACGGCCAACAGCGGGTGGAGCAGCAGCCCTTCGGCGTCGACCTCCACCCGGCCGCCGCCGACCACCGCTGCCGCCATGGGCGTTGCCGCCCGCAGGCGCACCTGCGGCGCGCACACATCCGTGCCGCGCGGTGCCCACGGCTGGTCCTCGGCCGTCGTCACCCGCAGCGTCAGCCAGGCCTCGCCGCCGTCCTCCGGCAGCGCGAACGGCAGCGGTACGGCCACCGTCTCGCCCGGGCACAGGGCGGGCAGCTCGGCCGGAGCGGTTAGTGTCCGGCCGTCCGCGAGGGCCAGCTCCCAGGTCCCGGCGAGCCAGTCGAGGCCCCGGAAGTGCTGGTGGTTGCCGAGGACGATGCCCTCGTGCCGGAAGCACTCGATGCGCACGGGCGCCGCGATCTCCCGGTGCTCGAACATCACCGGCTTGGGGGTGCGGTCGGGGAACACCACGCCGTCCGCGATGAACACGCCGTCGTGGATCGCCTCGCCGAAGTCACCGCCGTACGCCCAGCGTTGACCGGGCGCGGCGACACCGTTGTCGTACAGCCCGGCGCCCGCGCGGCCGGTGGGTCTTCCGTCGCTCACACGCTGAAGGATTCCGTGGTCCCAGAACTCCCAGATGAAGCCGCCCTGAAGACCCGGGGTTGACTCGATGGCAGCCCAGTGGTCCGCGAGGGTGCCGTTGCTGTTGCCCATCGCGTGCGAGTACTCGCACTGGATCAACGGCTTGGTCTGCTCACCGGAGAGCGCGTGCGCGACACAGTCCTCCAGCGGCGCGTACATCGGGCACGCGATGTCGGAGGCGAGGTCCGGGTCCGCCCAGCCGCGCTTGGCCGCGCCCTCGTACTGGATCGGTCGGGTGGGGTCGTGGTGGCGGACCCAGCCGGCGGCCGCGTCGTGGTTCGCGCCGTAGTCGGACTCGTTGCCGAGCGACCAGATGATCACCGAGGGGTGGTTCTTGTCGCGCAGCACCATCCGCGCCATGCGGTCCACGAACGCGTTCAGATAGCGCGGGTCGTCCGCGATCTCGTGCGCGTGGTCGTGCGACTCGATGTCCGCCTCGTCGACGACGTAGAAACCCAGCTCGTCGGCGAGGTCGTAGAGCGCCGGGTCGTTCGGGTAGTGCGCGGTGCGGATCGCGTTGAAGCCGAACCGCTTGAGCAGCACCAGGTCCGCGCGCATGTCGTCGTACGACACGGTGCGGCCGGTCAGCGGATGGAAGTCGTGCCGGTTGACGCCCCGGATGTACACGCGCTCGCCGTTGACGAGCAGGTCCCGGCCGGCGATCTCCACGTCCCGGAACCCGATGCGCCGGTACGACGCGTCGGCGACCGTCCCGTCCGCGCGGTGCAGCCGGACGGTGAGGCCGTACAGCTCGGGTGTCTCGGCGTTCCAGGTGCGCACCTCGGAGACGGCGGCACGCATGCGTGCCTCGCCGAGGAAGTCGGAGACCCGGTCGTCCTCGATGTTGAACCGGTCGAACTCCTCGTCCTGGGTGAGGAGTTGACCGTCGAGATCGCCGGAGACGTACCACCCGTCGGGCAGTGCGCCGGCCGTGTCCCGCACCTGGCAGTCGACCCGCAGGGTGCCGTCGTGGGACGCCCGCACGGTCACGTCCGCGAGATGCAGCGGATCGGTCGCGTACAGCAGCACCGACCGGGTGATGCCGCCGTGCCACCACTGGTCCTGGTCCTCGAGGTGCGACGCGTCCGACCACTTCACCACGGTCAGCCGTACGGTGGCCCGCCCGCCGGGGCGCACCAGATCCGTGAGGTCGAAGTCGGCGGCGAGGTGGGAGTCCTTGGAGATGCCGACCGGCCGCCCGTCCACATGCACCAGCAGCACGCTCTCGGCGGCCCCGACCTGGAGCACGATCCGCCGCCCGGCCCAGTCGGCCGGGACGTCCACCTCACGCTCGTAGACCCCTGTCGGATTGTCGACCGGCGACAGCGGGGGGAATTCCGCATACGGCATACGGACGTTCGTGTACTGCGGACGGTCGTCCGTGTCCTGCATGGTCCACGCACCCGGCACGCGGGACGACGACCAGGTCTCCGTGAGCGGCGCGTCCGGCGCGGGCAGCAGCTGGAAGCGCCAGTCGCCGTCCAGGGAGACGGCCCCCGCGCGGCGGTCGACGGCGGACATGGGCAACCGCCCCCAGGAGGTCACCTCGGGTGACTCCCAGGGGCGGAGCGCGAGCAGCGGGTCGGTCATCAGCGGATGGCTCCCTTGCCGAGGTCGCCGATGATCTGCTTGGCGCCGACCGCGAACACGATCAGCAGGGGGATGAGAGCCAGGAGCGCGCCGGTCATGACCATTCCGTAGTCGGTGGTGCCGTGGGTGCCGTTGAGCTGGGACAGGGCCACCTGGAGGGTGACGTTGTTCGGGTTGGTGAGGGCGATCAGGGGCCAGGCGTAGTCGTTCCACTGGCCCATGAAGGTGAAGATGCCGAGGAAGGCGAGACCCGGGCGGACCACCGGGAGCGCCACGTGCCAGTACTGGCGGAGGAAGTTGGCGCCGTCGATGCGGGAGGCGTCGAGGAGTTCGTCGTGGATCGCGCTCTTCATGTACTGGCGCATCCAGAAGATGCCGAACGCGTTGGCCGCCGCCGGGACGATCAGCGCGGTCATCGAGCCGATCCAGCCGAGCTTCGCCATGATGACGAACTGGGGGATGGCCGCGAGCTGCGCCGGCACCATGAAGATGACCATGAGCAGCGCGAACAGCACGTTCTTGCCCGGGAACCGGAACTTGGCGAAGACGAACGCGGCGAGCGAGTCGAAGAGCAGGACCAGGAAGGTCACCGACCCCGCGACCAGTACCGAGTTGAACATCGAGCCGAAGAAGTCGATGTTGTCGAAGAGGCTGCGCAGGTTCTCCAGGAAGTGCGAGCCGGGCAGCAGTTTCGGCGGGTAGGAGAAGATCTCCGACGTGGTGTGCGTCGACATGATCACGGCCCAGTAGAACGGGAAGGCCGAGAGCAGCACGCCCAGGATCAGGGTGGCATGGAGGCCGATGCCGCGGCTCCGGGTGCCCCGGATGCCCTTCGGTCGCCGTGTGCCGTGGAGGAATGCCATGGTGACCGACTCCCTAGTCTTCGCCCCGGCGCTGCACCAGGCGCCAGTTGACGATGGAGAAGAGGATGACGACGAGGAAGATGCCCCAGGCCACGGCGGCGCCGTAACCGAAGTCGTTGTTGTCGAAGGTCTGCTGGAAGAAGTACAGGACCATCGTCTGGCCGGAGTGGCCAGGACCGCCCGCGAACGTCGAGTCGTTCGAGGTGTTCTGCAACAGCACCTGTGGTTCGGAGAAGCTCTGGAGACCGGTGACCGTCGAGATGACGAGCACGAACAGAAGCACCGGGCGCAGCATCGGCAGCGTGATCCGGAAGAACGTCTGGACCGGTCCGGCGCCGTCCATCCGTGCCGCTTCGTAGAGTTCGCCCGGGATGGTCTGGAGACCGGCGAGGAAGATGATCGCGTTGTAGCCGGTCCACTGCCAGGTCATCAGGGTCGCGATGGCGATCTTGATGCCCCAGGGAGTGTTCAGCCAGGCGATCTGGTCGAAGCCCACGGCCTGCAACAGGGCGTTCACCAGGCCGAAGTTGGTGGAGAACACCGACCCGAAGACGATCGCGATCGCCACCACCGAGGTGACGTTCGGCAGGAAGTACGCGAAGCGGTACACGTTCTTGAAGCGGACCGCGGAGTTGAGCATCACGGCCGTGACCATCGCGAGGAAGATCATGGGAAACGTCGCCAGCACCCAGATGATCAGGGTGTTGCCGATCGAGTTCCAGAAGTCGGTGTCGCTCAGCAGGTACTTGTACTGCGACAGGCCCGCCCACTCCATGGAGCCGAGGCCGTCCCAGCGGTGCAGGGAGAGATAGAACGAGAACCCGACGGGGATCAGCCCGAAGCAGAGGAACAGCAGATAGAACGGGGAGATCGCGGCATACAGATGCCAGTACTTGCGGAAGCCGCTCCTCGGCCGCGACGGGGCGGCCGAACTGTCCACGGCGGCAGGGGGCTTGTCCAGTGCGGTGGCCATCAGTAGGTCACCCCCAGGTGGTCCGCGATGCGCCGGCACTTGCTCATGGCGTCACTCCAGGCCTTCTTGGGGTCCTTGCCGAGGACACCGACGTTCTTGATCTCGTCCTTGAGGGGCTGCCCGAGCGCGATGTCGAACGGGCTGTTGTATGCGACCGTGATCTTCTGCGCGGCGGGCCCGAAGATCTCCATCGTGTCCTGCCCGCCGAAGAACGGGTCCGGCACCCGCACCGTCTTCAGGTCGTACGAGGCGGGGGTGGAGGGGAACAGGCCCGCGTCGACGAAACCCTGCGCCTGGTTGGCCGCGTTCAGGATCCAGCTGATGATCGCGAAGGCCTGCTCGGGTTCCCGGCACGCCTTGGTGATCGACAGGAACGAACCGCCGATGTTGGCGGGCCGCACCGGCATCTGGGCAACTCGCCAGCGCCCCTTGGTCTTCGGCACGCCCGTCTTGATGTCGCTGGTCACCCAGGAGGCGTTGATCTGGCTCGGCAGCTTGCCGTCCTGCACGGCGGAGAGCTGGTCCGGGGTGCCGCTGACCAGGTCCGAGACGATCCCGCGCCGCTTGGTCTCCACCGCCAACGCCCAAGCACGGCGCACGTGTTCCTGGTCCCCGATGAAGTGCCGGTCCTTGTCGACGTACCGCTTGGAGCCCTGGTTCACCACGTTCTCGAAGATGCTGTTGACGTCGGTGACCAGATACGTCCCCGGAATCCGCTTCTTGAGCTGCTCGCCCGCCGCGAAGAACTTGTCCCAGGTGTTCAACTCCCGTGACACGTCGGCGGGTTCGTACGGCAGCCCGGCCTTGCGGAACACGGCGTACTGGTAGAAGTGCGCGACCGGACCGCAGTCGATGGGGAAGCCGACCATCGTGCCGTCGTCGGCGATGCCCTGCTGCCACTTCCAGTCCAGGTACTGGCTCCTGTACTTGTCCGCGCCGAGCGTCCTGAGGTCCACGAACTGGTCGGCGTTGGGCAGGTAGGACGCCATGTCCTCGCCCTTGAGGCCGGCGATGTCGGGGATGTGGGCGCGGCCGGCCATCGTGGTGATCAGCTTGGACCGGTAGTAGCCGCCGATCTTGATCGCCTGGAGGTCGACCGTACGGTCGTACCGCGCCTTGGCGTTCTTGAGGACCGTGTCGCCGAGGCCGCCGTCCCAGTACCACAGGACCATGTTCCGGCCGGTGGAACCGGTCGGTACGGCGCAGCCGGACGCCAGGCCGCCGAGCGCAGTGGCGGCCGTACCGGCCAGGCCCGCACGGAGCAGGCCTCTTCGTGAGAGCCGCACAGCTCCCACCGCCTTTCGGATCTGTTCGATCTGTTCGGGTCGTGCATACGAGGGGCTGAAGTGGGGGGACTTGCAGGGGACTTCGTGGGGGTGGGGCTACTCCCGTGCGGGGGGAGTGACGGGCGCGTACATCACGGGCGGGCCGGGGTCCGCCGGGATTCTGTCGACGAGGAAGCCGTATGCACGCCGCAGTTCCGGATCGCGGACTGTATGCAGCCAACGGTCGACGCCGTACCAGCCGGGCGCCGCCAGCGCGCCGCCGTGGTGCTGGACGGAGAGCCCGGCGGCGAGCACCGCGAACCGCAGCCGTTCCTCCAGCGGCCAGCCGCCGAGCGAGGCCGCGACGAAGCTCGCGCCGAACACGTCACCGGCGCCCGTCGCGTCCAGGACGTCCACGGCCAGGGCCGGGACCTCCGCGTACTCGCCGGTCGTCTGGTCGACGGCGACCGCCCCGTCGCCGCCCCGCGTGATCACCGCGACCGGCACCAGCTCGGTGAGCGTGCCGAGCGCCGCGACCGCGCTGTCGGTGCGGGTGTAGGCCATCGCCTCGGCCTCGTTGGGGAGGAAGGCGTGGCACAGGGCGAGCTGGTCGAGCAGGTCGCGGGACCACTGCTGGGTGGGGTCCCAGCCGACGTCGGCGTAGATCTGCGTGCCGTTCGCCGAGGCCTTGGCGAGCCATGCGCGCGGCTCGGCCTCCAGGTGCACCAGTGCCGTGCGTGCCTCGGGCGGGTCGCCCATCAACACGTCCTGGGAGTACGGCGGTTGCCGGCCGTGGGTGACCAAGGCCCGGTCGCCGCCGTGGGCGAGCGCGACGGTGACGGGGGTGTGCCAGCCGGTCGCGGTGCGGGACAGGGAGAGGTCGACGCCCTCCTGGCCGGCGAGGACCTCACGGCAGTAGACGCCGTAGAAGTCGTCGCCGAACACGGTGGCCAGGGAGGTCTTCAGGCCGAAGCGGGACGCGGCGACCGCGAGGTTCGCGATGCCGCCGGGGCCGCAGCCCATGCCGGCCGTCCAGATCTCCTCGCCCGGCGTCGGCGGCTGCCCCAGACCCGTGAGGACGAGGTCGTAGAAGAGCAGCCCGGTCAGCAGCACATCGGGCCGGTCGTCGTCCACGCGCACATCCTCTCGTCGGCACGTCAGCTGGAGTTCGTCAAAACTCTTCATTTCGGTGACGGGAATCGTGCGCTGCTCGACGGGATTGGTCAATACCCGAGCAGAACTGAGCATAGAAATGATTGAAGATGACGAGTAGTGTTCACGGCGTGCTGGCAGAACGACGACATCAACTCATCCTGCGGGCCCTGCGCTCCGGTGGCCCCGCGGCCGTGACCGATCTCTCCGAGCAGCTGGGTGTGAGCCCCGCCACGATCAGGCGTGATCTGCTCAAGCTCGAGGAGGACGGACTCCTCACGCGCGTCCACGGCGGCGCCGTGGCCGACGAGGGCGACCAGCCCTTCGCCGAGGTCGCCGAGGTGCGGGTGGCCGAGAAGGACGCGATAGCGGCGCGCGCCGCGGCGATGGTGGCGGACGGCCAGTCGGTCCTCCTCGACATCGGCACCACCGCCTACCGGCTGGCCCGGCAGCTGCACGGCCGCCGGCTCACCGTGATCACCAGCAACCTCGTGGTCTACGAGGAGCTGGCCGACGACGAGGGCATCGAACTGGTGCTGCTCGGCGGCATGGTGCGGCGCGAGTACCGCTCCCTGGTGGGCTTCCTCACCGAGGACAACCTGCGCCAGCTGCACGCCGACTGGCTCTTCCTCGGCACCAGTGGAGTGCGTCCCGGTGGGCAGGTGATGGACACGACGGTCGTCGAGGTGCCGGTGAAACGGGCCATGATCAAGGCCGCCGACAAGGTCGTGCTGCTCGCGGACGCGCAGAAGTTCCCGGGTACGGGGATGGCGAAGGTGTGCGGTCCCGAGGACCTGGACGCGGTGGTGACGAACGCCCCGGTCGACCCGGTGACCCGTTCCTCCCTGGAGGAAGCGGGCGTCGAGGTCGTCGTGGCAGGAAAGGTGAAAGCGTGAAGCTGACGATTCTGGGCGGCGGCGGGTTCCGGGTGCCGCTCGTCTACGGGGCACTCCTCACGGACCGCGGGGAGGGCCGCGTCACCGAGGTGGTGCTGCACGATCTCGACGACAGTCGACTGTATGCGGTCGCCCGTGTACTGGCCGAACAGGCCGCCACCGTCCCCGACGCCCCGACCGTCACCGCCACCACCGACCTCGACGAGGCCCTGCGCGGCGCCGACTTCGTCTTCTCCGCGATCCGCGTCGGCGGCCTGGAGGGCCGGGCCAACGACGAGCGGGTGGCCCTCGCGCAAGGCGTCCTCGGCCAGGAGACGGTCGGCGCCGGCGGTATCGCCTACGGACTGCGCACGGTCCCGGTCGCCGTCGACATCGCCCGGCGCGTGGCCCGTCTCGCCCCCGACGCCTGGGTCATCAACTTCACCAACCCGGCGGGCCTGGTCACCGAGGCCATGTCCCGCCACCTCGGCGACCGCGTCATCGGCATCTGCGACTCCCCGGTCGGCCTCGGCCGCCGTATCGCCAAGGTGCTCGGCGCGAACCCGCGCGAGGCCTTCATCGACTACGTCGGCCTCAACCACCTCGGCTGGGTCCGCGGCCTGCGCGTCGCCGGCCGCGACGAACTCCCGCGCCTGCTCGCCGACCCCGACCTGCTCGGCTCCTTCGAGGAGGGCAAGCTCTTCGGCACCGACTGGCTCCAGTCGCTCGGCGCCATCCCGAACGAGTACCTGCACTACTACTACTTCAACCGCGAGACCGTCCGCGCCTACACCGAGGTCGAGAAGACCCGCGGCGCGTTCCTCCGCGACCAGCAGGCCCGGTTCTACGACGAGATGAAGCGCCCCGACGCCTCGGCGCTCACCGCCTGGGACCGCACCCGCGCCGAGCGCGAGGCGACCTACATGGCGGAGAACCGCGAGACCGCCGGCGCCGGGGAGCGCGACGAGGACGACCTGTCCGGCGGGTACGAGAAGGTCGCCCTCGCCCTGATGCGGGCCATCGCCCGCGACGAGCGCACCACCCTCATCCTCAACGTCCGCAACCAGGGCGCGCTGTCAGTCCTCGACGCCGACGCGGTCATCGAGGTGCCGTGCCTGGTCGACGCCAACGGCGCCCACCCGGTCGCGGTCGCCCCGCTGCCCGACCACGCCACCGGCCTGGTCTGCGCGGTCAAGGGCGTCGAGCGCGAGATCCTCACGGCGGCCGAGAACGGCTCCCGCGCGACGGCGGTGAAGGCCTTCGCGCTGCACCCGCTGGTCGACTCGGTGAACGTCGCACGCCGGCTGGTGGAGGGCTATACCGAGGTCCACCCGGGCCTGGCGTACCTTAAGTAGGCATCCGTTCAGTAAGCGCTTTCCCCCGAGTCTCCGTCACGGCTCCTCCGCAGCGGGCTCTCGGCAGCTTCCCCCGTACTCAGCAGCTCCCTGGTTCCCTGGAGACCTCCCATGCACGACGAACGCCGCCGGATCGAGGAGCGCGTCGAGCGCGCCCACAACCAGCGCATCAAGCCCGCGATCTACGCGGCCACCGCGCCCTTCACGGTCGAGGCATGGCAGGCCCCCGGTGAGCCGGTCTCCTTCGACGAGGCCGCGGCGGCGCCGTACGCGCCGTTCGCGATGGACACCCCCTGGGGACCGCCCTGGGGCACGACCTGGTTCCGGATGCACGGGCAGGTGCCGGCGGAGTGGGCCGGGAGGCGCGTCGAGGCCGTCATCGACCTCGGCTTCACCGGTGACTGGCCGGGCAACCAGGCCGAGGCCCTGGTCCACCGGACGGACGGCACACCGCTGAAGGCGGTCAACCCGCTCAACCAGTACGTGGCGATCGCCAACCCGGCCGAGGGCGGCGAGGTGATCGACTACCTGGTCGAGGCGGCCTCCAACCCCGACATCCTCGCCAACGACTTCGCGGAGCCGACCCCGCTCGGCGACGTCCTGACGGCGGGCGACCGTCCACTGTATACATTCCGCCGCGCCGACCTCGCCGTCCTCGACGAGGAGGTCTTCCACCTCGACCTCGACATCCAGGTGCTGCGCGAACTGATGCTGGAACTCGGCGAGCACGACCCCCGCCGCCACGAGATCACGCACGCCCTGGACCGCGCCCTGGACCTGCTCGACCTCGACGACGTCGCCGGTTCGGCCGCCGATGTCCGGGCCGCCCTCAAGCCGGTGCTCGCCAAGCCCGCCAACGCCAGCGCGCACATCGTCTCCGGTGTCGGGCACGCGCACATCGACTCGGCGTGGCTGTGGCCGATCCGCGAGACCAAGCGCAAGACCTCCCGCACCTTCTCGAACGTGACGTCCCTCGCGGACGAGTACGAGGACTTCATCTTCGCCTGCTCGCAGGCCCAGCAGTACGAGTGGGTGCGCGACAACTACCCCCAGGTGTGGGCCCGGATCCAGGAGTCCGTCAAGCGCGGCCAGTGGGCGCCGGTCGGCGGCATGTGGGTCGAGTCCGACGGCAACCTGCCCGGCGGCGAGGCCATCGCCCGCCAACTCGTCCACGGCAAGCGGTTCTTCATCGAGCACTTCGGCATCGAGACCAAGGGCGTCTGGCTGCCCGACTCCTTCGGCTACAACGCGGCCTACCCGCAGCTCGCCAAACTCGCCGGCAACGAGTGGTTCCTCACCCAGAAGATCTCCTGGAACCAGACCAACACCTTCCCCCACCACACCTTCTGGTGGGAGGGCATCGACGGCACCCGCATCTTCACGCACTTCCCGCCGGTCGACACCTACAACGCCCGCTTCAGCGGCGAGGAGATGTCCCGCGCGGTCCGCAACTACCGGGAGAAGGGCAGCGCCACCCGCTCCCTGGCCCCCTTCGGCTGGGGCGACGGCGGTGGCGGCCCCACCCGCGAGATCATGGAACGGGCGCGCAGGCTCGCCGACTTGGAGGGTTCGCCGAAGGTCGTCGTGGAGCACCCGGACGAGTTCTTCGCCAAGGCCCGCGCCGAGTACCCGGACGCCCCCGTCTGGGTCGGCGAGCTGTACCTCGAACTCCACCGCGCCACCTACACCTCCCAGGCCCGCACCAAGCAGGGCAACCGGCGCAGCGAACACCGGCTCCGCGAGGCCGAGTTGTGGGCGACCACGGCCGCGCTGCACGCACCGGGCTACGCCTACCCGTACGAGAAGCTCGACCGGCTGTGGAAGACGGTGCTGCTGCACCAGTTCCACGACATCCTGCCGGGCTCCTCGATCGCCTGGGTGCACCGTGAGGCCGAGGCCGAATACGCCCGTGTGGCAACGGAGTTGGAGGAGCTGACGGCGGCGGCCGTGGCCGGGCTGGGCGGCGGCGGGACACGTGTCTTCAACACCAGCCCCTTCGACCGCGCCGAGGTCATCCGCACCGCGACGGGTGTGCCGATGTACGCGACGGTCCCCGCGAACGGCAGCGCGCCGCTGGCCGCCGAGTACGTCCCGCAGTCGGTGACCGTCACCGACCGCGTCCTCGACAACGGCATCGTCCGCGTCGAACTCGCCGACGACGGCACCCTCGCCTCCGTGCGCGACCTGCGCCACGGCGGCCGCGAAGTCCTCGCCGACCAGGGCAACCTGCTGCGCCTGCACACCGACCTGCCGAACTACTGGGACGCCTGGGACGTCGACAAGCACTACAAGAACCGCTTCACCGACCTCCTCGACACCGACTCCATCACCGTCGTCGAGCAGGACCCGCTGCTCGGCGCGATCCGGGTGGAACGGTCCTTCGGCAAGGGCTCGAAGATCGTCCAGACAATCACCGTCCGCGCGGGCAGCCCCCGTATCGACTTCGAGACCGACATCGACTGGCACGAGGCCGAGAAGTTCCTCAAGGCCGGCTTCCCGGTGGACATCCGGGCCGCGCACTCCTCCGCCGAGATCCAGTTCGGGCACATCCAGCGGCCCACGCACACCAACACCAGCTGGGAGGCGGCCCGTTTCGAGGTCTCCGGCCACCGCTGGGTACACCTCGCCGAGCCCGGCTACGGCGTCGCCGTCATCAACGACTCGACGTACGGCCACGACGTCTCCCGCACGGTCCGCGAGGACGGCGGTACGACGACCACGGTCCGCCTGAGCCTGGTGCGCGCCCCGCGCATCCCCGACCCGGGCGCCGACCAGGGCAGGCACCGCTTCACCTACGCGCTGCTGCCCGGCGCGAGCATCGAGGACGCGGTCGCCGAGGGCTACGCCCTCAACCTCCCGCTGCGGGTGGTCGATTCGGGCGGCGCCCCGGAGCCGGTCGTGTCCGTCGACGGCGGCGGCATCACCGTCGAGGCGGTCAAGCTCGCCGACGACGAGTCCGGCGACGTCGTCGTCCGCCTCTACGAGTCGAACGGCGGCCGGGCCGAGGGCGTCCTGCGCACGGGCTTCCCGCTCGCGGGCGCCCGGATCACCGACCTGCTGGAGCGACCGCTGGCGGACGAGGTCTCCGTCGAAGGGGACTCGGTGGCGGTGTCCCTGCGGCCGTTCCAGATCCTGACGCTCCGTCTGGAGCGGGAGTCAGCAGGCGAGTAGACACACCGAGGCGGCCGGCCCACACGGGGGACCGGCCGCCAGGGGTGGGGGTCGTCAGCCGGTGAAACCGGCCGTGATCGAGGTGAACTGCCAGGTGTTCTGGCTGATGCCGGAGCAGTTGCTCACCACTCCGCCACCGGCGCACCCGCGGTCCCGGTTGACCGCCCAGAACGCGAGCCGTGCGATGTGGTGCGCGTTCGACCAGTCGCGGATCTGCGTCCAGATGGCCGGGGTCGTCGTCTCCGACTGGTCCGACAGACCGTTCATCCCCGAGATGCCGATGTGCGAGTAGGCCGTCGCGTCGTCCCACCCGAAGGTGGACTTCAGCTTGGTCTTCAGGCCCTCGGCCGCGGCGACCGTGTTGCCGTACATGTCGGAGCCGCCGCCGAAGTCGAACGGCATGATGGTGAAGACGTCGATGCCGGCGTTGAGGGACTGCGCCTGCTCGATGAGCCGGTTGCCGTAGTACGTCGGGCCGGTTGTCGAGGTGCCGAAGGTGACGATCGTGCGCAGGCCCGGGTTGTTGGCCTTGACGGTCTTCAGCGCGGTCAGGATCTTCGCCTGCACGGCCTCGTTCTCGAACTCGTCCGTGTTCTCGATGTCCATGTCGATGGCCTTGAGCCCGTAGGCGCTGATCACCTTCTGGAGCGCCCCGGCGAGCGCGCTCGCGGAGGAGCAGTTGGCGCCGAGCTTGCTGCCCTGCCAGCCGCCGAAGGACGGCACGATGTCACCACCGGCCGCGCGGATCTGGTTGATGGCGGTCTGGTCGACGCCACCGGTCAGCGGCCGGCTGCCGTCCCAACTCGGGTTGCAGCCACCGGAGTCGAGCACGAACGCCATCGTGAACCACTTGATGCCGGTCGCGCTCATCACCGTGCTCGGGGCCGGCGGATCGCCCCAGCCCTCGTAGAGATACGGCGCGGCCTGGGTGAACCCGGTGCCGCCACCGGTACCGGCACTCGTCGTGACGCTCACCGCGTTGGAGGCCGGCGAGGTGTTCCCGGCCGCGTCCCGCGCCTTCACGGTGAACGTGTAGGCGGTGCCGGCCGAGAGCCCGCTGACCGTCCCGCTCGTACCGGAGACGCTGAGGACCTGGTTCGCGCCGCTGTAGACGTCGTACGACGTGACACCCACGTTGTCCGTCGCGGCGCCCCAGGACAGCGACACGCTGGAGGAGGTCTTGCCGGTCGAGGTCAGGCCGGTCGGCGCGGTCGGGGCCTGGGTGTCGCCGCCGCCACCGCCCGGACCGTCGAGGCTGATGTCGTCCGCGTAGTAGGTGCCCTGCGCGTACCAGCCGTGGACATAGATGGTGGCGCTGGTCTGCGAGGCGCCGGTGGTGAAGGACGTCGTCAGCTGGCTGTACGCCGACGGGGACGAGGTCCACGTCGAGGAACCGCCGTTGACACCGAGGTAGACATAGCTGCCGCGCACCCAGCCGCTGAGCGAGTACGCCGTGTTCGGCTGCACGGCGACCGTCTGGGAGCACTGTGCGGTGTCGCTCGAACTGACCGCACCGGCAAGGGACTTGGAACCGCCGTGCACGGGCGAGGAGACGACCGAGCCGAGGTTTCCCGAGCAGGACCAGGGGGAGAGGCTGCCCGACTCGAAGCCGGGGTTGGTCAGGACGTTGGCCGCCTGCGCCGTACCGGGCAGGGCGATGGCCCCGGCCATGGCCAGGGCGGCGGTACCGAGCAGGGCGAGGAGCCGGTGTCTGGAACGTCTGAGTCTGTTGCGCACGCGATCTCCCTGAAGGAATGGGGGTGTTCGGGAGTACAGGAAGGTGCGCAACCAAGTTGGTATGGACCAATCGCGGTGTCAAGATGCGACGCCATGATTGGTCCAGACCGGTGTGAAATTGTGAGGGGAGAGCGGGGGTCAGGCGCGGGCGGCGGCCCGGCTGCCCGTCTCCGTCACCGTCTCCACCTCGTCCTGCGCCGGTGCGGGCGCCGCCGGGAGCAGCGGCTCCGACTCCTCCGCGCGCTGGTGCGGGAGCGACACCGGACGCAGCTGACGCGGGCCCGAGACGACCGCGTAGTCCGCGCCCAGGAACGGCGGCTCCATCGTGCCCGGGTCCTCGCCGAGCGCCAACTGCACTGCCGCCCAGGGGGCGTTGACCCCGCACAGCGACAGCTGGTGCAGGCCGCCCGCGGGCCGGGTGTTGACGTCCATCAGCACGGGCTGGTCGCCGAACATACGGAACTGGATGTTGGACAGGTAGTGCAGCCCGAAGCCCTCCGCGATCCGGCGGGCCGGCTCCAGCCACTGCTCGTGCAGGGTGAATCCGCGACGGCGGCCGTTCTTCGTGCGGCCCACCGCGAGCCGGACCAGGTTGTCGGGACCGGTCAGGCAGTCCACCGACACCTCCGGCTCCTCCAGACGCGGCATGACCAGCCAGTCGACCTGCTCGTCGGCCTGCTCCAGCGCCTCGACGACCATGTCGAGCGGGACGTAGGGGCTCGGGAAGCCGTTGAGGTGCATGAGCGAGAAGGGGGCGCGCGTGATCACACGGAAGCCCACCCCGCCCGCACCGGACGCCGGCTTGAAGCACGCCTTGTGCCCGGCGGCCTCCAACTCCTCGACGGCGGCCACGAGTTCAGGGGCGGTGCGGACCCGCCACCACGGCGGCACGGGCACGCCGATCGCCTGCACGGCCTCGTACGCGATCACCTTGTCGTGGAAGACGGCGACGGCCTCGGGGGTCGGCGCCAGCAGCGCCGTGCCCACCGCCTCGAAGTCCGCGCGGTGCGCCACGATCTCCGACTGGTGCAGCCGGGGCACGAACACGTCGATACCGCGACGGGCGCACTGGTCGAGCGCGAACTCGACGTACGCGGCCGGGGACAGGCCCTCGGGCTCCAGGTCGGCGGTGTCGGCGGCGGCCAGCACGGGGGAGTCCGCGTCGCCGTGCGTGGCATGGATCTCGACGGCCCGGTCGCTGGGATTTCTCCGCAGCTGATCCATGAAGAACACGTTCTCCGCGTACGTGCGGTTGAGCCAGACGCGTACGCGAGAGACCATGCAGGGCCGTCCTTTCGGGTTCGCGGGCACGGCGAAGCAGGGCCGTGCCCGGCCAGGGTGTTTGGAGGTACACCAAACCGCCCTCGGCGAAGAGGCGTTCGTGGCGGTGGTGTTGGGGCGATCATACGGCTTTCCGAGGGTGCCGCGTGCAACGCCCGTGTTACGGATTTCCCGATGGTGCCCACCCGGCACATGAACTCCCGTCGCGCCGCCGCCCCGACCTCCCCGTTTCCCGCCGGCCGCCGCGCCGACGGCCCTCGTACCACCCGCCGTCTTGTCGTGGAACGGCGGGATGTGATCTCGTGGGCTGCATCGTGCGCGCGGAGGGGGCGAGGGTGGAGTCGACGGCCGGCGGTGCCGGACAGCTGCTGGCCATCAGCGACCTGCACATCGGGTACGCCGAGAACCGCGCCCTGGTCGAGAACATGCGGCCCGTCACGGACGACGACTGGCTCATCGTGGCCGGTGACATCGCCGAGACCGTGGCCGACATCCGCTGGGTCCTCGAACTCCTCGCCGGCCGCTTCCGCAAGGTCCTCTGGGCCCCCGGCAACCACGAACTGTGGACCCACCCCAAGGACCCCGTCACCCTGCGCGGAGTCGCCCGCTACGACCATCTCGTGGCCCTGTGCCGGGAGTTGGGCGTCGTCACCCCCGAGGACCCCTACCCCGTCTGGGAGGGCACCGGCGGCCCGGTCGTCGTGGCACCACTCTTCCTGCTCTACGACTACTCGTTCCTCCCGGCGGGCTGCGCCACCAAGGACGAGGGACTGACGTACGCGCACGGCACCGGCGTCGTCTGCAACGACGAGTTCCTCCTGCACCCCGACCCCTACCCCAGCCGCGAGGCCTGGTGCCGGGCCCGGGTCACCGAGACCGAACGCCGGCTCACCGAGATCCCCGGCACCCTCCCCACGATCCTGGTCAACCACTACCCCCTGGACCGGCACCCCACCGAGGTCCTCTGGTACCCCGAGTTCGCCATGTGGTGCGGCACCACCCTCACCGCCGACTGGCACCGCAGATTCCGTGTGGACACCATGGTCTACGGCCATCTCCACATCCCGCGGACCACCCATCACGAGGGGGTCCGCTTCGAAGAGGTGTCCGTGGGATACCCCCGCGAGTGGCAGAAACGCCCCGGACCCCCGGGCCGACTGCGCCGCATCCTGCCGATGGAGGTCGGAACCGGTGATCGAGGAACTGCTTCCGGACTCCGTGGTGACCGTGGAGACACACGGTGACGAAGGGCTCCGCGACGCCCCGCTGTACCCCGAGGAGGAGGCCCGCGTGGCCCGCGCGGTGCCCAAGCGCCGCCACGAGTTCGCCGCCGTACGCGCCTGCGCCCGGCGCGCCATGGAGAAGCTCGGCGTGCCCCCGCAGCCGATCCTGCCCGGCGCCCACGGCGCACCGACCTGGCCCGCCGGAGTCATCGGCAGCATGACCCACTGCGACGGCTACCGCGCCGCCGCACTGGCCCGCGCCGGCGACCTCGCCTCCCTCGGCATCGACGCCGAACCCCACGCCCCGCTCCCGGACGGCATCCTCACCACCGTCTCCCTGCCCGCCGAACAGGAGCGCCTGGCCCACCTGACGGCGGAGCGGCCGGGCGTGCACTGGGACCGGCTCCTGTTCAGCGCCAAGGAGTCCGTCTACAAGGCGTGGTTCCCCCTCACCGGCAAGTGGCTCGACTTCTCCGAGGCCGACATCGAGGTCCTCACCGACCCGGGCGAGGAGACACGCGGTGGTCTGCGCGCCCGCCTCCTCGTCCCCGGCCCGGTCGTCGACGGCGTACGCCTCGATGTCTTCGAGGGCCGCTGGACCGTCGGGCACGGACTGGTCGCCACGGCGATCACGGTCCCGCACCCGTGAACGGCCCGGACACTCCCGGCACCTGACGCCCCACCGACTCGGCTCATCCCTCCGGGCACCAGCTCTCCAGCAGCCGGAAGAACCCCTCCTCGTTTCCCGCGAGCCCCGCGTCGGTCAGGGCCTGGTCCGCCTCGGCCAGCACCGAGGGCGGGACGAGCACGGGGCGTGCGCCCGGAGGCGCGTCGAAGGCTGCTCGGACCGTGTGCAGCAGCCGGAGATACGCCTGGACGGCGGCGCGTTCGCGGTCGGTCATCACTGCGGTCTGCATAGGACGGCTCTCCCCTGGTCGGCGTCAGGTGCCTCCGCAGAGCGGTGGCACGACTCCAGCTTGCCGGGTGCCACTGACAATCCGGTTTCGGCGGGCGCCGGTTCGCCCGCTTAGCGGAGGTGAAACGTCCCCGAAATCCCCGGTGGGACAGCGGCCCTACGCTGGAGGCAAGGGCTTTCGGCCGCCCAGCGGGGGGCCAGGTGAACGGGAGGCGAGTGCGTGGAGGACGTCCCGGTACGGCGCACGGCGCGCGCCGGACGACTGCGCTCGGTGGGCACCGCGGAACTCGCCTTGCAGTACCGCGTCGTGCACGGGTACCGCCGCGCCTTCCGCATGGCCGGAGAGGGCCCGGTCCTGGTTCTCATCCACGGCATCGGCGACTCCTCCGCGACCTGGACCGACCTGATCCCCGAGCTCGCCCGCACCCACACGGTCATCGCCCCCGACCTCCTCGGCCACGGCGCCTCCGACAAACCGCGCGCCGACTACTCGGTCGCCGCCTACGCCAACGGCGTCCGTGATCTGCTCACCACCCTGGGCATCGAGTCCGCGACCCTGCTCGGACACTCGCTGGGCGGGGGAGTGGCCATGCAGTTCGCCTACCAGTTCCCCGAGCGCACCGAACGTCTCGTCCTCGTCAGCGCGGGCGGCGTGGGTCGCGAGGTCAATCCGGTGCTACGGCTTGTCACGCTCCCGGGTGCCCATCTCGCCCTGTCCGCGCTGCGGTTGCCCGGCATGCGGCTCCAGGTCGGCCTCACCGTCGGGCTGATGAGGCTCCTCGACACCGACCTCGGCCGGGACGCCCCCGAACTCCTCACCCTCGTCGACGCGTTGCCCGACGAGACCGCCCGCAACGCCTTCATCCGCACCCTGCGCGCGGTCGTCGACTGGCGGGGCCAGGTGGTGACCATGCTCGACCGCTGCTATCTCACCGAGGGCATGCCGACCATGCTGCTGTGGGGCGACCGGGACAGCGTGGTGCCGGTCCGGCACGCGTACGGCGCCCACGAGGCCATGCCCGGCAGCCGGCTGGAGATCTTCGAGGGCGCGGGCCACTTCCCGTTCCACACCGACCCGGCCCGATTCCTCAGCCTGGTGACGGAGTTCACCGCCACCACGACCCCGGCGCACTGGAGCCGCGAGCGCTGGCGCGACCTCCTGTGCGAGGGACGCCCGGGCGTCACGGCCGAGGGCGGGGCCAGGGAACGGGACCTGCGGGAGGCAAGCGAACGCAGCGCCACCTGATGACGGGCCGGTGCGTTGACGGGCCGGTGCGTTGACGGGGCGTCGGTCGCCCGCGCCGGTGACGGGCCGTCGACTACTGCCCGCGCGGCCCCGGATACCCCAGCGACGCCTCGATCCGGCCCGCCAGATGGTCGTGCCGGGCGGGCTCCCGCAGGGACGAACCGGCAAGCCACGTACGGCACTTGCTGGCGAGCAGCAGACCGAAGCTCTCGGCCTCCCGCTCCTCGGCCAGCTCGAACCGGCTGCGGGCGGCCACCGTGAGGACGGTCGCGCGCAGCGCCGCCTCGTCGACGGTCGCGCCGAGCAGCCGCGAGGCCACCGCGACGCCCTCGACATGCGGGCCGCAGTGACCGGCCTTCATGTGCCACAGCTCATGACCCAGGATCACCAACTGGTGGTCGGGCGCGGTGCGTTCCTCGATCACGACGAGATCCTGGTCCGCCATGTCGAGCCACAGCCCGCTCGCCGTACAGGCCGGGAAGGCGGCCGTACGGAACTGGACCGGGCGGCCCCGGCGGCGGCTCATCGCGTCGCACAGCGCGGTGTACAGGTCGTGCGGGCGTGCGGGTGCGCCGAGGCTCAGCTCCGCGACCAGTTCGCCGCACAGGCGGCGCATCTGCCTGCCGATGCCCACAGTTCTCCCCCGGGTCACGACTCGGGCCGCTTCACGCTCTCCAGAAGCATGTCCAGCCACTCGGCGACCTTGTCGCGGTGCTGGTCGGTGGGCAACTGCGCGGCCCGCCAGGCGATTCCGCGCACTCCGTGGTCCTGGAGCAGCCGCTCCAGCGGGTCCTCCGCGGCCTCGGCCGCCGCGCGTTCGCGGTCGGCGAGCTTCTGGAGCAGCTCCTGCTCGGTGCGTTGCAGGGCACCCGCGAGGGCTTCGGGGTCCTCGGCCGTGAGGAAGCCGGCGTGCACACGGAAGAAGCGCTGGAGCGCATCGCAGTGCTCCATGGTGGGACGCCGGTCGCCGTTGATGAGCGCGCCCGCCTGCTGCCGGGACATGCCGGCGCCGTCGGCGATCTCCTGCTGGGTGTACCTGCGCCCGTTGGGCTTGAGTCTGGTGCGGCGCAGCAGCCCGAGGCGCTGCAAGAACCGTGCCTGCACGTCGGGTTCGCCCGCGGGACGGCCGCTCAGCAGGGCTCTGACCACGGGCTCCGGGACACCGCAGGCGACGGAGATGCGGCCGATGTGGAAGACCTCGGCCAGGGGGACGTCGAGCCGTTCGGCGAGCGCGGTGACGCGGTCGACGACGCCGGGCAGCAGAGCGGTCGCCGTCGTGCCCGGTACCTCGAAGCCATCCGACACCGACAGATCTCCTATACGTATTCCACAGGCTTCTCACAAACGGGGGCCGTGAACATCCCAGAGAGTAGCGGTTGGTTCGAACTCGCATCCAGGTCTCGCCACAACTGTGGCCAATTTCAGCCGTCAACCAGCATGAAATGCCACGATAGTTGACACGACTCGCGTCGGGGCACCAGGATCAAGGCGCCGCGAGAAGGCCGCATAGGCAAGAGGGGTGACCTCCCGATGGCGTATCAGGCAGGTGGGCAGCGGTCCGCGCCGCGACCCGCCCCCGAGAGTCCCGAGGCCCAGGCGTATCTCCTGGACTACGCCACGCTGGTGGAGGCCGTCCCCTTTCCGTCCGTCGTCGTGGACCACCGCTGGGACGTGGTGTTGACCAACGGCGCCTTCAAGTCACTTTTCCGGGCGGTCGGCCCGCATCCGACGGCGATGCCGGGCGACAACTTCCTTCGCTTCGTGCTCTTCCACCCCGACGCGAGCAGCGTTCTCGGTGCGCACGAGTCGAGTTGGTGCCTGCCGATGCTGGCCCACTTCGCCGCCGCCGTGGAGAGCCACGGACACGACCACGGCCTCCAGGCGATCCGCCGCGACATCGCCCAGGACCCCATCATGGAAGCCGCCTACCGCCAGGGTCTGCCGCACTGGATCCGCGCGGTCGGCGAGGAGGCCGTGGAGCACGACGGCGCGGTCCGCCCGCTGCTGCACCCCGACCCCCGCTGGGGCGCCACCGACTGCCGCGTCGTCTGCGAGACCCCCAAGACCCTTGAGAACATGGGTTATACGCGCCTCACGCTGATCCTGCGCGAGGCCCGCCGCACACCTCCGGCGGTCCGCAGGGCGGGTCGCGGTGCCGGGCACCTGAGGGTGGTCCCGGCGTCCGAGTGAGCGTCGGCTCCGAGGGCGGTCCGTGCGGCGTGAGCGCAGACTCCGTCCCGGCCGCCGCTGAGTACCGGCTCGGCGTGCTCGTCCAACTCGGCGTCCGTGCAGGTGAGTTCCACCTACGTGGCCCAGCGAATGTCCGCCGACACGGCCACCGTGAGTCGCGTCTGACGTCTCGTCACCCCGGGGCCGTGTGTTTGCCTGACGACCGGTCACCCCGGGTGCTCGGGTGACCGGTCGACGCACTCAGCCCGCGAACTCCCGCATCCACGCCTCGACTTCGTCGGCCGAGCGCGGCAGCCCCGCCGACAGGTTCTCGTAACCGTCGTCGGTCACCAGCAGATCGTCCTCGATCCGCACACCGATGCCCCGCCACTCCTCCGGCACCGTCAGGTCGTCGGGCTGGAAGTACAGGCCCGGCTCGACGGTGAGCACCATGCCGGGTTCGAGGACCCCGTCCACGTACTCCTCACTCCGCGCCTGCGCGCAGTCGTGGACGTCGAGCCCGAGCATGTGGCCGGTGCCCGCCATCGTGAACCGCCGTTGCAGCGCCAGCTCGTAGGCCCGCTCGGCCGGTCCCTCGATGAAGCCCCACTCCACCAGCCTTGCCACTAGGGACCGTTGGGCCGCCTCGTGGAAGTCCCGGTACAGCGCACCCGGCTTCACCGCCGCCATGCCGGCCTCCTGGGCCTCGAACACCGCGTCGTAGACCAGGCGTTGGACCGGGGTGAAGGTGCCGTTGATCGGGAGGGTGCGGGTGACGTCCGCGGTGTAGAGGCTGTGCGTCTCGACCCCCGCGTCCAGCAGGAGGAGTTCACCGGGGCGCACCGGGCCGTCGTTGTCGGTCCAGTGCATGATCGTGGCGTGCTCACCGGCGGCGCAGATCGAGCCGTAGCCGACGTGGTTGCCCTCGACGCGGGCCCGGCGGAAGAACGTGCCCTCGATCCAGCGCTCCGAGGTGGCGACCGCCTGCGACAACTCCCGTACGACATCGGTGAATCCGCGCACCGTGGAGTCGACGGCGCGACGCATCTCGCCGATCTCCCACGCGTCCTTGATCAGTCGCAGCCCGGAGACCGCCGTCTCGAACTCGTCGTCGCGCTCCTCGTCGGTGTCGAGCGCCGCGTCCAGGTCCGGGGCGACGCCGCGCACGATGCGGGTGGGGGTCCCGGAGGCCTTCGCGAGGTCGTCGGCGATCGTGCGGATGTCACGGCAGGGCAGGCCGAGCACGAGCGTCGACTCGGCCAGGGTGCGGCGGCGGCCCATCCACAGCTCGGCGGTGTAGCCCGTCCAGAACTCGTTGCTGTCCCGGCTGTCACGGGGGAGCTGGTAGCAGTGCGCGTCGTGCCCGCCGTCGGGGCGGGGCTCCAGGACGAGGGCGCCGTCGCGGGCCTGGTCGCCGGTCAGATGCACATAGCCGGAGTACGGGCGGAAGGGGTGGTGGTCGTCGTTCGAGCGGATCGCGAGACCTCCGGAGGGCACGACCAGCCGCTCGCCAGGGAAGAGCGCGGACAGCGCGGCACGGCGGCGGGCGGCGTGCGGAGCCTGCTCGATCGGCTCCAGGTCCGTGCGCTCGGTGTCGGCCCAGCCGGTCCGCATCAGGGCGGACAGCTCGTCGGAGATTCCTCGGTACAGACCGTTCTTTCGGCCCTTGGCCACGACGGGCACCTCTTCCGTGTGCGGTGGTTCCGGGTGGGTGACATGCGTATCGGACCATACCCAGCCAGAGAGACATGTGACATAGTACTGCCGTGAGCAAGCGACTGACCTGCGATGTCGTGGTCGTCGGAGCCGGAATGGTGGGCGCGGCCTGCGCCCTCTACACGGCCCGGGCGGGCCTCGACGTGATCGTCGTGGACCGCGGCCCGGTCGCCGGCGGCACGACCGGCGCCGGCGAGGGCAACCTCCTCGTCTCCGACAAGGAACCCGGCCCCGAACTGGACCTCGCCCTCCTCTCCGGCCGGCTGTGGACCCAACTGGCCGAGGAGATCGGAGAGTTCGTCGAGTACGAGGCGAAGGGCGGCCTCGTCGTCGCCTCCACGCCCGACGGGCTCACCGCGCTGGAGCGCTTCGCCGAGGAGCAGCGTGCCGCCGGGGTCGCCGCCGCACCGGTCCGGGGCGACGCCCTGTACGAGCTCGAACCCCACCTCGCCCCGGGCCTCCCGGGCGGTGTGCACTACCCGCAGGACGCCCAGGTGATGCCCGCCCTGGCCGCCGCCCACCTCGTCCGCGTCGCGGGCGCCCGCCTGCTCACCGGCCGCACGGTGACGGACGTACTCCTCAAGCCGGACGGCACCGTCGACGGCGTCCGCACGGACCGGGGCGACATCCTCGCCCCCACGGTCGTCAACGCGGCCGGCACCTGGGGCGGTGAACTCGCCGCCCTCGCCGGAGTCACCCTCCCCGTCCTCCCGCGCCGCGGCTTCGTCCTTGTCACCGAACCGCTCCCGCGTCTGGTCCGCCACAAGGTGTACGCCGCCGACTACGTGGCAGACGTGGCCAGCGACTCGGCCGCCCTCCAGACCTCACCGGTCGTGGAGGGCACCGCCGCCGGACCGGTCCTGATCGGCGCGAGCCGTGAACGGGTGGGCTTCGACCGGGAGTTCTCGCTGCCGGTCGTCCGGGCGCTGGCGGCGGGCGCGACCAGGCTGTTCCCGTTCCTGTCCGACGTCCACGCGATGCGCTCCTACCTCGGCTTCCGCCCGTACATGCCGGACCACCTCCCCGCCATCGGCCCCGACCCCCGCGTCCCCGGCCTCGTCCACGCCTGCGGACACGAGGGCGCCGGCATCGGACTCGCCACCGGCACAGGGCACTTGATCGCGCAGGTGCTCGGCGGCAGCACCCCGGACCTCGACCCGGAACCCTTCCGGCCCGACCGCTTCCCCGAGGAGGCGCCCGCGTGAACTCCCCACTGCGCCTGGCCGACGCCCACCCGGGCCCGGCCTTCACGGTCACCCTCGACGGCCGCGACATCGAGGCCCTCCCCGGCCAGACCGTCGCCGCCGCACTCTGGACGGCGGGCGTCACGTCCTGGCGCACCACCCGCGGCGAGGGCCGCCCACGCGGCGTCTTCTGCGGGATCGGCGTCTGCTACGACTGCCTCGTCACCGTCAACGACCGCCCGAACCAACGGGCTTGCCTGGTGCCCCTGCACCCGGGAGACGCCATCCGTACGCAGGAGGGGACGGGCCACGATGACTGACGGCCGACCGCATCTCGCCGTCATCGGCGCGGGCCCGGCGGGACTCGCCGCCACGGTGGCCGCCGCGGCCCACGGGCTCCGCGTCACCCTGATCGACTCGGCGCCCCAAGCGGGCGGCCAGTTCTACCGCCAGGCCGCCGGTGAACTCAACGCCCGACGCCCCCAGGCCCTGCACCACCAGTGGCGGACGTGGGCACGACTGAGCGACTCCCTCGCGCACCACGTGGGGGCAGGCCGGGTCACGCATATGACGGACCATCATGTCTGGCTCGTGGAGCGGAGGTTGAAGCCGCAGTCCGGAGCCACCGGGCGCACCAACTTCACCGTCCACGCCCTCCTCGGTCCCGCTCAGGAGTCCCCGGTCGAGGTGCGCGCGGACGCCGTCCTCCTGGCCACCGGCGGCTACGAGAAGGTCCTCCCGTTCCCCGGCTGGACCGTTCCCGGAGTCCTCACCGCGGGCGGCGCCCAGGCCATGCTCAAGGGCAGCCTCGCCGTCTCCGGACGCACCGCCGTGGTCGCCGGCACGGGCCCGCTCCTCCTCCCCGTGGCGACCGGCCTCGCGGCCGCGGGTGTCGAGGTGGCCGCACTCGTCGAGTCCGCCGGCCCGAGGGCGTTGGTGCGACGGACCCGCGCGCTCGCCGCCCAGCCCGGCAAGATCGCCGAGGGCGCCCAGTACGCGGCCCAACTCCTGCGCCACCGCGTCACGTTGCTCACCCGGCACACGGTCGTCCAGGCGCACGGCGACGCACGGCTGGAAGCGGTGACCGTCGCCGCCCTCGACACCGACGGGCGCGCAAGGCCCGGCACTGAACGCCGGATCGCCTGCGACACCCTCGCCGTCGGCCACGGCATGCTCCCGCACACCGACCTCGCCGAGACCCTCGGCTGCCGGCTCGACGGGACCGGCGTCCACGTCGACGACGAGCAGCGCACCGACGTCCCCGGCGTCTGGGCGGCCGGTGAGACCACCGGCATCGGCGGCGCCGCCCTCTCCCTCGCCGAGGGCCACATCGCCGGCCGCTCCGCCGCCGCACGCCTCAACGGCACCGAGCCCGACCCGAGTTCATGGAGACCCGCCGCCACGTCCCGTACGAGACTGCGGGAGTTCTTCGCCGCACTCGACACCGTGTACGCACCGCCCGCCCGTTGGACCGATCTCGTCACCGACGACACCGTCGTCTGCCGCTGCGAGGAGGTCACCGGGGGAGCGATCCGCGAGGCCGTGGACGGGCTCGGTGCCGGTGACGTCCGTACCGTGAAGCTCCTCACGCGGGCCGGGATGGGCTGGTGCCAGGGGCGGATGTGCGGGCCCGCCGTCGCGGGGCTGGCCGGGTGCGCGTCCACTCCGTCCCGGCGGCCATTCGCACGTCCCGTGCCCCTCGGGGTGCTGGCCCGCGCCGGAGATGCCCGGGACCCCGGAGCGGCCCGAGACTCCGAAAAGGCCGGGGACGACTGACCGGCGATCGCCGACCGCACCCGGTACCTGACCGCACCGCTCGCCCATCAGTAAAATGTCACACCCCATTGAGAGGGAACTGCTCATGACCTCCACGTCCACCGCCGCCTCCACCGCGAACCGCCCCTGGCGCGGCGTCCTCGTCGCCACCGCGCTCCCGCTGACCGACGAACTCGCCGTCGACTACGACAAGTTCGCCGAGCACTGCGCCTGGCTGGTCGACAACGGCTGTGACGGTGTCGTCCCGAACGGTTCGCTGGGCGAGTACCAGGTGCTCACCCCTGAGGAGCGTGCCAAGGTCGTCGAGACGGCCGTCGCCGCGATCGGCGGTGCCCGGGTGATGCCCGGTGTCGCCGCCTACGGTTCCGCCGAGTCCCGCCGCTGGGCCGAGCAGGCCCGCGACGCCGGCTGCGCCTCCGTGATGCTGCTGCCGCCCAACGCCTATCGCGCCGACGAGCGTTCGGTCCTCGCGCACTACGCGGAGGTCGCGAAGGCGGGCGTGCCGATCGTGGCGTACAACAACCCCATCGACACCAAGGTCGACCTGGTGCCGGAACTGCTCGCGAAGCTGCACGGCGAGGGGTGCATCCAGGCCGTGAAGGAGTTCTCCGGTGACGTCCGGCGGGCGTACCAGCTCGCCGAACTCGCCCCCGAACTGGACCTGTTGATCGGTGCCGACGACGTCCTGCTGGAGCTGGCGCTCGCGGGTGCGAAGGGGTGGGTGGCCGGTTACCCGAACGCGCTGCCCGCCGCGAGCGTCGAGCTGTACCACGCGGCCGTCGACGGCGACCTGGCCACCGCGAAGAAGCTGTACGAGCAGCTGCACCCGCTGCTGCGCTGGGACTCCAAGGTCGAGTTCGTGCAGGCCATCAAGCTGTCCATGGACATCGTGGGCCGGCACGGCGGCCCGGTGCGTCCGCCGCGCGTCCCCCTGCTGCCCGAGCAGGAGGCGGCCGTGCGGTCGGCCACCGAGAGGGCGGTCGCGGCGGGGCTCGCGTAGGCAACGGCACCATGGTCCACCGGCATTCACCAGGAGCGTCATGCGCAGCAAACTCGTCCTGCACGCCGTCGACTCGCACACCGAGGGCATGCCTACCCGCGTGATCACCGGCGGGATCGGCACCATCCCCGGCGCGACCATGAACGAGCGGCGGCTGTACTTCCGCGAACACCGCGACCACATCCGGCAGTTCCTCATGAACGAGCCGCGTGGCCACTCCGCGATGAGCGGTGCCGTCCTCCAGCCGCCGACCCGCCCCGACTGCGACTGGGGCGTCGTCTACATCGAGGTCTCCGGCTATCTGCCGATGTGCGGGCACGGCACGATCGGTGTCGCCACCGTGCTCGTCGAGACCGGCATGGTCGAGGTCGTCGAACCGGTCACCACCATCCGGCTCGACACCCCGGCCGGACTCGTCGTCGCCGAGGTCGCCGTGGAGGACGGCGCCGCGCGGCACGTCACCCTCAGGAACGTCCCGTCGTTCTCCGTCGGCCTGGACCGCGAGATCACCCTCGCCGACGGGCGGACGGTGACATACGACATGGCATACGGCGGCAACTTCTACGCCATCCTGCCGCTGGACGAGTTCGGGCTGCCCTTCGACCGAGCCCGCAAGGACGACATCATCAAGGCGGGCCTGTCCCTCATGGAGGCGATCAACGCCAAGGACGAGCCCGTCCACCCCGAGGACCCCTCGATCCGCGGCTGCCACCACGTCCACCTGTACGCACCCGGCGCCACCGCCCGCCACTCCCGGCACGCGATGGCGATCCACCCGGGCTGGTTCGACCGCTCGCCCTGCGGCACGGGCACCAGCGCCCGCATGGCGCAGCTCCACGCGCGCGGTGAACTCCCGCTGCACACCGAGTTCGTGAACGAGTCCTTCATCGGCACCCGGTTCACCGGACGACTGCTCGACACCACCGAGGTCGCCGGCGTCCCGGCCGTCCTGCCCAGCTTCACCGGCCGCGCCTGGATCACCGGCACCGCCCAGTACCTGCTCGACCCCACCGACCCGTTCCCGGGCGGATTCGTCCTCTAGCCCGGGGATAATGGCGGGTCACGCGTGACATTGCACCACGAGGAGATTCGATGGCCGTCCAGCGCGCCAGCGCCCCGCCCCCCACCGCTCCGGATCTGCCCACGCTGGGCGGCAGGAAGAGCAGCTACCGCGAGCGGGTCGTCGACGCGCTGCGGGCCGCGATGATCGCGGGTGAGCTGCGGCCCGGCGAGGTCTACTCCGCGCCGACGCTCGCCGCCCGCTTCGGCGTCTCGGCGACCCCGGTGCGCGAGGCCATGCTGGACCTGGCCAAGGAGGGGCTGGTCGACACGGTCCCGAACAAGGGGTTCCGGGTCACCGCCGTCTCCGAGAAGCAGCTCGACGAGTACACCCAGATCCGCGCCCTGATCGAGATCCCCACGGTGGTGGGGCTGGCCGGGAGCGCCGACCCCGTCTCGCTGGAGGCGCTGCGCCCGGCCGCCCGGGAGATCGTCCACGCGGCCGTGGCCGGCGACCTCATCGCCTACGTCGAGGCCGACACCCGCTTCCATCTCGGACTGCTCGCGCTCGCGGGCAACGGCCACCTCGTCGAGGTCGTGGGTGATCTGCGGGGGCGCTCGCGCCTCTACGGGCTGACCGCGCTCGTCGAGGCAGGACGTCTCCTGGCCTCCGCCCAGGAGCACTTGGAGCTGCTGGACGCGCTGTCGGACCGTGACGAGCGGGCCGTGCGTGAGATCATGACCCGGCATCTGGGGCACGTCCGCGGACTGTGGGCCGCCCACGACTGACCGGGGCCGGGAGCCGGGATCGGCTTGATCCGACCGCCGCATAACGCAAACCACTTGCGTATCTTGCGCTATTCTTGCGCACATGACGCGACGACTTGCTGAGGTGGCGAAGAAGGTCGGGGTCAGCGAGGCCACGGTCAGCCGGGTGCTCAACGGCAAACCCGGTGTCTCCGAGCCCACCCGGCAGGCGGTGCTGTCGGCCCTCGACGTTCTCGGCTACGAACGGCCCACGCAACTGCGCGGCGAACGCGCGAGGCTCGTGGGCCTCGTGCTGCCCGAGCTTCAGAACCCCATCTTCCCCGCCTTCGCCGAGGTGATCGGCGGCGCGCTCGCCCAACTCGGCCTTACCCCGGTGCTCTGCACCCAGACCAAGGGCGGGGTCTCCGAGGCCGACTACGTGACCCTGCTGCTCCAGCAGCAGGTCTCCGGCGTCGTGTTCGCGGGTGGGCTCTACGCGCAGGCGGACGCCCCGCACGACCACTACCGGCTGCTCGCCGAGCGCAACATCCCGGTCGTCCTGGTCAACGCGGCCATCGACCACCTCGGTTTCCCGGCGGTCTCCTGCGACGACGCGGTCGCCGTCGAGCAGGCCTGGCGGCACCTCGCCTCCCTCGGCCACGAGCGCATCGGCCTCGTCCTCGGCCCCGCCGACCACATGCCCTCCGCACGGAAGCTGACCGCCGCCCGGGCCATCGCGGCGGACCTGCCGGACGAGTTCGTCGCCCGCGCGATCTTCTCCATCGAGGGAGGTCACGCCGCCGCCTCCCGGCTCATCGACCGGGGCGTCACCGGCATCATCTGCGCCAGCGACCCCCTCGCGCTGGGCGCGGTAAGGGCCGCCCGCCGCAAGGGACTTGACGTCCCTTCGGAAATTTCCGTCGTCGGTTACGACGACTCCGCCTTCATGAACTGCACCGAGCCCCCGCTGACCACCGTCCGCCAGCCCATCGAGGCCATGGGCCGGGCCGCAGTGGAACTGCTGAACTCACAGGTCGGCGGCACCGCCGTACCGGCCGAGGAGTTGCTCTTCGAACCGGAACTGGTAGTGCGTGGTTCCACCGCGCAAGCCCCGCGCGACTGACCGGCACTCTGCTGTCGAATAATTACAGATTCTGCGCGACATCTTGCGGACAGATGTCGGCGGTGCTTGAGTGTGCGGCGCCCACCGCTCCTGCCCAGAGGGGTCCACCGATGAGAAGCACCGGGTTCCGCCGCACCTTCGCCGCGATCGGCGTCTGTTCACTCGCGCTCACCGCCGCCGCCTGCGGGTCCGGCGACGACTCGGCGAGCGGCAAGACACGCATCACGGTCAACTGCGAGCCGCCCAAGAGCGCCAAGGTCGACCGCACGTTCTTCGACTCCGATGTCGCGGCCTTCGAGAAGAAGAACCCGGACATCGACGTCGTCACCCACGACGCGTTTCCCTGCCAGGATCCGAAGACCTTCGACGCCAAGCTCGCCGGCGGCCAGATGGAGGACGTGTTCTACACGTACTTCACCGACGCCAAGCACGTCGTCGACATCAACCAGGCGGCCGATCTCACGCCGTACATCAAGGAGTTGAAGAGCTACGACACGCTGCAGAAGCAGCTGCGGGACATCTACACCGTGGACGGCAAGATCTACGGCATCCCGCGCACCGGCTACTCGATGGGCCTGATCTACAACCGCAAGCTCTTCCAGCAGGCCGGTCTCGACCCGGACAAGGCGCCGACGACCTGGGCCGAGGTCCGGGCCGACGCCAAGAAGATCGCCGCGCTCGGCAACGGCACCGTCGGCTACGCCGACTACAGCGCCCAGAACCAAGGGGGTTGGCACTTCACCGCCGAGATGTACTCCCAGGGCGGCGACGTCGTCGGCGCCGACGGCAAGAAGGCCACCATCGACACGCCCCAGGGCCACGCCGTGCTCCAGAACCTGCACGACATGCGCTGGACCGACAACTCGATGGGCAGCAAGCAGCTCCTCGTCATCAACGACGTGCAGCAGCTGATGGGTTCGGGCAAGCTCGGCATGTACCTCTCCGCCCCGGACAACATCCCGATCCTGGTCAAGGAGAAGGGCGGCAACTACGACGACCTCGCCCTCGGCCCGATGCCCGGCGGTCAGGGCACGCTCATCGGCGGCGACGGCTACATGTTCAACAAGCACGACACGCCCGCCCAGATCCGCGCCGGCCTCAAGTGGCTCGACAGCATGTTCCTCACCCCCGGCAGCGGCTTCCTCGGTGACTACGCCCGCGCCAAGAAGGCCAACGCACCCGTCGGGCTGCCCGAGCCGCGGCTGTTCACCGGCGCCGCCGACGCCAAGGACCAGCAGGTCAAGAAGGCCAACGCCAACGTCCCGGTGCAGAACTACCAGTCCTTCCTCGACGGCAACCAGTCGCTCCAGATGAAGATCGAGCCGCCGGACGCGCAGCAGATCTACTCCGTCCTCGACGGGGCCGTCTCCGCCGTCCTCACCAAGAAGGACGCGAACATCGACCAGCTCCTCAAGGACGCCTCCGGAAAGATCGACGGCATCCTGGCGCGGGGCTGACCCCGATGACCCGAACGGCCATCAGGCGACCCGTCGAGACGACCGACGTACGGCAGGTCAAGGCGCCGCCCCCGGCAGGGGGCCAGGGGCGGCGCCGCCTCCTCGACCAGGCCCGCGCCTACGCCTTCCTCATCGGCGGCCTGATCTGCTTCGCCCTGTTCTCCTGGTACCCGGCGATCCGCGCGGTCGTGATCGCCTTCCAGAAGTACACGCCCGGCTCCCCGCCCGAGTGGGTCGGCACCGCCAACTTCACCCAGGTCTGGCACGACCCCGAGTTCGCCGACGCCTGGCGGAACACGCTCGTCTTCACCGTGCTCGCGCTGCTCATCGGCTTCGCGATCCCCTTCGTACTCGCCCTGGTCCTCAACGAGTTGCGGCACTGGAAGGCGTTCTTCAGGGTCGTCGTCTACCTCCCGGTGATGATCCCGCCAGTGGTGACGGCCCTGCTGTGGAAGTGGTTCTACGACCCGGGAGCCGGCCTCGCCAACGAGACGCTGCGCTTCCTGCACCTGCCGACCTCGAACTGGTCCAACGGCACCGACACCGCCCTCGTCTCCCTGGTGATCGTGGCCACGTGGGCCAACCTGGGCGGCACCGTCCTGATCTACCTGGCCGCCCTCCAGTCCATCCCGGGCGAGCTGTACGAGGCGGCCGAACTGGACGGCGCGAGCCTGCTGCAACGCGTACGGCATGTGACGGTCCCTCAGACCCGGTTCGTCATCCTGATGCTGATGCTCCTTCAGATCATTGCCACGATGCAGGTGTTCACCGAACCGTTCGTCATCACCGGCGGCGGACCGGAGAGCGCCACCGTCACCGTCCTCTACCTGATCTACAAATACGCCTTCCTCTACAACGACTTCGGCGGCGCCTGCGCGCTCAGCGTGATGCTCCTCGTGCTGCTCGGTGTCTTCTCGGCCCTCTATCTGCGGCTGACCCGATCCGGAGAGGACGACCTGTGACCACCCGCACGCTGCTCTCCCCGGCGAGCCTCGCCCGACCGCGCGGCAGGGCCGTCTACTGGACCGTGTTCACCGGCGTCGTCGTGCTCTTCGCCCTCGCCTTCCTCTTCCCGGTCTACTGGATGGTGACCGGCGCGATGAAGTCGCCGGACGAGATCGCGCAGACCCCGCCCACGATCGTGCCCCACCACCTGCACATCAGCGGCTACACCGACGCCTGGGACCTGATGCAGCTCCCGGAACACCTGTGGAACACGGTGGTCCAGGCCGCCGGCGCCTGGGCGTTCCAGCTGGTCCTGTGCACGGCCGCCGCCTACGCCCTGTCCAAGCTGAAGCCCGCCTTCGGCAAGGTGATCCTCGGCGGCATCCTGGCGACGCTGATGGTCCCGGCGCAGGCACTGGTCGTACCCAAGTACCTGACCGCCGCCGACCTCCCGCTGATCCACACCAGCCTGCTCAACAGCCCGCTCGGCATCTGGCTGCCGGCCGTCGCCAACGCCTTCAACCTCTATCTCCTCAAGCGGTTCTTCGACCAGCTCCCGCGCGACGTCATGGAGGCCGCCGAGATCGACGGCGCCGGGAAACTCCGCATCCTGTGGTCCATCGTGCTGCCCATGTCCCGGCCGGTGCTCGGCGTGGTGTCGATCTTCGCGCTCGTCGCCGTCTGGCAGGACTTCCTGTGGCCGCTGATGGTCTTCTCCGACACCGACAAGCAACCGATCAGCGTGGCACTCGTCCAGCTGTCCCAGAACATCCAACTGACCGTGCTCATCGCGGCGATGGTGATCGCGAGCATCCCCATGGTCGCGATGTTCCTGGTCTTCCAGCGGCACATCATCGCCGGGATCAGCGCGGGCAGCACGAAGGGCTGACACCGCCCCCTTCGACGCCCCCGACAGAAAGGCCAGCACCGTGGGACAGCCCACCCCTGCCCAGAGCCACGACGAATGGTGGCGCACCGCCGTCATCTACCAGGTCTACGTCCGCAGCTTCGCGGACGGCGACGGCGACGGCACCGGCGACCTCGCGGGCGTCCGCTCCCGACTGCCGTATCTCGCCGAACTCGGCGTGGACGCCCTGTGGTTCAACCCCTGGTACCTGTCACCGATGAAGGACGGCGGCTACGACGTCGCCGACTACCGCGCCATCGACCCGGCCTTCGGATCGCTCGCCGAGGCGGAGAAACTCATCGCCGAGGCACGGGAGTTGGGCATTCGCACGATCGTCGACATCGTGCCCAACCACGTCTCCGACCAGCACCCGTGGTTCCGTGCCGCCCTCGCGGGCGGGCCGGAACGCGAGCTGTTCCACTTCCGTCCGGGGCGCGGCGAGCACGGTGAACTCCCGCCCAACGACTGGCCGTCGCAGTTCGCCGGCTCCACCGAACCGGTGTGGACCCGGCTGCCCGACGGCGACTGGTACCTCCACCTGTTCACCCCCGAGCAGCCCGACCTCAACTGGGCCCATCCGGCGGTGCGTCAGGAGCACGAGGACATCCTGCGCTTCTGGTTCGAGCGCGGCGTCGAGGGCGTCCGCATCGACTCGGCCGCCCTGCTCGCCAAGGACCCGGACCTGCCCGACTTCGTCGAGGGCCGCGACCCGAACCCCTTCGTCGACCGCGACGAACTCCACGACATCTACCGCTCCTGGCGGGCCGTCGCCGACGAGTACGACGCCGTCTTCGTCGGCGAGGTCTGGCTCCCCGACACCGAGCGCTTCGCCCGCTATCTGCGCCCCGACGAGCTGCACACCGCCTTCAACTTCTCGTTCCTGTCCTGCCCCTGGGACCCGGACCGGCTGCGCGCCTCGATCGACGAGACGCTCGCCGAACACGCCCCGATCGGCGCACCCGCCACCTGGGTGCTGTGCAACCACGACGTGACCCGCACGGTCACCCGCTACGGCCGCGAGGACACCGGCTTCGACTTCGCGACCAAGGCCTTCGGCACCCCGACCGACCTCGCCCTCGGCACCCGGCGCGCCCGGGCCGCCGCCCTGCTGTCGCTGGCCCTGCCCGGGGTCGTCTACCTCTACCAGGGGGAGGAGCTGGGGCTGCCCGAGGTCGAGCTGCCCGCCGACCGTATTCAGGATCCGATGTACTTCCGGTCCGGTGGCACCGACCCCGGCCGGGACGGCTGCCGGGTGCCGCTGCCCTGGGTCGAGGGGGACCCGTACGCGGGCTTCGGTTCGCGCGGTGAGCCGTGGCTGCCGCAGCCGGCCGGCTGGACATCGTATGCGGTCGACCGTCAGCAGCGGACCGTCGACTCCATGCTCAACCTGTACCGCGACGCGATCCGCCTCAGGCCGGTCTTCGGCGACGGCCCCCTCACCTGGCTGCCCGCCCCCGACGGCGTGCTCGCCTTCGCCCGCGCGGAGGGCGTGATCTGTGTGGTCAACCTCGCCGACACGCCCGCCGACCTCCCCGCGCACACCCGGCTCCTGCTCACCAGCGGCCCCCTGGACGACCAGGGCCGGCTGCCGCGGGACACGGCGGCCTGGCTGCACACCGCGTAACCGCCGGCCCCCGGGCCGCCACCCCGCATCCGCTATCCCCGCACCCCACCTCGAAGGGATCAGCACATGCACAGCACCACCTTCCGCCATGTCAGGCGCATGCCAATCATCGGTACGGCCGTGGCGCTCGCCGCCGGCACGCTCGTCGCCCTGGCTCCCGCCGCCGCCCACGCGGCCTCGGGCGCCTCCCTCCCCTTCACCTCCGTCGAGGCCGAGTCGGCCACCACCACCGGCACGAAGATCGGCCCCGACTACACACAGGGGACCGTCGCCTCCGAGGCGTCCGGGCGGCAGGCGGTACGGCTCGGGTCCGGGCAGCGGGTCGAGTTCACCGTGCCGCGCGCGGCCAACGCCGTGAACGTGTCCTACAACATCCCGGACGGCCAGAGCGGCAGCCTCGACGTGTACGTCAACGGCGTCAAGATCAGCAGAACGCTCCCGGTGACGTCCAAGTACTCCTACGTCGACACCAGTTGGATCGCCGGCGCCAAGACGCACCACTTCTTCGACAACGCGCGCCTCCAGCTCGGCCAGAACGTGCAGCAGGGCGACAAGGTCGCGTTCGTGGCGACGGGGGTCCAAGTCACCGTCGACGTCGCCGACTTCGAGCAGGTCGCCGGGGCCGCCACACAGCCCGCCGGTTCGGTGTCAGTGGTCTCCAAGGGTGCCGACCCCAGCGGCGCGGGCGACTCCACCCAGGCCTTCCGGGACGCCATCTCCGCCGCGCAAGGGGGAGTGGTGTGGATCCCGCCGGGCGACTACCGGCTCACCTCCTCGCTCAGCGGTGTGCAGAACGTGACGTTGCAGGGCGCCGGTCAGTGGTACTCGGTCGTGCACACCTCCCGCTTCATCGACCAGTCCAGTTCCTCCGGCGGCGTCCACATCAAGGACTTCGCGGTCATCGGCGAGGTCACCGAACGCGTCGACTCCAACCCGGACAACTTCGTCAACGGTTCGCTCGGACCGGGCAGTTCGGTCTCCGGGATGTGGATCCAGCACCTCAAGGTCGGCCTCTGGCTGACCGGCAACAACGACAACCTCGTCGTCGAGAACAACCGCATCCTCGACACCACCGCCGACGGCCTCAACCTCAACGGCAACGCCCATGGCGTGATCGTCCGCAACAACTTCCTCCGCAACCAGGGCGACGACTCCCTCGCCATGTGGTCGCTCAACTCCGCGGACACCAACAGCAGTTTCGAGAACAACACCATCTCGCAGCCCAACCTCGCGAACGGCATCGCGATCTACGGCGGCACGAACATCGCCGTCAGGAACAACCTGGTCTCCGACACCAACGCCCTCGGCAGCGGCATCGCGATCTCCAACCAGAAGTTCCTCGACCCCTTCTCCCCACTCGCCGGAACGATCACGGTCGACGGCAACACCCTTGTCCGCACCGGCGCGATCAACCCCAACTGGGGCCATCCCATGGGCGCGTTGCGCGTCGACTCCTACGACAGCGCGGTCAACGCCACCGTCAACATCACCAACACGACCATCACCAACAGCCCGTACAGCGCCTTCGAGTTCGTGTCGGGCGGCGGGCACGGATACTCGACCGGCAACGTCACCGTCAGCGGGGCGAGCGTGCAGAACACCGGCACGGTCGTCGTCCAGGCCGAGGCGCAGGGCGCGGCCAAGTTCAGCAACGTCCAGGCAAGCGGGGTCGGTGCGGCCGGTATCTACAACTGCCCCTACCCGTCCGGCTCCGGGGTCTTCACCCTCACCGACGGCGGCGGCAACTCCGGCTGGAGCAGCACCTGGTCGGACTGCTCGACCTGGCCGCAGCCCGGCCAGGGCAACCCGCCCCCGGACCAGAACACCAACCTCGCCAAGGGCCGCCCGGCCACCGCGACCGGCTCGCAGGACGTCTACATGCCCGGCAAGGCGGTCGACGGGGACGCGAACTCCTACTGGGAGTCCACCAACAACGCCTTCCCGCAGGCCCTGACGGTCGACCTCGGCTCCAGCCAGGCCGTGCGCAGGCTGGTGTTGAAGCTGCCGCCGTCGTCCGCGTGGGGCGCGCGCACGCAGACGCTGTCCGTGCTGGGCAGCACCGACGGCTCGGCCTACTCGACCGTCGTCGGCTCCACCGGCTATCGCTTCGACCCCGCGTCCGGCAACACGGTCACCGTGGCCCTGCCCAGCGGCACAAACCTGCGCTACGTGCGGCTCAACGTCACCGCCAACACCGGCTGGCCCGCGGCCCAGTTGAGTGAAGTGGAGGCGTACCTCACTTCGTGAGCCGGTCCTGCACCGGGAGGCTTCCGCGCTTCGCCGCCTGGATCTGCTCGTAGATGTGGGTCCGCAGTTCGGCGAAGCGCGGGGCGACCCGCGTGTGCAACTGGTCGCGTTCCAAGGGCAGATCGACCTTCAGCTGCTCCTGGACGACGGTCGGGGACGCGGACAGCACGACCACGCGCTCGCCCAGGTACACGGCCTCGTCGATGTCGTGCGTGACGAAGAGGATCGTGATGCCGCGCTCCCGCCACAGCCCCCGTACCAGGTCCTCCAGATCGGCCCGGGTCTGCGCGTCGACCGCCGCGAACGGCTCGTCCATCAGCAGGACGTCGGGCTCATAGGCGAGCGCGCGGGCGATCGCGACCCGCTGCTGCATCCCGCCGGACAGCTGCCACGGATACGCGCCCGCGGCATCCGCCAGACCGACCGACTCCAACGCGTCCGCGACCAGTTCACGCCGCCGGGGCTTCGACAAGTCCTTCTGTTTCAAAGGGAGTTCGACGTTCTCGCCGACCCGCATCCAGGGGAAGAGGCTGCGCCCGTACTCCTGGAACACGAACGCCATGCCGGGCGGCGGGCCGGTCACCTTCTTGCCGCCCAGGAGGACTTCGCCCGCGGTGGGCGCGAGCAGGCCGCCCATGCACTTCAGCAGTGTCGTCTTGCCGCAGCCCGACGGGCCGACGAGGCAGACCAGTTCGCCGGCGTCGACGGTGAAGGTGAGGTCCCGCACCGCCTCCACCCGGCGACCGGAGCCCTCGTAGACCTTTCGCAGGCCGGATACGTCGAGTTGCGCGTGCATGGACCGCCCTTTCATGAGCGTCACGAGGACCGGCGGGTGGCGGCGCGCAGGCCGTGGTACCAGCCGAGCACCCGCCGCTCGACCACCTGGAAGACGACGGAGAGCAGGAATCCCAGCATCCCGAGGACGAGGATGCCCGTCCACATGTCCGGTATGGCGAAGCTGCGTTGGAACTGGACGATGGTGAAACCGAGTCCGTCGGTGGCCGCGAACATCTCGCTGATGACCATGAGGATGATCCCGATGGACAGCGCCTGGCGCAGCCCCGCCAAGATCTGCGGGCTCGCCGAGCGCAGCACCAGCGAACGCAGCCGGGCGACACCCGTCACGCCGTAGGAGAGGGCTGTCTCCTTCATGACCGGGTCGACCGCGCGGACGCCCTCGACGGTGTTGAGGAGGACGGGCCAGACGCAGCCGCTTGCGATGACGACGATCTTCATCGTGTCGCCGATGCCCGCGAAGAGCATGATGACGGGGACCAGCACCGGTGGCGGAATGGCCCGCAGGAACTCCAGGACCGGTTCGCACACCGCGCGGACCCGGCGGTACGAGCCGATCACCGTGCCGAGCGCGACGCCCACGACGGCCGCGATGGCGTAACCGGCCGTGAGGCGCAGGATGCTGGGCAGCACGTCCGTCCTGAGCCTGTCGCCGGTCCATACGTCGGGGAAGGTCCTGAGGATCGTGCGCAGCGGCGGCCAGTACACATTGGTGCTGCCGTCCGAGGCCAGCCACCACAGGGCGATCAGGACGGCCGGGAGCGCGACGGCGAACAGCAGCCGGATCAGGGTCCGCCTCACACCGCCACCTCCCCGCGCACCGACTGGTGCCAGGCCAGTGCCCGCCGTTCCACGGCACGCGCGCCCACGTTGATGAGCAGTCCCAGCAGACCGGTCACCACGATCAGCGCGTACATCTCGGGCACGGCCTGCGAACTCTGTGCGACCGCGATGGTCGCGCCCAACCCCGGTGCGCCGATGACCAGTTCGGCGGTGATGGTGAGGATCAGCGCGACGGCCGCCGCGAGCCGCACACCCGTCATGACGTACGGCAGCGCACTCGGCCACAGCACGTGCCGGACCCGCGCCCAGGTGCCGAGACCGTACGACCGGGCCGTTTCCTCGGCGACCGGGTCCACGTCCTGGACGCCGTAGAGGACCTGGATCAGGATCTGCCAGAAGGAGGCGTAGACGACGAGCAGGAGCACCGACCTGAGTTCCGTGCCGTACAGCAGCACTGCCAGGGGGATCAGGGCGACCGACGGGATCGGGCGGAGGAACTCGACCGTGGAGGCCGTGGCCTCGCGGAGGTGGGGGACCACGGAGAGCAGGACGCCCACGACGATGCCCGCACCGACGGCGATCGCGAGGCCCAGGGCCCAGCCGGTCAGGGTGTCGCCGAGCGCGGACCAGAACGTGCTGTCCTTGAACTCGTCCCAGAACGCGGAGGCGATGCGGCTGGTCGGCGGGAAGTAGGCCCGCTTGACGATGCCGACGCGCGGCACGACCTCGCCGAGGGCGAGGAAGGCCGCGAGTCCGGCCGCACCGAGTGCGGTGTTCAGTCCCTTCACGGGAGCAGCTTGTCCAGGTCGGGGGCCGTCTTGAAGAGGCCGTCCGTCACGCTCAGCTGCTCCAGCGCCTCGATCGACGAACGGTTCGGGTCCGCGGGCCACTTGGGCAGGATCACCTTGGCCAGCACGCCGGCGGGGACCTTCGTGTAGGTGGCGACGATCTGCCTGACCTCGTCCGGATGGGCGTCGGCGTAGGCCAGGGATTCGGCGGTGGCCTCCTGGAACTCCTTCACGGTGTCCGGGTTCTTCGCGGCGTAGGCCTGCGAGGTGAAGTACATGGCGACGGTGAGGTTCTTCGCCACGTCGACCATCGGCCAGGCGATCTGCTGGGCGCCCTGGTCCAGCATGGTGGTGAGCGCGGGTTCGACGGCCATGGCGGCGTCGATCTGGCCCTTGTCGAGCGCGGCCGGCATCTGGTCGAAGGCCAGCTCGACGAACTTCACCTTGTCCGGGTCGCCGCCGGCCTTGCGGACGGATGCGCGGACGGCGGTCTCGTTGATGTTCTTCAGCGTGTTGACCGCGACCTTCTTGCCCTCCAGCTCCTTCGCCGACGTCAGGCCGCTCCCCTTCTTGACGACGAGCGCCCCGAAGTCCTTGCCGGAGACGCCCGTCGAGGCGACGCCGTTGGCGATGGCCCGCACCGGGACGTTCTGCGACTCGGCGAGCATCAGCGAGGTCATGTTGGAGAAGCCGAACTGGAACTGGCCGCTGACCACACCCGGCACGATCGCCGCGCCGCCCTGCGCGAGGGTCATCGAGAGCTTCAGGCCGTGCTTGCCGAAGAAGCCTTCCTTCTGGCCGAGGTAGAGCGGGGCGACATCGACGATGGGGATGACCCCCACCTTGACGGTCGTGGTCCCCCCGGACGACGCGCCCTTCGACGAACCCGATCCGCCGGACGAGCCACAGGCCGCGGTGGCGAACAGAAAGGTGCCGACCGTGAGACCGGCGAGCAGACGACGCATGGCTCCTCCTGTGCAGACAACGGTGTTCCGACAGGCTGTGCGCACAGCGCACAGGGGTGCTCTTCCTGGTGTTCAGCGGGAACGTAGAACCCGGCGTCCAACCGGGTCAATGGTTTGGCTAACAAAATTGTTGACAGTTATCGAAATGCGCTTCTACCGTGCTCCCGGGGCGCACCCCGTGTGCCCGACGGGAGGCGACGATGCCTGCGGCAGTCCGCGCACCGCACTTCGTGAGGTCCTTCGAACGCGGCCTCGCCGTCATCCGCTCCTTCGACGCCGAACACCCCGCGCGCACGCTCAGCGAGGTGGCCCGCGCCTGCGAACTGACCCGCGCGGCGGCCCGCCGACTGCTGCTGACCCTCGCCGACCTCGGCTACGTCCGCACCGACGGGCGGCTCTTCCGGCTCACCCCGCGCGTCCTGGAACTCGGCTACGCCTATCTCGCCGGCTCCACGCTGCCGCGGACCGCGGCCCCGCACCTGGAGCAACTCGTCGCCCGCACAGGGGAATCGGCGTCCCTGTGCGTCCTCGACGGCGACGACGCCGTGCACGTCGCCTGTCTGGCGGCCCGCCGGGTCCTGGCCGTCACCATCGCCGTGGGCACCCGGCAGCCCGCCCGCGCCACCGCCGCGGGCCGGGTGCTCCTCGCCCATCTGCCCGCCGGTGAACTGGCCACCCGGCGCCCAACCGGCGCGCTGCGCAGGGAACTTGACCGGATACGGCACGAGGGGCACGCACTCATGGACCCGGAGCTGGAGGAGGGACTCCGCGCGGTCGCCGCCCCGGTGCGGGACCGGGACGGCGCGGTGGTGGCCGGCGTGAGCATCGGGATGCCCGTCGGCCGGTGCTCCGCCGACGCCGTACGGCGGGACCTTCTGCCTCAACTCCTCGCCGCCGCGGCCCTGATCGACGACGACCTGAGGATCACAGGTCCAGCACGAGCCGCTTCCCCCGGCAGCGCGAGACGCAGATGAGCATCGTCTCCCCGGCCGCCCGCTCCTCTTCGCTCAGCACCGAGTCCCGGTGGTCCGGCACACCGTCCAGGACATCGGTCTCGCAGGTCCCGCAGGTGCCCTCGGTGCAGGAGAACAGCACCTCGACACCGGCGGCGCGCACGGTGTCGAGCACGGAGACGCCGATCGGCACGGTCAGCGTCCTGCCGCTCTGCTCCAGAACGACCTCGAACTCGCTGTCGGCGCCCACCACTTGGGCCTTCGGCTGGAACCGTTCCACGCGCAGGATGTCGCCGGGACACCGTGCCTCGACCGCGTCGAGCAGCGGCCCGGGACCGCAGCAGTAGACGAGGGTGCCGTCCGGGACGTCGTCGAGGACGGAGGGCAGGTCGAGCAGCCCTGTCTCGTCCTGCGGGGCGACGGTGACGCGGTCGCCGTAGCGCTCCAACTCCCGCGTGAACGCCAGGGAGTCGCGGGTGCGACCGCCGTAGAGCAGGCTCCACTCGGCGCCCGCCGCCTCGGCCGCGGCCAGCATCGGGAGCAGGGGTGTGATGCCGATGCCGCCCGCGACGAAGCGGTAGCGGGGGGCGGGCTCCAGGCGGAAGTGGTTGCGCGGACCGCGCACCCGTACCGTGTCGCCCTGCTCCAACTGCCCGTGCACGTAAGCCGATCCGCCGCGCCCGTCCGGCTCACGCAGCACCGCGATCCGCCACGCCGTACGGTCCGCCGGGTCGCCGCACAGCGAGTACTGGCGCTCCAGGCCGGGACCGAGCAGGACGTCGATGTGGGCGCCCGCCTCCCAGGCGGGGAGTTGCTCGCCGAGCGGATGGCGCAGGGTGAGGGCGAGGACGCCGTCGGCGGCGAACTCCCTTTTCTCCACGACGAGTTCGGCCTCGTGGTCGGTCATGTGCCGGCTCCCTGCGGATCGTCGGTCGCGTGGCCGCGGGGGTGGGCGAGCATCCACTCCCACATCTCGACCGGGTCCTGCGAGGTGTGCTCGCGGCCGCAGTGGCAGGTGCCGTGCAGGACGTCGGTGCCCGGCAGCCAGTCGATGCGGTAGACCTCGCCGGTCGGAGCGGTCACTGGACCCTCTCCACGGGCTTGGCGCCCTCCTCGACGAGACGGGCGAGGATACGGCGGGCGGCGAGACCGCCGGTGTCGATGTTGATGCTCAGCTCCTGATAGCCGCTGCGCTCCGAACCCAGCGTCCTCTGAAGGAGGTTGAGGGCGTCGACGTCCTGCATGACGACGGTGTGGTTGTTGCCCCGCAGGAACTCGGTGACCTCGGCGTCGGCCGTGGCCCAGTCGCGGGAGACCGCCCAGAAGTCGTAGACCTTGCCGTCCGAGGAGGGCGTGATGGCGTAGGTGATCTCGGTGTGGAAGCCGTTCGGGTCGCTGCCGTCCTCCTCGGGGACCACGCCGACCGGGGCGATGCGGCTGTGCAGCAGATACAGGCAGGGCGCGTGGTACTCGATGTCCTGCCAGCGGGTGATCCGCCCCTGTATTCCCGTGGACTTGGCGTAGAACGGCGGGCACTCGGCGTCGTCCATGTGCCGGCTCACCCGCACGACGCCGGCGCCCTCGTCGACCTCCGTGGTGATCGGGGTCTCGGCGACCTCGGGGGAGCCGATATAACCGCCGTGCAGATACGTCTCGTGGGACAGGTCGAGGAGGTTGTCGACGAGGAGGCCGAAGTCGGCGTCGATCGGCTCCATGCCGCTGACGGTGACCCAGTCGGGGGAGGCCAGGTGCGAGGCGCGGGGAATGATCGCCGGGTCCGCGAGCGCCGGGTCGCCGATCCACACCCAGATCAGCGCGTCCTGCTCGACCACGGGGTAGGAGGCGACGCGGGCGGTGCGGGGGACGCGTTTCTGGCCCGGCACGTACACGCAGGTGCCCGTCGTGTCGTAGGTGAAGCCGTGGTAGCCGCACACGACACGGTCCCCGTCGAGCCGGCTCTCGGAGAGCGGGAACCGGCGGTGCACACACCGGTCGTGGAGCGCTACGACGGTGCCGTCGTCCTCGGTGCGGTAGAAGACCAGGGGCTCACCGAGGATCGTCCGGCCGAGCAGGTCGCGGCCGACCTCGTGGCTGTAGGCGGCGACGTACCACTGGTTCCTGGCGAAGGCGGTCATGTGCGGCATGGGTGATCCCGTCCCTGTCGGCGGGGCTCCGTCGCCCCGCGTGCCGTGGTTGGAATCAGGGTCGTGACGGGGGCGGGGGCGCGGCAAGGCGGCTTCTGCCAGGCGGAAGGGTTTCGGGGCGGGGGTGGGCACGTACGGTGAGGGCGCGTCCGCCCCGCACTTGTTCGAAAGGCGCGTTCCTTGTCCTCGATCCTCTACCGACTGCGTGAGTCCTTCTCCGACGCACCGAATGCGGTGGCACGCGCGCGGGAGATCTCGCGCGAACTGGCCGACTGGACTTCGTGCCCTACGCCCCGAATGGAGCCGGTCGCCACAGCCGAGCAATACGCCTACGCCCTCTCCGCCTTCGACGCCGCCCGCATCCACGGGAACCAGGCAGAACCTGGCGTCGGACCCTGCCTGGACGAACTGCGGCGCCGCACCGTCGTCACGTTCGACAACGAAGAGCCGAACTCCTCGTTCGCCGGCTACGCGATACTCCGCCCCAACCTGATCGACCTCTGGCCGCTGCCCGAGAAGCTGACTCTCACTCTGGATTCGACCTCGCCCTTCGGCGATCCCTACAGCGAGCCTGACCCCGACTGCACCGAGGAGGAACTGGATGACATGGTTTCCGTTCTCGGGCTGTTGTCTCTGAACGTGGACTGGGACTGCGGCTGGCGCGGCCTGTCCGAGTCCAAGGACTGCGGCGTGCAAGTCTGCCTGAACAGCATCTGGACGCAGCAGACCACTGAGCCGTCCGTCGGCGAGTTCGGCGTCTGGATCTCCCTCGGCAACCGCATCGCCTGGACGACCGAAGGCGAGAACTGGCGCCGCGACTGCGGACTCTCTCTGGGCGGACCCCAGCAAGGCTGGTGACCGGGGCGCCGACGCCCGATCCACCTGGGTGCTCCGGCTGCCGACGGGAAGAAGGCCCCGTGTTTGCCGCCTGGTGTCGAACTCCGCTGCCGTGACGCCGAGTTGGCGCAGGCGAGCGAGGTAGTGCCGCACGGCGTCGCCCGCCGGGCCGGCAAGAGGCGGCTGTGGCGCGTACCCCCGCTCGACGGCTGCCTCCGACCCGCCGCCGGTCCGGTCCCCCGGCGGGTCCGGCGTAGGGCGGCCTGGTGACCCGACCCGCCCTGAGCTGCCGTACCTTCTTCTCGACCGACCGCAAAACTCGCCCCGGGAGCAGCAGCATGAGCGCGCGTACGACGACGGGGAGGACCGCGGAGTCCGGCTCGGCCTGGGCGCCCCTGGCCCGGCCGGTGTTCCGGGCGCTGTGGATCGCCCAGTTCGTCTCGAACATCGGCACCTGGATGCAGACCGTCGGCGCGCAGTGGCTGCTGCTCGGGCACGGGGCGACCATGGTCACGCTGGTGCAGACGGCGTCGAGTCTGCCGATCGTGCTGCTGGCACTGCCCTCGGGTGTGCTCGCGGACCGGTTCGACCGGCGCGGGCTGCTGCTCGTCGCGCAGGTCGCGATGTTCGCCGTGTCGGCGGTCCTGACGGTGCTGGCCTTCGCCGACGCGCTGTCCGCCGTACCCCTGCTGGTCCTGACGTTCCTCCTCGGCTGCGGGACCGCGCTGATGGGTCCTTCGTGGCAGGCCATCCAGCCGGAGCTGGTGGAGCGCGAGCAGTTGGGGCAGGCCTCCGCGCTGGGCGCGGTGAACATGAACCTCGCGCGTGCCGTCGGTCCCGCGCTCGGCGGTGTGGTGGTCGCGGCGGCCGGCGCGGGCTGGGTGTTCGGCTTCAACGCGCTGTCGTTCCTCGGTATCGCCGCCGTGCTCCTGCTGTGGCACCGCCCGAAGACCACCGTCCCCGCCGCCCAGCAGGAAAGGCTCCTGACCGCGCTGTACGCGGGCCGCCGCTACGTGTGGAACGCTCCGGGCGTCCGCCGCGTCCTGCTCCGCACCGCCCTGTTCATCCCCGGCGCGGCGGCCCTGTGGTCGCTGCTCCCGCTGATCGCCGCCGACTCGCTCGGGATGGGCTCGGGCGGCTACGGCCTGCTGCTCGGCGCGGTCGGGGCCGGTGCGGTGGGAGGCGCGTTCGCACTGCCGTGGCTGCGCCGACACCTGGGAATCAACGGCATCCTGGCCGCCGGTGCCATCATGTTCGCCCTCGTCCTGCTGGTCCTCGCGACCGTGCACCTCACCTGGGTCGCGGTCCTCGTGCTGCTGCAAGCCGGGGTCGCCTGGATCGGCGTGCTGTCCACCCTCAACGCGGCGATGCAGACCCGCCTCCCCGGCTGGGTCCGGGCCCGCGGCCTCGCCGTCTACCTCCTCGTCTTCCAGGGCGGCCAGGCCGTCGCCGCCCCCGTGTGGGGCGCCCTGGTCCAATGGCTGAGCCTGACCACCGCCCTCCTCATCGGCACGGTCGTCATGCTGCTCAGCGCGCTCACCCTCCACCGCTGGAAGCTCTACGGCATGGAGGGCATCGACCCCTCCCTCTCCGACCACTGGCCGACCCCGCCGCTGGTCTTCGAGCCCGGCCCCTCCGACGGACCGGTGCTGGTCTCCGTCGTCTACCGCGTGGGCCCCGACGACTGCGCCGCGTTCATCGACGCCATGGACCGCGTCGCCCACTCCCGCCGCCGCACCGGCGCCCTGACCTGGGGCCTCTTCCAGGACGGCAACGAACCCGGCCGGTTCATCGAGAACTACCTCGTCGGCTCCTGGGCCGAGCACCTCGCCCAGCACCACAACCGGCTCACCACCACCGACCGGGGCTTCGAGGACCGCGCCCGCGCGCTGCTCCTGCCCGGCACCGAGCCCGAGGTGACCCACGCCTTCGACGCCGCCGCGGGACCCGTGGTCCCCAGGACGGAGACCCCGTCCTCCTGACCGGCTCAGGGTGGGTGCCGGACACCCAGGAAAGGCGCGGCCTGGTTGCCCGTGTGCGGGAACGCGACCGTGGAGCCATGAACACGAACGCGGTACCGCACCCCTTCGTCGGCATGTGGGTGACGGCCGACGGGCACATCCGGCAGGAACTCCTCCCGAACGGCCGCTACGACGAGGCCCGAGGCAACCGCCGCAGCGCCTACACCGGCAGCTACACCGTCACCGGCGACCACATCGACTACGTCGACGACACCGGGTTCACCGCCACCGGTGACATCCGCGACGGCGTGCTCTTCCACGAGCACCTCGTCCTGTACCGGGAGGACACCGGCCCCCGGCCGAGGTGACCGACGTGGACGGCCTGGAACCGACCGGAACCAGGGATCACCCGAAACGCCACCCGACGCCATCCGACAAGGGGCCCTCATGCACGCCTACGACACCACCGGCGCCGCTCTTCTCGACCAGTTGCGCCGCCGGTCCGCCGACCCGAGCCGCCGCATCCTCTTCACCGGCGCGACCATCGTCACGATGGACCGCCAACTGGGCACGGTGCACGGCGACCTGCTCGTCGAGGGCGACACCATCGCCGCGATCGGGCCGAACCTCACGGCGGACGGCGCGGTGGTCGTCGACGCCTCCGGCGCCCTCCTCGCGCCCGGCCTCGTCGACACCCACCGGCACGCCTGGGAGACCCAGTTGCGCCGGATCATGCCCGACGTCGACGACCTCGGCGGCTATGTGACGGCCACACTCGCCGGGTACGCCACCGTGTACCGCCCCGAGGACATGTACACCGGCACCAGACTCGCGGCGCTCACCGCGCTCGACAGCGGCATCACCACGATGCTCGACTTCTCGCACAACTCCCGTACCCGCGAGCACTCCGACGCGGCGATCGAGGCCCTCCGCGACACCGGCATCCGCGGGGTCCACGCCTCCATGGGCCCGCACTTCGGCGAGTGGGACCGCCAGTGGCCGGCCGACCTGACCCGTCTCAGGGACCGGTACTTCAGCAGCGCCGACCAGCTCCTCACCCTCCGCCTGGCGACCCTGGCCACCGACGAGATCGCCGGGCCCGCCCTCGCCTACGGCCCCGAACTCGCCCGCGTCGCGGCCGACTTGGGCGTCGGTGTCAGCGTCGACGCGGTCTTCGGAGCCGCCGGTTCGCGGGCCGTGCTGAACTGGGCCGAGCAGGGCATCCTCGGCCCCGACGTGACGCTGATCCACGCCACGGGGCTGAGCACCGAGGCGTGGAAGGCGATGGGGGAGTCCGGTACGACGGTCGCGCTGGCCCCCACCTCCGACGCGCAGATCGGCCTGGAGACGGCGATCCCGGCGGTGGACGAGGCGCTCGCCGTCGGCATCCGCCCCGGACTGAGCATCGACGTCGAAGTCGCCCTCGCCGGCGATCTGTTCACCCAGATGCGGGCCCTGCTCGCGATCCAGCGGATGCGCGCGGTCAACGCCGCCTACGGCACCGGCGGCGACGTCTCGCGCATCACCACGTACGACGTCCTCGACTTCGCCACCCTCCAGGGCGCACGGACCAACGGGCTCGGCGACGTCACCGGCTCGCTCACCGTCGGCAAGAAGGCCGACCTGCTCGTCGTGCGGGCCGAGGACATCAACAACATGCCGCTCAACGACCCGGTCGGAACACTGGTGTCGGGCTCGGACGCCCGCAACATCACCGCCGTGTTCGTCGACGGACAGCCGCGCAAGTGGGCCGGTGAGGTCCTCGACGTGAACCTTGCCGAACTGCGGGCCGAGGTCCGCGCGTCCCGTGACCACGTGCTCAACACGCCCTCGACGTAACGGCAGTTGACGCGGCGGGCGCCCGGGGTTCCGGGGAGCCCGCCGCGTCAGTGCGACTGGCCGGCCAGCGCTGTCAGTTGGAGAACCAGGGGTTTCCGCCGCCCAGCGACCACACCGAGACCTTGGTGACGCCGAGGCCCTTGAGGACGGCGAGCTTGCGGTCCATCGCCACGCTGTCGACGTAGTCGTGGAGGACGCCGCCGGAGACCCAGCGGATCTCGCCGGAGGAGGCGTCCCGGCGGCTCTCCGTCGTGGCCGGGTCGCTGGAGAAGCCGGGGCTCTTCTTCATGTCGCTGAACTGGATGTTGCCCGTCACGGAGTCGAGGTCGCACGGGTCGGGCGCGCTGTAGCCGTAGGACGGCAGACCGATGATAAGGCGGCTGGGGTCGGTGACCTTGCTCTGCGCGTACCTGGTGACCTTCTTCAGCCAGTCGTAGGGGCTGATGGGCAGGCAGCGGGCGCCGGACGCGGTGTCGAACTCCTCGTCGTACGCCATGATCACCACGTCGTCGGCGCCGGTGGCGGCCACGGCGGCGTAGTCGTAGAACGAGGCGTCCTCGGTCATCGCCGGGGCGTCGACCTGGAGGCGCTTGCCCTTGGCGTGCAGGGCGGTGGCCAACTGCTTCAGGAACGTCTTGTAGTTGGTGAAGTCGGCGGCGCTCCAGGACCAGTAGTCCTCCAGGTCGACGTCGACGCCGCTGAGTCCGGCGTCCACGACGAGCGAGGTGACCTTGGTGACGGCCGCCGTGCGGGTGCTGTTGCTGCTGACCAGGGCGTGGACGTCGGCCGTGGTCATGCCGGAGAGGGTCGGGTACTGGTACGTGGAGTGTGCCTTGAGGTCGGCGACGTTGGCCGCGCTGTAGGTGTTGCAGCTGCCGTCGGCCGTCGTCTCCAGGGTCACCGCGCCGTTGCCGCCGACCGACCAGTACTCGGGGTTGAGGGCGCCGTTCTTGACCCTGTTGTCGGCGTACTCGCTCTTTGCGGTGCAGGTGGAGTCGCCGGGCGATCCGGGGTAGAGCCAGGTCTGCAACTGGACGCCCGAGGTGGCGGAGGGGGAGACGCCGGCCGGGACCGAGGCCGTACAGGCGAGCAGGGTGGTGACCGTGGCGGCCACGACTCCGGTCACGGTGAGTGCGTGACGGAACATGAGCGGTCCTTTCTGGTGGGGGGCATGACGTGCGAGTGCCGAAGGCGTGCGGGATCGCCGCGTCGGCCGGCGGACCGGGGGCGGTGAACTGGTGTGCGGGGGTGCCTAGTTGGTCCAGTAGGGGTCGAAGACCAGGGTGTCGGCGCCGGGGACGGTGGTGGCCGCCGACCAGGAGCCGTCGACGACGCGTCCGCCGTCGGGCCGGGCGGCCAGGGACAGCCTGGTGAAGATGCGGTACCGGTCGCCTCGGTAGACGGAGCGGGTGAACTCGACGACCCGGCCCTCCGCGTCCCTGGCCACGCGTTCGAAGAGCAGGGCGGGGGTGTGCACGGAGACGCCGAGGACCTCGGCCTCCCCCTCGTCGACCACCGTCGGCTCGATGCTCTGCGCGGCGTCGGACAGCAGGATCTCGTAGCGGCGGCCGAGCAGTCGGTAGAAGGAGTCGCTCTCCAGGTCACGGGCGGTCAGCCCGGGGACCAGTGCGTGCGGGACATGGAGGGTCTCCACGCACATCGGGTCGCCGTCGACCGTGCGCAGCCGGGTGACCCGCAGGATCTGCTCGCTGGGCGCGATGCCCAGCCGACGGGCGATCCGGGGTCCCGCGGCGACGGTCCTGAAGTCCAGGGTGCGGCTCGCCCAGGTGCCGTCGACGCCGCCGACGCCCAGTCCCTGGGTCTGTCCGGGGGCGGCGCCGCCGAGGTGCTGGGCGACCTTGGCGCGGGCGACGAAGACTCCGCGCCCGTGCTCCCGCACCAGCAGACCGTCGCGGACGAAGTCGTCGACCACCGCGCGCAGGGTGGGGCGGGAGACCCCGAGTTCCGCGCACAACTGCCGTTCGCCCGGGAGGGGCCTTCCGGGGCCGGTCTCCTCGACCAGGTCGAGGAGGTGGGTGCGGATGCGTTCCCGCTTCGCCCAACGGCTCTCACCGCTGACCATTCCCACCCACTTTCTTGACCAGTGGTCCACATTCGGCTGCCGTAGTGTGCCGCTTCGACAGCCTGTCTCAGGCGACTTCATGCGGTGGACTTGCTCGGCACTGAACCAAATGGTGCCGCAGCATGAGCCCACTGGTCAATAAGTGGTAAGCGAATTCCGGCGCATCCGCCGGCCGAACAGGTCGGGGTGGCCGAGGAGTTGCCGCGGACCCTCCCCGCCGCTCAGCCCGCGGCGGCGGTGAGTGCCTCCAGCGCGCCGGCCTGCGTCCGCCAGTCGGTCTGGTTCGGGCTGGTGCCCGCCCAGCGTTCACCGAGGGCGTTGAGCGTGGACCGGTCCGACGCCCACAGGGTGTCGGCCTGTTTCTGGACGTAGGCCCGGTAGGTGCTGGAACCGGTCGCCTTCGCGAGGTCGGCGAAGTTCCGCATGAAGATGCCCTTGAACTGCTTCTGGTTGTCGTCGCAGGACGCCGGACCGACGTCACAGGACTCGGTGAGCACCCCGCCGGACGTCAGCGTCGGGCTGCTGATCGCCGCGTCCGCCAGCGTGCGCGCCGTCGTCAGCAGTGAGCTGTCGCCCGTCGTCCTCCACAGTTCCGTGAAGGCACCGATGGCCAGGCCCTGGTTGTAACTCCACACGGTGGAGCCGTTGTTGGCGCACGACGAGGACAGTCCGTCGTTCACCAGGCCCGAGGAGTTGATCAGCCCGCTGGCCCTGTACCAGGCGGCCGACGTCCTGGCCCGCTGCAACCACACCGTGTCGCCCGCGATCCGCTGGTGCAGCGCGGTGGTCAGCCACAGGTACTGGCCGTTCGTCACCGCGTTCTTGTAGGTCCGCTCCCGGTCCCACCACACACCGCCGCCGCAGGTGCCGGTGTCCCAGTACTGCTGGATGTAGGTGGCGATGGTGACCGCCTCGTCGAGGTAGCGCGCGTCGTGCGTGTAGTCGTAGGCGTCGATCCATGCGATGGCCCACCAGCCCGAGTCGTCGATCGCCCGGCTGATGAAGTCGCCCTCGATCGCGTCCGAACTGCGCGTCCCCGCAGGGAAGACGCCCCTGTTCTGGTCGAAGGTGCGGGCGATGATCCAGTCGTAGTCGTGCGTCCCGGTCGTCTTCGCGAAGTCGATCACGGAGGTGAGGGTCGCCGCCGAGTTCCACCAACTGCTGGGCCACCAGCCGTTGTAGGGGTCGTACGACGTCATCAGCGCGTCCGCCGCGGCCCGTGCCCTGGTCGGCACGGGCCGGTACCACGCGGTGCAGCTGCCCTCGTTGTGGCTCGCCTCCCGGCCGCAGGCCCGGACCGCTCCGCCGTAGAGGAGGCCGCGCGGATCGCGGGTGGCGTACATCGCGGTGCGGGTCGTGGTCGCCCCGGACGGGGTGCTCGTACGGCCGAGGGAGGAGCCGTCGGGCCAGGTCGAGCCGCCGTCCCAGGAGCGGTCCAGCCAGATCTCGTCACCGGCGCCACCGGTGTCGATGCTTCCCCAGGCCATGGAGTTCTTCTGGTCCACGTGGAGCCGGATCGTGCGGCCGTACAGGGTGGTCGAGGGGATCGGCTGGTCGTCGCCCGCCGCCTGGGCCGCGCCGGTGCCGTCGCAGACGGCGTCGCAGACCGTGGGGTAGACCCAGTTCGTGCAGCCGACGCCGGCCGCGTCGCCGCAGGCCCGGACCAGGCCGCGTCTGTGGTCGCGCGGGTCGGTGATGTTGTACATCAGCGTCCTCGTACCGGTCCATGTGCTCGGGACGCTCGCCTTGCCGAGCAGGCCGTCCCAGGTGGCGCCGCCGTCCCAGGACCGGTCCAGCCACACCGCGTCGCCGGTCGTGCCGCCGTCGATGCTGGCCCATGCCATGTCGTCCGCGTCGGACACATGGAGCCGTACGACCCGGCCGTTGAGTGTCTTGTCCGGCACGGGAAACGTTTCCTGCCGTGCCCGCGACGGGTCCAGCGTGTCGCAGGCCAGGACGCACACCTGGGTGGCGGCGGACGCCGGCGACGCGAACGTGAGCGGGACCAGTGCGACGAACGCGAGGGCGGCCGTCAGGAGGAAGCTGAGGAACCGTGCTCTGACATCGATGTCGAAGCTGCGTGGGGACACCGGAACTCGCCTCGATTTCACGATGGGGGGACGCCGGTCGGCGGGCGAGGCTGGGCCCTCGGCTCATGGTGGGACGAACCGGGCGTGAAGGCGCTCAGTGGTGGCTGAATGGTCCAAACCTGCACCCGTCTCCGTGGCAGTGAACCGGCTTGGCGCGACCCTGTCAATGCGGCAAGAGGCGGTTGTTGCACCACGACCGGCGGCCCGGTGGGCTGCGCCACCAACTGCTGCGTGGAAGGCAGCACTTGAGGCTTCAACGGGCAGCAGATCGTCTCCTACGGCGCCTGGGGCCGCTTCCTCTGGCCAGCCTGAGTGCGTCCTGCTGTCTCACGTCCTGAGCGGCTCCTCGTATCCGGCAGCGTCCACTCCCCGCGTGACCGGAGGCCGCCGGATCACTCCGGATGCGCCACCGCTTCCTTCTGCAACTGGACGGCGGCCAGCAGGCTCAGGCGTGGCTCCGCCTGGCGCAGCGCCCGCACCGCCTCGACCGAGCCGGGGTCCCCGCCGAAGCCGACGGAGTCCAGGCGGGACCGTACCCAACGAGCGTGCAGTCGGCCCTCGTCGGCGGCGGCCGTGGACTCGACGAGAGCGACGGCGCGTTCCAGGCCGGGGCGCTCCTCGGGAGACGCACCGGCCAGTGCCTGGCGCAGGGCCGCCGCGATCACGTCCGAGTCCCGGACGGTCAACACGAAGGTGTTCTTCTTGCTCAGTCCCGTGATTCCTGTCATGGGACCCAGCCTGGCCGTCATGCCCGGTGTGTGGAAAGGGACTTGAGGAGGCTCAGAGGGTCGGCTGCTACGCCTCCTCGTCCCGCGCGGTCAGGGCGAAGGCCAGCAGCGCCGTCGTCGTGAAGTCCAGTGAGGGTTCCACCGTCTGCCAGGCGCCCACGTCGTCCACGTACCGCGAGCCCCTGCCGTCGAAGTCGGTCCAGGCTCCGGACGGCGGGGCGGCGGCGCACTTCCTCATCGTGGGGAACCTGTTCAACTCGGCCAGTTCGTCGGCCGCGTTGGGGCCGTTGACCACCGCGCCGCGCAGGATCGCGCCCTTCCCGTCGAGGCTGCCCCGGAGATTGGCCAACTGGTGTTCCGGGCAGTGCGGGTAGACCTCACCCGCGCCGATCATGAAGCTCGTCCCCCATGGATTGGCGCCGAGCGCCCAGCCCCGCTGCCGTCCCGCGAACGCGTCGTAGCGCGTGTCCCCGGTGGCCTCGGCGTAGAGGCGGGCGGTGGCCACCAGCCCGAACGTGTGCGGTACGGCGTCGAAGTCGTCGTAGACCGCGCCGGCGCCGAACGGATCGCGCTCGGCGTGGCCGACCCCCTCCTCCAACTGGCGCCGCAGGTCCTTGGTGAGGTCGGCCGCCCCCACTCCGTTGCTGTGCGCGCCGTCCAGGGCGGTGGTCAGGTCGGCGTGGGCCAAGGCGCTGACGTCCGCGACGTCGAGGGTGCCCTTCACGTCGGAGTCCAGGTAGGCCTTGGCCCAGTGGGCCGCCTCGCCGGTCCACCCGGCTTCCCGGTCGTCGCCCAACGCCCGCGCGGCCAGGGCGAGTTCGGCCCCGGCGAACTCCATGTCGTCCTGCCAGGAGTCCTCCGGGTAGAAGGCGCTCGGGAAGGCGGTGACGAGCGGCTCGCCGGGGTCGTGGTCGGTGTCGGCGAGGTCGTAAACGGCTGCGGCCTTGTCCAGCCACTCCCGCGCCCGGTCCGGGTCGGTGTCGGCGGTGCGCTGCGCGGCGAGGGCGAACACCGCGGCCACCCGTCCCGCGAGAGACGGCGTGATCGGCTCGCCCGGCCTGTTGGCCCGGAACACCGGCCGGTGCTTGATCGTGAGGTCCGGGTCACCGGGCGACACATCGAGCCGGTCGTCGGCCTCCGGCAGCCGCCACACGTCGTGATCGGTCCGCACGGCGTCGTTGCCCGCGCCGATGCCGACCTGGGCGTACAGCGTCCCGCTGTCGCCGTCCCACATCCTGTCCAGCCACTCCAGTCCGTGCCCGGCCTCGGCGGAGAGCGACTCCATGTCCGGCAAGTCCCTCTCGGCGAGCAGGAGTTCGGCGGTCGAGTAGGAGGTGGTGCCGGTGAACTTGAGGAAGTCGCCCGCGTCGAACCAGCCGCCCGAGACGTCGGTGGTGACACCGGTCGGGGTCAGCTGCTCGTCGAGGAGTTCCTCGCCCGCCTCGTCGTAGTGCGGGTCGGCGTAGACCGTCGCGTCCTCGTCGGCGAGATGGGACGGGCCGTGGGACAGCTCGCCGGACACCATGTCGGCGCCGTCGCGCTGGGCCTGGAGGAAGCGGATGTTGTCCCGGACCACCGGGGTCATGAGTTCGCTCGCGCCGGCGATCCGGAAGGCGGGGGAGCGGCCGGCCGCGCTGCCGGACAGCACGACGCGGTAGGTGCCGGGCCGGTCCAGCGCGGAGAGGTCGACGGTCCGCACGGACGGGAACTTCGCGTTCCAGCGACCGGTGACGGCACCGAGCCTGCCCGCCGTGACCACCCTGTCCTTCGCGTCCACGACCTTGAAGCGCGCCCCCGCGAGCGCCTTCGCCGGCCCCATCACGTACGCCTGCTTCGTCTCGCCGCGCACATAGCCGACCTGGTCGACGCGGACGGCCACGCGCGGCGCGGACGGGGTGGTGGCCTCGCCGTAGACATTCAGACCGACGAGGACGGCGCCGATGGCGACGGCGGTGGTGGTGACCAGCAGGACCGGTGTGCGCGATGCGTTCATGCGCCCACCGTGCCGGGACCTTCATGAGATGAGGATGAGGACGCCGCGGGTGCGTGCGTGGGGAGACGGAGTTCGGCGAGGAGGCCGCCGCCGGGGGCGTCCGTGAGGCGGGCGGTGCCGTGGTGCAGACCGGCGACCCAGCGGACGATGGCGAGGCCCGCGCCCGTGCCCGGACCGGTCCCGGTGACCCCGCGCGCGAACACGCGCTCCCGGTCCGCGAGCGGTACGCCGTCCCCGTGGTCCCGGACCGTGACAAGCCCCGGCGTGACGCAGACCTCCACCGGCGAACCGGCCGGGCCGCCGTGCCGCTGCGCGTTCTCCACCAGGTTCCGCACCGCCTGCGCCAGCAGATCCGGGTCCCCGCGCACCACCACCGGCTCCGCCGTCACCGTCACACCCTCGCGGTCCGGCAGTTCCTCGACCGTGGTCTCCACCAACTGGTCGAGACGCAACGGCACCAGTTCCACCCGCTGCGCCCCCGACTCCAGCCGCGCCCTCGCGAGCAGCCCGGTGACCAGCCTGCTCAACCGGTCCACGAGCCGCAGCGCCTCGTCGGACGACCCGTTCCGCTCCACCACCAGCCGCAGTGTCGCGAGCGGGGTCCGCAGCTCGTGCGCGGCCTCGGCCAGGAACTGTTCCTGCTGCCCCAATCCGCGCAGCGCGGGCCGCATCGCCCGACCGGACAGCAGATGCCCTACGGCCGCCGCGCAGCACACCAGCGCCGTGCAGCCGAGGGCCAGCCAGCGCACCAGGAGGTCGTGGTCGTGCTCGCCGCGCGCCAGCTCCGTGCCGACCAGGACGGCCGCCCCGATCCGGTCGCCGTCCCAGACCGGCGCCGCCGCCCACCGCAGTCGGCCGCCCCGGGCGGCGGAGGCGCTGACCTGGACCGTTTCCTGTTCGTCCAGGACGCGCTGCCAGACCTCGTCCAGCTGGTCCGCGTCGGGCAGCGATGACCGCCCGGGTACGACGTTCCGTGCCCTCGGCGTCTTCCCGGGCGCCGCCTGAAGGACGGCCAACACCTCTGCGCCCTGGGCGAGTTCGTCCTCGCGCAGCGGCTCCAGGTGCAGGACACCCGCGTCGAACCAGACCGCCCGCGACAGCCCCGCCGCGCGGCTGCCGACCTCGTGGTCGAGACCGGAGCGGCGGGACGCGGAGTCGATCCGGATCGCGACCACGGCGAGGACGACGAGACAGGCCGCGGTCGTCGAGGCGAACAGGAGCGTCATCAGGCGGCGGGTGCGCCGCAGCCGGGCCACGGCGGGTGACGTGTCGGGGCGGTTCACGCCTCGCCGCCCAGGCGGTAGCCGACCCCGCGCACGGTCGCGATCGGGTCGGGCGGGCCGAGCCGTCTGCGCAGCTGCCCGATCAGGACGTCGACCACGTTGGACATCGGCTCGCTCGCCTCGTCCCAGCAGCTCTCGATCAGCTCGCTGCGGGTCACCACCTCGCCCGCGCGCAGCATGAGCAGTTCGAGCACCGCGAACTCCTTCGCGGAGAGGCTGAGCAGGATCCCGGCCCGGGTCACCCGGCGCCGGGGGAGGTCGAGTTCCAGGTCGCCTGTGCGCAGGACGGACGGGCGCGCGGGCTGCTCCCTGCGGCACAACGCCCGTACGCGGACGACCAGTTCGGCGAAGGCGAACGGCTTGACCAGGTAGTCGTCCGCGCCGTGCTCGAAGCCGGCCACCCGGTCGCTCACCGCGTCCAGCGCCGTCAGCAGCAGGAAGGGAAGCACCGATCCCGCGCGCCGGTGTGCCGCGAGCAGCGTGAGGGAGTCGCCGTCCGGGACCGAGCGGTCGGCCACGACACAGTCGTAGCGATGGACGGAGAGCTTGAGATCCGCCTCGGCCAGCGTGCGCGCGAGGTCCGCCGCGAACCCCGCGTCACGCAGTCGGGCGGCCACGACGGGCCCCAGCTCGGGGTCGTCCTCCAGGACCATGACACGCATGGGCCGGAGCTTAGGCGACGACGGTCCGCGCACCCGAAGGCGCTGCGCCGCGTGCGCGGACCGCCGCCCTGAGTGATCAGCTGCCGGGCACGGTGTCCTCGAACGTGGTGCCCGCGCCGCGGTACGCCGTCACCTTCGCGGCGACCTGCGCCGGGGTGAGGACCTGGTCCTTGACGTGCAGGACGTAGTCGACCTGCTCGTCGTAGGCCCGCGGGGTGGAACTGGTCAGGCCGCCGAAGTCGATCAGCCACTGGTTGAAGTTGATCGACATCGGCCGCTCCGGGAGGTAGGCGGCGTCATGGGTGCCGAAGAGCTGGCCGTCGATGTAGTACTTGATGGTGGTGTTGTCGATGGTCAGCACCAGGTCGTGCCAGCCGTTGTAGCTCTGCCGGCCCTCGGTGTGCTGGTTGACGGCCACCCACGGGTCGGCCTGGTAGGTCTCCCAGGACGTCGTGTAGAGGATGTCGGAGGTCTCGCCCCAGCCGCCGTTGGGGAGGTACTCGAAGTCGTACTCGGAGTAGTCGTCCGCCATCGGTGCCGTGAGGTCGTTGATGGTGAAGAACGTCTGGACGAGGTGGTCGCCGTCCGGGCCCGACCTGGGCGCGTCGTCGAACTTGACCCGGGCCGCGTAGGTGCCGTTCTTGAACTTCCGTGTGGCGGTGACGACTTCGGTCTGCTTGGTGCTCTCACCGGTGCCGGACGTCGACGTCTCCAGGTTCATCACGGAGTTGCCGCCGGTGCTGGCGAAGGTGACGTTCTCGGGCGCCCAGGTGGCGCCGGAGACACCGGGACCGCCGGAGCTGGAGCGCACGCTCCAGCCGTGCGCCGAGATCCTCGGGTCGTTGTAGCCGCTGTAGTTGAAGTCGTCGAACAGCGTGGCGCCGGTGGCCGGGGGGTCGGTCGGCGGGTCGGTGGGCGGGTCCGTCGGGTCGTTGCCCGCGGGCGCCTGACCCCACAGGGTGGTGCCCGCCAGCTGCGCGGTGACCTTCGACCAGTCGGCGTACGACGTCTGCGAGGCGCCGAAGGAGTAGTCGTCGCTCTGGGTCAGTGTCTGCCACGTCGACTGGTAGAAACGCAGCTGCATGTCACCGGTGTCGGCGCCCGGAGCGAGGGTGCCCGCGCCGGAGGTGAAGCCGATCTCCAGGTAACGGTCCGCCGTGGCCGTCGGGTTGGCGAGCGTGCCGAAGGTCCCGGTGACGTTGGCGCAGCCCTTGACGGCCCAGGAGCACGCGAAGCGGTAACTCGCGCTCGCCGAGTCCGCCTTGAAGTAGTAGCGCAGCTTGACGTTCGCCAACTGCACCGTGCTGGAGCCGGTGTTGCGCACCTTGAACCACGGCTCGGACTGGTCGGCGGTGGCTCCGGTGGCGCTCGTGCGGTACTGCACGCTCAGCCCGTCGCCCGCCGCGCTCGCGGTGGACGGCATGGCGGTGAGCGCGGCGGCGCCCAGGGCCACCGCGACGGCGGCGGACGCGGCGGCGCGCACTCTGTTCTTCGCGTATCTCATGGTGGGGCCTCTCCAGAAAGGTGGGGTGATTCCGGAACGGACAACTGAGGGGCGGTACGAGGGTGGGGGGTGTGGGTCGAGGTCGTGCGAGGAGGGGAGGGCAGGGCTCAGGGGTGGTAGGAGACGCCCAGCGCGTCGAGCCGGGCCGTGTGCGCGTCGAGCCGGGTGCGGAAGTCCGCCCAGTCGGTCGCGCCGCTCCAGGCCCGGTCGGCCAGGGCGCACAGCCGGGGATACGTGAGGTACTCGATGCGCTCGGGCGTCCTCACGAACTCCGTCCACAGCTGCGCCTGGGTGCCCAACACCCGCTCGGCCGTGCCCCGTTCGGCGTCCGGGGGCACCGGTTCGTGGTCGTGCACGGCGCGCAGGCCGACGACGCCGCCGGGCTGGGCCGGGGGTTCGCCCGGGTCCTCGGACTGGGCGTAGTCGAGATAGGTCGCCCGGTGCCAGGCGCTCACCACGGGATGGCCGCGACGGGCCGCCGTCAGCGTGTGGGCCGCGTCCCGCCAGGTCATCACCGTGAAGTCCAGGGGGAGTTCGGCACCCGTCTCGGCCCAGCCGACCGGCCGCCGCCCGTGCCGCACGAGGAAGTCGCCGATCCGCCCGAGGAACCAGCCGTGCAGGGCCGCCGGGCTCGACAGGCCCTGCGCCAGGGCCCGTTCGCGCGCGGCGGCACTGTGCCTCCACTCGTCGGTGGGGCACTCCTCGCCGCCGACGTGGATGTACGGCGAGGGAAAGACGTCCATGACCTCGTCGAGGACCGTGCGGCAGAAGTCGAGGACCTCGTCGTGGACGCCGAGGACGGTGTCGCACACGCCCCAGCGGGTCCAGACGTCGAGGGTGCGATCCGGGTGGTTGCCCAGCTCGGGATAGGCGGCGAGGGCGGCCCGTACATGTCCGGGCATCTCTATCTCCGGCATGACGGTGACACCGCGAGCCGCCGCGTAGCCCACCAGCTCGGTGAGTTCGGCCCGGGTGTACGAGCCGCCGTGCGGGACGCCGTCGTGCAGGTCGCTTCCCGCGGGCCCGAGTTGGGACTCGGCGCGGTGGCCGCCGATCTCGGTGAGCTTCGGGTAGGCGGAGACCGGCATGCGCCAGCCCTGGTCGTCCGTGAGGTGTAGGTGGAACACGCCGATCTTGTGCAGGGCCAGCAGGTCGACGTACCGGTGCAGATAGGAGACCGGCTGGAAGTGCCGGGCCACGTCCAGCATCGCGCCGCGCCATGGGTGCCGGGGCAGGTCGGTGATCTCCACGCACGGCAGTTCCCACCGGAAGCCGGATTGGGGGGACGCCGACAGGGCCTGCGGGGGCAGGAGTTGACGGATCGTCTGGATACCGCGCAGCAGTCCGGTGAGGTGCGCGGCGCGCAGCAGTACGGCGTGCGGGGCGACGGTGAGGCCGTAGCCCTCCTCGCCGAGACCGGCCAGGCCAGGGTCGAGGGTGAGGGTCAACTGCCCCTCGGGGGACGTCGGCAGGGGCAGTCCGGTGGCCGGGGCGAGCAGGGTGCGCAGCAGGTCGGCGGCCGGTTCGGCGCCCGCGCCGATGCGCAGGGCGGTGCCGGTATCGAGGGTGAAACGCCCCGGCCGGACGGTGGACTTGGTGGGGCGGGGGACGAGGGTGAGCGCGGAACGCTGTGCGGGCATGGATCGTCTCCGGGACGGGGGCGTGCGGGGGAGCGGTGCGGCGGGTCAGCCCTTGACGGCGCCGGCCGCGAAGCCGGAGGTGACAGGGCGCCGGAGGACCTGGCACACCGCACGTGCGGGCGCGGACTCCCTGGGCGCCATCCGCGCGATGAACACCGTCACGGGCACGGAGACGCCGGCGCAGAAGCTGAACTTCACGGTTCACCTCTGGAGGACATGAACTGACCACCTGACCAGTGAAGCCCACTGGACAGCTCACCTCTCGATGTGGGGATGAAGGTGGCATAGACCAATGCGGGCGTCAACCCCTGCTGCCGCAAAGGGACTTGGCGTGCGCGGCCGTGCGGATCGGAAGGATCACCGGCCGGCGGTGGTTACACTGCCCAGGTCAACAGGGCGACTGCGGGCCGCCGTTGGCCAACTGGTCAAGTGGTCAACCGGGGGCTCCGCGCATGAGGAGTACGACATGAAGGCCGACGCGCCAGGTGCGGTGCTCAAGCGGGAGCGGGTCCGTGACTTCATCCTCGACCTCGTCGAGTCGCACCAGCCGGGGGATGCGATTCCCTCCGAGCGCGTCCTGTGCGCCCAACTCGGGGTGTCCCGACCGACGTTGAGGGCGGCGGTGGACGAACTCGTCGCCGCGGGACTGCTGGTGCGGGAGCACGGACGCGGCATGTTCGTGGCGCCCGAGAAGATCATCCAGGAACTCGTCTCCGGCGAACGTTCCATGACGGCGCCCCAGGCGTCCGGGGCCTGGTCGAGCCGGCTGCTGGAGTTCACCACCATCCCGGCGGGCGCCCGCGTGGGGCGCCGGCTGCGGCTCTCGCCGGCGGCCGAGATCGTGTACGTGGCGCGGCTGCGCCTGGTCGACGGCGCGCCGATGGCCATCGAGCATCTGCACATCAGGGCGGACCTGGTACCCACCCTGTCCGCACGGGAGCTGGAGGCCGGCGACCTGTACGAACACCTCCGGGAACAACACGGAGTGCACGTCCAGGAAGCGGTCCAGGCGATCGAGCCGACGGTCGTCACCCGCGCCGAGGCCGAACTCCTCGACGTCCCGGAACTCTCCCCGGCCCTCCTCTTCGAACGCCTCACCACGGACACGACGGGCCAGCCGGTCGAGTACGTCCACTCCGTCTACCGGGGCGACCGCTACCGCATCGTCTCCCGCCTCACCCTCGGCCCCGCCCTCACGGCCACCTCGACCCCGCTCGGCCACCACCCGGGCATTCCCCCGGGCGACTTCGCGCACCGGGACACGATCGCCGCGTCGACTCGGGGGGACATTCAGGCGGGGAGCTGAGCACGGGGGATTGAGGCGGGGGAGCTGAACGAACCCGGCAGGCGGGGCTGAACACGGGTGTATTCGCCCCGGGTCGTCTTTGTGCATACCGGCGAGGCCGGGCGGGAGAACGCCCGCGTCTAGGCTGGCCGTATGAGCAAGGGGACCCCTCTGGGCGCTTTTCTCCGGGCCCGCCGCGAGGCTCTCACGCCCCGGGACGTCGGTCTGCCCGAGTACGGGCGGCGCCGGGTGCCGGGACTGCGCAGGGAGGAAGTCGCGCTGCGCGCCGGAGTCAGCTCCGACTACTACGTCAGGCTGGAGCAGGGCCGCGAGAACAGCCCCTCGCCGCAGGTCCTGGAGGCCGTGGCACAGGCGCTGAAGCTGGACGCGGAGTCCACCGCCCACCTCAACCGCCTTTGCCTGACGCCCTCCCAGCGTCCGCGGGACCCGCGCGGGGCGGACGTCAGCCCGCAGCTGCTGCGGCTGATGGACGGCTGGGAGCACCAGCCGGCGTTCGTCCTCGGCCCGGCCTTCGACGTCCTCGCGGGCAACTCCCTCGCCGCAGCGCTGCACAGCGGGTTCGACGCGTTCGACAACCTCGCCCGCAATCTGTTCGTGGACCCGGCGGGGCGCGATTTCTACCAGGAGTGGGACCGGGCCGCGCACTCCTGCGTCGCCGGGCTCCGGGCCGCCTACGGCCATGACCCCGAGTCGGCCCGTATCGCCGAGGTGGTCGAGGAACTGACCGCGGGCAGCGAGGAGTTCGCCGGTCTCTGGCGGCTGCACGACGTCAGGGGCAAGTCGCAGGACGTCAAGCACCTCAGGCACCCGGACGTCGGCGATCTGCACATCGGCTTCGCCGCGTTCACCGTCAACGGCGCCCCGCACCAGCAACTGGTCGTCTACCAGGCCGAACCCGCGAGCCCCACCGCCGCCGCCTTCGAGAAGCTGAGGTCGTCGGCCACCGCGTCGAAGAAGGCCCCGGCCCAGGCGAACAGCTAGCCCGCGGCCGAGGCTGGTCCCCGGCACCCAAGGACCCCACGGCCTTCATACCGGCGCGCCGTCCGCCGGGACTCGACACGACAGACACCGCGCCGTCCCCGTCAGCACGGTCCATCCTCTGGAACAGGACCAGGAGGCCTACGGCCAGGTGCGTCAACGCCCCACGCGCGGGAAGATCGTGCTCACCTGGTCCCGGCCGACCAACGCCCCGCACCGGCCGCCGCACTCCCCGCCCGACATCCCGCGCCCCGACCGCTCTCCACGGAGGACCCCATGCCCGTACGCCGTATCGGCCTCGTCGTCCACCAGGGGCGCGAGACCGCCCGGGACGCGGCGGCCGCCGTGCACGCCTGGAGCGAGGCCCACGGCGTCCGCTGCACCGAGATCGACGTGTGGGGCAAGGACCACCACCGCCGTGCCGGACGCGAGGAGGCCGAGGCCGCGGGCAACCCCGACCTCGTCGTCACCCTCGGCGGCGACGGCACCTTCCTGCGCGGCGCCCGTATCGCCGTCAAGAGCGGAGCCGAGGTCCTCGGTGTCGACCTCGGCAAGGTCGGCTTCCTCACCGAGGTCCCGGCCCGTGACATCGGCGAGGCCCTCGACGCCGTACACGAGGAGCGGGCCGTCGTGGAGGAACGCATGACCTTGACCATGCGGGCCTCCCGCCCGCTCGACATCCCCGAGGAGATGGAGGCCCTGCTGCGCTACGGCCGCGGTCCCGCGCTGCCGCCGCCGCGGGTACGGCCCGAGACCCTGGAGGGCGGCGGCTGGGGCTGCGCGCTGGACGTGACCGCGCTCAACGACATCGTCCTGGAGAAGCTGGCCCGCGACCGGCAGGTCGGCGTCGGTGTCTACCTCGCCGGACGACTGCTCGCGACCTACTCCGCCGACGCGCTCGCCGTCGCCACCCCCACCGGCTCGACGGCCTACAGCTTCGCCGCCGGCGGGCCCGTCCTCTCGCCGCACATGGACGCGCTCGTCTTCACCCCGATCGCCCCGCACATGACGTTCAACCGCAGCGTCGTCGCCGCCCCCGACGAACCCATCGGCCTGCGCGTCCTGGCCCACTCCGGGCAGGCCGCCGTCAGCGTCGACGGCCAGCTCCGCGGCGTCCTCGACCCCGGCGACTGGATCGGCGTCTTCCGCGCCCCCCAGCGCGTCCGCCTCGTCCGGCTGCGCCCCACCGATTTCTACGGCCGACTGCGTGACCGGTTCCGGCTCACCGACGCTCCCGCCACCGCCCAGGACGGGCCCTCGGAACCCTTCTTCCGCCCGGACACCCCGGTCCCGCCGGACCTCGCGGGGATGCGCCTGCCGCCGCCCGGCGTGTAGTCCGGGCGGCCGGGGGGGACGGCGGAGACCGTACGCGCCCCGCACGTACGGACGAGTTTCACATGGGCGCCACCAGACCCTTCCCTGACGTTTGTTGCTCTTGGAACACTCGCACCGCGCGCATTTCGCCATGTTCCGGCCGGCCGCGCGTCAGGCTGAGAGGTGCCTCACCCATGTCCGAAGTCAATCGGCGTCGCTTTCTCCAACTCGCGGGTGCCACCACGGCGTTCACGGCGCTGTCGAGCAGCATCGAGCGGGCTGCCGCGCTCCCGGCCAACCACAGCTCCGGGAGCATCGAGGACGTCGAGCACATCGTCGTCCTGATGCAGGAGAACCGTTCGTTCGACCACTACTTCGGGTCGCTCAGAGGCGTCCGGGGCTTCGGCGACCCGCGTCCGGTCGTGACCCGGCAGGACGGGAAACCGGTCTGGTACCAGTCGGACGGCACGAAGGACATCCTCCCGTTCCGCCCCGACGCCGACGACCTGGGCCTCCAGTTCATCCAGGACCTCCCGCACAGCTGGAACGACGGGCACGCCGCGTTCGACGGCGGCAAGTACGACAAGTGGGTGCCGTCCAAGGGCTCCACGACGATGGCGTACCTGACCCGCGAGGACATCCCGTTCCACTACGCGCTCGCCGACTCCTTCACCATCTGCGACGCCTACCACTGCTCGTTCATCGGCTCCACCGACCCGAACCGCTACTACATGTGGACGGGTTACACCGGCAACGACGGCGTCGGCGGCGGCCCGGTCCTCGGCAACGACGAGGCCGGTTACAGCTGGACGACCTACCCCGAGCGCCTGGAGAAGGCCGGGGTCTCCTGGAAGATCTACCAGGACGTCGGCGACGGCCTCGACGCGGCCGGCGGCTGGGGCTGGATCCAGGACGCCTACCGCGGCAACTACGGCGACAACTCGCTCCTGTACTTCAAGCAGTTCCAGAACGCCAAGCCCGGCGACCCGCTCTACGACAAGGCCCGCACCGGCACCGACGCCACCAAGGGCGAGGGCTTCTTCGACCAGCTGAAGGCCGACGTCAAGGGCGGCAAGCTGCCGGAGATCTCCTGGATCGTCGCCCCCGAGGCGTTCACCGAGCACCCCAACTGGCCCGCGAACTACGGCGCTTGGTACGTCTCCCAGGTCCTGGACGCGCTGACCTCCGACCCCAAGGTCTGGGCGAAGACGGCCCTGTTCATCACCTACGACGAGAACGACGGCTTCTTCGACCACGTGGTCCCGCCGTTCGCGCCGGGCTCGGCCGCGCAGGGCAGGTCGACCGTCGACGTCGGCCCCGACCTCTTCCAGGGCAACGCAGGCCACCCGGCGGGCCCCTACGGCCTCGGCCAGCGGGTGCCGATGATCGTCGTCTCGCCCTGGAGCAAGGGCGGTTACGTCTGCTCGGAGACCTTCGACCACACCTCCGTCATCCGGTTCATGGAGGCCCGCTTCGGTGTCCACGAGCCCAACATCTCGCCGTGGCGGCGCGCGATCTGCGGCGACCTGACCACCGCGTTCGACTTCTCCCGCAAGGACGTCAAGAAGGTCACGCTGCCGGGCACCGACGGCTACCAGCCGCCGGACAAGAGCCGTCACCCCGACTACGTGCCGACCCCGCCCGCCCACCCCGTGCTGCCCAGGCAGGAGCGCGGACTGCGCCCGGCCCGGCCGCTCAAGTACGCGGCCACGGTGGACGGTTCGGCCGACACGGCGGCCGGGAAGTTCACGCTCACCTTCACCTCCGGCGCGAAGGCCGGCGCCGGCTTCCTGGTCACCTCCGCCAACCGCACGGACGGGCCCTGGAGTTACACCACCGAGGCAGGCAAGTCCGTCTCCGACGCCTGGAACTCGGCGTACTCGAACGGCTCGTACGACCTGACCGTGCACGGCCCCAACGGCTTCCTGCGCGTCTTCAAGGGCCCCGGCAAGACGGCGGGCCCCGAGGTCACCGCCCGCACCTGCGGCGACGACATCGAGCTGATCTTCACCAACAAGGGCTCCGGGACCGCGCAGTTGAAGGTCGCCGACGGCTACGGCGGTCGCGCCCAGACCGTCAAGGTGCGGGCGGGTGCCACCGTACGGCACACCTTCGACCTCGGCGCGAGCAAGCGGTGGTACGACCTGACGGTCACCTCCGACGGCGACGCGACGTTCCAGCGGCGATTCGCCGGACATGTCGAGAACGGCCGTCCGGGGGTCAGCGACCCGGCGTTCGGGACCGTCTGAGGGGCTTGCCGGGAGCCGGTTGTTTTCCGGGGCACTCGCGGTAGTGTGCCCCGGTGACCACGCATTCGAACACACCTGCAGGCTGGTACCCGGATCCGCACGGAGCGCCCCAGACCCTCCGGTACTGGGACGGCGCGAAGTGGACCGACCACACCAACGCGGACCAGCAGGGCCAGGCCGCCCAGCAGCAGCCGCAGGCCGTGCCGCAGCAGCAGGCGGGGCCGGACCCGAGGGTCCAGCAGCAGGTCAAACGGCAGGTGCAGCAGCAGGCCGGGGTCGCCGGGGGCGGCCCCGGCGGCGGCAGCCTGTTCAGCGAGCCGGTGCTCGTGGTGAACCAGAAGGCCAAGCTGATCGAGCTGACCAACGAGTACAAGGTCATGGATCAGAACGGCAACCTGATCGGCTCGGTCACCGAGATCGGCCAGAGCGCGCTGAAGAAGGCGCTGCGCTTCGTCTCCAGCATCGACCAGTTCATGACCCACCGGCTGGAGATCCGCGATGCGTACGGGCAGCCGCAGTTGGTGCTGACCCGGCCGGCGAAGATCATGAAGTCCCGGGTGATCGTCTCCCGCCCGGACGGCTCGACCGTGGGCGAGATCGTCCAGCAGAACATGATCGGGAAGATCAACTTCGCGCTGAACGTCGACGGCCAGAAGATCGGCGCGATCAAGGCCGAGAACTGGCGGGCCTGGAACTTCGCCATCGTCGACCACGCGGACAACGAGGTAGCCCGGATCACCAAGACCTGGGAAGGCCTCGCCAAGACGATGTTCACCACCGCGGACAACTACGTCCTTCAGATCCACTACCAGCTGCCCGAGCCCCTGTTGAGCCTGGTGGTGGCGACGGCGCTGACCGTCGACACCGCGCTCAAGCAGGACTCGCGCGGTCTCGGCTGAGCCGGCTCAGAGCGCGGTGAGATGCCCCGGCGCGGACTTCCGGTCCGGCTGCCGGGGCAGCAACGCCGGTTCGGCGGACGCCGATCGAGGTTCCAGCGCGAGCACGGCGGCCACGGGGTGGTCGTCGTACTCGTGCGCCAGCGGTACGGCCTGGGTGACCCGGGTCAGCAGCACCACACCCCAGGACGCGAGTCCCGCTCCCGCCAGGGCGAGGAGTATCCCGGCCGCGCCGCCCTGGAGGCGTTCGCCCAGCAGCGCGAGGCCGATCGCCGCGGCGGCCACCGGGTTCGCCAGGGTCACCACCGCGAGCGGGGCGCCGAGGCCGCCCCGGTAGGCGGTCTGCGAGAGCAGCAGCCCGCCCGCCGCGAACACCGCGACCAGCAGCGCCACTCCGACCACCTGCATGCTCAGCAGCGGACCCGGACGGTCCGTCGCCGCGACCGTCACGGTCTGCGTGAGCGCGGAGGCCACGCCCGAGGCGACACCGGACGCGGAGGCGTGCCGCAGCCCGGGCTTCGCGCCGCGCCGGGCCAGCAGGCCGATCAGGGCGGAGGTCGCGCCCGCGACCGCCAACGCCTGGGGAACGCTGAGGACTTGGTCCGGCTGCGGGCCGGACGCCGTGACCAGCAGGGCCGACAGGCCGAGCAGGGTGAGGGCGGTGCCGCGCCACTCGACCATGGTGACCCGCCGCCCGGCCACGCGCGCGCCCATCGGGACGGCGGCGACGAGGGTGAGGGCTCCCAGCGGCTGTACGACGGTCAGCGGGCCGTACTTGAGGGCGACGACGTGCAGCAGTGCGGCCGACGCGTTCAGGACGACCGTCCACCACCACGAACCGGTGGCGAGCAGGCGCAGCATGCCCGCGTCGGAGTTGCGGGAGGCCAGCCGCTCCTGGGCCACGGCCGCCGCGGCGTAGGCGACGGCGGAGAAGAGGGAGAGGACGACGGCGACCAGCGTGGCGTTCATCGGCCCGCTCCGACGAGAACCGGCTCTTCCACGGCGAGCCGGGGCCGGCCGCGGCCTGCCGTCGTCTCCGTGCGGTGCGGGGGATGGATCAGCGCGAGGGTGACGCCGAGCATGCCGGCGGCCACGATCGCGTCGAGCCAGTAGTGGTTCGCCGTGCCCACGATCACCGTCAGCGTGACCAGCGGGTGCAGCAGCCACAGCCAGCGCCAGCGCGAGCGGGTCGCGACGATCAGGCCGATCGCCACCATCAGCGCCCAGCCGAAGTGCAGCGAGGGCATCGCCGCGAACTGGTTCGAGAGGTGGTCGCTGGTCGGCGGGCCGTAGACCGAGGGGCCGTAGACCTTGGCGGTGTCGACCAGGCCCGTCGCGGCCAGCATGCGCGGGGGTGCGAGGGGGAACACGAACGGCAGCACCAGGGCGGCGGAGGTGACCGTCGCGAGGACGCGGCGGGCCCAGACGTAGTGCGCGGGGCGCCGCAGGTACAGCCAGACCAGGAAGGCCACGGTGGCCGGGAAGTGGACGGTCGCGTAGAAGGTGTTCGCGATGTGCACGAGGGTGTCGCTGTGCAGCAGCACCGACTGCACCGAGCCCTCGCCGGGAAGATGCAGGGTCCGTTCCAGGTCCCACACGCGCCGGGCGTTGTGCAGGGCCTCACCGGTGTGGCCCGTCGCCAGCTGGCGGCCGAACTTGTAGACGAGGAAGAGCCCTGCGACGAGCAGGAGCTCACGGACGAGCGGGGGCCGCGCTATCGCGCTGGTCCCCTTCTCTGAAGGCTCGGTGCGGGCATTCATCCCCCGGCCCCTTCGCTGACGGTGGTGCGTGTGGTGGTGCAGACAGGGCTTGTGACCCGGTGTGCGGCCCGAACTCATCGGTACGAGTTCGTTCCGATACGCCAGTGTACCGATACGAGCGTGTACCGATACGGCGGAGTACCGGTACACTGGCGTATCGATAGCGAAACGAGACACACTGGAGAGCGGACCTCGAGTCCGCGGACCGAGCGAGGAGACGAGCCATGACGTCGCAGGCTGAGGACGCACCGGACACGGTCGCCGCCTCGCGCCGCTCCAAGATCACGCCGGAGCGTGAGCGGGAGTTCTTCGACGCCGTGCTCGAACAGATCCGGGAATGCGGGTACGACTCCGTCAGCATGGAGGGCGTCGCCACCAGCACCCGGTGCAGCAAGTCCACGCTCTACCGGCAGTGGGGCACCAAGCCCCAGTTCGTCGCCGCCGCCCTGCGGGCCAACCGCCGGGTGCACTTCACCGGCATCGACACCGGGTCCCTCGCGGAGGACCTGCGCCAGGCCGCGCGGGCGGCGGGCGCCTGGTCGGCGAAGGACACGAAGCTCGTCTCGGCGCTCGGTCACGCCGTCATCCAGGACAGTGAACTCGCCCAGGCGGTGCGTGAGGCGCTCGTCCATCCCGAGATCGCCGCGCTGGAGGACATCCTGCGCCGCGGTGTCGAGCGCGGCGAGGTCGCGTCGGACCACCCGGCCCTGCCGTACGTGCCCGCCCAGATCTTCGGCGTCCTGCGGGCCCGCCCGGTCCTGGAGGGCTGTTACGCCGACCCCGACTATCTGGTCAGATTCGTGGAGGCCGCGGTGCTGCCCGCACTCGGCCTCACCTGAGAACCAGGCCGCCGTCCATGGGATGACTGGACGGTGACCTGCTCGCGCCGCACCGTGGGGACGGGGGCGGCGCGCACCCCCCGGCCGGGTGGGGTTCCTCTTGAGCGGAGAGGCGCCCCACCCGGCCGAACGGTGTGCGGAGGACCGGCTTCTTATCGGCTGAGATCAGATCTTCTGTCCGCCGTCGCCGGTGCCCGAGGACACCTTGATGCCCGAGGTGATCTCGTCGATGACGGACTGCTTCTGGCCGACGTCGACACCGAAGCGGACCACGACGATCTGGCCGGTGCTCGCGGGTGAGGGGAACGCGAGCGACTCGACGTAGCCGTCGGCACCCTTGCTGGTGACCGCCTTCCAGCGGACCAGATAGCCCTTCTGCCCGGCGACGGTTACGGCCTTGGACGCCAGCACCTCGTGCGAGGTGATGCTGCCGTAGGTCGTGCCGCCGTAGGACTCCTTCGCGTTGGCCGCGATGTCCGCCTTCGCGACCGCCTCGGCCGTGCTGCCCTTGGTGCCGAGCACCACCGCGGGCGCGGAGTACGCCCCGCCGTTGGTACAGGTCTGGGAGGTGTTGCCCGGGCACTTGTACGAGGTGTTCGACGTCACCTGCGCGCCGATCTGGATGACCTGGCCGTACCAGTCGGACGGCACGGGAAGGCTGATGCCGTCGAGCGAGTCGGTCACGTTGCCGCCGGCCGGGACCTTCGGCTGCGCGGACTGGCTCGGCGCGGGCGTCGCACCGCCGGAACCACCCGTCCCGCCGGACCCGCCGAAGGGATCGTTCGGGCCGCCGGTGCCGCCGGAACCGCCCTGGCCTTCGGGACCGCCCTGGCCGCCGGTGCCGCCCTGCCCGTTCGGCGCCTGCTGCGGGTTGGCCCGGGTGCCGTTCCCGCTGCCGTTGTCGGACAGCGCGTAGGCGCCGACTCCGATGGCGGCCAGGACCGCCACCGCGACGGCCACGGCTATGCCCGTGCGCAGAGTCCGGCGCGGCGCGGGCGGGGGCACGGCGGGATACGCCGGGTACGCCCCGCCGTACGGCGGCTCCGTCGGGGGACCCCATTCGCCGGCCGACCCGGCCGGGCGGGTCCGGTCCGTCCATGCCTTGCCGTCCCACCAGCGCTCGGCGGCGGGACCGTCATTCGTCTGCCCGGGATCGGGGTACCACCCGGGGGGAGTCACCTGCGTCATGCCCCTACCGTATGAGGCGTCGGTGAAAGCGGGATGAGAGGATCCGGGTCGAATCCCGCGGAGTGGGGGACCGGGCGGTTGTCCTGGCCCCTGACCTGGGGTGGACCGGCCTCCGGCCGGGGACTTCCCTGCGGTTCACGGCCGCACCCGGTCACCCTCGCCGAGTACGACCACGGCCCCGCCCCCTCATCCCAACACCAGCCGCGCAGGCGCCCGTTCGGCCGCCGCCGGCCATTGCAACCCCCCGCGCCCCGGTGTCACGGACCCGAGCACACTCGGGTGCCGGGCGCCTGTGCTCGCCGGGACCGTGCCGGGGAGGCCGTGGGCCGTCAGGAAGCCGAGGACCGCGAAGGCGTAGGCCTCCTTCGCGGGGGAGGGGAGGCCGAGTTCGTCGGAGGTGCGCAGGGGTACGCCGGGCAGCTCGGCGGCGAGGAGGGCCATCAGGACCGGGTTGCGGGTGCCGCCGCCCGAGACGATGACCTCCGTCGCGCTCACCGAGCGGACCGCGTCGGCGACCGTGCGGGCCGTGAGGAGGGTGAGGGTCGCGATCACGTCCTCGGCGGGCAGCGTGCCCAGACCGGCCAGCGCGTCCTGGAGATAACCGAGGTGGAACAGCTCCTTGCCGGTCGTCTTCGGCGCGGGGAGCGTGTAGTACGGCTCGCCCGACAGCCTCTCCAGCAGCGGCTCGTGGACCCTTCCACGGGCCGCGAGGGCGCCCTCAGCGTCGTAGGCGAGACGCCCGCCGCTGAAGCCGCGGGCCGCCGCGTCGATCAGGGCGCAGGCCGGTCCCGTGTCGAAGGCCGTGCCGTCGGGGGCGGTGAGGTTGGCGATCCCGCCGAGGTTGAGGGCGACGGGAGTGCCCGGACGCCCGCGCAGCCACAGCAGGTCGACGAGGCTGACGAGCGGTGCGCCCTGGCCGCCGGCGGCGATGTCGCGTGGCCGGAAGTCGGCGACCACGGGCAGCCCGGTCGCCTCCGCGATCCAGGCGGGCTGCCCCAGCTGAAGCGTGCCGCGCACCGCGCCGTCCGCCACCCAGTGGTAGCCGGTCTGCCCGTGCGAGGCCACCAACTCGGCCCGCCCGTCGCACAGTTCGGCGTTCGCGCGGACCGCCGCCGCGGCGAAGGCCTGCCCGATCAGGGTGTCGAGCCGGCACACCTCGGCCAGCGTCGTCCCGGCCGGTGGCAGCGCCGCCGCGAGGGCCTCCCGCAGCTCCTCGTCGTACGGCTCGCTCACCATCCCGAGCGGCTTCAGTACGACGCTGTCACCGGCGAGGCTCAGTTCGGCCGCCGCCGCGTCGATCGCGTCGTACGACGTCCCGGACATCAGCCCGATCACCCGCATCCGCTTCCTCCCGACTCGCCAGTCCCGCAGGGGTGTTGGTGACGGCGAGCGCGAGCACGCTCACCGCGCAGGCCGCCGCCGCGTAGTAGGCCGGGATGTCCACGTTCCCGGTCCGTCGCACGCTCTCGGTGATGATGAGCCCGGCACACCCCGAGAAGACGGCATTGGACAGGGCGTAGGCGAGTCCCAGACCGGTGTACCGCACGCTCGTCGGGAACATCTCCGAGAGCATCGCCGGACCCGGCCCCGCCATCAGCCCCACCACCGCACCCGCCCCGAACACCCACGCACCCTTCACCGTGTTCGAAGTCCCCTCGTTCTGAAGGAGGTTGAGCAACGGCACGGACAGGACCACCACCAGCGCGGCCCCCGTCAGCATCACCGGCCGCCGCCCCACCCGGTCGCTCAGCAGTCCCGCCGGGAGGATCGTGACCGCGAACCCCACGTTGGCCAACACCGTGGCCAGCAGCGCCTGGTGGAAGCTCGCGGCCAGCGTGTTCTGCAGATACGACGGCAGCACCACCAGGAAGGTGTAACCGGCCGCGGCCCATCCCATCACCCGCCCGGCGCCCCACGCGATCGCCCGCCGGACCGCACGCGCGGGCGGCACCTCGCGTACCGCCTCGCTCCGGAACGCCGGTGTCTCGTCCAGCCGCAGCCGGAGCCACAGCGCGCCGAGCCCCATCGGGAGCGTCAGCACGAAGGCCAACCGCCAGCCCCAGTCGGCCAGTTGACCGGGATCGAGCACGGTCGCCAGCAGCGCCGCGACCCCCGCCCCGCCCAACAGCCCGAGCGCCACGGTGAACGACTGCCACGCCCCGTACAGTCCCCGCCGTCCCGGCGGCGCGAACTCCGTCAGCAGCGCCACGGCGCCCCCGAACTCCCCGCCGGCGGACAGTCCCTGAAACACCCTCAGCAACGTGAGCAGCCAGGGCGCGAGGGCGCCGGCGCTCGCATACGTGGGCAGGACGCCGATCAGGGTCGTCGCGCCGGTCATCAGCGCGATCACCAGGACCAGTACCGGCCGCCGAGCCGGCCGAACAGGGCGGCGCCGACCGGCCGGAAGAAGAACGCCAGCGCGAACGAGGCGTACGTCCGCACCAGCCCCTCGGCCGCGCCCGCGCCCTCCGGGGTGAAGAACCGCGCCGCGATCACCGTCGCGAAGGAGCCGTAGACCCCGAACTCGTACCACTCGATGAAATTTCCCACCGACCCGGCGACCAGAGCCCGTGCGGCGGGCCTGTCCGAGACAGGTCGGGAGTGACCGGAAAACACCTTCATTTAGCGCCTCCTGACCGTTCGTCACGCACCTGAGCGCCGCTGCCGGACCTCCGTCACCCGTTGCGGCAACAGCTGCCCGGACCGGCCTCCACTTCGGCATCCGGAGGGCTACGCTCAAGGGCTGTACGTCGTTCGGGCTACTGGGGAGGTAACGGGATGACGGAGGAACGGCCTGCGAAGGCCGCCTCGGCCTCCCTGTAGGAGCGCGAGGACGCGGTCGCCGGTGTGGCGGAGGCACTCGACGCACTCTGCGCGGACCGGTCCTCCTCGGGCAGCCTGCTCGTGGTCCGCGGTGAGGCCGGCATCGGCAAGACCGCCCTCCTCGCCGAGACCCGCCGCATGGCCGAGGCGCGTGAGTGCGTGGTCTGGCAGGCCCGCGGCGGCGAGACCCTCAAGTCCGTCCCCTTCAACGTCGTACGGCAGTTGCTCCAGCCCGCCCTCATCTCGTTGATGCCCGAGGAGACCCGCGAGTACCTCGGCGACTGGTACGACATCGCGGGCCCCGCCCTCGGCATCACCGAACCCGGCGAGCGGCAGGCCGACCCGCAGGGCGTCTGCGACGGACTCGTCGCCGCGGTGCGCCGGCTCGCCAAGCGCGACTGGCCGCTGGTCCTGCTGATCGACGACGCCCACTGGGCCGACCAGGAGACCCTGCGCTGGCTCGCCGCGTTCGCCGAACGCCTCGACGACCTGTCCGTCCTGATCGTGGTCGCCCGCAGGCCCGGCGAGGTCAGCGGTGAGAGCGCCCGCTACCTGGACGCGATCGCCGCCACCGCGGGCCCGCCGATCACCGTCCTGGAGTCCCTCACCCCGAAGGCCACCGCGGGGCTCACCCGCGCCACCCTCGGCCCGCACGCCGACGGCGCGTTCTGCCGCGAGGTGTGGGCGGTCACCGACGGCAACCCGTACGAGACCGTCGAACTCCTCGCCAAGGTGAAGGAGAGCGGCCTCGCGCCCGTCGAGGACTCGGCCGCCGAACTGCGCGAGCTCAACCGCTCCGCACGCGGCGGCGGACTCGTCGCCCGCCTCGACGACCTGGGCTTCGAAGCCACCCGGTTCGCCTGGGCCGCCGCCATCCTCAGCACCGGCATCTCGGTGGACCTCGTCGCCAAGCTGGCCACCATGAGCCGCGACGAGGCGGCACGCTGCGCCGAACTCCTGCGCACCGCCCGCATCCTCACCGCACCCGACCCCGCGGCCTCCCAAGCCGGCGCGGGCGAGCTGGAGTTCGTCCACCCGCTGATCGCCACCGCCGTCTACGACTCCATCCCCGGCGGGGTGCGGACGGCCATGCACGGCATCGCCGCCCAGGTCGTCACCGACTCCGGACTCGGCGCGGCCGCCGCCTCACGGCACCTCCTCCAGGTGCACCCGGACGACGACCAGGAACTCGTCGAGCAGCTGCGCGAGGCGGCCCGCGAACACCTCTCCATCGGCGCCCCGGACGCCGCCCGCCGCTGCCTTGAGCGCGCTCTCCTGGAGCCGCCGCTCCCCGAGACCCACGCGCGCGTGCTCTACGAACTGGGCTGCGCGACCCTCCTCACCGCGCCCGCCACCACCATCGGCCACCTCCAGACCGCCCTGGGCATGCCCGGACTCGACGGCCACGCACGCGTGGACGCCGTTTTCCGCCTCTCCCAGGCGCTGACCCACAACGACCAACTGGAGGAGGCCGTCCGCACCGTGGAGGCGGAGGCCGCCCGGCACGAACCGGGCGCCGCCCGGATGCGGCTCCAGGCCGTCCAGTTCATGTGGGAGGGCATCTACGCGGGCGAGGGCACCTCCCCAGGACGCTCCGAACGGCTCGCCGCACTCGCCGGCACCTGCGTCGGCCGGGACAACTCCGAGCGCGCCCTGCTGATCCTGCGCGGCTTCGACGCCATGACCCACGGCGAGAACGCCGAGGAGGTCGTCGAGCTGTGCGACCGCGCCCTCGTCAACGGACGGCTCGCACCCGGACTCGGCTGGACCGACACCGAGTGGGGCCTCGAAATCCTCATGATGCTGGCCAGCTCGTACGCCTACACGGACCGCCTGGACCGCGCCGAGAGCCTGTACAACGAAGCTCTGCGCGCCTACGTCTCCGCGGGCTGGAGCGGCGGCCATCTCTCCCTGGCGCACGCCTACATCGGGCTCGGCCACCGGCGGCGCGGCCGTCTCCGCGAGGCCGAGATCTCGCTGCGCGAGTCCCTGCGCCTCGCCGAGCGCGTGGGCCGCGGACTGCCCCTGTACTGGTCGGCGACCTGCAACCTCGTCGACACGCTGCTCGCCCGCGGCCATGTCGACGAGGCCTGGTCGATCGCCGAGCAGTACGGCTTCGCGCCGCCGTACCCGTCCACCATCGTGTTGCCCGACCCGCGCTGTGTGCGGGGCCGGCTGCTGCTCGCCGTCGGCCGCACGAAGGACGGCATCAACGAACTGGAACAGGCCGCGAAGGCGGCGACGGTCCGCGGTCACCACAACCCGGTGCTCGTCCCCTGGGCCGTGGACCTCGCCCGCGCGCTCGCCGTCGAGGATCCGACCCGTGCGGCCCAGCTCGCCTCCGACGCACGCCGTCAGGCCGAGCACTTCGGTACGGACACGGCGATCGGGGAGGCGCTGCGGTGCGCGGCGTCGCTGGAGACGGGGCAGCGGGCGGTACGGCTCGCCGCGCAGGCTGTCGCCTATCTGGAGTCCTCACCGTGTCAGTACGAACATGCGGCGGCGCGGGTGGAGTACGGGATCGCGGCGCGGTCCGTCGCCGAGATCAACAGGGGTCTGACGCTCGCGCGTTCGTGCGGAGCGGATGGTCTGGTGACGCAGGCGCGGGAGGTGCTGGAGACGGGGAGGGGGTTGCGATGAGTCGTTCGTCGCCTGCCGCCCGGTGGGGGCTGGTCGCGCAGTTCCCCGCGCCCCTGAAGACATGGGCCAACCGTTGCCTTTAAGGGGCGCGGGGAACTGCGCGACCAGCCACGACGCAGTCGCGGACGACGCTCAACAGACGCCCCCACCCCCTCAGTCGGTCTCTTCGGCCAGGACCCGCTGCGCCACGGCGAACGCCGAATTCGCCGCGGGCACCCCGACGTACACGGCACTCTGAAGGAGCACCGCGCCGATCTCCTCCGGAGTGAGCCCGTTGCGGCGGGCCGCGCGGACGTGCATCGCCAGTTCGTCGTAGTGGCCGTGGGCGATCAGCGCGGTGAGCGTGATCATGCTCCGCTCACGCCGGGACAACGTCGGATCGGTCCAGATCTCGCCCCACGCGTACCGGGAGATGAAGTCCTGGAAGTGGGCCGTGAACGGTGTCTGCCGGGCCTGGGCCCGGTCCACATGGGTGTCGCCGAGGACCTCACGCCGTACCTCCATCCCGCGCTTGGCACCGCCGTCGAGGTGTGCGCGCAGCGCGGTGAGGACGGCCACCGGGCACTGTGCGGGGGCCAGATGGGAGGCGCCCGGGATCTCGACGAGGGCCGCGCCGGGCACCGCGTCCGCGATCTCCCGCAGATGCGCGGGCGGGGTCGCCGGGTCCTCGCGCCCGGCGACCGCCAGGGTCCGCGCGCCGATCTCGGGGAGCCGCTCGCGCAGGTCGAACGCGGCCAGCGCGTCACAGCACGCGGCGTACGCGCCCGGGTCGGCATCGCGCTGGTCGGCGACCAGCTCCGGGACGGTGAACCCGGGCGTGAACCAACGGGAGTCGGCACTCTCCACCAGCCAGTCCAGCCCCTCGCTCCGCACCCGCGCGGCCCGTTCCTCCCACGGCCCGGCCCCGTTGAAGTGGGCCGAGGAGCAGATGACGGCGAGCGAGGTGACCCGCTCGGGGTGGTGCACGGCGAGGTGCAGACCCACCGCACCGCCCAACGACACTCCCGCGTAGGCGAATTGCTCGACACCGAGGGAGTCGGCCAGCGCGAGCACCAGATCGGCGAGGTCTCCGACCGTCGCCCCGGGACCGATCGACCCGGGCGCCGAACCGCCGTGTCCGGGCAGGTCCCAGCGGATCACCCGGTGGGTGACGGACAGCTCGGGGGCGACCTTGTCCCACAGGGCGTAGGACGTGCCCAGCGAGGGCCCGAGGAGGAGCGGGGGAGCGGAGTCAGGGCCCTCGGCACGGAAGTTGAGGAGTTTCTCGGTCAACGTCGCTCCAGCGCACGGTCGGTGAGGGCTCCCGCGGAACCCGTGTAGCGGGCGGGGTCGGTGAGGGCGGAGAGGTCGAGGTCCTTCAACTCCGGCTCCTCGGCGAGCAGTTCGGCCAGTGGACGACCTTCGGCGTAGGTCCGCCGCGCGACCTCCGTGAGCAACTCCTTCGCCCGGGTCCGGCCCAGCAGCGGCGCCAGCTCGGCGGACAGCCGCTCCGAGACGATCAACCCATGGGTGAGATCCAGGTGTTCACGCATCACGTCCGGGTGCACCCGCAGCCCCTCGGTCAGCTCGGCGGCGTCGCGCGCCGCACCGCCGACCAGCCGCAGCAGGTCCCGCAAGGACTCCCACTCGGCATGCCACGCCCCGGCCGGCCGCTCGTCCTCCGCGACCAGCGAGCCGTACAGAACGGCCGCGAGCTGCGGCGCCCGGCGCGCGGCGGCGGCGATCAGCGTGGACCGTACGGGGTTCGCCTTGTGCGGCATGGCCGAGGAACCGCCGCCGCTGCCCTCGGAGACCTCGGCGATCTCCGTCCGGCCGAGGACGAGGACGTCGGCGGCCGCCTTGCCCAGGGCTCCCGCCGCGAAGGCCAGGCACCCGGCGAGATCCGCGATCGGCGTCCGGAGCGTGTGCCAGGGCAACCGTGGTGCCGTCAGGCCGAGTTCGCGGGCGTACGCGTCCGGCAGCGCGAGGGCGTCCGCGGCGCCGTACGCCGTGAACGCGGCCAACGTGCCAGCCGCTCCGCCGAGTTGGACGGGCAGCGTGTCGCGAACGGTCCGTACCCGGTCCCGTGCGTCGAGCACCAGCGACCGCCACCCCGCCGCCTTCAGCCCGAACGTCGTCGGTACGGCGTGCTGGGTGAGGGTGCGGCCCGGCAGCGCGGTGTCGCGGTGGGCGGCGGCCAGCCGGGAGAGCGCCTGAGCCGTGCGCGTCAGGTCGGTCAGGAGCAGGTCCAGGGTGCGGGACGCGACCAGCATGGTGGCCGTGTCCATGATGTCCTGGCTGGTCGCACCCCGGTGGACATACGGGCCGTACTCCTCGCCGACCGCCTTCGTCAGATCCGCGACCAGCGGGATCACCGGGTTTCCGCCGCTCCTGGACCGTTCCGCGAGGGAGCGTACGTCGAAGCGGCCGGCGTCGGCCGCGGCCGTCACCGCCGTCGCCGCCTCGGCGGGGGCGAGACCCAGGGCGGCCTGGGCGCGGGTGAGGGCGGACTCCGCGTCGAGCAGGGCCCGTAGATACGCGGTGTCGCTCGTCGCGGACGCGGCGGGGGAGCCGGTCCACCCGGGGGCGAGCAGGCCGGTGTCCGACGGGTCGTCAACTGTCACTGGAACTCCAGGAATACCGTCTCGCCTTCGCCCTGAAGGCGGATGTCGAAACGGTATGTGCCCCTGCCCTCGTCCCGTGCGATCAGCGTGTCGCGCCGCGCCGGGTCGAGCCCGGACAGCAGCGGGTCCGCGCCGAGCGCGCGCTCGTCGTCCGGGAGGTAGACGCGGGTGAAGAGGTGCACCAGCAGTCCGCGGGCGAAGACGCAGGCGCTCAGGTACGGGGCGTTGCGGCCGCGCGCCCCCGGTCGCAGCGTCCGTGCGTACCAGTGGCCGTTGGCGTCCGTCTGGATGCGGCCCCAGCCGGTGAACTCGACGCCGTTGCGGCCGAGATAGCCGCCGCTGGCCGGGTCGCGCCGGATCGAGCCGTCGGTCGTGGAGAGGTTGCCGTCGGGGTCGGGGCCCCACAGTTCGACGAAGGCGTCCGGGAGGGGTGTGCCCTCGCCGTCGTAGATGTGGCCCTGGACGGTGATCGTGTCCGGGTGCCCGACCGGGGCGATGTCGCCGCCGCCGGGGAAGGGCAGGGCGTAGCCGTAGAAGGGGCCGACCGTGTGCGACGGGGTCGGCAGCACGGACTCCGGGCGGCTCGTGTCGATGGTCGTCATGGCGGGTCAGCGTCCTTCTTCGATCCAGGTGGCGTGCGGGCCGTCGAGCACGATGTCCCAGTGGTAGCCCATCGAGAACTCGGGCACCGACAGGCTGTGGTCGTAGGTCGCGACGAGCCGCTGACGGGCCGCGTCGTCCGTCACCGACTGGATGATCGGGTCGTAGGGGAACAGCGGGTCGCTCGGGAAGTACATCTGCGTGACCAGCCGTTGCGTGAACGCCGTGCCGAACATCGAGAAGTGGATGTGCGCCGGGCGCCAGGCGTTGACGTGGTTGCGCCAGGGGTAGGGGCCCGGCTGGATGGTCGTGAAGCGGTAAGTGCCCTCGTCGTCGGTCAACGTGCGGCCCACGCCGGTGAAGTTGGGGTCCAGCGGGGCGTCGTGCTGCTCGCGCTGGTGGGCGTAGCGGCCGGCCGAGTTGGCCTGCCAGATCTCGACCAGCTGGCCGCGGATGGGCCGCCCGTCGCGGTCCAACAGCCGTCCGGAGACGGTGATCCGTTCCCCGATCGGCTCGCCGTTGTGCTGCCGGGTCAGATCGTTGTCGATCTCCGTGATGTCCCGCTCGCCGAACGCGGGCGAGGCCAGCTCCACCAGCTCCGGGTCCTTCGAGACGTCGATGGTGACCGGCGGCTGTTTCGGGTGGCGGAGCGTGGAGGAGCGGTACGGGGCGTAGTCGCGGCGCGGATGGTGCTCGACCGGCGCGCCGTCGGCGACCCGCTTCTCGTACGTCGCGTGCTCGGCCGCTATTTCGAGGTCGATGTCGTGCTGGGTGAGAGTCATGGGGTTCCTGCCGTTCGGGTTCCTACCGTTCGAGGACGAGGGCCAGGCCCTGGCCCACGCCGATGCAGAGGGTGGCGACGCCGACTCCTGTGCCTTGACGGGCGAGTTGGTGGGCGACGGTGCCCGCGAGCCGGGCACCGGAGGCGCCGAGCGGATGGCCGAGGGCGATGGCACCGCCCTGCGGGTTGAGGATCGCGGAGTCGAACTCCGGCCACACGGCGACACATCCGAGCACCTGCGCGGCGAACGCCTCGTTCAGTTCAAGAACTGACAGATCGTCAAAGCCCTTGCCCGCCTTGGTGAGTGCGCGGTTGACGGCCTCGACGGGGGCGAGTCCGAAGTACTGCGGATCGATCGCGGAGACCCCGGTCGCGGAGACCCGGGCGAGAGGCTCGCGGCCGGTCGCCTTCAGCCCTTCCTCGTCGACCAGGAGGAGGGCGGCGGCACCGTCGTTGAGGGGGGAGGCGTTGCCCGCGGTCACCGTGCCGTTCTCCGGGCGGAAGGACGGCTTGAGCTTGGCCATGGCGGCGAGGGAGGCGTCCGCGCGCACGGACTCGTCGGCGGCGAAGAGGACCGGGTCGCCCTTGCGCCGGGGGATGGCGACAGGGGCGATCTCACCGTCGAAGAGTCCTGCGGCCTGCGCCTCCGCCGCCTTCCGGTGACTGGAGAGCGCGAACTCGTCCTGCTGCTCGCGGCTGATCTTGTGCTTGTCGGCGATCAGCTCCGCGCTCTCGCCGAGCGGGATGGTCCACTCCGGGTTCATGGCCGGGTTGACCATGCGCCAGCCGAGCGTGGTCGAGTACAGCTCGGTGTGCCCGGCGGGGAAGGGCCGGTCCGACTTCGGCAGTACGTACGGCGCCCGGGTCATCGACTCCACCCCGCCCGCCACGGCGATGGAGGCGTCGCCGACCGCGATCGCGCGGGCCGCCTGGATGACCGCTTCGAGGCCGGAGGCGCAGAGCCGGTTGACCGTGACGCCCGGCACGGAGGTGGGCAGGCCCGCGAGGAGGGCGGCCATGCGGCCGACGTTGCGGTTCTCCTCGCCGGCGCCGTTCGCGTTGCCGAAGTAGACGTCCTCGATGCGGGAGGGGTCCAAGTCGGGGGTGCGGGCGAGGAGTTCGCGCAGGGCGTGGGCGGCGAGGTCGTCGGGGCGGACGGAGGCGAGACCTCCGCTGTACCTGCCGATGGGGGTGCGGACGGCATCGACGATGTAAACCGGGTTCACAGCAGGCCTTCCGTGACGGTGAGTTTCGCGTCGGTCTTGGCGACGATCTCCTCGACACTCACACCGGGCGCGGTCTCGATCAACACGAGACCGTCGGGTGACACGTCGATCACCCCGAGATCGGTGATGACTCGGTTCACACACGCTTTGCCTGTGAGCGGCAGCGCGCACTCCGCGAGGATCTTCGGGGAGCCGTCCTTGGCCACATGCGTCATCACGACGATGACGGTCCGGGCGCCGTGGACGAGGTCCATCGCCCCGCCGATGCCCGTGATCATCTTGCCGGGAATCGCCCAGTTCGCCAGGTCACCGCCCGCCGACACCTGCATGGCACCCAGGACGGCGACATCGATGTGCCCGCCCCGGATCATCCCGAAGGAGAGCGCGGAGTCGAAGAAGGAGGCGCCCGGCAGGACGGTCACGGTCTCCTTGCCGGCGTTGATGAGATCCGGGTCGACCTGGTCCTCGGCCGGATACGGGCCGGTGCCGAGGATGCCGTTCTCGGATTCGAGGATCACCTCGACGCCCGGGGGGAGGTAGTTGGGGATCAGGGTCGGCAGGCCGATGCCGAGGTTGACGTACTGCCCGTCCTCCAGTTCGCGCGCCGCGCGGGCCGCCATCTGCTCGCGTGTCCAGGCCATCAGCTGCTCACCGTCCGCTGCTCGATCCGCTTGTCGGCGGCCTGCTCGGGGGTGAGGGCCACCACCCGCTGCACGAAGATCCCGGGCAGGTGCACCGCGTCCGGGTCGATGGCGCCGGGCTCGACCAGCTCCTCCACCTCGGCGATCGTCACCTTGCCGGCCATCGCCGCGAGGGGGTTGAAGTTCCGGGTGGACTTGTTGAAGACGAGGTTGCCGTGCCGGTCGCCCTTCGCGGCACGGACCAGGGCGAAGTCGGTGCGGATACCGCGCTCCAGGACGTACTCGGTGCCGTCGAACTCCCGCACCTCCTTGGCCGGGGAGGCGAGCGTGACGCCGCCCGAGCCGTCGTAGCGCCAGGGCAGTCCGCCCTCGGCGACCTGGGTGCCGACACCGGCGGGGGTGTAGAAGGCGGGGATGCCCGCGCCGCCCGCGCGCAGGCGCTCGGCGAGGGTGCCCTGGGGGATCATCTCGACCTCCAGTTCCCCGGCGAGGTACTGGCGGGCGAACTCCTTGTTGGCGCCGATGTAGGAGCCGGTCACCCGCGCGATGCGGCCCGCCGACAGCAGGACCGCGAGGCCGGACTCCATCGCCCCGCAGTTGTTGGAGACCACGCCGAGGCCGCCGACGCCCCGCTCGTAGAGGGCCTGGATCAGCACGTTCGGCACACCGCTCAGCCCGAAGCCGCCGACCGCGAGCGTCGCCCCGTCCGGCACATCGGCCACGGCCTCGTCGGCCGTGGCGACCACCTTGTCCATCCGTGAAGCTCCGTCCCGTTCGAGCGCCCGGTCAGCAGATAGTCAGGGCACTGAGCATTTCGGTGAAGTTTCCTTCACGCTGTCACTGCGGGGGCCTGCCGTCAAGAGCTGGGAGAAGGGCCGGTCCAGGACGGTGCGCGAGGCTGGACTCGCTCCCGGTGCCTCCGGGTATCGTTCAGTGCACAGACGAATCCGACGCTGGGAGGACACATGGCCGCGGTGGACCTCACCACCCACCCCGGGCACCTCGCCCGGCGGCTCCAGCAGGCGCACTACCTGCTGTGGAACACGATGGTCTCCGAGGAGATCACCTCGCCGCAGTTCGCGGTCCTCAACGCGCTCGTCGACGAACCGGGGCTCGATCAGCGCACGGTGGGGGAGCGGGTGGGCCTCGACCGGTCGACCATCGCGGAGGTGGTCAGCCGGCTGAGCCGGCGCGGGCTGCTCGACAAGGTGCGGGATACGCAGGACGGGCGGCGTTTTCTGCTGCGGCTCACGGGGGACGGCACGCGGGTCCACCGGAAGCTGGTCGTGCGGACGGCACGGATGAACCAGGTGTTTCTGGCACCGCTCTCCGCCGACGAGCAGGGTGTTTTCTTCGATCTCATCCAGCGGGTGTCGGACGCGGCGGAGGGGCTCCGGAATCCTGGGGAGCCCCTCGTCGCGCAGCGGTAGGTCGGTTGTGCTTTCCGTGCGGGCCGGTGGGGGCTGGTCGCGCCGTTCCCCGCGCCCCTGAAGAGGCGCTCCCGCCCTGCCCGTTCAGGACTTCGCGAAGATCACCCAGACCTGGCCCTTCGCGAAGTTCAGGGGCTTGCCGTCCGGGGTGGTGAACCGGGTTCCGTCCGTGGCCTTTTGACGCTTCCAGTCCGCGCTGTAGGTGCGGCCGTCCCGCAGGACGTCCGCCTTTCCGGAGCCCACGGTCACGGTGTACGGCGTGTTGTTGCCGAGGACGTCGTGATAGGCGGATCTGCGGATCTTGACGTACTGGACGACGACCGTTGCCGGGGCGAGCCGCTTGCCGTCGGTCGTCACGGTGGGGGTGCCGTCCTCGGTGACCAGCCAGCGGTGCTTGTCACCGGACCAGGTGAAGGTGAAGCGGGCCGACGGGTAGCGGACGGTGCGGGAAGCGGTGGGCTTGCCGCCCGCGGGGGCCGTGCCATAGACGAAGCCGGTCGTCAGGGCTGCCGCGCCCGGGGCCGAGTGCATGAGCCGCTTGGGGTGCAGGTAGAGGTTGTGCGGGGCGGCCTTGTCACCGCCCCGGAAATAGGCGCGGCCCGCCTCGTCGGGCGACGCGGACCGCAGCGGGGCCTTGTCGATCAGCGGCAGGAGCTTGTGCTGCGCGCCGGAGAAGGCGAGCGTCGGGTTCTCGAACTGGCGCAGCAGCTCCAGGTCGGACACCCGGGCACTGCGCACCGGCCCCACGGACTGCGGGAACGTGGTGGCGAACACCGCCATCAGCCTGCTCAGGCCGCCCTCGACCTGCTCCGCGTACACGATGTCCGCCGCGTCAAGACCCGTCTGCGGGCGGGCCGCGGGCACGTTGTCGATCTTCACCGCGAGCACCGGGCCGGCGGCGGGGGCGGTCGTGCCGCTCGCGCTCGGGCTCTGTGCCGGGGACTGGCTCGGTGTGCGCCCGCGCCCGTCGTCTCCGGACCCGCCGTGATGGGCCGTGCAGCCCACCGTCAGGGAGGCCGTCATCGTGGCGGCCAGCAGCGCCGCTCTCTTCGCGCCGCGCCGCCGGGGTGCTCTCTGTCCCATGCCCACCGTTGCCACCAAGTCTGTGTTTTCGATTGTGCGCTTATAAGTTCATTGGTGGCCTTACCCGCTTGGTTGTGATTGTGCGCGCTGATTGCGCCGATCGGCCCACTACGAGATGCGGAAGGGGTCAGTCCGGCGGATCCTGCGCGCCCAGGATCTCCCCGAGGTCGTAGCGGACGGGCTCCTCCAGCTGTGCGTACGTGCAGCTCTCGGGCGTGCGGTCCGGGCGCCAGCGGCGGAAGCGCGCCGTGTGCCGGAAGCGCGCGCCGTTCTCCATGTGCTCGTACGCCACCTCGGCCACCCGCTCCGGCCGCAGCGGCACCCACGACAGGTCCTTCTTGCCCGACCAGCGGCTCGGCGCCCCCGGCAGCCGGGCCGACTCGTGTGCCGCCTCCTCGGCCCAGGCCGCCCACGGATGCCCCGCCGTGTCCTCCATGCGCAGCGGCTCCAGCTCCTCGATCAGCTCGGCCCGCCGTTTCAGGGTGAAGGCGGCGGCCACGCCCACGTGCTGGAGGGTGCCCTGATCGTCGTAGAGCCCGAGCAGCAGCGAACCCACGACCGGGCCGCTCTTGTGGAGGCGGTAGCCGGCGACGACGACGTCCGCGGTCCGCTCGTGCTTGATCTTGAACATGGCGCGCTCGTCCTGCCGGTAGCCCAGGGCCGGCGGCTTGGCCACCACACCGTCGAGCCCGGCGCCCTCGTACTGCTCGAACCAGCGTCGCGCCACCTCGATGTCGGTGGTCGCGGGCGCCAGATGCACGGGCGCGGTCACGCCGGACAGCGCCCGTTCGAGCAGCGCCCGCCGGTCGCCCAGCGGCACGTCGAGCAGCGACTCGTCGGCCAGGGCCAGCAGATCGAAGGCGACGAAGGAGGCCGGGGTCCGCTCGGCCAGCGTCCGCACCCGCGAGTCGGCCGGGTGGATGCGCTCGGTCAGCGCGTCGAAGTCGAGCCGCCCGTCCCGCGCGATCACGATCTCGCCGTCCAGCACACAACGTTCCGGGACCCGCTCCTTCAGCGCCGCCACCAGCTCGGGAAAATACCTGGTCAGCGGCTTCCCGTTACGGCTGCCCAGCTCGACCTCTCCGCCGTCGCGGAACACGATCGCCCGGAAGCCGTCCCACTTCGCCTCGTAGTGCATGCCCGGCGGAATCCTCGCGACCGACTTGGCGAGCATGGGCTTCACGGGTGGCATCACCGGCAGATCCATGGTTCCGATTCTGCTCCCGTACGTCGCGAGCCGCCCGGTATGCGAGGTGCGTGCGTCGGGCCTACGGTGGCTCGCATGGGCGAAGCGGTGGAACTGGAGGCGGGCGGCCGGACCGTACGGCTGTCCAGTCCCGGCAAGATCTTCTTCCCGGAGCGGGGCTTCACCAAGCTGGACCTCGCCCGGTACTACATCGCGGTCGGCCCCGGCATCCTCCGGGCACTGCGCGACCGCCCCACCACCCTGGAGCGCTACCCGGACGGGGTCGAGGGCGAGAACTTCTTCCAGAAGCGGGCGCCCAAGAACATGCCCGACTGGATCCCCACCGCCCACATCACCTTCCCCAGCGGACGCAGCGCCGACGAGATGTGCCCCACCGAACAGGCCGCCGTCCTATGGGCCGCCCAGTACGGCACGCTCACCTTCCACCCCTGGCCGGTCCGCCGCGACGACGTCGACAGCCCCGACGAACTCCGCATCGACCTCGACCCGCAGCCCGGCACCGACTACGACGACGCGGTCCGCGCCGCCCACGAACTGCGCGCCGTACTCGACGAGTTCGGCGGACTGAAGGGCTTCCCGAAGACCTCCGGCGGACGCGGTCTGCATGTCTTCGTACCGATCGAACCGCGCTGGACCTTCACCCAGGTCCGCCGCGCGGCCATCGCGGTCGGCCGCGAACTGGCCCGCCGCATGCCGGACCAGGTCACGGTCAAGTGGTGGAAGGAAGAACGCGGCGAACGCATCTTCGTCGACTACAACCAGACCGCCCGCGACCGCACCATCGCCTCCGCCTACTCCGTACGGCCCCGCCCGCACGCCCCCGTCTCGGCGCCCCTCCGCTGGGACGAGGTCGGCACCGCGCACCCCCGCGACTTCGACCTCGCGACGATGCCGGCGCGTTTCGCCGAACTCGGCGACGTGCACGCGGACATGGACGACCACCGCTACTCCCTGGACGCCCTCCTCGAACTCGCCCGGCGCGACGAACACGACCATGGGCTGGGGGATCTGCCGTATCCGCCGGAGTATCCGAAGATGCCGGGGGAGCCGAAGCGGGTGCAGCCGAGCAGGGCGAAGAAGGGGCATGGGGTGGAGGCCGATGCAGGCGCTGGTGCGGACTCCGGGTCCGGGGCCGGGGACGCGTCCGGTGCCGGTACCGCCTCCGACTCCGCCTCTGACGGATCATGAGCGTATGACGCGCCTGCTGACCCGGAGCGATCTCGGATCGCTGCTGGAGCCCTCGGCCTGCCTTGCCGCGCTGCGCGCCGGGTTTCTCGCGACGGGGGCCGCCGCGGCGATCCCGGGCCAACGGGTGCGTACCGACCTGCCGTTCGACGGTACGGCGACCGCTCTGCTCCCGGGACTGCTGCCCGGCATCGAGGCCTACACCGTGAAGGTCAACTCCAAGTTCCCCGGTGCGCGGCCCGCGTTGAAGGGCGTGCTGTGTCTGTACAGCGGTGCGGACGGCGAGTTGCTCGCCCTGCTGGACTCGGCGACGGTGACCGCGTGGCGCACGGGGCTGGCGGCGGCCCTGGGCACGGACGCGCTCGCGGGGTCGGCGGAGGACGCGGTGGTGGGGGTGATCGGGGCGGGGGCCCAGGCCGAGTTGATGGTGCGGGGGCTGGGCGCGCTGCGGTCCTACGGTCAACTCGTCATCTACGACACGGACTTCGAGCGCGCCGGTGAGTTCGCCGTACGGCATGGCGGCCGGGTGCTCGGTTCGGCGAAGGAGATCGCCTCGGCCGCCGACATCGTCCTGCTGTCGACCTGGTCCCGCACCCCCCTGCTGTCCCTCGCGGACACCCGGCAGGGCCAGCACCTCACGAGCCTGGGCGCCGACGAACCGGGCAAGCGGGAACTCGCCCCCGATCTGCTCGACAAGGCGCTCGTGGTCGTCGACGACCGTCAACTGGTCGAGTCCGTCGGCGCGTTGGCCGCCACGGACATCGACACCACGCTCGGCGATGTGCTGCGCGGCGACCATCCGGGACGGGGCGACGCCGGGGCGCGTTCCGTCTACGCCCCCGTCGGAATGCCGTGGCAGGATCTGGCCCTCGCCTGGCTGGCGTACGAGCGGGCGGAGCGGGACGGGGTGGGGCGGCGGGTGGATCTGCTGGGGTGAGGGACGGAGGGGCCGACGGGTGTACGCGTCTAGTGAAGTGAGGGGCGGGACCGGTGGGGCGCCCGGTACCAAGAGCGGTGGGGCGCCCGGTGCCAAGAGCGCTCCCACCTTCAGGTTCGGCCGCCGCTATCCTGTGCCGCAGCATCGAGGAGGGGTCCAGACGTGACCGAGACAGCGCCGCGTCCCACGCTGGAGGCCGTGGCCGCGCGGGCGGGGGTGTCGCGGGCCACCGTGTCGCGCGTGGTCAACGGCGGGGACGGTGTACGGGAATCACTCGTCGAGCGGGTCCGGCAGGCGGTGGACGAACTAGGCTACGTCCCCAACCAGGCCGCCCGGAGCCTGGTGACCAAGCGGCACGACGCCATCGCCGTGGTGATCGCGGAACCGGAGACCCGTGTCTTCGCCGACCCCTTCTTCGCCATGCAACTCCGGGGCATCAGCAAGGAGTTGACCGCACACGACTCCCAGCTCGTGCTGCTTCTCACGGAAGGCCGGGACGACCACGCCCGCGTCGGCCGCTATCTCGCCGGCGGACATGTGGACGGCGCGCTCGTCTTCTCCCTGCACCTTGAGGACCCGCTGCCCGGACTGATCCAACGTGCCGGTGTCCCCACGGTGTTCGGCGGCCGGCCCGGCTGGAGCGAGGGGACGCGGGCGTCCGGGCCCACGGTGTACGTCGACTGCGACAACCGGGGCGGCGCCCGCGAGGCCGTACGGCATCTCGTCGGGCTCGGCCGCACCCGGATCGCGCACATCACCGGTGCGCTCGACCAGACCTCCGCGGTGGACCGGCTCGACGGGTTCCGGGACGTCATGGTCGACGTCGATCCCCGGCTGATCGTGGAGAGCGACTTCACCCCGGCCGGCGGTGAGCGTGCGATGCGGGAACTCCTCCACAACTGCCCCGACGTGGACGCCGTGTTCGCCGCCAACGACCTCACCGCCTACGGCGCCATGAAGGTGCTCCGCGAGGAAGGGCTGCGGGTGCCGGAGGACGTGGCGGTGATCGGCTTCGACGACATGCTCCCGGTCGCCGAACAGACCGAGCCCCCGCTCACGACCGTCCGCCAGGACATCGAGGGGATGGGGCGGCTGATGGCCCGCCTGTTGCTGCGCGGGCTCGACCGGCGGGGGGCCCACGACGGCGTCGGAGGGGCGCCCTCCAGCGTGATCCTGCCGACGACCTTGGTTCACCGGGAGTCGGCGTGAGAGGTGGGGGGTGGGTGCGCGGGCGCGTGCGTGCGGCGGCCGGGGGTTAGGGGCCAGCCGGGGGTTAGGGGGCGCGGTGCCCGCGGGGTCAGGGGGGCAGCGGTGCCCGGGGGGGGCTTAGGGGGCAGCGGTGGCCTGCGCCGGCCGTTCCGGCACGCGTGCCGTGCCCCGCGCACCCCGCGCGGGACCTGGCACCCGTGCCGATCCCCATGCCCCGTCAGCTCTGCGGCGCCTCGCTCCTGATGACGGCGAAGCGCGCGCCGTGCGGGTCGGCGAGTTGGGCGATGCGGCCGACGCCCTCCATGTCGGTGGCCGGCACCGTGACCGAGCCGCCCGACTCCTGCGCCTTCGTCACCGTCGCGTCGACGTCGGCGACCTCGAAGTACGCGAGCCAGTACGCCCCGGACGTCGTGCCGTTCGGGTCGAAGTCGAGGGGGACGATGCCGCCGAACATCGCGTCCTCACCGGCGCCGGACGGGTTGACGCAGGTGTAGTCGACACCCGCCATGGGGGCGGCCGAGGTCTCCAGACCCAGCGACACGTTGTAGAACGCCGCCGCCGCGGCCACGTCCGGTGTGTACAGCTCGACCCAGGTCAGCGACCCGGGATCGCCCGCGACGTCGACACCCTTCATCTGTCCCGGCTGCCAGATGCCGAACGCCGCGCCCGCGGGGTCCCTGAGGATCGCCATGTGGCCCTGGCCCAGCACGTCCATGGGCTGGAACAGGACCGCGCCGTGCGCCTGTTCCACCGTCTTGGCCGTGGCTTCCGCGTCCGGGCTCTGGAAGTACACGGTCCAGGCGGACGAGGTGTGCTCTGCGGGCAGGGGCATCCCGCCGGCGACCGTCCTGCCGTCGAGCTGGAAGAAGCCGTAGCCGCCGGCCTCGGGTCCCGCCGACTGGAACTGCCAGCCGAAGAGACCGCCGTAGAAGGAGATGGCGCTGTCGATGTCGGGGGAGCCGACGTCCAGCCAGTTCGGAGCGCCGTTGATGAAACGGGTGGTGAGCATCATTGCCCTCCTGATTGAAGGGTCCCGTCGGGAAGGGCCCGTTCTCTGCACTGCCGAGTCTTGCACCGCCCACTGACAATCGCTGCCGGAGTGACGCAGCGGGTCGCGGATACCGCGTCGGTTACCCTCGGTGACCGATGAAGTTCTCCGTGTTTTCATACCGGCTCCGCGCGCCGCCGTGCGCCGGTGCGGGCGTGGGGCCATCATCGGGGCGGCCGGAGGCCTCGGAGCGTGGCGTTGATCCCGCGTTGATGGAACGTTTTTCACCGGGCGGCACGATCCTGGCCATGCACATCGACACGATCACCGCGCCCGACCTGGACTGGCAGCAGGAGGCGTTGTGCGCGCAGACCGGGGCGGACTTCTTCTTCCCCGAGCCCGGCAGCTCCGTCAGGGAGGCCAAGCGGATCTGCGGCATGTGCCCGATCCGCACCGCCTGCCTGGAGTACGCCCTCGACAACGACGAACGCTTCGGAGTGTGGGGCGGCCTCTCCGAGAAGGAACGCCTGGAGATCCGCCGCACCGGCTCTCGCTGAACGAGGCCGTTTATCCGGTGCGGTGTGCGCGGGGCGTGCGGTTAGGATCCGGGGGCGCACCCGGGCGTAGCGCAGAGGCAGGCGCACGTCTTGCCAAGACAAGGCACATCGGTTCGAATCCGATCCCCGGGCTGCGTTCGGGGGCCCTGTAGAGCAGAGGCAGACTCACCGCCTTGGCAAGGCGGATACGCCGGTTCGAATCCGGCCGGGGCCCCACTTCGTGGCACGGCCGGGGCGGGGAACGATGACGGACGAGGGCGGGATCACCGAGGCGGAACTGACCGCCTTCCACCGGACGGTGGGCAGGCTGCGGGAGCTGCCCGTCGACGATCCGGTGCGTCTGCGGGCGGAACAGGTCGCCGCGTCCTTCGCCCGCGACGGCCGGCTGCGCCGCCGCAAGGCTCGCGGCGCCGACCTCTCCGCGGCCGACGCGGCGACGATGGCGGCGACCGCGACCGGCGCGGCGGACCGACGCGAGGACGCCCCGTTGAACGCCGTGGGCGAGCAGGTGGAGCGGGCGGACTCCGCCGGCGTCTACCGCAAGCCGCGCGGCTGCTACGTCTGCAAGTCGCCCTATCGACAGGTGGATTCCTTCTACCACCGGCTGTGTCCCGCGTGCGCCGCCGACAACTCCGCCCGCAGAGCGCTGAGTACGGACTTGAGCGGGCGCCGGGCGCTGCTCACCGGCGGCCGGGTGAAGATCGGTTTCCAGCTGGCGCTGATGATGCTGCGGGACGGCGCGGAGGTACTGATCACCTCCCGGTTCCCGCACGACGCCGTACGCCGCTTCCGTGCCGAGCCGGGCAGCGAGAAGTGGCTCGACCGGCTGACGGTCCTCGCCGTGGACCTGCGCGATCCGCGCCAAGTGCTCGGCCTGTGCGAGGAGTTGCGGCAGACGGGCGAGCCCCTCGACATCCTCGTCAACAACGCCGCGCAGACCGTACGACGCCCTCCGCAGTCGTACGCCCTGCTGGCCGCCGGGGAGCGGGACGCGCTGCCGGAGGGGGCGCGGGCCGCGCCCGGCTTCACGCCGATGCGGATGCTCGCGGGCGGGGCCTCGGCGCTGCCTGTCGTGCTGCGCGAGGCCGACGAGGCCGGACTGCTGCCCGACCCGTCGCCGGAGAACTCCTGGTCCGCCCGGCTCGGCGCCCTCGACCCGGCCGAGGTCCTGGAGACCCAGCTCGTCAACGCCCTTGCCCCCGCGCTCCTTTGCGACCGACTGCTGCCCCTGCTGCTCGCCTCGCCGCGCCCCCGCCGGTACGTCGTCAACGTCACCGCCGTGGAGGGCAGGTTCGCCGTACGCAACAAAATGGCCGGGCACCCGCACACCAACATGGCCAAGGCCGCGCTCAACATGCTCACCCGCACCAGCGCCGCCGAACTCGCCGGCCAGGGCGTCCACATGTGCGCCGTCGACACGGGCTGGATCACGGACGAGAACCCGGCCCCCAAGAAGGGCCGCATGGCCCGGGCCGGCTTCCGCACTCCCCTCGACATCGTCGACGGCGCGGCCCGCGTCTACGATCCGATCGTGCGCGGCGAAGCCGGGGACCCGGTGTCCGGGGTGTTCCTCAAGGACTATCGGGAGGCGGCGTGGTGAGCGGCGGCGAGGGGAACACGCAGGCGGGAGAAGGGATTCACCAGTCTCCGGACGCCCCGAACCCCGAGCCCCTGACACCCTCGACGGTCGCCTTCGCCGGTGTTCCGTACATCCGGCCGCGACCGGTCGCCGAACTCGCCCCGCTGCTCGACTGGTTGCGCGCCGGGCGCCCGGCCGGCGAGCGCCTCGACTTCGCGGTCGGTACGGCGCTGCCCGACGGCCGACTCGACCTGTGCAAGCAGGAGCTGGGGGCCGAAGGCGCAGCGCTGGTGTCGGAGGCGCTGGCCCAAGGCCCCTCTCCCGTACGGCACTTGCTGCTGGGCACCGACGGGCTCGGGGACGAGGGGGCCGAGGTCGTGGCCGGGGGGAGCGGTGAGGTCGAGACGCTCTACCTCGGCTGCAACGGGATCACGGCCGGTGGTGCCTGTCGGATCGCCGACCAGTTGCGTGCCTCCCCGCAGGTCGTCACCGGGGTGTGGCTCAAGCGCAACCCGCTGGGCAGCGGGGGTGGGCGGGCGGCGGCCGAACTCATCGCGTCCGCGCGGTCGTTGCGCACCCTCGACCTCGTACAGACCGGACTCGACCCGGCCGGGGTGACCGTCCTCGCCGACGCGCTGCTCGCCGCCGACGGCAACGGACGCCGTATCGAGCGCCTCTTCATCGGCGGCAACCCGCTCGGCGCGGAGGGCGCCGCGCCTCTCGCCGCTGTCGTCGCGGCGGGCGCCGTCGATGAACTCTACGTATCCGCGGCGCGGTTGGGGGACACGGGCGCCCTCCTCCTGGCCGACGCCCTGGAACGCGCGCCGTACGGACGGCTCGTACGGCTGTCCGTCGCCAGCAACGGCATCGGTCCGCGGGGAGCCGCGCGGCTGGTGACGGCGGCCACCGCGGCCGGGGTCGCCCTGCTGGACCTGGGCCGGGTGCGGGCGGCGGCCGTGCTCGGCGCGACCGACAACCACGTCGATCTGGCCGCCGCCGAAGCCATCGCCGAGGCCCTTGCCGGTGCCGAACACCGCCTGAGCCATCTCGTCCTGTCCCACACCGGGATGCGCAGCCGCGAGGCCCACAGGCTCCTCGACACGGCACCCCGCGCGCTCACCCCCACCCGCTTCGTCCTCGGCCAGGGCATCGCCGCCAGCATCAAACGCCGCCTGGAGACCCTCACCGCCCACGTCTCCCGACCGGCGCTCGCCCCCGACGTGGCCGCCGTCCGCAGTGTGCACCGCACGGCACGGCCGGGGGAGGGCGAGCACGGGGTCAGCGACGCGCCAGGCCAGTGAATATGTCGGTCCAGAACCGCTGTTGCTGAGCCGACGCCCCCACCAGATAGGTCGCCCGGAGCTTCGTCGGCAGCAGCGCCACCATGCGGGCCACCACCGCGCGGTGCTTCTTCAGCTGGGACAACTCGGCGTTGGCGAGGATCTGGTGGACCACGTCGCTGTCGTCGCCGCCCTCGTCGGTGTGGTCGGCGGCGCGGCGCAGCCGGACCTCCCAGGCGTCCGCGTCCCGCGCGAGCTCGCGCAGACCGGTGACCGGGCGGCCCCTGAAGCGGTCGATCAGGGCGGTGAGCGGCACGGGCGCGTACTCGCCGTCGCCGAGATACACCGTCGCCATCTCCAGCGGCAGCCCCCGCCGGTGCAGCTTGATGAGCCGCTCCAGCGTGCGCTTGGTGATCCAGGCGCGGCCGTCGTCGTCGATGTCGTGCTTCCACCACTCCAGCACCGTCTCCGCGTCCGCGCCGTACCGCGCGAGCAGCCACTCGTTGGCCGGGATGTCCTCCGGCTCCACCGTCAGCGACGCCGTGAACCGCGTCGCCTGCGCGATGTTGTTCCGCGAGACCAGCAGCTTGCGGCCCAGGTGGTACGGCGGGTTCTGGACGGCGATCTGTGCCCGCAGGTTCTCGATCCGCCGGCCGGCCAGCGACCACTCCTGGGTGATCTCCATGAGCTTGGCGAACGCGGCCTTGTCCTTGGGGCGGTTGTACTCGTCCCACACGATCGCCTTCGGCCCGGGCCCGGTGAAGTTCGCGGCCAGCAGGTTGTCCAGGGTGCCGTCCGCCGACGGGATCGGCGCGCACAGGTCCTCGACGTTCGTCACCGGCAGCGAGAAGTACAGTGGCTCACGGCCCAGGCCCGCACGCACGGTCTCCCGGACCAGCTCCGTCTTGCCGCACCCGGGCGGCCCCTGCAACAGCACCGTCCAGCGGTTGCGCAGCGCGGCCCGCACGACCTGCCGTACCGGGTCGGGGATCGTGGCCGGGTTGGGTACGCCCAGAGCCTCGGCGACGCGGCCCAGGATCTCCGCCGTGCGGTTCTGCCCGGGTCTTCCGTCCGCGCCGGGCTCGGCGAGACGGAGCCGCTCGCCGTCGATCAGGGGCAGACCCCAGCGGAGCGGGAAGCCCTCCTTCGCGTTGGCCAGGACGTGGTCCAGCGTGCGCGGGGAGAGCAGCTCGCGCAGCGCGGGCGAGAGCGAGGCCCAGACACCGAACACCGGACCGAGGTCCCAGGGGCGGTACTTGGCGGCCAGATGCGTGCGCCAGGACGTGTCGTTGGCCGTGATCCGCATCGTGACCATGCGGTCGAGCAGTGCGAGGTCGCCGCGTCTGGCCGAGGTCTCGGACAGCGACTCGTTGTCGGTGAGGAAGACCCCGACGCAGCCCAGGGCGCGCAGATCGTGCTCGCCGAGCGTCCAGTCGCAGGCGATCTGCATCAGCTGCGACTGGACCGTGTCGCCCGCCTGCAACGAGTCGTCGATGAGCAGCACGAACGGCGTGCCCGGCTTCAACTGGTTCATCACCAGCTGCCGCAGCACCAGTTCACCGGTCTCCGGGTCCCGCACCGGCGCGTTGACCAGCAGGTCGTCCGGTGTCAGGTTCGCCGCCGGGACGTACACGAGCGCGGTGCCCGGGTGGGCCCTGCCGATGTGCGAGAAGAACGTCGCCGTCTTGCCGATGCCGTGCTCGCCGAAGATCTGCCCGGTCTGCCCCATGTCGATCATCGCGTCGATGAACGACTCCAGACGCGACGGCTCACCCCGGCCACGCCCGGTCGCCGGGGTCGTCGACTGCCCTGCCTGAGTGCTCATCTACCGCGATCCTGTCGTGACGCGATGGCAGTCCATCGCGGGGTTGTGCGTCTCGGGCCACTCGCTGCCGCCCTCGGTGATCAGCCAGATCCACTTGTCCGGCTCGGCGGGCGTGATCGGCGGGGCGTGTCCGTCCGTGAGGACGACGACCGCGTCCGGGGTGACGTCGAACCGCCGGCCGCTCACCTCCGTGCGCCCCTCCACGTAGTCCGCGACCACCTGGAAACTCGTGCCGCCACCGCCGTAGACCCGCTCGCCGGGCCGGAACGGCATCACCACGGCGTCGAAGGACAGCCAGTGCGCCTCGACGCCGTCGATGCGGCCGACGAGTTCGGTGAGCCAGGCGATCACCTGGTGGGGCATCGAGCCCGAGGTGTCGTAGGCGATGACGAGAACCTTGTCGCGGACCGGGCCGCGGCGGGAGAGCATCGGATCCTGGCCGAGGGCCGCGAGGAGGGCGCCGCGCTTCTTCGGGTACACCAGCCGCTCGCCGTCGCGCAGCTTCGAGCCGAGGACGTCGACCAGCCAGCGCTGCCACCAGTGGACCGTACGCGTGCGTGCCGTCTCGCCGCGCAGGACGCCCGCGCCGAGGTTCCCCCAGATCCGGCCGGCCCGCGCCGAGCCGTCTTCCGTACGGCCCATCAGGTCGAGCAACTCCCGCTCCGCGCCCGCGTGTCCGCGCCGCGCCGCCAGCAGGGAGTTCAGCAGCGCGGACGACGTCACCGCGTCCACCGTCTCCTGGTCGGCCGGTACCAGGCCGTCCACCAGGTGCACGCACAGGTGCCGCTCCGGGACCGGAGGGTGCCGCATCCGCTTCAGCTCGCCGTAGACCTTCATGTCGGTCGCGACGAACTCCTCGTACGCCACCGGCTCCAGGCCGTGCGCCGTGAGGTCCTCGCGGTACAGCGTGTGGATCGTCCGGGGGTCGATGCCCGTCGGCAGGCCGTCCACGAGGGGCAGGTCGGTGCGGCCGAGGCGGACCAGGGCGACATGGTTGATGGAGACCTCGGCGGCCAGCTCGAAGACCGGGTCGTCGCGCAGTTCCAGGTCGGCGAACAGATGGCGCTGCACCAGGTGCCGGGCCTCGTGGAAGAGGACGAACTTCACGCCGTCCAGGCCCAGTCGAACGAAGAAGTCCGGGTTGAAGAGCAGCAGGCAGGAGCCGTCGCCGGAGGCGACCACGGCCGCCGTGTCCACCGCCGTGGTCGGGATCTGGTGATGGCACTTCGCGTACAGCCAGGACGCCACCGCCGACTCCGTCAGCCCGAAGTCCAGCAGCGCGGCCTCCTTCAGCCGCCGCGCCTCGGCGACCGTCGCCGGGTCCGCGGGGCGGTACCGCTCCAGCGCCCTGCGGTCGGCCAGATCGACCACCGGGGTACGCCGACCCCGCTCCCCGTACGCCATGTCACGCCCCCCCCGCGCCGTATTTCCCCAGTGCCTCAAGTGGTACCAGGCCGCACTGACATCGGGCCAAGGCATTACGCTCTGGCCCCAAGGGCGGGGTCGTAGCGCAGAGGCAGGCGCACCGGTCTCCAGAACCGGGGCACGCTGGTTCGAATCCAGCCGCCCCGCCCCCTGCCGGTTTCCGGAGCCCGGCTCAGGCGACCGCGCCCGCCGTCACCACCAGCTCCACCGCGTTGCCGTGGAACGTGTCGATCAGCTGCGCCAGCACCGACCAGGCGTCCTCGTGGCCGGCCAAGTGCTCGCGCACGAGGGGGCGCAGGGCGTCCTCGGCCTCGGACGCGCGCGCGGGGAACAGCAGCCGACCGGTGGCGAGCACCTTCAGTACATGTGACGCGGGGCCCCAGGCGGTCGCGTAGTCGGCGGGGCTGTCCAGGACACCGGCCTCCTCCACCCGGTGGGTGAACTTGCGGTGTGTGCCGAACCGCGCGCGCAGTGCGGGTGGGCAGTCCGGGCGTACGGACAGCGCCCAGCGCGCGTAGCCGGGCAACGGACGGTCCTGGTCCGCCTCCGTGACGGCCTGCCAGTCGGAGCGCTCCAGGACCATCGACGCGGCCGTCCGCGCGGACCGCATGGAGGTGCCCTCGCGCAGGGCGCCGACCAGGCCGAAGCGGGTGTAGTTCTCGGGGACCGGCGGCTCGGGTTCCCCGCCCAGGCGGTCGGCCACGGTCAAGGGCCCTTCGTGGCCGGGGCCGAACGGCACACCCCGCACGATGGCCCGCCGCATCGCGTTGTCCGCCGACATGTGCTGCCAGACGCCGAGGTTCAGATCCGGGTCGTCCTGCTCCAGGACCCACAGCAGCACGGAGGCCGGCACCGGGGTCCTCGTCCAGGACCACATCTCGACGGTGCGCCGGGCCTCGGGGGTCCGCTCGGGATCCGGCTCCGGGAGGCCGATCCGCCGCCGTATCCGCGCGGCGTCCCCGCTGTCGATCAGGCCGAGCAGAAAGCCGACCGCCGCCCCCGACGTGCTGTTGTCATGCATGGCGGCATGATGCCGCAGGCCGGCCGTCTCCCGCACCGGCGATTCGGTCGCCGGTGCGGAGGGCCGGGGCGGGTCAGGCGGTCGCGCGGGCCGCCATGCGGGCCTTGCGGGTCGCCAGCTTCTCGTCGAACTTGGCGGCCTCGGAGTCCAGGCCGCCCATGTAGAGGCCGATCTCCTCCTGCGCCTGCCGGCCCTCGGGGCCGAGACCGTCGATCTCCATGACCTTCAGGAAGCGCAGCACGGGCTGGATGACGTCGTCGTGGTGGATGCGCAGGTTGTAGACCTCGCCGATGGCCATCTGCGCGGCGAAGCGCTCGAAGCCGGGCATGCCGTGACCGGGCATCCGGAAGTTGACCAGGACGTCGCGCACGGCCTGCATCGTGAGGTCGGGGGCCAGGTCGAACGCGGCCTTCAGGAGGTTGCGGTAGAAGACCATGTGCAGGTTCTCGTCGGTCGCGATGCGGGCCAGCATGCGGTCGCAGACCGGGTCGCCCGACTGGTGGCCGGTGTTGCGGTGCGAGACACGGGTGGCCAGCTCCTGGAACGCGACGTAGGCCACGGAGTGCAGCATCGAGTGCCGGTTGTCCGACTCGAACCCCTCGCTCATGTGCTGCATGCGGAAGGCTTCCAGCTTGTCCGGGTCGACCGCGCGGGAGGCGAGCAGGTAGTCCCGCATGACGATGCCGTGCCGGCCCTCCTCCGCCGTCCAGCGGTGCACCCAGGTGCCCCAGGCGCCGTCGCGGCCGAAGAGGGAGGCGATCTCGTGGTGGTAGCTGGGGAGGTTGTCCTCGGTGAGGAGGTTCACGACGAGGGCGATGCGGCCGATCTCGGTGACCTTGGACTGCTCCTTGCCCCAGGCCTCGCCGTCCTCGAAGAAGCCGGGGAAGTTACGGGCGTCGCTCCACGGGACGTACTCGTGCGGCATCCAGTCCTTGGTGACCTTGAGGTGCCGGTTGAGTTCGGTCTCGACGACTTCTTCCAACGCGTACAGCAGCTTGGCGTCGGTCCAGACTGCGGGGCTGCCGAGGTGCGGGGAAGTGATCGTCACGGGGACTCCAGGGGGACGTGGTGCAAAACTGAACAAACCGGCGAGCGGTGCCGGTGGCTGTGGAACTTACGGAATCGTAGGCTACGAAACCGTAGGTTACGAGACCGTAGGTTAAGGGCGCTGTAAAAGGTCGCTGTTCAGGTCACATCCCCGGGGAATCCCGGGCGACGCCGGGACCCCAGGTCCCGGCGCGGAACGGGTGGTTCCGTCACCCGGTCAGGCGTACAGGTCCCGGAGCCGGACCGAGAGGCACGTCACACATCCTTCGAGTTTCTCGAACTCGCTGATGTCCACCACGACCGGCTCGTGGCCGAGGTCGCTGAGCAGGTCGGCCGTCTTGGGCGCGCTCGCCGCCATCAGCAGTTTGTCGCCGCCGAGCAGCACCACATGGGCGCCGGCCTCCTCGGGCACCGACAGGAAACGCGGGAAGAGCGAGGGCCGGTCCACCTTCGGGATGTGTCCGAGCACCGTCCCGTCGGGCAGCGCGGTGACCGCCGACTTCAGATGCAGCACCTTGCTCACGGGCACACTGACCACCCGCGCCCCGAGCGGCTCGAACACGGCCCGCAGCTGCTGCACGCCGGCCGCGTTCGTCCGGCCGCCCCGGCCGACGTAGATCGTGTCGTCGACCTTGAGGACGTCACCGCCCTCCAGGGTGCCCGGCTCCCAGACCCAGTTCACCGAGCAGCCGAGCCGGGCCACCGCCTCCTCGACCCCGCCGGTCTCCTCGCGCCGGGACTCGGCGCCGGGCCGGGCGATCAGCGCCACGTTCTTGTACATGACCACCGCGTCCTCGACGAACACCGAGTCCGGGCAGTCGTCGGCCGGGTCCACCTCGACGGTCTCCCAGCCGTGCACCCGCAGCGCGTGCGCGTACGCCTCCCACTGCTCGACGGCCTGCTCGACGTCGACCTTCTCCCGCTCGATGTGCGTGACCAGCCCTTCGGCCAGGCGCGGGCTGGGGCGGCGGACGAGGGCCTTCTTGCTGGGCACGAGCGGGACTCCGTATCGGCGGGATCGTTTCGGCGCCGTTGTCGCGGCACCGGTTGGCCATCATGCGTCACCCGTCCGTGCCGACAAAACCCCTGCCGTGAGGATGTGGCCCTCCTGAGATGCGCGCGGGACCTCAGGCCGGGTCGGCCACCTCCTCCGGCGTGACCGTCCGCAGCTCCCCGTCCAGCAGCAGCCAGCGGGTGATGCCGATCGACTCCAGGAACGGCAGGTCGTGACTGGCCACGATCAACGCCCCCTCGTACGACTCCAGCGCCGAGGTCAGCTGGCGCACGCTCGCCATGTCCAGGTTGTTCGTCGGCTCGTCCAGCATCAGCAGCTGCGGAGCGGGCTCCGCGAGCATCAGCGCGGCCAGCGCCGCCCGGAAGCGCTCGCCGCCGGACAGGGTCGCCGCCTGCTGGTCGGCGCGGGCGCCCCGGAACAGGAAGCGGGCCAGCCGCGCCCGGACCCGGTTGTTGGTGGCGCCCGGCGCGAACCGGGCCACGTTCTCGGCCACGCTCAGCCCGTCGTCGAGGACGTCGAGCCGCTGCGGCAGGAAACGCAGCGGCACATGGGTCACCGCCTCGCCCGCCACCGGCTCCAGCTCCCCGGCGATCGTGCGCAGCAGCGTCGTCTTGCCCGCGCCGTTGCGCCCGATCAGCGCGATCCGCTCCGGTCCGCGCAGATCGAGCCCGCCCGCCCGGGCGCCGTAGGCGAGTTCGAGGTCCATGAGGGTCAGGACCTGACGGCCCGGCGGTACGGCCGTGTACGGCAGGTCGACGCGGATCTCGTCGTCGTCCCGTCCGGCCTCCACCGCCTCGTCGAGCCGTTCCTTCGCGTCGGCGAGCCGCTCCTCGTGCAGGATGCGGTGCTTGCCCGCCGACTCCTGGGCGGCCCGCCGGCGCGCCCCCATGACGATCTTCGGCTCGCGCTTCTGCTCGAACATCTTCTGTCCGTACTTCCGGCGCCGGGCCAACTTGACCTGGGCGTCGGACAGTTCGCGCTTCTGCTTGCGGAAGTCCGCCTCGGCGACGCGCACCATCCGTTCGGCGGCGTCCTGTTCGGTGCTCAGGGCCTCCTCGTAGGCGGAGAAGTTGCCGCCGTACCAGGTGATCTCCCCGGCGCGCAGATCGGCGATCTGGTCGACCAGGTCGAGGAGTTCACGGTCGTGGCTGACCACGATCATCACCCCCGGCCAGGTCGCGACGGCCGCGTACAGCCGCTTGCGCGCGTACAGGTCGAGGTTGTTGGTCGGCTCGTCGAGAAGCAGGACGTCCGGCCGGCCGAGCAGCAGCGCGGCCAGCCGCAGCAGGACCGACTCGCCGCCCGAGACCTCGCCGATGGTGCGGTCCAAGTCGATGTGCCCGAGGCCGAGTTCACCCAGGGTGGCGAGCGCCCTCTCCTCCACGTCCCAGTCGTCGCCGAGCGTCTCGAAGTGCTCCTCGGCCGCGTCACCGGCCTCGATGGCGTGCAGGGCGGCGCGTCGCGCGGCGATGCCGAGGGTCTCGTCGACGCGCAGGGCGGTGTCGAGGGTGACGTTCTGCGGGAGATACCCGACCTCGCCCGCGATCCGCAAAGTGCCGTCGGACGGGGTGAGTTGACCGGCGATCAGCTTCAACAGGGTCGATTTCCCTGATCCGTTGACGCCGACGAGCCCTGTTCTGCCGGGGCCGAAGGCGACGTCCAGGTCCTCGAAGACGGAGGTGCCGTCGGGCCACGCGAAGGAGAGGGACGTACAGGTGACGGAAGTATGCATGAGGGCCTCGCGGTGCTTGATGCGGTCGATGGCAGGCGCGTAGCGAGACACCGCGAGGCGGGAGACTGGTCTCGGGGACAGAGAGAAAGGCCCTGCTCCGGAGGACGGCTCGAACGCCGAGGTCGTACACGACGGACACACCTCAGGGGTGTGTGACGCGGTGTCTCAGAACCTCAGACGAGCAACGTCCTACTCCTATCGACGGCAACAGAACCGAGGACAACGCTACGAACGCCGCCGTGGGCCTGTCAACGCATTAAACGAGAGTCCGCGCCCGCCCTGCGGCAGCCCGCGACCCGGCACGTCGACGTCGCATTCCTGCCAGCCGGAGCGCGCCGGACGCTGCTTGAGTGGGCCGTATGACGAACCAGAACACCCTCCGCGACCGGGCCCTCGCCTTCCGCGCGCTGCATGTGCCGGGCCGTCCGCTCGTCCTGCCGAACGCGTGGGACGCCGCGAGCGCCCGCATCGTCGAGGACACCGGCGCGGCGGCCGTGGCGACCACCAGCGCGGGTGTGGCCTGGGCGCTCGGCGTCCCGGACGGCGACCTGCTGGGCCGGGAGCGGGCCGTGGCGGCGGTCGCCCGGATCGCCGCGAGCGTGGCCGTACCGCTGAGCGCCGACATCGAGAGCGGCTTCGCCGAGGACCCGGCGGGCGTCGCCGACACGGTCCGCGCGGTGCTCGCCGCGGGTGCGGTGGGGGTGAACATCGAGGACGCGCTCTACGGCGGTGAGGGCGTCCTGCGGCCCGTCGCCGAGCAGGCCGAGCGCATCGCCGCAGCCCGCGAGGCCGCCGACGCGGAGGGCGTGCCGCTGTTCGTCAACGCGCGCATCGACACGTTTCTGCGGGGCGCCGGGGGAGTGGACGCGACCCTGGAGCGGGCCGCCGCGTTCCGGGCCGCGGGCGCCGACGGGATCTTCGTCCCCGGGGCCGTCGAACCGGGAACGGTCAAGGAACTCGCCGACGGGATCGACGCGCCGCTCAATGTGCTGGTCGGCCCCGGTGCGCCGCCGGTCGCGGAACTGGCCGCGCTGGGCGTCGCGCGGGTGAGCGCGGGCTCCGGCGTCGCGCTGGCCGCGTACGCCGTGGTGCGCCGTGCCGCGCGGGAGCTGCTGGACACGGGTACCTACGGCGCGCAGGCCGGAGGGCTCGGCTACGGCGAGCTGAACTCGCTGCTGGAGCGGGGGCGTTAGCTCAGCAGGCGTCCCGCATCAGCTCGGCGAGGTCGTGGTCCAGATCGAGCTGGAGGTGTTCGAGACCGACGGGCACCAGCTCGCCGGTGGCGTGCAGGAAGCGGCGCACCTCGGACGAGTGGACGTGCACGACGGCGGTGCCCTCGGGGGCGTGGAACTCCATGACGGTGCGGTCGAAGCCGTACGGCCGCACCCGGACGTCGCCATGGCCCTCGGGGCGGTGCAGACCGGCCGCGAGGAGTTCCCGGGCGAAGGTCCAGCAGACCTCGACACCCTCCAGGGTGGCCGGTGCCGGGAAGGTCATCCGGACGGCGAACGGGTCCCGCCGGTCGTAGTGCAAGGTGGCGGGGATGCTCGGCATCCGCGGTGCTGCGGCGACGAGACGGGCCTCTACGGGCTGCTCGATGACGATGGACAACGCCTTGCTCCCTTGTGTGACGGCGGTGCGACTGCGGTGAAGGCCGGACGGACTCCTGAAAAGATTCCGGAACGGACCCCGGAGTGGATTGGTCCGCACTGGAAGAGACGCCGGAACGGGCCGATCCGTGCACATGAATTCCGAGTGACCTCTGTCACCGCCGCCCATATGCGCCCAAGGCGGGCGAGGGCATCTGGACGGCCCCCGGGGAGTGGGCTAGCTTCGCCCGCCATGAGGCGCATGGGGACGACGCGACGGGTGGGACGTACGTACCGGAGCATGGCGGTGGCCATGGCGTGCGGGGCGGCACTGGCCGCGCTGACCGCCGTACCGGCGCAGGCGCGGGACACCGCGCACCGGGCTCCGCACTGGGAGCTGAAGGACAGCGGGGCCGCCGGCGTGCGGTTCCGGGGTCTCTCGGCGGTCAGCCGGAACACCGCGTGGGTGGCCGGGACGGCGGGCACGGTGCTGCGCACGACCGACGGCGGGGCGAGCTGGCGGAACGTCTCGCCGCCCGGCGCGGCCGACCTCCAGTTCCGGGACGTCGAGGCGTTCGACGCGCGGCACGCGGTCGTCCTGGCGATCGGCGAGGGGGAGGCGTCCCGCGTCTACCGCACCGATGACGCCGGAGCGACCTGGACGGAGTCCTTCCGCAACACCGACGCGCACGCCTTCTACGACTGCATGACCTTCTTCGACAGCCGGCACGGCCTCGCGATGAGCGACCCGGTGGACGGCAGGTTCCGCATCCTGTCCACCGGTGACGGCGGCCGGTCCTGGAAGGTGCTCCCGAACGCCGGGATGCCGGCCGCGCTCGACGGCGAGGCGGGCTTCGCCGCGAGCGGGCAGTGCCTGGTGAGTTCGGGGCCCCGTGATGTGTGGCTGGCCACCGGCGGGGGCGCACGCGCGCGTGTCCTGCACTCCGCCGACCGCGGCCACACCTGGACGGCGTCCGACACGCCGATCCCGGCGGGTGACCCCGCGCGCGGGGTGTTCGCCCTCGCCTTCCGCGACCGTACGCACGGCCTCGCGGTCGGCGGCGACTACACCGCGGGCGCGCCGTCACCGCGGGCGGCGGCCGTCACCGGCGACGGAGGCCGCACCTGGCGTCCCGCCACGACCCCGCCGCCCGCCTACCGCTCCGGCGTCGCCTGGCTGCCCCACAGCCGCACCACGGCCCTCGCGGTCGGCCCCACGGGCACGGACCTCACGACCGACGCCGGCCGCACCTGGCGGACCGTGGACACCGGCTCGTACGACACCGTGGACTGCGCGGCCGACCGGGGCTGCTGGGCGGCGGGTGAACTGGGACGCGTGGCGCGGCTGGAGAACTGAGGAGTCGGGCGGGGCCGTCGCGGACCCCGCCGCGGCTTCGCCCTCCGGAGATCCCCGTACGCTCGGCACCACCATGACGACCGTAGACATTCCCGCGGGCTGGCCCGCGACCGAGGAGCAGGCCCGCGCCGTGCAGGACGAGTTGCGGGAGCGGGTGGTGACCGGGGAACCGGGGCCGCCGCCAAGGACCGGGCACGTCACGGGAGTCGACGTCGCCTACGACGACGAGCGGGACGTGGTGGTGGCCGCGGCCGTCGTGCTGGACGCGGCGAGCCTCGCCGTCGTCGCCGAGGCCACGGCCGTGGGCCGGGTCTCCTTCCCGTACGTACCGGGGCTGTTGGCCTTCCGCGAGATCCCCACGGTGCTGGCCGCTCTGGAGGCGCTGCCCTGCCCGCCGGGCCTGGTCGTGTGCGACGGCTACGGCCTCGCCCACCCCCGCCGCTTCGGCCTCGCCAGCCACCTCGGCGTGCTCACCGGCCTGCCCACCATCGGCGTCGCCAAGAACCCGTTCACCTTCACCTACGACGAGCCGGGCACCGCGCGCGGCTCCTCGTCGCCGCTGCGCGCGGACGCCGACGAGGTGGGCCGCGCCCTGCGCACCCGGGACGGCGTGAAGCCGGTGTTCGTCTCCGTGGGCCACCGCGTGACCCTGGACAACGCCTGCGCCCACACCCTCGCGCTCACTCCGGAGTACCGCCTGCCGGAGACGACCCGCAGGGCGGACGCGCTGTGTCGGCGGGCGCTGCGGGAGGCGACCGCGTGAACCTGCGGGCCGGGTCCCTGAGTACGTGATCTGAGTACGCGTACGGATGCGACCCCGCCCGCGTGATCGGCAGGCTGTCCGCATGACAACCCACCGTTCCCCGAAGCCCGTTGCCCACCCGAGCCAGCCGGTCGAGCGCGCCGTGACCATCGCGCTCGTCCTGTCCGTGGCGGCGGGTCTCGCCTGGATCGGCGGCATGATCTACACGCTGTGGCCGTGACGTCGGGGTGTACCGGCGCGGGAAACACTCGAGCCCCACACCGTGATGAACGGTGTGGGGCTCGGACTTGAGCGCCGGGCAGGCCTTGCACCTGCATTTCCCCGCGGGAAGCGGGGCGTCTTTCCTTGGACCACCGACGCGCGACCGAACTCCGGGTGTTCCGGCGACCGGCTCATGATCCATCATATCCCATGCCTGAGATCACTTCGAACTCCCTTGTGGGAGCGGCGGGTACAGCGTCCGGCGCTCCGCCGCGGCATGCCACCACCCGGGCGGCGAAGGGCCGGTGACCTCGGCGGTGGGCTGGTCCGGGTGCAGTCCTAGGCGGCGGAGCGCGTCGGCGTGGACTTGGACGTCGAACCAGCCGTGCCAACGACCGTCGGGACCGATGCCGCAGGCGAGGCCATAGCGCAACTCCCGCTCGGCGAACGGCATCCAGTCGATGCCGCGCTCACGCAGTCAGGCGCGCGTGGCCGACTGCGGCGCGGGGCGGCCGGGCAGGTTCTCGTAGGCCGCGACGGTGATCCACTCGGTGTGCGGTGTCTCCATGCCGTCCATCGTGACACGGGGGTCCGACAGTCTCACCGGCTCGCCGCCACCCGGAACGTGATGCCTGCGGCGCGGAGCCGTGCGATGAGGGCGTCGCCCATGGCCACCGCTGTCGTCACCTGGCCCGCTGTGGGCGGGAGTTCGTCGAGGGCCAGGGCGAGGGCCGACTCGGCGAACATCTTGGCCGTCTCGTCGTAGCCGGGGTCGCCGCCCGCGACCTCGGTGAAGACCCGTCGGCCGCCGCCCTCGCCGACGAACTTCACGGAGAACCAGCTCTGGGCGCGCTTCTCCGGGCTCGGCCCGTTGCCGGGCTTCAGGCGGTCGGACAACCAGCGTCGGGCGGGCGGGAGTTGGGCCGCCGTGAACAGGGCGCCGGCGGCCGTGACCCCGCCGAGCGCCATCGGGAGGCGCCGCGCGGCCGCGTAGTGGCGGTAGCGGAAGTCGGGGCCGTAGCGGTCCAGGGCCTTCGCGGATCGCTGAACGATCTGCGGGTCGATGGTCGGCAGGGGGACCGCCCAGGACCCGATCTCCCCGGCGAACCGCGGTGCCCCCATGGGCGCTTCGGCCCGGCGGCCCACCAGGCGCGGCTCGTGGCGGCGCCGCTCCCGGGCGGCGGCCAGCACCTGCCGGCCGCGCGCGAACTGGTTCAGGGCGCTGGCGAACGTACCGCCGGAGAACATCGCGTCGGCGGTCACGAAGCCGTCCACCGTCAGGGGCACCCCCTCCGGCAGCTGCTGGACCGTGAAGTACGCCCCCAGGTCGTGCGGGATCGAGTCGAAACCCGCGCAGTGCACCAGCCGGGAGCCGGTCTCCCGCGCGCGTGCGTCGTGGCGGACATACGTCAGGTCCACGAACTCCGGCTCTCCGCTGAGGTCGAGATAGTCCGTGCCGGTGTCCGCGCAGGCGGCGACGAGGTCCTCGCCGTAGGTCACGTAGGGGCCGACCGTCGTGGCCACCACGCGCGCGTGCTCGGCGAGTTCGCGCAGCGAGGACGGGTCGGAGACGTCGGCGCGCAGGACACCCACCGCGGTGCCCCGGGGCAGCCGTTCGCGCAGCCGCTTCAGTTTCAGCTCGTCCCGGCCGGCGATCGCCCAGCGCAGGCCCTCGGGCGCGTGCGCCGCGAGGTACTCCGCGGTGAGCACGCCGACGAAACCCGTCGCTCCGAAGAGCACGATGTCGTAGGGACGGTCCGTCCCGTTCAGCCTGCTCATGACACTCCAGTCCCGCGGCCCGCGCCGCTGTCGGTGGCTGAGGCTAGCGTGAGGACCGCGGAGCCCGACGACGAGCCCGGAGGTATCAGGTGACCGTGGACAGGAACGCCCTGAAGAAGCGGGCGAAAGTACGCGAGTTCGCCCTCGGCCTGCCGGGCGCCGTGGAGGAGTTCCCCTGGGGGGAGTCCGTCGCCAAGGTCGGCAGGAAGGTGTTCGTCTTCCTCGGTGTCGGCGACGGCAGCCACCCGCCGGGCATGACGGTCAAGCTCACGGACGAGGCGGCCCACGCCCACGCGCTCACCGCACCCGGCGCCGAACCCGCGGGCTACGGCCTCGGCAGGGCCGGCTGGGTGCGCGTCCCGCTCGCCGGACAGGGCGTCCCCGCCGCCGAGCTGCTGTGCAACTGGGTCGAGGAGAGCTACCGCGCCATAGCCCCGAAGCGTCTGACGGCCGAACTCGACGCGGGCGGTCGCGGGTGACGGCGGGTACGGTGGCTAAGCGCTTGCTCGCCCAGGCCTTGTGCCGAGTGGAACACGTTCTTTAGCATCATCGGTGTTACATCAGTTGTGTCACAGCTGGGGGCTGGATGACAGCGGCAACGACGCCCGGGCACGGCCCGCTCTCCGGCGTGCGCGTCGTCGAGCTGGCCGGGATCGGCCCCGGCCCCTTCGCGGCCATGCTCCTCGCCGACCTGGGCGCCGACGTCGTCCGCGTCGACCGGCCCGGCGGCCCGGTACTCGGCGTGGCCCCCGAGTACGACATCACCAACCGCAACAAGCGCTCGGTCCTCGTCGACCTGAAGTCACCGCAGGGCCCCGCGCGCGTGCTCGACCTCGTGGAGCGCGCCGACATCCTCGTCGAGGGCAACCGCCCGGGCGTCACCGAACGCCTCGGCGTCGGCCCCGAGGCCTGCCTCGCCCGCAACCCCCGGCTCGTCTACGGCCGGATGACCGGCTGGGGCCAGGACGGCCCCCTCGCCGAGCGCGCCGGGCACGACATCGCGTACATCGCCCTCACCGGCACCCTCGGCATGATCGGCAGCCCAGGGGAGCCCCCGCCCGCCCCCGCCAACCTCCTCGGCGACTACGCGGGCGGCGCGCTCTACCTCGTCGTCGGCGTCCTCGCCGCCCTGCACCACGCGCGCGTGAGCGGCACCGGCCAGGTCGTCGACGCGGCCATCGTCGACGGCACCGCCCACCTCTCCGCGATGATCCACGCCATGCTCGCGGCCGGCAGCTGGCAGGACCGGCGCGCCGCCAACCTCCTCGACGGCGGCTGCCCGTACTACGGCACCTACGAGACCGCCGACGGCGGCCACATGGCGGTCGGCGCCCTGGAGCCGCGGTTCTACGACGAGTTCGTGGACCTGCTCGGCCTGGCCGACTTCGCCGACGCACGCCGGGACTGGGCCCGCTGGGGCGAGCTGCGCGACGCGGTCGCGGCCCGCTTCCGGAGCCGTACCCGGGACGAGTGGACGGATGTCTTCGCGGGTACGGACGCGTGCGTGGCGCCCGTGCTGTCGCTGCGGGAGGCCCCGCACCATCCGCACCTCGCCGCCCGCGGCACGTTCACCGAGCACGGCGGGATCACCCAGCCCGCCCCCGCGCCCCGGTTCTCCGCCACGCCCACCTCGGTGCGCGGCGGGCCCGCCCTGCCGGGCGCCGACACCTCCGGCGTGGTCCGCGACTGGGACGTCCCCGGACTCGTCGACGCCATGGAAGATCCTCATCGAGCCGTCGAAAACCCTCATTGAAAGGCTTGTCAGTGAGCACCGAAGCGTATGTCTACGACGCGATCCGCACCCCGCGCGGGCGCGGCAAGGCGAACGGATCCCTGCACGGCACGAAGCCCATCGACCTGGTCGTCGGGCTCATCCACGAACTCCGTGACCGCTTCCCCGACCTGGACCCGGCCGCGATCGACGACATCGTCCTCGGGGTCGTCGGCCCGGTCGGCGACCAGGGCTCCGACATCGCCCGGATCGCCGCCGTCGCCGCGGGACTGCCGGACACGGTCGCCGGCGTCCAGGAGAACCGCTTCTGTGCCTCGGGCCTCGAAGCCGTCAACATGGCCGCCGCCAAGGTGCGTTCGGGCTGGGAGGACCTCATCCTCGCCGGCGGTGTCGAGTCGATGTCCCGGGTGCCCATGGCCTCGGACGGCGGCGCCTGGTTCAACGACCCGATGACGAACCTCGCCGTCAACTTCGTGCCCCAGGGCATCGGCGCCGACCTGATCGCCACCATCGAGGGATTCTCCCGGCGCGACGTGGACGAGTACGCGGCGCTCTCGCAGGAGCGCGCGGCCACCGCCTGGAAGGAGGGCCGCTTCGACCGGTCCGTCGTCCCGGTCCTGGACCGCAGCGGCCTTGTCGTCCTCGACCAGGACGAGCACCTGCGCCCCGGCACCACCGCCGACTCCCTCGCCAGGCTGAAGCCGTCCTTCGCGGACATCGGCGAACTCGGCGGCTTCGACGCGGTGGCCCTCCAGAAGTACCACTGGGTCGAGAAGATCGACCACGTCCACCACGCGGGCAACTCCTCCGGCATCGTCGACGGCGCCTCCCTCGTCGCCATCGGCTCGAAGGAGGTCGGCGAGCGGTACCGCCTCACCCCGCGCGCGCGGATCGTCTCCGCGGCCGTCTCCGGCTCCGAGCCGACCATCATGCTCACCGGGCCCGCGCCCGCCACCCGCAAGGCCCTCGCCAAGGCCGGGCTGACCATCGACGACATCGACCTCGTCGAGATCAACGAGGCCTTCGCCGCGGTCGTCCTGCGCTTCGTACGCGACATGGGCCTGTCCCTGGACAAGGTCAACGTCAACGGCGGGGCCATCGCGCTCGGCCACCCGCTCGGCGCCACCGGAGCGATCATCCTCGGCACGCTCGTCGACGAACTGGAGCGCCAGGACAAGCGCTACGGCCTCGCCACGCTGTGCGTCGGCGGCGGCATGGGCATCGCGACGATCGTCGAGCGCATCTGAGACCCCAGCGGCCACCAGAGCCCTCCTGTGGACACCGGAGCCGCTCCGGGCCACCTGCGGCCTCCGCGGCCATCAGAGACTTCTACGGAGAACCCCTCATGACCGAGAGCACCACCATCCGCTGGGAACAGGACGACACCGGCGTCGTCACCCTCGTCCTCGACGACCCGAACCAGTCCGCGAACACCATGAACGCGGCCTTCCGCGACTCCCTCACGGCGATCACCGACCGCCTGGAGGCCGAACGGGACTCCATCCGCGGCATCATCGTCACCTCCGCCAAGAAGACCTTCTTCGCGGGCGGCGACCTGCGCGACCTGATCCGTGTCACCCCCGACACCGCCCAGGAGTTCTTCGACGGCGGCCTCGCCATCAAGCGGAACCTGCGCCGCATCGAGACCCTCGGCAAGCCGGTCGTCGCCGCGATGAACGGCGCGGCCCTGGGCGGCGGCTACGAACTCGCCCTCGCCTGCCACCACCGCATCGCCCTCGACGCGCCCGGCTCGAAGATCGGCTGCCCCGAGGTCACCCTCGGCCTCCTCCCCGGAGGCGGCGGCGTCGTCCGCACGGTACGGCTGCTGGGCATCGCCGACGCCCTGCTGAAAGTGCTCCTCCAGGGCACCCAGTACAGCCCCCGGCGCGCCCAGGAGAACGGCCTCGTCCACGAAGTGGCCACCACCCCGGACGAGTTGATCGCCAAGGCCCGCGCCTTCATCGACGCCAACCCCGAGTCGCAGCAGCCCTGGGACAAGCCCGGGTACCGCATCCCGGGCGGCACCCCCGCCAACCCCAAGTTCGCGGCCAACCTGCCCGCCTTCCCCGCCACCCTGCGCAAGCAGACCAACGGCGCGCCCTACCCGGCACCGCGCAACATCCTCGCCGCCGCCGTCGAGGGCGCCCAGGTCGACTTCGAGACCGCCCAGGTCATCGAGACCCGCTACTTCGTCGAGCTGGCGGTCGGCCAGACCTCGAAGAACATGATCCAGGCGTTCTTCTTCGACCTCCAGGCCGTCAACTCCGGCGCCAACCGCCCCCAGGGCATCCCCTCCCGCCCGGTCCGCAAGGCCGCGGTCCTCGGCGCCGGGATGATGGGCGCCGGCATCGCGTACACGTGCGCCCGCGCGGGCATCGACGTCGTCCTCAAGGACGTGACCCCGGAGGCGGCGGCCAAGGGCAGGGCGTACTCCGAGAAGCTCTGCGCCAAGGCCGTCTCCCGCGGTCGTACGACACAGGAGAAGGCGGACGCGCTGCTCGCCCGCATCACGCCCACCGCCGACCCGCAGGACCTCGCGGGCTGCGACGCGGTGATCGAGGCCGTCTTCGAGGACACCTCGCTCAAGCACAAGGTGTTCCAGGAGATCCAGCACATCGTCGAACCCGACGCGCTGCTCTGCTCCAACACCTCCACCCTCCCGATCACCGCCCTCGCCGAAGGCGTCGAGCGGCAGGGCGACTTCATCGGGCTGCACTTCTTCTCGCCGGTCGACAAGATGCCCCTCGTCGAGATCATCAAGGGCGAGCGCACCGGCGACGAGGCGCTCGCGCGCGCCTTCGACCTCGTCCGGCAGATCAAGAAGACCCCGATCGTCGTCAACGACTCGCGCGGCTTCTTCACCTCCCGGGTCATCGGCCAGTTCATCAACGAGGGCGTCGCGATGGTCGGCGAGGGCATCGAGCCCGCGTCGATCGAGCAGGCCGCCGCCCAGGCCGGCTACCCGGCCAAGGTCCTCTCCCTGATGGACGAGCTGACGCTCACGCTCCCGCGCAAGATCCGCAACGAGTCCAAGCGGGCCGTCGAGGAGGCGGGCGGCACCTGGCCCGGCCACCCCGCCGAGGCCGTCATCGACCGCATGGTCGACGAGTTCGGCCGTCCCGGGCGCAGCGGCGGCGCGGGCTTCTACGACTACGACGAGGACGGCAAGCGCGCCGGGCTGTGGCCGGGCCTGCGCGAGCACTTCACCCACGAAGGCGCGGAGATCCCCTTCCGTGACATGCAGGAACGCATGCTGTTCTCCGAGGCGCTCGACACGGTCAAGCTCCTGGAGGAGGGCGTCCTGACGTCCGTCGCGGACGCCAACATCGGGTCCGTCTTCGGGATCGGCTTCCCCGGCTGGACCGGCGGCGTCCTCCAGTACATCAACGGCTACGAGGGCGGCCTGCCCGGCTTCGTGGCACGCGCGCGTGCGCTCGCCGAGCGCTACGGGGAGCGGTTCACGCCGCCCGCGCTGCTCGTGGAGAAGGCCGAGAAGGGGGAGCGCTTCAGCGACGCGCGCTGAGGCACGAGCCGCGAGTGGCTCAGCCGTCCCGGTCCTCCGGTGACTCCTTGAGCCACTCGCGGAGCTCCTCGCGCAACGACCGCTGAAAGGTCGTCAGAAGAGCCTGCACGACCAGGGGTTGCATGTGCGCGGACAGCGACTTCACGTCCTGCGCGGCCCGTTGGGAGACCTCCCCGCGCAACACCTGCGACAACGCGTGGGCCGCCGCCCGGGAGTGCTCGATCAGCACGTTCCGGGACGCGAGGATCGCCTCCTGGGAGATCGGCACGTCGAGCAGCCGCACGCCGAGCCGCAGCAGCCCCGAGTCGACGCGGTACGCGTCCCCGTCGAGCCCGACCACACCCATCGCGACCAGCCGCTCCACGTCCTCCTCGCCCAGAGCCCGCCCCGCCCGCCGCTCCAGCTCCCGCCGGTCCAGGGTCTCCGTGCCCTCCGGCGCCCACGACGCGACCACCGCGCGGTGGATCGCGAGGTCGTGCGCGGTGAGCTCCGGCGGCAGCTGTGCCACGTAGCGCTCGATCGCGGCCAGGGTCATGCCCTGCTGCTGCAACTCCTCGATCAGCGCGAGCCGCGACAGATGCTCCTGCCCGTAGTGCCCGACCCGCCGCGCCCCGATCACCGGCGGCGGGAGCAGCCCCTTGGTGCTGTAGAACCGGACCGTGCGGACCGTGGTACCGGCCCGCGCGGCCAGTTCGTCGATCGTGAGCGTGGGCTCCTCGGTGTCGGTCGTCATGTGCAGCAGTATCGCTGTCTCACCACCACTGTGAAACCAGGCCGGGGCCGTTGTCAGTGGTGCCGTCTACGGTGGTCGGCATGGGGGAGATCAACTATGTCCGGGGTGGCAGCAAGGGCGTCCCCGTGCGCTACGACGCGATCGACACCGCACTGACCCACCTCGCCGAGAGGGCCGCCGGGCTCGGCGCGTCCGTCCATATGCCCCGCATCGGCTGCGGTCTGGCGGGTGGCACATGGTCACGCGTCGAACCGTTGATCACCGAGAGGCTGGTGCGGCGGGGGATCGCGGTGAGTGTGTACGACCACGGGGACCGAGGGGCCCAACCGGCAGGCGCATGAAGGGACTTGCGGGGTTTTCTGCAAGCCCTTGCAATCGGCCGTGGGTGCCTGCTTGACTCACTGCCCGTATCCGAGAGGGAGAGCCATGAGCCGCGACATCGACGTCCTCGTCCTGGGCGGCGCCGGAGTGGACACCATCGTCCACGTCCCCCAGCTACCGCTCCCGTACGCCGACAGCTACATGATCGACCCCGGCATCCGCACCCGCGCCGGCCAGACCGGCGACTTCGTGGCCCTGGGCCTGAGTGCGCTGGGCCTGCGCACCCACCACCTGGACATGCTGGGCGCCGACCCCGAGGGTGACCTGGTCCGCGCGCTGCACCGCGACCACGCCATCCCGCTCACCGAGATCCCGCAGCCGGCGGGCACCAAGCGCGCGGTCAACCTCGTGGGCCCCGACGGCCGGCGCCTCTCCCTCTACGACGCGACCCGCGCCCGTCCCGACGACCGCCTCCCGGAAGCCACGGTCCGCGCCCTCGCCACGAGAAGCCGCCACGCCCACGTCTCCATCACCCAGCCCTGCGCCCACGCCCTCCCGCTGCTGCGCGAGTCCGGCGCGACGATCTCGACGGACCTGCACAACTGGGACGGCAAGAACCCGTACCAGGAGGAGTTCGCCCACGCGGCGGACATCGTCTTCCTCTCCACCACCGCGCTGACCGGCCCCCCGGAGCGCACGATGCGAGCCATCGCCGAACACGGCCGCGCCGAACTGGTCATCGCCACGGCCGGAGCGGAGGGCGCGTACCTCCTGGCCGACGACGAGCTGACCCACATCCCGCCCGTCGCCCCGCCCTCCGCGCCCATCGACTCGAACGGCGCGGGCGACGCCTTCGCCGCGGCCTTCCTCTACGGCTGGCTCAACCGGGAGACCCCGCAGCGCGCCGCCCGGTACGGCTCGATCGCGGGGGCGCACGCCTGCACGGTGCCGTCGACGGAGACGGCACCGATAACCCGCGGCGAACTCCTGGCGAGAGCGGCGCCCGCACCGCGGAACCACGCGGACGCTTAGTGCACGTCGTTGGTGGCCGCGATCCTCTTCCACGACTTCGGCCGCACCGGGGTCGCCGACGCCTTCGCGATGGACGCGCTCCGCGCGGCCGGAGCCGCGGGCTTGGCCGGCTCGAACAACCACGTGTCGAAGAGCGCGGACAGCGACTTCCCGGAGACCTGCTCGGCATAGGCCCGGAAGTCCGCCACCGAGGCGTTGCCGTAAGCGTGCTCCTGGGGCCACCCCTTCAGAATGGCGAAGAACGCGTCGTCACCGACCTCGTTGCGCAACGCCTGAATCGCCAAGGCCCCCCGGTCGTAGACGGGCAGTTCGAACTGGTCCTCCGGCCCGGGGTCACCCGGCGCGATCGTCCAGAACGGGTCGTCCGCCGGATGCGAGGCGTACACGTAGTCGGCGAGCTCCTGCGTGGTCCCCTCACCCTCGTGCTCCGACCACAGCCACTGCGCGTACCGAGCGAACCCCTCGTTGATCCAGATGTCCTTCCAACCCTTGAGCGACACGTCGTCGCCGTACCACTGATGGGCCAGCTCATGCACGACGACAGAGGTGTTGGCGCCGTTCGCGAACTGCCTGGGGCTGTAGTAGACGCGCGTCTGGGTCTCCAGCGCGTACCCGGTGGTCGTGTTGGGCACGTACCCTCCGGCCGTGCTGAACGGATACGGCCCGAAGTAGCCGCTCAGCCAGTCGACGATCTCCCCGGTCCGCTCGACGCTCGCCCGCGCGGACCCGTCGTTGTCGCCGAGGTCCTTGCTGTAGGCGTTGATGACGGGGACGCCGCCGTCCGAGGTGCTGGTCGTGATGTCGAACCTGCCGAGGGCGAGCGTGGCCAGATATGTCGCCTGCGGCTTGTTCTGCCGCCAGTTGTAGCGGGTCCAGCCGCGCTGTGAACTCGTCGACTGGAGCGTGCCGTTGGAGATCGCCTGGGTGCCGTCCGGCACCGCCACCGACACGTCGTAGGTCGCCTTGTCGCTGGGGTGGTCGTTGCTCGGGAACCACCACCACGCGGACTCGGGCTCGTCGGCCGCGACCGCGCCGTCCGGCGTGCGGTGCCATGTGCTGAAGCCGTACGCGCTCTTCGTGGACGGCACCCCGCTGTAGCGGACGACGACCGTGATCGGCGTGCCCTTGGGCAGCGGGGTCTTCGGGGTGATCTCCAGCTCGTGCTGTCCGGAGGTCGCGAAGGTCGCCTTCGCGCCGTTGACCCGGATCTCGCTGACGTCGAGCAGGAAGTCCAGGTCGAACCGCGACAGGTCCTGCGTGGTCTTCGCGAGGATCGTCGCCGTGCCCGCCAACTCGTCGGTGGCGGGCTGGTATTGGAGCCTCAGGTCGTAGTGCGAGACGTCGTAGCCGCCGTTGCCGTAGAACGGGTAGTAGGGGTCGCCGCTGCCCGGAGCGCCGGGGGAGTAGCTTGCCGCCGATGCCGGGATCGCCAGCATGAGGGAGGCCGCCGCGAGGGCGCCCGGCGCGATGATTCTGCGGTGCACGAGAACTCCAAGTCGTAGGGCTCCGCAATGGGTTGAGGAGCCATGGGGGTCCACGAAGGTCGAAGTGCCGTAGGTGTCGGTCCAGCGAGTCCGTCCACAGGCTATTCACTCCCTGTGCCCCGCTGCCTGTCCACGGCCCCTCCTGTCACACGATCGCCATTCGGCCGTCACGACCCGAGTGCCTCTTCCTGCGCGGGAGTTGACCGATGTACCGTCCGCGCATGCCGAAACGCACGAGCTTCACGATCTGGAGATCGCTCGCGACGGCGGCGATCGCCGCCCTCCTGGCCGCCTTCCTCACCCCGGCGACGGCCCAGAGCGCCCCGCAGGAGAGCCGGCCCGTCTACTCCTACGCCAACGCGGTCCGCGAGGCCGTCTGGGTGGACACCGGACTCGACGGCGACGGCGACGGGAAGACCGACCGGGTCGCCGTCGACATCGTCCGGCCGAGCGAACCCGCCCGCCAGGGCCGCAAAGTCCCGGTCATCATGGACGCCAGCCCCTACTACTCCTGCTGCGGACGCGGCAACGAGAGCCAGCTGAAGACGTACGACGCCGGCGGCAACGTTGTCCAGATGCCGCTGTTCTACGACAACTACTTCGTGCCCCGCGGCTACGCCTTCGTCGGCGTCGACCTCGCCGGCACCAACCGCTCCGACGGCTGCGTCGACGTCGGCGGACGCTCCGACATCCAGTCCGCGAAGGCCGTCGTCGACTGGCTCAACGGCCGCGCCAAGGCGTACACGACACGCACCGGAACCGTGCGCACTCAGGCGAGCTGGACCAACGGCAGGACGGGCATGATCGGCAAGAGCTGGGACGGCACCATCGCCAACGGCGTCGCCGCCACCGGCGTCAAGGGCCTGAAGACGATCGTCCCGATCAGCGCCATCTCCTCCTGGTACGACTACTACTTCGCCCAGGGCGCCCCGCTCTACGACTCCGGCCCCGACTGGCTCTCCGACGCCGTCGAAAGCCCCGACGCGCAGGCCAACTGCGCGGCCGTCCAGCGGAAACTCGTCGACGGCGCCCCGCGCACCGGCGACTGGACCCCGTTGTGGACCGAGCGCGACTATGTCAAGGACGCGAGCAAGGTCAAGGCCAGCGTGTTCCTCGTGCACGGCATGCAGGACCTCAACGTCCGCACCAAGAACTTCGGCCAGTGGTGGGACGCCCTCGCCAAGAACGGCGTCGAGCGCAAGATCTGGCTCTCCCAGACCGGCCACGTCGACCCCTTCGACTACCGCCGCGCCGACTTCGTGGACACCCTGCACCGCTGGTTCGACCACGAACTCCTCGGCTACGACAACGGGATCGACCGCCGGCCGATGGCCGACATCGAGCGCCACCCCGACCAGTGGGTCACGTCGGCGACCTGGCCGCCGAGCGGCACCGCGACGACCACCCTCCACCCGGCGCGGGGCACCAGGCCGGGCGTCGGCGCGCTCGGTCTCCGCACCGGCTCGGGCACCGAGACGTTCACCGACGACCCGCGGGAGAGCGAGACGGACTGGGCCGCCGCGATCGACAGGCCGACGTCGGACAAGGCGGGTTTCGTCACCGGCCCCCTCACCAAGGACCTGCGCCTGTCGGGCTCCTCGCAGGTGACCGTCACCGCGACGCCCACCACCTCGACGGCCCACCTCTCGGCCGTACTCGTGGACGTCGGACCCGACACCATCCGGGACTACGCCGACTCGGCCGAGGGCATCACCACGCTCACCGACCGCACCTGCTGGGGTGAGAGCACGGCCGGCGACAGCGCCTGCTTCCTCGCCACCCAGGCCAGGACCAAGGCCGTCGACTACAACGTCGTCAGCCGCGGCTGGGCCGACCTCGGCCACTACGCCTCCGCCACGAAGGGCGTACCGCTCACCCCCGGCAAGGCGTACACCATCACCCTCGACCTCGCGGCGACCGACCACGTCGTCCCCGCCGGACACCGCCTCGCCCTGATCGTCGCGGGCACGGACAAGGACCTCATCGACCCCCCGTCCACCACCCCGGCCCTCACCCTCGACCTGTCCCGCACCTCGGCCCGCCTCCCCCTCGTCGGCGGCGCGTCGGCGTTCAGGAAGGCCACCGCGGGCACCACGTCCAGGACACCGGCGCCCACGGCCCTGGACGGCGTACGAGCACCACGGTCCGCACAGCGGGTACCGGGCAACTGACCGCCGACTGACGGTCCTACGGCTCGACGGGAACGGCGGAGCGCATGTGCTCCGCCGTTTCGCGTGGGGCGGGTGTGCGGGGTGAGCCGGCCGGATTCCCGGCCCGCCCCGTCGCGCAGTCTCGGTGCTGTCCCCGAGCGCCTCAGCCCGCCCTCACACCCACCAGGTCCGCCGCCTCCCGCGCACAGCCCCACGCCACGGTGATCCCCGCCCCGCCGTGACCGTAGTTGTGCACCAACGCCCTTCCCCCGCCCAGTACTTCACGCTCCAGCCGTACCGAGGGACGCGTCGGCCGCAGCCCCACCCGGTGTTCCAGGACGCGGGCCTCGGCGATCTCCGGGCGGAAGGCCGCGCAGCGGGCGATGATCGCCTCGGCGGTCGCGGGGTCGGGGGTCATCGACCAGGCGTTGTCCTCGGCGGTGCCGCCCAGGATGAGGCCGCCCGGCTGCGGGAAGAAGTACGTGGACGTGTCCGCCGAGTGGTCGACGGACGTCAGCCAGGTGGTGATCCCCGGGTTCTCCACGACGACCAGCTGCCCCCGCACCGGCCGCACCGAGGGATCGGGCACCAGGTCCAGGGAGGCCAGCCCGGTGCAGTTGACCACGACGGACGCCGGTACCTCGGTGAGAGCGGCCACCGACACCTCCTCGACGGTCCCGCCCAGTTCCACGAACCGGTCCCGCAGCCACGGGAGATGGACCGACATGTCGATCAGCGGCAGCCGAGCCCACAGTCCGCCGCCCGCGAACTCCTCGGCCCGCGCCTCCCGCAGCCCCGGCACCCGGGCCGCCCACGACCCCAGCTCGTCCAGCCGGGTCTGACCCTGTACGCCGTCGACCATGCGTACCCCCGTCTCCTCGGGCCGCGCCGCCAACTCCTCGTACACGACGAGCGATTGGAGCGCCCACTCACCGACGAGCGGCTCCGGTTCGATCCGGTACGGCCACCACAGCGCGCCCGCGACCGCCGAGGTCGTCAGCTCGACCGGCTCCCGCGTCCACACCCGCACCCGCGCCCCGCGCTCCGCCAGCACGACGGCCGTCGTCAGTCCGATGACACCACCGCCGACCACGATCACATCGCCACTCATGCCGTCACTCCCGCCACTCCCGCCGCTCTCCATGCGCGGACGGTAGCCGAACAGGCCATGCGGTGCCGAGCCCCGTCGGACTGGACGCCAAGGCGGGGAAGAGGACCGATTAGGATCGGCGATCTGATGACTGCCACTCTCGTCGCCAAGAATCTCGCCGCCGGACACGGCGACCGCGCCCTCTTCACCGGGCTCGACCTCGTCGTCGCCCCCGGTGATGTGATCGGTCTGGTCGGTGCCAACGGCGCGGGCAAGTCCACCCTGCTCAGGATGCTCGCCGGCCTGCTCGCACCGGAGGAGGGCGAACTGCGCCTCTCCCCGCCGGCCGCGACCGTAGGACATCTGCCGCAGGAGCCGGAGCGGCGCCCGGGCGAGAGCGTGCGCGCCTTCCTCGCGCGCCGCACGGGGGTCGCCGAGGCCCAGCGGACCATGGACGAGGCCACGCAGGCACTGGTGGACGGCGCTCCCGGCGCCGACGACGCGTACTCGTCGAGCCTGGAGCGCTGGCTCGACCTCGGCGGCGCCGACCTCGACGAACGCGCCGAGGAGATCGCCGACACCCTCGGCCTGGCCGTCGACCTGGACCAGCCGATGACGTCCCTGTCCGGCGGCCAGGCGGCGAGAGCGGGCCTGGCCTCGCTCCTGCTCTCCCGCTACGACATCTTCCTGCTCGACGAGCCCACCAACGACCTGGACCTCGACGGCCTGGAGCGCCTCGAACGCTTCGTCTCCGGCCTCCGCGCGGGCACGGTCGTCGTCTCGCACGACCGCGAGTTCCTCACCCGCACGGTCACCAAGGTCCTCGAACTCGACCTGGCCCAGAACCAGATCAACCTCTACGGCGGCGGCTACGAGGCGTACCTGGAGGAGCGGGACGTCGCGCGCCGGCACGCCCGCGACGACTTCGAGGAGTACGCCGACAAGCGCTCCGCGCTCCAGGACCGGGCGCAGATGCAGCGCGGGTGGATGGACAAGGGCGTCAAGAACGCCCGGCGCAAGGCGAACAACGACAACGACAAGATCGGCCGCAAGTTCCGCAGCGAGGCGAGCGAGAAGCAGGCGGCGAAGGCCCGGCAGACCCAGCGCATGATCGAACGGCTCGATGTCGTCGAGGAGCCCCGCAAGGAGTGGGAACTGCGCATGGAGATCGCGTCCGCGCCCCGCTCGGGCTCGGTCGTGGCCACCCTGCGGGACGCCGAGGTACGGCGCGGTGACTTCGGCTTCGGCCCGGTGTCCCTTCAGATCGACTGGGCGGACCGGGTCGCGGTGACCGGCGCGAACGGCGCGGGCAAGTCGACCCTCCTCGGCGCGCTGCTCGGCCGCATCCCGCTGGACGCCGGGCACGCGACGCTCGGCTCGGGCGTCCTGGTCGGCGAGGTCGATCAGGCCCGGCTGCTGTTCCACGGCACGGAGTCGCTGCTCGACGCGTTCTGCGCCGCCGTCCCGGACACCGAGCCGGCCGAAGTCCGCACCCTGCTCGCCAAGTTCGGCCTCAAGGCCCACCATGTGATGCGCCCCGCCGCGACTCTGTCACCGGGCGAGCGGACCCGTTCCGCCCTGGCCCTGCTCCAGGGCCGAGGCGTCAACCTCCTGGTCCTGGACGAGCCCACGAACCACCTCGACCTGCCGGCGATCGAGCAGCTGGAGTCGGCGCTCGACGCGTACGAGGGGACCCTGCTGTTGGTCACTCATGACCGGCGGATGCTGGATGCGGTGCAGGTGACGCGGCGGTTGGAGGTCGCGGACGGGAAGGTGACGGAGGCGCGGTAGCGTCGCCGTTCGTCTGCGACGCCGTCGTGGCTGGTCGCGCAGTTCCCCGCGCCCCTAGGGGGAGGGCGCTCGGCGGCGACAAAGAGGCGCGGTCGGAATGACGACACCCTGCGGGCAACGCCCCCTTTTTTTAGGGGCGCGGGGAACTGCGCGACCAGCCACAACGGACCCGCAGCTCCCCACCACCTGACCGGCACAAACCGTCAGCGCTTGCCCTTCCTGCCCTGGTCCAGCAACCCGGCCTTCCGCAGGGCGTCGGCCATCGCGCTGTTGGCCGGCGGAGCAGCCGCCTGCCGCGAACCGCCGCCGCCCTGGCCACCCTGGCGCTGCTGGCGTTGCTGCGGCGGACGCCCACCGCCCTGCTGCCGGCGCTCGCCGCCACCGCCCTGCTGTCGCCGCTCCCCGCCGGAGGCCGCCGCCTCGTCGTCCAGGCGCAGCGTGAGGGAGATCCGCTTGCGCGGGATGTCGATGTCGAGGACCTTCACCTTGACGATGTCGCCGGGCTTGACCACGTCGCGCGGGTCCTTGACGAACGTCTTGGACAGGGCGGACACGTGTGCCAGACCGTCCTGGTGGACGCCGATGTCGATGAACGCCCCGAACGCGGCGACGTTCGTGACGACGCCCTCCAGGACCATCCCGGCGGTCAGGTCGGAGATCTTCTCGACGCCGTCCTTGAACGTGGCCGTCTTGAAGGCGGGCCGGGGGTCGCGCCCCGGCTTCTCCAGCTCCTTGAGGATGTCGGTGACGGTGGGCAGACCGAACTTCTCGTCCACGAACTCCGCCGGCTTCAGCGAGCGCAGCACCGACGTGTTGCCGATCAGCGACGCCACCTCGCTGCCCGCGCTCTTCACCATCCGCCGGACGACCGGGTACGCCTCGGGGTGCACGCTGGACGCGTCCAGCGGGTCGTCGCCGCCCCGGATGCGGAGGAAGCCCGCGCACTGCTCGTACGCCTTCGGGCCGAGCCGTGCCACGCTCTTCAGCTGCGTCCGGGACGTGAACGGGCCGTTGGCGTCGCGGTGCGACACGATGTTCTCGGCGAGGCCGGAGGTGATGCCGGAGACGCGCGAGAGCAGCGGCGCGGAGGCCGTGTTGACGTCCACGCCGACGCCGTTCACACAGTCCTCGACCACCGCGTCCAGCGAGCGCGACAGCTTCACCTCGGACAGGTCGTGCTGGTACTGGCCGACGCCGATCGACTTGGGGTCGATCTTCACCAACTCGGCCAGCGGGTCCTGGAGCCGGCGTGCGATGGAGACCGCGCCGCGCAACGACACGTCCATGTCGGGCAGTTCCTGCGAGGCGAACGCGGACGCCGAGTACACGGACGCGCCGGCCTCGGAGACCATCACCTTGGTGAGGTTCAACTCCGGGTGCCTGGTGATGAGTTCACCGGCGAGCTTGTCGGTCTCGCGGGACGCCGTGCCGTTGCCGATCGCGATCAGGTCGACCGAGTGCTGTGCGGAGAGCCGGGCCAGCTTGGCGAGGGCCTCGTCCCACTTGTTCGCCGGCACGTGCGGGTAGATCACGTCCGTGGCGACGACCTTGCCGGTGGCGTCGACGACGGCCACCTTCACGCCCGTGCGGAACCCGGGGTCCAGGCCCAGCGTCGCGCGCGTGCCGGCCGGGGCGGCGAGCAGCAGGTCCCGCAGGTTCGAGGCGAAGACGTTGACCGCCTCGTCCTCGGCGGCCGTACGGAGCCGGAGCCGCAGGTCGATGCCGAGGTGCACGAGGATGCGCGTGCGCCAGGCCCAACGGACCGTGTCCTGAAGCCACTTGTCGCCGGGACGGCCCCGGTCGAAGACCTGGAAGCGGTGGGCGACCATCCCCTCGTAGGACGAGGGCCCCTCCGTGGCCTCCTCGGGCTCCAGGACGAGGTCGAGGATTTCCTCCTTCTCGCCGCGCAGCATCGCGAGGATGCGGTGCGAGGGCAGCGCGGTGAAGGGCTCCGAGAAGTCGAAGTAGTCGGAGAACTTGGCGCCCGCCTCCTCCTTGCCCTCCCGCACCTTGGCGGCGAGGCGCCCGCGCTGCCACATCCGCTCACGCAGCTCACCGATGAGGTCGGCGTCCTCCGAGAACCGCTCGGTGAGGATCGCGCGGGCCCCGTCGAGGGCCGCCTGCGGATCGGCGACACCCTTGTCGGCGTCGACGAACGCGGCGGCAGCGGCCAGCGGTTCCACGCCCGGGTCGCCCAACAGGCCGTCCGCGAGCGGCTCCAGACCGGCCTCGCGCGCGATCTGCGCCTTGGTGCGCCGCTTGGGCTTGTAGGGGAGGTAGATGTCCTCGAGGCGCGCCTTGGTCTCGGCGGCCCGGATCTGCGCCTCCAGCTCCTCCGTGAGCTTGCCCTGCTCGCGCACCGATTCCAGGATCGCGGTCCGCCGCTCCTCCAGCTCCCGCAGGTAGCGCAGCCGTTCCTCGAGCGTGCGCAGCTGCGCGTCGTCGAGCATCTCGGTCGCTTCCTTGCGGTAGCGGGCGATGAAGGGCACCGTCGATCCGCCGTCGAGCAGCTCGACGGCGGCCTTCACCTGCCGCTCCCGTACGCCGAGCTCCTCGGCGATCCTGCCTTCGATGGACCCTACGAGGGGTGTCGTCACGCCCGTACCGCCTTCTCCACTGAGGTTGCGCGGCAATTGTGGCAGGTGGCACCGACAACCGGGGATCAGGGCGCTGTCCTGCGGGCCCGGTCTCTAGCTCTTGCCGAGCAGATCCCGGGGAAACGCCCCGGCGGCGAGCGCGCGCCGCGCGAATCCGGTGGCCAGCTCGGTCAGACGTACGACCCCTTCGGCGCCCAGGTGTTCGTACGGTGCCCGGTCCAGCCGGTCGGTCTCCGACTCGATCCCGGCGCGCAGCGCGACCCCGGCCTCGGTCAACTCGCCCTCCCCGTCGAGCAGTCCGCGCTCGCGGAGCCGCTCCGTCGTGGCGTCCCATTCCTCCTGGTTCCAGCCGCGGGTGCGGAACACCCACTTCGGGGTCGTGCCCCTGCCGGTCGCGGTGTGGGTGACCACGGCCTCCAGGCCGTCGAGTCCGGCGGACAGCAGGGCGGCCAGGTGGCCGTCGCCCCGGTGCTCGCGCAGCAGCGTGGCCGCGTGGAAGTAGGCGAGGTGCGGCTCCTCGGGGACCGGCAGGTCGGCGTACGCCGCGTACAGGGGGCGGCCAGGGCGTGTGCACGCCTCGGCGGCCCGCAGCGCGAGCCGCGCGGCCTCCGCCATCTCCTCCGACGCGACCACGTCCTCGCCGAGCAGCCGCCGCAGGGTCGCGTCGACGGCACGCGCGCGTGCGTGAAGGCACTGCTCCGGGGAGGCGGTTTCCCAGACGGCGGGCACGTGCCGGGCCACGAGGGCGTACTTGTAGTTGTAGAAGGCCGCCGTCACCGTGCCGGGGCCGACCGGGCCCATCGCTGCCGCGCGCACGGCGAAATTGACGGCCGCGGGTTGGGTGATGCCGAGCGCGCCGAACTCCTTCCCCAGGTCGGGCGAGAAGTAGAGCGTGGCGTGCAGGGAGTTGAGCGCGTTGTGGCAGCGGCGCCCGGCACGGGGATCTACGGCGGCAGTAGTCATGACGGTCACGTTACCGACTGGTCGGTACGACGCGGAAGCGCCGGTACGGCATGGCAGGAAAGGTGGGGTATCCGTCGTTGCGGCCAATGCCCGGGGCGCGAAGAATCGACGGTATGCGAACCGTCCTGCTGGTCCTCTTCGACGAGGTCCAGAGCCTCGACGTCACCGGTCCCGTGGAGGTCTTCGCGGGCGCCGAGGCGCGGGTCCCGGGGACCTATCGCATCCGTACGGCCTCCCTGGACGGCGGCCCGGTGCGCACCTCCAGCGGTCTGACCGTCGTACCGGACTCGTCCCTCGCCGACGCGCCCGCCCCGCACACCCTTCTCGTCCCCGGCGGCCCCGGCACACGCGGCCCGGACCCGCGCGTGACCGACTGGCTGCGCGCGCACGGGCCGCGCGCCGAGCGGCTGGTCTCCGTGTGCACCGGGGCGATCCTGCTCGCCGAGGCGGGCCTCCTGGACGGCCGCCGGGCCACCACGCACTGGGCGTACTGCGCGAAACTCGCCCGCGACCACCCCGCCGTCGAGGTCGACCCCGACCCGATCTACGTCCGTGACGGCCACGTCTCCACCTCGGCGGGCGTCACCTCGGGCATCGACCTCGCCCTGGCGCTGGTCGAGGAGGACCTGGGCCGCGACACGGCACTGACCATCGCCCGCCACCTGGTCGTCTTCCTGCGCCGCCCCGGGAACCAGGCCCAGTTCAGCGCCCAGCTGGCCGCCCAGACGGCCCACCGGGAACCCCTCCGCGAGGTCCAGCAGTGGATCACCGAACACCCCGGCGACGACCTGAGCGTCGAGACCCTGGCCGCCCGCGCCCGCCTCTCGCCCCGCCACTTCGCCCGCGCCTTCCAGTCCGAGACCGGGATGACCCCCGGCCGCTACGTCGACCGCGTCCGCCTCGAACACGCCCGCCGCCTCCTGGAGGACACCGCCGACGGCGTCGAGGAGATCTCCCGGGCCAGTGGCTACGGCACCCCCGAGTCCATGCGCCGCGCCTTCCTCAAGACCCTCGGCACACCCCCGGCCGAGTACCGCCGCCGCTTCCACGCGATCGCTCGTTGACCACTGAACGCCCGACGTCCGACGCCCAGCGCGCGTGTGCCCGCCGGCCGCCGGAAGACCTCCCGCGCACGCATCCCGTGACCACCGGAAGGAACCCCATGCAGATCGCCATCGTCCTCTTCGACCGCTTCACCGCCCTCGACGCCGTCGGCCCGTACGAAACCCTCGGCCGCCTCCCCGGCGCCGAGACCGTCTTCGTCGCCGAAGCGGCTGGCCCGGTCCGCAACGAGAGCGGCAACCTGGCACTCGTCGCCGACCGCGCCCTCGCGGACGTGCCGGCCCCCGACATCGTGGTCGTCCCGGGCGGCCCCGGTCAGACCCCGCAGATGGAGAACGCGCCCCTCCTGGACTGGCTGCGCACCGCCGATGCCACCAGCACCTGGACGACCTCGGTGTGCACGGGCTCCCTGCTGTTGGCCGCCGCCGGGCTGCTCGACGGGCGCCGGGCGACCTCGCACTGGCTGGCGCTGGAGCAGCTGAGGCGGTTCGGCGCCGAGCCGACGGGGGAGCGGGTCGTGACCGACGGGAAGTACGTCACCGCGGCCGGGGTCTCCTCCGGCATCGACATGGGGCTGACCCTGCTCGGCAGGATCGCCGGGGATGAACACGCCCAGGCCGTACAGCTGTTGACGGAGTACGACCCGCAGCCGCCCTACGACGCGGGGTCCCCGCGGAAGGCCCCCGCCCACCTCGTCGAGAGGTTCCGCGCGAACAGCCGGTTCGTCATGACGTAGTCCCGGATGTGGTCCAGGTGAAGCGCGGCTTCCGGCGTTCCAGGAACGCGGCGACGCCCTCGGCGGTGTCGCCGCTGCCGCGCGCCTGGTCCCTCCAGTGACCGTCCCTGTCCGTACGGCCGTTGGCGAACTCCTTCGCCGCCGCCTGAGTCAGCTGCGAGCGGGACACCAGCACCCGGGTGAACTCCGCGACCCGCTTGGCGAGTTCGCCCTCGGGCAGCAGCTCGTCGACGAAGCCCGTGCGCAGCGCACGTTCCGCATCGATCAACTCGCCTGAGAACAGCAGGTACTTGGCGGTCCCGGGACCGACCAGCGACACCAGCCGCCTGGTCGCGGACGCCGGATACACGATCCCGAGCTTCGCCGGAGTCACCCCGAACAGCGCGCCCTCCTCCGCGAACCGCAGATCGCACGCCGCCGCCAACTGCGCCCCGCCGCCGACACAATGCCCCCGGATGGCCGCCACCGCAGGCTTCGGGAACGCCGCGAGCGCCTCCTCCGCGAGCACCGACAGCCCCTGCGCCGCACTCGGCTCCGAACGCAGCGTCGAGATGTCGGCACCGGCGCAGAAGGTCCCGCCCTCACCGGTCAGCACGAGCGCCCGTACGCCCGGATCGGCGGCGAACGTGTCGAGCAGGGGCGGCAGCGCCCGCCACATCTCGGCGGTCATCGCGTTGAGCTTGCCGGGGTGGTGGATGACGACCGTGGCGACCGAGCCGGTCACGTCGTGCAGCAGGCGAGGCTCCATGGGCCGGATGCTACGTACAACCCGAAGAGTTCGCGAAGTCGGTACGAGAGGAACACCGGCGATCCTGGAGTCGACCGATCCCCGCAGCAACGATCGGAAAGCGTCCGATAACTGCTGACTTCTGTTCAGTCATCCGGGGTGGCGCGGGTCGATGCCAACACTCGTCGTGTGGTGACAATCGAGCGCAAGGGTGGCGACCGGACGATGGAGAACCGCGGGCGTGGGTCGGCCCCACGCCCAGAAGGCGGCAGAGACGATCCTCCGGATCCCGGATCGGATCCCGCCCCGGATTCCGCTCCCGCCCCGGATTCCGCCTCCGCCCCGCCGGGCCCGCTGCCGTACGAGGGAGTCTGGCGGTTCACGGCCTCCGCCGTCGACGTCTCCGTCCCGCAGGCGCGGCACGCCGTACGGGACCTGCTCCACCGGCAGGGCGTGCCCCTCTCGGACGAGGTGTTGCAGGGGCTGCTGCTGATCGTCTCCGAGCTGGTCACCAACGCGGTCCGGCACGCGGCGCTGCTGTCGCCGACCCTCGCCGTGGAGGTCGCCGTGGGAGCCGAGTGGGTGCGGGTGTCCGTCGAGGACAACCACCCCTACCGCCCGACCGCCCTGGTGGCCGACCACGACGAGACCGGCGGCCGGGGACTGCTGCTGGTGCGCGAGGTGACCCGGGAGGCGGGCGGGGTGTGCGACGTCGAGCACACCGCGAGCGGCGGCAAGGTGATCTGGGCCGCCCTGCCGCTCACCCGCGCGCAGCTGCCGTAGCGCCGCTCACCAGCCCGCGGACGGGCCCGTCAGCTCCCTGACCGCCGGACGGGCCGCGTCCAGCACCGTCATGAACCAGGACGAGAACGGGTCCTTCGCGTGCCGCTCCGCCAGCTCGGCGGGGGTCACGAACGCGGTCGTGCCCACCTCCTCCGGGTCCGGCCGCGGCGCGGACTGCACCATGCCGACGAAGAGGTGGTTGTACTCCTGCTCCACCAGACCGGAGTCCGGGTCCGGGTGGTTGTAGCGGACCGTGCCCGCCTCGGCGAGCAGCGTCGGGGACACGCCCAGCTCCTCGTACGTGCGCCGGGCGGCCGCCGCGAAGGGCGCCTCGCCGGGGTAGGGGTGGCCACAGCACGTGTTGGACCACACACCGGGGGAGTGGTACTTGCCGAGCGCCCGCTGCTGGAGGAGGAGCCGGCCCTGCTCGTCGAAGAGGAAGACGGAGAAGGCGCGGTGCAGCTGCCCCGGCGGCTGATGGGCGGCGAGCTTCTCGGCGGTGCCGATCGTCACGCCGTTCTCGTCGACCAGTTCGAGCAAGATCGCTTCAGCGGTGCCGTTCGACGAGCTGGGCGTCGCGGTGGCAGGTGTGGTCGGCATACCCATCCTTCACATCGGTCCTCAAGCCAAGTCTGCCGTACGAATCAGGCACTCCCGGCAGTTCATCGTGCCCGGCGCGGCGACGGGGGAACCGTCCGGGGGTGGCACCGAGGCCGTACGGACAGGGGTGTACGCGGGACGGGCGCACTCAAGGCCGAACCGGTCGAATCCTGTCAGTCCGGGGGCCTCGCCGAGCACCACGCGGGTGTCAGTGGCAGAGCTTCGCCTCGTGCTCCGCGTGGCCGCTGGGCTCCAGCTGGAAGGTGCAGTGCTCCACGTCGAAGTGGTCGCCGAGGCAGCCCTGGAGTTCGTGGAGCATCTTCTCGTTGCCGATGGCGTTCAGCACGTCCGAGCGGACGACGACGTGCGCGGAGAGCACCGGCATGCCCGAGGTGATCGTCCACGCGTGCAGATCGTGGACGTCCTCGACGCCGTCGAGCGCCAGGATGTGCGAGCGCACCTCCAGCATGTCGACGTCCTTGGGGGCCGACTCCAGGAGGACGTCCAGGGTCTCGCGCAGCAGCTTCAGCGTGCGGGGCACGATCATCAGGCCGATGGCGAGGGAGGCGATCGGGTCGGCGGCCTGCCAGCCCGTGGTCAGGATCACCACGGCCGAGATGATCACGGCGAGGGAGCCCAGCGCGTCCGCGGCGACCTCCAGGAAGGCGCCCCGCACGTTCAGGCTCTCCTTCTGGCCGCGCACCAGCAGCGTGAGGGAGATCATGTTCGCGACCAGGCCGATCAGACCGAACACGATGGTCAGCCCGCCCTCGGTGTCGGCGGGCGTGACGAACCGCTGGACCGCCTCGTACAGGACGTAGCCGCCGACGCCGAGCAGCAGCAGGCAGTTGGCGAGCGCCGCCAGGATCTCGGCGCGGGCGTAGCCGAAGGTGCGGTTGCCGCTCGCCGGCCGGTTCGCGAAGTGGATCGCGAGGAGGGCCATGCCGAGGCCGAGCGCGTCGGTCGCCATGTGGGCCGCGTCCGCGATGAGCGCGAGCGAGTCCGCGAGCAGCCCGCCGACGACCTCGACCACCATCACGGTGAGCGTGATCCCCAGCGCGACACGCAGCCTGCCCCGGTACGCGGCCGCCGCCGTACCGGTGACGGGAGCACCGTGAGAATGCCCGTGGTCGTGCCCTGCCCCCATGGGAAGCCGCCCTCCTGACTACTGCTCCGGATCACAGTGAACTACGGGCGGGGGGTATCGGGCAACGCGGCACTGAACACCGTTGTCATGTGCCCTGACCTGCGCAAACGAATCGCAGGTCAGGGTGGTGCGGTGATCAGCCGCCGTGGTGCGCCCGCCACCCGCGCCACGCGGAGTCGACCATCTCCCGCACCCCGCGCCGAGCCGTCCACCCCAGCTCCGCGGCGGCCCGCTCGGCGGACGCGACCGCGCGCGGGGCGTCACCGGGACGCCGTCCCTCGACGACGGCGGGACGCCGGTCCCCGGTGACCTCGCCGATCACCGTGACCAGCTCACGGACCGACACCCCTTCCCCGCGGCCGATGTTGACCGTCAGGTCGCCCTCCGCGCCCCCGTCGGCCAGGCGCCGGGCCGCCGCCAGATGGGCTTCGGCGAGATCGGCCACGTGGATGTAGTCCCGGACACAGGTGCCGTCCGGGGTCGGATAGTCGTCGCCGAAGATCCGCGGGGCCTCGTCCCGGGTGAGCCGGTCGAAGACCATGGGGACGATGTTGAAGACCCCGGTGTCGGCCAGCTCCGGAGCCGCCGCCCCCGCCACGTTGAAGTAGCGCAGGCACACCGTGTCGATGCCGTGCGCCGCGCCCGCCGCCCGGACCAGCCACTCGCCGGTGAGCTTGGTCTCGCCGTACGGGTTCACCGGCGCGCACGGGGTGTCCTCGGTGATCAGGTCCGTGCCCGGGTCGCCGTAGACCGCCGCCGAGGACGAGAACACGAACCGCCGGACGCCGGCCTCGGCGACCGCGTCCAGGAGGGTCGCCAGGCCGCCCACGTTCTCGCGGTAGTAGTACGTCGGCCGTGCCACCGACTCGGCCACCTGCTTGCGTGCCGCGAGGTGCACGACCCCCCTCACGCCGTGCTCGGCGAACACGTGCTTCAGGAGGCCGCCGTCCAGGGAGGAGCCGTGGACGAACGGAACGGTCTCGGGAAGGCGAGCGGGGTCTCCCGCGGAGAGGTCGTCCAGGGCGACGACACGTTCCCCGGCGCCCGCCATCGCCCGTGCCACATGCGCCCCGATGTATCCGGCTCCGCCGGTGATCAGCCATGTCATGGGCATTCACCCTATGCCGATACGGAGAGGGCCTCCGCTATGTCCCGCGATGCCCGGTCTGACGGGTGCGGTTTGTCGGCCGGGCCCCGAATCCCTGATGATGATCTCGGCGGAGGCGCTGGCAGACCCTGTTGATCAGGCCATGAACGGCCGGTGAACACGGGCTTGAGAGCATCCGATAGCCTCTGCCGACATGCCGCCCGGGTGTCACCCGATGGGCGCCACCACCATGCACATGACCGGCGCCCGAGCGTCGGCACCCAGGGAGTGAGTTCGGTTGTCGACCGCCATCCTCACCGGTCAGCCGGTCCCCGGATCGTCGATCGAGGCCGATCTGAGGTCGCTCGGCTTCGACGTCCGGACCGCCGCCGACACCACCGAGGCGGAGACGCTCCTCGCGGCCGTCCCCGGTGACCGGCGCGTCGCCGTCGTGGACGCCCGCTTCGTCGGCCACCTGCACGCGCTGCGCCTCGGCCTCACCGACCCGCGCTTCCCGCTCGCCGCGGTACCGGGCGCCGTCACCGCGCAGCCGGCCGGCCGTCAGGCGCTGACCCGCGCGGTCGCCCGCGAGCACTCCGCCGGCGGCGGCACGGTCCTCCTCGACGACCTCGCCGACCGCGTCGTCACCGCCCTCGACGCCGACGGCTGCGACGTGCACCGCCCCGAGCTGGGCAGCCTCGTCGCCACGGTCCCCGCCGACCCGCAGACCCGCAACGAGGCACGCCAGGCCGTCGCCGCCGTCGACGACGAGGCCGTACGCCTGAAGTCGGCAGTGAAGTCCCGCGACGGCTTCTTCACCACGCACTTCATCAGCCCGTACTCCCGCTACATCGCCCGCTGGTGCGCCCGCCGCGGCCTCACCCCGAACCAGGTCACCACCGCGTCCCTGCTCACCGCTCTGATCGCGGCGGCCTGCGCGGCCACCGGCACCCGCCCCGGATTCGTCGCGGCCGGCGTCCTGCTGATCGCGTCCTTCGTCCTGGACTGCGTCGACGGCCAGATCGCCCGCTACGCCCTGAAGTACTCGACGCTCGGCGCCTGGCTCGACGCCACCTTCGACCGCGCCAAGGAGTACGCCTACTACGCCGGCCTCGCGCTGGGCGCGGCCCGGGGCGGCGACGACGTCTGGGCGCTCGCGCTCGGCGCGATGATCCTTCAGACCTGCCGGCACGTCGTGGACTTCTCCTTCAACGAGGCAAACCACGACGCCACCGCCAACACCAGCCCCACCGCGGCACTCTCCGACAAGCTCGACAGCGTCGGCTGGACGGTCTGGGTGCGCCGGATGATAGTCCTGCCCATCGGCGAACGATGGGCGATGATCGCCGTCCTCACGGCCGTGACGACCCCCCGCATCACCTTCTACGTCCTCCTCGTCGGCTGTGCCTTCGCGGCGACGTACACGACGGCCGGCCGGGTGCTGCGCTCCCTGACCCGCAAGGCCCGGCGCACGGACCGGGCGGCCCAGGCGCTGGCGGACCTCGCGGACAACGGACCCCTGGCGGCGTTCGTGGACCGTGTGAACCCCGGCCGCCTCGGTGCGCCGCTCCTCCTCGCGGCCGCCGGCACGGCGGTCCTCGCCTTTTCCCTCTTCTCCGGCGTCACCTGGGCCCCCGTGGCGGGCGCCTTCGTCTACGCCGTCACCGCCGGTCAGGCCCTGTCCCGCCCCCTCAAGGGCACCCTCGACTGGCTCGTCCCCCCGGTCTTCCGGGCGGCCGAGTACTGCACCGTGCTGATCCTCGCGGCCAAAGCGGAGGTGAACGGAGCGCTTCCGGCGGCTTTCGGCCTGGTGGCCGCCGTCGCCTACCATCACTACGACACGGTGTACCGCATCCGCGGCAACGCCGGGGCGTCCCCGGCCTGGCTGGTGCGCGCCATCGGGGGGCACGAGGGGCGGACGCTGCTCGTCACCGTTCTCGCCGCCGCACTCACCGCGTCGCAGTTCACGGTCGCGCTCACGGTCCTCGCCGTGGCCGTGGCCCTGCTGGTGCTCTTCGAGAGCATCCGCTTCTGGGTGTCCGCAGGGGCGCCCGCCGTACACGATGAAGGAGAACCCGCATGATCGGCCTCGTGCTGGCGGCCGGCGCCGGACGGCGTCTGCGCCCCTACACCGACAGCCTTCCCAAGGCTCTGGTGCCGGTGGGCCCCGCGGGCATAGAGGGCGAACCGACGGTCCTGGACCTCACCCTCGGCAACTTCGCCGAGATCGGTCTGACCGAGGTCGCGATCATCGTCGGCTACCGCAAGGAGGCCGTCTACGAGCGCAAGGCGGCCCTCGAGGCGAAGTACGGCCTCAAGCTCACCCTCATCGACAACGACAAGGCCGAGGAGTGGAACAACGCCTACTCCCTGTGGTGCGGACGTGACGCCCTCAAGGACGGCGTGATCCTCGCCAACGGCGACACCGTCCACCCGGTCTCCGTCGAGCGCACGCTGCTCGCCGCGCGCGGCGACGGCAAGAAGATCATCCTCGCGCTGGACACCGTCAAGTCCCTCGCGGACGAGGAGATGAAGGTCGTCGTCGACCCCGCCAAGGGCATGACGAAGATCACCAAGCTGATGGACCCGGCCGAGGCGACCGGCGAGTACATCGGCGTCACCCTCATCGAGGGCGACGCCACCGCCGACCTGGCCGACGCGCTCAAGACCGTGTGGGAGACCGACCCGCAGCAGTTCTACGAGCACGGCTACCAGGAACTGGTCAACCGCGGCTTCCGGATCGACGTCGCCCCGATCGGTGACGTCAAGTGGGTCGAGATCGACAACCACGAGGATCTGGCCAAGGGGCGGGAGATCGCGTGCCTGTACTGACCCGGCTGATCCCCTCGCCCGTCGTCGTCGACATCCGCCCGGGTGCCCTCGACGACCTTGCCTGCGTCCTCGCCGACCAGCGCATCTCGCACTCCGGCCGGCTCGCGGTCGCCGTCAGCGGCGGCTCGGGTGCCCGGCTGCGCGCGCGCCTGGAGCCGAGCCTGCCCGGTGCCACCTGGTACGAGGTCGGCGGCGGCACCCTCGACGACGCGATCCGGCTGGCCGGCGACATGAAGGCCGGTCACTACGACGCGGTCGTGGGCCTCGGCGGCGGCAAGATCATCGACTGCGCCAAGTTCGCCGCGGCACGCGTCGGCCTGCCCCTGGTCGCCGTACCGACGAACCTCGCGCACGACGGTCTCTGCTCGCCGGTCGCCACCCTCGACAACGACGCGGGCCGCGGCTCCTACGGTGTGCCGAACCCGATCGCCGTGGTCATCGACCTCGACGTGATCCGCGAGGCACCGGTCCGCTTCGTGCGGGCGGGCATCGGGGACGCGATCTCCAACGTCTCCGCGATCGCGGACTGGGAGCTCGCCAACCGCGTCAAGGGCGAGAAGATCGACGGGCTCGCCGCGGCCATGGCCCGGCAGGCCGGTGAGGCCGTGCTGCGGCACCCGGGCGGGGTCGGTGACAACGCCTTCCTCCAGGTGCTCGCCGAGGCGCTGGTCCTCACCGGTGTCGCCATGTCGATCTCCGGTGACTCCCGTCCGGCCTCCGGCGCCTGCCACGAGATCAACCACGCCTTCGACCTGCTCTTCCCCAAACGCGCCGCCGCCCACGGCGAGCAGTGCGGACTGGGCGCGGCCTTCGCGATGTACCTCCGCGGGGCCCACGAGGAATCGGCCGCCATGGCCGAGGTGCTGCGCCGGCACGGACTGCCGGTGCTGCCGGAGGAGATCGGCTTCACGGTGGACGAGTTCGTCCGCGCCGTGGAGTTCGCTCCGGAGACCCGCCCCGGGCGCTACACCATCCTCGAACACCTCGACCTGAAAACCGACCAGATCAAGGACATCTACGCCGACTATGTCAAGGCCATCGGTAGCTGAACTCCGTCCCGTCGTCCACCCCGCAGGGGTGAAGGACCGGCGCAGCGGTGAGCACTGGATGGGACGCCTCTACATGCGTGAGGTGTCCCTGCGGGTCGACCGCTACCTGGTGAACACCAGGGTCTCGCCCAACCAGCTCACGTACCTGATGACCGTCTTCGGCGTGCTCGCCGCCCCGGCGCTGCTGGTGCCGGGGATCACGGGCGCCGTGCTGGGCGTGGTGTGCGTCCAGATGTACCTGCTGCTGGACTGCGTCGACGGCGAGATCGCCCGCTGGCGCAAGCAGTACTCCCTCGCCGGGGTCTACCTCGACCGGGTCGGCGCCTATCTGACCGACGCCGCCGTGCTGGTGGGCTTCGGGCTGCGCGCCGCCGACCTGTGGGGCAGCGGCCGTATCGACTGGCTGTGGGCGTTCCTCGGGACGCTGGCCGCGCTCGGCGCGATCCTGATCAAGGCCGAGACCGACCTGGTCGGCGTCGCCCGCCACCAGACCGGCAAGGCCCCCGTCCAGGAGGCCGCCGCCGAGATGCGGTCCTCCGGGATGGCACTGGCCCGCCGGGCCGCAGCCGCCTTCAAGTTCCACCGGCTCATCCTCGGCATCGAGGCGACCCTGCTGATCCTGGTCCTCGCGATCGTCGACCAGGTCCGCGGCGACCTGTACTTCTCGCGGCTCGGCGTCGCCGTACTGGCCGGCATCGCGCTGCTCCAGACCCTGCTGCACCTGGTGTCGATCCTCGCGTCGAGCAGGCTGAAGTGAGCGGCATGAAGGTCGGCGCGGTGATCATCACCATGGGCAACCGCCCCGACGAACTGCGGGCGTTGCTCGACTCGGTCGCCAAGCAGGACGGCGACCGGGTGGAGGCGGTCGTCGTCGGCAACGGCTCGCCCGTCCCGGACGTCCCCGAGGGCGTGCGGACCATGGAACTGCCCGAGAACCTGGGCATCCCCGGCGGCCGGAACGTCGGCCTGGAGGCCTTCGGGCCCGCAGGTCGCGATGTCGACATAGTGATGTTCCTCGACGACGACGGGCTCCTCGCCCGGCACGACACCGCCGAGCTGTGCCGGGAGGCCTTCGCCGCCGATCCCCGCCTCGGCATCGTCAGCTTCCGCATCGCCGACCCGGAGACGGGCGTCACCCAGCGCCGGCACGTCCCGCGGCTGCGCGCCTCCGACCCGATGCGCTCCTCCCGGGTCACCACCTTCCTCGGCGGCGCCAACGCCGTCCGCACGAAGGTCTTCGCCGAGGTCGGCGGACTCCCGGACGAGTTCTTCTACGCCCATGAGGAGACCGACCTCGCCTGGCGGGCCCTCGACGCGGGCTGGATGATCGACTACCGGGCGGACATGGTGCTGTTCCACCCGACCACCGCGCCCTCAAGGCACGCGGTCTACCACCGCATGGTCGCCCGCAACCGGGTCTGGCTGGCCCGCCGCAACCTCCCCGCGCCCCTCGTCCCCGTCTACCTCGGGGTATGGCTGCTGCTCACGCTTCTGCGCCGCCCCTCGCGCCCGGCTCTCCAGGCCTGGTTCGGCGGGTTCAAGGAGGGCTGGACCACCCCCTGCGGGCCGCGCCGGCCCATCCGGTGGCGTACCGTGTGGCGGCTGACCCGGCTCGGCCGTCCTCCCGTGATCTGACAGGCTCGCCGGGCGCGTGACCGGGTCCCCGGCACGCGCACGCCTCCGGACCGTATCCCTCGGCGGATACGTGTCGCGTTCTGTAGCAGAATTCCGTAAGACGAACGCAAGACGATCGTAAGACGCATCCAAAGATGAGGGCTTCCACTCTTGAGTGAGACAACGCATGACGGCGGAATCGCGGTGAGCCCGCGTCCGTCGCCCGACGCAGGCCTCACGGCGGCACAGCTCGCCGCCAAGTACGGGCTGACCGTGAGCGGTGCCCGCCCCGGACTCGCCGAGTACGTCCGGCAGCTCTGGGGACGCCGGCACTTCGTCCTGGCCTTCTCCCAGGCGAAGCTGACGGCCCAGTACAGCCAGGCGAAGCTCGGGCAGCTCTGGCAGGTGGCCACCCCGCTGCTGAACGCGGCCGTGTACTTCTTCATCTTCGGCGTCATCCTGAAGGCGTCCCGGGGCATGTCCCGGGACGTGTACATCCCGTTCCTGGTCACGGGCGTGTTCGTGTTCACCTTCACGCAGAGCTCGGTCATGGCGGGCGTGCGGGCGATCTCCGGGAACCTCGGCCTGGTGCGCGCGCTGCACTTCCCGCGCGCCTCGCTGCCGATCTCCTTCGCGCTCCAGCAGCTCCAGCAGCTGCTGTTCTCGATGACCGTGCTGTTCATCATCGTCATCGGCTTCGGCAGCTACCCGAGCCTGTCCTGGCTGCTGATCGTCCCGGTCCTGCTGCTCCAGTTCCTCTTCAACACCGGGCTCGCGCTGATCGTCGCGCGGATGGGCGCCAAGACTCCGGACCTGGCCCAGCTGATGCCGTTCATCCTGCGCACCTGGATGTACACGTCGGGCGTCATGTTCTCCATCAGCACGATGATGGAGGGCCGCTCCGAGGTGTTCGTCCGGCTGCTCCAGGTGAACCCGGCCGCCGTCTACATGGACCTGATGCGCTTCGCGCTGATCGACGGCTACAGCGCGTCGAACCTGCCGCCGCACGTGTGGGCCATCGCCGCCTTCTGGGCCGTGGTCCTGTTCGCCGGCGGCTTCGTGTACTTCTGGAAGGCGGAGGAGAGGTACGGCCGTGGCTGAGCAGAACATCGAGCAGAACCTGACGGACCGGAAGCCGGGGGACCTGATTCCCACCGTCGTCGCGGACGAACTGCACATCGTCTACCGCGTGCACGGCGCCAAGACCGGCAAGGGCAGCGCCACGTCGGCCCTCAGCCGCATAGTCAAGCGCGGCGAGGAGCGCGGGGTGCGCAAGGTGCACGCCGTCAAGGGCGTCTCCTTCGTCGCCTACCGCGGCGAGGCGGTCGGCCTGATCGGGTCGAACGGCTCCGGCAAGTCGACCCTGCTGCGCGCCATCGCGGGCCTCCTCCCGGCCGAGAAGGGCAGGGTCTACACCAACGGCCAGCCGTCCCTGCTGGGCGTGAACGCGGCCCTGATGAACGACCTCACCGGCGAGCGGAACGTCATCCTGGGCGGTCTCGCCATGGGGATGTCCCGCGAGCAGGTCAGGGAGCGCTACCAGGAGATCGTCGACTTCTCCGGCATCAACGAGAAGGGCGACTTCATCACCCTCCCGATGCGCACCTACTCCTCCGGCATGGCGGCCCGGCTGCGTTTCTCCATCGCCGCCGCCAAGGACCACGACGTCCTGATGATCGACGAGGCGCTGGCCACCGGTGACCGCAAGTTCCAGGTCCGCTCCGAGGAGCGCATCCGTGAACTGAGGAAGTCCGCGGGCACGGTGTTTCTCGTCAGTCACAACAACAAGTCGATCCGCGACACCTGCGACCGTGTGCTGTGGCTGGAACGGGGCGAACTCCGGATGGACGGCCCGACCGACGAGGTTCTCAAGGAGTACGAGAAGTTCACGGGCAAGTAGTGCGCCCGCATAGGGGCCGCAAAAGCCCATAACGCTTCCCAGGGCCCCGCCGGAACTGTTCCGGCGGGGCCCCGCGTCTGCAAAGGAAACGTCAACTCGGCCCGGCCCAAGGAATCTTGACGCCAATCGGTGTGTTGTTGTGATGTGCAGGACACCCCGAGGAAGCTCGCTGCGTTGTACAACGTAAGCTGTACCGGTGCCGAATAGCGGCAAGTGGGGCGATAATGCGCGACACCCTTCTTCGGGTATCCGTGCGGACGTCCGGGCGGCGTGTCCGAAATAGTGTGTATTGGGTCGGCAGTGTAGAACGGGAGATGTGACGGCAATGGCTACGGAAACTCCCCAGCTCACCGAAGCATGTGCCGTCCCCGCCCCTGGCAGTGAGCGGTGACGGGAAGCGGGATTGCCGGCACCGGCGATCCGGAGCGCGGCACACTCGACAAGGCCGCGGGTGAGAACTTCCCCGTGGCGCCTTTCTTCCTGCCCCGAGCCTGGCGCACCGATCTCATGGCGGTGTACGGATTCGCCCGTCTCGTCGACGACATCGGCGACGGCGACCTGGCCCCCGGCGGCGCCGACGCCCGGCTGCTCGGCGTTGCACCCGCGGAGGCCGAGGACCGCCTGGTCCTCCTCGACGCCTTCGAGGCCGACCTCCACCGCGTCTTCGACGGCACCCCGGGCCACCCCCTGCTGCGCCGCCTCCAGCCCACCGTCCGCCGCCGCGCGCTGACCCCCGAGCCCTTCCTCGGCCTGATCGCCGCGAACCGCCAGGACCAGCTCGTCACGCGCTACGAGACCTACGATGACCTCCTCGCCTACTGCGAGCTGTCCGCCAACCCCGTCGGCCGCCTGGTCCTCGGCGTCACCGGCACCGAGACCCCCGAGCGGGTCCGGCTGTCGGACGCGATCTGTACCGCACTTCAGATCGTCGAACACCTGCAGGACGTGACCGAGGACCTCGGCCGCGACCGCATCTACCTGCCCGCCCAGGACATGAAGCGCTTTCACGTCCAGGAAGCGGATCTCGCCACGCCCTCCGCGGGCGCATCGGTGCGCGCACTGGTTGCATACGAAGCAGAACGCGCCCGCGATCTCCTGAATGAAGGCGCCCCCCTGGTGGGTAGCGTCCACGGCAGACTGAAGCTGCTGCTCGCGGGGTTCGTGGCGGGGGGGAGGGCGGCGATCCGGGCGATCGCCGCCGCCGAATACGACGTACTTCCCGGCCCGCCGAAGCCCGGCAAGATCCAGTTGCTGCGTGAGGTGGGCGTGACTCTGCGAGGAGAGGGGTGATCCGGACCGTGGAGTCTGCACCGCACATGTCCGCGCCGGTACTCGCCGCCTACAGCTACTGCGAGGCCGTCACCGGACAACAGGCACGGAACTTCGCCTACGGCATCAGACTGCTCCCGGCGCCCAAGCGTCGGGCCATGTCGGCGCTGTACGCGTTCTCCCGGCGTGTCGACGACATCGGCGACGGCACGCTGGAGACCGAGGTGAAGGCGGCCCGCCTGGAGGACACCCGGGCGCTGCTCACCCGGGTCCGCGAGGGCGAGGTCGAGGAGGACGACACCGATCCGGTCGCGGTCGCCCTCGCGCACACGGCCGGGGCCTTCCCGGTCCCGCTGGACGGCCTGGACGAACTGATCGACGGCGTCCTGATGGACGTACGCGGCGAGACCTACGAGACCTGGGACGACCTGAAGGTCTACTGCCGGTGTGTCGCGGGCGCGATCGGGCGGCTCTCGCTCGGCGTGTTCGGCACCGAGCCCGGCGCGCGCGGCGTCGAGCGCGCCCCGGAGTACGCCGACACGCTGGGGCTCGCGCTCCAGCTCACCAACATCCTCAGAGACGTCCGCGAGGACGCCGAGGGCGGCCGGATCTATCTGCCCGCCGACGACCTCGCGAAATTCGGCTGCTCGGCCGGGTTCGACGGGCCGACGCCACCCGAGGGCTCCGACTTCGCGGGTCTCGTCCACTTCGAGGTGCGACGGGCCCGCACTCTTTTCGCCGAGGGCTACCGGCTGCTCCCCATGCTCGACCGCCGCAGCGGCGCCTGCGTCGCCGCCATGGCCGGCATCTACCGCCGCCTGCTGGACCGCATCGAGCGCGAGCCGGAGGCCGTCCTGCGCGGCCGCGTCTCCCTGCCCGGCCGCGAGAAGGCCTACGTCGCGGTGCGCGGCCTGTCCGGACTGGACGCCCGGCACGTCTCGCGGAGGACTCTCAGGAGGCGCGCCTGATGGACGGAGTGGGCCAGGGTGAGGTCACCGGAGAGATGCGGCAGGCAACCCTCCGGTGCGGTGCGGCGTCCCTGACGGAAACGGTCCGCCGTGGCTGGTTCGAGTGCCTCGGCGGGCGCGCAGGGGGGAGTGCACGATGAGCGACGGGACGCGGGCCGACGGGCTGCCCGCCGATCCGGCGACGGCACAGGCCGGCCGGCATGCCGTCGTCGTCGGCGGCGGACTCGCCGGCATCACCACCGCGCTCGCGCTGGCCGACGCCGGAGTCCGCGTCACCCTGCTCGAAGGCCGCCCGCGCCTCGGCGGACTCGCCTTCTCCTTCCAGCGCGGCGACCTGACCGTCGACAACGGCCAGCATGTCTACCTGCGTTGCTGCACCGCCTACCGCTGGTTCCTCGACCGCATCGAGGGCGCCGCGCTCGCTCCGCTGCAGGATCGTCTCGACGTGCCCGTACTCGACGTGAACCGCCCCGAGGGACGCCGGCTCGGCAGACTCCGCCGCGACGCGCTGCCCGTGCCGCTGCATCTCGGGCGCAGCCTCGCGACGTACCCGCATCTCTCGCTCGCCGAACGCGCCAGAGTGGGCCGTGCCGCGCTCGCGCTCAAAGGGCTCGATCTCGCCGATCCGGCCCTGGACGCGCAGAACTTCGGCAGCTGGCTCACCGCGCACGGCCAGTCGGCGCGTGCCGTCGAGGCACTGTGGGACCTGGTCGGGGTCGCCACCCTCAACGCGGTCGCGGGCGACTCCTCACTCGCCCTGGCCGCGATGGTGTTCAAGACCGGTCTGCTCTCCGACCCGGGCGCGGCCGACATCGGCTGGGCACACGTCCCGCTGGGCGAACTGCACGACCGGCTCGCCCGCAGGGCGCTCGACTCCGCGGGCGTGCGCACCGAAGTCCGTACACGCGTCACCTCCATCTCTACAGACGGGAACGGACGCTGGAGCGTTCAGTGCCCCGGCGAGACGATCGAGGCCGACAGCGTCGTGCTCGCCGTACCGCAGCGCGAGGCCCACGAACTGCTCCCCGACGGCGCCCTCGACAACCCCGGCCGGCTGCTCGCCATCGACACCGCGCCGATCCTGAACGTCCATGTCGTCTACGACCGCAAGGTGCTCGCCCGCCCGTTCTTCGCGGCGCTGGGCAGCCCGGTGCAGTGGGTGTTCGACCGGACCGACGCGTCCGGGCTGAAGGACGGCCAGTACCTGGCGCTGTCCCAGTCCGCCGTGCACGACGAGATCGACGAGCCCGTGGCGGCGCTGCGGGAGCGCTACCTCCCCGAACTGGAGCGGCTGCTGCCCGGTGCGCGCGGCGCCGAGGTGAAGGACTTCTTCGTGACCAGGGAGCGCACGGCGACGTTCGCTCCCGCCCCCGGCGTCGGACGGCTGCGGCCCGGCGCCCGCACCAAGGCCCCCGGCCTGTACCTGGCCGGAGCGTGGACCGCCACAGGGTGGCCCGCGACCATGGAGAGTGCGGTCCGCAGTGGGGTGAGCGCGGCGGACGCCGCCCTCGCCGCCCTGGGCCGGCCCCGCCCCCGCCATCTCTTCGAGTTCGAGGAGGCGGCGTGATGCTCGATCAGCAGGCGGCAGGCGACCCCCGCACCTTCGGTAGCGCGACAAGAGGAGAGACTGTGCCCACTGTGCCCCCGGCCGAGACGGCTGCCGACGCGGTGGACGTGTCCGCGCTCCTGGAGCGCGGCCGGACCCTTGCCACACCGGTGCTGCGGGCGGCCGTGGACCGGCTGGCTCCCCCCATGGACACCGTCGCCGCCTACCACTTCGGCTGGATCGACGCCGAGGGCAACCCGGCGGCCGGCGACGGCGGCAAGGCCGTACGCCCTGCGCTCGCCGTGCTCTCCGCCGAGGTCACCGGCGCCGCGCCGGAGACCGGCATCCCCGGCGCCGTCGCCGTCGAGCTGATCCACAACTTCTCGCTGCTGCACGACGACCTGATGGACGGCGACGAGCAGCGCCGCCACCGCGACACCGTGTGGAAGGTGCACGGCCCCGCCCAGGCCATCCTCGTCGGCGACGCCCTCTTCGCGCTGGCCAACGAGGTCCTGCTGGAGCTCGGCACCGTCGAGGCCGGCCGCGCCACCCGCCGCCTCACCACCGCGACCCGCGCCCTCATCGACGGCCAGGCGCAGGACATCTCCTACGAGCACCGCGACCGCGTCAGCGTCGAGGAGTGCCTGGAGATGGAGGGCAACAAGACCGGCGCCCTGCTCGCCTGCGCCTCCTCCATCGGGGCCGTGCTCGGCGGCGCGGACGACCGCACCGCCGACGTCCTGGAGAAGTACGGCTACCACCTCGGCCTGGCCTTCCAGGCCGTCGACGACCTCCTCGGCATCTGGGGCGACCCGGATGCCACCGGGAAGCAGACCTGGAGCGATCTGCGCCAGCGCAAGAAGTCCCTGCCCGTGGTGGCGGCGCTCGCGGCGGGCGGACCCGCCTCGGACCGGCTCGGCGAGATCCTCGCCGCCGACGCCAAGAGCAGCGACTTCGAGAACTTCTCCGAGGAGGAGTTCGCGGCCCGCGCCGCGCTCATCGAGGAGGCCGGCGGCCGCGAGTGGACCGCCGAAGAGGCACGCCGTCAGCACACCATCGCCATCGAGGTCCTCGACGCCATCGACATGCCCGACCGGGTTCGGGCACGGTTCACGGCGCTCGCGGACTTCGTCGTCGTACGAAAGAGATGATCACTATCGGTCGAATAGCCCTCGCGTAGTCGCCGGCCGGTGCTGCGAACGAACGAGCACCGGCCGACGGCGGACCCACAGCAGAGACATGCCACTGCACGAAGGGGAAGCCATGACAGCGACGACCGACGGAAGCACCGGGGCCATGCCTCCCCGTGTTGCCGCGGCCAGCGAAACCGACATCAACACCCCCGTGGCGGCCGGGGTGCACGACGCCGCCGCCCACGCCGTACAACGCGCCACCGACTTCCTCCTCGCGCAGCAGGACGCGCAGGGCTGGTGGAAGGGCGACCTCGAGACGAACGTCACGATGGACGCCGAGGATCTGCTGCTCCGTCAGTTCCTGGGCATCCGCGAGGAGTCGACGACCCAGGCCGCCGCACTCTTCATCCGCGGCGAACAGCGCGAGGACGGCACCTGGGCGAGCTTCTACGGCGGACCCGGTGAACTCTCCACCACCATCGAGGCGTACGTCGCCCTGCGGCTGGCCGGGGACGCGCCGGACGCCCCGCACATGGCGAAGGCGTCCGCCTGGGTCCGGGAGCGGGGCGGCATCGCCTCGGCCCGCGTCTTCACCCGGATCTGGCTCGCGCTGTTCGGCTGGTGGAAGTGGGACGACCTGCCCGAACTCCCGCCGGAACTCCTGTACTTCCCGACCTGGGTGCCGCTCAACATCTACGACTTCGGATGCTGGGCCCGGCAGACCATCGTGCCGCTGACGGTCGTCTCCGCGAAGCGGCCGGTGCGGCCTGCGCCCTTCCCGCTCGACGAACTGCACACCGACCCGGACCATCCGAACCCGGTCAAGCCCCTTGCGCCGGTGGCCAGTTGGGACGGTGCCTTCCAGCGGATCGACAAGGCGCTGCACCTCTACCGCAAGGTCGCCCCGCGCAAGCTGCGCCGGTCCGCGATGAACGCGGCGGCCCGCTGGATCATCGAGCGGCAGGAGAACGACGGCTGCTGGGGCGGCATCCAGCCGCCTGCCGTGTACTCGGTGATCGCCCTGCATCTGCTGGGCTACGACCTCGAACACCCCGTGATGCGCGCGGGACTCGAGTCGCTGGACCGGTTCGCGGTCTGGCGCGAGGACGGGGCCCGGATGATCGAGGCCTGCCAGTCCCCGGTGTGGGACACCTGCCTGGCGACCATCGCGCTCGCCGACGCGGGAGTGCCCGCCGACCACCCCCAACTGGTCAAGGCCGCCGACTGGATGCTCGGGGAGGAGATCGTCCGCCCCGGCGACTGGGCGGTCAAGCGGCCCCAACTGCCGCCGGGCGGCTGGGCGTTCGAGTTCCACAACGACAACTACCCCGACATCGACGACACCGCCGAGGTGGTGCTCGCGCTGCGCAGGGTCAGACATCACGACCCGGAGCGTCTGGACCGGGCCGCCGGACGCGCGGTCCGCTGGAACCTCGGCATGCAGTCGAAGAACGGCGGCTGGGGCGCCTTCGACGTCGACAACACCAGCCCGTTCCCCAACCGGCTGCCGTTCTGCGACTTCGGCGAGGTCATCGACCCGCCGTCGGCGGACGTCACCGCGCATGTCGTCGAGATGCTCGCCGTCGAGGGCCTCGCCCACGACCCGCGCACCCGGCGCGGCATCGAGTGGCTGCTCGCCGAACAGGAGCCGGACGGCTCGTGGTTCGGCCGCTGGGGCGTCAACTACGTCTACGGCACCGGGTCCGTCGTACCGGCACTCGCCGCGGCCGGGCTCCCCGGCTCGCACCCGGCGATCCGGCGCGCGGTCACCTGGCTGGAGAGCGTCCAGAACGACGACGGCGGCTGGGGCGAGGACCTGCGCTCCTACAAGTACGCCAAGGAGTGGAGCGGCCGGGGCGCCTCGACCGCCTCGCAGACGGCCTGGGCGCTGATGGCCCTGCTCGCGGCGGGGGAGCGGGACTCCAAGGCGGTGGAGCGCGGTGTGGCGTGGCTCGCGGCGACCCAGCGGGAGGACGGGTCGTGGGACGAGCCCTACTTCACCGGCACGGGCTTCCCGTGGGACTTCTCCATCAACTACCACCTCTACCGGCAGGTCTTCCCGCTCACCGCGCTCGGCCGCTTCGTCCATGGAGAACCGTTCTCCCAGCCCGCGTTCTCCCCGGCCAAGGGGGGCTGATGAGTTCACAGCCCGCCGGAACGCCGCTGCTGATCGCCTGCGCGCTCGGCATCGAGCGCCTCGCCCTGCGCGCAGGCGACCGCTCCGGCGCCGGCGGGCCGGTCACCTTCCTCAGGACGGGGATGGGGCCACAGGCCGCCGAGGAGGCCGTCTCCCGGCGCCTCGCCGACCCGGCGCTGGCGGAGGCCGCCGTACTGGCCACCGGTTTCTGCGCCGGACTCGCCCCCGGTATGCACCCCGGCGACCTCGTGGTCGCCGAGGAGACCAGGGAGGCGCGCGGAACCGTTCCGTGCGTCGGTACCGAACTGCTCGTCAAGGAGCTCGCCCGGGCGCTGCCCGGACGTGCCGTCCACACCGGCCCCCTGACCGGCTCCGATCACATCGTCCGCGGACAGGAACGGTCGGATCTGCTCGCGACCGGCGCGATCGCGGTCGACATGGAGTCGGCGGCCACGCTGCTGAGCGCCGTGCGTACGGGCGCGCGCCCGGTTGCGGCCGTACGGGTGGTCGTGGACGCTCCTGAACATGAACTCGTCCGGATCGGCACGGTGCGCGGTGGAATATCGGCTTTCCGCGTTCTTCGATCCGTTCTTCCTGTTTTTTTCGAATGGCACCGTTCTTTGCTGCTCCCCCGGAGGTGAGCCAGATGGCCATGCCGCTGCGCCAGTCCATCAAGGTCGCTACATATTTGGCCGAACAGAAGCTTCGCAAGAGGGACAAGTTCCCCCTGATCGTGGAGCTGGAACCTCTCTTCGCATGCAATCTGAAGTGCGAGGGCTGCGGCAAGATCCAGCACCCGGCGGGCGTGCTCAAGCAGCGCATGCCGGTGGCGCAGGCCGTCGGGGCGGTGCTCGAGTCCGGTGCGCCGATGGTGTCCATCGCGGGCGGCGAACCCCTGATGCACCCTCAGATCGACGAGATCGTGCGGCAGTTGGTGGCGAAGAAGAAATACGTCTTCCTCTGCACCAACGCGATGCTGCTCCGCAAGAAGCTGGACAAGTTCACGCCTTCGCCGTACTTCGCCTTCGCGGTGCACATCGACGGGCTGCGTGAGCGGCACGACGAGTCGGTCGCGAAGGAGGGTGTGTTCGACGAGGCGGTGGAGGCGATGAAGGAGGCCAAGAAGCGCGGCTTCCGGGTCACCACGAACTCGACCTTCTTCAACACGGACACCCCGCAGACCATCATCGAGGTGCTCAACTTCCTCAACGACGACATCAAGGTCGACGAGATGATGATCTCGCCCGCCTACGCCTACGAGAAGGCGCCCGACCAGGAGCACTTCCTGGGTGTCGCGCAGACCCACGAGCTGTTCAAGAAGGCCTTCGCGGGCGGCAACCGCCGCAAGTGGCGGCTGAACCACTCGCCGCTCTTCCTGGACTTCCTGGAGGGCAAGGTCGACTTCCCGTGCACGGCCTGGGCGATCCCGAACTACTCCCTCTTCGGCTGGCAGCGCCCCTGCTACCTGATGAGCGACGGGTACGTCCCGACGTACCGGGAGCTGATCGAGGAGACCGACTGGGACAAGTACGGCCGCGGAAAGGACCCGCGCTGCGCCAACTGCATGGCGCACTGCGGCTACGAGCCCACCGCCGTCCTCGCCACCATGGGCTCCCTCAAGGAGTCCCTGCGGGCCATGCGCGAGACCGTCGCCGGAAACCGCGACTGACGCCATGACCGCAGTGTCCCTGGGCGTCCCCGAGATGCCGGTCCGGCCGATCGCCGCGCGACGAGTGTCGCGGCAGATCCAGGTCGGGCCGGTGGCGGTCGGGGGCGGGGCCCCCGTCTCGGTCCAGTCGATGACCACGACGCGTACGTCGGACATCGGCGCCACCCTGCAACAGATCGCCGAACTCACCGCGTCCGGCTGCCAGATCGTCCGCGTCGCCTGCCCCACGCAGGACGACGCGGACGCGCTGGCGACCATCGCCCGCAAGTCGCAGATCCCGGTGATCGCGGACATCCACTTCCAGCCCAAGTACGTCTTCGCCGCGATCGAGGCGGGCTGCGCGGCGGTTCGCGTGAACCCCGGCAACATCAAGCAGTTCGACGACAAGGTCAAGGAGATCGCGCGGGCCGCGAAGGACCACGGCACGCCGATCCGGATCGGGGTCAACGCCGGTTCCCTGGACCGTCGTCTGCTCCAGAAGTACGGCAAGGCGACGCCCGAGGCGCTCGTCGAGTCGGCCCTGTGGGAGGCGTCCCTCTTCGAGGAGCACGGCTTCCGCGACATCAAGATCTCCGTCAAGCACAACGACCCCGTGGTGATGGTCAACGCCTACCGGCAGCTGGCCGCGCAGAGCGACTATCCGCTGCACCTCGGGGTCACCGAGGCCGGTCCCGCCTTCCAGGGCACGATCAAGTCGGCGGTGGCCTTCGGGGCGCTGCTCGGCGAGGGCATCGGCGACACCATCCGGGTGTCGCTGTCCGCCCCGCCGGTCGAGGAGGTCAAGGTCGGCCTCCAGATCCTGGAGTCGCTGAACCTCAGGCCCCGCCGACTGGAGATCGTGTCGTGCCCGTCCTGCGGGCGGGCCCAGGTGGACGTCTACAAGCTCGCCGACGAGGTCACGGCGGGCCTGGAGGGCATGGAGGTGCCGTTGCGCGTCGCGGTCATGGGCTGCGTCGTCAACGGCCCCGGCGAGGCGCGGGAGGCGGACCTCGGGGTCGCCTCCGGCAACGGCAAGGGTCAGATCTTCGTCAAGGGCGAGGTCGTCAAGACCGTGCCCGAGTCGAAGATCGTGGAGACCCTCATCGAGGAGGCGATGAAGATCGCCGAACAGATGGAGCAGGACGGCGTCGCGGCGGGGGAGCCGGCCGTCACCGTGAGCTGAACAGCACGGACCGAAGGGGGCCCGACGTGACGATCCTGGAGAGCATCCGCCAACCACGCGACCTGAAGTCGCTGTCCGAGGCGGAACTCGGCGAACTGTCCGAAGAGATAAGGGAGTTCCTGGTCCACGCGGTGGCCAGGACCGGCGGTCATCTCGGACCCAACCTGGGCGTGGTGGAGTTGACCATCGCGCTGCACCGCGTCTTCGAGTCCCCGGCCGACCGCATCCTGTGGGACACCGGCCACCAGAGCTATGTGCACAAGATGCTGACGGGCCGTCAGGACTTCTCGAAGCTGCGGGGCAAGGGCGGCCTGTCCGGCTACCCCTCACGCGAGGAGTCCGAGCACGACGTCATCGAGAACAGCCACGCCTCCACCGCGCTCGGCTGGGCCGACGGCCTCGCCAAGGCCCACCAGGTGCAGGGCGAGAAGGGCCATGTCGTCGCGGTCATCGGCGACGGCGCGCTGACCGGCGGCATGGCCTGGGAGGCGCTGAACAACATCGCCGCCGCCAAGGATCGGCCGCTGATCATCGTCGTCAACGACAACGAGCGCTCGTACGCGCCCACCATCGGCGGCCTCGCCAACCACCTGGCCACCCTGCGCACGACCGACAGCTACGAACAGGTCCTCGCCTGGGGCAAGCGCGTCCTGCTGCGCACCCCGGTCGTCGGCAACACCCTCTACGAGTCGCTGCACGGCGCGAAGAAGGGCTTCAAGGACGCGTTCGCCCCGCAGGGCATGTTCGAGGACCTCGGCCTCAAGTACGTCGGCCCGATCGACGGACACGACATCGGCGCCGTCGAGTCCGCGCTGCGCCGCGCGAAACGCTTCCACGGCCCGGTCCTCGTCCACTGCCTCACGGAGAAGGGCCGCGGCTACGAGCCTGCCCTCGCCCACGAGGAGGACCACTTCCACACCGTCGGCGTGATGGACCCCCTCACCTGCGCACCCCTCGCACCCTCCAACGGCCCGTCCTGGACCAGCGTGTTCGGCGACGAGATCCTGCGCATCGGGGAGGAACGCGACGACGTCGTGGCCATCACCGCGGCCATGCTGCACCCGGTCGGCCTCGGCAAGTTCGCCGCGAGGTTCCCCGACCGGGTGTGGGACGTGGGCATCGCCGAGCAGCACGCGACGGTGTCGGCGGCGGGCCTGGCGACCGGCGGACTGCACCCCGTCGTCGCCGTCTACGCAACCTTCCTCAACCGCGCCTTCGACCAGCTCCTGATGGACGTGGCGCTGCACCGCTGCGGGGTCACGTTCGTCCTGGACCGCGCCGGAGTGACCGGAGTCGACGGGGCGTCGCACAACGGCATGTGGGACATGTCCATCCTCCAGGTCGTGCCGGGGCTGCGCATCGCGGCCCCGCGTGACGCCGGCCAGCTCCGGGCCCAGCTCCGGGAAGCGGTCGCCGTCGACGACGCGCCGACCCTCGTCCGCTTCCCGAAGGAGTCGGTCGGACCGGACATCCCCGCGATCGACCGGGTGAGCGGCCTCGACGTCCTGCACCGCGCCACGGAGACCCCCGAGGTGCTGCTCGTCGCCGTCGGGGTGATGGCGCCCGTCTGCCTCCAGGCCGCCGAACTCCTCGAAGCGCGGGGCATCAACTGCACGGTCGTGGACCCCCGTTGGGTCAAGCCCGTCGACCCGGCGCTCCCCGGCCTCGCCGCAGAGCACCGCCTCGTCGCCGTCGTGGAGGACAACAGCCGCGCCTCCGGCGTCGGCGCCGCCGTGGCGCTGGCGCTCGGGGACGCCGAAGTCGACGTCCCCGTACGGCGGTTCGGCATCCCGGACCAGTTCCTCGCGCACGCCAAACGCGGGGAGGTGCTCGCCGACATCGGCCTCACACCCGTCGAGGTCGCCGGACGGATCAGCGCAAGCCTGGCGGTCAAGGACACGAACGCCGGCACAGCCAAGGAGAAACCCGAATGACCAAGGAGTTCGACCTCACCGCGCTGCTGGCCGAGCGCGGAGCCGAGCGCTACGAGCTGCACGCCAAGTACCTCAACCACCAGCTCCCGCGCATGCTCCACACCATCGGCTTCGACAAGGTCTACGAGCGGGGCGAGGGCGCCTACTTCTGGGACGCCGACGGCAACGACTACCTCGACATGCTCGCCGGGTTCGGGGTGATGGGCCTGGGCCGCCATCACCCCGTCGTCCGCAAGGCGGTGCACGACGTCCTCGACGCCCAGCTCGCCGACCTCACCCGCTTCGACTGCCAGCCGTTGCCCGGCCTGCTCGCCGAGCAACTCCTCACCCACAGCCCGCACCTGGACCGGGTGTTCTTCGGCAACAGCGGCACGGAGGCGGTCGAGACCGCGCTCAAGTTCGCCCGCTACGCCACCGGGAAACCCCGCGTCCTCTACTGCGACCACGCCTTCCACGGCCTGACCACCGGCTCGCTCTCGGTCAACGGCGAGGACGGCTTCCGTGACGGCTTCGCCCCGCTGCTGCCCGACACTGCCGTACCGCTGGGCGATCTCGACGCCCTGGCACGGGAGTTGAAGAAGGGCGACGTCGCCGCGCTCGTCGTCGAGCCGATCCAGGGCAAGGGCGTCCACGAGGCGCCGCCCGGCTATCTGCGCGCCGCGCAGGAACTCCTGCACCAGCACAAGGCGTTGCTCATCGCCGACGAGGTGCAGACCGGCCTCGGACGCACCGGGGACTTCTACGCCTACCAGCACGAGGAGGGCGTGGAGCCCGACCTCGTCTGCGTGGCCAAGGCGCTCTCCGGCGGCTATGTGCCGGTCGGCGCCACCCTCGGCAAGGACTGGATCTTCAAGAAGGTCTACTCGTCCATGGACCGCGTGCTGGTCCACTCGGCGAGCTTCGGGGCGAACGCCCAGGCCATGGCGGCCGGCCTCGCCGTGCTGTCCGTCATGGAGAACGAGCAGGTCGTCGCCAACGCCCGTGCCACCGGCGACCAGTTGAGGTCCCGGCTCGCCGCACTGGTCGACACGTACGAGCTGCTCGCCGATGTCCGCGGCCGGGGCCTGATGATCGGCATCGAGTTCGGCAGGCCCAAGTCGCTGAAGCTGCGCAGCCGTTGGACCATGCTCCAGGCCGCGCGCAAGGGCCTGTTCGCGCAGATGGTGGTCGTACCGCTGCTCCAGCGGCACCGCATCCTCACCCAGGTCTCCGGCGACCACCTGGAGGTCATCAAGCTGATCCCGCCGCTCGTCATCGGCGAGCGCGAGGTGGACCGGTTCGTGGACGCGTTCACCGCCGTGATGGACGACGCGCACAGTGGCGGCGGGCTGATGTGGGACTTCAGCAAGACGCTGGTGAAGCAGGCGGTGGCCAACCGGTAGGGGGCCGCGCCGAGCCCGCGGAGTGGGCGCCGGGAGGTTTTTGCCCCTGAGGCAAGAAATTTGCCGCAGGGGCAAAAGTCCGGCTGAATGGAGGGCATGAGCTCCTCCGAGACCGGGCCGGAACCGTCGGCCGGGCCGACCGAAGACCTGCCGACCACCGTCGCACCACAGCTCCGCGCGCTGCGCCGCCGCGCCTCCCTCACCCTGGAGGCCGCCGCCCGCTCCGCCGGGCTCTCGCCCGCCCATCTCTCCCGTCTGGAGACCGGGCAGCGCCAGCCCTCGCTGCCGATGCTGCTCGCGCTCGCCCGTATCTACGGTACGACAGTCTCGGATCTGCTCGGCGAGACGGCCACCGACCGGGACTCCGTGGTCCGCGCCGCCGACATGGAACCGACCCGCGCGGGCGGCTGGACCTACTGGCAGGCCGGCGCCCCCGGCCGCGGGATGCAGTCCCTGCGCGTCCGCATCCCGCACGGCTCCCAGGGCGACATCGTGCGCGTGCACCCTGGCGAGGAGTGGCTCTACGTCCTCGCCGGCCGGCTGCGGCTGCGCCTCGGCGACACCGCGCACATCCTCGCGCCGGGCGACAGCGCCCACTTCGACTCGCTGACCCCGCACCGCCTCGCCGCGGCCGACGAGGACGGCGTCGAGGTCCTGTTCGTCCACACCCTGCTCCAGAGCCCCACGGCCACCCTGTGCCTGGGCCCGATCACCGGAGAGACATCATGAGCGGCAACAACATCGAGGACAAGTTCCCCCGCGCCCTGTGGATTCGGCTCATCATCTACATTGCCGTGGGCCACCTCTTCGCGGCCTTCATCTACCTGCTGTTCTCCGTGGGCGCCAAGTAGCCCGCGACGGAAGTCCGTCCAGCCGGGCCGGCCGCCTCGGCCGGTTCAGTCCAGCAGGCGCTCGCGCAGCCGCTCCCGGATCTCCGGGGTGACCCCGAGGCCCTGCTCCAGGTAGGCGTCCACGCCGCCCCAGGTCTCCTCGACCGTCTCGAAGGCCGCCGTCAGATACTCGGCGCGGGCGTCGAAGAGGGGGCTGAGGAGCTCCATCACCTCGGGGGAGTAGCCCGCGGCGGAGGAACTGCTGCGGCGCACCTTGTAACGCCGGTGCTTCGCGTTCGACTCCAGGTAGTCGGTCACGATCGCCTCGCGCTCCACGCCCAGGGCGAGCAGCGTCACGGCTATCGACAGGCCCGCGCGGTCCTTGCCCGCCGCGCAGTGCATCAGCGCCGGGACGCTGTCGTCCGCGAGGGAGCGCAGCACCTGGGAGTGCTCGGCGGTGCGCTCCTTGATGATCGTGCGGTACGACGCGATCATGCGGGCGGCGGCCTTGCCGTCGCCGAGGATCTCGCGCAGCTGCTCCATCTCGCCGTCGCGGACCATCTTCCAGAACTCGGAGCCGTCCGCCGGGTCGCTCAGCGGCAGATTCACATTGCGCACACCCGGCAGCTCGACGTCGGGACCCTCCAGCTTCTGGTCCGACGCGTTGCGGAAGTCGAAGATCGTGTGCAGGCCCAGCGAGCCGAGGAACACGGCGTCCTCCTCCGTCGCGTGCGCGAGGTGGCCGCTGCGGAACAGCACCCCGTGCCGCACCCGGCGTCCGTCCACGGTCGGAAGTCCGCCCACATCCCGGAAATTGCGCACTCCGGACAACTCCGGCTCGGTCGACGGAATCTGCTGCGTCACGAGGACTCCCTCCCACTCGGCCCGACGACGCGGCTCACCGGCGGGCACGTTCTCGACGATACGACATGGGTTCCCCAGGCAATGAGTTGTCCACAGGCGTTGCCTCGCAGGCCCCGCGCCGTTGATGATGTTGGTGCTTGAGCGGACTTGTTCGAATCTGTGAGGGACTTGATGTTGGAGATCGCCGAGAACGGCCGTACATGGGTGCTGTCGGGCCCGACGAGCAGCTATGCCGTCCATCTCACCGAGCACGACGAGCTGCTCCACCTGCACTGGGGCCCCGCGATCGCACTCGCCGACGCCGAGGAGCTGGCGGCCCGCCCGCTGCCCGGGGCCTCCTCCTTCGAGTCGCAGCTCGACGGCCGCGAGGAGTACCCCGTCGATGGCGGCCCCCGCTTCGCCCGCCCCGCCCTCTCCGTACGCACGCCCGAGCGCCGCGGCACGGAGTGGACCTTCGAGCGGTACGACACCGAGGACGACGAGCTGCGGCTGCGCTTCCGGGACGGCGGACTGGCGATCACGCTGCACTACCGGACGCGCGGCGACGTCGTCGAGCGCTGGACGACCCTCGACAACGACGGGGCCGAGCCCCTGGAGCTGCTGCGCGCCGACTCCGCCACCTGGACGCTGCCCGAGCGCGAGGGCTGGCGGCTGTCGCAGCTGCACGGGCGGTGGGCCGCCGAGTCCCGGTTGGTGCGCTCCGACCTCACCTACGGTGAGAAGGTCATCGGCAGCCGCCGCGGCCACACCGGACACCAGCACCTCCCCTGGGTCGCCCTCGACACCGACGCGACCGAGGAACGCGGCGAGGTCTACGGCTGCGCCCTCGCCTGGTCGGGGTCCTGGCGGCTCGCCGTGGCCCAGCTCCCGGACGCGCGCGTGCAGATCACCGGGGGCGCCGGGTACGACGACTCCGGGCTGCTGCTCCTGGCGCCGGGGGAGTCCTTCACGACCCCGGTCTTCGCCGGCCTGTGGAGCGAGACCGGCCACGGCGGCGCAAGCCGCACCTGGCACACGTACCAGCGGACGTACGTCATCCCGGACGCGGACCAGGACCGGCCGGTGCTCTACAACTCCTGGGAGGCCACCCAGTTCGACATCTCCGAGGACCAGCAGGAGGTGCTCGCGCGGCGGGCGGCGGCGGTCGGGGTCGAGCTGTTCGTGGTGGACGACGGCTGGTTCGGCGCCCGGACCAGCGACCGTGCCGGGCTCGGCGACTGGACGCCCAATCCGGACCGCTTCCCCGCCGGGCTCAAGCCCCTCGCCGACCGGGTGCACGCCCTGGGCATGCAGTTCGGCATCTGGGTCGAGCCCGAGATGGTCAACGCGGACAGCGACCTGTACCGCGCGCACCCCGACTGGGTGCAGTACCAGGAGGGACGCAAGCGGACGGAGTTCCGCAACCAGCTCGTCCTGAACCTCGCCCGCGAGGACGTTCAGGAGTACCTGTGGGAGCAGCTGGACGGGCTCCTCTCCAGCGCCCCGATCGACTACGTGAAGTGGGACTTCAACCGCTGCTTCACCGACGCGGGCTGGCCGGGCGAGGCCTACCCGCAGCGCCTATGGGTCGACCATGTGCGCGCCCTGTACGGCCTGTTGGACCGGTTGCGGGCGGCTCACCCGGGTGTCGCCTTCGAGTCCTGCTCGGGCGGCGGCGGCCGGATCGACCTCGGCATCATGAGCCGCACGGACCAGGTGTGGACCTCGGACAACACCGACCCGCTGGACCGGCTCGCCATCCAGCACGGCTTCAGCCAGATCCACCCCGCGCGCGTGATGGCCGCCTGGGTCACCGACAGCCCCAACACCCAGCTCAACGGCCGGGTCAGCAGCCTGCGCTTCCGGTTCGTGAGCGCCATGGCCGGCGTGCTCGGCGTGGGCGGCGACCTCTCGGAGTGGACCGAGGAGGAACTCGCCGAGGCCCGCCGCTGGGTGGACCTCTACAAGGAGATCCGGCCCCTCGTGCAGCACGGCGACCTGCACCGCCTGCGCCCGCCGACCGGAGGGCTCAGCGCCGTGCAGTACGTCCGCGGTGACGAGACCGTCGTCCTCGCCCTCCTCCAGGCGCAGCACTACGGCGAGCCCCTCCCGGCGCTCCGGCTGCGTGGGCTTGACCCGACAGCATCGTACGAATGCCTCGAAACGGGCGAAGTCCACCGAGGGGCCGTGCTGTTGCACCACGGATTGCGGACCGGCCTGCGCGGTGACCTTGATGCGACGGTTCTCCGGCTGCGTCGCATCTGATCCTTCTGTCCCAATTGCAACCTTCGTTCCAACTCGCCCTGGGAAAAAGAAAGCTGAGAGTCGGGTACGTGAGCAGCGTCATATTCGTGACCGTACGTCGTTCGTCATGTTCACGTAATTGACGTGCTTTTGCAGGGGAATTGACGGACGGAGTCCCGGGGGAATTCACGGAGGGTGACGGTGAATTCCCACAGGGGATCACAAGAAACGCAAATCCGTGGAACCTCCTGCTTGTCCCTTTGCGTCTTCCTCGCTTACGTTCGCCACCAATCCGGACGGACGCCCAGTCCTGCCGCCGACCGGACTTCGCATCCACTCACCCGTATGCGGCAGGAGCGGGGGACCCACAGGTAAGACGCCTGTTCCGGTCTCCGGAACGGGCTTGGGGTCAAGCCGCGCTCCGGGCGCGGCCGGGCATCTCCAGCCCGAACCCGACAGCTCACCTCGCAGGCGCCGGAGAGGAATTCGTCATGCCCGCGAAGGGTAAACACCGCCGCCCGAAGCCCCAGCGCTTCACCCGTTCGATAGCCGTCGCCGGAACCGGCGGCGCGGCACTCGCCCTTCCGCTCATGGGAGCCACCGGCGCCCATGCCGCGACCACGACGTCCGCTCCGGAAAAGGCGGTTCAGTCCGTTCCGGCGGCCGAGAAGACGGCGAGCGAGAAGTCCACCGCCGCCAAGTCGGCGCGCGTCACGACGTATTCGGTGAAGTCGGGCGACTATCTCTCGAAGATCGCCGAGGAGCAGGACGTCACCGGCGGCTGGAAGAAGATCTACCAGGACAATCGCGAAGCCATCGGCGGCAACCCGTCGCTGATCCACCCGGGCCTGAAGCTCTCCCTCGGTGAGAAGGCCGCGACGAGCGGCACGGACACGACCAAGTCGTCGACGTCGTCCGGCACATCGTCCTCCTCGTCCTCGTCGTCTTCTTCTTCGAAGGAGTCGTCTGCCACGCAGAGCGCCGACACCACCAGCACCTCCACCGGCTACGGCCTTCCCGTGACCGGCGCCACCATCGGCACCGGCTACCGCGTCGCCGGCAGCATGTGGTCCAGCGGCTACCACACCGGCGTCGACTTCGTCGTCCCGACCGGTACCACCATCAAGGCGATCGCCGCGGGCACGGTCGTCTCGGCGGCCTACGACGGCGCCTACGGCAACGAGGTCGTCATCCGGCACGCGGACGGCCAGTACTCGCAGTACGCCCACATGTCGCAGCTCTCCGTCTCGGCCGGCCAGACCGTGACCGAGGGCCAGCAGATCGGCCTCTCCGGGGCGACCGGCAACGTGACCGGCCCGCACCTGCACTTCGAGATCCGGACCACGCCGTACTACGGCTCGGACGTGGACCCGGTCGCCTATCTCCGCTCGCACGGCGTCACCGTCGGCTGACATCAGGCCCGACGCCAGGCCCCCACATCACCGAAGGCCGGACCTCTATCCCCGGGTCCGGCCTTCGGCGTAGGGCAGTTCCGGCGTCAACGACCCTGGTCAGAGAGTTATTCCGACTTTGGACAACCCTTTACAAGTGGCTTATCTCACCGCCCGTCAACCCCTAATTACGATCGCGTAGGTCACAGCCAAGGGTGAATTATGGTTGCCGTGGCTAACGATTCGAAGAGTGACAGCAGAACAGTGATCGGGTCGTACGTGGCGGTGGGGGACAGCTTCACCGAGGGCGTCGGCGACCCCGGGCCCGACGGTGCGATGGTCGGCTGGGCCGACCGGTTCGCGGTACTGCTCGCGGATCGCCGGCCCGAGGGCGACTTCGCGTACACCAACCTCGCCGTGCGCGGGAAGCTGCTCGACCAGATCGTGGCCGACCAGCTCACCCGGGCCAAGGAGATCGGCCCCGACCTGGTCTCCTTCTGCGCGGGCGGCAACGACATCATCCGCCCCGGCACCGACCCCGACGAGGTTGCCGAGCGTTTCGAGCGCGCGGTGGCCGACCTCACCGGCGCCGTCGGCACCGTCATGGTGACGACCGGCTTCGACACCCGCGGCGTGCCCGTGCTCAAGCACCTGCGCGGCAAGATCGCCACCTACAACGGCCACGTCCGGGCCATCGCCGACCGCTACGGCTGCCCGGTGCTCGACCTGTGGTCCCTGAAGACCATCCAGGACCGGCGGGCCTGGGACGGCGACCGGCTGCACCTCTCTCCCGAGGGGCACACGCGCGTGGCGCTCCGCGCCGGACAGGTCCTCGGCGTCGACGTCCCGGCCGACCCGGACCAGCCCTGGCCCCCGCTGCCGCCGCGCGGCCCGCTCGACATCCGGCGCGACGACGTCCACTGGGCGCGCGAGTACCTGGTGCCGTGGATCGGACGCCGTCTGCGCGGCGAGTCCTCCGGCGACCACGTGGAGGCGAAGGGCGCGCTGTCGCCCGACGCCATCAAGATGCGGATCGGGATAGTGGCCTGAGGAGAGGCGAGCGGACGCGGCGGTCGCTCCTGGCGCGGTGCGTGCCACGGGCGCCGTCGTCACGGCCCGCGAAGTGAACCGGGTCTCCACGGAGAGACCGGTCAGGGCGTCGTCAACGCGGCCCGGTCCAGCCCCAGTTCACGGGCGAGCGCCTCGTCGACCCACTCCAGGGCGCGCGCCCGGGACACGGCTCCCGCGTACGCCGTCATCTGTACGGCGAGGCCGTCGAGGAGGGCCGTGAGGCGCAGGGCCGCGGCGCTCGGGTCCGGGCAGTGGAACTCGCCCGCGGTCACCCCCTCGGCGACGACCTCGGCCAGGGCCTGCTTCCACTGCCGGTCGAGATCCCGCGTGACGTCCAGGAGGGCGGGTTCACGCAGCGCCGCCGCCCAGCCCTCTATCCACAGCCGCCAGCCCTTGGCCGGCCCGGTCGGCGCGTACCAGCGCACCGCGGCCCGCAGCCGGCGCAGCGCGGTCGTACGGCGGCCGAGCAGCTTGCGCAGATGCGCGAGGTCGTCCTCGGCGGCGAAGGCGAACGCGGCGGCGACCAGTTTCTCCTTGGTCGAGAAGTGATAGAGCACCAGGGCGTTGCTCACCCCGAGCGCCGAGGCCACGTCGGCGATCCTGACCGCCGCCACGCCCCGCGCCTCGATCTGCTCCACGGCGGCGCGCAGCAACTCCGCCCGCCGCTCCGCCACGCCCAGCCGCACTCTCGCCACGCGATCACCCTAATCCGTTGCCCATAGGGGTGGTGCCCCGTACGTCACCGGTACCAGCCGAACCGTTCCGCGATGACCGGCAGCCGGTCCGCGACGATCGCGTGCGCGGCGGCGCGCGGAGTGGTGCCGTCGGCCTCCGCGCGGGCCAGCATCAGGTCGATCAGGGCGCGCATCGACCGCCGGGTGTGGGCGAACGCCGCGTCCGCGTCCGCGCCGATGTCGCCGAACAGGGTCCACCACCACCAGGCGTTCGTCCCGGAGTTCACGACCACGTCCGGCAGAACGACGACCCCGCGCGCGGAGAGCAGTTCCTCCGCCTCCGGGAGGACGGGCATGTTGGCCGCCTCGACGATCCAGCGGGCGGTGATCCCCTGCTGGTTCGAGGTGTCGACCGCGTACGACACCGCCGCCGGGACCAGCACCTCCGCGTCGACCGACAGCCAGTCCTCGCCGGGCAGTTCGAGGTCGCCGGGACGCAGCACCGAACGGTCGACGGTGCCGTAGGCGTCCCGGGCCGACAGCAGCGCGTCGATGTCCAGTCCGCCCGGGTTCACGATCGTGCCCTTGACGTCGGCGACGGCGACGAGCGTCAGCCCCGCGCGCGTGAGGAACCGCGCCGTGGCCCCGCCCATCGTGCCCAGGCCCTGGACGGCGACCCGCGTCCCCGCGTACGGCACGCCCGCCCGGTCCAGCGCCGCGAGCATCGACTCGGCGACCCCGCAGCCCCCGACCAGCTCGTCCAGACCGATGCCGTCGACCTCGACCGCGAAGGCGTCCGCGAGCCGCCGCCGTGCCTCCGTCTCGTCGTCGAGCAGCGGATACACGGCCTGGATCGACGACACGAGCCCCGCCTCCGCGGCGGCCCGGTCGACCAGGTCCTGGGTGAGCCCGAGATCCTCACCCGTCGTCCAGAAGCTCTCGATGTACGGCCGCATGGCACGCAGATAGCGCACGAGGATGCCGTACGACCCCGGGTCCTGCGGGTCGCAGTCGATGCCGCCCTTGGCGCCGCCCAGGGGGACGTAGCGGCCCTCCGGGTCGTAGTGCAGCGCCTCTTTCATGGTCATCCCCCGGGCGAGCCCGGTGACCTCGTCGAGGGTGCAGCCCGGCCGCATCCGCAGGCCGCCGCTGGACACTCCGCGCACCAGCCGGTCGACGACCAGGAAGCCCTGGCGGCCGGTGACGTGGTCGGTCCAGGTGAGCGACATCAAGGGGGCGGTCATACGGGCTCCTCGGGGCACCGGCCGGCAGGACGCGTACCGAAGGTCGACCGGCCAGTGGTTACTGAACGGCGAGTCAGTATCGGAAGTGGCGTCGGGTCCTGTCAACGCGGGACCGGGTCCCGGCCCGGCGTGTCGTCCCCCGGCATGGAACTTTGGGCTTTCTTTGGAAAGCGGGCTCCGTGATGCCGATGCGACGGCGTTGTCGCAGGGGTCGACCATAATGGAAAGCCTGACCGACTCCACCTGGAGGAACCGTGACCGGAATCCGTGCCCTCAGCTCCGGGCTCCGCGCGCTGCAGCCCGAGGCCTTCGGCGCGGACCCGAGCGGCGAGCGCCTGGCGCGCATCCGTAGATCCCCCCATTTCAAGGACGGGGTCTTCCAGAACCCCGGCGGCAACACGAGCGTTCGCCCCTCCGGCGGCGCGATGCGCGGGATGGGCAAGTCCTACCTCGACAAGGAGGAGCGCGCCCGCCGCGCCCCCACCGGCACCCTGCCCGTGCACGCCACCACCCTCGCCGACCTGGCCAGGCCCGCCGCGACCGGCCTGCGGCTGACCTGGATGGGCCACTCCAGCGTGCTCGCGGAGATCGACGGCCACCGGGTCCTCTTCGACCCGGTCTGGGGCGAGCGCTGCTCCCCGTTCCCGTTCGCCGGACCCAAGCGCCTGCACCCGGTGCCCCTGCCGCTGGCCGCGCTCGGCCCGGTCGACGTCGTCGTCATCTCGCACGACCACTACGACCACCTGGACATGCCCACGATCAAGGCGCTGGCCGACACGGACACCCTGTTCGCGGTCCCGCTGGGCGTCGGCGCGCACCTGGAGCACTGGGGCGTGTCCCCCGACCGGCTGCGCGAGCTGGACTGGCACGAGGAGACCAAGGTCGGCGGCCTCACCCTGACCGCGACCCCGGCCCGCCACTTCTGCGGGCGCGGCCTGCGCAACACCCAGCACACCCTCTGGGCCTCCTGGGTGGTCGCCGGTGACGAGCACCGGATCTACCACAGCGGCGACACCGGCTACTTCGACGGCTTCAAGGACATCGGCACCGCGCACGGTCCCTTCGACGCCACGATGATCCAGATCGGCGCGTACAGCGAGTTCTGGCCCGACATCCACATGACCCCGGAGGAGGGCCTGCGCGCCCACCTCGACCTCCAGGGCGGGCAGCCGCACGGGGTGCTGCTGCCGATCCACTGGGGCACGTTCAACCTGGCGCTGCACCCATGGGCCGAGCCCGGCGAGTGGACCGCCGACGCGGGGGAGTCGGCGGGTCAGGCCGTGGCCACACCGACGCCCGGCGAGCCGTTCGAGCCGGGCGGCACCCTGGCGACGGACCCGTGGTGGCGTCCCTTCGGGGGCACGATCGACCGGCACTGGCACACCGCGACCCCGGCCGAGCCGGAAGCGAAGCAGCCGGCGCCCCCGGCGGAACTGGACCTCGCGAGCGAGCGCTGAGCCAGCCGAGCCGAGTTGAACCGGGCCGGGAAGGCTCGACCCGTCATCACGTTCCGTGATGTTCAGGGGTGCGGCTGAGGAAGGTCGAGTCCCCGGGAAACGCCCCCGCGATCCGGTCGCGAGGGCGCGGGAGGCGAACGTCGGGGGCTGGTGGGCATCACTGCTCACCGGCCCCCGACGTTTTTTCATGACCGGTTCCGATCAGGCGCGATCGATTCTTTGTCCTTCTTCGGCATGTCGTCGAGGGGGTTATCGGTCTGTCGTACGAGGCCTCATACCAGAGCGGGACGGTCCCCGGGGGAGTTTGTCAACTGCCCATCGCACCTGATGCGTTGGCGACTACTGTGAGTGTCCGTCGGGCGACGCGGGGCCGAATTCTTCGGCTCTCTCGACCGGCACGCCGATGGCGTATGCCCGAATCGCGCACCCCGCGCGAGCAACCGGCCCGACGCACCACGTACGAGGACGCCGATGTCTCAACTCCGTGCACCGGTCGCACGCGCAGACCGCCGTGAGGGCGGCCGGCACGGGCGACCGGCCGCCCGCCCCGTGCCCGCACTGCCCGATACGCACATACGCCCCCAACTCCTGCGCCTGGCCGTGCTGCCGCCCGTCGCGGTCGCGCTGAGCGCCAGCGCGGCCGTGCTGTTCACCGTCCGCTCCACCGGAGCGCGGACCAGCCTCACCCTCTGGGGCGTCCTCGCCGGAGCCACGTCGGTGACCTTCACCGGCATCCTGATCGCCGCCGTGGCCGCGGGCCGCGCCGCGAGTTCCGTCAGCGACCGCATCGGCGCCCTGCGCCGCAGCAGCGCGCGCGGCGAGGCCGACCTGCGCGACCTGGTCGAGGCGCTCCGCCGAGGGGAGGGCCCACCGCAGCGCAAGCCGCCCAGCAGGCCGCCCGGGGACGCCGACGACTTCGACCTTCTGGCCGCCGACCTGGCACACGCCCACGACGGCGCCGTCACCGCGGTCGTCGCGGCTGCCCAGCTCTCCAGCCAGGCGGGCAGCGAACAGAAGGTCGAGGTCTTCGTCAACCTCGCCCGGCGCCTCCAGTCCCTGGTGCACCGGGAGATCTCCATCCTCGACGAGCTGGAGAACGAGATCGAGGACCCCGACCTCCTCAAGGGCCTCTTCCACGTCGACCACCTCGCCACCCGCATCCGCCGCCACGCGGAGAACCTCGCCGTCCTCGGCGGCGCCGTCTCCCGCAGACAGTGGAGCAACCCGGTCTCCATGACCGAGGTGCTGCGCTCCGCCATCGCCGAGGTCGAGCAGTACTCCCGCGTCAAACTCGTGCCGCCGATCGACGGCACCCTGCGCGGCCACGCCGTCGCGGACGTGATCCACCTGCTGGCCGAACTCGTCGAGAACGCCACGGTGTTCTCCGCCCCGCACACGCAGGTGCTGCTCCGCGTCAACCTCGTCACCTCCGGCCTCGCCGTCGAGGTCGAGGACCGCGGCCTCGGCATGCCCGCCGGTGAACAGAGCCGTATGAACGCCCTGTTGACCGACCCCGACCAGGTCAACGTCGCCAGCCTCCTCGCCGACGGCCGCATCGGTCTGTTCGTCGTCTCCCAGCTCGCCCGCCGCCACGGCATCCACGTCCGACTCCAGACCAACATCTACGGCGGGACGCAGGCCGTACTCGTCGTCCCGCAGGCCCTGTTGGGTACGGCACGGGGCGCCCCCGGGGCCGCGGGACAGCCGCAGGACAGCCTGGGCGGGGGGCAGCAGCTCGTTCCGCCGCAGCAGGTTCCGCAGGGTGGGACCGACGGTGGTGGTCAGCACGTGGTCGGGCAGGGCGCACCGGGGCGGCACCAGCGTGAGGCCGGGTCGCCGGGACGCCATCAGCGGCGGGACTCCGTACCGCCCGCCGCACCCGCGCCGAACGGCGGCGGACCGGTGCCGCTGCCCGTGCGCGGCGCCCACGCGGAGCGCGCGAACCCCTTGGCGGCCGTGCCCGGAATCCGTGCCGACGACCGGCAGACCGTGGCGGAGAACGTGACCGCGGCGCCCGTCCCGCGCGGCGGAGCGGTGCGCGGCACCATGGGCAAGCCGCCCCAACTGCCGCGCCGCCGCGCCCAGGAGCACATCGCACCCCAGCTCCGCGACGGCCCGACACCCCGCCAGGACACCGAACACCCCGCAGGGCACGACCCGGGTCTGATGGCCGCGTTCCAGCGCGGGATCGGCCTCGCGGAGGCACAGCAGCACATGGAGGCGGCGGAGGCCGCGGAGGCGGCAGCCGGGGCGGTGCCGTCGGAGGGTGTCGAGGTGGCCGCATCGCACCTGGCGTCGGGCCACACGTCTTTCGACCACATGTCGTCGGACCACATGTCTTCCGACCACGTGCCGGCGGACCACACGTCGTCGCCCCACATGGAGTTCCCGCACACCAACGGGGCCGACACAACCGGCGGCGTCCACACCGGCGGTGTCTACCTGAACGCGCTCCACGCCGACCCCACGGCCCCGGACGCGCACACCGCCGTGGACCCGCCGCACCTGTCGGCCACCCACACGAGTTCCGGCTATCAGGACACGGCGCTCCACCGCTACACGGCTCACACAGCGGCACCGGACACCGGGACGGACCGCTTCACCCTCGCCCCTCACATGGAGGCGGCCCCCCTGTCCGAAGCGCACACCCATGTGCCCGGACCTGACCACGACCGCACCGCCCGGCACGACGGGAGCGCATCAGCCGGATGACCACGCAGGCCCCCACCCCCACGCCCAGCGTCACCCCCACCCGCGCTCCCGCAGACCTTCGGACCCCAAGGAGTCGATCCACCATGGCGAGCGATGCGCCGACCGGCCAGCCGACCGGCCATGTATCCGATCTCGACTGGCTGATGAGCGGCCTCGTGCAGCGCGTGCCGCACACCACCAGCGCGGTCCTGCTCTCCTGCGACGGGCTGGTGAAGTCGGTTCACGGGCTCGACCCCGACAGCGCCGACCACATGGCGGCCCTGGCCTCCGGGCTGTACTCCCTCGGCCGGAGTGCGGGCGTCCGCTTCGGTGACGGCGGAGACGTCCGGCAGGTCGTCGTCGAACTCGACTCGACGCTCCTCTTCGTCACCACCGCGGGATCGGGCACCTGCCTCGCCGTACTGGCCGGCCGCGAGGCCGACGCGGCCGTCCTCGGCTACGAGATGGCGATGCTGGTCAAGAGCGTCCGCCCCTATCTCGTGACCGCGCCCCGGCAGCATGCCGTCGATTCCCCTGCGATGAGGCGTTGAGCGTGGCGACGGCCGGCGACGGGCCTTGGTTGGACGACGCGGCCGGACGTCTTGTGCGCCCCTTCACGGTCAGCAACGGCCGCACCCGGCCCTCCGTCGCACTCGACCTCCTGTCGCAGGTGATGGCCACCGGAGCCACCCCCCTCGGCTACCTCGGACCCGAGCACGCACAGGCCCTCGACCTGTGCCGCGCGCCCGTCTCGGTCGCCGAGGTCGCCGCCCACCTGAAGCTGCCGGCCGCGGTCACCAAGGTGCTGCTGTCGGACCTCGTCGACTGCGGGGCGCTGACCACCAAGCCACCCGAGTTCCACCACAACCCCACTGACCGGTCTCTTCTGGAGGCAGTGCTCGATGGACTACGACGACAGCTCTGACTACGAGAGCGGCCACGATCCGTTTCCCACCGCGCTGAAGATCCTGGTGGCGGGCGGCTTCGGCGTCGGCAAGACGACCTTCGTCGGCGCGGTGAGCGAGATCGCGCCGCTCAGCACCGAGGAACTGCTCACCACGGTCAGTGCCGCGACCGACGATCTCGAAGGCATCGAGAACAAGGTCGAGACGACCGTGGCGATGGACTTCGGCCGGATCACCCTCGACCCGGAACACGTGCTCTACCTGTTCGGTACGCCCGGACAGGAGCGGTTCTGGTTCATGTGGGACGAGCTGTCCGAGGGCGCCCTCGGTGCGGTCATCCTCGCCGACACCCGCCGCCTGGAGGAGTGCTTCGCGGCCGTCGACTTCTTCGAACAGCGCGGCCTCGGCTTCATCGTCGCGATCAACGAGTTCGACGGCTCCTACCGCTACGACCCCGAGGAGGTGCGCGCCGCCATCGATCTCGACCCCGGCATCCCGGTCGTCCGCTGCGACGCGCGGATCTCCAGTTCGGGTGTCCAGACCCTGCTGACCCTCGTACGCCATCTCATCGCCCACGCCCCGGCCCATGCGCCCAGCCATGGTGCCCATATGTGATCCCCGCACACCGCCACGGAGGCCCTCCATGACATACGTCCACAGGGACGGAGTTCGCCCATGAGCTACGACCCGCCGCGTCCGGCCGGTCGTCTGCTGCTCACGCCCGAGGACAAGGAGGCTCCTCAACGGAGGCGCAGACTGCGCGGGTTGGGCCTCGGGGCGCACCCGGACCCGGCGCTCGACGCCTTCGCGGACCATCTCGCCGGCCTGACCGGGGCGCCGTACGCCATGGTCAACTTCATCGACGAGAACCGGCAGTTCTTCGCCGGCCTGCACACTCCGGGCGGGGTCGGACTGCCCCGGCCCGTGTCGGGAGGGGAGCATGCCAAGCCCGAGGTGGGGCGGCAGTTGGCGCGTGACTACGGGTTCTGCCCCCATGTGGTGGTCCGGCGCAAGGCATTGGTGCTGGAGGACGTCTGCGACTATCCGCGGTTCGCGGGCAACCCGGTCGTCGACGAGTTCGGCATCCGCTCCTATCTGGGGGCACCGCTCATCGACTCCACGGGGATGGCGCTGGGCACCGTGTGTGTCGTCGACACGGAACCGCGGCCGTGGGGGAAGCCGGGTCTGGAGACGATCAAGTCGACGGCGGCGGACCTGGTGGCCCGGCTCGAACTGCTCGGCGGGGGATAGGCGACCGGTCGCACGGTGGCGACGGGAGGGGACGCGAATCCTCGGCCGCGGTGGCGACGGCGCCCAACCGCTCTACCGGCTACGGCAGTTGTCCGAGAAGACGGAGGCCGGGCAGCCCGCCGTGCAGCAGGGTCGCGGGACCGCGCCGGAGCGCGATCCACGCCGTGGTGCTGAAGTCCCTCTCGGATAGGGCGAGTTACTCCGTGCGGCCGGGGTCGTTCGGGTGCGGTTCCAGCGGGGTGACGGCGAAGGCCATCCACGCGTGCAGGGGCAGGGTGCCGAGCACCTTCTCGCGGAGTTCCTCCTCGTCGGCGGCGCGCCAGATGCCGACGCTGCGCAGCTCGCCGACCGGGCGCCACAGCCGGGCCAGACGGCCGGTCGCGGCCAGTTCGCGGGCGCGGTCGGCCTCGGCGGCGCGGCGCCGGTCGACCTCCTCCTGAGGGGTGCCCTCGGGGATCGTGGTGGTGATCTCGACCAGGAACTCTCGCAGCATGATCTCGCTCCGTTCGGGCCTCCACGGCAGGGCGCCGGGTTTCCAGGCCTTCATCGTGACCCGTGACCGGCCCGCGCGCCACGACAGGCAGCATGCCGGACGTGGCGCGTGGGCCGGCTGAGGTACTTCGTCGCCGTCGCCGAGGAGCTGACCTTCGGCCGGGCCGCCGACTGCCTCCTGATCGCCGGTCCCTCCCTCTCCCAGCAGATCAAGGCCCTCGAACGCGAACTGGGCGTACGGCTCTGCGACCGCGACCGTCGCTCGATCGCCCTCACCCCGGCCGGCGCCGCCCTGCTCCCGCACACCCGCGCCCCGCTGGAGCGGGCCGACGACCTCAGGCGCCGCGCCGGGCGGCTCGCGGGCTCGGATGCGGTCCGGCTCGGAGAACGCCCCCTTCGTCACCGGCGCTGACCGCTGTGAAGGAAAGCTGCGGCACGGCTTAAGAAAACCTCGATGGACCGGGGCGCTCCGGTGGGGCAGATTGCTCACAGAATCCACCCCACACCCGGAACGGGCTCGTTCGGCGTGCCCGCGCCCGGGACCTCACCCTCAGGAGCCGTTGCGTTGAAGGCGCTGGTCAAGGAGAAGGCGGAGCCCGGGCTGTGGCTCGCGGACGTCCCGGAGCCCGCCGTCGGAACCGGCGACGTACTGATCAAGGTCCTGCGGACCGGGATCTGCGGCACCGACCTGCACATCCGGAACTGGGACGGCTGGGCGCGGCAGACGATCCGTACGCCGCTGGTGCTCGGCCACGAGTTCGTGGGCGAGGTCGTGGAGACGGGCCGGGACGTCGCCGACATCGCCGTCGGTGAACTGGTCAGCGGTGAGGGCCACTTGGTGTGCGGCAAGTGCCGCAACTGCCTCGCCGGGCGCCGCCACCTGTGCCGGGCCACGGTCGGGCTCGGCGTCGGCCGGGACGGGGCCTTCGCGGAGTACGTCGCGCTGCCCGCCGCCAACGTGTGGGTGCACCGCGTCCCCGTGGACCTCGACGTCGCCGCGATCTTCGACCCGTTCGGCAACGCCGTGCACACCGCGCTCTCCTTCCCGCTCGTCGGCGAGGACGTGCTGATCACCGGTGCGGGCCCGATCGGCCTGATGGCGGCGGCAGTCGCCCGGCACGCCGGTGCGCGGAACGTCGTGGTCACCGACGTGAGCGAGGAACGCCTCGCCCTCGCCCGCAAGATAGGCGTGAGCCTCGCCCTGAACGTGACGGATACTCAGATCGCCGACGGGCAGCGCGAGTTGGGGCTCCGCGAGGGCTTCGACATCGGCCTGGAGATGTCCGGCCGCCCCGAGGCGATGCGCGACATGATCGCCAACATGACGCACGGCGGCCGGATCGCCATGCTCGGCCTGCCCGCCGAGGAGTTCCCGGTCGACTGGTCCCGCGTCGTCACCTCGATGCTCACCATCAAGGGCATCTACGGCCGTGAGATGTTCGAGACGTGGTACGCCATGTCGGTCCTGCTGGAGGGCGGCCTCGACCTCGCGCCCGTGATCACCGGCCGGTACGGCCACCGTGACTTCGAGGCGGCGTTCGCGGACGCCGCGAGCGGCAAGGGCGGCAAGGTCATCCTGGACTGGACCGCGTAGATCCCCTCCGGGCCGCGTAACTCCCTTTCGGTGAAGGAACTTTAGGAGCTTCCCCCATGTTCGACTCCGTGCGCGACGACCTCCGCACCACCCTCGACGAGATCCGCGCCGCCGGGCTCCACAAGCCCGAACGCGTGATCGGCTCACCCCAGTCCGCGACCGTGCGCGTCACCGCGGGCGGCCGTCCCGGCGAGGTCCTCAACTTCTGCGCCAACAACTACCTCGGCCTCGCCGACCACCCCGACGTCGTCGCCGCCGCGCACGCGGCCCTCGACCGCTGGGGCTACGGCATGGCGTCCGTGCGCTTCATCTGCGGAACCCAGGAGGTGCACAAGGAACTCGAGGCCCGGCTGTCCGCGTTCCTCGGGCAGGAGGACACGATCCTCTACTCCTCCTGCTTCGACGCCAACGGCGGCGTGTTCGAAACCCTGCTGGGCCCGGAGGACGCGGTGATCTCCGACGCCCTCAACCACGCCTCGATCATCGACGGCATCCGCCTCTCCAAGGCCCGCCGGCTGCGTTACGCCAACCGTGACATGGCCGACCTGGAACAGCAGCTGAAGGAGGCGTCCGGCGCCCGGCGCAAGCTGATCGTCACCGACGGCGTCTTCTCCATGGACGGTTACGTCGCCCCGCTCCGCGACATCTGCGACCTCGCCGACCGCTACGACGCGATGGTCATGGTCGACGACTCGCACGCCGTGGGCTTCGTCGGCCCCGGCGGCCGGGGCACCCCCGAACTGCACGGCGTCATGGACCGCGTCGACATCATCACCGGCACACTCGGCAAGGCACTCGGCGGCGCCTCCGGCGGCTATGTCGCCGCCCGCGCGGAGATCGTCGCGCTGCTGCGCCAGCGCTCCCGGCCGTACCTCTTCTCGAACGCCCTCGCCCCGGTGATCGCCGCGGCCTCCCTCAAGGTGCTCGACCTGCTGGAGTCCGCGGACGACCTGCGCGTCCAACTCGCCGAGAACACCGCGCTGTTCCGCCGGAGGATGACCGAGGAGGGGTTCGACATCCTCCCCGGGGACCACGCCATCGCCCCCGTGATGATCGGCGACGCGGCGGTGGCCGGGCGGATGGCGGAGCTCCTGCTGGAGCGGGGCGTGTACGTGATCGGGTTCTCGTATCCGGTGGTGCCGCAGGGGGCGGCCCGTATCCGGGTCCAGCTGTCGGCGGCGCACTCCACGGAGGACGTGAACCGGGCGGTGGACGCGTTCGTCGCCGCGCGGGCCGAGCTGGCGGGGTGAGGTCGGGGGCTGTCCCCAGGTGAGGGGGCTGCTCGGTGAGAGGGGCAGCCCCGGAGGGCCGGGTCAGGCCCGACCGCCCCTGGGACCGGGCTCGCCCGCCCCTCCACCCCCAGGCACGCCCCCCTTCACCCCATGCGCGCCCCCGCCCTCGGACATATTGCGATAATCGGTCCCATGATCGAAGCGCGGCGGCTCCACATCCTCCGTGCGGTGGCCGACCACCGCACCGTGACGGCGGCGGCCGCCGCGTTGTACCTCACCCCTTCGGCGGTTTCGCAGCAGCTCGCCGCGCTGGAGCAGGAGACCGGGCACCGGCTGGTCGAGCGCGGCGCGAAGGGCGTACGGCTGACCCCGGCCGGTGAGATCCTGCTCAGCCACACCAATGTGGTCCTGGCCCAGCTGGAGCGGGCCGAGGCGGAGCTCGCCGCGTACAGCTCGGGCGCGGCCGGCACGGTCACCGTCGCCGCGTTCGCGACCGGCATCGCGGAGGTCGTGGCGCCCGCGGTGACCCGTCTCTCCCGGCTGGCCCCCGGAATCCGCCTCCGCGTCCAGGACGCCGAGGGCGACGCCAGCCTGCCGATGGTGCTGGACCGGCAGGTCGACGTCGCCGTCGCCGTCGAGTACCGCGGCGCCCCGCCCGCCGACGACCCGCGCCTGACGCATCTCCCGCTCTATGCCGAGCCGTTCGACGCCGTCGTCCCGGTCACCCACCGCCTCGCCGACGCCGACGAGGTCCCCCTCGCCGAACTGGCCAAGGACCCCTGGATCGGCCCGTACCCTGGCAATCCCTGCCATGAGGTGGTCGTCCTGGCCTGCGAGAACGCCGGGTTCCAGCCCCGCCTGGAACACTCCTCGGACGACTTCCGTGCCGTGGTCGCCCTCGCCTCGGCCGACGCGGGCGTGGCCCTCGTCCCCCGCTCGGCACTGCGCGGCACGGACCTGACCGGAGTCGTCGTCCGCCCCGTCGACGGCGTCGCCCCGACCCGCCGCGTCTTCGCCGCCGTACGCCGCGGCACGGAGGAGCACCCGCTGATCCGGCCGGTACTGGACGCGCTGGAGGAAGTGGCCCGGACGTAACCTCGTCGTCTCATATCCGGGATACCGTCCCGAATATGAAACCGGACGAGGCGAAGACCGCCGTGGAGACCGCGGACCCCATGGACGCCCGGCTCGGCGCCCGGCTGGCCGCTCTGCGGGCCGAACGCGGCTGGTCCCTGGGCGAGTTGGCGGAGCGCAGCGGGATCAGCCGTTCGACGCTGTCCCGCGCCGAACGCGCCGAGATCAGCCCCACCGCCTCCCTCCTCAACCGCCTCTGCGGCGTCTACGGCCGCACCATGTCCCACCTGCTCAGCGAGGTGGAGGCCGAACCCGCCCTGCTGGTCCGCGCCGCCGACCAACCGGTGTGGGAGGACCGCGCCTCCGGTTTCGTACGACGGTCCGTGTCGCCCCCGCACACCGGGCTGCGCGGCGAACTCGTCGAGGGACGGCTCCGCGCGGGCGCCGACATCGCCTACGACCGGCCACCCGTACCCGGCCTGGAACAGCACATCTGGGTCCTGGAGGGAGCCCTCGCGGTGACGGCGCAGGACGCCGAGCACGAACTGGGCGCCGGTGACTGCCTGCGGCTGCGGGTGTGGGGGCCGACCCGGTTCCGGTGCCCTGGGCCCGACGACGTGCGCTACGTACTGGCGGTGGTGCTGCCGTGAAGGTGACCGTGCGGCGCCTGGAAGCGCCCCAACTCCGGTCCGCCGCGGATGAGTTGGCGGACCTACTGACCGACACCGTGGCGGACGGCGCCTCGATCGGGTTCCTCGCGCCGCTCGCCCGTACGGCGGCCGTCGACTGGTGGCGGGAGCGCGCCGACGCGGTGGCCGCCGGACACCTCGCCGTCTGGGCCGCGCCGCGCGACGGCCGGATCATCGGCACGGTGAGTCTGGCCTTCCCGGGCAAGCCCAACAGCCGCCACCGCGCCGAACTCGTCAAGCTGATGGTGCACCGGGAGGCCAGGGGAGAGGGCCTGGGCCGCCGTCTCCTGACCGTCGCGGAGGACGCGGCCGTGGCCGCCGGCATCACCCTCCTCCACCTCGACACCGAGACCGACAGCCCCGCCGAACACCTGTACCGCTCCACGGGCTGGACCCGGGCCGGTGTGATCCCGGACTACGCGGCGAGCCCGGACGGGGTGCTGCGCCCGACGACGCTCTACTACAAGCGGGTGGGCACGGGCGTGGACGGGCGGCTTGGTGCGACGGACGGTCCCCGCCGGTGAGAGCAGCCACGCTCACCAGGTGATTGTCAGTGGCAGCCGCTATCTTGCGACGCATGCCGGATGCCGAAGACGTACGCCGTATCGCCCTCTCCCTCCCGGACACGACGGAGAAGATCGCCTGGAACATGCCCACCTTTCGGGTCGCCGGGAAGATGTTCGTCACGCTGCCCGAGGAGGAGACCTCCATCGCGGTGCGCTGCCCCAAGGAGGAGCGCGACGAACTGGTCCTGGCGGAGCCGAAGAAGTTCTGGGTCGCCGATCACGAGGCGGCTTTCGCCTGGGTGCGGGCGTACCTCGCCGGGCTGGACAGCGAGGAGGAACTCCGTGACATCCTCGCCGACTCCTGGCGCCAGGCGGCCACGCCCCGACTCCTGGAGGCCTACCCCGAGTTGGGTCTGCCGTCCGGCGAGTGAAATTACCTCGGGCGTTGTCAGTGGCGCGTGGCATCATCCGACAGCGGGAGTGGGAGCCGGGACGGAGGGGGATCCGGCTCCCGCCCAGAGGGAGTTCATGAACACCGGCGGGGCGCCGCGGGGGCGGCGGTCGGGGGAGGGGGCGGTGCGAGATGACGGGGACGTCGTCGAGTCCGGCAGGCGAGGGGCCGGTGCCGGGCGGGGCGGTCGGCGGAGGCGATGACATCGTTGCCGATGCGGTCACCCAGTTGGTGAGGAAGGGTGACGAGCGTCGCGAACGGCCCGTCTGGTCACGGGACTTCGCCCTCTTCTTCGTGGCCCGCGCCGTCGCCCGGCTCGGCGACACCATGCTCCCCGTGGCCCTCGCGGCCGGCCTGCTGGAACACGGGTACGGCGCGGGCGCGGTCGGCCTCGCCATGGCCTCGACGGCCGCCGCCTTCGCGGGACTCGTGGTCTTCGGCGGGGTGATCGCGGACCGCTTCAGCACCCGCAAGCTGATGATTGGCGCCGACCTGGTGCGCCTCGGCACCCAGTCCCTCGCCGCCGCACTCTTCTTCACCGGCCATGTGGTCCTGTGGGAGATCTGCGTGATCGGCTTCGTGAACGGCGTGGCGGGCGCGGTCTTCCAGCCCGGCGTGGCGAGCACGGTGCCGAGACTCGCCTCCGACATCCAGGGCGCGAACGGCGCGATACGCATCGCCGAGTCCGCCGCCCAGCTCGCGGGTCCGGCCGTGGCGGGCCTCCTCGTCGGCTTCACCTCGCCCGGTGGCGTGTTCGCGGCCCACGCCGCCACCTACGCGGTCAGCGCCCTGTGCCTCGTGCTGCTCAGGCTGCCCCCGCTCGCACCGGGCAGCCGCGAACCCGGGCACGGCTCGGGCGCCTTCAAGGCCGATCTGGTCGAGGGGTGGCGGGAGTTCAGATCCCGCACCTGGCTCTGGGGAGTCATCGCCGTGTGGTGCCTCTACATGATCGCCGTCTGGGGCCCGACCGTCCCGCTCGTCGCCACCCAGGTCGTCCAACAGCACGGCCCGCGCGCCTACGGCCTGATCAACTCCGCCCTGGGCGCGGGCACCGTCGTGGGCGGCCTCCTCGCCCTGCGGCTGCGCCCGCGCCGGATGCTCCGCGCCGGGGCGATCGCCCTGTTCGCCTTCGCCGGTTTCCCGGCGACGGTCGGGGCGGGGCTCGGCGTGTCCGCGATGGCGGCCGGAGCGGCCGTCGCCGGGGTGGGCATGTCCTTCTGGGGCGTGATGTGGGCGACGAGCGTCCAGACCCAGGTCCCACCGGACGTCCTCAACCGCATCCACGCCTACGACGTCGCGGGCTCCCTCGCGATGATGCCGGTAGGCCAGGCCCTGGCGGGCCCCGCCGCCACGGCCCTCGGCACCGACCACGTGCTCCTGGCCGCGGGCGCGATGAGCCTCGTGGTGCCGACCACCCTGCTCCTGATACCTGCCGTACGCGGACTGATACGCGCCGACGCGATCACGGCCGGCCCGGGAGCCCTCAGCACCGCGGCGTCGCGTGAACGGGCCTGCCCGCAGGAGAGGTGACGGCGACCACGGGTGCCGGCGCGGGCGTGCCCGTACGCCGGGCACAGGCCCTGGTCATCCGCCCAGAAAGCCCCCGATCCGTTCGCGCAGCGCCCGCGGGTCGAGGCCGTGGGCGGTCAGGTGCTCGGTGATGGTGCCGTAGCGGCGGAGTTCCGCGCGCCCGACGCCCAGGCCGAGGACGCGGTGGGGCACGTCGGCGAGCGCGTCGTTGGCGGCCGTCGTCGAGGTGCCCGCGAGGTACGGCTCGACCAGGACGACATCCGTGCCGGCGGCCAGGGTGGCGGCACGCAACGCGTCCGTGTCGAAGGGCCGTACGGTCGTGGCGTACAGGACGGTGACGTCGAGGCCCTCCGTCGCGGCGAGGACGTTGTCGAGCATCGGTCCCACGGCGACGACCACGCCGGAGCGGCCTTCGCGGACGGTGTGGAAGCGGGCGCCGTCGACCGGGCGGGCCTCCGCGTTCGACTGGACGGAGAGCCGGACGTAGACCTTGTCGTCGCCTGCCGCGACCGCGTGCCGGAGCAGGGTCTCGGCCTCGTCCGGGTGGCCCGGGACATGCACGGTCCAGCCGTCCAGGGTGTCGAGGAGGGCCACGTCGCCCGGTGCCATGTGTGTGAATCCGCCGGCGGGCCAGTCGAAGGAGGCCGCCGCGCTCACGAGGACCGCGCCGACGTCCTGGTGCCCGAGGTCCAGCTTGACCTGCTCGAAGGGCCGCTCGACGAGGAAGCTGGCGAAGGTGTGCACGATCGGGCGCATCCCGGTCAGGGCGAGGCCCGCGCCCGCCCCGACGAGGAGTTGCTCGCGGATGCCGACGTTGATCACCCGCTCCGGATGCCGGAGTCGAGCGTCCGCGAAGCCGTCCCTGCCGATCTCGGCGAGCACGACCGCGACCCGCGGATCGTCGTCGAGCAGCCGGGAGACGACCGGGGCGAACCGGTCACGCATGGTGTCCATGGAGAGCCTTTCTCGATGTGCCGGTGGGGGAGGGGAGGGCGGGACGGGACGGTCAGGCGGACTTCGGTTCGACCCGGGCCACGACCACATGGGGCCGACCGGGGTGCGGCGCGGTGAAGGCGGCGTACAGCGCCTCGTGGTCACGGCCGTCGACCGTCACCGCGGACCAGCCCGCGGCCTCGAAGCGGGCGGCGATGCCACCGGGGCGGGCATGGCTGGCGGAGGAGTTGTCGACGACGACGGTGTGCAGCCGGTCCAGTCCGGCGGGGCCGGCGAAGGCGATGGCCTCGTGGTTGCTGCCCTCGTCCAGCTCGGCGTCCCCGACCAGCACCCAGACCCGCGGTTCGGTGCGCCCCTGGGCCCGCAGCCCCAGCGCCGTCCCCACGGCGATCGGCAGCCCGTGCCCCAGCGACCCGCTGCCGATCTCGGCGCCGGGCACCAGCACCCGGTCGGGGTGGTGGCCGAGCGGCGAGTCGTAGGAACCGAAGTCCGGGAGCCACTCCGCCGGTACGAATCCCTTGGCGGTCAGCACGGCGTAGTACGCCATCGGCCCGTGCCCCTTGGACAGCAGGAACCGGTCCCGCTCGGGGTCGTCCATCCGCTCCGGGGAGACCCGTAGCACCCGGTCGTAGAGCACCCACAGCACGTCGAGTGTCGAGGTCGCCGCGGGGCCGTGTTTCTCGTCGCCGGTCATCAGCCCCATGAGGCGGGGCAGGTCGCCGTAGGTGTGCAGGCTGCTGTGTTCCGTGGTGGTGGTCGTCATGCGGACGATCGTGCAACCTCAACCAAACTTCAGGTCAAGCGGCGGGTTCGGAGTCGGACGGAAGGCGATCCCCCCCCGGATAAAGGCGTGCGCGATCACCGACGGGAGTGCGGTATTGTTTCCATGCGCGTTCAACCAGGGGAAACCCCAGGTCAGACGGGTATCGGGACGTGGCGCAGCTTGGTAGCGCACTTGACTGGGGGTCAAGGGGTCGCAGGTTCAAATCCTGTCGTCCCGACTTTAGAAGTCGCAGGTCAGAGGCCGTTTTCTCAGCGATGGGAAGGCGGTCTTTGTCGTGCCCGAGCGGCTTGGTGCGCGGGCTTCGGCGCGATCTTGCCGCGCTCCCCGTACCGGCGAGGGCCGGCGACCGGCCGTCGTATCCGCCACGGCGCTCGCGCAGGGCGATCCGATCGGCCCTCGCGGCATTGTCGCGCGCCTGTCCTGCCTTCTTCGGTGGGGTCTGACGGCTCGTGAGGAGTACGCCCCATGGGTACGTGAATCGGCCGGTTGGGCGCCCGGCGCGGCCGGTGGGCGGTTCGCGTGGGCTCCGGTGGCGGGCTGGACGGCGTGGACGATCTAGGAGTCGACGGCGACGACCCGGTCGCGGTCGGCGTCGGCGTCTGCCTGCGCAAACGGAGCGGTGAATGCCGGTACCGGGTGCCGTTGATCGGTGCCGGGACGCCTCGCGCCGCCGGTGCCGTCGGTCCGGAGGAGTGCCGCCGTCGGTGGGCGCAAGGGACGTTTTCCGTCACCAAGGCACCCGTGGGCGTTCGGCGATCCACGGACACACCTCTCAAAATCTTGAGCACAAAATCCACACAGACCTCTCTTCAGGCGCCCCCAGATGGTCTAGATTGACCGTGCTTTCGCATGGTGGGACACCGAGCCACAAAAGATGATCTATGGGTCGGGCGTTGTGGACGGCCAGTAGCCGCGTCTCCCGCGCCGGACGTGGGGGGATCAATTCTTGGAGTTCGAGAGGGACTTGGGGCACGGGGAGCATCCGAGGTTTCGGAGGGTCCTCGCGTACGTCACGAGCCCGGCGGGACCTGAGGGTCCGCGATCGCCAGGGTCGTCGACGTAACTCTGGGACAAGCGGAATGCCACACGCCGGGGGCGGTGGCTTTCCGAGGGGGAACAGTGCGGCGGGGGCCTCTCGAGGGGGAGGCACAGTGCGGAGGGCGGGGACCCTCCGCAGGGGGCGAAACAGTGTGAGGCGGCGACGCCGGACCACTGGGGACCTTGGGGGGTTCTGTGCGGCAGGGGGGAATAGTCGGCCCTTTTCCGTCGGCGCGTGGGCGTCTGACGGACGGGGCGATCAGTCAGCCCGCGACCGATTGGGAGCAGCGGTACCGGCGTACCGTCATCTTCAGCGACACCGTGGCCACCGCCTTCGTGGTGGCCGGGATCGGCGACTTCTTCGGGGCGAGGGACGCGGCCAACTGGCATGAGAAGTGGGGGATTCTCGCCTTCGGCACCCAGCTGCTGGTGCTGGGCGCGCTGGCGGTGAGCCGCTCGTGGTCTCCGGCCGTACTCGGCCAGGGCGCCGAGGAATTCCGCCGGTTGGGACGTTCACTGTTCACGGCGACCGTCGTCCTGGCGCTCGGCGGGATCGCTCTGACCTCGCGCAACATCAAGCTCTGGATCTTCGTCGCGATCCCGGCGATCGCGCTCGTCACGATGACGGAGCGGTATGTGCTCCGGCTCTGGCTGCACAGACAGCGCTACGACGGACGCTGCCTGAGACCGGTGCTCGCCGCCGGGAGCCCGGCAACCGTGCGCGATCTGATCAACCGGACCCGCAAGTTCCCGCACCTCGGCTGGCGGGTGGAGGCCGTGTGCACGACGGACGGCCGCGGCGTCGACGGAGACCAAGGCGGCCTCGACGGCGACCAGTTGGACGGCGTACCGGTCATAGGGATGCTGGAGGACGTCGCCAAGCACGTCCGCCACGACGGCTACCGGGTCGTAGCCGTCACACCGGACCCGTACTGGTCACCGGACCGGCTCCAGCGGCTGGCCTGGAACCTCGAAGGCAGCGACGCCGAGATGGTCGTGGCCCCCGTGCTGATGGAGGTGGCCGGCCCGCGCCTGCACGTCGACGCGGTGCTCGGGATTCCGCTGCTGCGGGTCAGCATGCCGACCTTCAGCGGGGGCCGCCGGGCGATCAAAGGGGTCGTCGACCGAGTGGGCGCAACGATTCTGCTGGTGGTGTTCGCGCCGCTGATGCTCCTCGTCGGGCTGCTCGTGCTGATGGACAGCCGCGGCGGGGTCCTCTACCGCCAGCGCAGAGTCGGCAAGGACGGCCGCGAGTTCAGCATCCTCAAGTTCCGCACCATGGTCGCCGGGGCCCACGGGGCACGGGCGTCCCTGGCCGACCGGAACGAGGGCGCGGGCCTGCTGTTCAAGCTCCGCCGTGATCCGCGGGTGACCCGGGTGGGAGCGGTGCTGCGCCGGTACTCGCTCGACGAGCTCCCACAGCTCTTCAACGTGGTCACCGGATCCATGTCGCTCGTCGGACCCCGGCCCCCGCTGCCGGAGGAGTCCGCCGCGTACGACCCGGACATCCGAAGACGGCTGCTGGTCAAGCCCGGGCTCACCGGCCTGTGGCAGATCAGCGGACGCAGCGACCTGCCGTGGGAAGAGGCGGTCCGCCTCGACCTGCGCTACGTCGAGGACTGGTCGCTGGCCCTGGACACGGTGATCTTGTGGAAGACACTCCGCGCCGTGATCCACGGGCAGGGGGCCTACTGATGCGCGGGGGTCGTCCGACCGACGCGCGGACCGCAGGCCGCAGGGCCTGCCTGGGGGGAGAGCGGTCATGAGAGTCAGCGTCTTCGGGCTCGGCTACGTGGGCTGTGTGTCGGCCGCGTGCCTGGCCAGCATGGGCCACGAGGTCATCGGGGTGGACGTCAACCAGGTGAAGGTCGACCTGGTCAACGACGGCAAGGCACCCGTGGTGGAGGAACGTATCGGCGAACTCATCGCCGAGGTCGTACGGACCGGCGCGCTGCGCGCCACCCGGGACGTGCGCGAGGCGATCGCGGACAGCGAGGTGTCGCTGATCTGCGTGGGCACCCCGTCGGAGCCCAACGGCAGCCTCTGCACCACTTTCCTGGAACGGGTCACCGAGGAGATCGGCGCCGCACTCGCCGAGCGGGGCGGCCGGCAGACCGTCGTGTTCCGCAGCACCATGCTCCCCGGCACCTGCCTGAACCTGCTGGTGCCGATCCTGGAAAAGCACCTCGGCGGCACCGCCGGCGTGGACATCGGGGTCGCGGTCAACCCGGAGTTCCTGCGCGAGGGCACCAGCGTCAAGGACTTCTTCGACCCGCCGAAGACCGTCATCGGCGAACTCGACCCGGCCAGCGGCGACGCGGTGGCCGCGCTCTACGACGGCCTGCCCGGCGAGGTGTTCCGGGTGCCGATCCCGACCGCCGAGGCCATCAAGTACGCCGACAACGCCTTCCATGGCCTCAAGATCGGCTTCGCCAACGAACTCGGCGCCGTCTGCCAGGCCCTCGGCGTGGACTCGCACCAGGTGATGGACGTGTTCCTGGCCGACCGCAAGCTGAACATCAGCCCCGCCTATCTGCGCCCCGGCTTCGCCTTCGGCGGCTCCTGCCTGCCCAAGGACCTGCGCAGCCTGGTCCACGCGGCACAGCGGGCCGACGTCTCCATCCCCATCCTCTCGCACGTGCTGGCCTCCAACTCCGACCACCTCCAGCGGGCGGTGGACCTGGTCGAGCGCACCGGCAAACGCAGGGTGGGCTTGTTCGGGCTGTCCTTCAAACCGGGCACCGACGACCTCAGGGAGAGCCCGCTCGTCGAACTGGCGGAGCGACTCTTCGGCAAGGGCTACGACCTCAGGATCTACGACGCCAACGTGAGCCTCTCCCGGTTGCTCGGCGCGAACCGCGAGTACATCGAGAGCCGGCTCCCGCATCTCGCGCAGCTGCTCGCCGACTCCGTCGACGAGGTGCTGGAGCACGCCGAGGTGTGCCTGGTCGGGACCGGAGATCCGGCCGTGCTGTCGGCGCTGCCCCGCACGGGCGGACCGGCGATCGTCGACCTCATCCACCTTCCCGACGCCGACGCGCGCCGGACCGAGCCGGGGTACATGGGCCTTGCCTGGTAACGCGAACAGCGGCGACGGGACGGGCCGACGCGCGCTGATCCTGGTGGAGAACCTTTCGGTGCCGTTCGACCGGAGGGTGTGGCAGGAGTGCACCACCCTGCGCGACGCGGGCTGGGAGGTGCACGTCATCTGCCCCCGCGGGGAGAAGCGGGACACGGAGGCGGAGGCAGTCATTGACGGCGTGCGGATCCACCGCTACCCGTTGCGCGCGGCCACCGGAGGACCGGCCGGCTATCTGCGGGAGTACGGATCGGCGCTGTGGCACACGGTCCGGCTGGCCCGCAAGGTCGGCCCGGTCGACGTGGTCCACGCCTGCAACCCGCCCGACCTGCTGTTCCTGCCCGCCCTGTGGATGAAACGGCGGGGCGCGCGCTTCATATTCGACCAGCACGACCTGGTGCCCGAGCTGTACCTCTCCCGGTTCGACCGCGGCGAGGACCTGCTCTACCGCGCCGTGTGCGCGCTGGAGCGGCGCACCTACCGGGCCGCGGACATCGTGCTCGCCACGAACGAGAGCTACAAGGACGTCGCGCTGCGCCGCGGCGGCAAGCGGCCGGAGGACGTCTTCGTGGTGCGCAGCGCGCCCGCGACCGACCGCTTCCAACCCGTGCCGCCGGAGCCGGAGTTGAAGCGCGGCAAGCCCCATCTGCTGTGCTACCTCGGCGTCATGGGCCCCCAGGACGGCGTCGACTACGCCCTGCGGGCCCTGGCGAAACTCCGCGACGAGCTCGGGCGGACCGACTGGCACGCGGTCTTCGTCGGCGCGGGCGACGCCTTCGACGCGATGGTCGAACTGTCCCGGCAGCTCGGTCTGACCGAGCAGGTGCAGTTCACCGGGCGCATCCCGGACGCCGACCTGGTGCGCTACCTGTGCACCGCGGACGTCTGCCTTTCCCCCGACCCGTGCAATCCGCTCAACGACGTGTCGACCATGAACAAGGTCCTGGAGTACATGGCGATGGGGCGGCCGGTCGTCTCCTTCGACCTCCGGGAGGCGCGCGTCTCCGCCGGTGACGCCGCCGTCTACGCGCCCGACGACGACGAGGCCCAGTTCGCCAAGCTCGTCGCGCTGCTCCTCGACGATCCCGGGAAACGGGCCCGGATGGGGAAGACCGGCCAGGAGCGGATCAGCGGACCGCTGTCCTGGGAGAACTCGCAAGCGTCACTGCTCGCCGCCTATGCCGCCGCCTGCCGGGACCGAGCCCCGGTGTCCGCGCGTGGGCCGGTCCGTACGGGGAAGAGGCCGCACCATTGAATGACGACACGATCCGCCTGGTCACGATCGGACGGATTCTCCGTCGGCGCTGGCGGCTGCTGGCCGTCCTCGCCGTAGTGGGCGCGCTCTTCGGCTACGGCACCTCGGTGCTGCTGCTTCCGCCGCGCTACACGGCAGAGGCATCGGTCCTGCTGCCGGGCCAGTGGGAAGAGCGTGAACTCCTGACCCAGGTGGACATCGCCACCAGTTCGGCGGTGGCCGACCGGGCCGCCGCCGCGCTCCACTGGAAAGGCGTGAACGGCACAGAGCTGCAAAAAGACGTGAGCGCCAAGGCGGACGACGGGAACATCATCAAGGTCTCCGGCACGGCCGACACCCCCGAGCGCGCACAGCGGCTCTCCGACCAGCTGGCCCAGCAGTTCGTCACCTTCGCCACCCGCATCGCGGGCGGCGACACCGACCCCGCGGCGGACACGGCGACGGAGGCGCTGCGCAAGCAGGTGGCCGAGACCAACCGCCGTATCACCGAGCTGGCCGGCTCGGCGGGTCCGGGGCAGACCGTGGAGAGCGTGCAGGCCCGCACCGAGCTCGAAGGCCTGCGCACCGGACTCCAGGAAGCCATGAAGAAGCTGGAGGAGGCCAACCCGGCCACCGCCAAGGCCAGCATGGTCGTCATGGGACCGGCCCCCCGGCCGACCGGCGCGGCCGCTCCCACGAGGACGCAGCTCATCGGCGCCGGAGCACTGCTGTTCCTCCTGCTCGGCGTCGTCGGCCATCTCGCCGCCGCCCGGGTGAGCCGCCGGCTGCGCACCGAACCGGAGATAGCCGCCGCGCTCGGCTCGCCGTTCCTCGGCACCGTCGACGTGCCCGGCGAACGGCACGGGCACCGGCCCGAGAGCCACGGCGCACGGGCCGGGCTCCGCCGCCTGCTCGGCATCGACACCCGGTGGGACCTCCCGGCCCCGCCGCGCTCCGCCGACGAGGCCGGGCGGCGCATCCGCTACCGGCGGGTGTGTGCTCGCCTCCGGGGTCAACTGCCCTCTCCCCGGCGGCTGTTGGTCGTCGTACCGGAAGGTGACGAGGTGGCCCGGCTGGCCGCGGGACAGCTCGTCGCCGAGGCCGCGGGTGACCCCCGGCTGCGGGTCGTGGAGGTCTCGGTGGACCGGCCGATCGTGCCGGACCGCGAGACCGAGTCCGGCGCGCTCGCCGTCCTCAGCGCGGGGAGCTGGACCGCCGTCGAACTCGCCGGCATCGCCGAGGCGTGCGCGGACGGCGGCCACGAACTCGTCGGCGTCGTCGTCGCCGGCACGGTCCGCACCGGACCGACGGAAACCGCCGACCGACTTTCCGACGACGCCACTTTGACGTTCGCGGTCCATGGCCACGCGACAGGAGATCCAGCGTGACGACGAGCACGACTTCGGAGTCGTCGGCTGCCACCCCGCTCCTCGACCTCCAGGCACTGGTGGTTGCGGTGCGCAGACGCCGCCGTCTGTGGGGCCTCATGGCGCTCCTCGGGATGCTGGCCGGCGCGGCCGTGGCGGTCCTGATGCCGCCGGCCCCGGCCGCTGTGGCCAAGGTGCTGGTCGCGCACCAGGAGGACCAGCCGAACGACACCGGGACGCTGATCCGCACCGACGCCCAGCTGCTGGCGACCTCGCGGATCGCCGGCCAGGCCCTGAAGATCCTCAAGTCCCCGGAGAAACCGGAGGACTTCATGAAGGACTACCGGGGCACCGGACTGACCAACAACGTCCTCCAGATCGATGTGACGGGCAAGACCGACGCGGAGGCGGTGGCCCGGGCGAAGGCGCTGGCCGAGGCGTTCGTCGCGGACCACGCCAAGCGCATCCAGGCCATCGCCGATGCCAACGCCCAGGGCCTGATCGACCAGCGCGACCGCATGGAGACGGAGCTCGCCGACGTCAACAAGACGATCGGCGGCCGGTCGCCCGACTCCGACCCCAAGGACGCGGCGAACCTGGAGTCGCTCTTCGCCCGGCGGGCCGAACTCACCTCGCAGATCTCCGACTTCGGCCAGCGCGCCGAGGAGGCACGCGTCGGCGCACCTCAGCTCGTCGCCGGCACGCAGATCGTGGACGCCCCGCGCGCGGTGGAGCACTCCCTGCCCAAGGCCCTCGTCACCGACGCCGTGGTCGGACTCGTCCTCGGGCTCTTCCTCGGGCTCGCGCTGGCCGCCGTCGGCGTGGTCGTCGCGGACCGGCCCGTGCTGCGCCGGGACATCGCGGCGAACCTCGGCGCCTCGGTCATCGCCGAACTGCCCCGCCGCTCCGGCAGGTTGTGGCAGCGCCGGCGGACCCGGGTGGCCCGCGAACGCCTCACCACCACCCTGGTCCGCACCGCGCGCGGCGCGCCGGAACCGCTGTCGCTGCTGGAACTCGGCTGCGCGCGCAGCACGGCCGTGATCGCCCTCGGTCTCGCCCGGGCACTGGGCGAGGACGGGCCGGTGACCGTCGTCGACGGCCTCCCCGGCACCCAGCTCTCCGGCCACCGGCCGAAACCGGGAGACCCCACCGTGGTCGGCGGCGAGCACGCGGCGACCGTGTCCCCGCAGGACCAGCGGATCGGCGTCGGCTCGGTGGCGCCCGGTACCGCGTGGACGGACCTCCAGTACCTCGGCACCCGCACCGTGCTCGTCGTACGTGCCGGACACGGCAGCGCCTCCTGGCTGCACACCGTGGCCCGGCAGCTCGCGGACCAGGGCATCCCGGTCGTCGGAGTGGTGCTGATCGCCCCCGACCCGCGCGACCGGACCGACGGCACGCTGTGGGACGGGCTGGCCAACGCGCTGCGCGGCCGGACCGAGCGGCCGAGCTGGCAGAACGCCGGGGGTGCCGCCCACGCCGTGCAGACAGGGGAGGGCCGGCGGCTCACCGAACGGCAGCCGATACGGACCGCACGGGTCCCCGACAACGACCAGGAGGTGAGGTAGGACGTGTGCGGCATCGCGGGCACGTACCGATGGCCTGACGGCAAGGCCGTCACCGACCGGCTCACCGACACCCTCGCCCACCGCGGACCGGACGGCTCGGGCCGCTACGGCCACCCCCTGGGCGACGGCGAAGTGCAGCTGGGGCACCGCCGGTTGTCCATCATCGACCTGTCCGAGACCGGCGCCCAGCCGATGGTCTCGGACGGCCTCGCCCTGACCTACAACGGCGAGCTGTACAACGCGCCCGAACTCCGTGCCGAACTGGCGGCCACCGGGGTGCGCTTCCGCGGGACCTCCGACACCGAGGTGCTCCTGGAGGCCTGGCGGCGCTGGGGCACGGACTGCCTGCCCCGGCTGCGCGGGATGTTCGCGTTCGGCGTCTTCGACGAGCGGACCGGCGAACTGGTGCTGGCCCGAGACCAGTTGGGCATCAAGCCGCTCTTCCTGCTCCGGCGCGGCCAGGGCCTGATGTTCGCCTCCGAGCTCAAGGCCCTCGCCGCCGCGACCGGCAAGTCGCTGGAGGTGGATCACGCGGCGCTGGTGGCCTCCCTCCTCTACTACTGGGTGCCGGACTCCCGCTGCGCGTTCCGTGAGGCGGAGAAGCTGCCGCCCGGGAGCTGGCTCAGATGCCGTCCCGACGGCCGGGTGGAACGCGGCAGGTTCTGGAACCTGAAGGACGTCGCCACCGAAGGCCGGGAGCGGGCCCTGGCCGACGAACAGCCGGACCTCGACGCCGTCGTCGAGGAGTCGACCCGGCGCCACCTGCTCTCCGACGTACCCGTGGCGACCTTCCTCTCCGGCGGCCTCGACTCCAGCTATCTGACCGCCCTGGCCGCCCGCCACCAGCCCGGGATCTCCGCCTACACGATCGGATTCCGCGCCGAGGACGCCAAGTTCGAGGCGATGCCCGACGATCTGCGCTACGCCCGCCAGGTCGCCGAGCGGTTCGGCGTCGACCTCCACGAGATCGAGATCGCCCCGAACGTCCTCGACCTGCTGCCGCAGATGACGTACAGCCTGGACGAGCCGATCGGCGACCCCGCCGCGATCAACACCTACCTGATCTGCGTGGCCGCCCGTGAGGCCGGGGTCAAGGTGATGCTCTCGGGCATGGGCGCCGACGAGCTGTTCGCGGGGTACCGCAAGCACTTCGCCAACCTTCTGGCGCTGCGCTACCAGCGCGTCCCACGCCCGCTGCGCCGAGGGGTGTCCGGGATCGTGGACCGGCTGCCGGTCGCCTCGGCCAGCCGGGGCTACCGGTCCGTGCGCTTCGCGAAGCGGTTCCTCTCCTTCGCCGACCTGCCCGAGGAGACGGCGTTCCGGCGCAGCTACACCATGTACGACCAGGACGAGCTGCTCGCCCTGATCGACCCGGACCTGGCCGGGACGGTCGACGACGTGATCACCGAGCACACGGACGTCTACCAGGACAACGACCTCGACGACTTCGTCAACCGCATGTGCCTGACCGACGCCCGCATGTTCCTGCCGGGCCTGAACCTCGCCTACACGGACCGTTCCAGCATGGCCGCCTCCACCGAGGTCCGGACGCCGTACGTCGACATCGAGGTCGTCAAGGCGGCGTTCGCCGTGCCCGGCAGCCGCAAGATCGTCGGACGCCAGGGCAAGGCCGCCCTCAAGGAGGCGGCCACCTCGATCCTGCCCCGGGAGATCGTCTACCGGCCCAAGGGCCTGTTCAGCGCCCCGTTGCGGGCCTGGATGAGCCGGGACCTGGCACCGCTGGTGCGCGAGGTGGTCAACGACGGCGAACTCGTCCGGTCCGGGCTGCTGCGCCGCGACGCGCTGGCCCGGATGGTCGCCGAGGACGCCGCCGGACAGGCGGACTACTCCAAGCATCTGTGGCACGTACTGACCCTCGAGTACTGGTATCGCGACGCGACCTCTGGCTCCGCCCAGAACGCTCGGACAACGGCTTAGAAAATGGGAGTTCTGGTGAAGCAGGTTGTACAGAACTACAAGAGCGGCGAGCTGGCGGTGCTCGACGTTCCGGTACCGGGGTGCAAGCCGGGCGGGGTGCTGGTGCGCAGCGCCTACTCACTGATATCCACCGGCACCGAGCTCATGAAGGTCTCCGAGGCCGGCATGTCGATGCTGGGCAAGGCCCGCTCACGCCCGGACCAGGTGGCCAAGGTCATGCAGAGCGTGGCCACCAACGGGGTGCCCGCCACCTACCGCAAGGTGATGGGCAAGCTGGACTCCTACACACCGCTGGGCTACTCGCTGTGCGGGGTGGTCGAGCAGGTCGGCGCCGGCGTCGACGACGTCAAGGTCGGCGACCTGGTGGCCTGCGCCGGCAACGAGCACGCGCTGCACGCCGAGTTGAACTGGGTGCCGAAGAACCTCTACGCCCCCGTCCCGGAGGGACTCGCGCCGCGGCACGCGGCCTTCGGCACCGTCGGCTCGATCGCGATGCAGGGCGTCCGCCAGGGCGAGCCGCAGCTCGGCGAGGTGGCCCTCGTCATCGGCCTCGGCCTGATCGGACAACTGGTGGTGCAGCTCCTCACCGCCGCCGGAGTGCGCGTGGTCGGCGCCGACCCGGACCCGACGCGCTGCGAGCTGGCCGAGCGCCTGGGCGCCGCGGCGTGCGGCGACCCCGCCTCGACCGCGGTGGAGGCGGCGGTCGCCGAACTCACCGACGGCCACGGCGTGGACCAGGTCTTCCTGGCCGCCGGCGGCGGCAGCAACCAGCCCGTCGAACTGGCCGCCCGGCTCGCACGGGACCGCGGCCGGGTCGTCGACATCGGCAAGTGCCGCCTGGACCTGCCCTGGAACGCGTACTACGAGAAGGAACTCGACGTCCGCTTCTCCCGCTCCTACGGCCCCGGACGCTACGACCCCTCGTACGAGCTGGAGGGCCGCGACTACCCGATCGGCTACGTCCGCTGGACCGAGCGCCGGAATCTGGCCTGCTTCCTCGACCTCGTGGCCCGAGGCAGGGTCGACGTGGAGCCCCTGGTCTCCCACATCGCCGACTTCGACGACGCCGTCGAGACGTACCGGCGCCTGAAGGACGGCGAACTCAAGGCCGTGGCCGTGCTGTTCCGCTACCCCGAGCAGCCGGAGGACGCGGCGGAGACGGTGGCCCCGGTGGTGGCCGTGCCCGCGGTCCGCCTCCCCGAGGGGACGTCCACCCGCGCCCGGTCCGCCACGACTCCGGTGCGGCTCGCGTTCGTCGGCGCGGGCAACTACGCCACGTCGATGCTGCTGCCGCACCTGGCCAGGCGCGAGGGCGTCGAGCTGTCGACCGTCGTCACCACCACGGCGCTATCCGGGGCCAACGCGCAGCGGAAGTTCGGCTTCGCCAAGGCGACCACCGACCTCGACGCCGTCCTCGGCGACGACTCGGTCGACGCCGTGTTCGTGGTCACCCGGCACAGCTCGCACGCCGAACTGACCCGGCAGGCCCTGCTGGCCGGCAAGACCGTGTTCGTGGAGAAGCCCCTCGCCCTCACCGAGGACGAACTGGCCGGAGTGCTCGCGGCGGTGGAGGAGTCCGGCAACGACCGTCTCCAGGTGGGCTTCAACCGCCGCTTCGCACCGCTGCTCCAGGAGGCCAAGGACCGGTTCGGCGCCCGGACCGGTCCGGCGAGCCTGCGCTACCTCGTCAACGCGGGCAAGCTTCAGCACGGCAGCTGGTACCTCCAACAGGGCGCCGAGGGCTCGCGGTTCGCCGGCGAGGGCGGCCACTTCATCGACACGGCGAGCTGGCTCCTCGACGCCGACCCGGTCTCCGTGTACGCGACGGCCGCACCCGGCAACGAGGACCTCCAGGTCCTCCTGCGCTACCCGGACGGCTCCACCGCCACCATCAGCTACGTCACCACCGGCGCCCCCGGCTTCCCCAAGGAGACCCTGGACCTGGTCGCGGACGGCAAGGTGCTGCGTCTCGACGACTTCGTCCGCGCCTCCGTCCACGGCCGCAAGAAGTGGGTCAGTTCGCGGCTTCCCAAGGCCCGGGACAAGGGCCAGAACGCCGAACTCGCCGCGTTCGTCAAGGCAGTCCGGACCGGCGGACCGATGCCGGTGCCGCTGGAGTCGCTGGTCGCCACCACGGCGGCCACCCTCGCCGTCGGGACCGGCCTGGCCGGCGGCGCGCCGGTGACGTTGGCGAGGACGCCATGACCGTGACCTCGGGGAGTCCGGGCTGGTACCTGCGCCGGCTGTCCCGGATGGGCCCGCGCGAGATCGCGGGCCGGGCCGGCGACACGGTGCGCAGACGGCGCTGGCGGTCGGCGCCGCCCGACTGTCCGGCCGTCACCGGCGCCCGCTTCACCGCCGTCCTGCCCGCGGGCACGGTCGCCGAGGTGCCGCCGGACGCCGTGAAACGGCTGGTCGCCGAGGCGGACCAACTGATGGGCGGGCAGGCCGAGTTCTTCGGCGTGCTCCGCGACGACCTCACCGACCCGGACTGGTTCCACGACCCGAAGACCGGGCGCCGGGCCCCCTCGGGCCACGCCTTCGACGTGCCGTACCGCAACGAGGACCTGGCCGGGGACATCAAGCAGATCTGGGAGCCGTCGAGGCACCAGTACCTCACCGTGCTCGCCGCCGCCTACGCGGTCACCGGGGACGAGCGGTACGCCGAGCGTGTCGCCGCGCACCTGCGGTCGTGGTGGGCGGCCAACCCGCCGCTGCGAGGCGTGCACTGGATCAGCGGCATCGAGCTGGGCATCCGGCTGCTGTCGTGGGTGTGGGTCCGCCGCCTCCTCGACGGCTGGCCGGGCGCGGCCGAGCTGTTCGAGGACAACCCGGTGGCCCGGAACCAGATCTGGCACCACCAGCGCTGGCTGGCCGCGTTCCCCAGCCGGGGCTCCTCGGCGAACAACCACGTCATCGCCGAGACGGCCGGGCAGTTCGCCGCGGCCTGCGCGTTCAACTGGTTCCCCTCGTCGGCGCGTTGGCGCTCCGCCGCACTGCGCTCGCTGGAACGGCAGTTGCGCGCCAACACCTTCGACTCCGGCCTCAACCGCGAACTGGCCACCGAATACCACGGACTCGTGCTGGAACTCGGCCTGGCCGCGCTGGCCGAGGCCGATGCCGCGGGCGTGCCGGTACCCGGGTCGCTGCGGCTGGTGCTGCTGCGGATGACCGACGCGCTGGCCGCCGTAGTGGACAACCGGCTGCGCCCGCCCCGCCAGGGGGACGCGGACGACGGACACGGGCTGATCCTGGACGGTGCGGGCACCGACCGCTGGGGCTCGCTGCTGGCCACCGGCGAGGCCGTGTTCGGCCGGCTCGACTGGTGGCCCGAGGTGACCGGAACCGATGTGCGCACCCCGCTGCTGGCCGCGCTCGTCCGGCCGTACGCCAAGGACGCGCCCGCCCGCCCGGCGACCAGGCCCGACCGCTTCGCCGACGCGGGGCTCACCGTCCTGCGCGGTCCGGAGGAGATCTGGTGCCGGTGCGACGGAGGTCCGCACGGCTTCCTGTCCATCGCCGCGCACGCCCACGCGGACGCGCTGTCCGTGGAGGTCCGGCACGACGGGATCGACGTGCTCGCCGACCCGGGGACGTACTGCTACCACGGGCAGCCCGAGTGGCGGCGGTACTTCCGGTCCACCCTCGGCCACAACACCCTGGAACTGGACGGCGCCGACCAGTCCGTCTCCGGCGGCCCGTTCCTGTGGACCCGGCACGCCCGCACCCGCGTCCTGGACGTGGACAACTCCGGAGCGGGAGTGGCCCGTTGGGCCGCCGAGCACGACGGCTACCAGGGCTCGGTGCACCGCCGCCGGGTGGAACTGACGGCCGCGAGCCAGGAGTTGAGGATCGTCGACGAGGTGACCGGCCCGCGCCGGGAGGTGCGACTGGCGTTCCACCTCGGTCCGGCGGTCGCCGCGGACCTGGTGGGGCACCGCGCGGTGCTCACCTGGATCCGGGACGGCGAGGGCCGGTCCGCGGTGCTCGACCTGCCGCCGCAGCTGTCCTGGCGGGCGCACCGCGGCGAGAGCGAACCGCCGCTGGGCTGGTACTCCGCCGGATTCGGGCGCAAGGAACCCACCACCACGCTGGTGGGCACCGGCTTCGCCGACGGCGCGGACGGGTTCACCACCGTGCTCGGGTTCCGGGCGCAGGGGGGCGTGTGCCGAACATGAGAGTGCACCGGGCGCTCGCGGTCGTACCGCTGGCGCTGCTCCTGCTGACGGCGACCGGCTGCGACAGCACGTCGAGCGCCCCGGCCGCGACGAAGCCGGACACCGCGCCGTCCACGCCCACCGCCGCCGACCGGTCCGTGGCCCGGGTGTGCGCCAACCCCGCCGCCGGACCGGCGAAGGCGCCGGCGGGCGCGGTGACCGTGGACCCCGACGTGGTCGGCGACCTGGCGGCGAAGACCAAGAAGAGCCCCCCGAACACCACGTTCTGGCTCAAGCCGGGTACCCACAGGCTCGAACGCGACCGCTACGCCCAGGTCATCCCCAAGAAGGGCGACCACTACATCGGCGCGCCGGGCGCGGTACTCGACGGCCGCAAGGTCAACCAGTACGCCTTCACCGGCAACGCCCCCGATGTCACCATCCGCTATCTCACCGTGCGGGGATTCGTCGCACCGCGGGACGAGGGCGTCGTCAACCACGACTCGGCCGACGGATGGGTCGTCGAACACTCCACGATCAAGGACAACTCCGGCGCCGGACTGATGGCCGGTGCCCGCCAGCAGGTCCGCGCCGACTGCCTGCGCGACAACGGCCAGTACGGCATGAACGCCTACAAGGGCAACGGCCCCCTCACCGGCCTGGTGGTCCAGGGCAACGAGATCGCCGGCAACAACACCGGTGACTGGGAGCGGAGGCAGAAGGGCTGCGGCTGCACCGGAGGCATCAAGTTCTGGCAGGTCGACGGCGCCGACGTCAGCGGGAACTGGGTGCACGACAACCGCGGCACCGGGCTGTGGGCGGACACCGACAACAACGACTTCCTCATCGAGAACAACGTGATCGAGGCCAACGACGGTGCCGCACTGATCTACGAGACGAGCTACAACGCGGTCATCCGCGACAACACGATCCGGCGGAACAACTGGGTCGAGGGCCGCAAGGCGGCCGACAGCGGCGACACCTTCCCGTACGCGACGATCTATCTGTCCGAGTCCGGCGGCGAACCACGGGTCAAGGCCCGCACGCACAAGATCGACATCTACCGGAACACGCTGGAGAACAACTGGTCCGGGATCACCCTCTGGGAGAACGCCGACCGGTTCTGCAACAGCCCGGCCAACACCTCGTCCGGCGACTGCACCCTGCTGGTGAAGAAGACGAGCACCTGTGTGAGACCGGCGATCGCCAAAGCGCCGCTCTACTCGGACTGCCGGTGGAAGACCCAGTGGGTGGACATCCACGACAACCGCTTCGTGCTCGACAAGGCCGTCGTCAAGTGTACGGAGATGTGCGACCGCATGGCGGTGCTCTCCAACTACGGCACCTATCCCGACTGGTCGCCCTACCACGGCGACGCGGTGGCCGACGCCATCACCGCGAAGCAGCACAACCGCTGGCACGGCAACGCCTACGTCGGGCCGTGGCAGTTCGTCGCCGAGGACCAGAGCAAGGTGATCGACTTCGGGCAGTGGCAGGCGACGCCCTATCTCCAGGACAAGGGCAGCACCCTCGACCTCCAGGCCGGTGGTTGAGATGGGTGAGAACCTGACACGCCGACCCGACACCGCGGAGTCACCGCCCGGCGCCGCACCGCCCCCGGCCGGCACGCCGAGAGCCGTCGGGATCGTCTGGGGGCTGCTGGTCCTCAACACGCTCGGCTCCGCCGGGGCGAAGACCATCGTGCCGTTGCCGCGCTCCCTGATCCAGATGGTCACGATGGGCTCACTGGTCGCCGCGTTCGGGCTGGCGCTCCTGGTCAACCAGCGGGTGCGTATCCGGCCCAGCGCCTACGTGCTGCTGCTCAGCCTGCTGCTGGTGTCCAGCGTGATCTCCAGCGCCAGCCTGGAGTCCGGGACGGGCGCGCTGTTCCGCTGCTTCCGGCTCACCCTCTTCATCGGCACCCTGTGGCTGCTCAGCCGCTGGTGGGACGGCAGCCTCACGTTCGTCCGCCACCACATCCGGGCCTACTTCGCGGTCCTCGCCTCGGTGGCCCTCGGCCTGGTCGTCTCCCCGGGCAAGGCCCTGCCCGGCCTCTACGGCGGACGCCTCGTCGGCGCGCTGTGGCCCCTCACCCCGCCGCAGATCGGGCAGTACGCGGCGGTCATCATCGGGCTCACCGCGCTGCTCGTCATCGGCAGAAGGACCGACCGGACCAGCGCCGTACTGGTCATCGTGCCGTCGCTGGTGCTGCTCGGGCTGACCCACACCCGGACGGCCACGCTCGGCCTGCTCCTCGGGCTGACGCTGGCCATCGGCTCGCTCATCCTGACCAGTGCCGCGGCCCGCCGCTTCTTCAGCTGGTCGGTGCTGATCTCCGTGGTGGCCGCGGTCGGCTTCGCCTCCGCGCTCCAGACCTGGTTCCTGCGCGGGCAGAGCCAGGAGAACTTCTCCAGCCTCACCGGCCGGGCCAAGGTCTGGCACGCCCTGCTGACCGCGCCCCGGTCGACCGCGGAGAAGATGTTCGGCGTGGGCCTGGGCGACAAGTCGTTCGGCGGGCTGCCGATCGACAACAGCTGGCTGGCCGTCTACAACGAGCAGGGTCTGATCGGCGTCACCCTCGTCGCCGCGTTCCTCGTCGTGCTGGGCGGCGTCGCGCTGCTGCGGCCACCGTCGCTGGAGCGGGCCTGCGCGATCTTCCTGATCAGCTACTGCGCGATCGCCTCGTACACCGAGGCCGGTCTGGGCGACGCCTCGCCGTATCTGCTCCATCTCGCCCTGGCCGCCTCGCTGTTGGCGGCACCGGCCGCCCGGGCCGTTCCGCTCGTGCTGCCCGAGCCCCCACGTCGGCACGTCCCGCGCTGGGCCCGTAGATCGGAGGTGAGGTGAGCATGCACGTCCTCGTGGTGCACAACCGCTACAACTCGGCGCAGCCGAGCGGGGAGAACAAGGTCGTCGACCAGGAGGTCGAGCTGCTGCGTGCGGCCGGCCACCGGGTCGAGGTGTTCGAGCGGCGCAGCGACGACATCGGCGCCCGCTCCCTCCTCGGCAAGGTCGCGGTGCCGCTCCTCGTGCCGTGGAACCCGGCCGTACGCACGGAACTCGCCGCCCGGCTGCGCGCCGAACGGCCGGACGTGGTGCACGTCCACAACGTGTTCCCCCTCCTGTCGCCCGCGGTGCTGGCCGCCTGCGCCGACGCCGACGTGCCCGCCGTCGCCACGCTGCACAACTACACCCAGGTCTGCCCGCCCGGCACCCTCCAGCGGGACGGCCGGCCGTGCACCGAGTGCGTCGGGTCGACGCCGCTGCCCGCCGTCCGGCACGGCTGCTACCGCAACTCCCGCCTGGCGACCGTGCCGCTCGCGGTCAGCCTGTCGGTCAACCGGCGGCGCTGGTGGTCCGGCGTGGAGCGCTTCCTGTGCATCTCCGCGGCGCAGCGCGACGTCCTGGTGCGCTCCGGCATGCCGGCCGAGCGGCTGGCGGTGAAGCACAACTTCGTTCCGGAGCCGGGCAGCCGACGATCGGGTGACGGCGAGCACGTGCTGTATCTCGGCCGGCTCGCGGAGGCCAAGGGCGTGCGGCTGCTGATGACCGCGTGGGACGAGATCGCGGCGGGCGGCGGAGTCGGCGTACCGCTGGTGATCGCCGGCACCGGGCCACTGGAGCGGGAGGTGACCGCCTGGGCGGCGGGCCGGGACGACGTGCGCTACGTCGGCCTGTACGACCCGGAGCAGTGCAGGCAGGCCGTCGCGCGGTCGGTCGCCGTGGTGGCTCCCTCGACGTGGCTGGAGGCGTTCGGCCTGGTGGTCGTGGAGGCGATGGCGGCCGGGGTGCCGACCGTCGCCGCCGGTCACGGCGCCTTCGTCGAACTCGTCGAGGACGGCGTCACCGGGCTGCTGCACCGGCCGGGCGAGGCCGCCTCGCTCGCGTCCGGCATCCGCCGGATCGCGGCCGATCCGGCTCGCAACCGGGAGATGGGGCAGGCGGCCCGGCGCCGCTACGAGCAGGGATTCAGCCCGGCCGTCGGCCTGGAGCGCCTGCTGGAGGAGTACCGGGCCGCGATCGCGGGTCGGTCGGCACTGGCTCGCGGCGGGGACACCCGCGCGGGCAAGGGGGATGGGGACAGAGGATGACACGATGCCGGCTCTGCGGCTCGGAAGCGACGACCAGCGTCGTCGATCTCGGGGCGACACCACCATGTGAGAGCTTTCTCGCCGCGGACCAACTGGACCGGCCGGAGCAGACGTACCCGCTCAACCTGCGGGTCTGCACCGACTGCTGGCTCGCGCAGATCCCTCCGCTGATCACACCGGAGGAGACGTTCAAGGAGTACGCGTACTTCTCCTCGTTCTCGACCTCCTGGGTGGAGCACGCGCGCACCTTCGTCGACGGCGCCGCACAGCGCCTCGGCCTCGGCCCCGACTCCTTCGTGGTCGAGGTCGCGAGCAACGACGGTTACCTGCTGCGGCACGTGGTGGACCGCGGAATCCGCTGTCTCGGCGTCGAACCGTCGGTGAACGTCGGCGCCGCGGCGCGGGAGGCGGGGATTCCCACGCTCACGGAGTTCCTGAGCCCCGACACCGGCGCCGCCGTCCGCGCCGAGCACGGCCCGGCGGACCTGGTCGTGGCCAACAACGTGTACGCGCACATCCCGGACGTCGTCGGCTTCACCCAGGGACTGCGCGCGCTGGTCGCCGACGACGGCTGGGTCTCCATCGAGGTGCAGCACCTGCTGACCCTGATCGAGGAGAACCAGTACGACACGATCTACCACGAGCACTTCCAGTACTACACGGTCGCCTCCGCGATCCGGGCCCTCGCGAGCGGCGGACTCGCCCTCGTGGACGTCGAGTTGCTGCCCACGCACGGCGGCTCCATCCGGCTGTGGGCCCGGCCGGCCGAGGCGGCGGGCGAGCCGACCCCGCGGGTGGCCGACGTGCTGGCCCGGGAGAAGGCCGCCGGGTTGCAGGAGCTGTCGGGGTACACCGAGTTCTCCGCCCGGGTGGCCAAGGTGCGCCGGGACCTGCTGCGGTTCCTCATCGAGGCGGCCGAGCGCGGCGAGACGGTCGTCGGCTACGGCGCCCCGGGCAAGGGCAACACCCTGCTCAACCACTGCGGCATCCGGCCCGATCTGCTCGCGTACACGGTCGACCGCAATCCGTACAAGCACGGCAGGTTCACCCCGGGCACCCGCATCCCGATCCTGCCGCCCGACCGGATAGCCGCCGACCAGCCGGACTACGTCCTCGTCCTCCCGTGGAACCTGCGGGCCGAACTGGTCGAGCAGCTGTCGTTCGTGCACGAGTGGGGCGGCCGGCTGGTCTTCCCGATCCCGGAACTGAGCATCGTCGAGGGCGTCCTGAAAGAGGTCACCGCATGAAGGTCGTCCTGTTCTGCGGCGGTTACGGAATGCGCATGCGCAACGGAACCTCCGACGACGTGCCCAAGCCGATGGCGATGGTCGGCCCACGACCCCTGATCTGGCACGTCATGCGCTACTACGCGTACTTCGGGCACACCGAGTTCATCCTGTGCCTCGGCTACGGTGCCCACCACATCAAGGACTTCTTCCTCAACTACGAGGAGACGACGTCCAACGACTTCGTGCTGCGGGGCGGGCGCACCGAGCTGCTGTCCACCGACATCGCGGACTGGACGATCACGTTCGCGCAGACCGGCATCGAGTCACCGATCGGTGAGCGGCTGCGCAGGGTGCGGCACCATCTGGACGGCGACGAGATGTTCCTCGCCAACTACGCCGACGTGCTCACCGACGCCCCGCTGCCGGAGATGATCGACCGGTTCGCCCAGCGCGACGCGGGCGCGTCGATGATGGTCGTACCGCCGCAGTCCTCGTTCCACTGCGTGGAGCTGGGCGAGGACGGACTGGTCGGCGGCATCACCGCGGTGAGCGACATGCCGCTGTGGGAGAACGGCGGCTACTTCGTGCTCCGCCAGGAGGTCTTCGACCACATACCGGAGAACGGGGACCTGGTCGCCGACGGATGCGCCCAACTGGCCAAGCGCGGACGGCTGGTGGCGCACCAGCACCGCGGCTTCTGGAAGCCGACCGACACGGTGAAGGAGCGGGCCGCGCTCGACGAGGCATACACCCGGGGCGACCGCCCGTGGGCCGTGTGGGAGCACGACAGCGCCGGAGCCAGAGCATGATCCGGCTCGGGGCCGGCCCCCTGGACCGGATCGTCGCGGTGGGCGCCCACTGCGACGACATCGCCATCGGCGCCGGCGGCACACTGCTGACGCTGTGCCAGGCCCGGCCGGGCATCCGCGTCGACGCGCTGGTGCTCTCCGGCGGCGGAAGCGAGCGGGAGCAGGAGGAGCAGGCCGCGCTCGCCGCCTTCTGCCCGGGTGCCGACCTGCGGCTGACCGTGCTCAAGCTGCCGGACGGCCGGCTGCCCACGCACTGGGACGAGGCCAAGGCCGCGGTCGAGGAACTGCGCGAGCGGACCGACCCGGACCTGGTCCTGGCCCCGCGCACCGATGACGCGCACCAGGACCACCGCGGCCTGGCGCAGCTGATGCCCACCGCGTTCCGCGACCACCTGGTCCTCGGCTACGAGATCGTCAAGTGGGACGGCGATCTCGGCCGCATGGCGGCGTACCAGCCGCTGTCGCCTGACACCGCCGAACAGAAGGTGCAGCTGCTCCAGGAGCACTACGCCTCGCAGCGGCACCGGCCCTGGTACGACCGGGAGGCCTTCCTCGGCCTCGCCCGGATCCGCGGTATCGAATGCCACGCGCGCTACGCCGAGGCCTTCGCCGTCACCAAACTCACGCTCAACCTGGGGGGTTGAACACCTTGCGCGTACTTCTGACCGGACACCAGGGCTATCTGGGCACCGTGATGGCACCCGTCCTCACCGCCGCGGGACACGAGGTCGTCGGCCTCGACTCCGGCCTGTTCGCCGACTCCGTCCTCGGCCCGCGCCCCGCCGACCCGGCCGGGGTGCGGGTGGACCTGCGCGACATCACCGCCGAGCACGTGGCCGGGTTCGACGCCGTGATCCACCTGGCCGCGCTCTCCAACGACCCGCTCGGCTCGCTGGCCCCGGAACTCACCTACGACATCAACCACCACGCGTCCGTCCGCCTGGCCCGGCTCGCCCGCGACGCCGGAGTGCGGCGCTTCCTGTACGCGTCGACCTGCTCCGTCTACGGCGCCTCGGGCGGCGACGACCTGGTCACCGAGGACGCCCCGCTGCGCCCGGTGACGCCGTACGCGGAGTCGAAGGTGCGGGTCGAGGACGACGTGCACGCGCTGGCCGACGACGACTTCACCCCGGTGTTCATGCGCAACGCCACCGCCTTCGGCTACTCGCCCCGGCTGCGCGCCGACATCGTGCTGAACAACCTGGTCGGCCACGCGCTCCTGTCCGGCGAGGTGCTGGTCCTCTCCGACGGCACCCCCTGGCGCCCGCTGGTGCACGCCGCCGACATCGCCCGCGCCTTCACGGCCGCGCTGACCGCGCCGCGCGAGGCGGTGCACGACCGGGCCTTCAACATCGGCAGCGAGATCAACAACGTCACCGTCGCCGAGATCGCCGACCAGGTCGCCGAGGCGGTGTCCGGCGCGAAGGTCGTGATCACCGGCGAGAACGGCGCCGACCCGCGCTCGTACCGGGTGGACTTCTCCCGCTTCCGCACCGCGATCCCCGACTTCGACTGCGAGTGGACGGTGAAGCAGGGCGCCCTCGAACTCGCCGACGCCTACCGGAAGTTCGCCCTGACCCGGGAGGACTTCGAGCAGCGCTTCACCCGCCTCGCCGTGCTCAAGGCGGCCACCGAGGCCGGCACCGTCGACGACACCCTGCGGTGGCGCCGATGACCGACACCGGCGAAGAGATGCACAGGCTGGTGGAGCGGCTGTACCCGCTCTGCCGGAGCATCACCGGCGACGGTGTGCGCGCCACCCTGGACATCGTCGGCGAGTACCTTCCGCTCCAGGTGCACGAGGTGCCGACCGGGACGCAGGTCCTCGACTGGACCGTGCCGCAGGAGTGGAACATCCGGGACGCGTACATCGCCGACAGCACCGGCCGGCGGGTCGTCGACTTCGCCGCGTCCAGCCTGCACGTGCTCGGCTACAGCGTGCCGGTGGCGACGACCATGCCCCTGTCCGAGCTGCGCGCGCACCTGCACACCCTGCCCGACCAGCCGAACTGGGTCCCGTACCGCACCAGTTACTACAAACCGGAGTGGGGCTTCTGCCTGTCCCAGGAGACCCTGGACGCGCTGCCGGACGGCGACTACGAGGTGCGGATCGACTCCTCCCTCGCGGACGGCCACCTCACCTACGCCGAGCACGTGGTCCCCGGACAGGTGGCCGACGAGGTCATCGTCTCCTGCCACACCTGCCACCCGTCGCTGGCCAACGACAACCTGGCCGGCATCGCGGTGGCGACGTTCCTGGCCCGCGCGCTGGCGGAGCGGACGCCGTACTACACCTACCGGTTCATCTACGCGCCCGGCACCATCGGGGCGATCACCTGGCTGGCCCGCAACGCGGAGCGGATCGAACGCGTCAAGCACGGCCTCGTGCTGGCCTGCGCCGGGGACCGGGGACAGCTGACGTACAAGCGGAGCCGGCGCGGTGACGCGGAGATCGACCGGGTGCTGCGGCATGTGCTGACCGCGTCCGAACGCCCGCACCGCGTCGACGAGTTCACGCCGTACGGCTACGACGAGCGGCAGTACTGCTCACCGGGGTTCAACCTCGGCGTGGGCTCGCTCAGCCGGACCCCGTACGCCGGGTACCCCGAGTACCACACCTCGGCGGACAACCCGGACTTCGTCTCCCCGGAGGCGATGGCCGACACCCTCGCCGTCTGCCGCGAGGCGTTCGCCGTTCTCGACCGCAACCGGCGCTACCTCAACCTCAGCCCCTACGGCGAACCCCAGCTGGGCCGGCGCGGGCTGTACGACGCGCTCGGCGGACGCAGCGACACCAAGCAGGCCCAGATGGCCATGCTCTGGGTGCTCAACCTCTCCGACGGCGAGCACAGTCTGCTGGACGTCGCCGAGCGGTCCGGGCTGCCGTTCGACACCGTCGCCGACGCGGCCGGCGCGCTGCGCGAGGCCGGGCTGATCAAGACATGACGCCGATGACCGCCGACGGGGAGAAGGCGGCGCCGGTCCGGTCCGCCACGCGCGCCCTCGTCGGCCGGCTCTCCTGGGGACTGGCCGACCAGGCGGCCTCCAGCATCAGCAACTTCGCGGTGGGCATCTACGTGGCCCGCTCGCTCGGGGTGATCGCGTTCGGCGTGTTCAGCCTCGCCTGGGTCACCTACGGCGTGGTGCTCAACGTCTCCCGCGGCCTGGCCACCGACCCGCTCGTGGTGCGCTTCAGCGGGGTGCCCGAGCCGTCCTGGCGCGGGGCGGTGGCCCGCTCGACGGGTACGGCACTCTGCGTCGGCACGGCTCTCGGAGTGCTGTGCCTGGCCGCCGGACTCGGTCTCGGCGGCCGGGTGGGGCCCGCGTTCGTGGCCCTCGGTGTGCTGCTGCCGGGGCTGCTGCTCCAGGACGCCTGGCGGTTCTCGTTCTTCGCCGCGGGCGACGGCCGGAAGGCATTCGTCAACGATGTCGTGTGGGGCATCGCGCTCGTCCCGGCCATGGTGGTGGCGGCCCATGTCGACACCGTGGCCGCCTTCGTGCTCGCCTGGGGCGCGTCCGCCACGGTCGCGGCCGGGTACGGCTGCGCCCAGTCCGGCATCCGGCCCCGGCCGGCACTGGCCCGGGGGTGGCTGCGCGAGCAGCGTGATCTCGGCTACCGGTACCTGGTCGAGAACGTCAGCCTCAGCGGCGCGAGCCAACTGCGGGCGTACGGCCTCGGCGCGATCGTCGGAGTGAGCGCGGTGGGCGCGGTGCGCGGCGCCGAACTCCTGATGGGCCCCTTCCTCGCCGTACTGATGGGGCTCTCGCTGGTCACCGTCCCCGAGGCGGCCCGCGTGCTGCGGCAGGCCCCGGGTCGACTGGGCAGGTTCTGCCTCTACCTCGGCGGGGGACAGGCCACCGGAGCCCTGCTCTGGGGCTCGGCGCTGCTGCTGATGCCGGGCAGGCTCGGCGAGCTGGCGCTCGGCGACGTCTGGCACACCTCCTCGCACCTCCTCACGCAGATCACCCTCAGCGTCGCGGGAGCGGGCCTCGGCACCGGGGCCGCGGCCGGGCTGCGCGCGCTCGGCGCGGCCCGGCGCAGCCTGAGATGCCAGCTCTTCGCCTCCGCCTGCTACGTCGGCGGCGGGCTCGGCGGAGCGGCCCTCGGCGGTACGGCCGGCTCGGCCTGGGGCGTCGCCGCCGCGACCATCAGCGGCTCGGCCGTGTGGTGGCTGCAACTGCGCTCCGCCCTGCGCGAGCACCAGCGCGAATCCATCCCCGAAGTGAGGACCTCATGACCGACCGACCGAGGCTGAGCATCGGCCTGCCCGTATACAACGGCGAGGAGTACCTGGCCGAGTCGTTCGACGCCCTGCTCGGCCAGACCTACGAGGACTTCGAACTGGTCGTCTCCGACAACGCCTCGACCGACGGCACCGAGGCCATCTGCCGCAAGTACGCCGCACAGGACTCCCGCATCCGGTACCTCCGGCTGCCCCGCAACATCGGCGCCACCCCGAACCACAACCACGTGTTCGCCGAATCCCGCGGCGAGTTGTTCAAGTGGGCCTCGCACGACGACCTCTACGGCCGCGACCTGCTGACGCGCTGCATCGAAGCACTGGACGAGCGCCCGGACGTCATCCTCGCCCACACCGACCAGGCGGTCATCGACGGCGACGGCCAGGTGACGGTGCCCTACGAGTACACGCTCGCCACCGGCTCCCCGCACGCACCGGAGCGCTTCCGGAGCCTGCTGTTCGAACCGGGCGGCGACGACTTCTACGGCGTGATCCGCGCCGACGTGCTGCGCCGGGTGAAACCGATGGACAGCTACCACCACGCGGACCGCACGTTCGTCGCCGAGATCACCCTGCACGGACGCTTCCACCAGGTCCCGGAACTGCTCTACTTCCGCCGTGACCACCCCACCCGCGCCGAACGCGCCAACCCCTCCAAGCGCGCTCGCTGCGTCAACCTGGACCCGCGCCGGGCAGGCGTGCTGCACCCGACGCCCCGGCTGCTCGCCGAGTACGTCTGGGGCTTCGCCTCGGCGGTCCACCGGGCGCCCCTGTCCCCGGCCGACCGGCGCGCCTGCTACCGCCACCTGGCGTCCTGGATGACCAGCCGGGCCCGGCCCGGCGCCGGCGAGCGGGTCGAGGACCGCGCCCCGGTCGACCCGGCCCAGCTCACGGTCTCCGTCGACGCCCTCGTCGCCGGCCGCGAGGGGAGGCACGCATGACGCCGGCCCACGAACGGCCGGTACGCGTCGGGGTGTTCGGCCTGCTCGGCTCCGGCAACCTCGGCAACGACGGATCGCTCGAAGCCGTCCTCGCCCACCTCCGCGCCGACCACCCGGACGCCGTCGTGGACGCGCTCTGCGGCGGACCCGAGGCCGTGACCGCCCGGTTCGGCATTCCCGCCACCCGGATGCACTGGAACCGTGCCGAGTACCGGACCGCGTCCCGCCTCGGTTCGATCGCGGCCAAGGGGCTCGGCAAGTTCGTCGACATCTTCCGCACCGCCGCCTGGGTACGCCGCCACGACGTGGTGATCGTGCCCGGCATGGGCGTCCTCGAAGCCACCCTGCCGCTACGGCCCTGGGGCTTCCCCTACTCCCTGTTCCTGCTCTGCGCGAGCGGCCGGCTGACGGGCACCCGGGTCGCCTTGGTCAGCGTCGGCGCCGCCGAGATCCGCAACCGGCCCACCCGCGCACTGGTCCGCTGGTCGGGACGGCTGGCCGCCTACCGGTCCTACCGGGACGCCCAGTCCAGGGACGCGATGCGGGCGATGGGCGTGGACACCGCACGCGACGAGGTGTATCCGGATCTGGCGTTCTCCCTTCCGGCGCCGCCCGCGAGCACGCCCTCGGACGTGCCGGGCACGGTCTGCGTCGGCGTCATGGACTTCCACGGCGGCAACGACGACCGCGCTCGCGCCGACGAGATCCACGGGCGTTATCTCGACGGGACGATCCTGTTCGTCCGCGCCCTCGTCGAAGAGGGCAGGCCGGTCCGGCTGCTCACCGGCGACCGATGCGACGCCACGGTGGTCGCCGCGATCCTCGAAGCCGTGGACTCACCCCTGGTCACCGCGGCCGAACCGACGTCCCTGGACGACCTGATGAGGGAGATGACGGCCGCCGACTCCGTGGTGGCGGTCCGCTACCACAACCTGATCTGCGCGCTGAAGACCGGGACACCGGTGCTCGCACTCAGCTACGCGGCGAAGAGCGACGCCCTCATGGAGAGCATGGGTCTCGGCGCGTACTGCCATCCGGCGCGCGAGGTCGACGCCGACCGGTTGCTGGAGCAATTCCGGGCGCTGGAGAAACGAGCGCCCGAACTGCGGCAGACCCTCAGCGAGCGGAACCAGGCCGCCGCCCGCCGACTCGACGACCAGTTCAGGTCGTTGACCGCGGCCGTGTTCCCCGCGACCGGCCACGCCCACGCCCACGCCCGGCAGGAGACTCCATGAAAGCGACCGAAGTCCCGGAGATCGCCGGCGCGTACCTCTTCGAGCCGACGCCCCACGTGGACGAACGCGGCTTCTTCTGCCGTACGTTCGACGCCGACGTGGTCCGCTCGGTGGGCCTCGACCCGGACGCCTTCGTCCAGGACAGCCTGTCCCGCTCGGTGCGGGGCGTGGTGCGCGGCCTGCACCTGCGCTCCGGCGCCGGGGAGGCCAAGTTGGTGCGGTGCTCGTACGGGCGGGTCTTCGACGTCGTCGTGGACCTGCGGCCGGATTCGCCGACCTACCGTCAGTGGACCTCCTTTGAACTCACAGGAGAATCACAACCAACTCTTTACATTCCGGCGGGATGCGCGCACGGTTTTCAGGCACTGACCGACATCGCCGACACCTCGTACCGGATCGACCGCCCGCACGATCCGGCCGAGGACGTGACGATCGCCTTCGACGACCCAGAGCTCGCCATTCCATGGCCGCTGCCGGCCGCACTGATGTCCCAACGGGACCGGGAGGCGCCGAGCCTCGCCGAGGTCCTGAAGCACAGAGAAAGCTGAGGTCCCCGTGGACACCGAAGTGCTTGACCTGCCCCTGTCGCGGACCGCCAACGAGCGGCTGCACACCATGATCCCCGGGGGCGCTCACACCTACGCCAAGGGCGACGACCAGTACCCCGAGAACCTGGCCCCGGTCATCAGCCACGGCAGCGGTGCCCACGTGTGGGACGTCGACGGCAACCGCTACATCGAGTACGGCTCCGGCCTGCGGTCGGTCAGCCTCGGCCACGCCCACCCCCGCGTGCTCGAGGCGGTGCGGCGCGAACTCGACCGCGGCAGCAACTTCGTCCGGCCGTCCATCGTGGAGGTCCAGGCCGCGGAACGCTTCCTGGCCACGGTGCCGACCGCCGAGATGGTGAAGTTCGCGAAGAACGGCTCCGACGCCACCACCGCCGCGGTGCGTCTGGCGCGCGCCGCCACCGGGCGCCCGCGGGTGGCCATCTGCGGCGACCATCCGTTCTTCTCCGTCGACGACTGGTTCATCGGCACCACGCCGTTGTCCGCCGGAATCCCGGAGGCGACCAACGAACTCACCGTCGCGTTCCCCTACGGAGACCTGGCCGCCACGGAAGAGGTGCTCACCCGGTACCAGGGTGAGATCGCCTGCCTGATCCTCGAACCCGCCACCCACACCGAGCCGCCGCCCGGGTACCTCGCCGGCCTGCGCGACCTGGCCCACCGGCACGGCTGCGTACTGGTCTTCGACGAGATGATCACCGGCTTCCGCTGGTCCGAGGCGGGCGCCCAAGGCCTGTACGGCGTCGTCCCCGACCTCTCCACGTTCGGCAAGGCGCTGGGCAACGGATTCGCCGTCTCCGCGCTGGCCGGGCGTCGCGATCTGATGGAGCGAGGCGGACTGCGCCACTCCGGCGACGACCGGGTGTTCCTGCTGTCCACCACGCACGGTGCGGAAACGCACTCCCTCGCGGCGGCGATGGCCGTGCAGACCACGTACGTCGAAGAGGGGGTCACCGCGCGGCTGCACGCCCTCGGCGAGCGGTTGGCCGCCGGGGTGCGCGAGGCCGCGGCCGGGATGGGCGTCGGCGACCACGTCGTCCTCCACGGCCGGGCCAGCAACCTGGTCTTCGCCACCCTCGACGAGAACGGGCGGCCGTCGCAGCAGTACCGCACCCTGTTCCTGCGGCGGCTCCTCGCGGGCGGAGTGCTGGCCCCCTCCTTCGTGGTGAGCAGCGCACTCGACGACGCGGACATCGACCGCACCGTCGACGTGGTGGCCGAGGCATGCGCGGTGTACCGGAAGGCACTCGATGCCGCCGACCCCACCCCCTGGCTGGCCGGGCGTCCTGTGAAGCCGGTGTTCCGCCGCTCGGCGTGACGTGACGTCAGCGGTGGTCCCGGCGGCCGGGCCCGGCCATCCGGTCGGCGATGCGGTCGACCAGCCACGCGGTCGCCGGAACCACCGCCAGCGCCGTGCACCAGCCGCCGAGGGCGTCGGTCGGGTAGTGCGCGCCCAGCCCGACCTCCGCCCAGCCCATGACGGCGCCGGCCACCAGCGCCGCCGCGAGCACGAGTGACGTACCGGCTCTCCTGCCCAGGCCGAGCCGGTCCGTCGCGAACAGCGCCGCCATGACGGCGAGCGCGGTGGCGAAGGCGGTGTGACCGCTCGGGTAGGACAGGTTGCCGGGGCCGTGGATGGTCCGTCCCACCACGTGCTTGAGCACCGTGGTCGCCCCCACGGTCGCACCGGCGCCGGCGACGACCAGCACCGCCGGGCGGGGGCGCCGACGCACCAGACAGCCCACCACACCGGCCACGATCACCGCCGTCGATCCCGCGGGTTCCCCCAAGAAGTCCAGGGCCAGGGCGACTTGGCGCCAGGGCGCCCGCACACTGTCCGCAGTCGGCGGCCGGATCCAGCTGTCCACCGTGCCGGGTGCGCTGTGCCCGGCGTACAGGACCCCGAGCGCGACGACCACCAGCGCGGCGAGGACCGCGATCAGCCCGAGCGACGGGCGCAGCGACGGCGGCAGCACCGATGGCGCCGGGCGGCCGGTCACACGTTCACCGTGTCCGGCCGGCCCGGGGTGGTGACCTTGTTCCGCTGACCGCCCGCCGTGATCCAACCCGAGCCCCCGTCGTATCCGGTCCACTCTCCACCGGCCACCCCTGACCGCCCCGCGGACATCCGCTCCTGGGCTGTACGTCCCGGTGTGAGCCCTCAGCACCCTAGCCGTTCCGGTCGACCGAAACGGCGGGGGTGAGGGTGACGGTCTTGTATTCGACGTACTGGCCGAGCCCGACTGCCCCGTATTCACGGCCGATTCCGCTGGCCTTGTAACCGCCGAACGGTCCGTCGAAGGCGATGGGCGCCCCGTTCACGGTGACCGTCCCGGTACGCAGGCGGCGGGCGACGGCGAGCGCGTGGGCCTGGTCGGCGGACCACACTCCGCCCGAGAGGCCGTACTCCGAGTCGTTGGCGATCCGTACGGCGTCGTCCTCGTCCTCGTAGGGGATGACGACGAGGACCGGGCCGAAGATCTCCTCCTGGGCGATCCGCATCGAGTTGTCGACGTCGGCGAAGACGGTCGGGGTGACGTAGTTGCCGCCTTCGAGGCCGGCCGGCACCTCGGGTCCGCCGGTGACCAGACGGGCGCCCTCCTTGATGCCGAGTTCGATGTACTCGCGTACGCGCTGCTGTTGATCGGGGCGGACCATCGGGCCGATGAACGTGCCGGGGTCGCTCGGGTCGCCGACCTTGAGCGACTCCACGAGGTCCTTCAGGGCGGCCACGACCTCCTCGTAGCGGACACGGGGTGCGAGGACACGCGTCTGCGCGATGCACGCCTCGCCGTTGTTCAGGAGGGACGCGAACTTCAGTCCCTCTACGGCCAGTCGGACATCGGCGTCGTCCAGGATGACGGCGGCCGACTTGCCGCCCAACTCCAGGCTGACGCGCTTGAGTTGCTCACCCGCGATGGACGCGATCCGGCGGCCGGCCCGGGTCGAGCCGGTGAGCGCCACCTTGTCCACATCGGGGTGCGACACCAGGTACTCGCTGGTCTCGCGGTCGGCGGGCAGGACGCTGATCACACCCTCCGGCAGGCCGGCGCGCTCCAGCAGTTCGGCGAGGAGTCCCATGCTCAGCGAGTTCTCCGGGGACACCTTGAGGACGACCGTGTTCCCGGCCAGCAGCGCGGGGACGACCTTGGCCAGAGCCGCCGAGAACGGGGAGTTCCACGGAATGACGGCCGCCACGACACCGATCGGCTCGCGGCGCACGACGCTCCGGACGGGGGAGTCGGGGTCGGACGGCGTCAGCGTCTCCTCCCAGCCGAACTCCTCGGCGGCCTTGAGATAGGCGCCCGCCTGGCGGCCGAGCCCCGGCTGCCCGGCCAGCGTGAACCAGCCCGCCGAGCCGTTCTCCGCCGAGATGAGCGCGGCGATCTTCTCGGCGTCGGCCGCGCGCAACGCGTCGAGCCGCCGGATGACGGCGATGCGTTCCGCGGGCGCGGTACGGGGCCAGGGTCCCTCGTCGAAGGCGGCGCGGGCGACGGCGACGGCCCGGTCCACGTCGGCGGGACGGGCCTGCGCGGCCCGGCCGATCACCGAGCGGTCGTGCGGTGACCGGATGTCGAGCAGATCGGGGCTGCTGGGAGCGGTCCACGAACCCGCGATGAAGAGTCGGTCGTAGATGATCATGTGCGCTCTCCCGAAGGGCTGAGGGGCTGAGGAGTGGACGGGCTGAGGGGCGGCTGGGCGATGGGGCGGCCGTCTCTATAACTGTCACTTTAATGTAGCACTTGTGTTGTAGAACGCTACTCCTATGGGGTGGTACACACGTCAGGTTCCACATCGCGGGCTATGCTTCGCGTGTGAGAGCCGACGCCGTACGCAACCTCGAAGCCGTCCTGACGACCGGAGCGCGCATGCTCGCCGCCGATCCGGGCGCGAGCATCGCCGCCATCGCCGCCGAGGCGGGCGTCGACCGCCGTACCGTCTACCGGCGGTTCGCCTCCCGGGAGGAGTTGCTCGCGGCGATCTACGAGGCGCGGGTCGAGGCCATCGAGCGGGCCGTCGAGGACGCCAGGCTGCGCGAGGCGCCCGTCGCCGTGGCCCTGCACCGGTACGTCGAGGGGATCATCGGCGTCAACCGCAAGTGGCCCGTGGAACTCACCCGCATGAAGGCCGACGAGACGATCCGCGGTCGCCGTGACGCCGTGATCCAGGAGGTCGACACCTTCTTGGAGCGCGCCGCGGCCGAGGGGCTGCTGCGCGCCGACACCCCTGCCGCGTGGGCGAGTTCGCTGCTGCCGCAGCTCATGCACCTGGCCTCGCGGCAACTGCCCGAGCTCACGGACGCCCAGGCCGCCGACATGGTCGTCGACACGTTTCTGCGGGGGCTAGGCGGCCGGTGATGCCGGCGGTGCGTGCCGGACCGACTTCTTGACCCCCGTTCCGCCCTCCCTGATGCTGTGTTGCGACACGCGCGAAGCGTGCCGTAATGAGCAACATCGTGCTCAGGTCTCGAACCAGCCGAGGAGTGGCCATGACGCATCAGGTCCGTGCTGTCGTCGCGCGAGGCAAGGGTGCCCCCGTCAGCCTGGAGACGATCGTCGTCCCCGATCCCGGGCCGGGCGAGGCGCTGGTGAAGGTCGAGGCGTGCGGGGTCTGCCACACCGATCTGCACTACCGCGAGGGCGGCATCAACGACGAGTTCCCGTTCCTGCTCGGCCATGAGGCCGCGGGTGTCGTGGAGTCGGTGGGGGAGGGCGTCACCGAGGTCGCGCCCGGTGACTTCGTGATTCTCAACTGGCGTGCCGTGTGCGGTAATTGCCGGGCCTGTCTGCGTGGCCGCCCCTGGTACTGCTTCGACACGCACAACGCGAAGCAGAAGATGACCCTTGCCTCGACCGGCCAGGAACTCTCCCCGGCCCTGGGCATCGGTGCCTTCGCCGAGAAGACGCTGGTCGCCGCCGGGCAGTGCACCAAGGTTGACCCGGCTGTCTCGCCGGCTGTGGCGGGGTTGTTGGGCTGTGGGGTGATGGCGGGTATCGGTGCGGCGATCAATACCGGGAATGTCGGGCGGGGTGACAGTGTCGCGGTCATCGGGTGTGGTGGGGTGGGTGACGCGGCGATCGCGGGGTCCCGGCTCGCGGGTGCGGCGCGGATCATCGCCGTGGACATCGATGACCGGAAGCTGGAGAAGGCCCGGTCCATGGGTGCCACGCACACGGTCAACTCGGAGGCGGACGATCCGGTCGAGGCGATCCGTGAGCTGACCGGCGGGTTCGGTGCCGATGTCGTCATCGAGGCGGTCGGCCGCCCGGAGACGTACAAGCAGGCCTTCTATGCGCGGGACCTGGCGGGCACGGTGGTGCTCGTCGGGGTGCCGACGCCGGAGATGAAGCTCGAACTCCCGCTCCTGGACGTCTTCGGACGCGGTGGTTCGCTGAAGTCGTCGTGGTACGGCGACTGCCTGCCCTCCCGCGACTTCCCCATGCTCATCGACCTCTGTCTCCAGGGGCGGCTGGATCTCGACGCGTTCGTCACGGAGACCATCGCGCTGGAGGACGTGGAGAAGGCGTTCGAGCGGATGCACGGCGGCGACGTGCTGCGTTCGGTAGTGGTGCTGTGACGATCCTGGTGTTGCTGATGACGCGAGATGTTGCGTAGAAGGCAACACCAGGTAAGGGCTTCGCATGGCCTCTGGATGCCTTGACAACGGTTTGGGGGCGCCCCCAAACTGACGTTGCGCTTACCGCAATCCGTTTCGCTATACGCACCGAGGTGTCATGATGATTCCCGCGTGCCTTCTCGTGGATCTGCCGCGAGGCGAGGCCTACCGGCTCGACATCGATCCGCCGGTTTCGGTGTTCCACACCGACGACGGCGAGGTCTTCGCCATCGACGACACCTGCACCCACCAGGACGCCTCGCTCGCGGACGGCTGGCTGGAGGGCTGCGAGGTGGAATGCCCGCTGCACGCTTCGAAGTTCGACCTGCGGACGGGAGCCGTCGACGCCCCGCCGGCCAAGCGCCCGGTGCGTACGCATGAGGTCCTGGTCCAGGACGGCATGATCTACGTCGTGCCGTCCACGGACGCCCCGAACCTGCCGCCCTGCGTCACCGCCCGCCTCGCCGGAGGCCCCGCGTGAGGACCGTCGCCGTGGTGGGCGCCTCGCTGGCCGGCCTGTCGGCGGCGCGCTCGCTGCGGAAGCGGGGCTACGACGGACGGCTCGTCGTCATCGGCGACGAACCCCATCGCCCGTACGACCGGCCCCCGTTGTCCAAGGAGTTCCTCGCCGGGACCCTCGCCGAGGCCGACCTCATGCTGGAGACGGACGACGAGGACCTGCGCGCGGAGTGGCTGCTCGGTGCCCGCGCCGTAGGGCTCCAAGCCGACGGCGCCGAGCGGGTGTTGCTCCTCGACGACGGTCGGGAGGTGCGGGCCGACGGTGTCGTGGTGGCGACCGGCGCGGTGGCACGGAACCTGCCGGGCACGGAAGGGCTGGCCGGTGTGCACACCCTGCGCACCCTGGACGACGCCCGCGCCCTGCGGGACGAACTCGCCCTGGGCGGACGGCTGGTGGTGATCGGTGGCGGCTTCATCGGCGCCGAGGTCGCCTCCACGGCGTACGCCCTCGGACTCGACGTGACGGTGATCGAGGCGGCACCGACCCCCCTCGCCGGACCCCTCGGCGAGGCCATGGGCGAGATCGTCTCCGCCCTCCACGAGGCCCACGGCGTACGGCTGTTGTGCGGGGTCGGGGTCAAGGGGCTGAGCGGGGAGACCCACGTCGACGCGGTGCTGCTGGAGGACGGGCGGACGGTCCCCGCCGACACGGTCGTCGTCGGTGTCGGCGCCCGGCCCTGCGTCGAGTGGCTTGAGGGTTCCGGCGTCGAGTTGGACAACGGCGTCAAGTGCGGCGCCGACGGGCGGACCAGCCTCGCCGGGGTGGTCGCCGTAGGAGACTGTGCCAACTGGTATGACCCGCGGGCCGGTTCGCACCGGCGGGTCGAGCACTGGACCGGGGCGCGGGAGCGGCCCGAGGTGGCTGTGGGCGCGTTGCTGTCGTGGGGGGCTGTGGAGGCGGGGGTGCCGAGGCCGCCGTACTTCTGGTCGGACCAGTACGGCGTGAGGATCCAGTTCGCCGGTCACTCCGCCGGTGCCGACAGTGTGACCGTTGAGGAGGGCGCCCCGGGCGACCGCAGTTTCCTCGCCGTCTACCGGAGTGCCGGGCAGCCGGTAGCCGTGCTCGCGATGAACCAGCCGAGGCTGTTCACGCGGTGGCGCAAACAGCTTGCCGTGACGCCGAGTTGACCCCCATCCGCGCCGCCCGGAGTCGCTCTTCCCGGCGTGTGCCCGACCGACCCACGACGTTCTCGGAGGAGTGCACTGTGACCTCGACCAGCCTGCCGGACAGCCTGATCGCCACCCTGCCCGGCTCCTCCTACACGGACCCCGGCCTCTTCGCCCAGGAACAGGAACGCATCTTCGAGACGATGTGGTTCTGCACGGTCCGCGCCTCCGACCTGGCCAGACCGGGCGCCTTCCGGACCGTCGACGTGGGCCGCGAGAGCATCCTGATCACCCGTGCCCGCGACAACTCGATCCGCGCCTACTTCAATGTCTGCCGGCACCGGGGCGCCAAACTCCGCACGGAGGAGACCGGCGAGGTCAAACGCGCCTTCCAATGTCCGTACCACGCCTGGACGTACGACCTGAACGGCAAACTGGTCGCCGCGCCCAACCTCACGAAGATGCCCGACGTCGGCCGTACCGAGTTCGGGCTCGTCGGTGTCGCGGTGCGCGAATGGCTCGGCTATGTGTGGGTCAACCTGGCCGAGAACCCGCCGTCGTTCGACGAGGACGTCATCGGCGAGGTCGTCACCCGGCTCGGCGACGTGGAGTCTCTGGACCACTACGACATCGACCACCTCTCGGTGGGCAGGCGCATCGTCTACGACGTCAGGGCCAACTGGAAGCTCATCATCGAGAACTTCATGGAGTGCTACCACTGCGCCACGATCCACCCCGAACTCACCGAGGTGCTACCGGAGTTCGCCGACGGCTACGCCGCGCAGTACTACGTCGGCCACGGCGCCGAGTTCGGTGAGGAGGTGCGGGGATTCACCGTCGACGGCTCGGAGGGCCTCGACCGCATCCCCGGGGTGAGCGACGACCAGGACCGCCGCTACTACGCGATCACCATCAAGCCGCAGGTGTTCATCAACCTCGTCCCCGACCATGTGATCTTCCACCGGATGTACCCGGTGGCCGTCGACCGCACGATCGTCGAGTGCGACTGGCTCTACCTCCCGCACGTCGTCGAGAGCGGCAAGGACGTCAGCCGGTCCGTGGAGCTCTTCGACCGGGTCAACCGCCAGGACTTCGAGGCGTGCGAGCGCACCCAGCCCGGCATGAGCTCCCGGATGTACGCCAAGGGCGGGGTGCTGGTGCCCAGCGAGCACCACATCGGAGCCTTCCACGACTGGGTGAACGAGCGCCTGGGCAGCGGGGCCCACTAGGGGACCCGTAGGGGGCGGCTCCGGTTCAGCCCAGGTACCCCATGCGGTGGCTGATCTCCTCGGCCCCCTTCACCAGCACCGGAGCCAGCTCGTGCAGCCGCTCCTCGGTGAACCGGTACGCGGGCCCCGAGGCGCTGACCGCCGCGATGACCGCGCCGTCCCGGTCGCGCACCGGCGCGGCCACGGCGTGCAGTCCGATCTCCAGCTCCTCCAGCGTCCAGGCGTATCCGCGCTCCCGCGCCTCGGCGAGGTTCTTCTCCAGCTTGGTCTTCGAGGTCAGGGTGTGCGGGGTGACCTTCTTCAGGCCAGCCTCCGACAGCAGCGCGGCGCGCTCCTTGGCGGGCAGGTGGGCCAGCAGGACCTTGCCGCTGGAGGTGGCGTGCAACGGGGTGAGTTCACCCACCCAGTTGTGCGCGGTGACGGCGCCGGGGCCGCGCACCTCGTACAGGTTGATCGCGTACTGCTCCTGCATGACCGCGATGTTGACGGTCTCACCGATCTCCTCGGCGAGCCGCTCGCAGACCGGTCGGCCCTGCTGTGTGATGTCGATACGGCCGGTGACCGCGCCCGCCAGCCGTACGATCCCGAAGCCGAGCCGGTACTTGCCGCGTTCGCCCGCCTGCTCGACCAGGCCGCGCGCCTCCAGCGCCCCGAGCAGCCGGAAGGCGGTCGACTTGTGAACGTCGATCTCGCCGGCCACCTCGCTGACACCGGCCTCGCCGCGTTGGGCCAGGATCTCCAGCACGCTGATGGCACGGTCCACGGACTGCACTCCGCCGGACTGCGAACCTGACGTTTCAGTATCTGGACTGTAGTTGCTCACAGCGAAACTATACGCGTAGTGCGGTACAACGTGTTTACAGCGAGGACTCTGATCAGGCTCTTTTGCCTGGTAGCGGGTGGTGCGCGGGGTCGGCGACGACGGCCCGCGGCTCGCCGTACCGAGTCGCGAAGTGGTCGTGAGCGGGAGAGGCCGCCCCCCTCGCGTCCGGCCCCGCTGCCTCACCCCTGGGGAAGTGACGCGCCGCGGGAGGAAGGCAGTTGACCTACCGCCTGCTGCCAGGCTGCCTCAACTGCCGTACGGGCCTGTGTGGTTGCCTCGTCGATGTCACCGGTGAGCCGGACGGGTTCGCCGATGTGGACATGCAGGTCGGGTCGGCGCAGCGGTGCCGTGACGACGCCGGCGATCTGCTTGACCCGCCCGCCGGAGACGATCCGCCGGGCACCGGCATGTCCGAGCGGGACGACGGGCGCGCCGGTGGTGAGCGCGAGCCGGGCCAGACCGGTGCGGAAGGTGCCGGGTCCGTGGTCGGCGGAGTCCCGGCGGCGGGGGAGCCCGCCCTCGGGGTAGATCACCACGATCCGGCCCGCGGCGAGTGCCTCGGCCGCCAGATCCAGCGCCGCCGCCGCGCTACGGCTGCCCCGGTGCACCGGTATGTGGCCCTCGCGGGTGAGACGGCGGCCGAGGACCGGGAGCTTCCACAGCCCCGCCGTCGCGAGGACGACCGGCTCGACGCCGAGCCGGTGCAGCGCGGCCAGGACGAGTCCGGGATCGGCGAGAGCGGTGTGGTTGGGCGCGACGACACTGCCGGGCGCGATGGTGCGGGCCGTCCCGGCGGTGGTCACGGTCAGGCGGCCGAGGAGGGGGACGACGGTACGGGCGAAGGCGCTGAGCACGTGGTGCCGACTCTCTGCTCTGGTGGTGGTGCCCGGAATGTGGCGGCTCTGTATCGTCACGCGGCGGGGTGGCCGGTGGCATGAGTACGCGTACTCACCCCTCCGGAGCGGGATCTCGAAGACTCCGCCCCCGTGTCCCACGACCACTTCGGAACCCGCGGCGGCCAAGCAGGTGACAGCCACGTCCAGGAGTATCCGCCGCACGGTGTCCGTCGCCGGCTCCCGCACCAGCAGACGGTGTCCGCCTCGGCCGCCGGTGACAAGGGACGGAGCGGTTCGGGGCTGGGAAACAGGGCGGAAACCTGGGCCATCAGGTTGCGTGGCGCGCAACCTAGTGCGTATAGCGCTACTCGTATTAGCATGCGTCGCGTATCTACGGCGCGAGCGAGACGAGAGATCATGGCTCCCCTGCAATACGACTTCGTCATCGTCGGCGGTGGATCCGCCGGCAGCGCACTGGCGAACCGGCTCTCCGCGGACCCGGCCCACCAGGTGCTCGTCCTGGAGGCCGGCCGGCCCGACTACCCGTGGGACGTCTTCATCCACATGCCGGCCGCGCTGACCTATCCCATCGGCAGCCGGTTCTACGACTGGAAGTACGAGTCGGAACCCGAACCCCACATGGGCGGTCGGCGCGTCTACCACGCCCGCGGCAAGGTCCTCGGCGGTTCCAGCAGCATCAACGGCATGATCTTCCAGCGTGGCAACCCCATGGACTACGAGCGCTGGGCCGCCGACGCCGGCATGGAGAACTGGGACTACGCGCACTGCCTGCCGTACTTCCGGCGGATGGAGAACTGCCTCGCGGCCGATCCCGACGACGAGTTCCGCGGCCACGACGGACCGCTCGTCCTCGAACGCGGGCCCGCCACCAACCCGTTGTTCGGCGCGTTCCTCGACGCCGTGCAGGAGGCGGGGTATCCGCGCACCGACGACGTCAACGGCTATCGGCAGGAGGGCTTCGCGCCCTTCGACCGCAACGTCAGCCGGGGGCGCCGACTGTCCGCGTCCAAGGCCTACTTGAAGCCCGTGCGCAAGCGGCCCAACCTCACCGTCACCACCCGCGCGATGGTCACCCGCGTCCTCTTCGAGGGCAAGAAGGCCGTCGGCGTCGAGTACCGGCACCGCGGCAAGGTCCGGCAGGTGCGGGCCCGTGAGGTCATCCTGTCCGGCGGGGCGATCAACTCCCCCCAGTTGCTTCAGCTTTCGGGCGTCGGCAACGCGAAGGAGCTGAGCGCGCTCGGCATCGACGTCGTCCACGATCTGCCGGGCGTCGGCGAGAACATGCAGGACCACCTGGAGGTGTACATCCAGTACGCCTGCAAGCAACCCGTCTCCATGCAGCCGTACATGGCGAAGTGGCGCGCCCCCTTCATCGGGCTCCAGTGGCTCTTCCGGAAGGGGCCCGCCGCGACGAACCACTTCGAGGCCGGCGGATTCGCCCGGAGCAACGAGGACGTCGACTATCCCAACCTGATGTTCCACTTCCTGCCGATCGCGGTCCGCTACGACGGGTCGTCGCCGGCGGGTGGCCACGGGTACCAGGTGCACGTCGGGCCCATGTACTCCGACGCGATCGGCTCCGTGAAGATCAAGAGCAGGGATCCGCTGGAGCATCCGGCGCTGCGCTTCAACTACCTGTCCACGGAGCAGGACCGGCGCGAGTGGGTCGAGTCGATCCGGGTCGCGCGCGAGCTGCTGAATCAGCCGGCGCTCGCTCCCTACAACGACGGGGAGATCTCGCCCGGCCCGTCCGTGGAGAGCGACGAGGAGATCCTCGCGTGGGTGGCCAAGGAGGGGGAGACGGCTCTGCATCCGTCCTGTACCTGCAAGATGGGGACGGACGAGATGGCCGTCGTCGACCCCGGCAGCATGCGGGTGCACGGGGTGGAGGGGCTGCGGGTGGTCGACGCGTCGGTGATGCCGTACGTCACCAACGGGAACATCTACGCGCCGGTGATGATGATCGCGGAGAAGGCGGCGGACCTCATTCTGGGGAAGGAGCCGCTGCCCGCCTCGGACGCCGTGTACTACCGGCACCGGGACGCCGGACGGGCCGGGTGACGCGGGCCCGCGCGCCGAGGCTCGGGGTGCCGTCCGGCACCCCGAGTCCCACCCCCTGAAGCCGTATACGGCACACCCTCACCGGAACACCACCGTACGGTTCCCGTCGACCATCACCCGGCTCTCGCTGTGCCACTTCACCGCGTGCGCCAGCACCTGCGCCTCCACGTCCCGCCCGACCGTCACCAGTTCGTCCGGGTCGAGTGAGTGGTCGACCCGGACCACGTCCTGGTCGATGATCTGGCCCTCGTCCAGTTCCGGCGTGACGTAGTGCGCGGTGGCGCCCACGAGCTTCACGCCCCGGTCGTACGCCTGCTGGTAGGGGCGGGCGCCCTTGAAGCTGGGGAGGAAGGAGTGGTGGATGTTGATGGCGTGGCCCTCCAGCTGCTTGCAGAGGTCGTCGGAGAGGATCTGCATGTAGCGGGCCAGTACGACCAGGTCGATGTCCAACTCCCTTACCAGGTCCAGGAGTCGCGCCTCCGCGTCCGCCTTGGTGTCCCGTGTGACGGGGATGTGGTGGAAGGGGACGCCGTATGTCTCCGCGAGGCCCTCGAAGTCCCGGTGGTTGGAGACGATCGCCGGGATCTCGATGTTGAGGGCCCCCGTGCGCCGGCGGAACAGCAGGTCGTTCAGGCAGTGGCCGAACCGGGAGACCATGATCAGGGTCCGGGTGGGGGTGGAGGCGTCCCTGAGGGTCCAGGAGATCCGGTAGGCCTCGGCGACCGGGCCGAATCGGTAACGCAGTGTTTTCAGGTCGGCGTTTGGATCGGAAACGTCGAAGTGGACCCTCATGAAGAAGCGGCCCTTGAGCCGGTCGTCGAATTGCTGGCTTTCGAGGATGTTGCCGGAGTTCCGGACGAGAAAGCCGCTCACGGCATGGACCAGTCCGGCACTGTCCGGACACGAGAGGGTGAGGACGAATTCCTGGCCTGGCTGCGGTCGAGGGGACATGAGCGGCCTCCGTCGGTGCGTATTGCACAACAAGGTGAGCTATACGCAACATGGTTGGGCCGGACGCCGCTCGCGGTCAAGAGGCGGCCGGGCAAGGGGCCGCATGGCGAAATCGTCATCCGCCAACCCCTTGACGTATGTCTGCACATTCGCCAGGGTGTTCCACCACAAGCAATACGGTGCACAATGCGCAACGGAATTCGCTCGAAGGGCTCCACACGTGGCAGACCTGTATGTGGACGGAGAATGGCGCGACGCGGTGGCCGGCGGTCGCCGTGACATCCGCTGTCCCGCCGACGGCACGCTCACCGCGACCGTGTCCGAGGGAACGCGTCCCGACACCGAGGCCGCGATCGCCGCGGCCCGCCGCGCCTTCGACGAAGGGCCCTGGCCGCACACCCCCGAGCGGGAGCGCGGCGCGCTGCTGCTGCGGACCGCCGATCTCATCGAGCGTGACGCCAAGGAGTTCGCCCGCGCCGAGTCGTCGGACACCGGCAAGCGACTGGTGGAGAGCGAGTACGACATCGCCGACGTCGTCGCCTGCTTCCGCTACTACGGCGGGATCGGTGGCACCGACGCCGGACGCGTCATCGACACCGGGCGCGACGACGCCGTAAGTCGCGTCGTCTACGAGCCCGTTGGGGTCTGCGGGCTCATCACGCCCTGGAACTACCCTCTGTTGCAGGCCAGTTGGAAGGTCGCTCCGGCGCTTCTCGCGGGGAACACCATCGTCCTCAAGCCGAGTGAGCTGACACCGTCCACGTCCATCCTGCTGATGCGCGCGCTGGAGGAGGCCGGGCTGCCCGCCGGGGCCGCCAATCTCGTGCTCGGTGCCGGGCCCGAGGCGGGGGCCCCGCTCTCCGAGCATCCCGCCGTCGACATGGTCTCCTTCACCGGCGGTCTCGAGACCGGCAAGCACATCATGGCCACCGCCGCCGCGACCGTGAAGAAGGTGGCGCTGGAACTGGGTGGCAAGAACCCCAACGTGGTCTTCGCGGACGCCGACTTCGAGACGGCCGTGGACTTCGCGCTCACGGCCGTCTTCCTGCACTCGGGTCAAGTGTGTTCCGCCGGAGCCCGGTTGATCGTCGAGGACTCGCTGCACGACCGGTTCGTGGACGAAGTGGTCCGGCGTGCACGGCGGATCAGGCTCGGCGGCCCCTTCGACCCCGAGGCCGAGACCGGGGCGCTGATCTCCGCGCGCCACCTGGAGAAGGTCGAGGCGTACGTCGCCGCGGGCATCGCCGAGGGCGCCGTACTGCGGTGCGGTGGTGAACGGCCGGACGAACCCGCCCTCGCCGACGGGTACTTCTACCCACCGACCGTCCTCGACGCCTGCACGCAGGACATGCGCGTGGTGCACGAGGAGTCCTTCGGACCCGTGCTGACCGTCGAGCGCTTCACCGACGAGGACGACGCGGTACGCATCGCCAACGACACCGAGTACGGGCTCGCCGGCGCCGTCTGGACCCAGGACGCGGGCAGGGCCCAGCGGGTCGCGCGGCGGCTGCGGCACGGCACGGTGTGGATCAACGACTACCACCCCTATGTGCCGCAAGCGGAATGGGGTGGCTTCGGACACTCGGGCGTGGGCCGGGAGTTGGGACCGACCGGCCTGGACGAGTACCGAGAGCCCAAGCACATCTGGCAGAACATCCAACCCAGGCCGCAGCACTGGTTCCGCGGCTGAACGCCGAAAAGAGGTCGATCGTGACCCCAGCACAGACCGAGGTGCCGCAGCGGCGCGGCACGCCCCAGGACTCGGGCCCCACCCCGGTCATATCCGTGCGCAAGCTGTGGAAGGTGTTCGGGCCGAAGGCGGAACAGGTACCCGGTTCCGAGGAGTTGTGCGGGCTCACCCGCCGTGAGCTGATGGACCGCACCGGCTGCACCGCCGCCGTACGCGATGTGAACTTCGAGGTCTCGCCCGGCGAGGTCTTCGTCGTCATGGGCCTGTCCGGCTCCGGGAAGTCCACCCTGGTGCGATGTCTGACCCGGCTGATCGAACCCACCGCGGGGGAGATCGTCTTCGAGGGCGAGGACATCCGGGACGCGGACGCCAAGCGGCTGCGCGAGCTGCGGCGCCGCAAGTTCTCCATGGTCTTCCAGCACTTCGGGCTGCTGCCGCACCGCCGGGTCGTCGACAACGTGTCGTTCGGCCTGGAGATCCGCGGCATGAGCAAGGCCGAGCGCAGCAAACGGGCCCTGGAAGTCGTCGAGTTGGTGGGACTCTCCGGCTACGAGAACTCCTACCCCGACCAGCTCTCCGGCGGCATGCAGCAACGCGTCGGCCTGGCACGGGCGTTGGCCGGTGACCCGGACGTCCTCCTCTTCGACGAACCGTTCTCCGCGCTCGACCCGCTGATCCGCCGTGACATGCAGAACGAGGTCATCCGGCTGCACCACGAGGTCGGCAAGACCATGGTGTTCATCACCCACGACCTGTCCGAGGCCCTCAAGCTGGGCGACCGCATCCTCATCATGCGCGACGGCAAGATGGTGCAGTGCGGGACCGGGGACGAACTGGTCGGCGCCCCCGCCGACGACTACGTCCGCGAGTTCGTGAAGGACGTGCCGCGCGGTGACGTCCTCACCCTGCGCTGGATCATGCGCCCCGCCGTGGACGAAGACGCCCTGGACGGGCCCGAGTTGGGCCCCGACGTCGTCGTACGCGAGGCCACCCGCGCGGTACTGGCGGCGGACAGGCCCGTCAAGGTCGTCGAGAACGGCAAGCTGCTCGGCATCGTCGGCGACGAGGAGATCCTCGCGGTCGTCGCCGGGCGGGAAGGCGACGCGTGATGACCGTCGCCGTGGAGAAACCGGAGCCCGCGCAGCAGGTCGCGGACCCCGCGCCGGAGGTGAAGGGCGTACGGCGCAGGGTCGGCCGGCCGATGCTGGTGGCCGCGATCGTCGTCGTGTGGCTGGTGCTGTTCGCCGTGCTGCGCGGAAAGCAGACGCTGACCCTGGCGGCGGCCGATCTCACCGGGCTGCACAGGTGGTTCAACGACCTCAACGACTCGGTCGGCGCCAACCGCAACTCCAACCCGCTCTTCCTCTACTTCTTCAACGAGATCCGGCTGGTCATCGACAACCTGGTGACCTTCGTCCAGGACCTGATCTCCCAGCCGAGCGGCGACCGGCCGGTGCCGCAGATCGGCTGGCTCGGGGTCGTCGGCATCGCCGGCTTCGTCTCCTGGGCCGTCGGCAACTGGCGCGTCGCGCTCCTCGCCATGGCCGGCTTCGCCTTCTTCGGGCTTCAGGGGCTGTGGCAGGAGAGCATGGACACCCTGGCGCTCACCCTCTCCGCGGTCCTCGTCGCGCTGCTGTTCGCGATCCCGCTCGGGGTGTGGGCGGGGCTGTCCGACCGGTTCAACCGGATCGTCACGCCCTTCCTGGACTTCATGCAGACGATGCCGACCTTCGTCTACCTCGCCCCGCTCACCCTGATCTTCCTCATCGGCCCGGCCTCCGCCGTGATCGCCACGGTGATCTACGCCGCCCCGCCCGCGATCCGCATCACCGCGCACGGCATCCGCTCCGTACCCGAGACCACCGTGGAAGCGGCCGACTCCATGGGGTCGACGCGCTGGCAGTCGCTGCTCAAGGTGCTGTTGCCGATGGCCAAACGGACCGTGGTGATGGGTGTCAACCAGACCATCATGGCCGCCCTCGCCATGGTCACCATCGCGGCCCTGATCGACGCGCCCGGCCTCGGCAAGACCGTCATGCAGGCACTGCAATCCCTCGACGTCGGTACGGCCTTCAACGCGGGCCTCGCCATCGTCGTCATGGCGATCGTCCTCGACCGGGTCACCACCGCGTCCAGCACCCGTGCGGAACAGGCCCGGAACTCCAGCGGGCGCTTCCTCAAGTGGCGCCGCCCGCTGCTCGGTTCGGGCGCCGTGGCCGTCGTGGTCCTCGTCTATCTGTCGCACACCTACCTCTGGGCGGCGCAGTTCCCCGGCGACGGCACCACCGGCACCCATATCGCCGACGCGGCGGACAGCGTGACGACGTGGGCGCAGGACAACCTGTCGGGGATCACCAACGCGTTCCGTGACGCGATCACCAACGGACTGCTCAACCCGTTCCAGTCGCTGCTCACCGACTCCCCGTGGTGGCTCGTCGGCGCGGCCCTCGTCGGCATCGGTGTCGTGGTCGGGGGCTGGCGCTCCGGGATCACAACTGCCGTGTGCGTGGGCCTGCTTGTGGGAACCGGCGTGTGGTCGGACGCCATGACGACGCTCGCCTCGACGGTCGTGGCGACGGTGCTGGTGATGGTGCTCGGCATCGCGTTCGGGGTGTGGATGGGGCGCAGCGCGATGGTGGACCGGCTGCTGCGGCCCACGCTGGACGCGGCGCAGGTCATGCCGCCGTTCGTCTATCTCGTGCCCTTCCTCGCCCTGTTCGGCGCGACCCGCTTCACCGCGATCGTCGCCGCCGTCGTGTACGCCGTACCGGTCGCCATCAAGATCACCGCCGACGGGGTGCGGGCCGTGCCCGAGACCACCGTCGAGGCGGCCACCGCGGCCGGGTGCAACACCTGGCAGATCATCACCAAGGTTCAACTCCCGATGGCACGCAGCGCCTTGACCCTCGCCACCAACCAGGGCCTGATCTACGTGCTGTCGATGGTTGTTGTGGGCGGCCTGGTGGGAGCCGGCGCCCTCGGCTACGACGTCGTGGCCGGATTCTCGCAGGGCGAGCTGTACGGCAAGGGACTGGCGGCGGGGCTCGCCATCGTCCTGCTCGGAGTCATGTTCGACCGGATCACTCAGGCGGCCGCGCGCCGAACCCGCGCTTAAAGGAGCACGACACCATGGCAAGACACTGGCGAACCGGCGCGGCCGGACTGGCCGTTCTCGGCCTCACCCTCACCGCCTGCGGCGGGGCGAAGGTCGGCGACACCTCGTCCGGCACGAGCGGCAAGAGCTCGGGCAAGTGCGGCACCTTCAACCTCGCGGTCAACCCCTGGGTGGGCTACGAGGCGGACGCGGCCGTCGTCGCGTACGTCGCACAGCACCAGCTCGGCTGCACGGTCGACAAGAAGGACCTGAAGGAAGAGATCGCCTGGCAGGGCTTCGGTACCGGCGAGGTCGACGCCGTCCTGGAGAACTGGGGCCACGACGACCTCAAGAAGAAGTACATCACCGGCCAGAAGACCGCCGTCGAGGCCGGCCAGACCGGCAACAAGGGCATCATCGGCTGGTACGTGCCGCCGTGGCTCGCCAAGGCCCACCCCGACATCCTCACCTACAAGAACCTGAACAAGTACGCATCCAAGTTCAAGACCTCCGAATCGGGCGGCAAGGGCCAACTCCTGGACGGGGACCCGTCCTACGTCACCAACGACGCCGCGCTGGTGAAGAACCTGAACCTCGACTTCAAGGTGGTGTACGCGGGCAGCGAGACCGCGCTCATCCAGGCGTTCCGCACCGCCGAGAAGAACAAGCAGTGGGTCATCGGCTACTTCTACGAGCCGCAGTGGTTCCTCTCCGAGGTCCCGCTGAAGAAGGTCTCCCTGCCCAAGTACACGACCGGCTGCGACGCCGACGCGGCGAAGATCGCCTGCGACTATCCCGTCTACGACCTCGACAAGATCGTCAGCGCGAAGTTCGCCAAGTCGGGCAGCCCCGCCTACAACCTGGTGAAGAACTTCAGCTGGACCAACGAGGACCAGAACACCGTCGCCAAGTACATAGCGCAGGACAAGCTGTCCGACGACGCGGCGGCGAAGAAGTGGGTCGACGCCAACAAGGACAAGGTCGACGCCTGGCTCAAGTAGCCCTGGCGGAACCCCGGTCGACCATGCCCGGTGGGCGGTGCGCGCAGATGCGTACCGCCCACCGGGCATTGCCGTGTGCCGCCCCGCACCGCCGTGTCCAGGCCGGTGATCCGGGCTGTTTCCCGACGTCGAGGACCCCTTGACACCCGCTCCTCACGCCGGGCACATTGAGTTGCGCAACCTGAAGCATGTTGCGCAGACAGCAACTGGATTGCTTTCTAGCCGGAGGTGCGGCGATGGCGGGACCCCGAGTGGTCATCATCGGAGCGGGCGTCGTGGGGGCGGCACTCGCGGACGAGATCTCCGCGCGAGGCTGGACCGAAGTGACCGTGGTCGACCAGGGCCCGCTGCCCGCCACCGGCGGCTCCTCCTCGCACGCGCCGGGGCTGGTCTTCCAGACCAACTCCTCCAAGACCATGACCGAGTTGGCCCGCTACACGGTCGAGAAGTTCTGCTCCCTCGACGTCGACGGCAAGCCCTGCTTCCTCCAGGTCGGCGGCCTGGAGATCGCCACCACCCCCGAGCGTGTCGCCGAACTCCACCGCCGCCACGGCTGGATCACCGCGTGGGGCATCGAGGCCCGCCTGCTGAGCCCCGAAGAGTGCGTGGAACAGCACCCGCTGGTGAACCCCGACCGCGTCCTCGGCGGCCTCCTGGTCCCCACCGACGGCCTCGCGAAGGCCGTCCTCGCGGTGGAGGCCCAGATCCGCCGGGCCACCGAACGCGGAGTGACCTTCCTCGCCCGCCACGAAGTCCTGGACGTCCAGCAGGCCGACGGCCGCGTCACCGGCGTCCTCACCGACCAGGGCGAGATCCCCGCCGACATCGTCGTGTGCTGCGCCGGCATCTGGGGCCCGAAGATCGCCCGCATGGCGGGCATGAATCTCCCGCTGACCCCGCTCGGCCACCAGCTCGCCTGGACCGGTCCCGTACCCGCCCTCGCCGGCCAGACCGAGGAGGCCGTCCGCCCGATCCTGCGCCACCAGGACGCCGACCTCTACTACCGCGACCGCTTCGACGCCATCGGCATCGGCTACTACGGCCACCGCCCCATGCCGATCTCCGCCGACGACATCCTCCCGGTCGACGACACCGACGACATGCCGTCGGTCCTGAAGTTCACCGAGGACGACTTCGCACCCGCCTGGACCGAGACCCAGTCCCTGCTCCCCACGACGAAGGACGCCAAGATCGAGGAGGGCATCAACGGCCTGTTCTCCTTCACCACCGACAACTTCCCCCTCCTCGGGGAGAGTTCGGAGGTCAAGGGCTTCTGGGTCGCCGAGGCCGTCTGGGTCACGCACTCGGCGGGCGTCGGCCGCGCGATGGCCGAGTGGCTGGTCGACGGACACTGCTCCTCGTTCGACCTCCACGAGTGCGACGTCAACCGCTTCGAACAGCACCAGCTCGCCCCCGCATACGTCCTGGCCCGCGACTGCCGGAACTTCGTCGAGGTCTACGACATCCTCCACCCCCTCCAGCCATCCGGTGACCCGCGTCCGATCCGCACCAGCCCCTTCCACACCCGCCAGCAGGAACACGGCGCGGTCTTCCTGGAGGCCAACGGCTGGGAACGCCCCCAGTGGTACGAGGCCAACTCGACGCTCCTTGAGGGCCGTTCGATCCCCACCCCGAACGACTGGGCCGCCCAGTACTGGTCGCCCATCGTCGGCGCCGAGGCACAGGCCACCCGCGAGACCGTCGCGATGTACGACATGACGGCCCTCAAGCGCCTGGAGGTCACGGGCCCCGGCGCCGCCGGCTTCCTGGAGGGTCTGGTCACCGGCAAGGTCGCCAAGTCGGTCGGCTCGGTGACGTACACGCTGCTGCTGGACGAGGACGGCGGCATCCGCAGCGACATCACCGTCGCCCGTCTGGCCCGCGACCGCTTCCAGGTCGGCGCCAACGGCAACCTCGACCTCGACTGGCTCACCCGCCACCTGCCCGCCGACGGAACGGTCCAGGTCCGCGACATCACCCCCGGCACCTGCTGCATCGGCCTGTGGGGCCCGCTCGCCCGCAAGGTCCTCCAGCCCCTGACGGACGAGGACTTCACGAACGAGGGCCTCAAGTACTTCCGCGCGAAAAGCGCCTACATCGGCACGGTCCCGGTGACAGCCATGCGCCTCTCCTACGTCGGCGAACTCGGCTGGGAGCTGTACACCACCGCCGACCAGGGCCAGAAACTCTGGGACACCCTGTGGCAGGCGGCCAGGCCCCTCGGCGGCATCATCGCCGGGCGTGGCGCCTTCAACAGCCTCCGCCTGGAGAAGGGCTACCGCTCCTTCGGCACCGACATGACCTACGAGCACGACCCCTACGAGGCCGGCGTCGGCTTCGCCGTCAAGCCAGACAAGGGCGACTTCCTCGGCAAGGCGGCACTGGAACGCCGAAAGACCGCCGTACAGAGGCAGTTGACCTGCCTCACCATCGACGACCCGCACTCCGTCGTCATGGGCAAGGAACCGGTCTACGACGGCGAGCGCGCCGTCGGCTACGTCACCAGCGCCGCCTACGGCTACACGATCGGCAAGGGCATCGCCTACGCCTGGCTCCTGGCCGAACTCGCCACCCCAGGAACCCCGTTGCACATCGGCTACTTCGACCGGCGCGTCGAGGCGGTCGTCGCCGCGGAGCCGCTGTTCGACCCGACGATGTCCCGTCTCCGTGGCTGACCGGAAGGACGCGAACGCCGTATGAACGCGCTCAACACCCCCCTGGCCGAACTGGATCCCGAGGTCCACGCCGCCCTCCGCGCCGAACTGCACCGCCAGCAGTCCACGTTGGAGATGATCGCCTCCGAGAACTTCGCACCCTCCGCCGTACTGGAGGCACAGGGCTCGGTCCTCACCAACAAGTACGCCGAGGGCTACCCCGGCCGCCGCTACTACGGCGGCTGCGAACACGTCGATGTCACCGAGCGGTTGGCGATCGAGCGGATCAAGTCCCTCTTCGGCGCGGGCTTCGCCAACGTCCAGCCGCACTCGGGCGCCCAGGCCAACACGGCAGTCTTCTTCGCCCTGTTGAATCCCGGCGACACCATCCTCGGCCTCGATCTCGCCCACGGCGGCCACCTCACCCACGGCATGCGCCTCAACTACAGCGGCAGAATGCTGAACGTGGTGCCGTACCACGTCTCCGAGACCGACAACCTGGTCGACATGGACGAGGTCGAGCGCCTCGCCAAGGAACACCGCCCCCGGATGATCATCGCCGGATGGTCGGCGTATCCACGGCAGTTGGACTTCGCGGCCTTCCGCAGGATCGCCGACGAGGTCGGCGCCCTCCTGATGGTCGACATGGCGCACTTCGCCGGCCTCGTCGCCGCCGGGCTGCACCCCAACCCCGTCCCGCACGCCCATGTGACGACGACCACGACACACAAGACCCTCGGCGGCCCGCGCGGCGGCGTCATTCTGACCAACGAGGCCGACCTCGCCAAGAGGATCAACTCGGCGGTGTTTCCCGGCATGCAGGGCGGCCCGCTGGAGCATGTCATCGCCGCGAAGGCGGTGTCGTTCAAGGTCGCGGCCTCACCGGAGTTCGCGGAACGCCAGTCCCGCACGCTGGCCGGCTCGCGCATCCTCGCGGAGCGTCTCACCCGAGCCGACGTGGCGGCCACCGGCGTGAAGGTCCTCACCGGCGGCACGGACGTGCACCTGGTCCTGGTGGACCTGCGCGACTCCGAACTCGACGGCAGGCAGGCGGAAGACCTGCTCCACGAGATCGGCATCACCGTCAACCGCAACGCCGTGCCCTTCGACCCACGCCCGCCCATGGTCACGTCCGGGCTGCGTATCGGCACCCCCGCGCTGGCCACGCGAGGCTTCACGGAGGAGGACTTCGCGGAGGTGGCCGACGTGATCGCACTGGCCCTCCAACCGGCCCCCGACATGGCCGAGTTGAACGCCCGCACGAAGGCACTGGCGGCGAAGCACCCGCTGTACCCGCACCTGTCCGAGGAGGGCGACCCCCGATGACCCCCCGCACCCCGGGCGCAGACCTCCCCGAACACCCCGACCGGCTCTGGCGTACACCCGAGCCGAAACGCTCGTACGACGTGGTGATCGTGGGCGGCGGCGGCCACGGACTGGCGACTGCCCACTACTTGGCGAAGAACCACGGCATCACCAATGTCGCGGTGCTGGAGAAGGGGTGGCTGGCGGGCGGCAACATGGCCCGCAACACCACGATCATCCGCTCCAACTACCTGTGGGACGAGAGCGCGGGCATCTACGAGCACGCGCTCAAGCTGTGGGAGGGCCTGGAGGAGGAACTGGACTACCCGATCCTCTTCTCCCAGCGCGGGGTCCTCAACCTCGCCCACAGCCTCCAGGACGTCCGCGACAGCGTGCGCCGGGTGGAGGCCAACCGCCTCAACGGCGTGGACGCGGAATGGCTCGACGAACGGCAGGTGAAAGAGGTCTGCCCGATCGTCAACACCTCACCGGACGTGCGCTATCCGGTCATGGGAGCCACCTACCAACCCCGCGCCGGCATCGCCAAACACGACCACGTGGCATGGGGACTGGCCCGCTCCGCCGACGCGGCCGGCATCGACCTCATCCAGAACTGCGAGGTCACCGGCCTCGACATCACCGACGGCAGGGTGGTCGGCGTACAGACCACCCGCGGCCCGATAGCGGCGGGCAAGGTGGCGCTCTGCTCGGCGGGCCACACATCGGTGCTGGCGGCGCTGGCGGGCATCCAACTCCCGCTCCAGAGCCACCCGTTGCAGGCGCTGGTGTCGGAGCTGCTGGAGCCGGTCCACCCGACGGTGGTCATGTCCAACGCGGTCCATGTGTACGTGAGCCAGGCGCACAAGGGCGAGTTGGTGATGGGCGCGGGCATCGACTCGTACAACTCCTACACGCAGCGCGGCGCGTTCCACATCATCGAGGAGCAGATGGCGGCGGCGCTGGAACTGTTCCCGGTCTTCGCCCGCGCGCACGTCCTGCGCACCTGGGGAGGCATCGTCGACGTCACCCCCGACGCCTCCCCGATCGTGGGCCTCACCCCCGTGGACAACCTGTACCTCAACTGCGGCTGGGGAACGGGCGGTTTCAAGGCGACCCCGGGTGTCGGCTGGGTCTACGCCCACACCATCGCCCACGACACGCCTCACCCCCTCAACGCCCCCTTCTCGCTCGACCGTTTCACCACCGGCGCGCTCGTCGACGAGCACGGTGCCGCCGCGGTGGCCCACTAGGGAGCCCGAACCATGCTGCTGATCCCCTGCCCCTGGTGCGGGCCCCGCGACGAAGCCGAGTTCCACTACGGCGGCCAGGCCCACGTCGCCTACCCGCAGACCCCGTCCGAACTGACCGACGAGGAATGGGCCCGCTACCTCTTCTTCCGCGCCAACCCGAAGGGCCCGTTCGCCGAACGCTGGACCCACACGGCGGGCTGCCGCCGGTGGTTCAACGCGGTCCGGGACACGGGGACGAACGAGATTCTGACGGTGTACCGGACGGGGGAGAAGCACCCAACGCCGAGCGAGCGGCGACCAGTCGGCGATCCTTCGGCGCCGTCCACTCATCAGCCGAGTCCCGCCATATCAGCCCGTCCGGCGTCCACTCTTCAGCCGAGGCCTGCCACATCAGCCTGTCCGGCGCTTGAGGACGAGGCCCTTTCGGGGCCGACGGGAGGCCAGGGGGCGGAGCCCCCTGGGAGCGGGGTCGAAGGGGCAGAGCCCCTGGAGGACGGGACGGGTAGGGGCGGCGGGGGCGCTGCATCCATCAGCGGCTCTGCCGCGGGCCATCCGTTCCGCCACCCCACCCACGGCCGAATCCACCGAGACACCCCCCTCACCTTCACCTTCGACGGCACCGAATACCAGGGCTACAAGGGCGACACCCTCGCCTCCGCCCTCCTCGCCAACGGCGTCATCCACACCGGCACCAGCATCAAACTCGGCCGCCCCCGAGGCATCTTCACAGCAGGCGTCGAAGAACCGAACGCCGTCATCCAGATCGAAGCCCCCTTCCCCGAACCGATGCTCCCCGCCACCACGGTCGAGCTGTACGACGGCCTGGCAGCCACCAGCCTCCCCGGCCAGGGCCGCCTGGCCACCGATCCTGACCCGGCACGCTACGACGCGGTCCACGCCCACTGCGACCTCCTGGTCGTAGGCGCGGGCCCGGCCGGCCTCGCGGCAGCGTCCGCCGCGGCCGGCACCGGAGCCCGTGTCATCCTCGCCGACGACCGCGCGGAGCCGGGCGGCAGCCTGCTGGACACGGCCGAACTCCTGGACTGGGTAGGCGAGATGAAGGAAAGGCTCACCGCGGCCCCCGACGTCCGCATCCTGCCCCGCACCACCGTCTTCGGCCACTACGACGACAACCACCTCCTGGCCGTGGAACGCCGCACCAACCACCTCGGCGCCACAGCCCCCACCCACGTCTCCCGCGAACGCGTCTGGCGCATCCGAGCCCGCCGGGTGATCCTCGCAACGGGCGCCCACGAACGCTCACTTGCCTTCCCGGACAACGACCGCCCCGGCGTGATGCTCGCCGCCTCGGCCCGCGCGTACCTCCACCGCTACGGCGTCCTCCCCGGCCGCAGCGCCGTCGTCTTCACGACCAACGACAGCGCGTACGCAGCCGCGTTGGACCTGGCGGCGGCAGGTGTGGGGATCGCGGCGATCGTCGACACCCGCCCGTCGGCGCCGGTGGAGTGGGCGAGCCGGGCCCGAGAGGCGGGCATAGAGGTACTGCCCGGACACGCGGTCGCGGGCACCGAGGGCAGCCCGCGCCTGACCGCCGTGACGGTCGCCCCGTACGGCGAACCGACCGGCACGACACGGCGGTTCACCGCCGACCTCCTCCTGGTCTCCGGCGGCTGGAACCCCGTCGCCCACCTCTTCAGCCAGGCGGGCGGCAGACTCCGCTACGACGACGCCCTCGGCTCCTTCGTCCCCGACACCTGCCGCCAGCTGGTCGAGGTCGCGGGCAGCGCGAACGGGGTCCTGGACCTGCCCGGAGTCCTCGCGCAGGGCGCGGCGGCGGGCGCCCGAGCGATCGAGGCGGAGGGCTGCACCGCCCGAACGCCTTCCCTGCCCCAGGTGTCCGCGGTACCCCACACCCCCGCCATGCAGGTCTTCCTCGTCCCCGGCACGACCGACGCCCCCCGCTTCGTGGACCTCCAACGAGACGTCACGGTCGCCGACTTGAGCCGCGCCACCGGCGCGGGACTCGACTCGGTCGAACACACCAAGCGCTACACGACGGCCGGCACGGCCAACGACCAGGGCAAGACATCAGGAGTCCTGGCGAGCGGCGTGGTCGCCGAACTCCTGGGCGTGGACGTGTCGTCGCTCGGCACGACCACATTCCGCCCGCCGTACACACCCGTCTCCTTCGCCGCCCTCGCCGGCCGCGACCGTGGCGCGCTGCACGACCCGGTCCGTACGACCGCGCTGCACGACTGGCACGTCATGCAGGGCGCGCTGTTCGAGAACGTCGGTCAGTGGAAGCGCCCTTGGTACTACCCGCGCGACGGCGAGGACAGGGAGACCGCCGTCCTGCGCGAGTGCGCGGCGGCCCGCGAGTCCGTCGCCTTCATGGACGGCTCCACCCTCGGCAAGATCGACGTACAGGGCCCGGACGCACCCGTCTTCCTGGACCGGCTCTACACCAACATGATGAGCAACCTGAAGGTGGGCATGGTGCGCTACGGCGTCATGTGCCGCCCGGACGGCATGGTCTTCGACGACGGTACGGCCATCCGGCTCGCCCCGGACCGTTACCTGGTCACCACGACCACGGGCAACGCCGCCGCCGTACTCGACTGGATGGAGGAGTGGCACCAGACCGAGTGGCCCGAACTCCGCGTCCACTGCGCCTCGGTGACCGAACAGTGGGCCACCGTCGCCCTGGTCGGCCCCCGTTCCCGTCAGGTGCTCGGCTCGCTCGCGCCCCAACTCGCCGTGGGCAACGACGACTTCCCCTTCATGGCGTGGCGGGACACGACCGTCGCGGGCATCGAGGCCAGGGTGTGCCGGATCAGCTTCTCCGGTGAACTCGCCTACGAGATCAATGTGTCGCCCTGGGAGGCCCTCGCCCTGTGGGAGGCGCTGTACGAGGCGGGCGCCCCCTTCGGCATCACCCCGTACGGCACCGAGACCATGCACGTCCTGCGCGCCGAGAAGGGCTACCCGATCATCGGCCAGGACACCGACGGCACCGTGACTCCGCAGGATCTCGGCATGAGTTGGGCGGTGTCGAAGAAGAAGCCCGACTTCATCGGCAAACGGTCCCACGCCCGCGCCGATGCCGTACGCCCCGACCGCAAACACCTCGTCGGCCTGCTCCCGGAGGACCCCGCCGCTCTCCTGCCCGAGGGCACCCAGCTCATCGCCGACAGCGTGCTCCCGGCCCCGCCCGTCCCGATGCTCGGCCATGTCACCTCCAGCTACCGCAGCGCCGCCCTCGGCCGCACCTTCGCCCTCGCCCTGATCAAGGGCGGCCGCGACCGCATCGGCGAACGCCTCTACGCCCCCGTGGGCGACCGGTTGATCCCGGTCACCGTCGCAAGCCCCGTCCTCTACGACCCCGAGGGAGCCCGCCGCGATGGCTGACACCGCCCCTTCCATCCCGCGCCGCAGCCCCCTCGCGGGCGCCGCCGACCGGCTCGCGGCCGTGACCCGCGCCTCCGGCGGCACGGTGCGGCTGGCCGAACTCCCCTTCCTGGCCCAGGTGAACGTCCGTCTCGACGCGAAGGGCCCGGCGGCGGACGCCGTAGGACTCGCGCTCGGGCTGTCGCTGCCCCTGGAGCCCAACACCGTGGTGCGGACTGGGGAGTTGACCGCGTTGTGGCTCGGTCCCGACGAGTGGCTCGTGGTGGGGGCGCCGGACACCCAGCGGGACCTGGAACACCGGATGCGCGCGGCGGCCGGTGACGAGCACGTCGCCGTCACCGATGTCTCGGCCCAGCGCACCACCCTCCTCGTCTCCGGCACCCGGGCCCGCGACCTGCTGGCCCACGGCTGCCCGCTGGACCTGCACCCACGGAACTTCGGCCCCGGCCGCTGCGCCCAGACCATGCTGGCCCGCGCCCAGGTCGTCCTGGTCGCCCGGGACGAACCCGGCGCCGGATTCTGGGTACTGGTCCGCTCGTCCTTCGCCGGGTACCTGACGGACTGGCTGCTGGACGCGGCGGCCGAGTACGTCGCGGAGGTATCAGAGGGGCCGTACGCCTGAACAAGTGCGGTGCGGCGAACTCTTCGACAGGATCGCCGGCCAACAGCACGGTCGGCACCACCGCCACCACCTCGGGCATCGCACCGTCCACATCGACGCCGAGGGCCACGGCCGGGCCGCCGCGCGGACCGCGCTCGGCCTCGACACCGCAGGGATCATCCGGACCCCCGGCCGGGTCATCGAACGCGGCTCGGCCTGAGGGGAACGCCGGGACGGACGCCGGCACGACCGGCACGGCATCCATACGCTGCGGGACAGGGCGCGTGGCGCGTCCACGTGGCCGGGTCAACTCTCCCGCACCATCGAGTGGTCGCGCATCCCCGTCACCCAGGAGTCGTCCATGTCCCGTTCCGAGGCCCGCGTCGCCACCGACCGACCGCGGCGCTACGCCACACAACTCGCCTCCCACGCTCACCGCCACCGACGGCGCGCTGCTGCTCGCGGTGGAGGCGGAGCCCGAGTTCCTCGACCGACCGGAGGACGTGGTGGGCCACCATCTGGTCCGCAGCCGGGCACCAGTCGGCGCGGCACGGGGGAGTCCGCCTGACCCACGGCCACGCTGCCGCTGATGCTGTACTCCTCCGCCTCCCCGTCCACGCACGGTGTGAGCCAGATCCCGGTGTTCGCCCAAGTGGTGCTGACCGGACCGGAGTTCAGGTCAGGACACACAACCCACGTGCGCCAGCGCCTGCTTGAGCAACACCCCGTGCCCGCCCGGCATTTCGCTGCGCAGCGCCTCCGAGGCGGCCTCCTGCGGGCTGAACCACACCAGGTCGAGGGCGTCCTGCCGGGGCCGGCAGTCACCGGTGACCGGCACGACGTAGGCGAGGGACACCGCGTGCTGGCGCGGGTCGTGGTACGGCGTGACACCGTGCGTCGGGAAGTACTCGGCGACGGTGAACGGCTGCAACGAGGCCGGGATGCGCGGCAGCGCGACCGGGCCGAGGTCCTTCTCCAGATGCCGCAGGAGGGCGTCACGGACCCGCTCGTGGTGCAGGACGCGGCCGGAGACCAGGGTGCGGTTCACCGTGCCGTCCGGGCCGATGCGCAGCAGCAGGCCGATGCTGGTCACCTCACCGCTGTCGTCGACGCGGACGGGCACCGCCTCCACATAGAGGATCGGCATGCGGGCGCGTGCCTGTTCGAGGTCGTCGGCGGACAGCCAACCGGGCGTGGTATCGGTCATGTCAGACATTGCTTGATCATACTTTCAGTGTCCGTCGGATAGCCGGTAGACCCGGCGGGCATTGTCGGCCCCCGCCCAGCGTGCCATTCGAAGCGCGTCGGGCAGACCCAGTTCGTCGGCGTCCACCCGTTCCTGGAGAAGATCCCCCAGTCCCCGGCGGAACGCCAGCGCGCCGAGCCCATAGAACTCCGCCAGACCATAGGCGTCGGAGCTGTACAGCAGTTTGCGGAACGGTGTGATCTCCAACGCCTCCGCCAGCACCGCCCGCGCCCGGACCGGTCCGACGTGGTGCAGGGTGAGCCCCACGTCCAGGTACACGTTTTCGAAGACGGCCGTCAGGTAGCCGGCCTGACGCTGGTACGGCCAGCAGTGCAGGAGCAGGACCGGGATCGCACCGGAGATCGCGTGCAGCCAGTCCGTCAGCAGGGTGGGGTCCGCGCGGTGCAGCCGGATGTCGTTGTCGCCGAAACCCGTGTGCAGCTGGAGGGGCAGGCCGAGATCCACCGCGGTCCACAGCAACTCCCGCACCAGGACCGGGTCCTCCAGCCGCCCGCCGCGCGCCAGCCACGCCCGCGCCGCCGAGGTCACCCGCGCCTCCGACGGCCTGGCCGGGTCGAGGCCGAACCCCGTCCGGTACGCGGCCACCGACTTCACCGCCACCACCCCCGGCCGCCGCACCGCGTCCAGCACGGCCGCCCGGAACGCGTCCGCGTACGCGTCCGGCTCGACCCCGCGCGCGGCCACCGACTCCGCGACCGCCTCCAGTCGTACGACCTCATGGGCCACCGCGTCCGCCGCCTCGGCGAGTTCGGCGGGCGTCGTGACGCGGTGCGGTGCGAAGCCCGTGTCGACGCAGAGGACGCCGGTGCCGGCGGCGGCCAGGAAACGCCGGTTGACCTCGCGCGGGCCCAACTCGCCGCGCCGGGCGAGGTATGCGTCGGCCGGGGTGTGCCGCGCCAGGTCCAGCAGCGGTGCGCAGTGACGGCGTACCGCGATCCCGACCGGGGTGTCGAACGCTGAGATCCCGCTGCCGGGCCGGACCTCGCCCTCGGTGAGCAGCGACTCGAAGGCCGTGCGGTCCAGCGCCTCGGTGACGACTCCGTGGCAGTGGTGGTCCACCAACTCCAGGGCGGCGAGCGCCTCGTGGACCGGTCCCGTGCCCATCCTCAGTACCTCCAGCGGTAGGCCGCCGCGATCCGCTCGTCGTCCAGCTCCGCCACGGCCGCGATCTCGCCCTGTCGTACGGCGATCACCGCGTCGGCCAGGACCGGTCCGAGCGCGACCCGCAGCCGCGCGTCCTCGCGGAACTCCGCGACGGACTCGGCGAGGGAGGTCGGCAGCCGTCGTACCCCACGGGCCGCCGCCTCCGGCGCGCCCAGGTGCGCGGGGTCCTTGGTGGTCTCCTCGGGCAGGGCGGCCTCGGTGGTCAGGCCGTCGAGGCCGGCGGCGATCAGGCAGCCGAGGGCGAGATAGGGGTTGGCGGCCAGGTCGACCGGCTTCACCTCCAGGTTCGCCGACTGGGCGCGCAGACCCGCGGTGCCGGTGACGATCCGTACCGCGGCCTCGCGGGTCTCGCGGCCCCAGGCGGTGAACACCCCCGCCCACTGGGAGGGTTGGAGCCGGAAGTAGCTCGCCGGGCTCGGCGCGGTGACGGCGGTGAGGGCCGGGAGGTGGGCGAGGACACCGGCCGCGAACGACTCCGCGTCGGCCGTCATGCCGTAGCGGCGGTCGCCCCCGGCGTGCAGGTTCGCGCCGTCGCGCCAGGCGGAGAGGTGGATGTGGCCGCCGTTGCCGACGCCCTGGGCGAGGACGGCCGGGCTGAACGAGGCGCGCAGGCCGTGCCGTTGGGAGATCGCGCGGACGGTCTGGCGTACGAGGACACTGCGGTCGGCCGCCGCGACCGGGTCGAGCGCGCTCACCGACAGCTCGAACTGCCCGGCCGCGTACTCGGGGTGGAACTGCTCCACGTCCACGCCCTGGGTCGCGAGCGCCGACAGCAACTCGGCGCCGTAGTCGCTCAGTTCGACCTGCCGGGTGGCGCTGTAGGCCGGAGCGGTGGTGGCGGGGACGAACGCGCCGTCGGGTGCCGGGTCCAGGCCGAGCGACCACTCGATCTCGATGCCCGCCCGGAAGGTGAGCCCGTACTGCCGCTCCGCGTCGACGACCGTGCGGCGCAGGAAGGTGCGGCTGCACCCGGGGTGGCGCTCGCCCTCCTGGGTGATGCGGTCGACCGGGGCCCAGGCCCAGCCGGGCTGGCCGGAGAGGACGGCCAGTTGGGCCAGGTCGGGGTAGAGGCGCAGGTCGCCGTCCGGGGAGCCGAGGACATCGGTGGTGACGATGGAGTCGTCGGCGAGGAAGGTGTCGAACACCGGGGACATGCCGACACCCCAGGCCGCCGCCGAGGCGAGCTTCGCGGTCGGGACCGTCTTCACCCGGCCCACGCCCGCCGTGTCGACGTAGGCCAGGACGATCCCGTGCACCCCTCGCCCGGTCAGTTCGGCGGCCAGGGCGGTGGCGCGGTCGACCTCGCCGGGACGGCCGCCGGGCAGGGGGTCGGCAAGAGTGGTCATGCGTCCTCCACGATCGCGTCCCGCACGCTCGGCGGCTCCGGTCAGGGTTTCACGGCCACCGCGCCGAACTGCGGTACCACGGCCGGGGAGCCGGAGTCCGGGCGCCATCGCGAGCACGGCACGAGGCCCGGGTCGAGGAGGTCGAGGCCTTCGAAGAAGGCGGCGACGTCCGCGCGGCTGCGGGCGGTGATCGGGGGAGTGGCGTTCTCGTTCCAGAACGCCATCGCCGGGACGTTCCCCTCGCCGCCGAGGTCCGCGTCGAAGGTCGGGTGCGTCAGCACGAGGTAACTGCCCGAGGGGACGGCGGACATGACCTTGCGTACGACGTTCCGGGCGTCCTCGGTGTCGAGGATGAAGTTCAGGATGCCGAGCATCATCACCGCGACGGGACGGTCGAAGTCCAGGGTGCCCGCGGCCCGTTGGACGATCGACTCCGGGTCGTGCACGTCCGCGTCGATGTAGTCGGTGACACCCTCGCGGGTGCTCGTCAGCAGTGTGCGGGCGTGGATCAGCACCAGCGGGTCGTTGTCGACGTAGACGATCCGCGCGTCCGGTGCGACGCGTTGTGCTATCTCGTGCGTGTTGTCGACCGTCGGCAGTCCGGTGCCGATGTCGAGGAACTGCCGTACGCCGCGCTCGGCGGTCAGGAACCGCACCGCCCGGCCGAGGAAGTCCCGGTCCGCGCGCGCCACTTCACGGATCACCGGGAAGAGTCCCGCGACGTGCTCGCCGACCCGCTGGTCGATCTCGTAGTTGTCCTTGCCGCCGATCCAGTAGTTCCAGACGCGCGCGTTGTGCGCCACACCGGTGTTGAGCCGGGTCGGTCCCTCTGCCGGGGTGTCGCTGTCACTCACTCGTCGCTCCTCGTCGCCCGTGCGGCCGTCGACTCCATTGTGCCGTCCGGTGATCACTTGGTTCAGGGGTTCGCGACGATCGGGCACATGTTCTCCGGGAATCGCGGACCGTCAGTCCAGATTGCCGGGTTGGGCGGCCGGGGTCCGCCCGGCCAGGACGTCCTTCAGGTTCGCGGTGCCCTGCTGCACGGCGGCCTTGGTCGTGCCCGTCTCCGTGCCGCCGAGGCCGCCGGACGTCACCGTGATGGCGTCGGTGCCGACCCGGACTACCGCCAACTGAAGGGTGAGCGTGACGGGTTGGGTGCCGCTCGTGCCGGTGACGGTGACCTGGAGACCCTGGCGGGCGTCGCCCACGGAGGGCACCGGGTCCTCGATGACCTGGACCGTACGGTGGCCGCCCTTGGAGTCGGTCGCGGTGAACTGGTCGCACTTCACCGGCAGCGTCTTCAGCCAGTTCAGGGAGGCGCCGAGCTCGGCCCGGTCGTAGGCGGCGACCTGGTAGAGCAGCCGGGACTCGCTCTGCTCGAACCCGGTCAGCGCGGACGCTCCGGACGGCTTGCCGAGGAGCGTGTCGTCGTAGAGCGCGTCGAGGAGCTTCTGGCAGTCGGCGGCGTTCGTCTTCGCGGTGAGGAGGGCGGCGACGTCTACCTTCCCGATGAGCAGCTTGTCGCCCCAGGACGCGGCGTCCTTGACCTGCGTCCAGTTGTCCTCGATGTCGGCCTCGGTGATCAGCGCGGCCTTGGCCCCGGCCGGGGTGAGGACGCCGGCGGACTTCTCGGCCCGTGGGGACGCGGACTTCCCGCCACGGGGCGAGGCGAGCGTGGAGTCGGCGGCGAGCGGGGAGGCGGCGACGTCCGCGGCACTGTCGGCGCGCCGCCCACCGCCGTCGCCCTTGCTCTCGCCGGAACAGGCCGCGCAGGTCAGCAGCGCGCCCACGGCCAGAGCCGAGGCGAGGAGACGGGCGGGTCGGGAGGGCGGGCGACGGTGCATGGCGGGGCCTCCAGGGGGAGCGGCGGGTCCCCCACAGCGCACCATCGGGGCGGCCCGGCCTCCAGCGCAGGGGGCCGTCCGGGTGAGTCACGCTCGGTCAGGGGCACGTCAGCGCGGCTCGTCCTCCGGCGGACCGGAGGACCTGTGCGGAAGATGCGGAAGGTGCAGGCGGTGCTCGTGCGGCTGCTGCGGCTCGTGTTCCGCGCGGTGGGTCCGCTGGGCGAGTCCGGCCTCCAGCACATGTACCGTGCGCCCGCCGCACTGGGGGCAGATCGCGTCGGAGAGGGGCGATCTGAGGGCCTTCCCCTCCTCGTCGATGTACTCCTGCGTGGTCAGACCGGTGGTGTCGGTCGGGTCGGTGAAGAACATCACCTGGAAGGTGGCCTCCCAGCAGTGGCCGCAGTCACCACAGGTGAACGCGAAGGTCTCCGGCACGGATCGGGGTTCCGCGGTCATGGCAGGGTCCTCCGTCGGGCGGGGCGGACGATCAGGGCGCGGACAGTGCCCTCAGCGCACAACGTCGCACGTCGTACGGCAACTCGAAGTACGGCAACTCGAACGCCCAGATCCTTCGGTGCGCCCCACCTGCTTACCCGGCCAACGGCAGCGCCCCGAACACATGCCCCTCCCACAGCCGCCGCGAAGCCTCCTCCGGATACGCCGTGACCACCGGCTCCGTGTCCGGTGCTCGGTGTCGAACGCCGGCCAGCCCGGGTCGCCGGTGCGGGCGAAGGACGTCCAGGACGCGCGGAAGCGGGACGAGAGTGCCAGGGCGTCGGGGGAGGGTTCGACGTCGGCGAACAGCAGATTGCCGAGGTCGGCGGTGAACGTGCCGAAGAGCAGCGGGATGTCGAGGGCGTGGCAGGCGCCCAGAACCCCGCCCAACCCCGGTGCGGGCCAGGTGAGTTCGTAGACGTGCACGCGTCCGCCCGCGGCGACCTGCGCCTCGGCCAGATGGAGGCAGGGCATGCGGAACACCCGGTCGGACTGGACGAGTTCGTGCAGCTCGCCCGGGGAGGCGTCGGGGAAGGCCGTACGGTAGGCCGGTTCGGGGTCGGCGCCGGGTCCGAACCGGCGCAGCGCGCTCACCGCGTCCTCCTCGGTGATCTTCCCGAGCTGTCCGCCGAGGGCGGTGAACAGGCGGAACTCGTCCCGGTTGTGACCGACGATCAGCTCCACGTCCCGGGCCGCGCCCGCCGCGACCCCCTGCCAGGGCGCGGTCGGCAGCACCTCGCCGTCGACGACGGGTGCGAAGGGGCTCAGGGTGTGGGCGACGGCGCCCCAGCGGTCCGCGTGCTGGTGCATCTTGGTGGTCAACGTCTCGCCCGCCGCGGGCAGTCGGCGGGGGTCCACGGTCGCGAGATCGGCGGCCGTGGGGCGCAGTCCCGCCTCGGCGGCGATCGCGGCCGCGATGTCCCTGGCCAGCTCGTCGGAGAAGAAGGAGCCCGGCACGCTCTGCGCGATGGCCCGGTGGAACAGCCCGGCGGCGCTCGGCATGACCAGCAGCGAGGCCACCGACCCGGCACCGGCCGACTCGCCGAGAACGGTGACCTGCCCGGGGTCGCCGCCGAACGCGGTGATGTTGTCCCGCACCCACTCCAGCGCGGCGACCTGGTCGAGCAGCCCGCGGTTGGCCGGGGCGCCGTCGATCCGGGCGAACCCCTCGATGCCGACGCGGTAGTTGAAGGTGACGACCACCAAGTCGCCGTCCCGGGCGATGCGTTGGGCGTCGTAGCCGGGGCTGCCCGCGTGTCCGAGCTTGTAGGCGCCACCGTAGATCCACACCATGACCGGGCGGCGGGCCGCCGGATCAGGGTTCGGGGTCCACACGTTGACGGTCAGCCAGTCGTCGCCCGTCGCCGCTTCCAGCACACCCCGGAGGCCCTGGAATCCGGACTCCTGCGGGGGCGGCGGGCCGAAGTCGAAGGCGTCGCGTATGCCGTCCCAGCCGCGCACGGCCGCGGTGCCTGGAACCTCGCCTCGCCGACCGGCGGCTCGGCGAACGGGATGCCGCGGAAGACCGCCAGCCCGTCCTCCAGCCGCCCGCGCACCGCACCGGCGTCGAAACGCACCACCGGCGCTTCGGCCGGACCGGCCGTCGTGTCACGGGAGTCGGGTGTCGTCATGGCGGGCTCTCCTCGCAGGGTGCCGGGGACGTGCGGGACGTGCGCAGGGCGGTCGTCCCGTACCGCGTGGGTCGGCGACCGCCGTGTGCTCGATGGCCAGGATGCCTTACACCGTGGTCTCGGAGACCTCGGGAGACGTGGTCGGCGTCCCGTCGGCCGGGGCCTCGACGCCCTTGCGGGGCCTGGGGATCAGGCTCGCGAGGAGGAAGGCCAGCAGGGCGGCTCCGGCGCCGATCGCCATGACCACCTTGAAGCCGTTCTCCGAGGGGAGGGCGTAGCCGCCGAAGTCGGTGGTCATCTGGGCGAGGATCACACCGGCGATGGCGCTGGCGAATGACGTGCCCAGGGACCGCATCAGGGTGTTGAGGCTGTTGGCCGCGCCGGTCTGGGACGGGTCGACCGCGCCCATGATCAGGGCGGGCAGGGCGCCGTAGGTGAAACCGACGCCGGCGCCGATGACACAGGACACCAGGATGAGGTGCCAGACCTGGGACATCAGCAGGATGTTCAGGGCGTAGCCGGAGGCCACGATCAGCGCCCCGATCATCAGGGTGACCTTGGGGCCCTTGGCCTTGGTGACCCGGGCGGACACGGCGGACATGGCCATCATGACCAGGCCCTGCGGGGCGAGCACCAGGCCGACCGCCAGCATCGACTTGCCGAGACCGTAGCCGGTCTGCGTGGGCAGTTGCAGCAGCTGGGGGAGGACCAGGGACATCGCGAACATCGAGAAACCGAGCGCGATCGAGGCCAGGTTGGTGAACAGCACCTGCGGCCTGGCGGTCGTCCGCAGGTCCACCAGCGGCTGCGGGCTGCGCAGTTCGTACCGGCCCCAGGCGAGCAGGATCGCGACGGCGGCGACGCCGAGGACCAGGGTCGGCGCGCTGGTCCAGCCCCAGTCGGAGCCCTTGGAGATCGCGAGCAGCAGGGAGACCAGTCCGGCGGACAGGCCGAGCGAGCCGACCAGGTCGAAGCGGCCGCCGGTGCGGACCTCGGACTCGGGCACGAGCAGCAGGACCAGCAGGAAGGACAGGGCGCCGAGGACGGCCGAGACCCAGAACAGGATGTGCCAGTTGTAGTGGTCCGCGATGAACGCGGCCGAGGGCAGACCCAGGGCGCCGCCGACACCGAGCGAGGCGCTCATCAGCGCGGTGGAACCGGCCAGCCGCTCGCCGGGCAGCACGTCCCGCATGATGCTGATGCCGAGCGGTACGACCGCCGCGGCCAGTCCCTGGAGCGCGCGGCCGATGACCATCGGGATCAGCGAGTCGGCCAGTGCGCACACGATCGAGCCGGTGACCAGCAGCACGATGCTGGTCAGGAGCATGCGGCGCTTGCCGAACATGTCACCGAGGCGGCCCACGACCGGGGTGGCCACGGCGGCGGCCAGCAGTGTGGCGGTGACCGCCCACGCCGTGTTCGACGCGGAGGCGTTCAGGTACTTCGGCAGCTCCGGGATGATCGGGATGACCAGGGTCTGCATCAGCGAGACGACGATTCCGGCGAAGGCCAGCACCGCGACGACGGCGTTCGACCTCGGCGGAGCGGAGGAACCCGCTTCGGCGGGTCGGGCAGGGGCGTCGGACATGGCGGAGCCTCCATCTGGAACGGCAGCGATGATATGCGGCAAACAGTGATGATCCGGAGCGAATGACAGCGATCCGGGCGGGTCGACTTGCTTGACTTACTCAAACATAATGAGGTTGATTGACTTACGCAAGTGAATTCTGGATGCGAGGCGGCAGCGGCAGTTCGGTGGCGACCTCGTAACCGCCCTGGGGCCGGTGCCCGGCCAGCAGCCGGCCGCCCGCGGACAGGGCGCGCTCACGCATGCCGATGACGCCGTAGCCTCCGGTCGGAGCGGGGGAGAAGGGTGCCGTCGTGCCGCCGTGGTCGGTGACGGTGATGCCCAGCCGGTCGTGCGCGTAGCGCAGCCGCACCTCGGCCGAACCGGTGCCCGCGTGCTTGGCCACATTGGTGAGCGCCTCCTGCACGATGCGGTACGCCGTCAGGTCCGTCCCCGCCGACAGCGGCCGCGGCCTCCCCTCGACGGTGACCACGACCGACAGCCCGGCGGCCTCGAACGAGGCCGCCAGATCGGCGAGTTGGGCCAGCCCCGGGGTGGGCCCCGACGCGGTCTCCGACTCGTCGGACTGCCGCAACAGGCCCACGGTGGCCTTGAGTTCGCGTACGGCCGACAGGGTGGAGCCGGCGAGTTCACCGGCGATCCGCTCGGCCTCCTCGGGCCGGGTGCCCAACAGCCTTACGACGGAGCCGGCTTGGAGGTTGGCGAGGATGAGGTGATGGGCCACGACGTCGTGCAGGTCGCGGGCGATCCGCATGCGTTCCTCGGTGACGCGATGCCGGGCCTCCTGCTCGCGGGTCCGTTCCGCGTGCTCGGCCCGCGCCCGCACGGCCTCCAGGTGGGCCGCCCGGAGCCGGGTCGTGGTGCCGAGGGAGGTCGGCAGCAGCAGCCAGAAGGCCGGGCCGAGCAGTTTCAGGACCAGCGGTTCGCCGCCGGAACCCGCCACCAGGGACGTGCCTACGAGCAGGGCGATGCCGACGGCGGTGAAGAGGTTCGCGGTGGTCCGGTCCGAGAGCCGGGCGAGCGTGTGGAGCGCGACCATCAGCGGGCCGATCACCAGGACCGTGAGGAGATGGCCGAGCGCGGCCATCGCCATTGCGCAGCCAAGGGTGGCCGCCACCGTGGTGCGCGGCAGGGTGTGCCGCCAGAGCAGGGCGAGGGAGGAGGCGCCCGCGACCAGGACGCCGGGCCACGAGGTGGTTCCCGGACCGTAGCCCGGGAGCGTCATCCGGCCGCCCGGGAAGGAGCAGGCGAAGAGGGCCGCGGCGACGACCAGGTCGGCGGCGCGGGGACGGCGGGGCAGCAGGCGCCGCAGGTTGTGGATCATGGCGTGGGGGTTCCTGTCCGAGGAGGCCGGCCGGCCGCGGGCCCCGCCGTCGACCGCGGCCGACGACCGGAACCCGAAGGTCCGCGCCTACTCGTCGAAGGTGACGACGATCTTCTCCGCCGCACCCGGTGTCAGCGCCAGTTCGAAGGCCCGCCCGACCTCGGCGAACGGCACCCGGTGACTGATCAGCTCGGCGAACCGCTCGTGGTGCTCGACGATCTCCCGCGTGACCTCGAAGATCTCGGTGGGGTAGCCCTGCGAGGCGATCAGCGTCAGCTCGCTGCGCAGCATCCCGCCGAGATCGATGTCGGCGCCCTTCTTCTGTACGGCGACCATGACCAGCCTGGCGCCCCACTTCGCGGAGTCGATCGTGGTGTTGACGACCGCGGCGACACCGGCGGCGTCGATGTAGATGTCCGTACCGGCGCGCGGCTGGCCCAGCGCGTTCGCGGCCTGCCCGTGCAGCTCGGTCAGCCGGGCGGTGACGTCCTCCTCGGCGGAGTTGATCACCGCGTCCGCGCCGACGGCGAGCGCTGTCTCCAGGCGCGAGGCGATGACGTCCGCGACCACGACGTGCTCGATCCCGCGCAGCTTCAGCCAGATGGCCGCGCCCAGGCCGATCGGCCCGGCACCGAAGATGACGACCTTGTCGCCGGGCTTCGCCTCGGACCGGTTGACGGCGTGCCGGGCCACGGCCATCGGCTCGTTGAGGGCAGCCACGTCGAACGGCACGGTGTCGGGGAAGACGGTGACGCTCTTGCCGATCTCGCAGTCCTCCAGGAGGAGGTAGTCGCTCATGGCACCGTGTTTGCCGCCGCAGCCGATGATCCCGGACGGCGCGCCCTGCGGGTTGACGACCACCCGGTCCCCGACCTTCAGACCCTCCACCTCCGCGCCGACCTCGACGATCTCACCGGCCGGCTCGTGCCCGAGGGGGACCGGGGCCATCGCGCCTCCGGGTCCGAAGGGGCCGCCGCCGAGGTGCAGGAAGAAGGTGTCGGTGCCGCAGATCCCGCACGCGCGGATCTTCATGAGGGCGTCCTTCGGTCCGGGGGCCGGGCGGTCGACGTCGACCACGTCGATCGTGTCTACGGCACCGGTCTGCACGGACTTCATCGTGGCCATGACGGGACTCGCTTTCCATGTGCGTGAGGGGTGTCACCGGCCCCGGCGGCGGACGGGGGGAGTGCTCCGGCCGCCGGGACCGGTGACGGCGCCGCACTCCGTCCCCACGGTGCACGGCGCTACGGGGACACCTCCGCTTCGGAGGCCCCCGGCTCTGGACTTACTTGAGTTAAGCAACCATGACTGTATTACTTAAGTCAAGCAACCATCTGGCGGCATTGCTTGAGTCAGGCAAGTAGCTGTTACGGTGAACGCATGTCCCCACCGCCACGCGCGACAGCGCCCGTTCCGGAGGACGTCGCCGCGATCGAGCGGGTCCTCACCCGTATCTCCTATCTGGCCGGGCGGGCCCGGCAGCATGAGCGGCTGATGGCGCTGGCCGGGCTGCCGCTGGACCGGGCCGCCGTTTCGATCCTGCGGTACATCGCCGAGAGCGAGCCGCTGCGCCCCGGCGTACTGGCGGTCCGGATGTCCGTGGAGGCGTCCCATGTCACGCGCCAGCTACGGCAGTTGGAGCAGCTCGGGTATGTGATCCGGGTCCAGGACCCCGACGACGGCCGCGCCCAGCGCGTCCAGCTCACCGACAGCGGCCTGGCCGCCGTCGACCGCATCCGCGACGCGAGCCGGAGCGGAATCGAGATGGCACTGGCTCACTGGTCGCCCGAGGACATACGGCGGCTTGCCGGGCTGTTCCAGCGGCTGGTCGACGACTTCGTCATCCATGCGGAGGCGCCTGTGGAGCAGGGAAGTGGGGACCAGGCAGGGGTGGAGCAGGGGGCGTCAGCGCTTGAAGGCGACCCCGCCGTACAGGGAGATCGGCCCGTCGCCGAGCGGTGACTCGCCCTCGGCGAGTTCGGGGTGCCACTCGGAGACGGAGACGATCCCGGGGTCCGTCGGCTCAAGTCCCTTGAAGATGCTGCTCACTTCGGAGTGGGTGCGGGCGACCAGGGTCACCCCGCCTGCCGCGTAGGCGGCGATGCCGCGCTCGACCTTCTCCGGCTCCAGGTCGGCGGTCATCGCGGACAGAACGAGGCAACTGCCCGGCGCCAAAGCGTCGACGAGGGTGTTCACCAGCTCGTGGGCGCCGTCCGCGTCCGGGATGAAGTGCAGCAGGGCGATGAGCGACAGGGCGACCGGGCGGTCGAAGTCCAGGACGCGGGACGCCTGTTGGAGGATGGTGAGCGGTTCGCGGGCGTCGGCCTGGAGGTACTCCGTCGCCCCCTCGGGCGTGCCGTGCAGCAGTGCCTCGGCGTGGGCGAGGACGATCGGGTCGTTGTCGACGTACACGATCCGCGCGTCCGGCGCGGTGGACTGGGCGATCTGGTGGAGGTTGGGCGCGGTCGGTATGCCGGTGCCGATGTCCAGGAACTGGCGGATGCCCGACTGCCGTACGACCAGCCGGGTCGCCCGCTGCATGAACCAGCGGTTCGCCCGCGCGGTGCGGGGGGCGCCCGGGTCAAGTGCCGTGATCTGCCTGCCGAGTTGCTCGTCGACGGGGTAGTTGTCCTTGCCGCCGAGGAACCAGTCGTACACCCGCGCCGGATGCGGTTTCGACGTGTCGATCCGCCGGCCGGCCCGCTCTGTCCCGGTCACGCGAGGCTCCTCTGCTCGACTTCCGCGCTACGACGACCCCCGTGGGACGTGGGAGAAGTCTGGCACGGTCATGCCGGCCGGGTGGGGCTGTTCACCACCCCGTCCAGGAAACGGATCAGGTCGGCGAAGACCTCGGCCCGGTTCGTCTCCAGGAACACCTCGTGCCGGGCGCCCGGATACACGTGCTCGGTCAACTCGCCGCCGTTCAACCGTTCCACGCCGACACGGCTGCCGGCGAGCGGGACGAGCCGGTCGTCGGCGCCGTGCAGCCAGAGCAGCGGAAGTCCGCCGACGGTCCCCGACTCGCCCACGGTGTCCAGGGTTCGGGCGAAGGCCTCAAGGGTCGGCCGCTTCATCGGACCGTGCCAGACCAGCGGGTCCGCCGCGTACGCCGCACCGACCGCGGGGTCGCGGGACAGTGCGCCCGGGCTGACCGGGAGGTCCGGGATCTCGTCGAGGGCGAGCAGCCGCCCCGGCAGTTCCCAGGCACCGATGACCGGCCCGGACAGGACGAGCGCGGTGAGTTCGTCGCCTTGGCGCTGGGCGAAGCGGGAAGCGATCAGGCCGCCCATGGAGTGGCCGATCAGGACGAGGGGGACACCTGGGTGTGTGGACCGTGCCAGGTCGGCGACGCCGTGCAGGTCCGTGACCACGTCCTCGAAGTCCTCGATCAGCACCCGCTCACCGGCCGACGTGCCGTGCCCCTGGTGGTCGGGGCCGAAGACCGCCGCGCCGTGCGTCCGCAGTACGGCGGCCAACTCGGCGTACCGGCCGATGTGTTCGCCGTAGCCGTGCGCGACGAGGGCGAGACAGCGCGGTTGCCTCAGCGGCCACTCGTGTGCGGTGATCGTGCCCCGGGTGCCGGTGAGGGTGTGCTCGCGGGTGTCGTCCACACCCGGAAACTAGCACCGCTCATCGGGTGTCCCGGCCCGCCGCCGTGTGGTGCAGGGGCCAACTGACGAGACACTCCTTACGCGGGGAGATGTAAGGACATACGATCGGTCCTCGCATGAACACGATGACTCTCTGGTACATATCCGGCTGGGAATTCGCCGCGCTCGCCGCCGCGGCCCTGCTCGTCGGCTTCTCCAAGACGGCCGTGAGCGGGGCCAACACGGTCAGCCTCGCGATCTTCGCCGCCGTCCTGCCCGCCCGCGCCTCCACCGGCGTACTCCTCCCGATCCTGATCGTCGGCGACGTCCTCGCCGTGCTCACCTACCGGCGGCACGCCCACTGGCCCACCCTGTGGCGGCTGTTCCCGGCGGTCGCGGCGGGCGTCGTGATCGGGACCCTGTTCCTGGTGTGGGCGGACGACGCGGTCGTCCGGACCTCGATCGGGGTGATCCTGCTGTTCATGGCGGGGGTCACCCTGTGGCGCCGGCGCACGGCGGACGCGGACGCCGGGACCGAGGCGGGGGCCGGTGACGGGGACGGGCCGGACTCCGTCACCTCCAGGTCCGGGCGGGCGAAAGCGCGCTCGTACGGTGTGCTCGGCGGGTTCACCACGATGGTCGCCAACGCCGGTGGGCCGGTGATGTCGATGTACCTGCTCTCCGCGGGCTTCCGGAAGCTGGGCTTTCTCGGCACGTCGGCGTTCTTCTTCCTGATCGTCAACGTGACCAAGGTGCCCTTCAGCGTGAGCCTCGGGCTGATCGACGGGCACTCGCTCCTCCTCGACGCGGCGCTCGCGGCGTTCGTCGTGCCCGGTGCGTTGATCGGCAAATGGGCTGTGAACCGAATCAACCAGCGATTGTTCGAGCAACTCGTGATCGCGGCGACGATTATCGGCGGCCTGCAACTGCTCCTCCGCTGACCGCCGGCTCCGTGACCCCGCGATTGCATGACCTCGTAGGCTCGCCGCATGTCCCCGCACATCCTGATCCTCGGCGGCACCACCGAGGCACGTGAACTGGCCGCCGAACTGGCGGCAGGCCGGCCCGGGACACAGGTCACCACCTCCCTCGCCGGGCGGGTGTCACGGCCGAGCGTGCTGCCCGGGGACGTACGGATCGGCGGGTTCGGCGGTGTCGACGGGCTGGCCGCGTGGCTGCGGGAGCACCAGGTGGACGCCGTCGTCGACGCCACGCACCCCTTCGCCGAGACGATCACCGCGAACGCGGCGCGGGCCGGCGCGGTGACCGGAGTGCCGGTGGTCGTGCTGCGCAGACCGGGGTGGCAGCCGGGACCCGGGGACCACTGGCACCCGGTCGGCTCGCTCGCGGAGGCCGCGGACGCGCTGCCCGGACTCGGGCGCCGCGTGCTGCTCACCACCGGCCGCCTCGGCCTCGCCGCCTTCGCCCCTCTCGCCCAACTGCACTTCGTCGTACGGTCGGTGGAACCGCCCGGGCCGCCGATGCCGCCGGACGCCGCAGTGCTGCTCGCGCGCGGGCCGTTCACCGTGGCCGACGAGGCGGAGCTGTTGCGCGAGCACCGGATCGACGTGGTCGTGACGAAGGACAGCGGGGGAGCGGCGACGGCGGCGAAACTCACGGCGGCGCGGGAGGCGGGGGTGCCGGTCGTGGTCGTACGACGGCCCGCGTTGCCGGACGGGGTGAGCGCGGTGCCTGATGTTGCCGGGGTGTTGGAGCGGCTGGGGTTCAGTCCGGGGCGATGACCGTGGCCCGGAGGCGGTCCACCGTGCGCAGCACCTCGTCCCGGTTCTTGGCGCTCTTGATCCAGGCCGGGAGGCGGGCGACCAGTGTCATCTTCCGGCCGTGGTCGTACCAGGGCGCCCGTTCACGCAGGTCGGCGGCGACGAACCGCCTGATCAGGTCCAGGTGCCGGAGGTTGTACGCCCACAACTCCCCGTGCCGGGTGTCGGTCCGCAGCCACAAGGCCGGACAGGAAGAGGCGCCGGGACACCGCGAGAAACGGGACGGACGGCTGTCGCTCCGGCACAGCCCGCAGGACCGGCAGACCAGACGCGGGTGCGGATGTGCCCCTCGCTCCGCGCTCAGCGGGGTGCGCGGACTCCGTTCGATGTGGGCGATCCGCTCGCAGCGCGGACACCGGACCAGAATCGACGACGTGAAGTCGGCGTACGTGTCGCCGGGGTCGTAGAAGCGCACGGGTGTCGGGGACATGCCGTGAGTACGACCACCGCCCCGGTGACCGGGCACCCCGTTTTCACGGCGCCGGAGTCGTCTCCAACTCCGGCGCGCGCTGCGGCAGTCCGGAGGTCAGGTCCTCGACCAGGAGCCGCTTGGCGATGGAGTCGACCGCGGCGCGGAGGTCCGTGCCCGAGGGGCGGCCGATGTCCTGCTGGACGCGGTCCTCCAGCCAGCTGCCCCACGCGTGGCCGATGACCTCCGCCTCGCGTTCGCCGGCCGCGGTGTGGGAGAGGAGGTAGCCGTCGCGGGTCAGATAGCCCTCCTCGACCATGCGGTCGAAGACCGGGAGGAGCACCTCCGGCGGCATGTGGCGGCGGGCGGCGATCAGGCCGAGGCTCGCGTGGCCGACCATCCTGCTGAAGAGTTCGACCTGCATGACGGCCCAGGCGCCGGCGATGTCCAGCCGGGTGTCGGAGGCCGTGATGATCCGCCGCGCGGTGTCGAGGTCCGTGCTGCCGATGACCTTGCCGACGGCCGCTTCGAGGAGGCGTTGTGAGTCGGCGCCGCGCGGTGACGCGAAGCCCTCACCCATGTCGGTGGAGCCCTTCCGCGCGCTGTCGCGCAGTTCGACCTGTTTGAGGAACAGGGCGACGACGAAGCCGATCACCGCGACCGGGATCGTCCACCGGAACACCGTCTGGATGGTGTCGGCGTAGGCGTTGATGATCGGCACGGCGGTGGCGTGCGGCAGCTTGTGCAGGCCCTCGGGGCTGGTCGCCGCCTTGGCGATGACGGCCGGGTCCAGCACGCCGGTCCTCGCGGCCGAGGCGATCCCGTCCTTGAGGTTGGGCCCCAGGCTGTTGGCGTAGATCGTGCCGAAGACGGCGGTGCCGAACGAACTGCCCAGCGTACGGAAGAAGGTGACGCCGGAGGTCGCCGTGCCGAGGTCGGCGTACTCGACGGTGTTCTGCACCGCGATCGTCAGCACCTGCATGCACAGCCCGATGCCGGTGCCGAGCACGAACATGTACACCGATTCCAGGAACGCGCCGGTGCCCGGCCCCATGAGGGACATCAGGTAGAGCCCGACGCCCATCACCGCGGAGCCGATGATCGGGAAGACGCGGTACTGGCCGGTCTTGCTGACCACGTTGCCGCTGAAGACGGACGCGATCAGCAGCCCGATCACCATGGGCAGCGTCCGTACGCCGGAGACCGTGGCCGAGTCGCCGTCGACGTACTGCAAATAGGTCGGCAGGTACGTCAGCGCGCCGAGCATCGCGAAGCCGACGACGAAGCTGAGGATCGAGCAGACCGTGAACACCGGGTTGGCGAACAGCCGCATGGGGAGCATGGGTTGTGCCGCGCGGGTCTCCACCCAGCAGAACAGGCCGAGCGCGACCGCGCCGCCCGCGAACAGGCCGATGATGGTCGGCGAACCCCACGCGTACTGGTTGCCGCCCCAACTCGTCGCCAGGATCAGGGAGCTGGCGCCGATCGCGACGAGGGCGATGCCCAGGTAGTCGATCACGGGCCGGGTCGCCGACTTGACCACCGGGATGGTGCGGGCCGCCGCGATGACGACGACGATCGCGATCGGGACGTTGACGTAGAACGCCCAGCGCCAGGTCAGGTGGTCGGTGAACAGGCCGCCCAGGAGCGGTCCGATGACCGTGGCCACGCCGAACACCGCGCCGATCGCCCCCTGGTACTTGCCGCGTTCGCGCAGCGGGATGACGTCGGCGATCAACGCCATCGCCGTCACCATCAGACCGCCCGCGCCGACACCCTGCACGGCCCGCCAGACGATCAGCAGCGTCATGTTGGTGGCCAGGCCGCACAGGAACGAGCCCGTGATGAACACGATCGCCGAGACCTGGAAGACCACCTTGCGGCCGAACAGGTCACCGAACTTGCCGACCAGCACGGTCGCCACGGTCTCGGCCAGCAGATAGGCGGTGACCACCCAGGACATGTGCGCCGCACCGCCCAGGTCCGACACGATCGTCGGCAGGGCCGTCCCCACGATCGTCTGGTCGAGGGCCGCCAGGAGCATGCCCAGCATGATCGTCACGAAGACGACGTTGCGGCGGCGGGAGTCCAGCACAGGCGGCTGCTGCGCGGCGGGCAGCGCGGTTTCCTCGGCGACTGTCACCAGGTCACTTTCACACCGTGGGACCCCTCCTGCATACGGGACGGTCCACTCGGGTGCCGCGGCAGAAGGGGCAGAAGCGGCAGCCGCAGCCCTGGCCCCCGGATCCGGCCCGCGCCCGCTACTCGCCCTTGGGGTGCCTGCGCAGCAGATACGTGTCCATGATCCAGCCCTTGCGCTCACGGGCCGCCGCGCGCAGCCGCTCGATGCGCGGAGCGGCCTCGGCTATCGGACCGGAGGCGAGGATCTCGTCCGGAGTGCCCAGATAGGCGCCCCAGTAGATGTCGATGTCCTGGTCCGCGTACCGCGTGAACGCCTGGTGCGCGTCCAGCATCACCACCACGTCGTCCACGTCGTCGGGGAACTTCTCGGACAGCCGCCTGCCCGTGGTGATCTGCACCGGCCGGGCGACCCGGTTCAGCCCCGTGCGGTGCCGGGCGACGAGTGCCGAGACGCTGCTGATGCCGGGCACCACGTCGTAGTCGAACGCCACCGCGCCGCGCTCCAGGATCTCCTCCAGGACGCCGAGCGTGCTGTCGTACAGCGAAGGATCGCCCCACACCAGGAAGGCGCCGCTCTCGTCCTCGCCCAACTCCTCGGTGATGAGCCGCTCGTAGATGTCCGCGCGGGCGCTGCGCCAGTCACCGACCGCCGGGGAGTACGCGGCACCCCCAGCCTTCCGGTCGCGCTCCGGGTCCCGTGCCTCCACCACGCGGTACGTCCCCTCCGGCACGTGCGCGTCGAGCATGTCCCTGCGGAGACCGGTGAGGTCCGACTTCACCTCGCCCTTGTCGAGGATGAAGAACACGTCCGTGCTCCGCAGCACCCTGACCGCCTGCAAGGTCAGCTGCTCCGGGTCGCCCGCACCGATACCGATGACATGAATCTTTCGCACACCCCCGAGTCTGCCCCACGCCACTGACAGCCCGTGCACCGCACCGGGACGATCCCCACACCCCCTCCGCTACGGCGTCCCGCGCAGCCGGGGAGCCCGCGCCCGCGCGTCCACCGCCCCGCCCCGCTCCACGTCGTCCCCGAGTCCCCGCGCCCAGGCCGCGACCCCCGCGAGATCCATCCCGTACGGCCGCTCCCGCCCCGAGACGGACGCCCACTCCTCGACGCCCCCGGCGCCGCGCCGCAGCAGCCGGGCCCCGCCGGTGACATTGCCCCGGGCCGCGTGCGTGAGGCCCACCGCGAGCTGGGCGAGGCCGCGCCACAGGGCACGCTCCTCGTCGGGCCCCGACTTCCAGGCGTCCTCGAAGACCTCGTGCGCGTGGAACGGCTTCCCCTCGTCGAGCAGCGCCTGCGCCTCGACGACGGTGTCCTCCGGTGCGCGCACGACCCCCTCGGGCTGCCGCGCGACGCCGTCCGCGTCGTAGGGCAGCGGTCGCCCGAGCCCGTCCCGCGGCCGGGCGTTGCGCGCCCGCCCCTCGCCGTCCCGGTCGCGGGAGTCCGTCGTACCGCCTGAGGTTGTGTCGCCCATACGACGATTGTCCCGCGCCCGGCACCGGCTTCGGGGCACCCCCGGGTGTGGGGTAAAGTGCTGTTCGCGCGTTCACGCGGTTCTCCGCGGACAGTGCATCGGGACGTGGCGCAGCTTGGTAGCGCACTTGACTGGGGGTCAAGGGGTCGCAGGTTCAAATCCTGTCGTCCCGACTCGACAGAGTCGCAGACGAGGGGCGGTTTCCGGAGAAATCCGGGACCGCCCCTTCGTCATGTTCGGGGACGCGATTCCGTGGACCACATCCGCCGGAGACCGGCCCCGAGTCCCCGAGCCCCCGTGTCCCGCGCCCGATCGGCGCCCCCCGTCAGACCGTCCTCACGAGCGTGCCCGTGTCTTCGAGGGCGGCGATCTCGTCGGCGGGAGCCGCGGTGTCCGTGACCACGGTGTGCAGGAGGGTGGTCGGGCCGACGTGGGCGTAGGCGGTGTGGCCGAGCTTGGTGCTGTCGGTGGCGACGATGATCCTGCGGGCGACGGCGATGGCCGCCTTCTTCACGGCCGCGTCGTCCAGGTCGTAGGCCGTCAGTCCCTGGGCCGCGCTGAGTCCGCAGCAGCCCATGACGGCGGTGTCGAAGCGCAGGGCGGCCAGGGACGCGAGGGTGAGGGGTCCGGTCAGGGCGCCCTCGGCGGCGCGGGGCCGGCCGCCGGGGACCATCAGCGTGGCCGGGCCCGGGCTCTCGCCGAACACGTGGACCGCTTGCAGCGACAGGGGCATCACGGTGACCGGCCGTCGGCGCAGCAGGTGGGCGATCTCCAGGCACGTGGTGCCGCTGTCGAGGAGAACGGTCTCGCCGTCGGCGATCAGTGAGGACACCTCGGCCGCGATACGGCGCTTCGCCTCCACGCCCTCGTGCGTGCGCAGCGCGAAGGGCGGCTCCTCGCCCCTCAGCAGCAGGGTGCGCGCGCCGCCCCTGACGCGTTCGAGGACGCCTTGCGCGGCCAGTGCGTCGAGGTCGCGCCGGATGGTCATCTCGGAGGCGCCGGTCAGCGCGGCGAGTTCCTGGACGGTGATCCTGCCCGACTCCCTGACGGCCTGCGTGATCGTCCCGTGCCGGTCTGCGTTGCTCATGCCCGTGATTGAACACCGCCTCAAACGAACATTCAATGTGTGCGAAACGACAGTGTTCAATCATGCTGGGCGTTCATTAGGGTCGATTCCATGAACGATTCGCTGCGCGCCGCCCGGGTGGCCACCTTCGTCTACTTCAGCCTGTGCGGCACCCTGATGGGCATCTGGGTCGTGAACATCCCCGCCATCGAGGAGCGCGTGGACATCAGTCACGCGACACTCGGGGGACTCCTGGTGCTGCTGGGCCTCGGAGCCTTCCTCGGCATGCAGGTCGCCGGGCGGCTGACCGACCGGCTCGGTGCGCGCGTCGTCGTCCCCGCCACCGGCGTCCTGTGCAGCGCGGCCCTGGTGCTGCCCGGCCTGGCCCGCGATCCGTGGACACTGGCCGGCGCCCTGCTGGTCTTCGGCTTCTGCAACGGCTGCCTGGACGTGAGCATGAACGCCCACGCCGTCCACGTGGAGAAGGCCTACGGCAGGCCCGTCATGTCGGCCTTCCACTCCACGTTCTCGGTCGGCGGCGTCCTCGCCGCGCTCGTCGGAGCGGCGACCGCGAGCGCGGGCCTGAGCCCGGCCGCGGGCATGGCCGCCATGGGAACCCTGGGTGTCGTGATCGCCCTGGTCTCGGCCCGCGCCCTGCTGTCGGCCGCGCCCACCGCCGCCGACGACATCGACTCCGCACACGCCCCGGCCCCCGCGCGCCGCGGCACCGGCGGCCGCATCTGGGTCCTCGCCGTCCTCGCCCTGATGGTCATGCTGTGCGAAGGCGCCGCCAACGACTGGAGCGCGCTGCACCTCAAGGACGTCCTCGGCGCCCCCGCGAGCACCGCCGCCTTCGCCTACGGCACCTTCGCGGCGACGATGACCATCGGCCGACTGCTCGCCGACCGCCTCGTCGCCCGGTTCGGGTCCATGGCGATCCTGCGCCACGGCGCGGTGACGGCCGGCATCGGCATCACGATCGTGACCGTCTCGCCGTGGATCTGGGCCGCGTTCGCGGGGTGGGCGCTGTTCGGTCTGGGGCTGTCCGGCTGTGTCCCGCAGCTGTTCAGCGCGGCCGGGCACGCCGACCCCGCCGCCGGGGCCAACGTCTCGCGTGTCGCCGGGCTCGGCTACGTCGGCATGCTCGCCGGCCCCGCCGTCATCGGCTGGCTGACCCACCTCGTCGCCCTCAACCACGCCTTCGTCCTGCTGATCCTGCTGTGCGCGGTCACCGCCGCCGCCGCCGGAATCCTGCGCACCGTCCCCGACCGCACGACCGAGCCGGCGCCGAGCGGCCACTAGGGCCCGCGACCAGGAGGAGGAACCCTCACCATGTCCACCCACCGCCGCATCGTCCTCTTCGACCTCTTCGGGGTCATCGCCCGCCACCAACTCCCGGGCGTCCTCGGCGAGATGGCCGCCCGCTGCGACACCCCCACCGACGCCTTCACCACCGCCTACTGGGAGTGCCGCCCGCCCTACGACGCCGGCCGGCAGTCCGCCCCCGAGTACTGGACCGCCGTACTCCACAAGCTCTCCCGGCCCGCCGACGCCGACACGGTCGAGGAACTGCGCCTCACCGACATCGACAGCTGGTCACGCGTCGACGAGGAGATGGTCGGCTACGTCCGGTCCCTGCGCGATGTCGCCGAGGTCGCCCTGCTGTCCAACATCCCCGTCGACCACGCGGACGCGTTCCTCACCGCACAGCCCTGGCTCGACGACCTGGATCACGTGGCCTTCTCCGGCAGGATCAAGGCGGCGAAGCCGGACCCTGCCGCCTTCCAGCACTGCGTCGCCGCCCTGCGGGCCGCCCCGGCCGACTTCCTCTTCGTGGACGACCGCGAGGAGAACGTACGCGCCGCGCGGGCCGTGGGCATGGACGGTCATGTCTTCACCGGGCGCGGGGAGTTGGCGGCCGTCGTCGGCGCGTGGCTGCCGACGCGGAACTGACACCTCGCTCCCCTCCGGGGAGCGTCCGGGAAGCGTCGGGGGGCGGACGATCGCCGGCCGGGTGGTCCGCCCCGCCACGGGGTGTCGTCAGGGACACCCCCGATCCGGTCCTCAGGCCCAGGGACTGCGAGGGCCGTCGTCGGCAGGATTCATGGCGTACCGAATCCACCGCATCGACACCCAGGGGGACCCCATGAACGACATGACCGCCAGGCGTCTGACGGGTGGCGCGGGTATCGCCGCCGCCGTCGCCCTCATCGTCGAAGTGCCGCTGTACTTCGTCTACTCGGGCCCCCCGCCGGACGCCAACGTGCTCGCCAGGCTGCTGATCGGGATCGTCGCGCTGGCGTTCCTGCTGGTGTTCGTGACGGCGTTCCGCGAGCTGGTGAAGCGTGTGCACCCCGACTACGAGTGGGCCGGTTCGCTGGCCTTCACGGCGGGCCTGGTCTACACGACGATCACGCTCGTCTCCAGCGGCCTGGAGGCCGGCGCGGTCATCGCCGCCGACCACCCCATCGACCCGACGATCGACGTCAGCGGCACCTACATCCTCTACGGCTCGATCTCCCGGCTCATGCTGGCGCTCTTCCTGACCGCACTCGGCATCGCCGTCACCCGCACGGGACTGCTGCCCCGCTGGACCGGCCGGTCGGCCTTCGTCCTGGCCGGGATCAACCTGGCCTTCGTACCGTCGCTGTTCTTCGGCAACACCCCCGCGCACTTCTACGCGGCGAACGGCTGGGGCACCACCGCCCTGATGGGCGCGATCCTCAGCTACTGGCTGCTGGCCCTGGGCATCTCCACCTACCGCAGCGCGAAGGCACCCGCGCGGGTCCACTGAACGAGGGACCCGACGCCGACCCGATACCCAGGGTGGGTATGGTGAGGGCATGGCCCGCAACGAGCAGCCCGTAGGACCGCACCGGTCGGTGCGGTCCTACGGGCTGCTCGTGGCCGCCCTGCTGCTGGGCCTGCTCGGTATGCACGGGCTCGGGCCCGTCCTCCCCCTGGCCGACCACGCGCCCGGGCACACCATGGTCGCCACGGCCGCGGCCATGGGGGAGAAGGCGTCGACGCCCGGTGCCTGTGATCACGGCTCGGGCGACCGCGGCGGTCACCTGGCGCACGCCGACGCGACCTGCGCGTCCGCGTCCGTCGGCGGGACCCCGGCCGTGGTGCCGGTGCTGCAACCCGATGTGGCGGCCCACGTCGAAGTGCCCGACGGGCGTACGTCCGAGGCGGGCAGCGGTCCCGACGGGGGCCGGGCCCCGCCCTCGCTCGCCGAACTCCAACTCCTGCGGATCTAGAGCACCCTGCGCGCCACCGCGCGCGCAGCGGCATGCCCTTGCACGGATCCACACACCAGGAGTTCCACCATGACCGTACAGCGCAGGTTCGTCCGTCCTACCGTCCTCGCCGTCACCGCCGCGGTGGCCGCCCTCACGCTCACCGCGTGCGGCGGCGACGGCGGCAGCAGCAAGGCGGGTGCCGGGAGCACGGCCTCGAGCGGCGGGCACAACGCCGCGGACGTCTCCTTCTCGCAGGAGATGATCCAGCACCACCGCCAGGCCGTGGAGATGGCCGGACTGGCCGCGGGTCACGCCTCCTCGGCGCAGGTCAAGAGCCTCGCGTCGAAGATCAAGGGCGCGCAGGCGCCGGAGATCAGGACCATGTCGGGCTGGCTCAATTCGTGGGGCGAGCAGGTCCCCGAGGACATGTCCGGGATGGGCCACGACATGTCGTCCTCGACGCCCGGCATGATGAGCGCCGCCGACATGGGCAAGCTGGAGAAGGCCTCCGGGGCCGCCTTCGACACCCTGTTCCTCACCATGATGGTCGACCACCACAAGGGCGCCGTCGCCATGGCCAGGAGTGAGAAGGCGGACGGCGCGTACGATCCCGCCGTCCGCCTCGCGACCGACGTGATCACCACGCAGAGCGCCGAGATCAAGCAGATGGGCACCCTGCTCGGCAAGAACTGACCGAGGCGCGGGACGGGGTGGGGCCCAGCGGCTCCACCCCGTTCAGGCGCCTCCCGCCTCGTCGCGGCGCCGGCGCTGCGGCGCCTCCATCCCGGTCATCCGGAATCAGGGCAACCAGCACGGCAGTTGAACTCCCGGGCCACCGGATTCGGCCATGCGTCCCACACCTCGGGGTGATAGATGTCGGACATGAACAACTCGATCATCCCCTCCCGTCCGGCGGGTGCCCGATGACCGCGGGCGCCGACACCCCCGACCGCCGGGGCCGCACCGGCCTGGACCGCACCGGCCTCGACCTGACCGGAAACCCCCGCGTCAGGGTCCGCGACGTGACCCTGCTGTCCAGCCACTGGTACGTCGAGCGCACGACGACCTTCGACTTCCGGCACGCCGACGGCACCTGGACCACCCAGGAGCGCGAGACCCACGACCGCGGCAACGGCGCGACCCTCCTCCTCTACGACGCCGACCGCGAAACGGTCCTGCTCACCCGGCAGTTCCGCTTCCCCGTCTACGTCAACGGCCACCCCGACGGCATGCTCGTCGAGACGCCGGGCGGTCTCCTCGACGACGAGGACGAACACCCCGAGGACGCCGTACGCCGCGAGGTGATCGAGGAGACCGGCCACACCGTCGGCGAGGTCGAGCACGTCTTCGACGTCTACATGAGCCCCGGCTCGGTCACCGAACGCATCGGCTTCTACGCCGCCTCCTACGGCCCCTCCACCCGCACCCACGAGGGCGGCGGCCTTCAGGAGGAGGGCGAGGACATCGAGATCCTCGAACTCCCCTTCCGCCGCGCCCTGGAGATGATCCGCTCCGGCGAGATCGCCGACGCCAAGACGATCATGCTGCTCCAATGGGCGGCACTGGACGGCCCGTTCGCCAAGTAGCCGCGCGGGGCCTTGACTTGAAGTGCGCTTCAAGCGCAAGACTCCCGTTCGCGCCCGGAGAACCGGGTGCGAACGGGAGGGATCACCATGAAGTACCGCACCATCGGCACCGATCCGGCCCACCGCCGTGAGGTGAGCGTGCTCGCGCTCGGCGCGATGCTGTTCGGCTCCCGCACCGACGAGGCGACGTCCTTCGCCGTACTCGACCGCTATGTCGAGGCCGGCGGGAACTTCATCGACACGTCCGACAACTACGCCTTCTGGGAGGACGGCAGCCAGGGCGGTCAGAGCGAGAAGCTGCTCGGACGGTGGCGGCGCAGCCGTGGCATCGGCGACGAGATCGTGATCGCCACCAAGCTCGGCGCCCGCCCGCTGGCACCCGGCTCGGGTTTCGTCGACAACCCGGAGGGCCTGTCCGCGAAGGTCATCCGTGAGTCGGCCGAGCGCAGCCGCGAGCGCCTCGGCGTGGACAGGCTCGACGTGCTGTACGCGCACATCGAGGACCGGAGCGTTCCGCTGCGGGAGACCGTCGAGGGATTCGCCGAGTTGGTGGCCGAAGGCGTCGTAGGGCTCCTGGGCGTCAGCAACCACGCGACCTGGCGGGTGGAGAGGGCCCGCGCGCTCGCCGCCGCGGCCGGTCTGCCCGGCTACGAGCTCCTCCAGTACCAGCACAGCTACCTGCGCCCCCGGACGGATCTGCCGTCGGAGTTCTTCCCCGACGGCAGCCTCGGCACCGTCGGCCCGGACCTGCTCAGCTACCTGCGCGCCGAGCCCGGTCTGACCCTGGTCGCCTACTCACCGCTGCTGGCCGGTGCCTACACCCGCGAGGACAAACCGCTGCCCGCCGACTACGACCACCCGGGCACCCCCGCCCGCCTCGCCGCGCTGCGGGAGGTGGCGAAGCAGACCGGGGCGAGCGTCAACCAGGTGGTGCTGGCCTGGCAGTTGGGCGGCCCGCTGCCGATCGTGCCGCTCGCCGGGGCGTCGTCGGTGGCCCAGCTGGAGGAGAACCTCGCCGCCGTGGACCTGGAGTTGACGGCCGAGCAGCGCCGACTCCTCGACTCCGCCGTGCGGTTCAGGGCCTGACCAGCAGCTGGAAGTCGAACGCGTACCGGGACGCCCGGTAGATGTGCGTCCCGTACTCGACCGCCCGCCCCGTGTCGTCGTACGCCGTGCGCTGCATGGTGAGCAGTGCGGCGCCCTCCTTCTCGTCGAGGCGGTCGGCCTCCTCCGGGGTGGCCGAGCGGGCACCTATCGTCTGGCGGGCGCTGTGCAGGGTGATGCCGGCGGTGCGCAGCATCCGGTACAGGCCCGTCGACTCCAGCTTGGGGGTGTCGAGCGCGAGGAGGTTCGCCGGGAGGTAGTTGCAGAGGAACGCCACCGGCTGGCCGTGCGTGGAGCGCAGCCGTTCCAGGAGCGTGACCTCGCTGCCCTCCGGTACCCCGAGGGCGGCCGCGACGTCCGCGGTCGCGGGCACGCCCTCGTTGCGGATCACCCGCGTGGTCGGGGCCTGTCCGGCCGACTCCAGGTCGTCGTAGAGGCTGCTGAGTTCCAGCGGTCTCTTGACCTGGCTGTGCACCACCTGGGTGCCGACCCCGCGCCGCCGGACCAGCAGTCCCTTGTCGACAAGGGACTGGATGGCCTGGCGGACGGTGGGGCGGGACAGGCCCAGGCGTACGGACAGGTCGATCTCGTTGCCCAGGAGGTTGCCGGGGGCGAGGGATCCGTGCTCGATCGCCGCCTCCAGCTGCTGGGCGAGCTGGTAGTACAGCGGCACCGGACTGTTGCGGTCCAGCGCGAAATGCAGGGCATCGAGCGGGGACCCGGTCACGGCGCGGGAATAGCCACCGGTCTTCGCCACGGAGGGCACCTCCTCACGGATCGTGACGGATGGTCAGGAGTTGCTGGGGAAACCGAGGTTGATGCCACCGTCGGCCGGGTCCGGCCAGCGGGTGGTGATGACCTTGCCCTGCGTGTAGAAGGCGATGCCGTCGTTGCCGTAGACGTGCAGGTCCCCGAAGAGGGAGTCCTTCCAGCCGCCGAAGGAGTGGTAGCCGACGGGCACCGGGATCGGCACGTTCACGCCGACCATGCCCGCCTTGACCTCCATCTGGAAGCGGCGGGCGGCGCCGCCGTCCCGGGTGAAGATCGCGGTGCCGTTGCCCCAACGGGAGCTGTTGATCAGGGTGATGGCCTCGTCGTACGACTCCGCGCGCACGACCACCAGGACCGGGCCGAAGATCTCGTCCTTGTACGCGTCCGCCGTCAGCGGCACCTTGTCGAGCAGCGAGACGCCGAGGAAGAAGCCGTCCTCGTGGCCCTCGACCGAGAAGCCGGTGCCGTCGACCACGACCTCGGCGCCCTGCGCGGCGGCGGAGGCGACGTACGAGGCGACCTTGTCGCGGTGCTCGCGGGTGATGAGCGGGCCCATCTCGGACGCCGGGTCGTTGCCGGGGCCGATTCGCAGGTTGCCGGCGCGCTCGGCGATCTTGGCGACCAGTTCGTCGCCGGTGTCGCCGACGGCGACCACGACGGAGACGGCCATGCAGCGCTCGCCCGCCGAGCCGTAGGCCGCGTTGATCGCCTGGTCGGCCGCGAAGTCCAGGTCCGCGTCCGGCAGGACCAGCATGTGGTTCTTGGCGCCGCCGAGGGCCTGTACGCGCTTGCCGTGCTCAACCGCCTTGAGCTGGATGTACTTCGCGATCGGCGTGGAGCCCACGAAGGAGACGGCCTCGACGTCCGGGTGCTCCAGGATGCGGTCGACGGCGACCTTGTCGCCCTGCACGACGTTCAGCACACCCTGCGGCAGGCCCGCCTCGGAGGCGAGTTCGGCCAGCCGGTACGACGCCGACGGGTCCTTCTCGGACGGCTTCAGCACGAAGGTGTTGCCGGTCGCGATGGCCAGCGGGAACATCCACATCGGCACCATGGCGGGGAAGTTGAACGGGGTGATGCCCGCGACCACGCCCAGCGGCTGGCGAATCGAGGCCACGTCCACCCGGGTCGACACCTGCGTCGACAGCTCGCCCTTGAGCTGCACGCTGATGCCGCAGGCGAGTTCGACGATCTCCATGCCGCGCGCGACCTCGCCGAGCGCGTCCGAGTGCACCTTGCCGTGCTCGGCGGTGATCAGCTCGGCGATCTCGTCGCGGTGCGCGTCCAGCAGCTCGCGGTACTTGAACAGGATCGCGGTGCGCTTGGCGAGCGAGGAGGTGCCCCAGCTCTCGAACGCGGCCTTCGCGGAGGCGACGGCAGCGTCCACCTCGTCGACGGTCGCGAAGCCGACCTGCTTCTCCTGGGCGCCGGTCGCCGGGTCGTACACGGGTCCGAAACGGCCGGACGCGCTCTCGACGGGCTTGCCGTCGATCCAGTGGGTGATCGTCTTCATGATGCAAGGGCCTTTCGGGGGAGGGGAGTTCAGAGGTGGCGGCGGCGGTCGGCTACCTGGCGGTCGTACTCCTCGCGGGCCTGTACGGCCGACTCGCGCGAGGCGGTCTCGGCGACCGGTACGTCCCACCAGGCCTCGGCCGGGGGAGCGGTCGGGGTCGCGGTGTCGGTCTCGACGTAGACACACGTCGGCCGGTCGGAGGCGCGGGCCGTGGCGAGCGCCTCGCGCAGTTCGCGGACCGTCTTGGCGCGCAGCACGTCCATGCCGAGGCTGGCCGCGTTGGCGGCAAGATCGACCGGGAGCGGGGCGCCGGTGAATGAACCGTCGGAAGGCGAACGGTAGCGGTACGCCGTGCCGAAGCGCTCGCCGCCGACCGACTCGGAGAGGCCGCCGATGGAGGCGTAACCGTGGTTCTGGATGAGGACCAGGTTGACCGGGAGGCCCTCCTGGACCGCCGTGACGATCTCGGTCGGCATCATCAGGTACGTGCCGTCGCCGACCAGGGACCACACCGGGGTGCCGGGGGCGGCCTGCTGGACGCCGATGCCGGCCGGGATCTCGTAGCCCATGCACGAGTAGCCGTACTCGAGGTGGTACTGGCGCGGGCTCCGCGCCCGCCACAGCTTGTGCAGGTCGCCGGGGAGGGAACCGGCCGCGTTGATCACCACGTCGTCGTCGCCGACGACCGCGTCGAGGGCGCCGAGGAGCTGGGTCTGGGTCGGCACGGCGTTCTCGTCGGGGGCGGTGAACGCGGCGTCGACGACCTGCTCCCAGCGTGCCTTGCCCTCGCGGTACTCGGCCTCGTAAACCGAGTTCACACGGTGATCGGCGAGTGCCTCGGTCAACGCGGTGAGTCCCGCCCGCGCGTCGCACACCAGGGTGCGCGCGGCCAGCTTGTGGGCGTCGAACGCGGTGATGTTGAGGTTGACGAACCGGACGGCCGGGTTCTGGAACAGGGTGTGTGAGGCCGTCGTGAAGTCCGTGTAGCGGGTGCCGACGCCGATCACCAGGTCCGCGGTGCGTGCGATGTCGTCGCTGACCGCGGTGCCGGTGTGACCGATGCCGCCCAGGTCGGCGGGGTGGTCGTGACGCAGCGAGCCCTTGCCCGCCTGGGTGGAGGCGACCGGGATGCCGGTCGCGTCGGCCAGCGCCTTCAGCGCCTCCTCGGCACGGCTGTGGTGGACGCCGCCCCCGGCGACGATCACCGGGCGCTCGGCGGCCCGGATCGCCGCGACCGCCTCCGACAGCTCGGCGACGTCCGGCGCGGGACGCCGTACATGCCATACACGGTCGGCGAAGAACTCCTCCGGCCAGTCGTGGGCCTCGGCCTGGACGTCCTGCGGCAGCGCGAGAGTCACGGCTCCGGTCTCGACCGGGTCGGCCAGGACGCGCATCGCGTTCAGGGCGGCCGGGATCAGGGCCTCGGGGCGCATGACGCGGTCGAAGTAGCGGGAGACCGGGCGCAGCGTGTCGTTGACCGAGAGGTCCGCCTCGACCGGGTGTTCCAGCTGCTGGAGCAGCGGGTCGGCGGCCCGGGTCGCGAAGTAGTCACCCGGGAGGAGCAGGACCGGCAGGCGGTTGATCGTGGCCAGCGCGGCGCCCGTGACCAGGTTGGTGGCGCCCGGTCCGATGGACGTCGTGACGGCCTGCGCGGAGAGCCGGTCGAGCTGACGGGCGTAGCCGACCGCCGCGTGCACCATGGCCTGTTCGTTGCGGCCCTGGTGGAACGGCATGGTGTCCTCGCCGGCCTCCAGGAGCGCCTGGCCGAGACCCGCGACGTTGCCGTGGCCGAAGATGCCCCAGGTGCCGGCGATGAGGCGGTGTCGTACGCCGTCGCGCTCGGTGTACTGGGCCGACAGGAACTGCACCAGGGCCTGGGCGACGGTCAGGCGGCGGGTGGGGGTGGTCATCAGGACTTCTCCGGTGCCGTGTAGAGGGGGAGACGGGGGTCGACGGTCTGCTCGGGCCAGGTGCCGCGGACCCAGGCGTGGTCGGGGTGGTCGCAGATCAGCCAGGAGCGGTCGTCCTCGGGACCCGCCATGACGTTGAGGTAGTACATGTGGTGACCGGGCACCGCCATCGAGGGCCCGTGCCAGCCGTCCGGGATCAACACCACGTCCCCGCCCCGGACTTCGGCCAGGACGTCGGTGTTACGGCCCTGTCCGGAGGGGGAGACGCGCTGGTAGCCGAGACCCGGGGTGCCCTCGTGGTCGGCGAACTCGAAGTAGTAGATCTCCTCGAGGACGGACTCCTCGCCGGGCCGGTGCTCGTCGTGCTTGTGCGGCGGGAACGACGACCAGTTGCCGCCGGGCGTGATCACCTCGACCGCGATGAGCTTGTCGCACTCGAAGACCCCGGCCGCGCCGAAGTTGTTGACCTGCCGCGAGCTGTTGCCGGTGCCGCGCAGCTCCACCGGCACCGACGAGGCCGGGCCGTAGCGGGCGGGCAGCCTGCGGGTGCAGCGGGCGCCGGTCAGCGCGAAGCGGCCGCCGCCGGGCGACGAGACCGTCGTACGGGAATCGCGTGGGACGTACGCGAAGTCGCTCACGGCGGTGAACACGCTCTCGCGGCCGGTGAGTTCGAAGGTGTCGTGGCCGAAGTCGTCGGCGGCGGAGACCGTGCAGCCGCCGCTGAGCGGGACGACGATCCACTCGCTGTCGCCGGTGTCGAAGGTGTGGGTGCCGCCCGGGGGCAGCTCCAGGACCCGCAGGCTGGAGTAGCCCCAGGCCGCGGACTCGGGGGTGACGTCCACGACGTAGGGGCCGCCGAGGGCCTTGCCCGCGGGAAGGTGGTATGCGCTCGTCATCGTGTGCCTCCGGTTCACAACAGACCCACGGCCGTGTCCACCGCCGTCTCCACGCTGCCCACGGCGGGGTACAGCAGGGAGCGGCCGACGACCAGGCCCTGGACGGTGGGCAGGCGCAGGGCCTTGCGCCACTTCTCGTACGCGCCGTCCTGGTCGTCGCCGACCTCGCCGCCGAGCAGGACAGCGGGCAGCGTCGACGTCTCCATGACCTCGGCCATGTCGTCCGGGTCGTCGGTGACGGGCAGTTTCAGCCAGGTGTAGGCGGAGGTGCCGCCCAGACCCGAGGAGATCGCGATCGAGCGGGTCACGGCCTCGGCGGACAGGTCGTTGCGGACCTTGCCGTCGACGCGCCGTGAGATGAACGGCTCGACGAACAGGGGGAGTCGGCGTGCCGCCATGTCGTCTATCGCCCGCGCGGTGGACTCCAGGGTGGTCAGCGAGCCCGGGTCGGCGTAGTCGATGCGGAGCAGCAGCTTGCCCGCGTCGAAGCGGAGCCGGGCGATGTCCTCGGCGCGGTGGCCGGTGAACCGGTCGTCCATCTCGAAGGAGGCGCCGGACAGTCCGCCGCGGTTCATCGAGCCCATCACGACCTTGCCGTCGAGGACCCCGAGGAGGAGCAGGTCCTCCAGGATGTCGGCGGTGGCGAGCACCCCGTCGACGCCCGGCCGGGACAGCGCGACGCACAGGCGCTCCAGCAGGTCGGCGCGGTTGGCCATGGCGGTGCGGCGGTCGCCGACGCCGAGCGCGCCGCGCGCGGGATGGTCGGCGGCCACGATCATCAGACGGCCGCTGTCGCCCAGCAGGGGGCGGCGCACCCGGCGGGCGGCGGCCTCGGCGATCGCCTCCGGGTGCCGGGCCCGCACCGTGACCAGGTCGGGAATGCTGATGCTCAAGAGAAGCTCCGTTCAAGGGTGGCTGGATCGGCCACGTGCTCAGTCGCCCGCTCGGGCGCCGACGAGGAGGTCCTCGACCTCGGACTCGGTGGGCATCGCGGTGGAACAGGCGAGACGGGAGGCGACGAGGGCGCCGGCCGCGTTGGCGTACCGCATGGTCCGCTCCACGTCCCAGCCGGACAGCAGGCCGTGGCAGAGCGAGCCGCCGAACGCGTCGCCCGCGCCGAGGCCGTTGAGCACCTCGACCGGGACCGGCGGCACCTCGGCGGTCGTACCGTCGCGGTGCATGGCCAGGACGCCCTTGGGTCCCTGCTTGACGACGGCGAGTTCCACGCCCGCGTCCAGCAGCGCCTGCGCGCAGGCGCGGGGCTCGCGGACGCCGGTGGCGATCTCGCACTCGTCGAGGTTGCCGACGGCGACCGTCGCGTGCCGCAGCGCCTCCGCGTAGTAGGGGCGGGCCTCCTCCGCCCCGCGGCGGTGGCCGCCGCTGTCGCGCGTCCAGAACATGGGGCGCCAGTCGAGGTCGAAGACCGTGATGCCGGTCCTGCCGCGGGCCTTGAGGGCGGCGAGCGTGGCGGAGCGGCTCGGCTCCTCGCTCAGGCCGGTGCCGGTGATCCAGAAGACGCGGGCCTGGCGGATCGCGAAGTAGTCCAGCTCGTCGGTGCGGATCTCCAGGTCGGGCGCCTTGGGCTGCCGGTAGAAGTACAGCGGGAAGTCGTCCGGCGGGAAGATCTCGCAGAACGTGACCGGGGTCGGGTACTCCGCGACGGGCGTCACCCAGCGGTCGTCCACCCCGAACTCCCTGAGCGCCTCGTGGAGGTAGCTCCCGAAGGGGTCGTCGCCGGTGCGGGTGATCACCGCGGTGCTGCGGCCGAGCCGGGCCGCCGCCACGGCCACGTTGCTCGCGGAACCCCCGAGGAACTTGCCGAACGTCTCCACACGCGCCAGTGGTACGCCAGACTGCAGCGGGTACAGATCGACCCCGATGCGGCCCATGGTGATCACATCGAAGGGCTGGGCTGACTCGGCCATGCGTGACACTCCTCTGAGCTGCTGGGGTGGGCGGGTCCCAGGGGCCTGCCGACTCCCAGGTGTAGGACTCGGAGGGGTCGCCTGTCAATAGTTTGTACTTACATTCGGACCTGCTTGTGAAATGATGTCTTAACAAAGTATTGACAGCGGGCGCCCCCAGGGATTTGATTCCGTCCCAGCGCAACAACCGTGTTCCGCGGCGGACGACCGGGGCCGGACAGGCCCCGGGCCCCGATCTCTGCGATCATTGATCCCTTTCCCCTGAAGCACAGTGAGGTGCAGGAAAGATGGACCGTTCCTCTTACTCCCGCTCGCGCAGAATGGCCCCCTTTGTGGCGGTGGCCGCGGCAGCGGCCCTGACGCTCGCCGGCTGCTCCAGCAGTTCGGGCGGGAAGAAGGCCACGGAGGACAGCTCCGGCGCCTCCGCGGGCAAGGCGAGCACTCCCCGTATGACCGTCGCCCTGGTCACGCACCAGGCTCCCGGCGACACGTTCTGGGACATCGTCCGCAAGGGCGCCCAGGCCGCCGCCGACAAGGACAACATCAAGCTGATCTACTCGGCCGACCCGAACGCGGGCAACCAGTCGAACCTGGTGCAGAACGCGATCGACCAGAAGGTCGACGGCGTCGCGGTCACCCTCGCCAAGCCCGACGCCCTCAAGGACGTCATCGGCAAGGCGAAGTCGGCGAACATACCCGTGGTCGGCCTCAACTCCGGTCTCAGCGACTGGAAGAAGCTCGGCCTGCTGGAGTTCTTCGGCCAGGACGAGACGGTGGCCGGCGAGGCGCTCGGCAAGCGGCTGAACACGGAGGGCGCCAAGAAGGTCGTCTGTGTCATCCAGGAGCAGGGCAACATCGGTCTGACGCAGCGCTGCGACGGTGTGAAGAAGACCTTCAGCGGCACCACCGAGGTCCTCAACGTCAACGGCACCGACATGCCGTCGGTGAAGTCGACGATCACCGCCAAGCTCACGCAGGACAAGTCCATCGACTACGTGGTCACCCTCGGCGCCCCCTTCGCGCTGACGGCCGTGCAGTCGCTGTCCGACGCGGGCAGCAAGGCGAAGGTCGCCACCTTCGACCTCAACAAGGACCTCACGACCGCGATCAGCAAGGGCACCATCCAGTTCGCCGTCGACCAACAGCCCTACCTCCAGGGCTACTTGGCGATCGACTCGCTGTGGCTCTACAAGAACAACGGCAACTACAGCGGTGGCGGTGAGCAGCCCGTACTGACCGGCCCGGCCTTCGTCGACAAGACCAACGTCGACGTGATCGCCAAGTACGCCGCCAACGGAACCCGGTGATGAGCATGACCCAGCACGCCGAGCCGGCGGTGACCTCACCGCCGGCCCCCGGCCCGAAGGAAACCGACGGCCGGACCTCCGAACGGCCCCTGGCGCTACGGCTGTTGGCCCGCCCCGAGGTGGGAGTCTTCCTCGGTGCCGCCGCCGTGTATGTGTTCTTCCTGATCGCCGCCCCGCCGGTGCGCGAGGGCGCGTCGATGGCGAACATCCTCTACGGTTCGTCGACCATCGGGATCATGGCGCTGCCCGTGGCCCTGCTGATGATCGGCGGGGAGTTCGACCTGTCCGCCGGTGTCGCCGTCATCACCTCCGCGCTGACCGCGAGCATGCTCAGCTACCAACTGACCATGAACGTATGGGTCGGTGTGATCGTCGCCCTGATCGTGTCCCTGGGCATCGGCTTCCTCAACGGCTGGCTCGTCGTCAAGACCGGACTGCCGAGCTTCCTGATCACCCTGGGCAGCTTCCTGATCCTCCAGGGCGTCAACCTCGCCGTCACCAAGCTGGTCACCGGCAATGTGGCGACGGACGACATCAGCAACATGGACGGCTTCGACCAGGCCAAGAAGATCTTCGCGTCGTCCTTCGACGTCGGCGGCGTCCAGGTGAAGATCACCATCGTGTGGTGGCTGGTGTTCGCCGCCATCGCCACCTGGGTGCTGCTGCGCACGAAGTACGGCAACTGGATCTTCGCCGTCGGCGGGAACAAGGAGAGCGCCCGGGCGGTCGGTGTGCCGGTGGCGTTCACGAAGATCTCGCTGTTCATGCTGGTCGGGTTCGGTGCCTGGTTCATCGGCATGCACCAGCTGTTCTCCTTCAACACCGTGCAGTCCGGCGAGGGTGTCGGCCAGGAGCTGATCTACATCTCCGCGGCCGTGATCGGCGGCTGTCTGCTGACCGGTGGCGCGGGTTCGGCGATCGGGCCGGTCTTCGGTGCCTTCATGTTCGGCATGGTCCAGCAGGGCATCGTCTACGCCGGCTGGAACCCCGACTGGTTCAAGGCGTTCCTCGGCGTGATGCTCCTGGGCGCCGTAATGATCAATCTATGGGTGCAGCGCACCGCGACCCGGAGGTGACCTTCATGACCGACGACACGAGTGGCACCCACGGTGCGATCCTGGCCGACACCCCGCCCGAGGGCGGCGACCATCCCCTGGTCCGGCTGCGCAACGCGGGCAAGTCCTACGGCAATGTCCGCGCCCTGCACGGCGTCGACCTCGCGGTCCGCCCCGGCCAGGTCACCTGCGTCCTGGGCGACAACGGCGCCGGCAAGTCCACGCTGATCAAAATCATCTCCGGGCTGCACCAGCACACCGAGGGCGAGTTCCTCGTCGACGGGGAGCCGGTGCACTTCACCACCCCCCGCCAGGCGCTCGACAAGGGCATCGCCACGGTCTACCAGGACCTGGCCGTCGTCCCGCTGATGCCGGTGTGGCGCAACTTCTTCCTCGGCTCCGAGATGACCAAGGGCCCCTGGCCCGTGCGCCGTCTCGACATCGAAGGCATGAAGAAGACCGCGGACGAGGAACTGCGCAACATGGGCATCGTCCTGGACAACCTGGACCAGCCCATCGGCACCCTCTCCGGCGGCCAGCGCCAGTGCGTCGCCATCGCGCGCGCCGTGTACTTCGGCGCGCGGGTCCTGATCCTGGACGAGCCGACCGCCGCGCTGGGCGTCAAGCAGTCCGGTGTGGTGCTGAAGTACGTGGCCGCCGCCCGCGAGCGCGGACTCGGCGTCATCTTCATCACCCACAACCCGCACCACGCCTACATGGTCGGCGACCACTTCAGCGTGCTGCGCCTGGGCACGATGGAGTTGTCGGCGGAACGCAGCGAGATCACCCTCGAAGAACTCACCAACCACATGGCGGGCGGCACCGAACTCGCCGCGCTCAAGCACGAGTTGTCCCAGGTCCGCGGCCTCGACATCAACGAACTGCCCGAGGCGGAGGATCTCAAGGCGTCGGCCGGAACGGCTTCCGAAGGGACTGCCTGACATGTCCGACCGTCCTACTCTGGACCGCATCCGGGTCGGGTCCGCCCCCGACTCGTGGGGCGTCTGGTTTCCCGAGGACCCCCAACAGGTGCCGTGGCAGAGGTTCCTGGACGAGGTCGCGCAGGCCGGCTACTCCTGGATCGAACTGGGCCCGTACGGCTATCTGCCGACCGACCCGGCCCGGCTCACGGACGAGATCGCCCGGCGTGACCTGAAGGTCTCCGCCGGTACGGTCTTCACCGGCCTGCACCGGGGGCCCTCGGTCTGGGACACCACCTGGCAACACGTCAGCCAGGTGGCCGAGTTGACCCAGGCGATGGGCGCGAAGCACCTGGTCGTCATCCCCTCCTTCTGGCGGGACGACAAGACCGCCGAGATCCTGGAACCGCCGGAGCTGACCGGCGAGCAGTGGGCCCATCTGACCAAGGGCATGGAGCGGCTCGGGTACGAGGTGAAGGAGGCGTACGGGCTCGACATCGTCGTCCACCCGCACGCCGACACCCACCTCGACACCGAGGACCACGTCGAGCGCTTCCTCGACTCCACCGACTCCGACCTCCTCAACCTCTGCCTGGACACCGGGCATTACGCCTACTGCGGCGGCGACAGCGTCAAGCTGATCGAGACCTACGGCGAGCGCATCGGCTATCTGCACCTCAAGCAGGTCGACCCGGAGATCCTCGCGGACGTCGTCAGGAACGAGGTGCCGTTCGGGCCGGCCGTGGCGCGCGGGGTGATGTGCGAACCGCCGTCCGGCGTACCGGAGTTGGAGCCGGTGCTGGTCGCCGCACAGCGGCTGGGCGTGGAGTTGTTCGCGATCGTCGAGCAGGACATGTACCCGTGCGAGCCGGACAGGCCGCTTCCCGTCGCGGAGCGCACCCGCAAGTTCCTGCGCTCCTGCGGTGCCTGACGGAGCCGGCGACCTTGACGACCCTCACGACGTTGACGACCCCGACTCGAAAGGACGGCCGATGGCCATGAGCCCCCGCGACCCGCTCGGAGTGGCAGTCGTCGGAACCGGAAAGATGGGCGCCGACCACGTCCGCCGGATCGGGGACGTGATCAACGGCGCCCGGGTGAGCGCCGTCGTGGACGTCGACGCCGAGCGCGCCAAACGGATCGCGTCCGCCGTCGACGGCTGCACCGCGTACACCGACCCGGCCGCCGCGATGGCCGCGGACGATGTCGACGCGGTCCTGATCGCCTCACCGGGGCCCGCCCACGAGGCGGCCCTGCTGACGGCCTTCGAGCACGACCTCCCGGTGCTGTGCGAGAAGCCGCTCACCCCCGACGCGGCCTCGGCGCTGCGCGTCCTGGAAGCCGAGGTGCGACTCGGCCACCGCAGGGTCCAGGTCGGCTTCATGCGGCGCTACGACGCCGAGTACATGAAGCTCAAGTCCCTGCTGGAGACAGGCCAGTTGGGCCGGCCGCTGATGCTGCACAACCGGCACCGCAACGCGGCCAGCCCGCCCTTCTTCACCAGCTCCATGCTGATCAGCGACTCCGTGGCGCACGAGACGGACGCCACTCGCTGGCTGCTCGGCCAGGAGATCACGGCGGTCCAGGTGCTGCGCCCGCGGCCCACGGCGAGTGCCCCGGACGACCTCCAGGACCCGCAGTTCGTCGTGTTCGAGACGGACGGCGGCGCGATCGTCGACGTCGAGATGTTCGTCAACTGCGGCTTCGGCTACCAGGTCCAGGCCGAGATCGTCTGCGAACGCGGCACCGCCCGCATCGGCGACGGCCACGCCATGGTCACCAACATGGCCGGCCGCTGGGGCGGCACCATCGCCCAGGACTTCGTCGAACGCTTCGCCGATGCCTACGACCGCGAGATCCAGACCTGGGTCGACGCCACCCGCCGCGGCGAGGTGACCGGCCCGAGCGTGTGGGACGGATACGCGGCGGCGGCCGTGTGCGAGGCGGGGGTGCGGGCGTTGGAGGAGGGCGTACGGGTGGAGGTCGAGCTGGTGGAGCGGCCCGCCTTTTACCGGTGACTGCGTGTTCCAGCGGTGATACCGGTGACTGCTTCTTCCACCGGTCATACTGGTGACCTCTTCCCTCACCGGTGACCACTCCCTCGGGGGCGGCGCGTGCGACCACGCGCCGCCCCCGAGGTGCGTTTTCCGCTACTGCGGGACCGGCGTCCGCGGCCGGGCAGTGAACCCCGCCGCCCGATAGGCCTCGTCGATCAGGGTCATCGTCGCCACCGCGTCGTCCGGACCCAGCGGCAGCGGCGCGCCCTCCCTCAACCGGGCCGCGAACGACTCCAGTTGGTAGGTGTAGGACGAGCGGCGGCCGAGGCGTTCGGTGCGTTCGCCGTCCGTCGTGCGGATCACGACGCGGTCGTCGAGGTGGGGGAGGACGAAGTTCGGCGCGAGCGCCTCACCCCGGCTGCCGATGATCCGGCAGCTCATCGCCACCTCGTCGTACGCCATGTGGCAGCGGGCGGAGCCGGTGGCGCCGCTCGGGAAGGCCACGTCGGCGTCGAGCCACTCGTCGACGCCCGGGGCGCCCGCGCGTTCGCCGCCCCGGGCCGAGACCAGGCGGGGCGCGCCGCCCGCCCAGGGGGCCAGCATCCGCAGGGCGTGCAGGCTGTAGCAGCCCAGGTCCATCACGGCGCCGCCGGCCAGGTCGAGGGACCAGCGCGGGTCGGTGTCCGGCGGGGCCGGGATCGCGACGAGCGTCTCGACGTGCCGGAGTTCGCCGAGTTCACCGGAGGCCAGCAGCTCGTGCAGGCGCCGGGTGACCGGGTGGAAGAGGTAGTGGAAGGCCTCCATGAAGACCGTCCCGGACTTCGCCGCGGCCTCCTTCACCTCCGCCGCCTCCTCCGCGTTGCTCGCGGACGGCTTCTCCGACAGGACGTGCTTTCCCGCCGCCAGCGCGGCGAGGTTCCACGGTCCGTGCAGGCCGTTGGCGAGCGGGTTGTAGACGACCTCCACCTCCGGGTCGGCGATCAGGTCGGCGTACGAGTCCGCCACCCGCTCGACGCGGTGCGCGGCGGCGTACGCCTCCGCCCTGGACCGGTCCCGCGCGGCCACCGCGACCAGGCGGTGGCCGGTCGTCCGGGCCGGACCGATCAGGGACTGCCCGGTGATCCGAGCCGCTCCCAGTACTCCGATGCGCAGTGGTTCCCGGCCCGGACCGCTCATGCCTCCCGTACCTCCTGGATGGTGACAGGGCGGTGCTCGTGCAGCGACAGGGTGCAGGCGTCGGCGATCCAGCCCGCCTCCAGGGCGTCCGCGACCGTGCACGGCGAGGTGCGGGTGCCGGCCACGACCTCGGTGAACGCGCTGAGTTCGGCGCGGTAGGCGGCCGTGAACCGGTCCATGAAGAAGTCGTGCGGCACGCCCGCCGGGAAGGTCACACCCGGCTCCACCGAGCGCAGCGGCAGCTTGTCCTCCAGGCCCACCGCGATGGAGTCCGTGAAGCCGTGGATCTCCATGCGGACGTCGTAACCCCGGGCGTTGTGGCGGGAGTTGGACACCACCGCGATGGTGCCGTCGTCCAGGGTCAGGATCGCGCCCGTGGTGTCGGCGTCGCCCGCCTCCTTGATGTACTCGGCGCCCCGGTTGCCGCCGACCGCGTACACCTCGGTGACCTCACGGCCGGTGACCCAGCGGATGATGTCGAAGTCGTGGACCGAGCAGTCCCGGAAGATGCCCCCGGACGCGGCGATGTACGCGGCCGGCGGCGGCGCCGGGTCCAGCGTCGTGGAGCGCACGGTGTGCAGCTTGCCCAGTTCGCCGGAGAGCACGGCGGCGCGCGCGTTGACGAAACCGGCGTCGAAGCGGCGGTTGTAGCCGATCTGGATCGGCACGCCGCTGCCCTCGACGGCCTTGAGGACCTGGACGCCCTCGGCCATGGTCTTGGCGACGGGCTTCTCGCAGAAGACGGGGATGCCCGCCTCCACGGCGGCCAGGATCAGGCTCGGGTGGGCGTCGGTCGCCGCGGCGATCACGACACCGTCGACCCCGGCGGCCAGCACGGCCTCGGGGGAGTCCGCGACCTCGGCGCCGAACCGCTCGGCGGCCTTCTTGGCGGCCTCCGCGAACGGGTCGGCCACGACGAGGGACTCGACCGCGTCGAGTCCGGACAGGGTCTCGGCGTGGAAGGCGCCGATACGGCCGAGGCCGAGGATTCCGATGCGCATGAGGGCTCTTGCTTTCTGGAGAGGTGCGGGTTGCGTGCGGTGGTCGTCGTGGAGCGGTCCGGTTGCCGGACAGCGGGGGTCAGTCGAGGGCGCCCAGGACGTTCTGGTCCCAGTCGATCACCGAACCGGTGACCACCCCGGACCGCTCGGACAGCAGGAACACCACGAAGTCGGCGATCTCGTCCGGTTGGCCGAGCTTGCCCATCGGCTGGCGTGCGGAGGCCTGGCGGAGCCAGTCGTCCCCGGCACCGTGGAAGGCCCGCTGCGTGGCGTCCTCGCCCTCGGTCGCCGTCCAGCCGATGTTGAGCGTGTTGATCCGGATGCGGTCGAAGCGGTGTGCGTGTGCGGCGTTGCGGGTCAGGCCCGCGAGTCCGGCCTTGGCCGCGGAGTACGGGGCGAGGTGGGGCGGCCCGCCGTGGGCGCAGTTGGAGCCGATGTTGACGATCGTGCCCGGTGCCTCGCGGGCGACCATGTCGGTCACCGCGGCCTGCATCGCGAAGAAGGGGGCCTTCAGGTTGATGGCCATGTGCTGGTCGAACAGCTCGGGTGTGGTGTCCAGCAGCGAGCCGCGGGAGGTGAGCCCGGCCGCGTTGACGAGACAGTCGACGCGCCCGTGGGCCTCGGCGGTCCGTACGACGCTGTCGCGCGCCTGCGCCGGATCGGCGAGGTCCGCCCGCAGGAAGCCGGCGCCCGTGTCCGCGGCGAGCTTCTCGCCCACGTCGGCACGGCGGCCGGTGAACGACACCACCGCGCCCTCGCGCACCGCCGCCCGCACGATCGCGGCGCCCACGCCCTGGCTGCCGCCGTTGACGAGGACGACCTTGCCGTCGAGGAGCCCCGTGAGCCCTGGCCGTTCCGTGGGTCCCATGGCCGTGCTCAGCTCTCGCGCCGCTCGGCACCGGCCCGCAGCTCCCCGCGGAGCGCCTGCGGGTCCCACCCCTCACGCACCGCGCGGCGCACGAGGTCGGCCTGCGACGGCGGGGCGAGACCCTCGACCGGCGGGTCGTTGTCGAGGTTGGTCGGGAACGGGTAGCCCTCGGCGCTCGCCGCGACGACCCTGTCGAGCCACTCCTCGCCCACGCCCTCGGCCTTGCGCTTCAGCAGCACCGGGAAGACCGCGTTGGTGACGGCCTCGCGGTCCACCGTCTCCATCGCCCGCCCGAACGCGGACGACACCTGGAGCAGGTTCGCCATGCGCCGCACGTCCGCCGTGCGGTTGGTGCCTGCCGCGTGGAAGAGCGCCGGGTTGAAGAACGCCGCATCGCCCTTGGCGAGCGGGAGTTGGATGTAGTGCGCCTCGAAGTAGGCCCGGAACTCCGGGAGTCGCCACGCCAGATACCCCGGCCCGAACTTCTGGGAGTGCGGCAGATACATCGTCGGCCCCGACTCCACCGGCATGTCGCAGTGCGCGACCGCCCCTTGGAGCGTGAGCACCGGCGAGAGACGGTGCACGTGCGCCGGATAGCTCGCGGCGACCTCGTTCGTCAGGAATCCGAGGTGGTAGTCGCGGTGCACGGTCTGCGCGGCGCCGCCCGGGTGGACCACGTTGATCTGCGAGGTGACCTGGTAGCCGGGGCCGAGCCAGGCGTCGGAGACCAGGGCCAGGATGTCGTTCGCGTAGTAGTCGGCGAACGCCTCCGGGTCGTAGAGCGCGGCCTTCTCCAGCGCGTTCCACACCCGGTCGTTGGCGCCCGGCTTCGCGAAGTGGTCCCCGGCGCCCGCGCCCGACGCGCGCTGCTCGGCGATCAGGGCCTCGAACACCTCGGTGGAACGGTCCACGACCGACGGGTCCGGGAAGGCACCCCGCAGGACCGCGATGCCGGGCCCCTCGGCGAACGCCCGCACCAGCTCGGCCTGCACCTCACGGCGCTCACCGGCCGCCACGGACTTGCGGAGCCGGTCGCTGTCGTAGACGAGGACGTTCCGCTCGACCGAGGACGCGTAGGGGAAGTCGGCCAGGTCCGTCGGCCGCTCGACGAGGGCGCGGAAGGCGTCGAGGTCGCAGTCCTGCTCGGCGAGCCAGGCGCGGGTTTCTGCTGATGTGAAGGACATCGTCGTCCCCTCGGGTCACGGAGCGGTGCGGTCCTGTCATTCTTGTCAGTACAAACCCATCGAACAACCAGCAGCCAGCCATCAAAAACCCCTCAAGGAGACGACCGGTGGGCCACCCCTTCCCGATCCGTGAAATCGCACGTCAGGCGGGTCTCAGCGAGGCCACCGTGGACCGGGTGCTGAACGGCAGGGGCGGTGTGCGGGAGAGCACCCAGCGTGAGGTGCGCCAGGCCATCGCCGATCTCGACCGGCAGCGCACCCAGGTCAGGCTCGTCGGCCGGACGTTCATGATCGACATCGTGATGCAGACGCCGGAGCGGTTCTCCACCGCCGTCCGGGCCGCGCTGGAGGCCGAGCTGCCCGACCTGCACCCGGCCGTCGTCCGCTCCCGTTTCCACTTCCGGGAGACCGCGCCGGTGCGGGAACTGGTCGCCACCCTGGACCGGATCGCCCGGCGCGGCACCCAGGGCGTCATCCTCAAGGCGCCCGACGTCCCCGAGATCACCGCCGCCGTCGGCCGGCTCGTCGCCGCCGGCATCCCCGTCGTCACCCTGGTCACCGACCTGCCCGCGAGCGCCCGTCTGGCCTACGTCGGGATCGACAACCGGGCGGCGGGCGCCACGGCCGCCTACCTCATGGGCCAGTGGCTCGGCGACCGCCCCGGCAACGTCCTCACCAGCCTGAGCAGCGGTTTCTTCCGCAACGAGGAGGAGCGCGAGATGGGCTTCCGCAGCACCATGCGCGCCCGCTACCCGGAACGGGCCCTCGTCGAGATCACCGAGGGCCACGGACTGGACGTCACCCAGTACGAACTGGTCCGGGCCGCCCTCAGGAACGACCCGGACATCCGCGCGGTCTACTCCATCGGCGGCGGCAACAACGCGACCCTGCGCGCCTTCGCCGACCTGGACCGCGAGTGCGCCGTGTTCGTCGCGCACGACCTCGACCACGACAACACCCGGCTGCTGCACGAGCACCGGCTGTCCGCCGTCCTCCACCACGACCTGCGCCAGGACGTCCGCGAGGCCTGCCGCCTCGTGATGCGGGCCCAGGACGCCCTGCCGCCCGCGGGCCCGACCCCGCCGTCCGCGATCCAGGTCGTCACGCCCTACAACATGCCTGTCCCCGCGCCGCGTTGAGCCCGTCTCACAGAGTGATCGCGTACGCCTTGCGCAGCGTCTCGTGCACGGTCCACGTCGTACGGTCGCCCTCGCGCAGCACGGCCATGTCCCCGGGGCCGACCGTCAGCGTGGGGCCGCCCTCGACCTCGATGGTGGCCGACCCGCTGATCACGACGAACAGCTCGTCCGCCTCGGTGTCGGTGACCACCCCCGGGGTGATCTGCCAGATCCCGCGGAGCTGCCTGCCGTCCGCGGACTCCCACACGACCTTCCCGGTGACCTCGGGCGTACCGGAGACGATCTGCGCCGGATCGAGCGGCTCGGGTTCGAGTTCGGCGTCGGGAATGCGGACTACGAAACTGTGCGTCATGCCGCGACCCTAGCCGGGCCGGAGCGGCCCGGGCCTGGACACTGTGTGGGGTATCGGCCCAGGTGAGGGGACACATCGTCGCGGAGTGGCGGCCCGGCCGGGGCCGGGTGATCGTGGAGGGCATGGCGCAGACCACGGCGACCGCTCCCGAGCCGCACCCGCACGCGACCCGGGAGAACATCCTCTTCGGCGGTGTCTACGGCGCCGTCCTGGCCTGCTCGATGGTCGCCGCGCTCACCCAGTACGGCCACACCGACCGGGGCAGCCGCCGCTACGACGCCCTGTGGCTGCTGGTGACCGCCGCCGCCTCCGCCCTCGCCCACGGGTACGCCCACTACATCGCCGAGCGCGCCCCGCACCGCCGCTGGGACGCCCTGCGCACCCTGCGCGACGAGTGGCCCCTCGTCGCCGCCGCACTGCCCACCGTCTTCCTGCTCGCCGGGGCGGGCTGGGGCTGGTGGCCCGCGAACGGCGTCGAGTACGCGGCGTTCGTCCTCAACATCACGCTGCTGTTCTGCCTGGGCCTCGTCACCGCCCGCTGGTCGGCGCGGAGTTGGGTGGCGGCCATGGCCATCGGGGCGGTGGACGCGCTGCTCGGGGTGGTGGTCGTGGTGGCCAACGCCCTGATCAAATAAGCGCGTTGAGCCTGCGCGCAAGCTCGCTCGGCCCACCCGTCAGCCGGCTCGGTGTGCTCGGGGAACGGCCCCCGTCTACGGGACGTCCCGGTACCCGCGCAGCTTGCGGTACAGCGTCGCCCTGCCGATCCCCAGCGAGACCGCCGCCCGCGCCTTGTTGCCACCATGCCGACGCAACGCGGCCAGGATCGCGGTCCGTTCGGCGTGTTCCATCGGGCTGAGCCGCCGCGCGGCAGGCCCCTCCCGGACGGGATCGGGCAGCTCGGCCCGCCGCACGGGGCCGGTGACCCGCCGGTGTTCCGCCAACGTCCGCACCACATGGGCGAGTTCGGTGACGTTTCCGGGCCACGGGTGCTCCTCCAGGGCCCGCAACGCGTCCAGCGTCCAGGTGAGCGGCGGCTGCCCCGGCGCCGGGCGGGGCGCGAGGACCGGCAGCAACTCCCTTACGTCCTCGGGCCGTTCGCGCAACGCGGGCAGGGTCACCGACCGGGCCGCGAGGGTGTCCAGGAGGCGCTGGAAACAGGGGCCCGGGGGAGTGCCGGGCGTGTAGGTGACCAGCAGATACACGTCCGGGTGTGCGTCGAGGAGGGAGTTGAGCGCGGCGACGTCCGGCTGGGCGAGCCGCTCCGCGTGCCGCAGGAGCAGCGGGCGCCCGTCCGCCAACTCGCTGTACTTCACGCCGAGTTCCGGCGACTCGGCGGCGTCCGCGACCAACGGCACGGTCCCGCCCAGCAGTTCACGGGCCAGCGCGGTCTTGCCGCTGCCACGCTCACCGGTGAGCAGCAGCGGCTCAGGGACCCGGGCCAGCTCGACGGCCCGCGCAACCGCATGCCGCCAGGGCACCGAACCACCGGCCAGCGCCAGCGCGGGACGAGGGGACGGTCGCGGCGCCTCGGTGACCCGCGCTTCCAGTACGGCGACGATCCCGAGTACGCGACCCTCGTGCCGTACGGGGGTGATCTCGGCGGTGCATCCGGCGTCGGCGGGGAGAGACGCCGTGCCACCCGAACGGCGCTCCCTCGCACTGATCCGTTCCAGAGCGGTCAGCACCTGCGGGGTCGCGAGCCGGACCGCCGCCTCGCTGATGAGGCGGTTGCGGCCGTCGAGGGCGACGATCGCGCGGTCCGGGCCGCGGGCGGCGCGGGTGTAGGCGTCGAGGAGGGCCCGTTCGGCGGTACGGGAGCGGGCGAGGAGTTCCGCCTCCACGGCGCAGGCCGCGGCCTCGGCGAGGGCGGCGCCCGGATGCGGGCCGCAGTCCGCGCACAGGGCGGACGCGACGGTCACCGTGCCCAGTACCTGCCCGGAATCCGGAGCGAGCAGCGGCACGCTGACGGCGGACACGTCCTGCCACACGTCGAGGAAGTGCTCGGGGCCGTGCACCTCGGCCCGGCGGCGGGTGCGCAGGGCGAGGGCCGCGCTGTTGTGGCCCACCTCCCGCTCGGAGAGGTCGCGGCAGCGGTCGTCACCCGGCACCTCGCCCGTGGTCCACAGCACCCGCAGCCGCTCGTCGGTGAGGAGCAGCGCCGAGTGTCCGAGGGCCGGCGCGATGCGGTCCAGCACGGGCCGCGCGGCCTCCAACAGGGGCGAATCCGCAGGGAGTTCGGGCTCGTGGACCGGACCGTCGAGGTCGTGCCGTACGCCGTAGAAGCGGGCCCGGCGCCAGGCCGCGAGGACTTCGTCCGGGACGTCGTCGGGCAGCGGGCGGCCGGTCAGGAAGCGCTCGCGCGCGTGGCGGAGCGGGGTGAGGGCGGGGGAGTGATCCAGGGTGGTCATGACGCCTCTCACCGTATCGGGCCCGTGCCGGGCGCCGCCGAGGGGCTGAGACTGTCTCGTAATGAGACACCCGGGCAGGCCCGGCCCGCATCATGATCGTGAAGAGTCGGTGCCCTTCTCACCCGTGTTCCCGCCTCTGCCCCACCCCGTTCCGCCTCACCTCCGTCGCACCCCTGGAGCGTCCCGCCGTGCACGTTGTCGAGACCGACGTACTGATCGTGGGCAGCGGCCCGGCCGGGGCCGCCGCCGCGCTGGCGCTGAGCACCTACGGCGTGCCCCACATCGTCGTCACGCGCTACTCGCGCCTCACCAGGACGCCCCGCGCGCACATCACCAACCAGCGCACCATGGAGATCCTGCGCGACCTCGGGGTCGAGGACGAGGTGCTGGCCAAGGCGACTCCGCAGCACCTGATGGGCAACACCACGTTCTGCACCAGCCTCGCCGGCGAGGAGCTGGGCCGCATCCGTTCCTGGGGCAACGAGCCGATCGTGCAGGCCGCTCACGACCTGGCCAGCCCGACCCGCATGTGCGACATGCCGCAGCACCTGATGGAACCGGTGCTCGTCGACGCGGCGCTCGCACGCGGCTCGCAGATCCGCTTCAGCACGGTCTACACCTCCTTCGTCCAGGACGACGACGGCGTCACGGCCACCGTCGAGGACCGGCTGCGCGGCGACGAGTACCAGATCCGGGCCAAGTACCTCATCGGCGCCGACGGCGGACGCTCGCAGGTCGCCGAGGACGCCGGGCTGCCGATGGGCGGCAAGATGGGCGTCGCCGGCAGCATCAACATCGTCTTCGACGCGGACCTGTCGAAGTACACCGCCCACCGGCCCTCCACCCTCTACTGGGTGCTCGCCCCCGGCGCCACCGTCGGCGGCATCGGCGCGGGCCTGGTGCGCTGCGTCAAGCCGTGGAACGAGTGGCTGATCGTGTGGGGCTACGACGTCACGGCCGGCGCCCCCGACCTCACCGAGGAGTACGCGCTGTCCGTCGTACGGCAGTTGGTCGGCGACGACGACATCCCGGTGACCATCAGGTCGTCCTCGGCGTGGACGGTCAACGAGATGTACGCGGAGACCTACACCAACGGCAGGGTCCTGTGCGCCGGCGACGCCGTGCACCGCCACCCGCCGTCGAACGGGCTCGGCTCCAACACGTCGATCCAGGACGCCTACAACCTGGCGTGGAAACTGAAGCTGGTCCTCGACGGCACCGCCGCACCGGGACTCCTCGACTCCTACGACGCCGAACGCGCCCCCGTCGGCAAGCAGATCGTCACCCGCGCCAACAAGTCCATCGGCGAGACCGCCCCGATCTTCGAGGCACTCGACGGGCTTTCGCCGCAGACGCCCGAGCAGTTGTGGGCCAACATCGACGCCCGCAAGGACGCCACCGAGGCCGCCGCCCGGCAGCGGGCCGCGCTGCGCGAGGCGATCGCCTTCAAGGTGTACGAGTTCAACGCGCACGGCGTCGACCTCAACCAGCGCTATTCCGCGGAGAGTTCGACCGCGGTCGTCCCGGACGGCACGCCCGACCCCGGCTTCGACCGCGACCCCGAGCTGTTCCACCAGCCCAGCTCCCGCCCCGGCGCGAAACTCCCGCACGCCTGGATCACCTCCGGCACCCGCACCCTCTCGACCCTCGACACGGTCGGCAAGGGCCGTTTCACCCTGCTCACCGGCATCGGCGGCGAGGCCTGGCTGCGCGCGGCCGAGGCGCAGTCCCTGGACATCGCCACGGTCGTGATCGGCCCCGGCCAGCAGTACGACGACCCGTACGGCGACTGGGCCCGGCTGAGCGAGGTGTCCGACGCGGGCGCCCTTCTCGTACGCCCCGACGGCTATGTCGCCTTCCGCCACGCCGACGCGGCCGAGAACGCCGAACAGTTGCTCACGGACGCGTTGCGACGCATCCTCGGGCACGTCTGAGATGTCGCACAGGGCAGTTCGCACAGGGCAGTCCGCATCGGGCAGGGAGCCGCAATGACCACTGACGTCACCGTCACGGACGAGGCCGTCGCCAGTCTGGAGGGGACCGCCGACCCCCGCCTCAAGGAACCGCTGACCGGCCTGGTCCGGCACCTCCACGCGTTCGCGCGGGAGACCCGCCTCACCCAGGCGGAGTGGGAGCGGGCGATCGGCTTCCTGACGGAGACCGGGCAGACCTGCACGGACACCCGGCAGGAGTTCATCCTCCTGTCGGACGTGCTCGGCCTGTCGATGCTCGTGGAGACCATCAACGGCGACCATGCCGCCGGTTCCACCGAGTCGACGGTGCTTGGCCCCTTCCACATGACCGAGTCGCCGGTGCGGCAACTCGGCGCGAACATCGACCTGGTGGGCGGAGGCGAGCCCTGCGTGGTCAGCGGCCGGATCGTCTCCGACGACGGTACCCCGCTCCCCGGCGCACTCCTCGACGTGTGGCAGGCCGACGGCAACGGCTTCTACGACGTGCAGCAGCCGGACGTCCAACCCCCGGGCAACGGAAGGGGGTTGTTCACCGCGGACGCCGAGGGCCGCTTCCGGTTCCGCACTTGCGTCCCGAGCCCGTACCCCATCCCCACGGACGGCCCGGTCGGCGAACTCCTGCGGGCCACCGCCCGCCACCCCTACCGCCCCGCCCACATCCACTTCATCGCCTCGGCCGAGGGCCACACCCCGGTCACCACCCACATCTTCGTGGCGGGCAGCGACTACCTGGACTCCGACGCCGTCTTCGCCGTCAAGCAGAGCCTCGTCGAGGACTTCACCCCGACCGACGACCCGTCCCTGGCGCGGGAGTTCGGCATCGAGAACCCCTTCCGCCACGCCCGCTTCGACCTCGTCCTGGACCGCGCGTGAAGAACTTCCTGGACTTCGCCTACGACGCCCAGCCCATGCGGGTCGTCTTCCGTCCCGGCGCCGCGCTCACCGCCACCGCCGGGGAGGCCGAACGGCTCGGCCTGCGGCGGGTGCTGGTGCTCTCGGGTGCCCGGGGCGCCGACACCGCGCGGGCGGTCGCCGACTCGCTGGGGGAGATGTGCGCCGGGGTGCACGCCGAGGCGAGGATGCATGTCCCGGTCGAAGTCGCCGACCGCGCCGTGGAGTTGGCGCGCACGCTCGGCGCCGACGGCTGCGTCGCGGTCGGCGGCGGCTCGGCGGTCGGTCTCGGCAAGGCGATCGCCCTGCGCACCGGCCTCCCGCTGATCGCCGTGCCCTCCACCTACGCCGGCTCCGAGATGACCCCGGTCTGGGGCCTCACCGAGAACGGCGCCAAACGCACCGGCCGCGACCCCGCCGTCCTGCCCCGCAGCGTCGTCTACGACCCCGAACTCACCCTGGAACTCCCCGTCCCGCTCACGGTGACCAGCGGGATCAACGCGATCGCGCACTCGGTGGAAGCCCTCTACGCCCCCGACACCTCGCCGCTGATCGCGCAGATGGCCGAGGAGGGAGTACGGGCGATCGCGGGCGCGCTGCCCCAACTGGCCGCAGAACCAAGGTCGTTGGAGTCCAGGAGCCGGGCCCTCTACGGGGCGTGGCTGTGCGGTTCCTGTCTCGGCGGCACGACCATGGGCCTGCACCACAAGCTGTGCCACGTCCTCGGCGGCACCTTCGGCCTGCCGCACGCGGAGACACACACAGTGGTGCTGCCGTACGCGCTGGCCTACAACGCGCCCGCCGCACCGGAAGCCGCTGCCGCCGTGGCCCGCGCGCTCGACGCCGGGGACGCCGCGCGCGCCCTGTGGGACCTGGCGCGGCGCCTCGACGCACCCCGCTCGCTCGCCGAACTCGGCCTGAAGGAGGGCGACATGGCGACGGCGGCGGCCCAGGCGGTGAGCCAGGAGTACGCCAACCCCCGGCCCGTCACCGAGGACGGCGTGCTCGCCCTGCTGCGCGCCGCCTACGAGGGAACGCCCCCTGTGTGACGGGCCGTTCGGCGCTCCGCGCGTTCAGTGGCGCGCGCGTTCACGCGGTCAGTGATGCGTCCGGACGCCGTCCAGTGCGATCGCCAGGACGCGGTCGCGCTGGGCGTCGTCCACGAACGTCGTGCCGGTGATCCCGGCGGCCATGCGCAGCAGATCGTTGAAGTCCATGTCCGTGCGGGCCACGCCCGCCTTCTGCGCGCGCTCGAACAGCGGGCCGCCCGCGGAGAACATCGACTCACGGCAGGTCTCGAAGATCTCCGAGTCGTTCTCCAGCGCCTGCCGCACCGCCTGCTTCGTCGTCACATAGCCCGCGAAACGGTTGAGCCACAAGGTCAGCGCCTCCCACGGCTCCCGGTCGGCGACGTCCAAGGCGAACTGGCACAGCGCGTTCACCTCGCTCGCGTAGACGCTCTCGAAGAGGGCCCGGCGGGTCGGGAAGTTGCGGTACAGGGTGCCGATGCCGACGCCGGCGCGGCGCGCGATGTCCTCCAGCGAGGCCTCCGAGCCGTGCTCCGCGAAGGCCTCGCGGGCGGCCGTCAGCAGGGCGTCGTAGTTGCGGGCGGCGTCCTTGCGGTGCGGTCTCTGGGCCGCGACGATCTCGCTGACGGGGAACGGTGGGGCCGTCACGGGTGCCTCCCAGGGGCGGGCTCGGTTGAACCGGAGGTATGCCTCCGCTATGGTGGAGGGATACCTCCACTTTAGCAGTGTGGGCGCGTTCCGCCGTAAGACCGTGCGCGGGCGCACCCCCGTTCGCTTGTTCCGGAGAGGCTCTCGATGCCCCGCAAGTCCTCCCGCCTCACCTTCGCGGTCCTCGCGACCGGTGCGGGCGTGTTCTCCATGCTCCAGTCGCTGATCGCGCCGGCCCTGCCGACCGTCCAGCACGCCTTGCACACCTCCCAGTCCACCGCGACCTGGGTGATGACGGCCTACCTGCTGTCCGCCTCGGTCTTCACCCCGATACTCGGCCGCGTCGGCGACCTCATCGGCAAGAAGCGCACGCTCGTCGCCGTCCTGCTGGCCGTGCTCGCCGGCTGTCTGGTCGCCGCGCTCGCGCCCAACATCGGCGTCCTGATCATCGCCCGGGTCGTCCAGGGCATCGGCGGCGCGCTGTTCCCGCTCTCCTTCGGCATCATCCGCGACGAGTTCGACGCGGCCCGGGTCCCGGGCAGCATCAGCAACCTGTCCGCCGTGATCGCCGCGGGCGGCGGCGTCGGCATGGTGGCCGCCGGGCCCATCGTGTCCGCGCTCGACTACCGCTGGCTGTTCTGGTTCCCCGTCGCCATCGTGGCCGTCACCACCCTCATCGCCGTGCGCTACGTCCCCGAGTCGCCCAGCCGGGCCGACGGACGCGTCAACTGGCTCGGTGCCGTACTCCTTTCGAGCTGGCTGGTCGCCCTGCTGCTGCCGCTGAGCCAGGCCGGGACGTGGGGCTGGGACTCCGTGCGGGTCGTCGGCCTGTTCGCCGCGGCCGTCGTACTCTTCACGGCCTGGCTGCTGTCCGAGGCCCGCTCCAGCAGCCCGCTCATCGACCTCAAGGTGATGCGCCTGCCGTCCGTGTGGACCACCAACACCGCCGCCCTGCTGTTCGGCGCGGGCATGTACGCGATCTGGTCCTTCCTGCCGGGCTTCGTGCAGACCCCCTCGTCCGCCGGGTACGGCTTCGGCGCCAGCGTCACGGCGTCCGGCCTGCTGATGCTCCCGATGCTCCTCGCGATGTTCGTCTCGGGCGTGCTCAGCGGCCGCCTGGAACCGGTCGTGGGCGCCAAGGCCCTGCTCACCACCGGTGCCGCCCTCGGCGCGGTCGCCTGCGCGGTCCTCGCCCTCTGGCACGACCAGCAGTGGCAGATCGCCCTGGTGGCAGGCATCTTCGGCTTCGGCATCGGACTCGCCTTCGCCTCCATGGCCAACCTCATCGTCGGCAGCGTCCCGCCCGAGCAGACCGGCGCCGCGACCGGCATGAACGCCAACATCCGCACCATCGGCGGCTCCATCGGCGCCGCCGTGACCAGCGTCCTGGTCACCGGCCGCCTCCAGCCCTCGGGCCTGCCCTACGGCTCCGGGTACACCCACGGGTTCACGCTGCTGGCGGTGCTGCTCCTCGGCGCCGCGCTGGCCGCCCTCATGGTGCCGGCGCGCCGGTCCGGCCGTAGCGGGGGAAGGACCGTCGGGGGCTCCGAGTCGGCGCTCCTGAAGGCGGAGGAGGAGGCGTCGGTGATGGCTCCCGGCGCACTGAACTGACCCCGCCGGTGTGCCAGCATGAACCGGTGATCGAAGAGAGCGCGCGGGGCTCCCGCGCCGAACTCCTGGACGTCCACCGGCTCCGGCTCGTCGAGACCGCCGCTCCCCGGCTCACCTCCGAGGAGCGGCGGGCCATGAACCGGGTGTGGGACGCGAAGGTGCGGGCCAACCCGAGCTTCTTCGACGGGCCGGTCCTGGTGTGCGCGGGCACGCGCCGGGACGGACCGGACGAACTCACCGTCTCCTGGGCCAGGACGACGTACCGGTACTTCGCCCTGCGCCGCGTCCCGTTCGCGGTCTCGTGGCTGCCGTCGTTCTTCGTCGCCGTCCTCCAACCGGTCGACGACGGACGTCTGTTGGTGGGCCGGATGTCGAACTCGACGGCGGCACCGGGACGCTGGCAACTGCCGGGCGGCTCGCTCGAACCGCCCGGAGGCGACGCGCCCCTCGACCTCGCGGCCCTGCACCGGCACGCGGCACGGGAGTTGATCGAGGAGACCGGCATCGAGACCCGGCCCGACGACCTCACCCTCTGGAACGTGGCCCGCGCCGGAAACGGCAGTATCGGCGTCCTGTTCCGTGCCCCGTCCCTTCCGGAGGCGCGGCTGCGCGAGCGGTTCGAGGCGATGACGGCGGCGGAGCGGGCCCGGGGGCGCGAACCGGAGCTGGACGACTTCGTCCTGATCGACTCGACGGCCCGACTCCCGCTCCTGGCGGGCCCGCACGCGGACTACCTGGAGCCGATCGTCCGCCGCTACGAGGCCGCGGCGGTTGAACGGGCGTAACGGGTGTCTCGATATGAGACACCCGTTACGGGGCCGAAGCCTTCACGATCGGCAGGGTACGACTGCTGTGAAGAAAGGTGATCACCATGGCCCTCGCACTGCTCAGGCGCCGGCGGCTCCAAGGCGCCTCCGCCCCGGCGGCGGGCCTCTCGCTCCCCCTCCCGCCCGGCGCGGGCGGCCTCGCCCGGGAGATCGTCGACCCGGTGGGCGCGCCCATGGCCTCCGCCGACGTCACGGTGACGGCCCTGGACTCCCATCGCGTCGCCGCCTCCGGTACGACCGACCCCTACGGCTTCTTCCTCGCGGCCCTGCCGCCCGGCCGGTACAGCCTCCTCGTCTCCGCGCAGGGACTCCAGCCGCACCAGGAGACGGTCGAGATCGTCGCCGGAACCGCCGGGCCCGCGGAGCGCGTCTGGCTCCAGCCCGGCCGCGCCCAGGAACTCCCGCCGCCCGGTACCTGGCTCTTCGACCCGCCGCACACCGCGATCCGCTTCATCGCCAAGCATGTCGGCATGGCCCATGTGCACGGCCGGTTCGAGCGGTTCCAGGGCGGCATCCAGATCGCCCAGGACGTCGCCGAGTCCCGGGTCCAGGTCCGCATCGACGCGTCCAGCATCACCACCGGCAACACCACACGGGACAACCACCTGCGCTCGGGTGACTTCCTCGACGTGGAGCGCTATCCGTACATCGACTTCGCCAGCACGCGGTTCGCCTACCGGGGCGGCAGCAAGTGGACACTCCAGGGCTCCCTGACGATGCACGGCGTGAGCCGCTCGGTGAACCTCGACACCACCTACCTCGGCACGGTCAACGGCGGCTACGCCGAGGAACTCCGCTGCGCCGCCCTCGCAACGGCCGAACTCCACCGCGAGGACTACACCCTGAACTGGCGCAGCATGCTCGCCCGGGGCATCGCCGTCGTGGGACCCACCGTCCAGCTGGAGCTGGACATCCAGGCGATGTACCGCACCCACGACACCCCGACGCCGCCGAAGTGACCCGCTGTATGCGGTAGGGTTTACCTGCGCGTTCACCCGGCCGACCGGGTGCGGCGCGAGCGGGACGTGGCGCAGCTTGGTAGCGCACTTGACTGGGGGTCAAGGGGTCGCAGGTTCAAATCCTGTCGTCCCGACTGGAGACAGTCGTCATGCGGGGCCGGTCTCGGAGAAGTCCGAGACCGGCCCCGCATCATTCCCGGGAACCGGCCGGGGCCCGGCCGAAGATCGGCGTCACCGTCGCTCGGGGGCCGCGCCCACCTGCGTCGCTACCCCAGCATCCAGCCCTCCGCCCGTCGCGCCGTGGCGCGGATGTTCTTCCGTGCGCCAGGAGGCAGCCGCCGCAGCACCTCCCGGACGCCATGCCGTAGCCGGTGGTCGGCCGTGGTGCGGAGCAGAACGCGGCGCGTGGTGCCGATACGGCCGGGTTCGCCCACGGCGAGGCGGAGCTGGCCGCCCGGTCCGGCCCAGGTGGGGGAGACGAGACGCTGCGGTGTGCCTACGGCGACGGTGCCGAGGAGGATGCGGGTGCTGCCCGGGGCGACGGCCAGCCGGGGGCGGCGGCCGATGCCCAACAGCTGGGCGCTGGCCCAGACTTGATACGCGCCGGGACCCATCGGCGCGTCACCGGCGAGGGTCAGCGGGTCGAGGACCGTCTCACCGGTGACCACGACGCGGTGGAGGTTCCCGCCGAGCGATTCCAGCGCCGGGGTCAACTCCCCCTCGGGATACCACCAGTGGTTGTCGGCGGTCTCGTGCACGATGAGTTCCCCGTACGCGTGCGAGAACGGGTCCGGGACTTCCCAGTGCTCCGCTCCCCTTATGCCGTCGAGGAGTTGGGGGTCGAGGAACATCCGGCCGTCGCGCTCCACGAGGGTCAACGGCTCACCGTCGCCCCGGACCATGCCGACGCGGGTGCGGATCACCAGCTTGCCGTCGCGCCAGCGCATGTCGTCGACCTCGACCCGCGCCCTGATCCGCTCGGTGCGCCGGGCGAGTTCGACCAGCGAGTCCAGTCGGTCCCGCACGAGCAGCTCGGACCGCAGCCGGCTGATCGCCGGGAGCCCTTCGCTCACCCCCGGCGGGTAACTGGTCATCGCCATCCGGCGGACGGTGGTGAAGTACTCCTCCAAGTCCTTGCCGGTACGCCGCAGTACGCGCGGCTCGCTCACCGGCCGCAGCAGCTCCACCCGGTACGAACGACGCAGCAGCCGGTCCTGGAGGTCCCCCGGCGGTGTGCCCTCCTTGATCGCCTCCACGACCTTGTCCAGGTGGCCGTAGTAGTCGTCGGCGGTGATCCTGCGGCTGCTGTTGTTGCCGCCGTCCTCACGTCGATTCCACTGGTAGCAGGGGTAGTCGCCGAGTATCGACACGGTCTTGGCCCGTACGTAGGTGCGCGCCATGAACAGCTGGTCCTCCAGCCTGACCCGCCCCTCGGGGAAGCGGATGCCGTGTTCGCGCAGGAACTCCCGGCGGAACATCTTGTGCGGCGTCAGGCTCTCGATGAGCGGTGCGTCGGCGACCGTGCACCGCTCGACCGTCCGCTTGAACACATTGCTGGGCCCCTGCATCGTCCCGTGCACCTTGCCCAGCACGATGTCCGACCCGTTGCGCTCCGCCAGGGCGTACAGCCGCTCCAGCGCCTCGTACGACAACTCGTCGTCCTGGTCCACGAACTGGACGTACTTCCCCTTGGCCCGGTCCACCCCCACGTTCCGCGGCTTGCCCGGCCAGCCCGAGTTCTCCTGCCGGTACACCCGCACATGCGGATGCGCCTCCGCCAGCCGGCCGAGCCGCTCGGCGGAGTCGTCCGTCGACCCGTCGTCGACGTACACGACCTCGTAGGCGTCGGCACCCAGGCTCTGGTTGACGAGCGACGGTGCGCAACGGTCGATGTAGGAACCGGCGTTGTAAATGGGTACGACAACGCTGACCTTGATCAAGACATCCCCCCCGGGACAAGTGTCGTTTCCCTACGAGACACTTGTTGTTGGGGATAAGTTGTACGACCGTTGGGGTGCGCCTTACCGAGGGCGACGACGGGCCGGCGTCGTCAGGGCGAGCCGGGTGGTCCGGGTGGTCCGGGCCGTGCGGGGAGCGGCGGGCGGTTCACCCGCCGCCGTCCAGGTCGGTGCGCTGCCGCAGCACCCGCAGCTCGTCACCGGTCAGCTCCATCTCGTAGAGCTTGCCGCGCGCGTTCTCGAACGGCCGGTGCAGGACCATCATCAACTGCCCCTCGAACGTGCGGAACAGCATCCCGTGCCCGCTGTCCTCCCGCACCAACGGCCGCCGTTGCACCCAAGGCCCCTGTAGCGTACCGGACGTGGAGACCGCGTAGGTCTGCACGTAACCACCGGTGAGGGTGCCGTCCGCGCCGAGGACGTTCTTCTCGTACGTCGACCACAGCATGAGGAGGGAACCGTCCGGGCCGGGATACAGCTGCGGTCCGTCCGTGACGTACGGCGGGAGTTGGTGCGGCACACCGGCCGGGATCTCCTCACCGATCCAGGGCGCGTCCGAGGCCTTGAAGAGGAACACGGGGTCGCCGATCGTCCCGGTCAGGTCCGGGGCCAGCCGGATCGCCTCCATCGTGCCGTCGACCGTCTGCAACCACTCGTGCGCGTACACCATCCACGGCTGCCCGGACGGGTCGACGTACAGCGTGCCGTCCAGGGTCATGAGGCGCTCGGGCGGGGTGGGACGCGCGGGGTCGACCGACGTGAAGGGACCCAGCAGGGAATCGGACACGGCCGTGATCGTGCCCCGCCGATGGTTCGCGAGCCGAAACGGCGTGCCCCAGCGGCCAGTCGGGGGCACCGGCAGCGGACTGCCCTCGTCGTGCAGCGTGGTGAAGAGGTAGTACCTGCCCTGCCAGGCGTGCACTTCGGGCGCCCAACCACCGTCTCCCGCCCAGAGGTTGCCCTGCTCCGCCGCCAGGAACACCACCGCCGGACGCGTCCACTCGCGCAGGTCACCGCTCCGGTAGACCATCGTGCCGACACCCCGAACGCCGGACACCGACGGGTCGTTGGACGTGTAGAGGTGGTACGTGCGGCTCGCCTCGTCGGCGACCACGAACGGGTCGTGCAACGGCATGTCGGGAAGCCGCATCGGTCCACCGGTGAGCCGCGCCGGTCCGCTGTCCGCAATGATCGCCACGGTCGCAGAATACGTCGGCACCCCGTTCCCGCAAGCCCCTCAATCCCCCCTCGCACCCCTGCTGTTGAGGGAAAAAAGCTTGGACTGCACGGAGGCCGTCGCGGGACACTGCCAGTCCTGGCCAGCCGTCACGCCGGGCACCGGACGACATCACGGGGTGGGGATGGGATCGCCTGAACCGCGCGTCGCCGGGCCGCGCAGAGGTCCGGTGTTACTCGCACTTCGTTACTACGGACGGGAGTTGGCCCGGCTCCGCCGCTGGACCGCGCCCGCCACACTGCTGCCCGCGCTGGGCAACATCGGCATCAACTACATCGCCCCGCTGATCGTCGCCAAGCTCGTCGGCCGCATCGCGGGCGACACGGGCATCGGCGTGGGCTCGTCACTGCCGTACGTCCTCGGGTTCGCCGGAGTCCTGCTGCTCGCCGAGGTGTTCTGGCGGCTGGGACTGCACTGTCTGAACCGACTGGACGCGCTCGGCATCGAGCACCTGTACGTCATCGGCATGGACGAACTCTTCGCCAAGGACGCCGCGTTCTTCCACGACAACTTCGCCGGGTCCCTCACCAAGCGGGTGTTGAGCTTCGCCTCCCGCTTCGAGGAGTTCGTCGACACGATGACGTTCCAGGTCGTGGGCAGCCTGGTCCCGCTGCTGTTCGGCTCGGTCGTGCTGTGGCGCTACGAACCGCTGCTCGTCGTGGCCCTGTTGGCGATGATCGCGCTCACCGCCCTGGTCGTCGCGCCCCTCATCCGGCGCCGCCAGGCACTCGTCGACCTGCGCGAGGAGGCCATCGCCCGGGTCTCCGGCCATGTCGCCGACAGCCTGATGAACATGGACACGGTCCGCGCGTTCGCCGCCGAGGAACGCGAGGCCGCAGAACACCGCTCCCGCGTCGCCCAGTCGAGGCGCCTCACCCTCCGCTCCTGGGACTACGGCAACCTGCGCATCGACACCCTCGTCGCACCGCTCTCCGTGCTCACCAACGCGCTCGGCCTGCTCCTCGCGGTGGCCCTCGGCGGCGGCGAACACGGCGTCGAGGCCGTCGTCGTCGCGTTCACGTACTACACGAACGCGACCCGGATCATGTTCGAGTTCAACCAGATCTACCGGCGCCTGGAAAGCTCGATGACCGAAGCCGCCCAGTTCACCGAGCTGTTGATGGCCCCGCCCACCGTCCTCGACCCGGACAAGCCCGAACCCCTGCGCTCCCGGGCCGCCGACGTCCGCTTCGAGAACGTCACCTTCGCCCACGCGGGCGCCGACACCCTCTTCGACGGGCTCGACCTGACCGTGCCCAGCGGCACGAAGATCGGCCTCGTCGGCCGGTCCGGCGGCGGCAAGACCACCCTCAGCCGGCTGCTGCTGCGGATGACGGACATCGACGCCGGCCGCATCCTCATCGGCGGCCAGGACATCAGCAAGCTGCGCCAGGCCGACCTGCGCAGCCTCATCGCCTACGTCCCGCAGGACCCGGCGATGTTCCACCGCACCCTGCGCGAGAACATCACCTTCGCCCGGCCCGACGCCACGGAGGCCGAGGTCCGCCGCGCGGCCGAGGCGGCGCACGTCACGGAGTTCGCCGACACCCTGCCGGACGGCTTCGAGACGATGGTGGGGGAGCGCGGGATCAAGCTCTCGGGCGGGCAGCGCCAACGCGTGGCCCTCGCCCGGGCGATCCTGCGCGACGCCCCGATCCTGCTGCTCGACGAGGCGACCAGCGCCCTCGACTCCGAGAGCGAGATCCTCGTCCAGGAAGCGCTGTGGCGGCTCATGGAGGGCCGGACCGCCCTCGTCGTCGCACACCGGCTGAGCACCGTCGCCGGCATGGACCGGCTCGTCGTCCTCGACCGGGGCCGGATCGTCGAACAGGGCGCGCACCAGGAGCTGTTGACCGCGGACGGCGCCTACGCGAAGCTCTGGCGCCACCAGTCGGGCGGCTTCCTCGACGACACCCCCGAGCAGGCCGCCGACCTGCACTGACAGGCCCAGCACCGCCAGGATTCCGGGGACTTCGTGCCGTCGGACGCGCGGGGCGTCGGTGATCTCCTGCAACCGGCGAGTCGACCTCGACGACAAGTACATCTCCGCCATGTACGACGACCGGCTCGGCTTCGGGACGCCGAGGTACGCGAAGCAGGGGTGCGGGGCGTCCACGGACCGGGCCGTCGATGCCCGGTCCGTGGACGCCCTCTTGACCTCGGGTGGCGGTGGATCGACACTCGAGCAGGGAATCCTAGTGAACAGGTAGGGAAATATGGGGCTTGAGCCGGTCACCACTCGCCGCGTGGGCCGTTCGCCTCTTCTGACCTCCCGCCGTCACATCGATCTGCTGCGGGTGTGCAGCGCACTGAACCCCCTGCGCTGAACCCCGCCCACCGCACGACGACGCTTCCGCCGCGCGTACGTCCACGCGCCCGTACCCGGGGAGTCCCATGTCCAGCACGTCTCTCGCCGCCGTCCCCGCACCTCGGTCCACCCCCGCGTTCCGGGGCCGGATCGGGCGCGACGCGCGCAGCGGGCACTATGCCGTGCCGCGCCGCTACCGCCTCCACCTGTCCACCGCCTGCGCCGACGGCCTGCGCATCGCCGTCACCCACAGCCTGCTCGGCCTCGACGAGAGCTGTCCGGCCGTGTTCCTGTCCGCCGTACCCGACTGTCCGAGTGGTGGACACTCCGTGCTGCGCCCGCTCTACGACGCGAGCGCGCACCGCTACTCCGGTCCCGCCGCCGCGCCGGTGCTCAGCGACGACTGGTCCGGCCGGATCGTCAGCACCCACGCCCCCGACATCATGCGCGACCTGGCCCGGCACTTCGGCGAGAGCGGACTCAGCCTCTACCCGTGCGGCGCCGAGTCCGAGATCGAGGCCGTCGAGCGCCTGTGCGCGCAGGGCATCGAGGACGCCGCGCAGCGCGCCGGAGCGGCCGGTGCCGAGCAGCCGGAGCGCGACGAGGCGCTCGGCCGGCTGCTGGAGACCCTGGGCGCACTGGACCGCTGGCTCGACGGCCGCGAACACCTGATCCGCGACGAACTCACCGCCGCCGACGTCGAGTTGTGGGTGTCACTGGTGCAGCTCGACACCGTGCACCGCAACCACCTGGACGCCGCCGCCGTGCAGCGCATCGCCGATCACCCCCACCTGTGGGCCTACGCCCGCCGCCTGGCCGCCCACCCGGCCTTCGGCACCCACCTCGACCTCGACGGCATCGCCCGCCGCCACCACGCCCACTGCCGGGGTCTGGAGGCCGCCGGCGCGGCTGTCCAGATCCTGGACTGGGCAGCCCACGCGGCGGACGAAACCGGGGCCTGTCGCAGCTGAGCGGCCTCCCGGACGGTCCAACAGGTGGACCGTCGTTGACAGTCGAACAGGCATCTGACTTACTACCGCTTCAATGAGCGCGAGGCCCATCGGGGCCGGAACGGCAACGGTGACGGACATGTACGCAGCTTCGAGGACGGCCACGCGCCGCTCCCACGGCTGCGTACTGCCGTACGCGAACCCGCTCGTCGAGGACCGCGCCGTCGATCTCCTGCGCGTGAACAGCGCACTGTGTACCGCACCGGGCTGTGCCCGCTGTCGAGGCTGACGACTTCGCCCAAGAGTTTTCCAGCTCTTCCCGTTGGTCATTCCAGCCCCCGGTCCGTGCGTCTCTCGCCGTGAGCGTCCATTCCGTCACGCCCAGGTGTCGCGGTCCGGGGAGCTCCCACTCCCGCCGGAGCCCCCTCATGAGTGAACCCCCAGGCACCACCGTGTCCCTGGCCGAGGCGCCGTCCGCCGACGCCCCGTCAAAGACCCTGACGGCACAGCGAGTTCAGCCCCTGCGCCGACCCGGCCGCTGGATCGTCACGCTGGCCGTGCTGGTCGTCGTCGCCCAGTTCGTGCACGGCCTGGCGACCAACTCGTTCTACCAGTGGGACCGCTTCGGCTACTGGTTCCTGCGCCCAACGATCCTCGACGGACTCGTCATCACCCTCCAAGTGGCCGCGCTGAGCGCCGTGCTGGGCCTGGCCGGCGGCATCCTGCTGGCCCTGGCCAGACTCTCCAGGAGCCCGGTGCTGCGCGCCGTGAGCTGGACCTATGTCTGGGCACTGCGCTCGATCCCGCTCATCGTGGTGCTGATCTTCCTCTACAACTTCAGCGCCCTGTACAAGACGCTCAGCATCGGCGTCCCCTTCGGCCCCGCCTTCCTCTCCTTCGACGAGTCCAAGCTCGCCACCGACATGGCCGTCGCCGTCGTCGGACTCAGCCTCAACGAGGCGGCGTACGCGGCCGAAGTGGTCCGCGGCGGCATCCTCTCCGTCGACCAGGGCCAGCACGAGGCGGCCTCCGCGCTCGGCCTGCCCAAGGGCTATCAGTTCCGCCGGATCGTCTTCCCGCAGGCACTGCGCTCCATCACCCCGAACTACGTCAACCAGCTGATCGGCCTGATCAAGAGCACCTCCCTGGTCTTCTACGTCTCGCTGCTGGACCTGTTCGGCTCCGCGCAGACGATGGGCTCCACCTACCCCGGCGACATCGTGCCGCTGCTCCTGGTCGTCACCGTCTGGTACCTGATCCTGACCAGCGTGGTGTCCGTCATCCAGTTCTACGTCGAGCGCCACTACGCCCGCGGCGCCACCCGCTCCCTGCCGCCCACCCCGTTCCAGAAGCTCCGCACCGGCCTCACCGATCTGCGGGCCCGCATCCGTCGGGAGACCGCGATATGACCACGCACACGATCGAACCGCTGACGGAGATCGTCCCGGCCGCCGTGGAGGTGCACGACGTGCACAAGTGGTACGGCGCCCACCGGGTCCTGGACGGCGTCGACCTGACCGTGCGACCCGGCGAGGTCACCGTGATCCTCGGCCCGTCCGGCTCCGGCAAGTCCACCCTGCTGCGGGTCATCAACCACCTGGAAAAGCCGGAGATCGGCTACGTCAGCGTCAACGGCGAACTGATCGGCGTGAAGCAACAGAGCGGTCGGCTCAAGGAGTTGAGCGAGCGGGCCATCCTCGCCCAGCGCAGCAGGATCGGGTTCGTCTTCCAGAACTTCAACCTCTTCCCGCATCTGACCGTCCTCGACAACGTCGCCGCCGCCCCCGTCGCCACCGGCAGGCTCGGCAAGCCCGAAGCCCTGGAACTGGCACGGGAGTTGCTCGGCCGCGTCGGTCTCGCCGAGAAGACGGGCGCCTACCCCCGCCAGCTCTCCGGCGGCCAGCAGCAGCGCGTCGCCATCGCCCGCGCCCTCGCGCTGCGCCCCGGCGTCATCCTCTTCGACGAGCCGACCTCCGCCCTCGACCCCGAACTCGTCGGTGAAGTCCTCTCGGTCATCAAGGACTTGGCGACCAGCGGCACCACCCTCGTCATCGTCACCCACGAGATCGGCTTCGCCCGCGAGGTCGCCGACCGGGTCGTCTTCATCGACGGCGGAAAGATCGTCGAGCAGGGCCCGCCGCACGAGGTCCTCGACAAGCCGCAGCACGAGCGGACCCGCGACTTCCTCAGCAAAGTCCTCTGAACTCCCTTACCAGATCACCCATTTCCGTCCCGAACACCGAACCTAGGAACAGCCATGTCTCCGCTCAGCCTTCGCAGCAGACTCACTCGCGGACTCACCGCGGGAACCGTCCTCGCTTCCCTCGCCGGCGGGCTCGCGGCCTGCGGCGGCGACAGCGACGCGGCCACCACCACCGACAGCGCGGCCGGCACGGTCACCGTGGGCGCGCTCTCCAACGGCGCCGCCAAGGAGGCGACCCTCAAGGTCGCCGAAGTGAAGTCGATCAGCGCCGAGTTGCCCAAGGCGATCGCGAAGAGCGGCAAACTGGAGATCGGCGTCGGCTTCCTCCCGGCCGGCTCCCCGCCGCTCGGCTACGTCGGCTCCGACCAGAAGACGCTCACCGGCTCCGAGGCCGACATCAGCCGTCTCGTCGCCGCCGTCCTCGGTCTCAAGCCGGAGCTGAAGAACTCCACCTGGGAGAACCTCTTCATCGGCCTGGACAGCGGCAAGGTCGACGTCGCCTTCTCCAACGTCACCGACACCGAGGAGCGCAAGGCGAAGTACGAGTTCGCCTCCTACCGCGAGGACAACCTCGGCTTCGCCGTGAAGGCGAGCAACTCCTGGAACTTCGACGGCGATTACGAGAACCTCGCCGGCAAGACCGTCGCCGTGGGCGCCGGCACCAACCAGGAGCGCATCCTCCTGGAGTGGAAGAAGAAGCTGGCCGCCGAAGGCAAGAAGGCGCTCACCGTCAAGTACTTCCAGGACAACAACAGCACCTACCTCGCGCTGGCCTCCGGGAAGATCGACGCCTACCTCGCCCCGAACCCCTCGGTCGCCTACCAGGTCTCCTCCACCAAGGGCACGGCCAAGGCGGTCCGCAACGCGGGCACCTACTCCGGCGCCGGCTCCTCCCTCCAGGGCCTGATCGCGGCCACCGCGAAGAAGAACAGCGGCCTCGCCAAGCCCCTCGCCGACGCCCTCAACTACCTGATCAAGAACGGCCAGTACGCCAAGTGGCTGGCCGCCTGGAACCTCTCCAACGAGGCCGTCGCCAAGTCCGAGGTCAACCCGCCCGGACTGCCGCTGACCGACTCCTGACCGACCCTCTCCGCAAGGGGACCCCGCCGCAGCGCAGCGGGGTCCCCGCCCGTGCGACCAGTACCGGAGCCGTCACCCGATGTCTGCCACCGCCAGTATCGAAACCACCACCTCCACGTCCCACATCCTGGACAACCCGGCATGGGCCGCGCTCACCGGCCCGCACTCCCACTTCGCCGAACGCGTCGGCCGCGCCGCCCGCTACCCCTCCGACGTGGCCGGCTTCCACGCCATCACCGACAACGACGACCCGCGCGCCTGGGCGGACCTCGCCGCGCTCGTCGGCCCCGGCGGCGCAGCCTCCGTGCGCGGGGTGACCGAGGCCCCGGACGGCTGGGAGATCGTCCGCAGCGGAAAGGGCGTCCAACTCGTGGACACCGGGCTGCGGGCCGAGCCCGACCCCGAGGCCGTGCTCCTCGGCGCCGCGGACGTCCCCGAGATCCTCGACCTGGTCGCCCGCACCGAACCCGGCCCCTACCTGCCCCGCACCGTCGAGCTGGGCACCTACCTCGGCATCCGCCACGAGGGCCGCCTCGTCGCCCTGGCCGGGGAACGCCTCCACCCGCCGGGCTGGACCGAGATCAGCGCTGTGTGCACCGACCCCGACCACCGCGGCCGGGGCCTCGCCACCCGCCTCGTCCGCGCCGTCGCCGCAGGCATCAAGGAGCGCGGCGACCACCCCTTCCTGCACGCCGCCGCGAACAACACCCACGCGATCCGGCTCTACGAGTCGATCGGCTTCACCTTGCGCGCCCGCACGCTCTTCTCCCTCATCCGGCGCACGGGTCCGACCGTCTCCGCCGGGTCGCGAGAATCCGCGGCCGATCCGGAAGAAACGGCATAGGCATGCCGTTGCCCCCAATGAAGCCGGAATCCGTGGAGGTGGAGCACATGTGTGGCGCATCCATCCTCGGCGTGCGTCTCACCACGCGGCAGCACATCGACCTGCTGCGCACGGCCGGCGCTCTCTGTCGCCCCTGACTTTCCCCAGCCGCCGTGCGCCCCGTCCCGAGGGCCGGCGATCTCGTACGGATCTCCAGGAAGGCACCCTCGTGTCATCGACCTCCGTTCCTCCCCTGCATCTGGCCGTCGCCCTCGACGGCACCGGCTGGCACCCGGCCTCCTGGCGCGAGCCGGTGGCCCGGCCCCGGGATCTGTTCACCGCCGCCTACTGGGCCGACCAGGCCGCCGAGGCTGAGCGCGGTCTGCTCGACTTCGTCACCTTCGAGGACGGCCTCGGCCTCCAGTCCTCGCACTACGGCGAGCTGGACGGCCGCACCGACCAGGTCCGCGGACGCCTCGACGCCGTCCTCATCGCGGCCCGTATCGCGCCCCTCACCAGCCACATAGGACTGGTCCCGACGGTGGTGTCCACGCACACAGAGCCGTTCCACATATCCAAGGCGATCGCCACCCTCGACTACGTCAGCACCGGCCGCGCGGGCCTGCGCGTGCAGCTCTCCGCCCGCCCGCACGAGGCCGACCACTTCGGCCGCCGCACGTTCCCGCCGATCAGCCTGGAGAGCCTCAGGACCGAGGCCGGACAGGAGCGGCTGGCCGAGCACTTCGACGAGGCCGCCGACTACGTCGAGGTCGTGCGCCGCCTCTGGGACAGCTGGGAGGACGACGCCGAGATCCGGGACGTCGCCACCGGCCGCTTCGTGGACCGGGACAAGCTCCACTACATCGACTTCGAGGGCCGGCACTTCAGCGTCAAGGGCCCTTCCATCACGCCCCGGCCGCCGCAGGGCCAGCCGATCGTCAGCTCCCTGGCCCACCAGACGATCCCGTACCGGCTGGTGGCCCGCGCCACCGACATCGGCTATGTCACCCCGCGGGACACCGACGACGCCCGCGCGATCGTCGCCGAGATCCGCGCGGAGCAGCAGACCGCGGGCCGCGCCTCCGAACTCCTGCACATCTTCGGCGACTTGGTGGTCTTCCTCGACGACGACGAGGCCACGGCGGTGGCCCGCCGCGAACGCCTCGACGCCCTCGCGGGGGAGCCGTACACCAGCGACGCCCGCATCTTCGCCGGGACGGCCGCCCAACTCGCCGATCTGCTCCAGGAGTTGCAGGCGGCAGGCCTGAGCGGCTTCCGGCTGCGGCCCGCCGTCGCCGGGCACGACCTCCCGGCGATCACGCGGAAGCTGGTTCCCGAGCTCCAGCGCCGGGGCGCCTTCCGCCAGGCCTACGAGGCCGACACCCTGCGCGGACTGCTGGGGCTCGCCCGCCCCGCCAACCGCTACGCCGCTGCCGCAGCCACCGCCTGAGCCGGAGGACCGTACGCCATGAGCAAGCCCCTGAAGCAGATCCACCTGGCCGCCCACTTCCCCGGCGTCAACAACACCACCGTGTGGAGCGACCCCGCGGCCGGCAGCCACATCGAGTTCAGCTCCTTCGCGCACTTCGCGCGGACCGCCGAGCGCGCCAAGTTCGACTTCCTCTTCCTCGCCGAGGGCCTCCGGCTGCGCGAACAGGGCGGAAAGATCTACGACTTGGACGTGGTCGGCCGCCCCGACACCTTCACGGTGCTCGCCGCGCTCGCCGCCGTCACCGAACACCTCGGCCTGACCGGCACCATCAACTCCACGTTCAACGAGCCCTACGAGGTGGCCCGCCAGTTCGCCAGCCTCGACCATCTCTCCGGCGGTCGCGCGGCGTGGAACGTCGTCACCTCCTGGGACGCGTTCACCGGCGAGAACTTCCGGCGCGGCGGCTTCCTGCCGCAGGACGAGCGCTACTCCCGGGCCAAGGAGTTCCTGGCCACCACCCAGGAACTCTTCGACTCCTGGCACGGCGACGAGATCGTCGCCGACCAGGCGACCGGTACCTTCCTGAGCGACGCCAAGGCCGGCGCCTTCGTCCACCAGGGCCGGCACTTCGACATCCAGGGCCAGTTCAACGTCCCGCGCTCCCCGCAGGGCCGCCCGGTGATCTTCCAGGCGGGCGACTCCGACGAGGGCCGCGAGTTCGCCGCGTCCAGCGCGGACGCCATCTTCAGCCGGTACAGCACCCTCGACCAGGGGCAGGCGTTCTACACCGACGTCAAGTCCCGCCTCGCCAAGTACGGCCGCAGGCCGGACCAGTTGCTCATCCTCCCGGCCGCGACCTTCGTCCTCGGCGACACCGACGCCGAGGCCGAGGACCTCGCGAAGGAGGTGCGCCGCCAGCAGGTCAGCGGCGCCACGGCCATCAAGCACCTGGAGTTCGTCTGGAACCGGGACCTGTCGTCCTACGACCCGGACGGCCCGCTGCCCGAGATCGACCCGGACGTCAGCGACAACCACATCTCCAAGGGCCGGGCCCAAGTCCGCATGTACCGCGACCCGTTGGCGACCGCCCGCGAGTGGCGTGAGCTGGCGGAGGCGAACGGCTGGTCCATCCGCGACCTGGTCATCGAGACCGGCAACCGGCAGGCCTTCATCGGCTCCCCGTCCACCGTCGCCAAAACCATCAACGACTTCGTGCAGGCCGATGCCAGCGACGGCTTCATCCTCGTCCCGCACATCACCCCGACCGGCCTCGACCCGTTCGCTGACAAGGTCGTCCCGCTCCTCCAGGAACAGGGCGTCTTCCGCACCGAGTACGAGGGCCCGACCCTGCGCGACCACCTCGGCCTGGCGCACCCCGACGACGTGCGCGAGGAACGGGCGGCCTCGTGAGGTTCCTCGCGATCACCCTCATCGTCCACCGCCCCGACCCGGTCACCGGCGTCCGGAAGCCGACGCACGAACGCTTCCGCGAAGTCCTCGACAACGCCCTGCTGGCCGAGGAGTTGGGCTTCGACGGGTTCGGCGTGGGGGAGCGGCACGAACGGCCCTTCATCTCCTCCTCGCCGACGGTGGTCCTCAGTCACATCGCCGCGCTGACCCGCCGCATCCGCCTCTTCACGGCCGTCACCACGCTGAGTCTGCTGGACCCCGTCCGGGCCTACGAGGACTACGCCACGCTCGACCATCTCTCCGGCGGACGCCTCGACCTGATCATCGGCAAGGGCAACGGCACGGCCCAGCGTGAGCTGTTCCACGTCACGCCCGAGGACCAGTGGGAGCGCAACGCCGAGAGCTACGAGGTGTTCCGGCGGCTCTGGCGCCAGGACAAGGTGACGGCGAAGACCCGCTTCCGCCCCGAACTCAAGGACGCGGAGGTGTGGCCGCGGCCGTACCAGCAGCCCGTCCGCGTCTGGCACGGCAGCGCGACGAGCAGGGAGAGCGTCGACCTCGCCGCCCGCTACGGCGACCCGCTGTTCTCCGCGAACGTGACCAACCCCATCGAGCCGTATGCCGAGTTGATCCGTTACTACCGTGAGCGCTGGGAGCACTACGGCCACGACCCGGCCGACATCGCGGTCGGCGCGGGCACGGCGGGGCTCTACGTCGCGCCCACCACCCAGGAGGCGCTGGCCGCCTACCGGCCCGTCTTCGAGAGCAACCTCGCCTTCCAGAAACAGGTGGGCCTGCCCGTCGTCTTCGAGACCCTGGAGGACTACGTCGAGCGCAGCTCCGCGCTCATCGGCAGCCCGCAGCAGGTCATCGACAAGGTGCACCGCTACCACGAGGAGTTCGGGCACACCGTGCTCCATCTCCACGCGGACGCCGGCGGGTTGACGGATCATCAGCACCGGGCGTCACTCGAACTCTTCCAGTCGGCGGTGACTCCCGTGCTGCGCAAGGACATCCCGGACCCGCCGTTCGAGTGGGGACCGGTCCTGCCCCGGCCCGTACCGGCCGGCCACTGAGGAATGAGCGAGCCCATGTCCATCCCCCTCGGCGTCCTCGACCTGGTACCGATCTCCTCCGGCTCCACCGCGCCCGAGGCCCTGCGCAACTCCATCGAACTCGCGCGCAGGGCCGAGGAGTTCGGATACGCCCGCTACTGGTTCGCCGAGCACCACCTCAACCCGGGCGTCGCGGGCACGTCGCCCGCGGTCGTCCTGGCGCTGACGGCCGCCGCGACCTCCACGATCCGGCTCGGCTCCGGCGCCGTACAGCTCGGTCACCGCACCGCGCTGTCCACGGTCGAGGAGTTCGGCCTGATCGACGCGCTGCACCCCGGGCGCTTCGACCTGGGCCTCGGCCGCTCCGGCGGCCGTCCCTCGCCGCCGCTCCCGGGGGCGACCCCGGTCGTCGACGGCCGGGCCCCCAACGGCCTGCGCATCCCGCCCCGTTTCTCCTTCGAACGCCTCCTCGGCTCACCGAGGATCGCCCTTCAGCGCAAACTGCTCCTGCTGCCCGGTGCCACGTCCCAGGACTACGCCGAGCAGATCGACGACGTCCTCGCCCTGCTGGCCGGCACCTACCGCTCACCGGAGGGCGTCGAGGCCCACGTCGTACCGGGCGAGGGTGCCGACGTCCAGGTGTGGATCCTGGGCAGCAGCGGAGGCACGAGCGCCGAGGTCGCGGGCCGCAACGGCCTTCGCTTCGCGGCGAATTACCACGTCAGCCCGGCCACCGTCCTTGAGGCGGCGGACGGTTACCGCGCCGCGTTCCAGCCGTCCGGCGTCCTCGACGAGCCGTACGTCAGCGTCTCGGCCGACATCGTCGTGGCCGAGGACGACGAGACGGCCCGCGAACTCGCCACCGGCTACGGCCTGTGGGTGCGCTCCATCCGCACGGCCGAGGGCGCCATCCAGTTCCCCACCCCGGACGAGGCCCGCGCCCACGTCTGGACCGACGAGGACCGCGCGCTGGTCCAGGACCGCGTGGACACCCAGTTCGTCGGCTCACCCACCCGAGTCGCCGACCACCTCGAACAACTCCAAGAGGCCACCGGCGCCGACGAGTTGCTCCTCACCACCATCACCCACGACCACAAGGACCGAGTCCGCTCCTACGAACTCCTGGCCCGGGAATGGCACCGCCGGGGTCACTCCTTCCAGTCGAGCTGATGCTCGGGGGTCCCCACCGCCCGCCCGTACGCCACGGCTTCGGCGCGGCCCGCTGCGTCGCCGCGCCGATACCGGAACACCTTTCCCGCGAACACGACCACCCGCTCGTCCCCGACCGTGAAGTCCGCGTACCAGCCGAGGTCGGGCTCCAAAGCATCGGCGAGCGCCTCCGCGATCGGACCGGCCGCGTCCTCGTCCTCGGCCTCCCACTCGACGAGCGTCCAGAGGGCCGGCTGGCCCGCGGTGGCGATGCCGGACACGTCGGTCCGCTCGACCTTGCGGATGCGCAGGCCGTGCGGCGCGAACACGGCGCCGGGGCGCAGGCTTTCACCGAGCACGTAACCCGTGATCATGTCCCGTCTCCTCTTCGAGTACTGGGGTCTCTGCCATGATCGATGTCATGGCCGTCCGTATCGTCCCCGCCGATGTCACCGACCTCCACCAGATCCTGAGGGACCACCCCCGCTACTGGGGAGACCGTGACCTGCGTGCGCTTCATCTCTCCGCGATGGTGCGGGAGTTCGGGGCCACCTGTCTGGTCGCTCGGGACGGGGACGGGATTCGCGGATACATCTTCGGGTTCGTCACGCCGGATCGGCTCGGGTATGTGCATCTGGTGGCGACCCGGGACGACGCGCGCGGTATCGGGCTCGGGCGGAGGCTCTACGGGGCGTTCATCGAGGCTGCCGGGCGGCAGGGGGCCGTTCGTCTCAAGGCGATCACCTCGGTCACCAATGAGGGGTCGATCGCCTTTCATCGGTCGCTCGGGTTCGACGCGCGGGTGGTCGAGGACTACGACGGGGCGGGCGTGCCCCGGGTCGTCTTCACCCGTGAGCTGTCGGTCGGTTAGCGCCGCACCAGGTCCAGCAGACGGCGTCCGCTCTCCCCGGAGAACCATTCCGCGTGCCCCACGTAGTACTCGTACGCCAGACGGGTGTTCTCCGTCGAGCGGGTGACGCCGTGGAAGTAGCCCAGTTCGGAGAGGGCGAACTCGGCGTGGACCAGGGGGAGCAGGGCCGGGAGCGCCTTCGACTCGGCCGGGGTGAGCGGGCGTACCGACTGATAGCCCTCCAGGAGTGCGACGGCGTCGGCGTCGCGGACCGGGAACCCGGGCCGGAGCCACTGGACCGTGTTGCGTTCGAGGGCAGTGGCCAGGTCGTGGACGGCGGTCGTGCGGTCGCTCATGCCGAAATCCAGGGCCGTCGCCACCGAACCGTCCTTGTTCCAGAGGAGGTTCGAGGCGTGCCAGTCGTTGTGGGTCCAGAGGGGGGTGAGGCCCGGGAGGTGGGGGGCCAGACGCTCATGGAGGGGGAGTAGGACGCGGTGCGTGTCCTCCCGCCACGGGAAGTCCGCCAGCCCCTTCGCCAGTTGGGGGCGTTCGTCGACGTAGCGCTCCAGCGCTGTCCGGGGGTCCGGGGACGCGAACACGGTGAACGACGCCACCAGCGGCTGCACTTGGCGGCGCGGTGCGTCGAAGCCCTCCGCCGCCAGGTGCAGACGGGCCAGCGCCTCGCCGGCGGCCCGCGCGTGGGCCGGGGAGCGGAACGGGGACCAGGACAGGGCGTCGCGGTAGAGGTCGATGCCGGCTCCGGCCGAGTGGACCTCGTACGTCCACTCGCCGCGCGTCGCCAGGTCCAGCACCTCGACGACCGGGGCGCCGCGCAGCCGCAGGTGTCGTAGGAAGGAGTGTTCCTCGGTCAGGCCCTCCGGGGTGCGGACGGAGGTGTGGTGGCGTTTCACGAAGAGGCGGCGGTCGGACCGCTCCACGACGGCCGCCGCCGACAGGGGGCGCGGGCTGCGCCACACCACGCGGGCCGGGCCCACGATGTCGGTGACCTCGGCGTCGGTCAGGGGCGGCCAGTCGGGTTCGACCGGGTCGGTGCCGAGGCCGTGGGCGAGGAGTGAACTCATGCTGTCCGCACCGCCGTTGTACCGCGCAGGGCGTCCAGGACGCGGCGTTCGGTCGACGCGAAGTCCGGGTTCGTGAAGTCGTCGGCGCCGCGCGGGCGGGCCAGCGGGACCTCGACGCGGTCGACGATCGTGGCCGGGCGCGGGGACAGGACATGGACCGTGTCCGCGAGCAGGACCGCCTCGCGGATGTCATGGGTGACCAGGACGACCGTCCAGCGATGGCGCTGCCACATGCCGGCCAGCCACAGCTGCATCTCGGTCCGGGTGAGGGAGTCCAGCGCGCCGAACGGCTCGTCCAGCAGGAGGACGGGCCGCTCCAGCACCACCGTACGGAGCAGGGCCGCTCGTTGCCGCATACCGCCGCTGAGCTGCGACGGGTACGCCTTCTGGAAGCCGTCGAGGCCGAAGTCCGGGAAGAGGGCGTCGGCCCGGCGCCGCGCCTCCTTCTTCCCGACTCCCCGCGCCTCAAGGCCCAGTGCCGTGTTGTCGAGCACGGTCCGCCACGGGAACAGCAGGTCCTTCTGCGGCATGTACGCCACCTTGCCGGACTCCACCCCGGCCGGTTCGCCCTCCACCAGGACCCGGCCCGACGTGGGGCGGTCCAGGCCGGAGACCAGGTTGAAGAGGGTGCTCTTGCCGCTGCCGCTCGGGCCGATCACGGCAGCGAACTCGCCGGGTTCCACAGCGAGTTCGAGGTCGCGCAGGACCTCAAGCGGGCCGAAGGACTTGCCGACGCCCTCGATACGGAGACCGCTCATGACGCCTTGTCCTCCTTCGACGCCCGCTCCCACGGCAGGACCAGCCGTTGCAGCAGATAGGTCGCCCCGAACAGGGCGATGCCCAGCGCGGCCGTCACCGCGACCGCCGCGAACACCAAGTCGGTGCGGAACGCGCTCTTCTGGGCCTGCATATAGATCCCGAGGCCCGCCTCCGCGCCCGCGTACTCGGCGAACATGGCGCCGACGACGGCGTAGGTGATGCTCACGCGCAGCCCGGCGAAGAAGTACGGCATCGCGCTCGGCACCCGGACCAGGCGGAACGTCCGCAGGCGGCCCGCGCCCAGCGAGCGCAGCAGCCGCATCGCCTCACGGTCGGTCGCCGCGAAGCCGGCCGCGAGGTTCGCGGCGAGCGGGAAGAACGTGGTCAGCGTCACCACCAGCATCTTCGGCAGCAGCCCGAAGCCGAACCAGATGATCAGCAGCGGTGCCACGGCCACGATCGGGATCGTCTGCGAGGCGACCAGCAGCGGGTACAGGCCCCGGCGGGCCGCCGAGGAGAAGTCGAGGAGCACGGCCACCAGCCAGGCCGCCGCGAACGACAGCGCGAAGCCGAGCAGCGTCTCCTGGAGGGTGGGGAGCGTCTGGTCCCACAGGTCCTGGCGGTTCAGCCAGCCCTGCTCCACGACCCGGGCGGGCGAGGGAAGCATCGTGGGATCGACGCCGGCGGCGGTGACGTACAGCTGCCAGCCGCCGAGGACCACGGTCAGCACGAGGAGCGGCGGCCACAACGACCGCAGGAGAGGTCTCACTTGGCGTCCGGAAGATACGCGTTGGTGAAGAACGTCGACGCCTTCGGGGTGGCCGTCAGCTTCTTGCCGTTCGCGTCGACAAGCAGCCCCGCCGTGTACTCGAAGTCCGCGAAGGCCTGCCAGCGCGCGGCGCTCTGCGTGCCGATGGAACCGTCCGCGCCCTTGTAGTACTCCTTGGCGAGCAGTCGCTCGCTCTCCTTCACCAGCTCGGTGTTGGTGAGCACGCTCCTGTTGGCGGTGATGAGCAAGTCGGCTGCCTGGTCAGGGTGTTCGGCGGCGTAGCGGTAGCCCTTGTCGACGGCGGTCAGGAATTTCCGCGCGACCTCGGGGTTCTTCCTGAGGAATTGGTCCGAGGACGCGATGAGCGTCGAGTAGATCGCGGGGAAGCCGTAGTCGGACAGCTGGAAGTTCTTGAGCGACTTGCCCTTCAGCTTCGCTTCCAGGCCCTCCCAGGTCGGCATCGGCATCGCGAAGTCCGCCTGGCCCGCGTAAAGCGCCGCGTACGCCGAGGTGTTGAGGGTGACCTGCTTGAACTCGCCCTTGCCGCCCGCGTTCTGGATCACCCTCCGCAGCAGCGGCTTCTCGTACGGCGCGCCGAAACCGGCGTACGTCTTGCCGTCGAGGTCCTTCGGCGAGGTGATGTCGTGCCGGTCGGCGCGCACCGCGATCGTCACGTCGGTCTTCTGCGTCACCGCGTAGACGGAGGTGATGTCCTGTCCGGCCGCACGGGCGGTGGTGACACCCTCCTGGTACGAAATGCCGAAGTCCGCCTTGTGGTTGGCGATCAGCGTCTCGGGTGCGGTCGAGCCGTACGGCAGGATCTTGACGTTGATCCCGGCGGCTTTGAACCAGCCCTTGGCCTGGGCGACGTAGATGCCGGTGTGGTTGGTGTTGGGCGTCCAGTCCAGGGCGAGGGTGACGGTCGTGGTGCCGTCCTTCGTGGCGGCCGTGGAGTCGGCGGAGCAGCCGGTGACCGCGAGGAGCGCGGTCGCGGCCATGGCGGACAGGGCGGTTCGGCGATGCATGTCGGGTCCTTCGAGGGGTGGGAGGGCTGGCGGGTCGGTCCGGTCACGGCCGACACAGCGCGCTGCCCACCCGCATGAAGTCGACGGCGAGCCGCCGGGTCAGCGACCTCGCCTGGCAGGCCAGGGTTCTCATGTGGCCACGTCCAGCAGGCCGTTGGTGAACGACCGCGCCCAGTCGCGGTCGTCCGGGATCGCGCCGTTCTCCGCGAGCCAGTGCGCGTACGGGCCCATCCGGCTCTCGTCGATGACCCCCCAGCGGCCGTCCGGGTCCGTCCAGGTGGGCGCGATGAGGGCGAGGGAGCGGGCGATCAGCGGGCGCGGGAAGTACGGGATGACCCGCTCCAGCAACTCCAGCGTGGCGTCCGGCTCCTGGGCGGCGGCCGTGTAGCCGCGTGCGGTGACGGCGAGGAAGTCCCGTACGAGAGACGGGCGTTGGGCGAGCAGGTCCTCGTTCGTGCCGAGCAGGTAGCTGTGGTAGCGCGGAGCGCCGATCTCGTCGACCGGCCAGGTGAGGCGTTGCTCCTCGGGCAGATCGCCGCGCAGGGCGTCCCAGGACCAGTAGTTGCCGAAGGTCGCGTCCGCCTCGCCCGCCACGATGTCGTCGACGGTCAGCTCCCGGCTGCCCGCGTCCACGCCGATCACGGCGTCCGGGTCGCCGCCGTCGGCCGCCACCAGGTGACGCACCATGGCCCGGCCGCGCGGAGTGGGGTTGAAGGCGATGCGGCGGCCCGCCAGGTCGCGGGGGCGGGTGATGCCGGTCGACGTGGTGGTCTGGATCGCCTCCAGGCCCCGGTGGTTGATCGCGGACACGGCGATCAGCGGCTGGCCGTGCTCCGCGCGCCGGGTCAGCAGCCGGTTCGGCGGGAAGATCCCGAAGTCCACCTCGCCCCGGGCCAGGTACTCCAGCGTGTCTCCTCGTCCCGGATCCTGGACCACCAGCTCGACATCCAGACCGGCCTCCTCGTACCAGCGGCGGGCACGGGCGACGTACAGACCGGCTGAATTCGGCCACGGATGGAAATAGTCCAGCATGACCCGTATGTGCGGCATGGGGGTGCTCCGGGAGGTGCGCAGGCGTGACGGCGCCTGAAGGGAGAGGGGGAGGGGGTGCGCGGCGGCGGTGGATCAGAGCGTGCGACAACAACAGGAGCGGCGCGCACGGGTGTTGATCACCGGATGCTGAGGCTCGACTGCTGCGGACACGTGAACTCCTACGCGGGCGCTGAGGCGCGAGTGGTGCGGTCGGCGTCCCCATGGGGGCCGGACTCTCGACGAGCCGGTCCCAGACGCCCTCTCAGCCCAACCGGGTAGGGGCTCCCGCGTAGATGGCCGAACGATAACCGCACCACCCGGATTCTGTGCAAGCGGGGTCCGGAATCCGAGATGGCCATGCCCGAGCCGTGAGACGCCCAGGTTGCGGGCGTACGATCGCCCGCCATGACCACCTCCCTGCTGCCCGGCCCCCTGGTCGACGACACCTGGCTCGCCGCCCACCTCGACGACCCCCGCTTGGTCGTCCTCGACGCCACCGCGCTGCTGCCCTCACCCCGCGAGGACGGCGACTACCGCTCCGCGAGCGGGCGCGAGGCGTGGGCGCGGCGGCACCTGCCCGGCTCGCGACACGCCGACCTGACCGGCGATCTCTCCGACCACGGGGCGTCGTACCACTTCGCCGTGCCCACCCCCGAGGACCTTGCCGCCGCGCTGGCCCGACTGGGCGTGGGGGAGGGCGGCGAGGTCGTCTCCTACGACAGCGGCGGCGGCATCTGGGCGGCACGGCTGTGGTGGATGCTCCGGGCGATCGGTGTACCGGCCGCGGTCCTGGACGGCGGTCTCGAAGCGTGGGTATCGGCGGGCCGCCCGCTGGCCTCCGGGGACGACGTCGACCCGGTTCCGGAAGTCCGGCCCGTGACGCCCGTCGTACGCCCGGATCTGTGGTCCGGCATCGAGGACGTGGCCGCGATCAGCCGCGGCGAGCGCTCCGGCACCCTCGTGTGTGCCCTCCCCACCGGCGGCTACGACGGGTCCGCGCCCACGCGCTACAGCCGCCGCGGCCACATCCCCGGGAGCCGCAGCCTTCCGGGCCGCTCTCTCCTCGACGAGTCCGGCCACGTGCTGCCCGCCGAGGAGCTGGCGGCACGGGTCGGCGCGGTCCTCCGCACCGACGACTCGCCGGTCGTCCTCTACTGCGGCGGAGGCATCTCGGCGGCCGGCGCGGCACTCGCGCTCACCCTGTTGGGCCGTACGGACGTGTCCGTGTACGACGGTTCACTGGAGGAGTGGTCCAAGGACCCCGCCCGGCCGATGGAGTCGGGCGACTAGCGCACAACTCGCGTGAGCGCGGGCCGGGTTGGACATGGCGAGTGGCCGGAGCTCGTATCCCTCCCCCGAAGGCTACGAACTCCGGCCGCTTCCCCCGGCGCCGGACTTGTGGTCCGTCCGCCCGCATGCGGCTGTACCCATGCTGTTACCAGCACATCACCGCGGTTTCCCCCGAACCCCACGTGGAGTACAGACGCACACGGACGAAGTAGCGGCGGCCCTTGACGAGCCTGACCTTGAGTGTGGCGTTGTGCGGCGTGCCCCCGTCGTCCTGCCCGGCGAGGAAACGCGGTTCGCCGTCCCGTTCCTCGAAGACCACGACGACCGTGTCGCTGTCCCCGAAGGAGCCGACCGCGTACTCGCGTGTCTGTGTCGGCTCGATCGCGAAGTCGGCCTGCTCACCCGGACCCAGGCGCAGCGGCGCCGACCGGAACGGCACCAGTCCGGCCGGCCGGGGAGGGCCGACGGGCGGGTACCAGCGCAGGACGAACTCCTTGTCGCGGGGGGAGAGGCTGCCGTGCGGGTGCAGGCCCGTGCGGTACTCCTCCGGCTCCAGGATCAGTCCCGGCGCGAACGGGTACTCCATGATCGACTGCGGGTCCCAGACGGAGCCGTTGACCTCGTCCGGGTCGAGCTTGCGCAGGACGTTGAAGCGTGTCCTGTCCCGGCTCCAGAAGTTCGGCGGGCCCGCCAGCTCGGCGTAGACGGCCTCGTCGTCCCAGTGGATGCCGGCGAACGGGCTCTGGTGCTCGTGCAGCATGCCCAGGGCGTGCCCGATCTCGTGCAGGGCCGTACCGCGCTGTCCCGGTGCGGTCAGGTCCCAGCCGAAGTTCATGGTGCGGTCGGACAGACCGACCGTGAGCGCGTCCCGGCCCACCGCCGACCAGGAGCCGTCACCGGGCTGGAACCCGATGCGCAGCTCCGCCTCCGAACGGTCCCCGACCTCCGCGAAGTCGACGCCGATCCCGAGTCCCCGCCACTCGCGGAAGCACTCGCGTACGACGTCCTGCTGCTCCTTGGCACCGGCCCACGGAACCCGCCGCCGCTCGCCGGTCCCGGGGACCGGGATGACGGACGTGTCGGTGGCCGCCGCGTTGTCGGCGTCGAAGAAGTAGTAGTGCAGGACCGTCCCGTTGACCCACATGCGGCTTCCGCCGATGAGCGCACCGCGCCGCTCGGCGGCCAGTCCCGGTGTGAACTCCGGGGCCGGCTGCTGCGCGAGGGAGCAGTAGCGGGTGGTCATGCGACCAGATTGCCGTCGACCGTTCCCGGGCGCCTGAGTCGAGGGCTACTCAAGTCACCCTGTATCAGGGCTGAGTAGCCGGACTCATATCTGCGTGATGACTTTCGAACAGGACGCGAAGACCCTGGAACTGCCCTGGCCGTTCACCGGGCGGCAGGACGAACTGGAGCTGGTCAGGGGTTCGTTGACGGCCGGACGGCACGGCATCGTGGTGACCGGTCCGGCCGGCCGGGGCAAGACCCGGCTCGTGACCGAGGCCGTCCGGGGCGGCGACTGTGCCAAGGTCACCGGGACCCCCGAGACCCGCGGGCTGCCCTTCGCCGCGTTCGCGCACCTGCTCCCCGAAAGTGTCTCCCTGCACCGTGCGGTCCAACTCCTTTCCGGCGTACGGCTGTTGGTCGTGGACGACGCGCATCTCCTCGACGACTCCTCGGCCGCGCTCGTGCACCAGCTCGCCGTGCACTCCCGGACCCGCCTGGTGGTCGTGGTGGCCGACGGCGAGCCCGTGCCCGGCGCCGTATCACGCCTGTGGACAGGGGAGTTGCTGCCGCGCCTCGCGCTGGAGCCGCTGCCCCGCGAGGAGACGGCCCAGTTGCTGGCGGCGGGTGCGGGCGGCCCGCTGGACGCCCTCACCGTGAACCGGCTCGACCGCCTCTGCCAGGGTGATCTGCGGCTGCTGCGCGCCCTGTTCGGCGCGGTGCGCGAGCGCGGGCTGCTCACCCGGGCCACGGACTCCGGCGAATGGGCGTGGCACGGCCCGGTGCCGGTCACCGCGACGGTCCGCGAGCGCACCGCGCGGGTCCTCGACCACACCGGCCCCGAGGAGCGCGAGATCCTCGAACGCCTCGCGTTCGCCGAGCCGTTGGCGTCCTCGCCGGACGGTTTCGACCTCGACGTCCTCGAACGCCTGGAGACCGAGGCACTGGTCCACGTCGACGACCAGGGCGGAGTCCGCCTCAGCCACCCGCTGCACGGTCCCGCGCTGCGCGCCGCCGCCGGGCGGCTCCGGGCCCGGCGGCTGGCCCGCACCCCGGACCAGTGCGCCCCGGCCCTCGCGGCCGAACGGGCCGCGCTGACCGACCGCATCGAGCGGACCGACGTACGCCCGGTGCCGACGCCCGTGGGGGAGTGGCTGGTCGCGGAGGGCGCACCGGTTCCGGCCGGGTATGCGGCCGTCCGCGCCCGCTTCGCGCGGCTGCGGGGCGAGCTGCGCGAGGCGGCGGCCTGGGCGCGCGAAGGACTGCGGGAGGCCGCGGGCAACCGGGCCTGCGCGGCCGAACTCGCCCTGGCCGCCGCCCAGTCCGGTGACGTACCGGCCGCCGACGAGGCGCTGACCGGCCCCGCGTCCGACGACGCGGGCGGCTGGCTCGCGGCGGCCCGCGGCGACGTGGAGTCGGCGCGCGCGACCGTGGCCGAGGCGCTGGCACCGAGCCGGCGCGGGGACGCCGAGGAACTCCGCGCAGCCGCCGTCGAGGACGGCAGGCCCGCCGCCTACGTCCTCTACGACGCCGTGCGCCTCGGCGCTCCCGAGCGCGTCGCGGGCCGCCTCGCCCGGCTGCCCGGCGACGGACCGGCCGTCCTCGCCCGGCACGCGGAGGCGCTGGTCGACGGCGACGGACCCGCACTGGACCGGGTGGCAGGGGAGCTGGAGCAGCGCGGCTTCCTGCTGTTCGCCGCCGAGGCACACGCCCAGGCCGTCCGCGCCCACCGCGACCCGCGCGCCGCCCGCATGTCCCGCACCCGCGCGGTCGCCCTCGCCCGCCGCTGCCAGGGCGCCCGCACCCCGGCCCTGTCCGGCCTGGTCCTCGGCGAACTCACCGCCCGCCAGCGCCAGATCGTCACCCTCGCCGCCGCGGGCCTCAGCAACCGCCAGATCGCCGACCGCCTCACCCTCTCCGTCCGCACGGTCGGCAACCACCTCTACAGCGCCTACGCCCGCCTCGGCGCGAGCGACCGCGGCGCACTGCCCTGGCTGGTGGAACTGCCAGCGGCACAGTCGGCGTGAGCGGGATGCGACCGGGGCGGATGCGCGCCGCTGCTCACGCCGTGCACGGGCCGGCTCGGTCCCCGGTCCCACCCGGCCGCGACGCCACCCGCCCCGCGTTCTCCCCACCCGCCCCGCTCAAGCGGCCCCGAACGCCGAGAACGCCCACCCCGTCGCCTGATGCATCGCGTCCCCGGGCAGGGCGGCCCGGGCGTCGCGCAGGGCCTCCGCCAGGGACAGCCGGGTGCTGAGGCCCTTGTGGAGGGACAGCATCAGGGGGACGACCGCCGCGTCGTTGACCGGGGCGCTGCTCGCGATGACACCTGCCGTGCCGAGGGGGAGCAACGCCGTGACCAGGCCGAGGAGTTCGTCCGCGCCGACCGACGCGAAACGGGCCGTGTCGCAGCTGGAGAGGATGATCCGGTACGGACTGCGGGCGAGGCGCTCGAAGTCGTGGACGATGAGCGGGCCGTCGGCCATCCGAAGCGAGGAGAACAGGGGACTGTCCGCACGGAACGTGCCGTGGGCCGCGATGTGGGCCAGCGTCGCGCCGTCCAACTCGGCCAGCACCCGGGGGACTTCGGCGTCGTCGTGCTCCAGGACCGTGGGCCTGCCGTACTGGTCGGCCAGATCCGGGACCTCCGCGCCGCCGGTCGCCAGACCCGGGCCGCGCACCAGGACGTGCCGGCCGCCCGACGGCGGTTCGGTGTCCAGCGCGCGCAGCCAACTGCCCGCCGACGGCGACACGCTGAGGACGCGGTCACGCAGCGAGGGCAGCAACGCCCAGGGGACGCGGTGGAGTCGGCCCGGGGGGACCACCACCACAGGCCCTGAGCCCAAGTGCCGTGCCGCTTCGCCCAGGAGGAGTTCCTCCAGGTGACGGCCCGCCGCCTCCACCACCGGGAGCCGCGCCTCCGCCCCGGGGTGCGCCAGGCGCCGTAGACCCGCCTGGATGTGTTCCGCCTCGGCCATCGCGTCCGCGAGCAGGCCCGTCTCGAAGCGGCGGACCCGGCCGTCGCCGCAGAGCAGGACGTGCACGCGGCCGTCGACCACGGCGAGTTCGACGAGCCGGCCCTCCCCGAGCCGTGCCAGCAGGCGAGCCGGGTCGAAGCGGTCGCCCTCGCCGGGGGCGTCGCCGCGCATGTGGAGGGTGCGGAAGCGGATCTCCCGTTCCAGGCGCCGCTGTTCACGCTCCAGGGCCGGTATCGGGTGGCCCTCCATGCGGGCCTCCTCCGCGCGGGCGGCGATCTCGCGGAACGCCGTCAGACCGCTCAGCAGCGTCGGGTCGGAGGGGGGCCTGGTCGGCGGGGTGGACAGGGCCGTCGCCCGCCAGCGTTCGCTCCAGACCAGGAGGCGGCGCGGGCCGCCGGACGCCAGGCTCGCCCGCTGGGCCAGGGCCGCCAGCTCCGCGCCCTGTGCCGTCGCCCGCGCCCTCAACTCCGAGGCGCCCAGGGTCGTACGGTGATCGTCGAGCACGTCGAGGCCGCGTCGGCACGCCTCCAGGACACCGCGACCGGAGCCCGCCGCCTGCGCGCGCAGCGCCTGCGCCGCCCAGCCCGTCATCCGGGCCAGCGGCGGCCCGCCGCGTCTGCTGCGCGCGGCCACCGCCAAGTGCCGTTCCGCGTCCGCCGTCCAGCCCAGGGCGAGTGCGATCCGGCCCGCCAGAAGGGACGCCTCCGGCGCGGAGGGTGAGCCGAACGCGGCCAGCCGGTCGGCCACCGAGGCCGCGTCCGCCACCAGCCGCCCCGACGCCCGCCCGGCCGCCAACCGGGCCTCGATCAGCACCAGTCGGGCGTGCGTCTCCCACCAGGTGCGGCGCTGCGCGGCGAACAGCCGTACCGCCACGGCCGCGCGGGCGATCGCCGTGTGCGGATCGTCCGCGAGCCGGGCCGCGCGGGCGGCGACGAGCAGCAACTCGGCCTTGCGGGTGGACTGTCCGCCGATGCCGTCGAGCAGCCGGACCGCCGCGTCCGCGTGCGTCAGCGCCTCCCCGGCCAGACCCGCGCTCATCAGCACCTCGCAGCGGCGGATGGTGAGCATGAACGTCGGTGTGGCCAGCTTGGCGTACATCTGCTCGGCCTCGTCCAGGAGTTGGAGCGCCACCGGGATGTCGCCCGACCGGAACGCGGCCAGGCCCCGGCTCTCCACGGCGTCCGCCTTGTCGTGCTCCTGGCCGGTGGTCTCCCACAGCCGCTCGGCCGCCGTGAAGTCGGCGTCGGCCCGGTCCACCGCACCCAGCGCGAGATGCACGGTCGCGCGCAGGGTGATCGCCCGCGCGATCCAGATCACGTCATCCGCCTGCCGCAGCACGGCGATGGCCCGTCGTACGTCCTCCAGTGCCTCGGGGTGCCGGCCCAGCACCCACCAGACGTAGGCCCGCCGGTACAGCACGCGCGCCCGGGTCTGCCCCGTGCCGCGCGCGATGCCCCGCTCGAAGGCCTCCAGGCCCTGCCGGGTACGGCCCGCGTGCACCAGGGCCACGCCGAGCGTGCCGAGGACGTCCGCCTCACGCTCCGCCGAGTCCGCGCGGGTCGCCAGGTCGCGGGCCCGCCGCAGATGGTGCAGGGCGAGCCGGATGTCGCCGAAGTCCCGTTGCCAGATGCCGATCACATGATGCGCCACGGAGGCCCGGAACGGCGTCGGATCGCCGTCGAGGACCTCCCGCGCACCGGCCAGCGCCTCGCCCGGCGCCGCGAACACCATCGGCAGCAGTTCGAGAACCGAGTCGCTTCCCGCAGTCACTCCGCGCATCCTAGTGGCCCCAGGTGAAGACCTCACAGGTTTGGTGCTGTATCAAGTAGCGGTCCGGCGGCTCTGATTGACGACCGCCGCCGCAGTGGGAGGAACACGCCATGGCGCCACAGCGATTCCACGAGCAGTTCGACCAGATCCAGCGCTCGATGCCTGACGTCCCCCTGGCGATGGGGCCGGACGACTCCGCCGAGTTCTTCTACGAGAAGGGCGTCGTGCTCGCCCGCGACGGCGAGGAGGCCCGTCTCGTCGAGGACACCGTCCGCACGCACTTCACCGCGGTCACCGGACTCAGCGAGGACTCCGTCCGCCGCGCGGGTCCCGAGACCAACCGCTCCGGCATCACCCGCATCCAGGTCGGCGACCCGGGCATCGGCGACCGCAGCGGCGACCACGCCGTGGCCAACGCGCTGCGCGCCCTGCGCGAGCCCGAGGGCCGCGCCGGGCGCCGGCTGGTCAGCCGCAACCACGTGGTGTCGATCGCGGTGAACGCCTGCCCGGGCGACGAGCCCGTGCCCGCCCCGCTCGCCGAGGGCGCCAACCCGGCCCCGGCGGACGCCGGTTACGACGCCGACACCGCCGTGGGCGTCCTCGTCATCGACACCGGCCTCATGCACGACTACCGCTCCTACCCGCTGCTCGCCCACGTCCAGGGCGACGCCCAGATCAGGGAGACCGACGACGCGGGAGTGCTCCAACAGTACGTAGGACACGGCACGTTCATCGCCGGACTCGTCGCGGCCGTCTCGCCCAACACCGAGGTCACCGTCCGCAACACCCTCAACGACGCGGGCGCCATCCTCGAATCGGACTTCGGCGAGGCGCTGTTCGCGGCCGTCGACGCGCACGGCTGGCCCGACGTCATCAGCCTCTCCGCCGGCACGTCGAACGGCCGTACCGACGGACTCCTCGGTGTCGAGGGCTTCATGCGGGCCCTGCGTGGACAGCGCACCCTCCTCGTCGCCGCGGCCGGCAACAACGCCAGCGCCACCCCGTTCTGGCCCGCCGCCTACGCCGACCTGCCCGACTACCAGGACGTCGTCCTCTCGGTCGGCGCGCTGCGCGGCGACGGCGAGTTCGGCGCCTGCTTCAGCAACCACGGCGCCTGGGTCAAGGCCTACGCCCCCGGCGAGCGGCTCGTCGGCCCCCTCACCGGCTTCGAGGCGCCCGTGCCGTACGCCTACCAGCACACCACCTACGAAGCCTGCCGGTTCGGGTTCACCTACTCCTGCACCTGCCAATCGCCCGCCCACAAGGGCGTGTTGAGCCAGGCAGGGGACGCCGAGCCGGGCGACCCGGACCAGGTGACCTTCGAGGGGCTCGCGCGCTGGAGCGGCACCTCGTTCGCCGCACCCGTCGCCGCCGGCATGGTCGCCGCCTTCATGACCGCGAACAAGGAGACCGACGCGCGCGTGGCCCGTACCCAACTCCTCACGGGGAACACCGAGTACGCCGAAGTGCGCGGGGCGCATGTACCGGCGCTGCGCCCACCCACCTGGCGCCCGGTCCCCGTCGCACCGCTCTCCCCACCGGCATGACGGCCGGAACCATCCCCTCCACGGCGTACGATGACATGCCGTACACGAGGGGTGGCACCGTGGAACGTGCAGAAGTCGGCGCGCTCGTCCAGTCCGCCGTCGACGGCGACGCGGCGGCCTGGAAGGCGCTCGTGGAGGGGCTCAGCCCACTGGTCTGGTCCGTGGTGCGCGCGCACCGGCTCTCCGACGCCGACGGCCACGAGGTGTACCAGACCGTGTGGTTCCGCTTCGCCCAGCACCTGCGGCGCATCCGCGAACCCGAGAAGGCGGGCTCCTGGCTCGCCAGCACGGCACGCAACGAATGCCTGAAGGTCATCAAGAGCCTACGGCGGCTCATGCCCACGGACGATCCCCAACTCCTCGACCGCATCAGCGAGGAGCGCACCCCCGAGCAGTCGCTGATCGACTCGGAGGAGGCGGCCTCGGACGCCGAGCGCATCCGGCGGCTGTGGCAGGAGTTCGAGGAACTGGGCGAGCGGTGCAGGCAGTTGCTGCGGGTGCTGATGGCCTCGCCGCCGCCCAGCTATCAGGAGGTGTCCGCCGGCCTGGGTATCGCCGTCGGCAGCATCGGTCCGATGCGCCAGCGCTGTCTGCGCCGGCTGCGGGCCCGACTCGACGCCCGGGGGGCGGTGTGAACGGCATGCACGACGACGGCTACGACCCGTTCGAGACCTTCGGCCAGGACGCGTTGGACGAAGAGGAGTTGACCGGGCCCGAGGGCGAAGGGGGCGACGACGGCGGGGAGTTCGACGACAGCCTCCTGGAGGAGGAGCTCCGTCAGGCCGCCGCCATCCTGGACCCGGTCCCCGCCGAGCTGCGTCAACTCGCCATAGACGCCTACGCGTTGTACGACATGGACGCCCGGCTCGCGGAGCTGACCTTCGACTCCCTCATCGACGCGATCCCGGTCAGAGGGGCCATGGACGTGCCCCGCATGCTGACCTTCACGGCGGGCGACCTCAGCATCGACGTGGAGGTGACGAGCGAGGGCCTGATGGGCCAGGTGATGCCACCCCAGTCGGCCGGCATCGAGGTCCTGAGCGGCCCCCAGGCCCTGCGCCCCACCACCCTCACGGCCGACTCCCTGGGCCGCTTCACCAGCGACGCACCCCCGTCCGGTCCCTTCGCGCTACGGCTGCGCACGGGCGGGGAGGTCGTCGTCACGGAGTGGCTGCGGGCGTGAACCGCGGTGCGCGGGGCGGGCGTGGGAGCGCCGGCCCCACGCACCGCACCGTGCGCGCTCCGGTCTACCAGGTCACCGGCAGTGTCTGCGGTCCCCGGATCATCGTCTTCCGGCGCCAGACGATCTCCTCGGCGGGGACGGCGAGCCGGAGCCCGGGCAGCCGGTCCAGCAGGGTGTCCACGAGGAGTTCGGTCTGGAGGCGGGCCAGGACGGCACCGGTGCAGTAGTGCGAGCCGTTGCCGAGGGCCAGGTGCGGGTTGGGATCGCGGTCCACGTCGATGACGTCGGGGTCCGGGAAGACGGCCGGGTCGCGGTTGGCGGCGAGGTAGGAGACGTAGACCGGATCGCCCGCGCTGATCCGCAGGCCGTGCAACTCGACGTCCTCCAGGGCGATCCGGGCCAGCCCGACCGACGAGCGGTGCGGGATGAACCGCAGGAGTTCGTCCAACGCGGCGCCCCTGCACTCGGGTTGGGCGCGCAGACGCTCCAGCAGGTCGGGGCGGGTGAGCATCAGGTACAGCATCTGGCCGCAGTTGTGGGTGACCGCCTCCCCGCCGATCTGCAACGGCCCCGCCACCCCGGACGCTTCCTCTTCGCTGATCTCGCCCCGGGCCACGGCACCGCCCAGCAGGGAGTACACGTCGGTGCCGTCGCTGTCGGCGCGGGCGCGGATCGTGTCCGTGATCCACGCGTACATGCCCTGCTTGGCGCGGTCGGCGGCCTCGGCGCCGCCGGACGTGGAGATGATCTGCCGGGTCCAGGCGTGCACCTGCTCACGGTCCGCGTCCGGCACCCCCATCACCTCGCTGACCACGGCGATCGGGAAGGGCTCCAGGACCCGTTCGATCAGATCCGCGGGCGGTCCGTCCGCCACGACGGCGTCGACGAGCGTGTCGAGCAGTGCCTGCGCGCGGGGCCGGAGCCGCTTCATCGCGCCGACCGTGAAGGCGCCCGCGATCGCCTTGCGCAGCCGGTTGTGGTCGGGCTGGTCGGCGAACGCGAGTGACCCCGGGCGGGGCTTGAAGTGCGGGGCCATGCGCGTCACTTGGCGTGTGGTGACCTCCGCGCGGCCGAACCGCGGATCATTGGTGATCATCTTCACGTCGTCGTAGCGGGTCGCCAGCCACGCCCAGCCCTCGCCGTGCGGCAGCCGGATCCGGGTCAGCGGGCCCTCGCGCATCAGCTCGGCGAGGACCGGGTCGAACTCCGTCCCGGTCAGATCGAGCGGGGGCCAGTCCCGGACGGGGGGCGGGGCCTGGCCGGTCAGCGTGGTGGTCTCCTCGGTCATGCTGCCCACCCTCGTACGGCCCCGGCCGCCTGTCCTGCGGGAGTGCTCCAGCCGGAGGGCCCGGCGTCATCCGGACACGGCGTCCACGAGCGCCGTCAGCGCGGAGGCGAGCCGGGCGATGCCGGGGCCGGACGGCGCCCCGCCGGGCTCGGCCATATAGGTGTCCCGGCGGATCTCCACCATGAGGGCGCCGACGGCGGGCTCCCTGCCGTAGTACGCCAGCGGGACGTACGTACCGCTTAACGGACTGTCGAGCCCGATCTCCCCGCACCCCGCGAACGCCTCGCGGGCCGCCGACAGGAGTGCGGGCGGGGTGTGGAAGGTGTCGGTGCCGAGGCAGACGGCCGGGCGGGGGCCGGTGCCGTGGAGTTCGTAGGGGAGTGGGGCGCCGGGGTAGGAGTGCACATCGATGACGACGGCCCGGCCCGTGGCGGCGAGGCGGTCGGCGACGGCGTCCGTCATGGCGCGGGCGTAGGGGCGGAAATAGCGTGCGACGAGCGGCTCGGGGTCGTGGTCCGCGGGGCGCAGGTCGGCGTGGTGGGTGGTGCGGGTGTAGACCGCGCCCATGCCGACGGCGAGCATCTCCTCGCGCTCGTCCGGGAAGCGCTCGGGATCGACGACCAGGCGGGACAGCCGGTTCACGAACCGCCAGGGGGTCACCGCACACGCGCGTGCCGCCTCGTCCGCGATCTGGGCGGTGTGGCTGTCGGTGATGTGGTCGAGTTCGCGGGCCAGCGCCGGGTCGTCCAGCAGGATGTCCGCGCGGACGTCGGCCGGTATCTCCCGTGCGGAGTGCGGGACATGGAGGATCACGGGGGAGCCGGCGGCGCCGGGCAGCAGCTCGAAGGACGGCCCGGAGGACGGCGCGGAGGAGGTCACGGGCGGCTCCCGGAGGCGTTGTCAGTGGCGTGGTGCAGGATCAAGGTATCCGCAGCGACGATCACGGACCGGGGGAGCACCACCATGCCCGTCAGCAACGAGCAGATCACCGAGCACGCCTTCCTGCGCGCGCTGTACCGGGACGGGTACTACCCCGACCACGTCGTCGACCTCGGCAAGGCGGTCCTGCTGCGCCTGTGCGAGCGCATCGAGGCCGAGCGCCCCGCCGACCTGGCCGCGCTGTACGCCCTCACCGAGGTCGCCACCGAGGAGTTCAACGCCTTGCAGGACGACTTCGAGGCGGCCGGGAGCGACATCGAGACGGTCGCGCGTGAGGAGATAGCGGAGGACTTCTGGTTCGTGGCCCAGGCCTACGGCTTCGCGGACGCGGACGTGGAGGAGCTGATCGCCGTACGGGACTGGTGAGCGGCCGGCTGCCCTGGGTGAACGCGGCCGCCCCGGCCGGGAGGAACCCGGCCGGGGCGGAGTGACTCGGAGAGTCTGCGTCAGCTCAGGGAGGCCAGCGCGTCGTTCCACGTGGTCGACGGGCGCATGACCTTCGCGGCCTTGGCCGGGTCGGGCTGGTAGTAGCCGCCGATGTCGGCCGGGCTGCCCTGCACGGCGCCGAGCTCCTCGACGATCTTCTCCTGGGCACCCGCGAGGGTCTCGGCGAGCGGCGCGAACGCCTTCGCGAGGTCCGCGTCGTCGGTCTGCGCGGCCAGCTCCTGCGCCCAGTACAGGGACAGGAAGAAGTGGCTGCCGCGGTTGTCGATGCCGCCGACGCGCCGGGTCGGGGACTTGTCCTCGTTGAGGAAGGTCGCCGTGGCGCGGTCGAGGGTGTCGGCGAGGACCTTCGCGCGGGTGTTGCCGGTGAACGTCGCGTACTGCTCCAGGGAGGGGACCAGCGCGAAGAACTCACCGAGTGAGTCCCAGCGCAGGTAGTTCTCCTTGACCAGCTGCTGGACGTGCTTCGGGGCGGAGCCGCCGGCGCCCGTCTCGAAGAGGCCGCCGCCCGCCATCAGCGGGACGACCGACAGCATCTTGGCGCTGGTGCCCAGCTCCAGGATGGGGAAGAGGTCGGTCAGGTAGTCGCGCAGCACGTTGCCGGTGACCGAGATGGTGTCCTCGCCGCGGCGGATGCGCTCCACCGACAGCTTGGTGGCCTCGACGGGGGCGAGGATCCGGATGTCCAGGCCCTCGGTGTCGTGCTCCGGCAGGTAGGCGTTGACCTTGGCGATCAGCTGCGCGTCGTGCGCGCGGGTCTCGTCCAGCCAGAACACGGCCGGGCTGCCGGTGGCGCGGGCGCGCGTGACGGCCAGCTTCACCCAGTCCTTGATCGGGGCGTCCTTGGTCTGGCAGGCGCGGAAGATGTCGCCCTTGGCGACCGCCTGCTCCAGGACGACCTCGCCGGCCTGGTCGACGAGGCGGACCGTACCGGCGGCCGGGACCTCGAAGGTCTTGTCGTGCGAGCCGTACTCCTCGGCCTTCTGCGCCATGAGGCCGACATTCGGCACCGAGCCCATGGTGGAGGGGTCGTAGGCGCCGTTGGCACGGCAGTCGTCGAGGACCGCCTGGTAGACGCCGGAGTAGGAGGAGTCCGGGAGCACCGCGAGGGTGTCGGCCTCGGCGCCGTCCGGGCCCCACATGTGGCCGGAGGTGCGGATCATGGCCGGCATCGAGGCGTCGACGATCACGTCGGACGGCACGTGCAGGTTGGTGATGCCCTTGTCGGAGTCGACCATCGCGAGCGCGGGGCCCTCGGCGATCTCCGCCTCGAAGGACGCCTTGATCGCGTCGCCCTCGGGCAGCGCGGCCAGGCCCTTGAGGATGCCGCCGAGACCGTCGTTCGGGGAGAGACCGGCGGCGGCGAGCGTGGCGCCGTACTGCTCGAAGGTCTTCGGGAAGAAGGCGCGGACCACGTGGCCGAAGATGATCGGGTCGGAGACCTTCATCATCGTGGCCTTGAGGTGCACGGAGAACAGGATGCCCTCGGCCTTGGCGCGGGCGATCTGCGCGGTGAGGAAGGAGCGCAGCTCGGCCACGTGCAGCACGGAGGCGTCGACGACCTCGTCCTTGAGGACGGGTACGGACTCGCGCAGCACGGTGGTGGTGCCGTCCTCGGCGACCAGCTCGATGCGCAGCGAACCGGCCTCGGAGATCGTCGTGGACTTCTCGGTGGAGCGGAAGTCGTTCTCGCCCATCGTCGCCACGTTGGTCTTCGAGTCCGCGGACCAGGCGCCCATGCGGTGCGGGTGGGTCTTGGCGTAGTTCTTGACCGAGGCGGGGGCGCGCCGGTCGGAGTTGCCCTCGCGCAGGACCGGGTTCACGGCCGAGCCCTTGACCTTGTCGTAGCGGGACCGGATGTCCCGCTCCTCGTCGGTCTTCGGGTCGTCCGGGTAGTTCGGCAGCGCGTAGCCCTGCTCTTGGAGCTCGGCCACGGCGGCCTTGAGCTGCGGGATGGACGCCGAGATGTTCGGCAGCTTGATGATGTTGGCCTCGGGCGTCTTCGCCAGTTCGCCCAGCTCGTGCAGGGCGTCCGGGATCCGCTGGTCCTCGGTGAGGTACTCCGGGAACACGGCGATGATGCGCCCGGCCAGCGAGATGTCCCGCGTGGTCACGGCGACACCCGCCTGCGAGGCGTACGCCTGGACCACCGGCAGGAAGGAATACGTCGCCAGGGCCGGGGCCTCGTCAGTGTGCGTATAGATGATGGTCGAGTCAGTCACCGGTGCTCCGCTCCACGTCTGCAACATTGCTCGACATCAAGATATCTCGTGCTCGGGTCCCGATCGACAGCGGTCCGTCCGCACCGCGCGAACACCCGGCCGCGCGGGCGGGAGCGGATCATGAGATGTCGCACCGGAGCGACGGCCCGCCCCGAGCGGTCGGGTCAGTCGACTCGCGTGGAGGGAACCTCGCCCGGCTCGTCCTCGGAGACCCGCTGGTGCGGTATGGCGACCGCCCCCGGTGGCAGCGCCCCCTGGTGGAGTGCCACCGTGCGGGTCGGTGCCGGGATGCGGATGCCCTCGTCGCGGTACCGCTTGTGCAGGCGCTTGATGAACTCGTGCTTGATGCGGAACTGGTCGCTGAACTCGCCGACCCCCAGGATCACCGTGAAGCCGATCCGCGAGTCGCCGAAGGTGTGGAAGCGGATCGCCGGCTCGTGCTCCGGGATCGCGCCGGTGATGTCGGTCATGACCTCGGCGATGACCTCCATGGTCACCTTCTCGACATGCTCCAGGTCGCTGTCGTAGCCGACGCCCACCTGCACCAGGATCGTCAACTGCTGCTCGGGGCGCATGAAGTTGGTCATGTTCGTCTTGGCGAGCTGGCCGTTGGGTATCACGACGAGGTTGTTGGAGAGCGCCCGTACCGTCGTCTGACGCCAGTTGATGTCCTCGACGTACCCCTCCTCGCCGCTGCTCAGCCGGATGTAGTCGCCGGGCTGCACGGTCTTCGAGGCGAGGATGTGGATGCCCGCGAACAGGTTGGCGAGCGTGTCCTGGAGGGCGAGCGCCACGGCGAGACCGCCGACGCCGAGTGCCGTGAGCAGCGGCGCTATCGAGATGCCCAGTGTCTGGAGCATCACCAGGAAGCCGATGGCGAGGACCAGTATCCGGGTGATGTTGACGAAGATCGTCGCCGAACCGGCCACCCCGGAACGGGAGTTGGTGACCGCCCGGACCAGTCCCGCCGTCACCCGGGCCGCCGCCACCGTCACGGCCAGGATGATCAGCACCTTGAGGGTCTGGTTCACCTGGTGCTGGACCGTGTGCGTCAGCGGCAGCACCGCCCCGGCGACCCCGGCGCTGCCGATGACCGCCGACCACGGCAGCACGCTGCGCAGCGCGTCGACCAGCACGTCGTCGCCGCTCCAGCGGGTGCGGTCGGCGTGCTTGCCGAGCCAGCGCAGCAGTATCCGCAGCAGGAACGCCGCCAGCAGGCCGCACGCGAGCGCGGTTCCGGCGAGCATGAAGTCGTCCAGGGTCGGCGTGCGGTTCATCGGTCACCGCCGGGGAGGGAAACGGCGGCGAAGAGGGCCACCGACGGCCGGATGTGAAGAGTCGTCACGTTGTCCACCTGCTCGAAGTGCGGGCATTGCCGGAACTGCCGTCGCACCGGACGGAACGGTTCACCGCACCGGCGCGACCGCTCATCCTGCCGTATCCGGACGGCGAGTTCGTACCCCGTCCGGGGCTGTGAGCACGGCTTTCGGACGATTCCCTCGGCCAGTTCGGCCAGTTCGGCCAGTCCGGCCTGGTCGCGGTCGGAGCCGTGGGCCGCCGCGGTCGGGGTGCTGTAGGAGCGGTGGGCCGGTGCGGGTGACGCTCGCCGGGCGGTGAGGTGCGGACAGCCGGGCGGTCGGCCTGCCGTCGGAGCGGGGGCCGGGAGTCAGATGACTCTCAACCGGACCAGGGCGCCGAGCGTCAACGCGCCCGGAATGATGGGGATCCAGACGGTGATGATCCGGTACGCCAGCACCACCGCCGTGGCCACCGCGACCGGTCCGCCCGCCGCCACCAGCGCCACGATCAACGCGGCCTCCACCGAGCCGATCCCGCCCGGTGTCGGCACCAGCGCCACCGCGACCGTCGCCGCCAGATAGGCCAGCGCCATCTGCGCGGGCGGCACCGGCAGGTTCAACGCCCGCCCCACGGCCACGAGTCCGGCCGCCTGCAACGCGGGGAACGCCAGCGAACCGCCCCACAGCGCGAGCGCCCGCGCCGGCCGCGTGTGCACGGAACGGGCCTCGCTGAACGCCGTACGCAGGAACGACAGGACCGCCGTCCGCAGCCGCCGTACCAGGACGAGGACGAGGACCGCCGCGCACAGCGCCGCGCAGATGACGAGGAGGAGGGGGCCGACCGCTCCCGCGGGGAGGAGAGTGCCGAGGCGCAGGGCGTCGGGGAAGGCGATCAGCAGACCGGTGAGGAGAGTCACCCGGGCTATCGACTCCGCGAGCAGGAACAGGGCCAGCGCGGCCGACGAACGGGCGAGCGGGATGCCGCACACCGTCAGGAAGCGCAGGTTCACCGCGCCCGCGCCGAGCCCCGTGGGCAACAGATGGTTGGCGGCGCCCGCCGCGAACTGCGTGGCCAGCAGCCGCCGCGCGGGCAGCCGTTCGACCACGGCACCCTGCCGGGTGAAGGCGGCGGCGACCCAGGTCAGACAGGTGGCACCGGCCGCCGCCACCAGCCAGGGCCACTCGGCCGCCCGCAGCTGGCCGAAGCCCTCGACGAGTACGGAGCGGTGCTGGACGGCGACGACGGTGACCAGGAGCAGCGGAAGCAGGCACAGGATCTGCCGGACGCGGACATGTCTCACATCCCGAGAGGGTCCCCAGGCCACGACAACTGCGGGTTGCGGCAGCGGGGACAGTTCCTTACACGCGCCCTTACACGAGCCCCCGCACTCCGTCCCGCCCAAGGATCCGCCCCATACGTTGACCTCAATGACGCTTGAGGTCTTACGGTCTCTTCCATGAGCATGGAGAGCACGGCCTGGACCCAGCTGCACAGCGTCATGACCGCCCAACAGGAACGCCGCCCCTTCGCGCGCGCCACCCTGCGCCGCATCGCGGAGTTCGCCCGACCGCACCGCCGCCCCATCGCACGGTTCGTGCTGCTCGGGGTGGTGACCGCACTGCTGGCCGTCGCGACCCCCGTCCTGGCCGGACACGTCGTCGACGCGATCGTGTCGGGCGGCGACGAGGGCACCGTCGTCCGCCTGGCCCTGCTCATCGCGCTGATCGCGGTCGCGGAGGCGGCCCTCGGCATCCTGGGCCGGCGGCTCTCCTCGGCGCTGGGGGAGGGGCTCATCCTCGACCTGCGGACGGCCGTGTTCGACCATGTGCAGCGCATGCCGGTCGCGTTCTTCACCCGGACCCGCACCGGGGCGCTCGTCTCCCGGCTCAACAACGACGTCATCGGCGCCCAGCGGGCGTTCAGCAACACCCTGTCCGGCGTGGTCAGCAACGTCGTCACCCTGCTGCTCACCCTCGTCGTCATGCTCACCCTGTCCTGGCAGATCACCCTGCTCGCGCTCGTCCTGCTCCCGGTGTTCGTGATCCCGGCCCGCCGGATGGGCAGCCGCATGGCCCGTATGCAGCGCGAGGCGGCCGAACTCAACGCCGCGATGGGCACCCGCATGACCGAGCGCTTCTCCGCCCCCGGCGCCACCCTCGTCAAACTCTTCGGCCGCCCCGAGGAGGAGTCCGTCGAGTTCGCCGCCCGCGCGAGCCGCGTCCGGGACATCGGCGTCCGCACCGCCACCGCCCAGTCCGTCTTCATCACCTCCCTGACCCTGGTCTCCGCCCTGGCCCTCGCCCTCGTCTACGGCCTCGGCGGCTGGTTCGCCCTGCACGGCACCCTGGAGCCGGGCGCGGTCGTCTCCCTCGCCCTGCTCCTGACCCGCCTCTACGCCCCGCTCACCGCCCTCGCCGGAGCCCGCGTCGAGGTGATGAGCGCCCTCGTCAGCTTCGAGCGCGTCTTCGAGGTGCTGGATCTGAAACCGCTGATCGAGGACAGGCCCGACGCCCGCGAGGTGCCCGAGGGCCCGGTCGCCGTCGAGTTCGACGAGGTCCGCTTCGCCTACCCCTCCGCCGACAAGGTCTCCCTCGCCTCACTCGAAGAGGTCGCCTCGCTCGACACCCGCGGCGGCGCCGAGGTCCTGCACGGCGTCTCCTTCCGCGCCGAACCCGGCCAGACCGTCGCCCTCGTCGGCTCCTCCGGCGCCGGCAAGTCCACCGTCGCCCAGCTCCTGCCCCGGCTCTACGACGTCGACGAAGGCGCCGTACGCGTCGGCGGCGTCGACGTCCGCGACCTAACCGCCGCCTCCCTGCGCGCCACCCTCGGCATGGTCACCCAGGACGGCCACCTCTTCCACGACTCCGTCCGCGCCAACCTCCTGCTGGCCCAACCCGCCGCCACCGAGGACGAGTTGTGGGACGCGCTGCGCCGCTCCCGCCTCGACGACCTCGTACGGTCGCTGCCCGACGGCCTGGACACGGTGGTCGGGGAACGCGGCTACCGGCTCTCCGGCGGCGAGCGCCAACGCATGACCATCGCCCGGCTGTTGCTGGCCCGCCAGCGTGTCGTCATCCTCGACGAGGCCACCGCCCACCTGGACAACACCTCGGAGGCGGCCGTCCAGGAGGCCCTGGCCGAGGCGTTGCAGGGCCGTACCGCCGTGGTGATCGCGCACCGGCTGTCGACCGTGCGCTCCGCCGACCAGATCCTCGTCGTCGAGGCGGGACAGATCGTGGAACGCGGCACGCACGACCAACTCCTCGCCACCGGCGGGCGATACGCGGAGCTGTACCGCACGCAGTTCGAGAAGCAGCCGGAGATCGGACCGGTCCAGGAGCGGAGTTGTGACGAGGTGACCGCGTAAGGGGCGTCAGGGTTCGCGGTGTTGGCGCGCCGCCTGCTCCAACTGCTCGGCCTCGGCCTCGGCCACGCGGATCTCCGCCTCGACGTCGATCGAGCGGCTGAGCCACCAGTACAGCAGCGCGGCGACCGGCAGTCCGACGAACAGGGAGAGGTCGGCGCCGTTCATGGCGTCCGCGATCGGGCCGACGTAGAGGGTGCCGACGGAGAAGAACGGCACCATCGCGCCGAAGCCCACCAGGTAGGAGATGATCCCGTGCCAGCCCCAACGGCCGTAGATGCCGTGGGGGTTGAAGATCTCGGCGATGGCGTAGTGGCCGCGGCGCACCACGTAGTAGTCCATCAGGTTGACCGCGGTCCACGGGATGAACAGATAGAGCACCAGCAGCAGGAAGTTGTTGAAGTTCGTCAGGAAGTTCGCGGTCGCCGCCATCGCGCCGATGAGGGAGAGCGCGGCGGTCAGGCCGATCGTCACCGCTCTGACGGACACGGTCGGCCGGACCTTCCGGAACGAGTCGATGGCGCTGATCAGGGTCAGTGAACCGCCGTACATGTTCAGCGCGGTCACCGAGACCAGGCCCAGGGTGGCGAAGAGGAGGACGATCGCGCCGAAGCCGCTGAACACCTTGTCGCCCGCCGCGTCGATCGACCGGATCGTGTCGAAGTCCTTGCCCGCCCAGGCGGCGAGCAGCGCACCGAGCGTCATCAGCCAGACCCCGCCGAGCGCGGAACCGAAGTAGGTCCAGTAGAAGGTCTTGCGGACGGTCACGTCCGGCGGGAGGTAGCGCGAGTAGTCCGAGACGTAGATCGCCCAGCTGATCTGGTAGCCCGCGACCACACCGAACTGCGCGAGGAACGGCGTCCAGGAGAAACCGCCGAGGTCGAAGGAGCCGGCCGGATAGTGCAGGGTCGCCAGCACGCCCACGGTGAAGATCCCGAAGACGACCAGGAAGCTGTACGTCAGGAACTGCTCCGCCTTGTGGATGATGTCGTAGCCCACGAGCGCGATCACGAAGCCGACGACCGTGACCACGGCCACCCACATCTTGGTGTTGCCGTGCACCGTGGTGTGCAGGGCCTCGCCGGCGAGGATCGTGTTGAAGACGTTGAAGCCCGCGTACTGCACATACGCGAACAGCCACACCAACAGGGCGCCCACGTAACCGAACTGGGGCCGCGACTGGATCATCTGCGGCAGCCCGAGCTGCGGGCCCTGGGCCGAGTGGAAGGCCATGAAGAAGGTGCCGAGCAGGGTGCCCGCGACGATCGCGATGAGCGACCAGATGAGGTTGCCGCCCTCGGTGATGCTGATCAGCCCGACGGCGAGGGTGGCGATCTGCGCGTTCGACATGAACCACAGGGGGCCGAGGTGCCACAGCTTGCCGTGGCGCTCGTTCAGGGGCACGTAGTCGATGGAACGTATCTCCAGCCCCGACACCCGGGGCTCAGATGCGGTGGTCACGGCGCCTCCCAGGTGCTGTTCCAGCCTCTGTGGCCACATTCATCCCCCGCACGCGCCGGGGCAACCGCAACCGAAGCTTTCAACTGTTCGAGGCCGTGTCCCCCCGGCTCCGCCGGCTCCGTCGGCCCGGAGGGAAGGGCCGCGGCGCAGGAGCGTCCCATGGGGTCCCCGACCGCCCTGGGACCCCGGCGACCCGGTGATCATCGTCGGTTACGCTCAAGTGGCCGGTACGGCCGGACCATCGCACCAGGAGGATGCCCATGAGCGAGATCGAGATCCGCGACGACCGGGCGGCGGGCCGCCTGGAGGCGGTCGGCGACGGTGAAGTCGTGGGCCACATCGAGTACTTCGTCCTGGAAGACCCCGCGCGCGCCCTCGTCCCGGTCCACACCCTCGTGGAACCGGCCCACGAGGGAAAGGGCATCGCGGGTTCCCTGGCCCGCGAGCTCTACGGCATCGCGGCCCGCGAGGGCATCGTCGTCGCCCCGCTCTGCCCCTACGTCGTCAAGTGGGCGGAACGCCATCCTGACGAGGCACCGGCCGCGGACCCGGCGTTGCGGCGGGCGGCGATGGAGTGGCTTCGGGCGCATCCCGGGCGGTTCTAGGCCGGCACGGCTTGCGGGTCGGGTCGGGTCGGGGCGCGGGGTCTCGGCGGGGCCCGGGTGAGTCCACTCGGGTGAGTGGCGGGACGGGTGTGGGGTACGCGGGGGAGTAGTCCAGAGCCGACAACGCCACTGGCTGGAGGACACGATGACGCAGCCGTACCCCGACCCGGTACCACCGAGCCCGACCCCCGTTCCGGGCCCCGGCCCCACGCCGGTCCCCGACCCGGAGCCCCCGGTCCCGCTTCCCACGCCCCCGCCGGGTCCCCCGCCCACCCCGGACCCTTCCCCGTCCCCGATCCCGCCGGGCCCCGGTCCGGAACCAGTGCCGGCCCCGGAGCCGGGTCCACCGCTCACCTGACCCGCTTCACCAGCGCACCGGACACGACGAGCCGGGCAGCCCATCCCTGCCCGGCTCGGCCGTACCTCCGCGCCCTCACCCCGCGTACGCCACGCGGCGCGCTCCCGCCCCTGGCAGGATGCCCCCATGGAACGTGTACTCGGAATCGGCGGATACTTCCTGCGGGCCACCGACCCGGAGGCGCTCAGCGCGTGGTACCGGGACTGCCTCGGTCTGGACACCGACGAGCACGGCCTGTGGCACCCGGAAGCCGGACCGACGGTGTTCGCGGCGTTCGAGTCCGGGACCGACTACTTCGGGTCCCGCACCCAGCAGACCATGCTCAACTTCCGGGTCCGCGACCTCGACGCGATGCTCGCGCAGCTGCGCGCCAAGGGAGCGGACGTGGCCGGGGAGACGCAGGACATGGAGGGCGTCGGCCGCTTCGGCTGGGTCACCGACCCCGAGGGCAACCGCCTGGAACTGTGGCAACCCGCCTGACCGCACTCCGACACCCCGGGGCCTCACGCCCCAGGGGTCCCGGACAGCCCGCGCTCCCCGCCCGGCGACACCCCTACGCCGTGACCTCCGACCGGTCCCCGCCCCACAGCGTGTGGAACGCCCCGTCCCGGTCCACCCGGCGGTACGTGTGGGCCCCGAAGAAGTCCCGCTGCCCCTGCGTGAGCGCCGCGGGCAGCCGCTCGGCACGCAGTGCGTCGTAGTACGCGAGGGCCGCGGAGAAGCCGGGCGTCGGGACGCCCTGCCGGGTGGCCGCGACGACGACCTCGCGCCAGTCGTCCTGCGCCCCGGCGATCTCCTGCGCGAACGTCTTGTCGGACAGCAGGCTCGGCAGATCCGCGCGGGCGTCGTACGCGGCGCGGATACGGTCGAGGAAGGCCGCGCGGATGATGCAACCGCCGCGCCAGATCGAGGAGACGGCGCCGAGGTCGACGTTCCAGTCGTACTCCTCGCTGCCCGCCGCGATCTCGTGGAAGCCCTGCGTGTACGACACGATCTTCGACGCGTACAGCGCCTGCTCGACCCGGTCCGCGAAGGCCGCCGCCTCGGCCTCGCCCAGCGGGGTGGCCGAGGGTCCGGCCAGCCCCTGTGAGGCCTCGCGCAGCGCCGCGTGGCCGGAGAGGGAGCGGGCGAAGACCGCCTCGGCGATGCCGGAGACCGGGACCCCGAGGTCGAGGGCGATCTGGACCGTCCAGCGGCCGGTGCCCTTCTGCTCCGCCTGGTCGACGACGACGTCCACGAACGGCTTGCCGGTGGCCTCGTCCACGTGGGACAGCACCTCGGCGGTGATCTCGATCAGGTAGGAGTCCAGCCGGCCCGTGTTCCAGGTGCGGAAGATGTCCGCGATCTGCGCGGGGGAGTACCCGGCCACATCGCGCAGCAGCTGGTACGCCTCGCCGATCAGCTGCATGTCGGCGTACTCGATGCCGTTGTGCACCATCTTCACGAAGTGCCCCGCGCCGTCGGGACCCACATGCGTCACACAGGGCGCCCCGTCCTTCGCCTTCGCGGAGATCTTCTCCAGCATGGGACCGAGCGAGTCGTACGACTCCTTCGGGCCACCCGGCATGATGCTCGGCCCGTGCAGCGCGCCCTCCTCGCCGCCGGAGACGCCCATGCCGACGAAGTGGATGCCCTGTTCGCGCAGGTCGCGCTCCCGGCGCCGGGTGTCCGCGAAGTGCGCGTTGCCGCCGTCGATGATCATGTCGCCCGGTTCGAGGAGCGGGGCGAACTCCTGGATCACCGCGTCCGTCGGGTCACCGGCCTTCACCATGACGACCAGACGGCGCGGGCGCTCCAGGGCCGCCACGAAGTCCTTGGCCGTCTCCGCCGCGATGAAGTCGCCCTCGCTCCCGAACTCCGCCACCAAGTCGCGGGTGCGGGACGCGGTCCGGTTGTGCACGGCGACCGTGTAGCCGTTGCGCGCGAAGTTGCGGGCGAGGTTGCGGCCCATGACCGCGAGACCCGTGACGCCGATCTGCGCTGATGTGCTCATTCGGTTGGCTCCTAAAGATCAGGAAGGTCCTGACATCGGTGATACCGGTCGGGCTCGCCAGTATTGCCCCACCGACCATCCTGGCCCGCCGGTACCCCGACCGCACGTGCTGGCCGTACGGAGTTGTCCGCCTCGTGTCGCTGTTCCTCCCGGGCTCCTTCCGCGGAAACGCCCGCTCAACCCCACCTGCCCCACCCGTTTCCAACGGGCGTGGAATACCGGTCACTTGAGCCCCAGAGCGGCCGGTTGCCACCTTGTCATGGCCTGTTCGGGGCGCTTACTTTTGGCCCTCCTGACGCATGTCGAGGGGGATTCTCCATGGCCGTACGCGGCCGGCACCGCCGGTATCAGCCGAACAGGATCAACCGGGCCTCGCTGCTCACGGTCACGGCGGGCGGCGCGGGCATCGCGATCCCGCTCGTCGGCGCGGGCGCCGGCACCGCCCAGGCGGCCGATGTGAGCACCTGGAACAAGGTCGCCGCCTGCGAGTCCAGCGGCGACTGGAGCATCAACACCGGCAACGGGTATTACGGCGGGCTCCAGTTCACCCAGTCCACCTGGGAGGCCTACGGCGGTACGGCGTACGCGCGCCGCGCCGACCTGGCCACCCGGGACCAGCAGATCGCCGTCGCGGAGAAGGTGCTCAAGGGCCAGGGTCCCGGCGCCTGGCCGGTGTGCTCGGTGCGTGCCGGGCTCACCCGGGGCGGCGGCACCCCCGACATCCACGTCGGGGGCACGAAGACCGAGAGCACCGCGGCGCACAAGAGCAAGGCCGAGGGCAGGAAGCAGACCGCGGTCAAGCGGTCCGTGAAGGACGTCCAGCCGCAGACCACCCCGCAGTCCCGCGCGGGCACCGCCGAGATGTACACGGTCGTGCGCGGCGACACCCTGTCCGGGATCGCCGACGCCGAGCGGGTCGACGGCGGCTGGCACGGGCTCTACGCCGCGAACCGCACCACCGTGGGCAGTGACCCGGACCTGATCCTGCCCGGACAGCGGCTGAGCCTGCATGCCAAGGCCGACCCGACGTCCCACTCGACGACGAAACCGGCCACCAAGCCGTCGGCCACCAAGTCCCATAAGAAGAAGGCCACGTCGCACACGGCCGAGAAGACCACCAAGAAGTCGACGGGCGGTTCCCTGATCGCGCCCGTCGACGCGCCCATCGGCACCGCCTACCACGCGGAGGGCTCGCACTGGTCGAAGGGCTACCACACGGGCGTCGACTTCCTCGTCCCCACCGGCACTTCGGTGAAGGCCATCGAGCCCGGGACAGTCGTCAGCGCCGGGTGGGCGGGCTCGTACGGATACCAGGTGGTGATCCGGCACGCCGACGGGCGGTACTCGCAGTACGCGCACCTGTCCGCGATCTCCGTGCGGGACGGCCAGTCCGTCGGCGAGGGGCAGCGCATCGGGCGGTCGGGGTCCACCGGGAACACCACGGGCCCGCATCTGCACTTCGAGGTGCGGACGGGGCCCGGCTTCGGTACCGACATCGACCCGCTCGCCTATCTGCGGGCCGGCGGGGTCAGGATTTGACGCGCTCCCGGTGCCGGCCGGGCACCGGGAGCATCACGTACAGGCCGGCGTGGAACGGGCCGAAGTAGCCGACCGCCTCCGCCTCATCGGAGCCGGTCGGCTCCGCGGTTCCGTAACCCTCGCCGGCCGGACCCGCCGTCCGGGCCGGGACCAGGATCCCGTCGCCCGAGATGCCGGCGGTGATGTCCGTGTCCGGCGCGCCGACGTTCACGCTCACGTCGACGGGCTGGCCAGGGAGGGCGTCGAGCAACTCCTCGACGGGCGAGGGCGCGAGCGGAGCCGCGGCGGTGTCGGGCGGCACCGTCTTCTCCAGCCGCTCCGTGGTCAGCAGGATCAGACCGCCCGCGGCGACCACTCCGGCGGCCAGGGCGAGGAGGGTGCCCGTCGTGCCGTAGCGGAAGGTCTCGCCGAACATCGTGATGCCGACCGCGGCCGCCACCACCGGGTTCACCACCGTCAGGACCGCCAGCGGGGCCGCGAGGCCCGCGCCCCGGTAGGACGCCTGCGAGAGCATCAGACCGGCGACGGCGAACACCGCTATCACGGCCAGGAACGGGATGTCGGACGCGGAGACCGCGCTGTCGTCCCAGTCGACCGTCACCGTCTTCGTGAACACCGAGGACATGCCGAAGGCGATGCCGGACGCGGTCGCCAGCAGCACGCTGCGCACCGCCGGGTGCCGGTGTGCCGCGCGGCCCGCGATCATCAGGGTCACGACCACCGCGCCGGTGAACACGGCGACGGACACCCGCTGGGCGGTGCTCAGCGAGTGGCTGTCGGACGCGCCGACCAGGGACAGCAGACCCGCCAGACCGATCGTCGCCATGATCGCGCCGCGCCAGGCGGTGGACCCGGCCCTGCGGCCGACGAAGAGCGCCGCCATCGGCAGCGCGAACACGATCGTCAGGGCACCCAGCGGCTGCACCAGGCTCAGCGGGCCGTAGGCCAGCGCCACCACGTGCAGCAGACCGCCGGTGCCGTTCAGTCCGACCGCCGCCCACCAGCTGGGGCGGCGCAGCGGCGCGTACTCCTGCTCGGGGGAGGACACCGCGACGCGCTCCTGCACGATCGCCCCGCCGGCGTACGCCACGGCGGAGACGAGCGACAGCAGGATGGACAACGCGAGGGCGCTCATTGGCAGCTCCTCTGCGTCAGGCGGGCACCTCTGGCACCACGCGTCGAACGGTCGGCTTTCATACCCAACACGATCCCGTGCGATGTTCTTCCCGTCGTCGTACCTGAGCACCGATTGGGTAGTACTGCCGATGGAGTACGAAAGGCCCGTTGTCCTCCCCAAGGTGGGTGACACCGGGCGACACCCCCTGGGGGAAGCCCCCGAGAGCCTTGGTACTACTGCTGTTCGTGGATCTCGACCCCGAACTCGCCGCGCTCCGCCCACTCGGCGGCTACTTCGTACTACGCACGGGCGGAGCCCCGCACGGCCCGCTGCCGACGCTCGCGCGGGCCTACGAAAACCCGGCATCGGATGTTTACGGAGATCCACTGACTTTTCGCGTCCATGTCGTCGCGGAACGCATCCACGCCCCCGAGCCGCGGATCGCCGCCTCGATCGCCCAGCAGGGTCTCGCGGCCCGGCTGTGGTCGGTGGCGCTCGGCAGCGCCGTCCTCTACGGCCGTGTCCCCGACCTCGACCCGCGCCTGCTGCACTGGGACGCCGAAGCGAGCGCCCCGGACGACCTGTGGCTGGCCGAGGTGCGCCCCCTGCCCGGCGACGCCGCGACCCTCGCGGACACCGTCCTCCACGCCCACCTGGAACCGCTGGTCACGGCCCTGGCGGCCCGCCACCGCACGGCCGCAGGACTCCTGTGGGGCAACGCGGCCTCCGCGCTCGCGGGCACGGCCCGGGAACTGGAGCGCTGGGCACGCGCGCGTGGCCGTACGGACGTCGCCACGCGCGCGCGTGCCCTGACCGGGGAACTCTTCGCCCACCCGCTCCTCGCCGGCACCGGAGCGTTCACCGACAGCTCCTTCCGGCGCCGGAGTTGCTGCCTCTACTATCGGATTCCCGGTGGCGGGGTGTGCGGGGACTGCTGCTTCACACGACCGCCGGGCTCTTCCCCGAACGCGGCTTCTGGGTGACCATGAGGGCAATCTGCCGCCGAGAACAAGGGGTTTCGGGTGCGAGTGGGACTGCTGACCCGGGAGTACCCGCCGGATGTGTACGGCGGCGCGGGCGTCCATGTCGAGTTCCTCGCCCGGGAGTTGAGGCCCCTGGTCGACCTCGACGTGCACTGCTGGGGTGAGGGCCGCACCGAGGGCGTCGTACGCCACCGCTCCTGGCCCACCCTCGACGGCGCCAACGACGCCCTGCGGACCTTCTCCGTGGACCTCTCCATGGCCGCCGCCCTCGAAGGCCGCGAACTCGTCCACTCCCACACCTGGTACGCCAACCTGGCCGGCCACTTCGCCAAGCTGCTCCACGGCATCCCCCACGTGATGACCGCGCACTCGCTGGAGCCGCTGCGCCCCTGGAAGGCCGAGCAGCTCGGCGGCGGCTACGCCCTCTCCAGCTGGGCCGAGCGCACCGCGATCGAGGCCGCCGACGGTGTCATCGCCGTGTCGGGCGCCATGCGCGAGGACATCCTCACCTGCTACCCGGCGCTGGACCCGGCGAAGGTGCGGGTGGTCCACAACGGCATCGACACCACGCTCTACCGTCCCGACCACGGCACGGACGTCCTCACCCGGCTCGGCATCGACCCCGACCGCCCCTACGTGCTGTTCGTGGGCCGCATCACGCGTCAGAAGGGCGTGCCCCATCTGCTGCGCGCCGTGCGGGACATCGACCCGGCCGCCCAGGTCGTGCTGTGCGCGGGCGCGCCGGACACCCCGGAGATCGACCGCGAGTTCCGCGAACTCTTCGAGGAGCTGAGCCGCGTCCGCGCGGGCGTCCACTGGATACCGCAGATGCTGCCCCGCCCGGAAGTGATCCAACTCCTCACCCACGCCACCGTGTTCGCCTGCCCCTCGGTGTACGAACCCCTGGGGATCGTGAACCTGGAGGCGATGGCCTGCGGCACGGCCGTGGTCGCCTCCCGCGTCGGGGGCATCCCCGAAGTGGTGGCACACGGGGAGACGGGGCTCCTGGTGCCGGTGGACGACGACTTCGAGGCCGGCCTCGCGCGGGCTCTCGACTCCGTGCTCGCCGACCCGGAGACCGCGAAACGGATGGGCGAGGCCGGGCGGGAGCGCGCGGTGGGCGAGTTCGGCTGGGACGCCGTGGCGCTGCGCACCGCGCGGCTCTACGCGGAGATCGCCAAACAGGCTTAGTGCGCGCTGCTCAGGGGCAGGCTGGGGTCATATCAGGGTGAGGGGAGCGGCCATGCGTCGTGGCGGACCTTCGGTGCTCGGGATCGTACTGGCGGGCGGTGAGGGCAAGCGGCTGATGCCCCTGACCGCCGACCGGGCCAAACCCGCGGTCACCTTCGGCGGCACGTACCGCCTCGTGGACTTCGTGCTGTCCAATCTCGTCAACGCAGACATTCTGCGCATCTGCGTCCTCACGCAGTACAAGTCGCATTCACTGGACCGGCACATCACCACCACGTGGCGCATGTCGAGCCTGCTCGGCAACTACGTCACACCGGTCCCGGCCCAGCAGCGCCTGGGCCCGCGCTGGTACCTCGGCAGCGCGGACGCGATCCTTCAGTCGCTGAACCTGATCTACGACGAACGCCCCGAGTACGTCGCGGTGTTCGGAGCCGATCACGTGTACCGCATGGACCCCCGGCAGATGCTCGCCCAGCACATGGAGAGCGGCGCGGGCGTCACCGTGGCCGGCATCCGGGTCCCGCGCGCCGAGTCCTCGCAGTTCGGTGTGATCACCCCGGGTTCGGACGGCCAGACGGTCGAGCGCTTCCTGGAGAAGCCCGCCGATCCGCCGGGTCTGGTGGACGACCCGGAGTGCGTGTACGCGTCGATGGGCAACTACATCTTCACCACCAAGGCGCTGATAGAGGCGCTCCAGCGGGACGCGGAGGAGAGCGACTCCGTGCACGACATGGGCGGGTCGATACTGCCCGCGCTCACCGACCGGGGCGAGGCCGCCCTGTACGACTTCAGCGCCAACCACGTCCCCGGCGAGACCAGCCGCGACCAGGGCTACTGGCGGGACGTCGGCACCCTGGACGCCTATTACGACGCCCACATGGACCTCATCGCCGAGCGCCCCGCCTTCAACCTCTACAACCGCAACTGGCCCATCTACACCCACTCCGGCCAGCTCTCCCCGGCCCGCTTCAACGCCGGTGGCATGGCCAGCGAGTCGATCATCAGCTCCGGCTGCCTGATCCGCGGCCAGGTCACCCGGTCCGTCCTCTCGCCGGGTGTGGTGGTCGACCCGGGGGCGGTGGTCCAGGGCTCGATCCTGCACGACAACGTCCACATCGGCCGGGGCGCGGTGGTTCGGGGCGCCGTCCTGGACAAGAACGTCGAGGTACCGCCGGGCGCGACGATCGGCGTCAACCCGGAGCGGGACGCCGACCTGTACACGGTCTCCAAGGGGGGCGTCATCGCCCTCGGGAAGAACCAACTGGTCACATAACCGCGCGTGGTGGCGGTTCGGAGCCCCGGTGCCGCGCGGCCGCACCGGGGCTGAGCCGCGTCCGGGTGGCCGCCGGGTCCCCGCCCCACCCGGTGCTTGTCATGGCCTGGACGGGACGCGGAATCCGTGTTGTCATGCCAACTGCTGCCCATGACAACGTTGTTATGGAGGTTCCTCCGTGCGCATCAGACGACTCAGAGACCGACTCGCGCTACTGCTCGCCCTGGCCCTCGGCATCGCCGGGCTGGCCGCCCTCCCCGCCGCGAACGCCGCCGCGGCCGACGCCCCCGCCGAGATCCACGGCCTGAAGGGCGAGTACTACACCCAGTCCGCCCCCGGCGCCTTCGACTTCGCCGACCTCAAGGCCACCGGCGTCGACCCGAACCTCGACTTCGACAACCTCGAACCCCGGCTCGCCTTCACCACCGGCCGGTCCGACGACGTCAGCGTCCGCTGGACCGGCAAGGTCATCCCGGCGAAGACCGGCCCCCACACCTTCTCGATCATCGGCGACAACGGCTTCCGCCTCTGGATCGGCGGACAGCTCGTCATCGACCACTGGGTCGACGACTGGGACACCGAACAGACCGCCGCCCCCGTCGAGTTGACCGCCGGCACGGCCTACGACATCAAGGTCGAGTACTTCGAGCACTACGGCGGCTCCAACCTCCACGTGCGCTGGACCGAACCCGGAGGCACCAAGGTGGCCATCCCGCAGTCGGCCTTCCGGCTCCCCGACGGCTACGACTACGACGGCGCCATCGCCGCCACGGTCACCAGCACCGGCCGCACCCTGAAACTCGACTTCGCCCAGCCCCTCGCCGCACCCCCCGCCGACCTGACCGACCACCTCGAAGCGGTGATCGGCGGCGCCAAGTGGCCGCTGGGAACAGCCACGTTGGACCCGGCCGACCCGCGGACCCTGCTGATCCCGCTCACCCAGCCCGTCGTGGGCAACAAGACCGGCACCGCATCCGGCACCGCGGACATCCGCTACGACGGCGACGCCGGCCTCTCCTCGGCCGATGGCAACGTTATCAACGGCTTCTGGAGCACCGGCCCGAACCACTCCACCTACGAACTGCGCACCCAGTGGGCCGACCAGGTGGGCCCGCACAACGCCCTCCCCGAGTACCCGCGCCCACAGCTCACCCGCACCGACTGGCGCAACCTCAACGGCAGTTGGCAGTTCGCCGCGGCCACGGCGGGGGAGCGGCCACCGGTCGGCAGAAACCTCGCCGAGCGCATCCTCGTCCCGTACCCGGTGGAGTCCCAGCTCTCGGGCCTCGAACGCCACGAGGACCGCATGTGGTACCGCCGCACCTTCACCGTCCCCGCCGACTGGAGGATCGGCTCGGGCAAGCGCCTGATGCTCAACTTCGGCGCCGTCGACTGGCGCGCCGAGGTCTACGTCAACGGCACCAAGGTCACCGAACACCAGGGCGGCTACGACAAGTTCGGCGCCGACGTCACCGACGCCCTGAAGCCAGGCCGCACCCAGGAACTGATCGTCGGCGTCTACGACCCCACCGACGCGGCCGACGGCGAGAACCCCCCGGTCGGCAAGCAGCGCCTCGACCCGAGCGGCATCTGGTACACCCCGACCTCGGGCATCTGGCAGACGGTGTGGATGGAACCGGTCGCCACCGACCACGTCGACTCCCTCAAACTCACCCCCGACGTCGCCAAGAGCCGGCTCACCGTCGAGGCGAAGGGAGTTCGCGCCGGCGTACCGATCACGGCGACGGCGTACGACGGAAAGCGCGAGGTGGCCACGGCACACGGCCGCACCGGCGGCCCGCTGACCCTGACCCTGAAGAACCCACGCCTGTGGTCACCCGACGACCCGTTCCTCTACGACCTCAAGGTCACCGTCGGCAAGGACCGCGTCGGCAGCTACTTCGGGATGCGCTCCATCGCCGTGGAGAAGGTGAACGGCGTCCCGCGCACGGTCCTCAACGGCAAGCCCGTCTTCATGATGGCCACGCTCGACCAGGGCTTCTGGCCGGACGGTCTCTACACGGCACCGACCGACCAGGCGCTGGCCCATGACCTCAGGGTCCACAAGGAGTTGGGCTTCAACGCCGTGCGCAAGCACATCAAGGTCGAGCCCGACCGCTGGTTCTACTGGGCCGACAGGCTCGGCCTCATGGTGTGGCAGGACATGCCCGCGATGACCGCCGGGGTGAACCCGTCGGCCGCCGCCCGCGCCGAGTACGAGCGCGAGATGAAGCAGATGATCGACGAGCACATCAGCAGCCCGTCCGTCGTCATGTGGGTGACGTTCAACGAGGGCTGGGGCCAGTACGACGAGGCCCGCATCGCCGACCAGGCGAAGGCCTGGGACCCGACCCGGCTCGTCAACAGCATGTCCGGCATCAACCTCGGCGTCGACGGCGGCACCGGCGACATCATCGACGAACACGGCTATCCCAGCCCGGCCCTGCCGCCCCATCCGGACGGTCGACGCGCCTTGGTGAGCGGCGAGTACGGCGGTCTCGGGCTCGCGGTGCCGGGTCACGCCTGGTCGGTCCAGCAGTCGTACGTCGACGTCGACCCGGCCGCCTACACCGACGACTACCTCACCAAGCTCGCCGAGGTGCACGCCCTGGCCTGCCAGGGGAGCAACGGCGCCGTCTACACCCAGATATCCGATGTCGAGGGCGAGTTGAACGGCCTGATGACCTACGACCGCCGGGTGCTCAAGCCGGACGCGCAGCGGGTGAAGGCCGCCCAGCAGGCCCTGATCCGCGACGCCTCGCGGGCGACCCCCGCCAACTGCCCCACGACCTGACCCCTTCCGTCCACTGGAGGCCCACCCGCATGAGATGGACCCGGCGCCTGCGCCTGGGCATGGCGGGGGCGGTGGCAGCGTCCGCGCTGTTCGCCGTCCCCGCCGTGGCCGAATCCCCTGTTCATGGTCGACTCACCGACCTGGTCAACCCGTTCATCGGTACCGAGAACGACGGCAACACCTATCCCGGCGCCGCCGTGCCCTTCGGCATGGTGCAGTTCTCGCCGGACACCGGGCACAACACCGGCTACGACTACTCCCAGAACCACATCCGCGGCTTCTCCCTCGTGCACCTCTCCGGCGTCGGCTGCGGGCTGGGCGGCGACCTGCCCGTACTGCCCACGACCGGAGACGTGACGCAGACGGACTACGCCCAGTACGCGGCCGAGTTCGGCCACGACGACGAGCACGCGAGTCCCGGCTACTACCAGGTCGGCCTGAAGACGGGCATCGAGGCCGAACTCACCGCGACCGCCCGCACCGGCGTCCAGCGCTACACCTTCCCGGCCACCGACAAGGCCAACGTCCTGCTCAACGCGGCCCAGTCGCTGCACTCCGGGGTCACCTCGAAGGTCGAGGTCCTCGACAACCGCACCGTGCGCACCTCCATCACCGGGCGCGGCTTCTGCCAGGACACCAAGCCGTACACGGTCTACACGGTGACGCACTTCGACCGGCCCTTCACCACGTACGGCACCTGGAACGGCTCGACGGTGACCGCCGGTTCGAAGAGCGGAAGCGGCGGCGCGTACGTCCGCTTCGACACGACCAGGGACCGTACGGTCGAGGCGACCACGGCCCTGTCGTACGTCGACGCGCACGGCGCGGCCGTCAACCTCCGCGCGGAGGGCGGGAGTTCCTTCGACGCGGTACGCCACCGCGCCCAACGGGCCTGGGAGGACCGGCTCGACGACGTGCGCGCGCAGGGCGGTTCCGACAGTCTGCGCCGGACCTTCTACTCGTCCCTGTACCGGTCCTTCCTCGCCCCCAACATCGGCAGCGACGCCGACGGCCGCTACACCGGCTGGGACCAACAGGTCCACCGGGCACGGGACTTCACGTACTACCAGAACTGGTCCCTGTGGGACACCTACCGCACCCAGTCCCAGCTCCTCGCCCTGCTCGCACCCCGCGAGGCCCGCGACATGGCGATCTCCGTGATCAAGATCGACGAGGAGAGCGGCTGGCTTCCCAAGTGGGGCTACGGCACGGTCGAGACGAACATCATGACCGGCGACCCGGTCACCCCGTTCCTCACCAACGCCTACCAGCAGGGCCTGTTGAAGGGCTACGAGGAGCGCGCGTACCGGGCGCTGAAGCAGAACGCCGACGGCGTGCCGCCCACCGACTCCGCGGCCGTGGGCCGGGAGGCGAACAGGGAGTACCTCGCCAACGGGTTCGCGCCGTACCTCAAGGACCGCCCGCACGCGAAGCCCGGTGACTCGGACTACGACCACGGGGCCTCGGCCACCCTGGAGTACGCGCTGTCGGACGCCATGCTCGGCCAGATGGCCCGCGATCTCGGACACGGCGCCGACGCCGCGCGCTATGCGGCCCGCGCCCAGAACTACCGCACCGTCTTCGACCCCTCGACCGGCTTCTTCCGCGCCCGCGACGCCTCCGGCGCCTTCGTCGGCCCGGCCGACCCCGCGCAGAGCGAGGGCTTCCACGAGGGCACGTCCTGGCAGTACCAGTGGCTGGTGCCGCAGGACCTGCCCGGCATGGTCGACCTCATCGGCGGCCGGCAGGCGGCCAACGCCCGGCTCGACTCCTTCTTCGCCTACGACCGGCTGCTGGCCGACCCGGCGAAGACCGCGCGCGAGGTGTGGGTCAACGGGCCGTACGACTACTACAACGCGGACAAGTACAACCCGCAGAACGAGCCCGACCTCATCGCCCCGTACACCTACCTGTCCACCGGCCAGCCGTGGAAGACGACCGACGTCGTCCACGCCGCGCTGACCCTCTTCACGGACGGCCCGACCGGCATGACCGGCAACGACGACCTGGGCACGATGTCCGCCTGGAACGTCCTGTCGTCGATCGGGATCTTCCCGGTGCAGCCCGGCTACGACACCTGGGGCCTGTCCACACCCGTCTTCGACCGGGTCGACCTGACCCTGGACCGGCGCTACTACCCGCACGGCGCCCTCACCATCAAGGCGCCCGGCACCTCGGCGACCGACCGCTACATCCAGGGCGCCCGGACGGACGGGACGTCGTACGACCTGACCTATCTGACGACCGGCGCACTCCGCTCCGTACGGTCGCTGGCCTTCACGGTCGGCCCGCACCCGTCGGAGTGGGGTACGTCACCCCAGGCGGCGCCACCCGCGCTGAAGTGATCCCGTGTGTCCCCAGCGTCCCGCCCCTCCCAGAGGGGCGGGACCGGGGCACGACTTAACCTGCCGTTAACTGTGTGTAGCTTGATCGTACTTGACCGTAATCGCCTGGCGGCGCTTGACTGCTGGTTCACCCCTAGTCGACGCGAGGCAAGCAATTGACTTCTGACCTGCTCGCTCCTCTCGACCTTGCGTTCTGGAACATCGAGTCCGACCTGAACCCGATGCACCTGGGCGCACTCGGCGTCTTCTCGGCGCACTCGCCGACCGCGGGAGCCCACGCCGCCGACCTCCTCGCCGCCCGCGCCGCCGCCGTCCCCGGGCTGCGGATGCGCATCCGGGACGTGTGGCAGCCACTGTCGCTGTCCTTCGGGAGCGCCACCCGCGAGGCCGACCCGGACTTCGACCCGCTCCACCACGTCCGGCTGCACGCCCCGACCGCCGACTTCCAGGAAGACGCCGGCCGGCTCATGGAACGCCCGCTGGAGCGCGGCCGGCCCCCGTGGGAAGCGCATGTGCTGCCCGGCCAGGACGGCGTCTCCTTCGCCGTGCTGTTCAAGTTCCACCACGCCCTGGCCGACGGACTGCGGGCGCTGACCCTCGCCGCCGCGATCCTCGACCCGATGGACCTGCCCGAGCGCCGACCGCGCCCCGCCGAACCCCCGCGCGGACGCGTCCCCGACGTGCGCAGGCTGCCGGACCTGGTCCGCGGCGCCCTGTCCGACGTCGGGCGGGCCCTCGACATCGGGGCATCCGTCGCCCGCTCCACCCTGGACGTCCGCTCGTCCTCGGCCCTGGCCGCCGAGCCCTCGGGCACCCGCCGCACCGCAGGGGTCGTCATCGACCTCGACGATGTGCACCGCGTCCGCAAAGTGGTCGGCGGCACCGTCAACGACGTGCTCATCGCGGTCGTCGCGGGCGCCCTGCGCCGCTGGCTCGACGCACGCGGCGACGGCAGCGAGGGCGTCGCGCCCCGCGCCCTCATCCCCGTCTCCAAACGCCGCCCGCGCTCCGCGCAGCCACAGGGCAACCGGCTCTCCGGCTATCTGATACGGCTGCCCGTCGACGACCCGGACCCCCTCGCCCGGCTCGACTCCGTGCGCGCCGCCATGGACCGCAACAAGGACGCCGGCCCCAACCGGGGCGCCGGTGCCGTCGCCCTCCTCGCCGACCACGTCCCCGCGCTCGGCCACCGTCTCGGCGGACCCCTCGCCGCGCAGGCCGCCCGGCTCTGGTTCGACATCCTCGTCACCAGCGTCCCGCTCCCCGGCATCGGCCTGAAGCTCGGCGGCAACCCCGTCACGGCGGTCTTCCCGTTCGCCCCGCTGGCCCGCGGCCAGTCCCTCGCGGTCGCCGTCTCGACGTTCCGCGGACAGGTCCACTACGGCCTCGTCGCCGACGCCGAGGCCGTACCCGATCTCGACGTGTTCGCCCGTGCGCTCACCGAGGAGGTGGAGACGCTCATCACCGCCTGCGGGTCGTGACCTGGAGCGGGTTTGGTGCTGCGGCCCGGCGCTCCGTAAAATTCCCGGTTCGACGGTGTGCGCGATCGAGCGGCGCCGCGGATGACCCAAGGAAACGGCAGCGCGATGACGGTGACAGAGGACGGCTCGATGACCCCGGACGAGGTCGTGTACGGGCCCGGCATCGACCCCGAGCGGCTGGCCGTCTGCCTCGGCGTGCTCGACGAACTGGAGAAGATCGACGTCGACCACCCCGACGCGATCGCCGTCCGCCGCGCCACCGCGGGCATCTACCGCAGCGTCAAGCAGCGCCGCCGCCAGGAGCGCCGGGCCGCGAAGACCGCCCACGACAAGGCGGTCACCGAGGCCACCGCGACCGGCTCCGCCCAGCGCATCGACGACGAGACCGAGGGCCTCCTCCCGTCGTCGGTGACGGAGGAGGGCCGGATCGCCGGGATACTCCAGCGCCCGCGCTCCTGCTACACCTGCAAGACCCGGTACGTGGAAGTCGACTACTTCTACCACCAGCTCTGTCCCGACTGCGCCCGCCTGAACCGCGAGAAGCGCGACGACCACGCCGACCTCACCGGCAAGCGGGCCCTGCTCACCGGCGGTCGCGCCAAGATCGGCATGTACATCGCGCTGCGGCTGCTGCGCGACGGCGCCCACACCACGATCACCACGCGGTTCCCGAAGGACGCCATCCGCCGTTTCAAGGCCATGGACGACTCCGCGGACTGGCTGCACCGCCTGGAGGTCGTCGGCATCGACCTGCGCGACCCGGCCCAGGCCGTGGCCCTCGCCGACCAGGTCGCCGAGGCGGGCCCCCTGGACATCCTCATCAACAACGCGACCCAGACCGTACGGCGGCTGCCCTCCGCGTACGCCGCCCTCGTGGACGGCGAGAGCGCGCCGCTGCCCGCCGGTGAGCTCCCCGCCCACCACGTCATCGGCGCCTTCGGCTCCGGCGCGGTCGACGGCCTCGCCGCGCTGCCCGTCGGCATCAGCGGCCTCGACGCCCAGCAGGTCGCCGACCTCGCGCTGGTCGCGGGCAACGCCAGCGTCGCCCGGCACCTCGACGGCACCGCCATCGACGCCGGCGGCCTGGTCCCCGACGTCGTCGACACCAACACCTGGGTGCAGACCATCGAGCAGATCTCCCCGGTGGAGCTGCTGGAGACCCAGCTGTGCAACTACACCGCGCCGTTCATCCTGATCAGCAAGCTCCGCCCGGCCATGGCCGCCGCCGCGAAGTCCGCGGCCAGCGGACGCGCGTACATCGTCAACGTCTCCGCCATGGAGGGCGTCTTCGGCCGCGGCTACAAGGGCGCCGGACACCCCAACACCAACGCCGCCAAGGCCGCGATGAACATGGTGACCCGCACCAGCGGCCAGGAGATGTTCCAGAGCGACGGCATCCTCATGACCTCGGTCGACACCGGCTGGATCACCGACGAACGCCCCCACTACGACAAGCTCCGCCTCGCCGAGGAGGGCTTCCACGCACCGCTCGACCTGGTCGACGGCGCGGCGCGGGTTTACGATCCGATTGTGCGCGGCGAGCAGGGCGAGGACCTGTACGGCGTCTTCCTGAAGGACTACGCGCCCGGCAAGTGGTAACCCGCCACCCCGGACGCGGGCCCGGTCGCCGGTCGGGGTCCCGGCCCTGGTGAGGACCGCGCGAGGAGTTCTCATGGCCAGTACACACGGCGTCGATCCGAGGGCCTTCGACGACCCGCGCAACCACTATCCGACCGACGACGAGTTCTACGCGAGCGACCGCCCGGCCCACCGCGTACTACCGGAGGACCGGCCGCGCGGCGGCGGCTCCACGACCACGGTGAAACACCGGGGCACATGGGCCACCGCGGCGCTCGTCGCCGGGATCGTGCTGCTGATCCTCGTGGGGATCGCCCTGTTCCCGTGAGGGACCCGGGCGGTCACAGCTGAGGCGGCCGGCCCGACCTCAGCCGGTCATGGACGGCGTATCCACCGGAGCCCCCGGAGGTGTGCGCCGCCCTGACCCGCGTCCCGCCGTCCACCAGCAGCTCCGCGCCCGTGATCCACTCGGCCTGGTCGGAGGCCAGCCACAGCACGGCCCGGGCGATGTCGGCCGGCTCGCCGATCCGGCCGAGGGGCAGGCCGGCGGCGAGTTCCGTCTCGCCCGGCTCCCACACGAACCGGGCCATCCCGGTGCGGACGAGCCCGGGGGAGACGGAGTTGACCCGCACCCCGGGCGCGAGTTCACCGGCGAGCTGCTGGGTGAGGTGCAGCAGGGCCGCCTTGCTGGTGGAGTACGCCCCCACGTTCGGCCCGACATGCCCGGCGCCCTCCGTGCACACGTTGACCACCGCGCCCCCGTGCTCGCGCATCCACGCCCGCCACACGCACTGCACCAGCCGCAGCGGCGCCTCGACGTTCACCGTGAACGCCGTCCGCCACGCGTCCGGATCGGCCTCCATCAGCGGGCCGTACGGCTGGTTCGTCGCCGCGTTGTTCACGAGCACGTCGATCCGCCCGAAGGCCCGCAGCGCGTACGCGGTCAGCTTCCGCGGATGGTCCGGGTCGGCGACGTCCCCGGCCAGGCCGACCCCGCCCAGCTCCTCGGCGGTACGCGCCACCTCACCGGCGTCCCGCGCGCTCACGCACACCAGCGCCCCGGCCCCGGCGAACGCCTCGGCCACGGCACGCCCGATCCCGCGCGTGCCGCCGGTGACCAGAACGGCCCGGCCCCGCAGACCGTACGACGACGTCATCGCCGTACGATCTCATGACGGACCGTCAGTCGACAGCCCCCAGACGGGAGTTGGGGGTATGTGAGTTCCGTGCGGCGACGATGCCCAGGACCGTGCGCCAGTCCTCCAGGACTCCCGCGTCGAGGCCGACGACCTTGGCCGCGTCGTCGGCCTGGCGCAGGGTGACCGCGTCCTCGGCGAGCGGGTCGCCTTCGAAGGCGGCGGCCTCGGCGGGGGACATCGGGCCGCCCTGCGCGCGCAGGGTCAGGGCGCTCTGGGCGGAGAGGTCGCGGTCCGGGGACGAGGTGGCGAGGTAGCGCTTCGCGGGCACGTGCAGATGGACGAGCCGGGCGACGCGCCGGCCGAGGAGGGCGCGGACGGCGTCCGCCGCGTGGTCCGCGTGCCCGGCGTCGTCGCCGGGCCGCAGCAGATGCCCGATGTCGTGGACCAGGCCGGCCACCTGAAGTTCCTTGTCGGCCGGGCGGCTTCGGCGCAGCAACGCGGCCGTCTGCAACGCGTGGTCGTGCAGATCGACCGGGTCACCGCTCCGGTCGGGGGTGTCCCAGGCGCCCCGACAGGCGTACAGCAGATCCATCAGCTCCTCGACGCTGCGCAACTCCATGCGTCAGTCCTCCCGCGAGACAGCCTGTGCGGAACCCCAGGGGATCATGGCGAGCTTTCGGCACAGCCAACGGGACCTGAACTGCGCGACGCCTTGAGTGACGTAGGTCATGTTCTCGCTCGGGTGTGCGCGGGCCTCAGCCATGCGGGGGGTCATCAAACCGCGCATGATGTAACAAACCGGTTCAGGTCATGGCCGAAGAACACGGGGAGACTTGCAATGGTTACACCATGTTTTCGGCCCCATCGAGCGGCGGCCCGCTCATTTGGTTAACCTGAGGCGGACGGACAGCGACAAGGGGTCCCACCCACACCCATGGTCCGTCCCGGGGCAAGCCGGTCACACTGGCCTGCTCTCACACGAGTAACCGGCGCCACCGCGTCCGAACTGCCTTGAACCCACGCCCGAGCGGGCCAGGTACCGGACCGATGACCGGCCGGTGCGCCCCGAGGGTGACCCGACACATAAGGAGTGCGCGGTGACACCGGAGAAGACGAATCGCGAGCAACGCCCCAAGGAACACACGGAGCGTGCGGGCCGCCGGTCCGACGAGCTCGGCAGCCTGGCCGTGTGGGCACGGTCCGCCCCCATCCGACTCGCGGGCTACGAGGACGACCTCGCCGAGCCCCACATCCTGCCCAGCGTGGACTGACCCCACAGGACCCTTCGCGATCGCCGACAGCATGGGCGTGGCAGGATCGCGCCCATGCTGATCAGAGAAGCCGAGGCCGACGACTGGCCCCGGATCTGGCCTTTCTGGCACCGGATCGTCGCCGCCGGCGACACCTACACCTGGGCCCGGGACACCTCCGAGGAGGCGGCCCGGGCCCTGTGGACGAGCCCCCCGAAGCGCGTATATGTCGCCGAGGACGAGACCGGCACGGTCGTCGGCTCGGCCTACGTCACCCCGAACTACGGCGGCCCCGCCGACCGCATCGCCAACGCCGGCTTCATGGTCGACCCCGACCACGGCGGCCGCGGTATCGGCCGCGCCCTCGCCGAACACATCCTCACCGCCGCCCGCGACCAGGGCTTCCGCGGCATGGTCTTCAACGCCGTCGTCGAGACCAACCCCGCCGTCGGCCTCTGGCTCTCCCTCGGCTTCACGATCCTGGGCACGGTGCCCGACGCCTACGACCATCCCCGCGACGGCCGCGTCGGCCTGCACGTCATGCACCGCGCCCTGTAGGGACGCCTGGCGACACCTACGCGTCCAGCGGCGCGGTCCGCTGCCACGGCCGCAGCTTCTCCAGCTCCTCGGCCACCTCCAGCAGCGCCGCCTCCGTACCCGGCCGCCCCACCAGCTGTACGGCGCAGGGCGCCCCGGAGGGCAGGGTGCCGAACGGGACCGACATCGCGGGCCAGCCGGTGAGGTTCCACGGGGGCGTCATCGGCGAGTAGTTGGTGTTCGCCAGCACGTTCCGCAGCCAGCCGCGCTCGTGCCACGGCCCGGCCTTGGGGGAGCGGCGGGCCAGCGCGGCCGTCAGCAGGATGTCGTGCTCGGCGAAGAACGGCGCCAGGCGCTCGCGCAGCTGCTCCCGGGCCCTGCCGGTACGGACGCCCGCCACGAACCGCCGCCCGATCGCCGCGTGCACCCGGCTCCGCCGCGTCAGCTTCCGCGGGTCAAGCCCCGCCGCGTCCACCGACGTGCCCGCCGTCCAGTGCGCGAGCGAGGTCGTGCTCAGGGAGAGCGGATACGGCGGATCGGCCCGCCGCACGGTGTGCCCGGCCCCCTTCAGCAGCCCGGCCGCCTCCCGTACGGCGGTTGTATACGGCTTGCTGATGGCCACTCCCGTGAGCGGGCTGCGCACCGAGGCGGCGATCTTCCGGGGGGTCGGCCCGTCGGGGCGCACGACCTCGATGTCCGCGATGACCGAAAACATCAGCCGGGCGTCCTCGACGGTCGTCGCCAGGGGTCCGTTCTCGGACATTCCGAACCAGTCGCCGTCACCGATGCCGGCCGGTACGACCCCGGACCCCGGCTTGATCGTGACCAGGCCGCAGTTGGCCGCCGGGATGCGCAGCGAGCCCATGCCGTCGTTGCCGAGCGCGATCGGCACCATGCCCGCGGCCACGGCGGCCGCACTGCCGCCCGATGAACCTCCCGCGGTGCGGGTGGTGTCCCAGGGGTTGCGGGAGGTCCCGTGCACGCCCTCGGTCGTGCCGAAGATGCACAGCTCGGGCACGTTGGTGAGGCCCACGACGATCGCGCCCGCCGCCCGCAGCCGGGCCACGGTGACGTGGTCGTGGTCGGCGGGGGTGTCCGGGGCCGCGGCGGACCCGACCCGGTTGGACTCGCCGGTCACCGGGAGGTTGTCCTTGACGGCCACCGGCACGCCCGCCAGGGGCAGGTGGGCCAGGTCCTCCCGCGCGCCCACCGCGTCGGCCTCCGCGAGCGCCGCCTCCGCCCGCACCACCCGGAACGCCCCGACCCGCCCGTCCAGCCGCTCGATCCGCGCGAGATGCTCGGCCACCACCTCACGCGGCGTGACCCGCTTCTCCTGTACGGCGGTGGCGATCTCGACGGCGGTACGGCCGACCCAGCTGGTCACGGGCGCGCTCCTTCTCACTACTCGCGAGTATGTAGGGAGAACTGTGCCTCGGGCGGGCCGGTGCGTCGAGGGGTGACCAGGTGGGGAATTCCCGGGGCCATCGGTCGGGGCGACCAGGGCCGCTGGCGGTGGGACACCGAGGGCCGCCGGTCTTGGACATTCGGGGCCGTCTTGTTGGACTTTTCGCGGGCCGGTACCGGGAGGGTGCCGACTGACCTGCTGGTCATCCGATCAATGGCCCAACCGGGCTGCTCCCAGTGCCCATTGACAGCCCCAAAGCGCGGTCCAATCATCAGTCGTCCGATCATTCGCGACCGGTGGAGTGGCATGGCTGAGCGCAGGAAGAGACGGTTCCGGTTCATCGGCTTCGTGGCGGTGTGCGCACTGCTCGCGGTACCGGCACCCGCGTCGGCGGCCGGGGCGCGGCAGGAGCGGGCGGTGCCGGTCACCGTGCCCGCACTCTCCAACTGGACACCGGAAAGCGGGAGTTACGACTTCCGTCCCGGGACCCGGCTCGTGGCCGACAGCATGAGCGAGCGCAGGGTCGCCGACACCCTCGCCGACGACCTGAAGGCGGCCGGTCACGGAGCGGTGCCCGTGGTGCGCGGCGGCGGTGCCGACCGGCCCGGCGACATCGTGATCCATGTCCGTTCCACCCGGCGTTCGCTGGGCGCGCAGGGCTACGAACTCCGGTCGGGAGCGCGGCTGTCGGTGACCGGCGCGACCGAGACCGGCGCCTTCTACGGCACCCGGTCCCTCCTCCAACTCCTCGCGCAGGGCGACCACATCCCCGCGGGACGCACGGTCGACATCCCGCGCTACAAGGAACGCGGAGTCGGCGTCTGCGCCTGCTACGTCCACATCTCCCTGCCCTGGCTGGAGAACCTGGTGCGCGAGATGGCGTACCACAAGCTCGATCAACTGCTCCTGGAACTCAAGGTGAAGAGCGCCGCGCACCCCGAGGCGAACACCTGGGGCTACTACACCCCGGACGAGATGCGCCGCCTCGTCGCGCTCGGCGACAAGTACCACGTCGAGATCATCCCGGAGATCAACTCCCCGGGCCACATGGACCCGTGGATAGAGAACCGCCCCGATCTCCAGCTCACCGACAGCGACGGCACCAAGCAGCCCGCCCGGCTCGACGTCACGCAACCGGCGGCCTTCGCCTACTACACGAGCCTGATGGACGAGTACGCGCGGGTCTTCACCGCGTCGTCCTGGCACATGGGCGCCGATGAGTACATGCTCGGCTCCGACTACTCCAAGTACCCGCAGATGCTGCGCTACGCCCAGGAGAAGTACGGCGCGAACGCCACCCCGCAGGACGCCTACATCGACTTCATCAACCGCGTCCAGGCGTACGCCGCGAGCAAGGGCAGGAAGCTGCGCATCTGGAACGACGGACTCACCGGCGCCCACACCGTCCCGGTGGCGCCCGGCACGACGGTCGAGCACTGGCTCGACGTCACCGAGAAACCCAGCGAACTCATCGCCCAGGGCTACCCGTTGATGAACGCGGCCTACTCCCTCTACCTCGTCCGCGGCGGCTTCCACAGCGACACCGAGGCGCTCTACGACCAGAGCTGGGACCCGCGCAGCTTCGAGGGCGAGAAGCTCACCTCCAGCGACGGCGTCACCGGCGCGAAGATCAGCCTCTGGCCCGACAACGGCCGCGGCGAGACCGAGAACGAGGTCACGGCCGACACCGAGCCCGCCCTCCGCCACCTCGCCCAGGTCACCTGGGGCGACCCGCATCCCGACGCCACGTACGCGGCATTCACCGCACGGGGCACGGCAGTCGGGCACGCACCCGGACGGCGGGACCTGACCCGGGTGCCGGTCGCGGACGGGACATACACCTTCCGGACGGCGGGCGGCACCTCCTTCGACGCCACCGTGCAGCGCACCCCGGACGGCTACGCGACCGTGCGGACCGCCGACGGCTGCCTCGAGGTGCGGGGCGGCAAGCTCACCCTCAACGTGCCGCTCCAGCCCGGAGTCTCGGCGACTCCGCAGCCCTGCGCCGCCACGAACACCATGCAGCGCTGGGAGGTGGAGTCCGCGGCGGGCGGCTACCGGCTCGTGAACGCCATCACACGGATGGCGCTGAGCGTCGCGGACGACGGCGGCCTCGTGCAGTACCCGCCTGACCAGCAACGGCCCGCCGTCTGGCACCTGACCGCCCACTGACCGACCAGAGGAGTCCCACCCCCCATGGCCCTCTCCCGGCGCCTCTTCGTCCTCTCGGCCACCGCGCTCGCCGCGACCGGTGCCGCCACGGATTCCGCCCTCGCGGCACCCCGGCCCCCGTCCGCCGACTCCCGTTATCGCATCCCCGTCAGCCCCGACGACACCGAGGCCGACCTCGTCCGCAAGGCCTCCCGCGTCCGGCCCACCGCACGGCAGGTGGCCTGGCAGCGGCTGGAGCGGACCGCGTTCCTGCACTTCGGCGTGAACACCTTCACCGGCCTGGAGTGGGGGACCGGCGACGAGGACCCGGACGTGTTCCAGCCGGCCGGCCTCGACACCGATCAGTGGGCCCGCGCCCTGCGCGACGGCGGCTTCCAGCTCGCCATCCTCACCGTCAAGCACCACGACGGCTTCGTCCTCTACCCCTCCCGCTACACCGACCACACGGTCGCGTACAGCAGTTGGCGTGCGGGTCAGGGCGACGTACTGCGTGCCTTCGCCGACAGCATGCGGCGGTACGGCCTCAAGGCCGGCGTCTATCTCTCGCCCGCCGACGAGAACCAGTACCTCCATGGCGTCTACGCCAACGGCAGTGCCCGCACCGCCCGCACGATCCCGGCCCTCGTCGACGGCGACGACCGCTCCCCGGACGCCTTCTTCACCCTGGACGCCACCGACTACGGCGCCCACATGCTCAACACCCTCTACGAAGTGCTGACCGAGTACGGTCCGATCGACGAGGTCTGGTTCGACGGCGCCCAGGGCCGCATCCCGCCCGGCCAGGTCGAGGACTACGACTGGGACAGCTGGTACACGCTGGTCGGATCACTGGCTCCGGACGCGGCGATCGCCGTGACGGGACCGGACGTGCGGTGGGTCGGCAACGAGGGCGGCACCGCGCGGGAGGACGAGTGGAGCGTCCTGCCGGTGAAGGAGGAGCAGTACGGGCGCACCGACTGGGCGTTGTCGTACGACACCCCCGACGAGGGCAGCCGGAGCGCACTCGTCTCGGCGCTGCCGGACACCGACTACCTCCAGTGGTGGCCCGCCGAGTGCGATGTGTCGATCCACGACGGCTGGTTCTACCACCCGGACCAACTCCCCAAGAGCGTCGACGAATTGATCGGCATCTACTTCGGGTCGGTCGGCCGCAACGCGGTGCTGCTGCTCAATGTGCCGCCGGACACGGACGGCGTGCTGGCGGCCCGGGACGTGGCACGCCTGCGGGAGTTCCGTGAGCGGGTGGACCGGGAGCTGCCCGAGGACCTGGCGCGCGGTGCCCGGACGACGCTCGCGCCCGGCCGGGTCACCGTCGACCTCGGTACCGAACGGGCCGTGGACCGCGTCCGGTTGGCGGAGGACACCGCCCGCCACGGCCAGCAGGTTGAGGCTTTCGTCGTCGAGGCGTACATCGGCGGGGCGTGGACGGAGGTCACCCGTGCCGGGACGATCGGCGCGAGCCGCATCCTGCTGCTGGCCGCGCCGGTGCGCGCCCGGCGGTGGCGGGTCCGGGTGACGGCGGCCCGGGACACCGTGAGGATCGCGGAGTTCGGGCTGTACCGGTCGCGGGTCTGAGCGGCCGGGGCCCGCCCGTCCTCACATGTCCTTGAGGAGCTTCTCCAGGAACTCCACCGACTCGGGGGCCGGCGAGGCCACCAGGCTCAGCCGGTCCATGACCGCGAGGTAACGGTCGACCTCGTCGGGCTTGTCCAAGTAGAGGGCGCTGGTGAGCTGTTCGAGATAGACGATGTCCGGCAGGTCCGGCACCGGGAAGCGCAGCACGGTGATCGGACCGCCGGCGGCGGCATGGCCGCCCACGTGGAACGGCAGCACCTGAAGCGTGACGTTCGGCAGCGCCGAGGTCTCGATGAGATGGCGCAGCTGCCCGCGCATCACCTCCGTCCCGCCGAGCGGACGGCGCAGCGCGGCCTCGTCCACCACGACCCAGAGCTTCGGCGCACCGGGCCTGGTGAGCAACTCCTGCCGGGTCATGCGGAGTTCGACGCGGCGCTGGATCGAGTCCGGGGTGTCGACGGGACGCCCGAGCCGGATGACGGCCTCGGCGTACGCGGCGGTCTGCAACAGGCCGGGGATGAACTGGACTTCGTACGTGCGGATCAGGGAGGTGGCCTCCTCCAGACCCAGGTGCTGCTCGAACCAGGTCGGGAAGGCGTCGCCGTACGCACGCCACCAGCCGGGTTCGTTGGCGCGGCGGGCCGAGTCCAGGAACTCCTGGCGCACGTCCGGGTCCTGGAGGCCGTACAGGGTCAACAGGTCGGCGACGTCACGCTCCTTGAAGCCGACGCGGCCCAGTTCCATCCGGCAGAGCTTGGCGTCGGAGGCGCGTATCGCCGAAGCGGCCGTGTCCCGGGTGATGTTGAGGGACTCCCGCAGGCGGCGCAGGCGGGTGCCCAGCATGATGCGCTGGACGGTCGGACCGCCGCGCTGAAGGCTCAGGACATCCGAACCCGAGGGAGCGTATTCCGGTTGAGCTGACGTCATGTTCATCCCCTCGGCGGTCGCGCCGACACCGTCCGCAAGTTTTCGGGACTCAAAAGAGGATCGTAGCACCGAGGTTCCGGATAACTGCGGGGAGTGAGGAGCCGGAAGGTGCCGGCCTGTGTCCGGCACCTTCCGGCAAGTCCGCGGGTTCGCCTGACCTCAGCGGCCGGGGAGTAGGCCGTCGAAGTCGCCGTCCTTCACACCGCGGACGAACGCGGAGATCTCGGCGCTGGTGTAGACGAGCGCCGGACCTTCGGGATGGCGCGAGTTGCGTACGGCGACATGACCGTCGGAGAGCGCGGCCAGTTCGACGCAGTTGCCCTCGGGGTTGCTGTGGTGGCTCTTGCGCCACTGGGCGCCGCTCAGCAGAGTCGCCGACATGCCGTTCTCGTGCTCGATCTGACGCCTCATCGCTCCCCCGGAAGATCGGATGCAATTGCAGCTTCCATTGCATCCCTTGGTGGTGCCGAGGACGATAGCCCTCACCCGGACCGCTTGCAAGATCGTCTGCAATTGCAGCGGCAATTGCCGATGCACTTGCGTTCGCAGGGGCAGCCGGAGGACGATGCTCCGGACAGGTTCAGCCGCGCAGTTGTTCTCTTCCCAGGGGTCTCAGGGGTCGCGATGTCCGCAGAGCAAGTCGTACGACCGGTCGACACCCTGCGGATCGAGGGGACTTGGGAGTGGCTGTGCCGGGCCGTCGATCAGGCCGGCCCGCCCGAGCCGGGACGGACCATCACCCTGGTCCCCGCCGCCGGGGACGGGCGCGACCCCGCGCTCTGTTCCGTCCTGGTCGTGCCGCCGCTGCCCCGATCCGCCCATGTGGCACGGGAGTTCACGCGCACGACACTGGCCGACCGGACCGGCGACGAAGTCCTCGACGACGTGGCGGTCACCGTGTCGGAGCTGGTGAGCAACGCGCTGCGCTACGGCCGGGCGCCCAACTCCCTTGCCGAGCCCCAGCCTTCACTGTGGGTCGCGGTGTGGGACCGGCTGCCGTACGCGGTGTGCGCCGTGACCGACGACAGTGACCGCGTACCCGTGGAGGGTCACCCCGACGAGTTCGCGGAATCCGGGCGCGGGCTCCAAGTGGTGTCCGCGCTGAGCGAGTCGTGGGGCTGGTGCCTGCGGGCGAGCGGCGGGAAGACGGTCTGGGCGCTGTTCCGGATCTGACGCCGGGCGTCGGCCCGCAGAGACCCACAGCGAAGAGGGGCACCGGTGACTCCGGTGCCCCTCACGCGTGTTGTCGCTCAGGTCTTGCGGCCGATCCCGCAGATCGCGTCCACGTCGGACGGGTCACGGCCCACGTCGACGGGCTCCGGGTGCCACTGCGAGGTGGGCACGATGCCGGGCTCGATGACCTCCAGGCCCGTGAAGAACGCCTCGATCCGCTCGGGGCCGCGCAGGTGGTAGGAGCTGGCGGAGTTGGCGTTGTACACCGAAATCGCCTGGTTCAGCGCGGCGTTGGTGTCCGTGCCGTCGCTCAGCGCCAGGTAGCTGCCCGGCGGCAGGGCTTCCAGGAAACGGCTCACGACGGCCTCGGGCTCGTCCGAGTCCGGGATCTGGCCCAGGATGCCGAGCATCGTCAACGCGATCGGCCGGCTGAAGTCCAGTGTCTTCGCGGCGACTTCGAGAATCCGCTCGGGATCGCGCACATCCGCTTCGAGGTAGGCGCAGGCGCCTTCCGGGGTGCTGGTGAGCAGCGCCTGCGCGTGCACCAGCACCAGCGGGTCGTTGTCGACGTACACGATGCGGCTCTCGGGCGCGATGCGCTGCGCGACCTCGTGCGTGTTGTCGACGGTGGGCAGGCCCGTCCCGATGTCGAGGAACTGGCGGATGCCCGCCTCCTCGGCGAGGTAGCGCACCGCCTTTACCAGGAACCGGCGTTGGAGGCGGGCGAGGAGCGCGATGTCCGGGAACATCTGGACGATCATTTCGCCGGCCTCGCGGTCCGCGGCGTAGTTGTCCTTGCCGCCCAGGAGGAAGTTCCACACACGGGCGGAGTGCGGCCGGTCGAGCTGGAGCCGGTCGGCCAGCGGGTCTTCGGAGGTCATGGGCAAAGCCTCACACGAAGTACCCGGCGGTGTCCGGCGATTCGGACTCGAACCGGGAGCTACGGCACACTCAGGCCCGCGCGGGACCCGTGCTGTCCCGCTCGATCAGTCGCGGCACCGGCACCCGCACCGTGCGCGCCGGACCGCCGTCCAGCAGAGCCGTCAACTCCCGTGCCGCCGTGCGCCCGAACTCCACGCTGTCCCGGGACAGCGCCGACAGCCACGGCCGGACCATGCGGCACAGCGCGGAGTCCTCCCAGGCGACCACCGACACGTCCGCCGGTACGGAGCGGCCGAGTTCGGCCGCGGCGGCCACTCCGGCGACGGCCATCACGTCGTTGTCGTAGATCAACGCCGTGGGGGGAGAGGCGACGTCGAGGATCCGGCGGGTGACGGCGGCGCCCGCCGCGTCCGAGTAGTCGGTGGTCACCGAGTGGACCTCGGTCAGCCCGCGGCGGGCGGCCTCGGCGCGCAGGGCGCGGATGCGGCGCTCGGTGTGCGCGAGGCCGGGCAGTCCCGCGATGTGCGCGATACGGCGGTGACCGCGCGCGTACAACTCGTCGACGACCGACGCCATCGCGCCCGCGTCGTCGGCCCACACCGTCGACAGCCCGGGGTGGTGTTCGTCGGGCGCGCCGCCGATCACCACGGCGGGCAGGCCGAGTTCCTCAAGGAGGTCGGGCCGCGGGTCGGCGGTGCGCGGATCGGCCACCAGGACGCCGTCCACACGGTGTTCGGCCCACCAGCGGCGGTAGACCGCGCACTCGTCGTCGACGTCCTCGGCCATCTGGAAGAGCAGACCGAGATGACGCTCGGCCAGCACCTCCTGGATGCCCGAGACGAGCTGGAGGAAGAACGAGTCGACGCCGAGGGTCTCCGCGGGGCGGGCCAGCACGAAACCGACCGTCGCCGCGCCCTCGCCGGACAGCGCCCGTGCCGCCGTGCTGGGCCGCCAGCCCAGTTGCTCCGCGACCCGGCGCACCCGGTCGCGGGTGATCTCGGAGACGCCGGGCCGGCCGTTCAGCGCGAAGGAGACCGCGCTCTCGGACACGCCGGCGCGCTGCGCGATGTCCTTCATCGTCGGCCGGCGCGCGGGCGACCGCTTGCCTGACAAGCCCGGTCTCCATTCCGTCGGTGCCGCGCACTAATGCGCTTGAGTCCACACACCCTAAAGCGCATTAGTGATCCACCGCAAGAATGCGAACACACCTCGCTGACCAGTGACGTTGTCCGGATCAGGCCAACTAATGAATTTAGCTGAGTGGAATCCATTGACGAGCCCCGTGAACACCGTGCAAGGTCTGCCCCGGCACGATCAGCCAACCCCACCGGCAAAGGAGCCACTCGCCGTGCGCATCTCCCGCAGAGCCTTCGCCGCCGCTGCCGCCGCCGTAGTCCTCATGCCGCTGAGCGCCTGCGGTTCCGGGGGAGACGATGGTGGTTCGACCGACGCCTCGGGCAAGGTCGAAGGCGACATCACCTTCCAGACCTGGAACCTCCGCGCCAACTTCAAGTCGTACTTCGAGGGCGTGATCTCCGGCTTCGAGAAGCAGTACCCCGGCACCCACGTGAAGTGGATCGACCAGCCCGCCGAGGGCTACGCCGACAAGATCAGCGCGGACGCCGCCGGCGGCACCCTGCCCGACGTCGTCAACGTCTCCCCGGACCTCGTCGCCCCGCTCGCCAAGGCGGGCCTCGCACTCGACCTCGACAAGTCGGCCGCGAAGTACCGGAGCGAGTACCTGCCCGGCGCGTGGGCCAGCCACGAGATACCGGGCATGACCGGCACCTACGCCTTCCCCTGGTACCTCAACACCGGCCCCCTCTTCTACAACAAGTCCCTCTTCAAGCAGGCCGGACTCAACGCCGACCAGCCGCCGAAGACGTACGACGAACTCTTCGCCCAGGCCCTCCAGCTGGCGAAGAAGACCGACGGCAAGGTCGCCACCCTCGCCAACGTCCCCACCGTCGAGGACTTCGGCCGCTACGGCGTCGAGCTGATGAACAAAGCCGGCACCGCCTTCGCCTTCAACGACGCGAAGGGCGTACAACTCCTCACCAAGTACAAGGAGTTGTACGACGCGAAGGCCCTGGACCCGCAGGCGCTCACCGCCACCCCCGAGTCGTCCGGCAAGAAGTTCCTCACCGGCGCCGTCGCCATGAACCCCGGCAGCGCACTGGACCTCGACAACTTCAAGAAGCAGGCACCGACCCTGTACAAGAACATCGGCATCACCGACCAGATCACCAGCACCGGCCACGTCAACATGTACGTGATGGGTGTGATGGTGAACTCCAGGACCAAGCACACGCCCGCCGCCGTCGCCTTCGCGCACTACGTCACCGACGCCGAGCAGCAGATGTCGTTCGCGAAGAAGGTCGCCATCTTCCCGAGCACCGCCGGTTCCCTCGACGACCCGTACTTCACCAAGGAGGACGGCACCGACGAGACGCGGGTGCGGATCGCCGCCGCCAAGTCCCTGAAGAGCGCGGTCAATTACACGCCGGTGCTGTTCAGCGAGCAGATGAAGACCGCGCTGCGCAACGAGGTCGCCAAGGCGCTTCAGGGCAAGGAGAGCCCCAAGACGGCTCTCGACAACGCTGTCAAGGCGTGCGACACGCTGCTCCAGCAGGAGGGCTGAGGAAGCCATGGCCGACGTGTCCCGCGTGCGGCGCCAACTGCCCACCAGCCCCTGGCTGTTCGCCGCACCCGGGCTGCTGATCGTCGGCGCCTTCGTGCTCTACCCCTTCGCCTCCACCGTGATCAACTCCTTCACGGACCGGCGCACCCTGATCCCCGGCCACTTCGTGGGCTTCGCCAACTTCCGCGAGCTGTGGCACGACGACATGTTCTGGACCGGCCTGCGCAACAGCACCCTGTACATCGTCGGGGTGGTGCCCGCACTCGTCGTACTCCCGCTGCTGCTCGCCCTGTTGGTGCAGAAGAACATCCCCGGCATCACCTTCTTCCGGTCCGCGTTCTACACCCCTGTCGTCGCCTCGATCGTCGTCGTCGGACTGATCTGGGTGTGGCTGCTGGACGAACGCGGCCTGGTCAACTCGCTGTTGGAGACGATCGGGGTCGGCAAGGTCGGGTTCCTCAGCGACCAGTGGCTGCTGCTGCTGAGCGCCATGGCGGTCACGGTCTGGAAGGGCCTCGGCTACTACATGATCATTTACCTGGCGGCGCTCGCCGGCGTCCCGCGCGAACTGCACGAGGCCGCCTCGGTGGACGGCGCGGGTGCGGTGCGCCGCTTCTTCACGGTGACCGTGCCCGCCGTCCGCTCCACCATGGTCCTCGTCGGGGCCCTGTCCTCGGTCGCCGCCTTCAAGGTGTTCTCCGAGGTCTACCTGATGGCGGGCCCCAGCGGCGGACCGGCCGGCGAGGACACCACCCTCGTGATGCTCGTGCAGCGCACCGGCACCGGCCTCACCGGCCGGGTCGGCTACGCGTCCGCGCTCTCGGTCGTCGTCTTCGTCGTCACCGTCGCTCTGATGCTGCTCGTGCTGCGGGCCGACCGGAAGGAGGACGCTTGAGCGTCATCGAGCGCACACGGCCCGTCCAGGAGACGGCTGTTCGCGAACCCCGCATCACCGACGAGCACGGCCGCCGCATCCGCGTCTGGGAACTCGCCCTGCGCTACGTCCTGTTGCTGATCGTTCTCGCCATCACCGTCGGCCCCTTCGTGTGGCAGCTCTCCACCTCGCTCAAGGGCCCGACCGAGGACATCTACAGCTCGCCCCCGACCTTCCTGCCCGAACACCCCACGCTGCACAACTACAAGCGGGTCGCCGACACCATCCCCGTCTGGGACTACGCCTTCAACTCGCTGAAGGTCGCCGCCGGCAACGTCGTGACGAACTGCGTCGGTTCGGCCCTCGCGGGCTATGCGCTGGCCCGGCTGCGCTACCGGGGCCGCCGCGTCGCCACCCTCGTCTTCATCCTCGCGGTGCTCGTGCCGGTGGAGGGCATCATCATCGCCCAGTTCACCACCATGCGGGAGCTGGGCCTGAACAACACCCTGATCGGCGTGGTCCTCCCCGGCTGCATCGGCGCTATGAACGTCCTGCTGATGCGCAACGCCTTCCTCAACCTCCCCTACGAGATAGAGGAAGCGGCCTTCGTCGACGGCGCCAACGTGTGGCAGCGGTTCCTGCGGATCGCGCTGCCGTCCGTGAAGGGCACCATCGCCGTCGTCGCGATCTTCGCCTTCATGGGTGCCTGGGACGACTTCCTGTGGCCGCTCATCGTGCTCAGCGACCCGTCCAAGTTCACTCTCACCATCGGCCTCAACTATCTGCACGGCACCTTCGCCAACGACGAACGCCTGGTCGCCGCCGGCACGGTCATCGCCGTGGCACCACTGATCGCCCTCTTCGCCTGTCTCCAGCGGTACTTCTTCCGGGGCGTGGGCGAAGGCGCCGTCAAGGGCTGACGTACACCGCATTCAGGTACGCACTACAGAACCAGGAACCCGATGTCTTCTGCCGTGCGCTTCGGCGTCAACTACACGCCCAGCCAAGGGTGGTTCCACCACTGGCTCGACTTCGACCTCGACTCCGTACGCGCCGACCTCGACTCGATCGCCGAGCTGGGCCTCGACCACATCCGCGTCTTCCCGCTCTGGCCGTACTTCCAGCCCAACCGGACCCTGATCCGGACGAAGGCCGTGGAACAGCTGGTCGAGCTGGTCGACGCGGCCGGTGAGCGCGGGCTCGACGTCAACGTGGACGGCCTGCAAGGGCACTTGAGCAGCTTCGACTACCTGCCCGCCTGGACCCGCACCTGGCACCGGCGCAACCTCTTCACCGACCCGGACGTCCTCGACGGCCAGGCCGCCTACCTGCGCACGCTCGCCGCCGCCCTCGCCGACCACCCCCACTTCGTCGGCATGACCCTCGGCAACGAGGTCAACCAGTTCTCGGCCGGCCCGCATCCGGACCCCGACCGGGCGACGGAGGACCAGATCGACGCCTGGCTGACGCGGATGCTCGCGGCCTGCGCGGAGGGGGCGCCCGGCAAGCCGCATCTGCACGCCGAGTACGACGCGACCTGGTACCAGGACGACATGCCGTTCACCCCGGCGCAGGCCGCCCGGCACGGCGCGATGACCGCCGTGCACTCCTGGGTCTTCAACGGCACCGCCCAACGCCACGGCCGGAGTTCGGTCCCTTCAGAGCACCACGCCGCGTACCTGATCGAGCTGAGCAAGGCGTGGGCCGGGGAACCGCACCGGCCCGTGTGGCTCCAGGAGGTCGGCGCCCCGCAACCGCTCGTCCCCGCCGAGCACGCGGCCGGCTTCGCCTCCGCGACGATCGCCAACGCCCTCGACTGCCCCGACCTGTGGGGCATCACCTGGTGGTGCTCGCACGACGTCTCCCGCGACCTCGCCGACTTCCCCGAACTCGAATACGGGCTCGGCCTGTTGACCAACTACCGGCAGGCCAAGGACATCGCTCTGGTCCTTGCCGAGGCGGCCCGCGAGCCCGCGTACACGCCCGCCACCCGCACCACGGCCCTCGTCGTGCCCGCCGATCCGTCGGTCCGCTCGGGCTGCGCTCCGGGCGGACCGGTCTTCGACGCCTACTTCCGGCTCGTCGCCGACGGCGCCCGTCCGACGACCGTCCTCGACGTGCGCGCGGACGACAAGGAACACCTCGGCGCGCGCGGCATCACCGAAGTCGTCACTCCCGGCCAGGTACTTCCCACCCCACAAGGAGGCACCGGCGCGTGAACCCCGGACAACCCACCCGACGCACCGCGCTCATCGCCGGAGCCGCGGCCACCCGGCTGCCCCGACTCCCCACGACCGCCTGCGCCGCCCCGGGAGACGAGGTTCGAACCGCGCGCGACAGGGGAGCTCTACACAGCGTCGGCCCCCGTGACCGTCACCTACGCCTGGTAACACCCGCTTGGCAGCACCCCTGACCCCACCCGCAACCGAGCTACGGAGCACCCCGCATGCATGACGACCGCAGCCTGGTCGAAGCCCGCCTCAAGCGCGTCCTCGAAGAGCGCATCCGTCCCGCCGTGTATCCCGAGTCCGTGCCGCTGGAGGTGGCCGTCTGGCACGCGCCCGACGAGCCGGTGCCCGTGGCCGAGGGGCTCGCGGGCACACCCGAACCGATCGCGGTGGGTGCCCGGTGGGGCGCTCCCTGGGGCACCAGCTGGTTCCGCGTCACCGGGACCGTCCCCCAGGAGTGGGCCGGGAAGACCGTCGAGGCGCTGCTCGACCTCGGCTTCGACGAGAACATGCCCGGCTTCCAGTGCGAGGGCCTCGTCTACCGGCCCGACGGCACCCCCGTGAAGGGCCTCAACCCGCGCAACCAGTGGGTCAGGATCGGCGCCCCCGTCGCCGGCGGCGAGGAGGTGCGGCTGCACATCGAGGCCGCGTCCAACCCGGTGGTCCTGGACTACCACCCGTTCCTGCCCACCCAGTTGGGCGACAAGGAGACCGCGGGCAGCGAGCCGCAGTACACGCTGACCCGCATGGACCTCGCCGTCCTCGACGAGAACGTCTGGAACCTCGTCCTCGACCTGGAGGTCCTCGGAGAGCTGATGGCCGAGCTGCCGGTGGACTCCGCGCGCCGCTGGGACCTGCTGCGGGCGATCGAGAAGGCGCTCGACGCCGTGGACCTCCAGGACGTCAACGGCACGGCGGAGCACGCCCGTTCACAGCTGGCCGCCGTCCTCGCCTCGCCCGCCGTCCCGTCCGCGCACCGCATCAGCGCCATCGGACACGCGCACATCGACTCGGCATGGCTGTGGCCGCTGCGCGAGACGGTCCGCAAGGTCGCGCGCACCACCTCCAACATGACGGCCCTCCTTGAGGACGAGCCCGACTTCGTCTTCGCCATGTCGCAGGCCCAGCAGTGGGCTTGGGTGAAGGAGCACCGGCCCGAGGTGTGGGCGCGGGTCAAGAAGGCGGTGGCGGACGGGCGGTTCGTGCCGGCCGGTGGCATGTGGGTCGAGTCGGACACCAACATGCCGGGTTCGGAGGCGATGGCCCGGCAGTTCGTGCACGGGAAGCGGTTCTTCCTCGACGAGTTCGGCATCGAGAACGAGGAGGCCTGGCTGCCCGACACCTTCGGCTTCGCCGCCGGACTCCCGCAGATCATCAAGGCCGCGGGCTCCAAGTGGCTGCTGACACAGAAGATCTCCTGGTCGCAGACGAACAAGTTCCCGCACCACACCTTCCGTTGGGAGGGCATCGACGGCACCCGGATCTTCACCCACTTCCCGCCCGTCGACACCTACAACTGCTCCATGCAGGGCCGCGAGATCGCCCACGCGGCACGCAACTTCAAGGACAAGGGCGTCGCCCGCCACTCCCTCGCGCCCACCGGCTGGGGCGACGGAGGCGGCGGCACCACCCGCGAGATGGTCGCCAAGGCGGCCCGGCTGCACGACCTCGAAGGCTCGGCGTCCGTGGTCTGGGAGACCCCGAAGGAGTTCTTCGAGAAGGCCGAGGCCGAATACCCCGAACCCCCCGTCTGGGTCGGCGAGTTGTATCTCGAACTGCACCGCGCCACCCTCACCAGCCAGGCCAAGACCAAGCAGGGCAACCGCCGCAGCGAACACCTCCTGCGCGAGGCGGAACTGTGGGCGGCGACGGCCGCCGTACGGACCGGATTCCCCTACCCGTACGAGGACTTGGACCGGATCTGGAAGACGGTCCTGCTCCACCAGTTCCACGACATCCTGCCCGGCTCCTCCATCGCCTGGGTCCACCGCGAGGCCCGCCGCACCTACGAGCGGACCGCCTCGGAGCTGAACGCCGTCATCGACGCGGCCCAGCGCGCCCTGGCGGGGGAGGGCACGACCCCCCTCCTCTTCAACTCCGCGCCGCACAGCCGCGAAGGCGTCCTCGCGGGCGGCGCGCGGACCCCGGCCGTCCAGGGCGAGACGGCACTCGCGACCCGGGTCGGCGGCGGGCACGTGCTGGAGAACGGACTCCTGCGCGTCGAGATCGACGCCCGGGGCCTGGTCGTCTCCGCCTACGACATCGAGGCCGAGCGCGAGACGATCGCCCCCGGCCGGGCCGCGAACCTGCTCCAACTCCACCCGGACTTCCCGAACATGTGGGACGCCTGGGACGTCGACGAGTTCTACCGCAACACCGTCACCGACCTCACCGACGCGGAGGAGGTCGTGGCGGAGGCCGACAACGCCGTGCGGATCGTACGGTCCTTCGGCGCGTCCCGGGTCACCCAGGTGCTGTCCCTCGCGCCCGGTGAGCGGCGGCTGCTCATCGACACCGAGGTGGACTGGCACGAGACCGAGAAGTTCCTGAAGCTCGCCTTCCCCCTGGACGTGCACGCCGAACGGTACGCGTCCGAAACCCAGTTCGGGCACTTCCACCGGCCCACGCACACCAACACCTCATGGGAGGCCGCCAAGTTCGAGGCCTGCAACCACCGCTTCGTCCACCTTGAGGAACCCGGCTGGGGCGTCGCCGTCGTCAACGACTCGACGTACGGCCACGACGTGACCCGTACCGTCCGCGGCGACGGCGACAAGGGCACGACCACCACGGTCCGCGTCTCCCTGCTCCGCGCCCCGCGCTTCCCCGACCCCGAGACCGACCAGGGCGTCCACCGCTTCCGGCACGCGCTGGTGCCCGGCGCGGGCATCGGCGACGCGGTGCGCGAGGGGTGGCGAATCAACCTGCCGGAGCGGCGGGTCGAGGGAGGGCAGGAGGTCGCGCCGCTGGTGAGCGTGGACCGGGACGCGGTCGTCGTCACCGCGGTGAAGCTGGCCGACGACGGGAGCGGTGACGTCGTGGTCCGCTTCCACGAGGCGCACGGGGGACGGGCCAAGGCGACCCTGACGGTGGGCTTCGCGTTCGACGCCGTGGAGGCCGTAGACCTGCTGGAGCGGCCGTCGGCCGACGCGGCCGCGCCCGAGTGGGACGGGGACCACATCCAACTGGCCCTGCGGCCCTTCGAGTTGCGGACCCTCAGGCTGCGGCGGAGCTGAGGCGGGCCGTACGCCGAGGAGTGTCGCGCACACGGGCGGTGATGTTGGACGCACGGCCCGTGTGCCGCGGACAATCCGGCGGAATCGATGGTGGGCGCCCTTTTCGGTGCGTATCGTCTCGACTCGCGCCAGGTGCTGTCGGGGACCACGACCGGCGGGCCGGGGGAATGGCGCGGGGGAGACACCATGCGCCGGGGGTTGATGTGCGCGGCGGTGGCCGGTTCGCTGGCGCTGGCCGCGTGCTCGCGAGGGGGTCACGTCCCGTCCGTGGACCCGCCGGCAAGGGAATCCTCGGGCATGGCGACGACACCGGTGACGGGAACACCGACGGCAACACCGACGGTGTTGATCTCCGGCACCCCGCTGCACCTCACCTCCGCCCTCCTCGTCGCCGCCGACCTGGAGGGCTTCTCCAAGTCCCTTGCCCCGCCCGCCTCGGCGCCCGCGACCTCCGCCGGTTCGACGGGGTGCGCGGCGATGGACCGCGTGAACGCGTACCGGAAGCCGCCGCTACAGCCGTCCGTGGACGCGAGGTTGCAGCGGTTCCAGCCCGTGTCGCTGGTGTACGAGGTGCTCACCCCGCGCAGGATCGAGGACGCGCGCGAGGAGGTGGAGCTGGAGGCGGACGTCTTCCGGGACTGCCATCGGCTGGTCGCGGGTGAACTCACCGGTGACATGAGCCCGTTGGCGTTCCCGGCGATCGGCGAGCGCACGGTGGCGGGGCGGGTGGAGACGTCGGCCTACGGGCTCCGCCAGAACACCGACCTGGTCTATCTGCTGCATCCCCGGGGCATCGTGATCAGCCTCGCGATCATGACCTTCGGTGAGGCGGCCGACTCGGACGTCGCCCAGCACATCGCCGAGGTCGCCTACCGCAAGGTGGACGACGCCGTCGCCGGGCGCTGACCGCCGTCGGAGCGGCAGGGCGGGCCGGCGGGGAACGCCGTCCGCCACAGCCGCGCGGTCGTCGACGCGCCACGGGCCGAACACACCTGGGCGGCGGCCGAGTTGGCGTCCACGAACCACCGTTGGAGCCGTCCGTCGCCGGTCGCCGTCACCAGATCCGGGCCCGCGGCGGACGCGGCCGCGAGGGCCGTGGCGCGGTCCTCGCCACCGCCCACGGTCCCCTTCCCGGTCCACATCCCCGGCTGCCGGGACTCCCACAGCCGTACGGCGCCGTCGTCGCCGAGTGCCGCGAGGAGCGGGGAGCCGGGGCGGGTGCCCACCCCGAGGGCCAGGGCGACGACATCGCCGGAGCCGGAGCCTGCGCCGGTGTCCGCGTCGAGGTGGGCGGTCGACCGGGCGGCACCGGCGCTCAGGCTCCAGACCGTCACCGAGCCACGCTCTCCCGCCGCCGCCAGCACCGTCCCGTCCGCGCTCGCCGCCAGCGCGCGGCCGGTCTTCGAGCCGGTGCCCGCGAGCTTGAGGTCCAGGGCGGGCAGGGTCCAGTCCGTCAGGCTCCAGACGTCCACCGCGCCGTCGTCCGAGCCGATGGCCAGGCGATGCGTACCGCCCAGGAACGAGAGTCCCGTGACCGCGCCGGAGTGGCCGTCGACGCCGGTCGGGTCAGCGATGTGCTCGGGGTCCGACAGGTTCCAGAGGTAGACCCGGCCGTCCGGTGTGCCCGCGGCCAGCAGGGTGCCGTCCCGGCTCAGGGCAAGGGAGACGGCCAGCTCGGACGACCGGGTCACGAGCCGCGCTACCGGGGCGTCGGAGCGGGTGGGTCTCCAGAGCAGCACCGTGCCGGAGCCGAACCCGCCGGCCAGCAGCGCACCGTCCCGGCCGCCGAAGGCGAGGGCGTTGAGCGTGCCCGGACGAGCACCGCCGTGGGAAAGGGCGCCGACGGGCCGTAGCGAACGGTCCGGGCCCGGGGACCAGAGGGAGACGGGACCGGTGCGTCCGCCGCCCGCGATCAGGGCGCCGTCGGGGCGGACCGCGAGTGCGGTCAGGCCGCCCGGCTGGGTGCGGGCCAGCGGATCGGGCAGGCGGTGGAGCGCGAGCCGGGGGCCGGAGGCGGTGGCGAGGGCGCGGCCGTCCGGGGAGACGGCCATCGCGGTGAGAGGGTCGGCGGTGCTCACCCGCGCGGTCAGCCGGTCGTCGCCCGTGCCGAAGACGCGTACGCCGGTGTCGCGGTAGGCGACCGCCCACTCCCGGCCGTCGGCCGTGAAGGCGAGGCCGACCACCGGGCCCTTGCCCGTGAGCGAGGTCCGGTGGGGGAGCGCGACCGAGGTCCTGCCGTCGTCGCCGATCCGCCAGCGCGACACCGTTCCGTTCCGGTGGCCGGCGAGCAGGAGCGTCCCGGCGGGGTTCACGGCCAGTGCGCTGACGGGACTGTCGGCCTGGTGGAGTCTCAGCAGCGCGGGGCGCGGGGTGGTCGCGTCCAGGACGACGACGTTGCCGTTCTGGGCGCCGACCGCCAGCCATCGGCCCTTGCCGCCGTAGACGATGGGCGCGGAGTCGCCGGCGATGAGCGTGTGCGGCCAGGCGACGGGCACGGAGGTGCCGTGGGTGGTGTCGAGGACCAGGGTGAACCCGGGGTAGAGATTCAGGGCGAGCCGGCGGCCGTCGGGGCGGAACGCCAGGCCCATGACGGGCGCGTTGAAGACACCGGTGACCGCCTGTCCGGTGGGGTGTGCGGCGGTGGACGTGGGGCGCAGGGCCACGTGGGCCTGGACCATGCCCTCGCGGGTGGACCCGTCCCGTGTGGTGAGGGCGAGTGCCCTGCCGTCGGGCGGAACACGGCGAGGTTCGTGCCGCTCGTGCCGGAGAGGCGCGTGGGCGGTCCGGCCGGGCCGCCGCTGTCGACGGGCCACATCCGCACGTGTCCGGCACCGGCGGCTACCAGACGGGTCCCCGTGCGGTCGAAGGACAGTGAGGTGATGTCCGGCCCCCGCGCGGTGAGTTGGACCGAGGAGCGGGTGGAGGCGGCGGTCAGTACGGCGTCCCGTGTGGCGTCGGTGCGCTCGATCCGGTAGGCGGCGAGGGCGAGTTGGGCTGCCAGCGCGGGGTCGGTGGCACGCGCCGACCCGGCGTCGGCGAGCAGGGTCCGGACGGACCGCTCCCGTTGCCGCTGCCAGTCCGCCTGGAGCGCCTTGAAGCCGAAACCGGCGCCCGAGGCGATCAGGACGGCGAGCACCACCAGCCCGGAGACCACCCTTTGGCGCACCCTGCGCCGCCGCTCGTACTCGGCGGACGCGGCCAGGAAATCCTGAACGGTGCTGTTGATCCGACCCTGTTGGCGGTTCGCCCAGTCCCGCGCGCTCGCCAACTCCTGCCCCAGCCACAGCAGTCGGTCGGCCCGCTGCTCCTCCCAGTCGGCCGCGGTCCGCTCCAGCCGCAGCCGCAACAGCGGTTCGCCGTCGTGGAGTTGCTCCACCCACTGCTCCAGTGCGGCCCAGTTCATCAGCAGGGAACGGTGGACGAGCTGGACGTGGTGTTCGTCCTCGGTGACCAGGCGGTGCTGCTTCAGCAGACCGAGCACGGTGCGGAAGGCGCGCTGCCGGTCGGCGGGGAAGTACGAGCCGAGCACCTCCGTGCGGAGCCGCTTGACGGTCTGCTCCGTCTCGCCTGTCCAGTGCACGAGTTCGACCAGGATCTCCCTGGCCGTCCTGCGGTCCTCGTCACTGGTCAGGCTCTCGTAGAAAGCGTCGGCGGCATGGGCGATGGAACGGCCGAGACCCCCGGTGCGCGCGTAGTCCGCAGTGCGCAGCGTACGGCCGCGGTGCTCCTCCCAGGTGCCGCGCAGGGCGTGCGACAGCAGGGGCAGGACACCGCTGTCGAAGTCGGCCCGCGCCTCCCGGTGCAGCGCCACGTCGGCCCGTAGCCGGGCGAGCAGCCCGGCGCTGATGACGTGCCCCGCCGCGCGCGCCGGACCGGTGATCACCTCGTCCACATGGCGTGCGGCGAGGGGCCGTACGACGAACAGGCCGGCACCCGGTGTCAGCGCCGGCTCCAGGGACTCGTAGGGCAACAGCGCGCCGAGGTCACTGTGCTGCACGGACAGGACGACACTTGCCGGTGCCTCTGTCAAAGGACCCTCGGCTGTCACGGAGGCGGCGATCAGGCAGGCGACGAAGGCATCCCGTTCCGCCTTCCCGGCGGCCGTCCCGGTGTCGTCCCTGTACCGGAACATCTCCTCCGCCTGGTCCACGACCACCAGGTGGTGGGCCGGGACGTGCTGTGCGTCGAGCCGCTCGGCCCGGACCCGGAGCGCCTCGACCAGCGTGTGCGGGTCGGCCGCCAACCGCCGGGCCAGGTTGTCCACTTCGGCTGGTCCGGCGTCCCGTTCCAGGACGGCGCCGGCCAGTGCCTGGAGCGGACGGTCCGTGGGGGTCAGGGTCAGCTGGTGCCAACTCCTCGTCTCCGGAGCGACGTTGCCCACCGCGAGCGCGGGCAGCAGCCCGGCCCGCAGAAGGGAGGTCTTGCCGATGCCGGAGGCCCCGGTGAGGAGCAACGGCCCCTGACCGCGCCGGGCGACGACCCGCCGGACGAGGGTGTCGACCTCGGCCGTACGACCGAAGAACCACTGGACGCCGGACGAGTCGAACGGCGCGAGGCCGGGATAGGGGCACTCGGGGTGGCCGTAGTCGGCGGCCTCGCAGTCGCCGTCCTGGCCCGGATCGGCCGCTGTCCAGGCGGAGTTGGGGGCGAGGACGATGCGCTCGACGCGGTTGTGGGCGGACGACTGCGGGGTGGACACCGACCGGCCCTCGGGGCGGGGGCGTCGCGTGTGGTCGAGGAGATGGCCGACGGTCAGCAGCGGATGCCCGGGGGAGGCGCCGCCGTCGAGGAAGCGGATGACGTCCCCGGTGAAGGCCGTGTGGTCGGCGCCGCCGGGCGCGTGGGCCTGCTGCTCGTCGTCCGCCGAGGTCAGCAGCAGACTCGGCCGCCCCGCCCGCCCGGCCAGCGCATGCAGCCTGCTCCCGGCGAACTCCCCGGTGCTGAGCGGGAGTCCGGAGAAGCAGCAGTCCAGTACGACGATCAGAGGCGCGTCACCGACCGGCTCCAGCGCGCTCATCAGCTCCTCGAACCGGAGCGCCGTGTTGCCGAGCGAGGGACTGCCGTACGTCAGGCGTGCCGCGTCCGCGGTCACCAGGAGAAGGGAGTCGTCCCGGCGGCGAGGTGCCTGCACCCCGTGTCCCACGTAGTGCAGGAGCAGGCCGCCCGAGGCCTCCCGGGCGAGGCGTCCGACCGGTCCGAGGACGTCGTCGGGGCGCCTTGGGTCCGTCAGCCGCAGGAGCCGGTCCGGGGCGAGACCGCAGCGCTCGACCAGGAGCCGGGCCAGTGTGTCGGCGGAGCGGTGCACCGACGGGCGGTACGGGAAGTCGGCGCTGCCGTCGGGCGGGGAGGCGGACACGACGACCGCGCGTGTCCCCTCGTAGCCCAGGAACAGCCGGCGTACGGGGTCGGACGGGGCGCCCATGCCGGGCTCACCCGGCGTGGTCCGAGGCGGCGGTCGAGGGGTCCGGTGGCGGCTGGAGGGCCGCCCGGACCATCCTGTCGACGGCGTCGTACTCCTTCGCCTGCTGCCGTTTCAGCTCGATCTCCACGCAACTGCCGTCCGGGCGGCGGACGGTGAGCCTGATCGACTCGGTGCGAGGCCGGAACTTGATCCAGGCCACGACGGCTCCGGCGAGGACCGTGAAGGCGCCGCCCGGTTCGAGCGCGGCGACCAGTGCGTCGGTCAGCGGGCCCAGACGACCCGTGTCCGTCTCGTCCGTCGTGTGTCTGGTGACGCGTCCCCGGAGTTCCGGACGGTCCGTCAAGTACTGCCACAGATCGCGGAGTTCGGTCGCCCGCAGGTACGCGGACTCCTCACCCGTCACGGACAGGACCACTTCCACCGTGCCGTCCATCGCCGTCCCCCGTACGTGCCCTCGTCCCCCTGGCGAGACGGTCATGGTAGGACCTGGGCGCCGGTCGTGAGGGGGTTTCCGCGGGCACGGTGGCCGTACGGGTGACGGTCAGGACCCCAGCTGCATCCTGAGCCACACCTCTACCTCGCCCACGTGCGAGGCCGCCGCCGCGCGGGCCGCCTCCGGGTCGCGGGCGACCAACGCCCGGTGGATCGCGGAGTGTTCGCGGCGGGTGCGGGCGAAGGCACCCTCCTCCTGGTAGCCGCGCCAGACCCGGGCCCGGAACGTGCGGGACGACAGGCCCTCCAGGATCGCGGCCATGGTGTCGTTTCCCGCGGCGGCGGCGATCTCGCGGTGGAAGGCGAGATCGTGGGCGAGGATCTCCTCGGGGTCGTCGGTGGCGTTCATCGCCGTGAGGTGCTTCTCGACCTCGGCCAGCTGGTCCGGGGTGATCCGGGCGGCGGCCAGGGCGGTCGCCGTCGACTCCAGGATGCGGCGGACTTCGAGGAGTTCGACCAGCTGCGGGCCGCGCGAGAGATCGGCGACGACACCGAAGGTCTCCAGCAGGTCGCCGGCCTCCAGCCGCGTGACGTAGATGCCCGAACCGTGCCGTGCCTCCAGGACGCCCAGCACCGTGAGCGCGCGGATCGCCTCGCGCATCGAGCTGCGGGAGATGCCCAGTTGGGCCGCGAGGTCGCGCTCGGTGGGCAGCCGCTGGCCCGGTTCGAGGCGGCCCTCGCCGATCAGGGCCTTGATCGAGTCGATGGCGCGCTGCGTCACCGTGCCCTTCGGCACGGCGGCCTCCGGTTCCGTCTCGCTCGGCAGGATCTCGTCCACGCCACTCCTCCTGTCGCCGGTCCGCGCAGTCTATTCACAGATGTGGTCCGACCACTACGGCTCGAAACCGCGAAAATTTGGCTCCTGAGGGTGTTGTAGGGCCGAAGTGGTCTGATAAATATTCCGGCAACTGCTCGATCACGCTCGATGAGGAGCCCGACAGATGGCCGGCAGCACTGTGCGGAACGGACGGCAAGGCAGACGACTGACCGCGTGGGCGGTGCGTGCGACGGCGGCGGCCGCGTGCGGCACCCTCGCGCTCACGGCGTGCGGCAGCACCAAGGACACCGGCGCGTCCAGCGCCGGCGGGGGCGGCACGGGCAAGGTCGGGGTGGTCCTGCCCCTGCTGACCTCGCCGTTCTGGCAGTCGTACAACGACTACGTGCCGAAGATGGCGAAGTCCGAAGGTGTGCAGGCACTGAAGACGGTCAACTCCAACAGCGACCCCTCGCAGCAGATCACCGACATCAACAACGAGCTGAACCAGGGCGTCAAGGGCCTGGTCGTCGCCCCGCTGGACAGCGCCGCCATCGAAGCCGGCCTCGACCAGGCCGACCGCAAGGGCGTGCCGGTCGTCGCGGTCGACGTGGCGCCCGACAAGGGCAAGGTCGCGATGGTCGTGCGCGCCGACAACGTCGCGTACGGCGCGAAGGCCTGCGACTACCTCGGGGCGCACATCACCAGCGGCAAGGTCGTGCAGATCATGGGCGACCTCGCCTCGGTCAACGGCCGTGACCGGTCACAGGCGTTCAGGGCCTGCGTCAAGAAGAAGTACCCGAAGCTCAAGGTCCTGGAGATCCCCGCCAAGTGGGAGTCCGACACCGCGGCCTCGAAGCTCGACACACTGCTCAACGCCAACCCCGACATCAAGGGCATCTACATGCAGGCGGGCGGCGTCTACCTCGCGCCCACGCTGCAAACCCTCAAGTCCAAGGGCCTGTTGAAGAAGGCGGGCCAGGCCGGGCACATCACGATCGTCTCGAACGACGGCATCCCGCAGGAGTTCGACGCGATCCGCAAGGGCGAGATCGACGCCACCGTCTCCCAGCCGGCCGACGCCTACGCCAAGTACGGCATGTACTACATCAAGGCCGCGATGGCGGGGAAGACCTTCAAGCCCGGCCCCACCGACCACGACTCCACGATCGTCAAGCTGCCCAGCGGCATCCTGGAGGACCAGCTCCCCGCGCCCCTGGTCACGAAGGACAACGTCGACGACCCCAAGCTCTGGGGCAACACGGTCAAATGAGTACCCCACTTGTTGAGGCGCGGGGCATCGTCAAGCGGTACGGCCCGACCGTCGCCCTCGCCGACGGCCGGCTGACCGTGCTGCCCGGCGAGTCCCACGCCCTCGTCGGCCGCAACGGCGCGGGCAAGTCCACCCTCGTCACCGTCCTCACCGGACTCCAGGCCCCCGACGAGGGCACGGTCCGCTTCGACGGCGAGCCCGCGCCCCCGCTCACCGACCGAGACGCCTGGCGCGCCAAGGTCGCGTGCGTCTACCAGAAGCCCACCGTGGTACCCGAGTTGACGGTCGCCGAGAACCTCTTCATCAACCGGCAGCCGCAGTCCCGGGGCGGTGTCATCAGCTGGCGCAGGCTCCGCACGGAGGCCGCCGAACTCCTCGACACCTGGGACGTGCGCGTCGACCCCGAGGCGCGCACCGCCGACCTCAAGGTCGAGGACCGCCAAATGGTGGAGATCGCACGGGCGTTGAGCTTCGGCGCCCGGTTCATCGTCCTCGACGAACCGACCGCCCAGCTCGACAACCGGGAGATCGAGCGGCTCTTCACCCGCATGCGGGCGCTCCAGGAGTCCGGCGTCACCTTCCTGTTCATCTCGCACCACCTCCAGGAGGTGTACGAGGTGTGCCAGACGGTCACCGTGCTGCGCGACGCGCGCTGGATCACGACCGCACCGGTCGCCGAACTCCCCCGCCGGGCGCTCGTGGAGGCCATGGCGGGGGAGTCCATCGACGAACTCGACGTCCAGCTGAGGGAGTTGGACACCGAGGCGCCCGTCCTCCTGGAGGCGCACGGGCTCACCTCCGACGCGTACGAGAACGTCGACCTCACCGTCCGCGAGGGCGAGGTCGTCGGCCTCGCCGGGTCGAGCGGCAGCGGCAAGATAGAGCTGGCCGAGTCCTTCACCGGGCTGTACACACCGACCGGCGGAACCGCTCAACTCGACGGTGAGAAGCTGCCGTTCGGGGATGTGCAGGCCTCACTAAAGGCCGGGGTCGGCTGTGTGCCGCGCGACCGGCACGGACAGGGACTGGTCTTCGGCATGTCCATCGGCGACAACGCCACGATGACGGTCCTGGACCGGCTCGGCCGCTTCGGGTTCGTCGGCGGCGAGCGCAAGCGCGCGTTCGCCACCGAGCTGATCGACCGGCTCGACATCCACACCGAGGGCCCCGAACAGCCCGTCTCCGACCTGTCCGGCGGCAACGCGCAGAAGGTCGTCATGGCCCGCGCGCTCGCCTCCGACCCCAGGCTGCTGGTCCTCATCAACCCCACCGCGGGCGTCGACGTGAAGTCCAAGGAGTCACTGCTCGCCCGCATGGACAGCGCCCGCGACGACGGCACCGCCGTGCTCGTCGTCTCCGACGAACTCGACGACCTGCGGCGCTGCGACCGCGTCCTCGTCCTCTTCCACGGCCGTGTCGTCGCCGAGCACCCGGCGGGCTGGCGCGACCACGAGCTGATCGCCTCCATCGAAGGAGTGGACCATGGCTGACACCAAGGCGGCCCCGGCGCCCACCGCCCCCCGCACCGCGGGGGCGCGCTCGGCCCGGACGGTCCTGCTCCGCCGGGCCCGTGAACTCGCCCTCGTACCAGCCCTGTTGGTACTCCTCGTGCTCGGCGCGATCGTCAACGACTCGTTCCTCACCGAACGGAACCTGATCTCCATCCTGGGCGCCTCCGCCGCCCTCGCGATGGTGGTCCTCGCCGAGTCGCTGATCCTCATCACCGGCAAGATCGACCTGTCGCTGGAGTCGGTGGTCGGCATCGCGCCCGCCATCGGCGCCCTGCTGGTCCTGCCGGCCGCCGAGTCCGGCTGGGGCACCGAGTGGGCGGCCCCGCTCGCCCTCGTCGCCGTCCTCGTCGTGGGCGGGATCATCGGCGCCTTCAACGGCATCCTCGTGGTGAAGTTCAAGCTCAACGCCTTCATCGTCACCCTCGCCATGCTGATCGTGCTGCGCGGGCTGCTGGTCGGCGCCACCAAGGGCAAGACGCTGTTCGGCATGCCCGACTCCTTCTTCACCCTGGCCACCACCACCTTCCTCAGCGTCCCGATGTCGGTGTGGCTGGCCGCGGTCTGCTTCGCGATCGCCGGATTCGTGCTCAAGTACCACCGCGTCGGCCGCGCCCTCTACGCGATCGGCGGCAACCAGGAGGCGGCCCGCGCGGCCGGCATCCGCGTCGACCGCATGCTGCTCGGCGTCTCCGTCGTCGCCGGCGTCCTCGCCTCGGTGGGCGGCATCATGCAGACCGGCTACGTCGGCGCGATCAGCGCCAACCAGGGCAACAACATGATCTTCACCGTCATGGCGGCGGCCGTCATCGGCGGCATCAGCCTCGACGGCGGCAAGGGCACCATGTTCGGCGCCCTGACGGGCGTCCTCCTGCTGGGAGTCGTGCAGAACCTGCTCACCCTCGCCCAGGTCCCGTCCTTCTGGATCCAGGCCATCTACGGCGGGATCATCCTGGTCGCCCTGATGATCGCCCGCGTCACCACCGGCCGCGCCCAGGACTGACCCCACCGGCCTCCGGCACCCGCACGGCACCGGAAACCTGTCCCCGACCGAAAGGCCCTCCGTGTCCCCGACCCCCGCCCGCGTCACCGCGGTCGACACCTACGACATCCGCTTCCCCACCTCGCGCGAGCTGGACGGCTCCGACGCGATGAACCCGGACCCCGACTACTCGGCCGCGTACGTCGTGCTGCGCACCGACGCGGCCGACGGGCACGAGGGGCACGGGTTCTCCTTCACCATCGGGCGGGGCAACGATGTCCAGGTCGCCGCGATCGACGCGCTGCGGGACCATGTGATCGGCCGGTCCGTCGACGAACTCTGCGCGGACCCGGGGACGTTGAACCGCGAGCTGATCGGCGACAGCCAACTCCGCTGGCTGGGGCCCGAGAAGGGCGTGATGCACATGGCGATCGGCGCCGTGGTCAACGCGGCCTGGGACCTCACCGCCAAGCGCGCCGGCAAACCGCTCTGGCAGCTCCTCGCCGACGCCGACCCCGAATGGCTCGTCAGCCAGATCGACTTCAGATACATCACCGACGCCCTCACCCCGGACGAGGCCCTCGACATCCTGCGCCGCGGCAGGGCTGGCGCGGAAGGCCGCAGGAACACCCTGCTGGAGCGCGGCTTCCCCGCCTACACCACCTCCGCCGGATGGCTCGGCTACGACGACGAGAAGCTCACCCGGCTCGCCGCGCAGGCCGTCGCGGACGGCTTCCGGCAGATCAAGCTGAAGGTCGGAGCCGACCTCGACGACGACATCCGCCGCTGCCGGGTGGCCCGTTCGGTCGTCGGACCCGACATCCGCATGGCGATCGACGCCAACCAGCGCTGGGACGTGGCCGAGGCGATCCGCTGGACCAAGGCGCTCGCCGGGTTCGACCCGTACTGGATCGAGGAACCCACCAGCCCCGACGACGTGTTGGGCCACGCCACCATCCGCGCCGCCGTCGCCCCGGTCAAGGTCGCCACCGGCGAACACGTCCAGAACCGCATCGTCTTCAAGCAGTTGCTCCAGGCGGGCGCCCTCGACATCCTCCAGATAGACGCGGCCCGCGTCGGCGGCGTCAACGAGAACCTGGCGATCCTGCTGCTCGCCGCCAAGTTCGGCGTCCCCGTCTGCCCGCACGCGGGCGGCGTCGGCCTGTGCGAACTCGTCCAGCACCTCTCGATGTTCGACTACCTCGCCGTCGCGGGCACCACCGACGACCGCGTCATCGAGTACGTCGATCATCTGCACGACCACTTCCTCGATCCGGTGGTGATCAGCGAGGGTCATTACAGGGCACCCACCGCGCCCGGTTTCTCCGCCGCCATGCGGCCCGAGTCGATCGCGCGGTACACGTTCCCCGGCGGCACCTTCTGGGCCGCCGACCTCGACCGGCAGAAGGGACACGCGGCATGACCGACTTCCAGGGGATCAGGGCCCTGGTCACCGGCGGCGCCTCCGGCATCGGCCGGGCCACCGCCGAACTCCTCGCCGAGCGCGGCGCTTCGGTCGCCGTGCTCGACCTCGACCCCTCCTCCGTCGAGAAGCCGCTGCTCGGCTACCGCGCCGACGTCACCGACGACGCCTCCGTCCGCCGGGCCGTCGCCGCCGCCGTCACCGACCTCGGCGGACTCGACGTGGTCGTCAACAACGCGGGCATCGGCGCCCAGGGCACCGTCGAGGACAACGACGACGAGGAGTGGCACCGGGTCCTGGACGTCAACGTCATCGGCATGGTCCGCGTCGCCCGCGCGGCCCTCCCGCACCTGCGCGAGTCGGCCCACGCGGCGATCGTCAACACCTGCTCCATCGCGGCCACCGCGGGACTGCCCCAACGCGCCCTGTACAGCGCCACGAAGGGCGCCGTGTACTCCCTCACCCTCGCCATGGCCGCCGACCACCTCCGCGAGGGCATCCGCGTCAACTGCGTCAACCCCGGTACGGCGGACACCCCTTGGGTCGGCCGCCTCCTCGACTCGGCGTCCGACCCGGCCGCCGAACGCGCCGCCCTCGCCGCCCGCCAGCCCTCGGGACGCCTCGTCGAGGCGGCCGAAGTCGCGGGCGCCATCGCCTACCTGGCGAGCCCGCTGTCCGGCGCCACCACCGGCACCTCCCTCGCCGTGGACGGCGGCATGCAGGGGCTGCGGCTGCGGCCGGTGGGCCGGTGAGCGCCCTCGGCGGCAGTGGGGTCGAGCTCAGCGGGCTGGGCTTCGGCGGGGCCGCGATCGCCAACCTGTACACCGAGGTGAGCGACGACCAGGCACACCAGGCCGTCAACACGGCCTGGCAGCAGGGGATTCGCTACTTCGACACCGCACCGCACTACGGCCTCGGCCTGTCCGAGCGACGGCTCGGCGCGGCGCTGCGCGAGCACCCGCGGTCGTCGTACGCGATCTCCACCAAGGTCGGACGGCGACTGGAACGGGTGGAGACGGTGACCGGCGACGACCTCGCCAACGGGTTCGCCGTGCCCGCCGAGCGGCGCCGGGTCTGGGATTTCAGCGCCGACGGGATACGCCGCACCCTGGACGCCGGCCTCGAACGGCTCGGCCTCGACCGTGTCGACATCGTCTACCTCCACGACCCCGACGACCACGCCGAACAAGCCTTCCGCGAGGGCTATCCGGCGCTGGAGAAACTCCGCCAGGAGGGTGTCGTCGGAGCGATCGGCGCGGGCATGAACCAGGCCGGGATGCTGACCCGGTTCGTCCAGGACACGGACGTGGACGTGGTGCTGTGCGCCGGGCGCTACACGCTGCTCGACCAGAGCGCGCTCGCCGAACTGCTCCCGGCCGCGGTGGCGCGCGGCACGTCGGTGGTGATCGGCGGGGCCTTCAACTCCGGTCTGCTGGCGGACCCGAAGCCCGACGCGACGTACAACTACGCCCAGGCTCCACGCGAGTTGCTGGACCGCGCCCTGCGGATGAAGGCGGTGGCCGAGCGCCACGGCATCACCCTGCGTGCCGCCGCCCTCGCCTTCTGCGCGGCCCACCCGGCCGTGGCGAGTGTCCTGGTCGGCGCCCGTTCGGAGGCCGAAGTGCTGGACTGCGCCCGGCAGTTCGCCACACCCGTGCCCGCCGGTTTCTGGCAGGAACTGCGGGACACGGGGCTGTTGTCCACCGACGCCCCGATCCCCACGGAGGAGCCGTCATGAGAGTGGCCCTGCACACCAAGGTCCGCGCCGACCGGATCGCCGCCTACGAGGACGCCCACCGCGAGGTCCCCGAGGAACTCACCGCAGCGATCCGCGCCGCCGGTGCCACCTCCTGGACGATCTGGCGCAGCGGCACCGACCTCTTCCACGTCCTGGACTGCGACGACTACGCCCGACTCCTCGCCGAGCTGGACCAGCTCCCGGTGAACGTCGCCTGGCAGGCCCGCATGACCCAGCTCCTCGACGTGGTCCACGACTACTCCAGCCAGGGGGCCGACGCCGGCCTGCCCGTCGTGTGGGAGCTGCCATGACGGTCGACGCCCACCATCACGTCTGGGACCTCTCGGTCCGCGACCAGGACTGGATCACCGGACCCGAACTCCAGCCGCTGCGCCGGGACTTCACCGTCGCCGACCTCGCACCCGAGGCCCGCGCGGCCGGCGTCGACCGGACCGTCCTCGTGCAGACGGTCACCGTGGCCGAGGAGACCCCCGAGTTCCTCGCCCTCGCCGACACGCACGACCTGATCGCCGGAGTCGTCGGCTGGACCGACCTCACCCGCCCCGACATCGCCGACGAACTCGCCCGCCTCCGCGAACTCCCCGGCGGCCACTACCTGAAGGGCATCCGCCACCAGGTGCAGAGCGAGCCCGACCCGAACTGGCTGCTGCGCCCGGACGTCCGCCGCGGCCTCACCGCCCTGGCCGACGCCGGACTCGTCCACGACCTGGTCGTCCTGCCGCACCAGCTCCCGGCCGCCGTCGAGGCCGCCAAGTCCCTGCCCCAGCTCACCTTCGTCCTCGACCACTTGGGCAAACCCCCCATCGCCTCGGGCCACCAGGAGCCCTGGGCGACCTCCGTCCGTGCCCTGGCCGCGCTCCCCAACGCGTACGGCAAACTCTCCGGCCTGGTCACCGAGGCCGACTGGAAGACCTGGCGCACGGAGGACCTCCGGCCCTACACGGACACCGCGCTCGACGCCTTCGGCCCGAGCCGCCTGATGTTCGGCTCCGACTGGCCGGTGTGCACCCTGGCCGCGACCTACGGCCAGGTCGCCGACGCGGCACGGGAGTTGACCCGCGCACTCGGCGCGGCCGAACGCGCCGAGGTCTTCGAGGGCACCGCCACGCGCGTCTACGGCCTCTGAGCCGCCCTGGCGAGCCGTGTCGGCGGCAGATACTCCCGTACGAACGTCCGCTCCCAGCACGCGCCCGTCTCCCTCAACTCCCGCCAGGTCGTGTAGCGGTAGCGGAAGAGACGGGCGCGGATGTAGCGCGGGGGAGTGTCGGGCGGGAACGGCGAGCGGCGCAGGAGCCGTAGGGTGTCGCGGTCGTTCTCCAGGAGGCGTTCCACCAGGGCGCCGAACCATGGCTCGGCGTAGCCGGGGGAGAGGGCCGCGAACCACATCATCCAGTCCAGCCGCAGGTGGTAGGGCGCGAACTGGCGCGGCCAGCGGCGGGGATCGCCCGGCTTGCCCCTGAACTCGTACTCCCGCCAGCCGGATTCCTCGTGGGGTACGGCGTCGGCCGTGCCCTCGACCACCACCTCGTGGCGGATGCGGCCGACGGTGCCGAACGCGCCGTAGGTGTTGACCAGATGGAGCGGGTCGAAGGAGCGGTTCATGATCTGGCGGCGGGAGACCATGTTGCGGACCGGGCGGTGGCTCAGCCAGAGGAGGAGGGCCGCGACGGCGATGATCGTGACCTCGTACCAGAGGGGCGGGTCGGCCGTGGGCGGTGGTGTGTGCGGGAACCTGACCGCGGAGACGGCCAGCACGATGGTGATCCAGTTCAGCCAGGAGAAGTTGCCGGACAGGACCAGCCACAGCTGCGTCGCGATCATCAGGGACGCGGCGGCCGTCGCGACCGGCTGAGGGGTGAACAGGAGCACGGGGACGAGGAGTTGGGTGACGTGGTTGGCGGCCACCTCGATCCGGTGCAGTGGGCGGGGGAGGTGGTGGAAGAACCAGCTCAGCGGGCCCGGTATCGGCTGTGTCTCGTGGTGGAAGTCCAGGCACGTCAGCTTTCGCCAGCACGCGTCGCCCCGGATCTTGATCAGGCCCGCGCCGAACTCCACCCGGAACAGGACCCAGCGGAGCAGGAACAGCACCACGACCGGCGGGGCCACCGTGTCGTTGCCCAGGAAGACGGCCAGGAAGCCGACCTCCAGGAGCAGTGACTCCCAGCCGAACCCGTACCAGGTCTGGCCCACGTTGACGATCGACAGGTAGAGGACCCAGGGGACCGCCCAGAGCAACATCGCGGCCCAGAGCGGCAGGTGGGAGTCGAGTCCGGCCGCAAGGGCTGCCGACACGGCGCAGCCCGTCCACGCGCAGGCCGCGAAGAAGCGGTCGGTGTAGTGGAGTTGGAAGACGCTCGGGGCCCGGCGGAACGGGGCGCGGGCGACGAAGCGGGGGACCGGCAGCATGCCGCGTTCGCCGAACAACGCGCGGAACTGCACGGCCGCCGTCAGGAACGCGACCAGGTAGACGCCGGCCAGGGCCCGCTGGAAGACCAGCCGGCTCAGCCAATAGTCGGGTGCGGTGAACCATCCCATGACCGGGGTGTTCCTCCCTCCGTCGGCGCGCCTGAAACGGGTCTCACTCTCCGTGTTCCATGCCTCCGGTTGCGTAACCCAAGTGAGTGAAGCAGACAATAGTCGCGAATCACCCGGCTTGAGGCGGGAGAACCTGGTGCGCACATCCACCGGAACCATCACCGCGGCCTGCGCGCTGTCGGCGGCACTCCTCGTCGCCGGCTGCGGCGGCGACGGCGGCAAGGACACGAAGTCGAGCGGCGCGGTCTTCCTCCAGCCCGTCGCGGCACAGGGCCCCGACCCGTTCACGGACTCCACGGCGACCGCCGCGAGCTCACCGCCACGGGTCACCCGAACGCCGCAGTCCACACCTGCGCAGTCCACACCCGGGCGGTCGACTCCCGCGCAGTCCACACCCGCGCGGACCGCGTCCACGCCGACGGGCCCCCCGCGTGCCGTCTCCGGCGCCACGCCCGGCCTCTACGGCGGCACCGCGCGGACCGGCAGCTGTGACGTCGAGCGGCAGATCTCCTATCTCACCGCCGACCGGGCCAAGGCCCGCGCCTTCGCGCAGGCCGAGGGCATCTCGCCGGGCGACGTCCCCGGCTATCTGCGCGGACTGACCTCGGTCGTGCTGCGCGCGGACACCCGGGTCACCAACCACGGGTTCCATGACGCGCGGGTGACCGGGTTCCAGTCGGTCCTCCAGACGGGCACCGCCGTCCTCGTGGACAACCGGGGCGTGCCCCGGGTCCGCTGCGCCTGTGGCAACCCGCTCAAGGCGGGCGGGGCGGGTCAGGGCTCCGTCGGGAGCGGCGGCGGCCGGGCCTGGTCCGGGTTCCGGCCCGCCGAGGTGGTCGTGGTGAGGCCCGCGCCCCAGGTGATCACCAACATCACGATCATCAATATCGTCGACAACACCTGGATCGAACGGCCCCTCGGGCATCGCGGACCGCATCACGACCATGCCGTGCCCCGGCCGCCGCACGCTTTGCCGACGCCTACGCCGTCGCACACCCGGCCGTCTCCGCGACCGCACGACAGCGGGTCCGCTGTGTCGCCCGGCACCAGCACGAGCCCCTCGCGGAGGCCGAGCAGCAGCCCGAGCAGCAGCCCTGGCGACAGTGCGAGTGACAGTCCGAGCGACAGCGCCAGTGCCTCCCGGAGCCCCGGCGACGGCACGAGCCCCTCGCCGAGGGACGAGAGCGTGTCGCCCGGCGACCGTCCCACCGCCCCCGACTGCGTGACCCCGACCGTCACGGTCACCCCGGGCGGGCCCGGCGACGCGCCCGCGTCCCCCGGTGCCGCGGACTGCCCCGCCGCCACCGTCACGGCCACCCCGACGACCAGTCCGCCCGGCACCACGCTCACCCCGTCGCAGCGCGGCGCCACCCCGGGCGCCGGGACGGTCGTACCGGAACCGTCCCAGGATCAGGACGCGTCGGACGAGATCGGACCGCCGTCCGTCCCGGAGACCCCCGACCTGCCCGACGGCGGCGGGCTGATCCCCGACGACACCACCACCGGCAGCATCTTCGACAGCCCGACGAGCGTCTTCGGCGGCTGAGCGCGCCGGGTGTCGCCGGAACAGTGGGACACGTTGAAGACCGGAGCAGTCGGACAAGTCGAAGAATCGGGCGAATCCTGGCAAGGTGGGCCGCATGGTTGATCGGGGAGCGAGCGCCCTGTCACTCCCGGACGACTGGCCCGCCCACCCGGACCCGATCCTGGCGCTCAACCGCATGGGCAGCTTCGACTGGGACCTGGACAACGGCCTGTTCCACATGGACGCCCAGGCCCACGAGGTCTTCGACCTGCGCCCCGACGAATACGACGGACACCCCGAGACGCTGGCGATCCGGGTCCCGCCGCCGGAGGGCTACCGGCTCGACGGGCTCGTCTCCCAGGCCATGAAGGACGGCAGCGAGAACTACGGCGCCTACTTCCGGGTGCGGCTGCGCGACGGCACCCTGCGCTGGACCCACACCCAGGGCTACATCCGGCGCGACGAGACGGGCCGCCCCCGCCGGATCATCGGCATCGTCCGGGACGCCACACGGGAACTCGCCGAGAGCGCGGCCCGCCGGGAACAGGCCGCCCAGGACGCGGCGCTGCGCCGGCAGACCAACGTCGTGCAGCTCACCACCGCCGCCCTCGCGCACGCCCGGACCGTCCAGGACGTCATCGACGTCCTCAAGGACACCCACGGTCTCGTCCACCTCGGCGCGACCAGCCTGGTCATGGGCCTGGTCGAGGCCGGGCGCATCCGGCTGGTCGCGGAGGGGCCAGAGGGCAGCTTCGTGCCCGGCACCGAGGTCACCCGGATCGACGAGCCGTACCCGATGGGGGAGGTCGTACGGACCCTGGCCCCGGCGTTCATCGAGTCCCCGGAGGAGTTCGCCGAGCGGTACCCGCTGCTGTGGCCGCACATCACGGAGCTGCACATCACGGCCGCCGCGTATCTGCCGCTGATCGCGCAGGGGCGGCCGATCGGGGCGATGGGCCTGCTCTACAACGACCGGCGCAGTTTCTCGGTGGACGAGCGGAACGTGCTCGTCGCGCTGGGCAGCAGCATCGCGCAGAGCATGCAGCGCGCGATGCTCTACGAGCAGGAGAAGGACCTCGCGCAGGGCCTCCAGCAGGCGATGCTGCCCCGTGCGATCCCCAGCGTGCCGGGCGCCGACGTCGCCGTCCGGTACCGGTCCGCGAAGCTCGGGCGGGACATCGGCGGTGACTGGTACGACCTGATCCCGCTGCCGGGCGGGCGGGTCGGCGCGGTCATCGGCGACGTCCAGGGGCACGACACGCACGCCGCCGCCGTCATGGGGCAACTGCGCATCGTCCTCAAGGCGTACGCGGCCGAGGGGCACACCCCGGCCACCGTGATGGCCCGCGCGTCCGTCTTCCTCCACGAACTCGACACCGAGCGCTTCGCCACCTGCCTCTACGCCGAGGTCGACCTGTCGACCGGAGTGGTGCAGGTGGTCCGGGCCGGTCATATCGACCCGCTGGTCCGGCAGTTGGACGGGACGTCCCGCAGGATGACCGTCGTGGGCGGGCTGCCGCTCGGGCTCTCCGCCGAGTTCGGGCGCCTCGAATATCCCGTCTCGACCATCGAACTCGACCCGGGCGAGACCCTGTTGCTGTGCACCGACGGCCTCGTCGAACAGCCCGGCGCCGACCTCGACGACGGCATGCAGACCCTCGCCGCGCTCATCGCCTCCGGGCCCGACGACGTGCGCGACCTGGCCGATCTGCTCATCGACGTGGCCGAGGAGCGCGGCGGCGAGGACGACGTGGCGCTGCTCCTGCTGCGCCGGCGCGGGCTCGACGCGCCGCAGTCCGGCGGGCGGCTCCAGCAGCATGTGGGTCCGGGTGACGCCGAGGCCCTCACCGAGGCGCGGCACATGATCCGGGCGGCGGTCCGCGCGTGGGGCGTGGGCGAGCGGTCCGACGAGGTCGAGCTGGTCGCCGACGAGCTGATCACCAACGCGCTGATGCACACCGAGGGCTCCGCGATCGTCACCCTCAGGGTCTTCAACGGCACGGAACGCAGGCTGCGGGTCGAGGTCGAGGACTCCTCCAGCGCCCTCCCGCGCCGGCGCGAGGCGGGCGAGAGCGGGGTCTCGGGGCGCGGGCTGCTCCTCGTCGACCTGCTCACGGACGTGTGGGGCGTGGAGGCGCGGGGGAGCGGCAAGTGCGTGTGGTGCGAGTTCCTGGTGCCGGACCCGAGCTGACCGTCCGGGTCCCGGAGGCCGGTACGGGACGGACCGGAGCTGACCCCGGGCGTCCCTGATGGCACCCTGGACGTATGCCGGAACTCCCCGAGGTCGAAGCGCTGAAGGACTTCCTGACCGAACACCTCGTCGGCCACGAGATCGTACGGGTGCTGCCCGTCGCCATCAGCGTCCTGAAGACGTACGACCCTCCGCTCACCGCGCTGGAGGGACACGAGGTGGTGGCCGTGCACCGGCACGGCAAGTTCCTGGACGTCGAGACGGACGGCGGCCCGCACTTCGTGACCCACCTGGCCCGCGCGGGCTGGCTGCACTGGAAGGACCGCCTCCCGGACGGCCCGCCCCGCCCCGGCAAGGGCCCGCTGGCGCTCCGTGTGGCCCTGGAGACCGGCGAGGGCTTCGACCTCACGGAGGCGGGCACGCAGAAGCGCCTCGCGGTGTACGTCGTCGCCGACCCGCAGGAGGTCCCGGGCGTCGCCCGCCTCGGCCCCGACCCCCTCGCCGACGACTTCGACGAGCAGGCCTTCACCGGCCTGCTCAAGGACGAACGCCGCCAGCTCAAGGGCGCCCTGCGCGACCAGACCCTGATCGCCGGGGTCGGCAACGCGTACAGCGACGAGATCCTGCACGCCGCGAAGATGTCCCCGTTCAAACTGGCGTCGTCCCTGACCCCGGCCGAGACGCACACGCTCTACACGGCGCTGCGCACCACGCTGACGGAAGCCGTCGAACGCTCCCGAGGCGTGGCGGCGGGCCGGCTGAAGGCGGAGAAGAAGAGCGGCCTGCGCGTCCACGGCCGCACCGGCGAACCGTGCCCGGTCTGCGGCGACACCATCCGGGAGGTCTCCTTCAGCGACTCCTCCCTCCAGTACTGCCCGACCTGCCAGACGGGCGGCAAGCCGCTGGCGGACCGGCGGATGTCGAAACTGCTCAAGTAGCTACCAGGGCACCGGGGTCCCGTCCCACGACATGAACCGCCCCGTCGGCCCGTCGTCCGGCAGCAGCGCCAGGTCCACCGCACCCCGCGCCGCCTCCGCCGGGTCCCCGTCGCTCGCGGCGGCCCGTTCGTTGAGGTCGGTCGCGCGGAGGCCGGGGGCCAGGGCGTTCACCTTGAAGCCTTCCGCCGCGAGGGACTGGGCGTAGAAGAGGGTCAGGGCGTTGAGGGCCGACTTGGAGGAGCGGTACGCGGCGCCCGCGCCGGCGTGGCGGGCGAACTCGCGGTCCGGGTCGGCGCTCCAGGTCAGGGAGCCGGTGCCGCTGGACACGTTCACGATGCGGGGGTGCGGGGAGCGGCGCAGGGCGGGGAGGAAGGCGTTGGTGACGGCCAGGACGCCGAAGACGTTCGTCTCGTAGGTACGGCGGAAGTCGTCGAGGTCCGCCTCCGGCGCGGGGTCGCCGCCGGCCATGATCCCCGCGTTGTTGACCAGGACGTCCAGGGCGTCCACCTGTCGTGCCGCCGCCGCGATGCTGTGCGCGTCCGTGACGTCGAGGGTCAGCAGCCGGGCGCCGCCGCCCAGTTCCGCCACCGTCCTCTCGCCCCGGCCCGCGTCGCGCGAGCCGACGTGGACGGTGAATCCCTCGGCGATCAGCAGACGGGCAATTTCCTTGCCGATGCCTTTGTTGGCCCCTGTGACGAGTGCTGTGGAATCGTTCATGGGGACGACGATTCCGCAGCCGGGGCCGCCGAACCAGGGACAACCGATCCCTGTCAGCCGGAGAGCGGCCGGAGAGCCGCCGGAGAACATCCGGGCGGCCCTCGGAAGGCTGTGGGAAGGAGACACCGTGACCGGTAGGCAAGAGCTCGCCCGGTTTCTGCGGGGGCGGCGGGAGCTGCTGGTGCCCGCCGATGTGGGGCTGCCCGGTGGAACGTCCCGGCGAACCCTCGGGCTGCGGCGGGAAGAGGTCGCCGAGCTGGCCCACATGTCCGTCGACTACTACGCCCGCCTCGAACAGGCGCGCGGGCCCCGCCCCTCGCCCCGCGTTCTCGACGCCCTCAGCGGCGTGTTCCGGCTGACCCCGGCCGAGCGGACCCATCTGTTCCGGCTGGCGGGGACACAGGTGACCCCGCTCGCCGCGCCGGTGCGGACCGTGCGCCCGCAGGTGGCGGCGCTGCTGCGCCGGATCCCGGACACGGCGGCCATCGTCACGGACGCCACCTACGACGTCATCGCCGGGAACCCGCTGGCCGCCGCCGTGTTCGGCGGCGACTTCGACGCGCGGCCGAACCTGGCGCGCCGGCGGTTCCTCGGGCAGCCGCCGGAGAGTTCCAGCGCGGAGGAGTTCGGCGCCATCGTGGTGTCCCGGCTGCGGCGCGCCGCCGACCGCTATCCGCACGACCCGGCGCTCGCCCGGCTGCTGGCCGAACTGCGCGCCGGCAGCGAGGAGTTCAGGGAGATCTGGGCGACCGGTCCGGTGCACGCCCCGGGGCATCGCACCAAGACCCTGACCCACCCGGAGGCGGGCCGCCTGCGGGTGAACTGCGATGTGCTCACCGTCCCGCACGACGACCAGCAGGTCGTCTTCGTCACCGCGGACCCGGGAACCCCCTCCGCGCGGGCCCTGCGCCAACTGGCGGGCGGGGAGCGGGACGTCAGTGCGAGGTGAGCCGCACCAGCTGCCGGCCGTCCTCGGTCCGCACGTCGTAGTGGTCGATCTCGGTGGGGTGCATCGCCGCGCCACCCTGCATCGTGATCATCGTCGCGTCGTGCGCGGGGACGTTCCAACTGGTCACGGTCTGCTCGGAACCGTCGCGGCCGACCACCACGAGACGGCACGAGCGCGGTCCCGCGCCGTCCTTGATCTTGAGGGACACATCACTGCCGTAGTTCTCGTCGGCGGCCGTGATCTGCGCCCACACGCCCGACTTCGCGTCGGTCGCGGTGAGTTGTACGGCCCCGTCGCCGTGCCCGACCAGGGTCGCCACCGCGGGCCCGCCCACGGCGAGGACCACGGACGCGGCCAGGGCGTACAGAAACCGCCGCCGTCCGGCCCGCCGACGCGAGGTCACCTCGCCGAGCAACCGGTCCAGCAGGCGCGGGCCGGGTTGTGCCATGGGGTGCACAGAGCGCGGCGTCGCACGCCGGTACAGCATCAACTGCCGTGAGGCGGGACCGAATTCGGTCACATGAGCCGCGCAACTGGTGCACTCCATGAGGTGATCCTCGAAGCGGAAGGCGTCCGCCTCGTCCAGCACGCCTAGCGCGTACGCGCCGACGTCGCGATGCCTTTCCAGGGACCTCATGCCGAATCCTCGTGCCGTTAGGTGCGGGTGGGGTTACTCCTTGCTCCCATCGGTACGCACCAGCCAGCCGAATCACTCAAGGCACACACAGAATCGCCACCTACGGGTTCGGAGCGGCCTGGCCCGCGGATTGGTCCTGTTTCAAAAAAGATGGATGGCGAGATGGCCGAGCGGCAGACCCAGTCGCCAGGCGGGCGTCCAGACCTTCGGTCCGTCGTCCTCACCGGTCACCGGACCGCCTCCCGGCACCGCGTCCAGATCCGGTGCGAGCAGCTCGGTCTCCTCCAGCCACCGCCAGGCCGCCTCCGCCAGCGCCAAGTCCGGTGAGTCCACACCGGCTTCGCGTGTCTCGGCCGTCAACCTGGACATACGTTCTCCGACCCAGTCCTGCCACGGCTGGTCGTACGCCGTCAGCGAAAGCCAGGTCTCCAGCTGGGTCACCACCCGGATTCCGGACAGCTCGCCGTCCGTGTCGGACAGGAAGATGGTCAGCGCCAGCGCGTCCCGTCCCGCACGGAACTCGAAGGACGTCGGCGGCATCAGGTCGCCGGTCCGCAGCAACTCGTCGGCGATGTACTCGGCGTACAACCAGGCCATGGGGACGGTGAGTTCACCGCCACCGGTGCCGTCCGTGCTCTCTTGACCTCTGTGCAGCATCCCTTCCTGCCTTCCTCCGGTGCGTGCGCGTCGCCCGGCGCGGGGCTCCCTGAGGAACCCCGCGCCCCCCAGTCCGGAACACGGATGAGGACAGCCGATTACTCAACAGGGGTGCTGAGCAAGGCGCTTTACGGAGGTTTGACCAATGGATTGGTTTCACCGCAGGTCGGCCGCGTAACCCGGCAACACCCGGCGCAGGGCACGCAGGGCGTAGAACGCGCGGGACTTCACCGTACCGGGCGGAATCCCGAGTGCCGCCGCGGCCTCCGCCACACTCGCCCCCTGGAAGTACACGAGCACCAGGACTTCACGGTGCTCCGGAGTGAGTGTCTTCACAGCCTCCCGCACATCGAGCGTCGCCGCCGACCGTTCCGCGTGATCGGCGCAGACGCGGGCGTTCTCCAGCACCGCGTCCCCGACCTCGGGGGGTCGCGCCTGCCGGGCCCGGCGCGCGTCGATGGCGAGCCGCCGGCCCACCGTCAGCAGCCAGGGGCGGACGGACTCGAAGTCGTCGGCGCGCAGCGCCTCGGGGTGCTGCCAGGCGCGGACGAGGGTCTCCTGGACGAGGTCCTCGGCGCGCTGGCGGTCGCCGTCGCAGAGCCGGAGCAGCAGCGCGAAGAGCGGCCTGCCGTGCTCGCGCTGGAGTGCGGCGAGCTCGTGCTCGGCGGTCGTTCCGTCTCTGAGCGTGGGTCCGGCCGTCATGGCCGTATGGCATCGCAGGGGGCGGCCCGGGGACAGGGGGCGCACGAGGGGCTTGCGGCGGACGGTCGATCGCGTCGACGAACGGTGCGACGAACGGTCCGCGCTCCCCGGTGATCCGCCGCCCGCGCACACCGGACGGGTCATCAGGGGCCGGAAGTCGTTTGCGGGGCCGGTGAAGTTCATACCTATTGGTGGGTAAATATGACCACAGTGGGGTGAAGTGATGATCGCACGCAGACAGCAGGTGGCCGTTGCCCTCGCCGGCGTCCTCACCGCGGCCGCCGCCTGTCAGGCCCAGCACCACGACTCAGGGGCGACCGGCCGCCCGGCGCCCCCCGCCGCCCGCGGCTTCACCCTCGTCGCCGCCGGGGACATCCTCCCGCACAGCGCCGTCCTCGACCGGGCCCGCTTCGACGCGGGCGGCACCGGCTACGACTTCCGGCCGATGCTCGCCGCCGTCCAACCCCTCGTCTCCCACGCCGATCTGGCGCTGTGTCACATCGAGAACGGGTACGGCGACCCCGCCGGTCCCGCGAGCCTCATGTCCCCGCCCGAGGAGGCGCAGGGCCTCGCCGCGACCGGCTACGACAGCTGCTCCACCGCGTCCGACCACAGTCTCGACGCCGGTCCCGCCGGCATCCAGCGCACCCTCGACGCCCTCGACCGCGCGGGCGTACGGCACGCGGGGACGGCGCGCACCGACGCCGAGGCGCGCGCGGTCACGCTGCTGCGCGCCGGTCCGGCGAAGGTCGCCCACCTCGCGTACACCGCCGACACGAACGGTGTCCCGCTCCCGCCGGCCGAGCCCTGGGCCGTCAACCTCGTCGACCCCGCCCGTGTCCTCGCCGACGCCCGGGCCGCCCGCCGGGCCGGCGCCGACGTGGTCGTCGTCTCCCTGCGCTGGGGCACGGCAGGTCAGCAGGCCCCGGACCCCCAACAGCTCGCGCTGGCCAGGGAACTCACCGCCGCCCGCACCGGCGGCCGCCCCGACATCGACCTGATCCTCGGCACCCAGGCCCACGCCCCGCAGCCGTACGAGAAGGTCAACGGCACCTGGGTGGTCTACGGGCTCGGCGACCAGATCACCGGCGAGATGTACGACAACGCGGGCACCCAGGACCCCGGCGGCAACCTGAGCACCCTCGGCCGCTTCACGTTCGTGCCGCCCGCCCGGCACGGAGGGCGCTGGGAGGTGACGAAGGCGGAGTTCGTCCCGCAGCTGTTCGACATCGACGCGGGCCGGGTCGTCGACATCGGCCAGGCGATCGGCCAGGGCGCCGACCTGACCGGCGACCGCGACCGGATCCGCGAGGTGGCGCTGAGCCGGGGCGCGGCGAAGGACGGGCTGGTGATGGGGAAGTAGCCCAGGGGATCAGTCGACGTCGACGTGCGCGAAGGTCTCCAGCATCCGGGTGAGCACCTTCGCGCACGCGCTGACCTCGGCATCCGTCAGCCCGCCGCCGACCTGGCGCATCAGGTAGTGCTCGCGGCCCAGCACGGCGGTGATGGTCGAGCGGCCGGTGTCGGTGAGCCGGATCAGGGAGGACCGCTGGTGTGCCGGGTTCGGGACGCTCTCGACCCAGCCGTGCGCCGCCGCGTCGTTGACCATGCGCTGCACGAACTGCCGGCTCAGCGCCTGGTCGCGGCCCATCTGAGGGACCGTCATGGGTCCGTGCAGGCGCAGCAGGTTCAGGACGGCGCGCACGCCCGCGGACACGCCCTCGACCGGTTCGGCCTGCTCGACCTTGCGCGCCGCGCGCCGGTAGAGCGGGCCGACCAGGTCGAACACCTCGGTGAGGCGGTGGCCGAGTTCGTCGGGGGAGAGGGCGGCCGGGTCGGGTGCGGGGGCGGAGTCGTTCACGAGCACATCATGACACCTGGGTTGCGAAACTCCGGTCAAGATGACACCTTGGTTGTCATGACAGCTGCTTCGGAACTGAGCTTCTTCGCATCTGCCGACGGGGACCTCGCCTACCGTGACGTGGGCTCCGGCGACCCCGTGGTCCTCCTCCACTCCGGCTTCGCCGACCACCGCGTCTTCGACGACCAGATACCGGCGCTCGCCGCCCGCTTCCGCGTCATCGCCCCCGACATCCGGGGCCACGGCTTCTCCGCCAACGCGAGCGCACCCTTCCGCTGGGCCGACGACCTCACGGCCCTCCTGCGCCACCTCGACCTCGGCCCCGCCGTCCTCGTCGGCCTCTCCATGGGCGCGGGCGTCGCCACCGACACCGCGCTGGAGTCCCCCGAACTGGTCCGCGCGCTCGTCGTCAGCGGCGGCGGGACCAGCGCGTTCGAGTACAAGGACCCCGAGCTGCTGGCACACACCGCCCGCGCCGGCCGGCTCCTCGCCGCCGGCGACATCGAGGGCTGGCTCGACCGGTTCACGGAGGGCGTGGCCGGCCCGCACCGCACACCGGACGAGGTCGACCCCTCGGTCCTGCGACGCCTGCGCGCCCTGACCGCCCACACCATCGCGAAGCACACCCCGGGCGAGAAGGACTGGTACGTGCCCCTGGGCGACCCGTGGCCCCGGGTCCCGCGGCTGGACGTACCGGTACTGGCCATCCACGGCGCCGTCGACTGGCCCGACAGCATCGCCATGGCGGACCGCCTCGTCGACACCGTCCCGAACGGCCGCGCCACGACCGTCGAGGGCGTCGGCCACTACCCGAACATGGAGAAGCCCGAGGAGTTCAACACCATCCTCGGGCAGTTCCTGAGCTCCCTCTGACAGCTCCCGGCGATCTCCACGCCGTCTACGGCACCACCGTCACCGGCCACCGCCCCGCCTTCACCAACCGCACCGCGACCGACCCGACGATCCGGTGGCCGGCCTGTTCGGAGGCGCCCACGACGACCGCGTCGGCCTTGAGCTCGTCGGCCGCCTTCACCAGGCCGCCGTAGGGATCGCCGCGGAACGTGTGGAACTCCCAGCGGATGTCGAATATCTCCTTCACGCGCTCGGTCTCGTGGCGGATCTGGGCGACGAGGTTCTCGGCGATCTCGTCGGTGGTGTCGGCGACCGGTGCCCCCATGGCCGCCCCGGCCGCCAGGACCGGCTGCACGTACACGAGGGCGAGGAGCGCGCCCTGACGCCTGGCCAGGCCCGCCGCATAGGACGCGGCCCGGAGCGAGGAGTCGGAGCCGTCCACTCCGGCCACGATCACCTTGGGCCCGTCCGTGCCCCGCTCGAACTGAGTTGAGTGCTGTTCCGTCACGGCCGTGAGGCTATCGGAATCCCCAGGTCCCGAACCCGCCCGGGAGCGCCCGACGGGCGCGCCGCCCACCCTCTTCCTACAGTCGGAAGCATGACTGCCACCGCGAGGGCCGCCAGGACCAAGGCCACCAAGGGCCCGATACGACCGCCCGGCACCGGCTTGCCGCCCACCGGCGGACTCGGCATCGGCGTCGACCGGCTCGTCATGTTCGTCACCGGCCTGACGATCCGTGAGATCCTGCCGTTCCCCCTCGTCCGGCGCCGCTGAGCGCGCCGGCGCTGGGCCGGGCGGGTGTTTTCCTGCCGCCGCACCGGTGTTGCCGTGGGGCGCCGGGTCCCGCACGGGCGACTGATGAGTCATGAAGAAGGATCAGTTGCTCACGCGCCGACGGGCCCTGCTCGCCGGCGCCGCCGCCGTCGGCGCGGCCGGCACCGCCGGTCTGCTGTACTCCGGACTCTCGGACGACGCCCCGGTCCGGACCGTCGCCCCCGCTGCCGGGCCCCCGCCGCGCCTCGGGCGCACCCCCTCCTCCTACCGCCTCCGGCCCGTGGCCGGCTACGGCGCACCCCACGCCGCCCCCGCCCGGGTCCCGGTGCGGCACGAACCGTTCCTGCGCATGTCCGGACGCGGCAACACCATGCTCCTGACCTTCGACGACGGACCCGACCCCCGCTACACCCCGCACATCCTCGACACCCTCGCCGAGTACGACGTCCGCGCCACGTTCTTCGTCTGCGGCGAGATGGCCGACTGGAACCGGGACCTGCTGGCCCGCATGTCCGACGAGGGCCACGTCGTCGGGAACCACACCTGGTCCCACCCGCTGCTCACCAAGATGACCAGGCGTCAGATCCGCTCCGAGATGGAACGCACCAGCGACGTCATCGAGGACGCCTACGGCGAACGCCCCCAGTGGTTCCGCGCCCCCTACGGCGCCTGGAACCGGGCCGCCTTCCAGCTCGGCTCCGAGATGGGCATGGAACCCCTCGCGTGGACCGTCGACACCCTCGACTGGGACACCCCCGGCGTCCGCCACATCGTCAACGCGGTGGAGGACGGCGCGGCCCCCGGCGTCGTGGTGCTCTCGCACGACGCCGGGGGCGACCGGACCCAGAGCGTGAAGGCGCTGCGCCGATACCTGCCGCACCTCCTCGACTCCGGCTACCACATGGCCCTGCCCCGCCGCCGCACCACCGTCTGACGGACGACAGGACCTCGCCCGCCCGGCCGGGAACGCTCAGCGGACCTCGACCAGGCGGGCGAAGACGACGACGTTCCCGTTGTAGCCGTTCTGCTTGGAGAAACCGCCGCCGCAGGTGATGACGCGGAGTTCCGGAGTTCCCTTCGACGCGTACACGCGGTCGCCGGGGAAGTCCTTCTTCTCGAAGACCTCGATGCCGTAGATCTCGAACACGGCGGTCTTTCCGTCCTTGCGCGCGACCTCGACGCGATTTCCCTTCTTGAGGGCCCCGAGTCCGTAGAACACGGCGGGGCCCATTTTGTTGTCGACATGGCCGACGACGACCGCGGTGCCCTTTTCGCCGGGGGAGACCGCGCCGGTGAACCAGCCCGCCAGATTCGGGTCCTCCGGCGGCGGAGCGCCGACCCAGCCGTCCGCGTCCAGGCCCACCGGCAGGACGGGGGCGTCGACCCGGATCGCGGGAATCCGCACCCGGTCGGGCACGGAGTACGGCAGCGGGGCCGGAACCTTGCCGAACGTGCTCCGGGCGGTGCGGGCGTCCGCGGCCGCCGCCGTCGCCGGCTGGGGCGGCCCGACGTCGAACTCCCCCGAACCATTCCGAATGAGCGCGAGACCGGTCAGCAGAACAAGCGCTATCACTCCCCACGGGGCGCGCTTCCTCTGCCGCTCCTCCTCTTCCAGCTCGGACAGCTCGGACGCAGACATTCGCCATCCCCTCTCGACGCGGCCGTCGCCACGTCAATCGCGCATATGAGAACGCTAAGTCCCGAAGCCGGAACCGGCGACGGGGAAAGGGCGAACGGGTGGCCCGGGCATCCTTATGTGCGCCATATGAGTTGGCCGTCACAGGAATTTTCTGACGGTGTGTGACCTGCGGCAATATCCGATTGTGTGCTTTCCCCCGGGTGTGTCCTCTCACCAGGACGGACCATTCTCGAAATGCGGGCGCGTGCACGGCATCTGAGGGTCTGTCTGGGAGGCGTTTTCTCGCCGATCGACCGGGGACGGGTCCCGGGGCGCCTTCCGCGGAGGATGACATGCGTACAACTCGTGCCCTGGCTGCCGCCGGTGCCGCGGTGGCCGTCCTGGGGCTCGCCGCCCCGGTGGCCGTCGCGGACGGCATGGGCGCCAGCCCCAGCAACATCGTCGCCCTGCCCAGCGTGATCGCCCGCGGCGGACAGCTCACCGTCACGGTCGACGGCTGCTTCAGCGGCGGCAACGCCATGGCCACCTCACCGGGGTTCGAACGCCCCGCCAACCTGTCCCTGCTCGGCGGCTCCGGTACGACGTCCAGCGGCACGGCCCGGATCAGCCGGTCGGCCACCCCGGGCTCGTACAGCATCACGGTCCGCTGCTCCAACGGCTCCTCGCTCACCCGTGACGACGCCTACACCGTCATCGGCGGTGTCCGCGGCGGACTCGGCGGCAGCAGCAGCGCCGGGGCGACGCCGACCGACATGGCGATCGGCGGCGGCCTGGTCGCCGCTGCCGTCGTGGGCGGCGGGGTCTTCTGGATGCGCCGCCGCACCGAGCGCGGGATCTGACCTCCTCCCCTTCGGAGTTCAGGCGCACATGAACAGGCCTTCGCCCCGGAACCTCGCGGGTTCCGGGGCGAAGGCCTGTGCGGGTGGCGGAGCGGTCAGGCGCCGTCCTCGCCGGTCCGGCGGCGGGAGAAGTGGTACGCCGCTCCCACCGAGCCCGCGATGAGAGCCGCGCCGATGCCGAGCTCCTTGAGGTCGAAGCCGGCGATGCTGCCGCCCTCACCCGCGTGGACCCCGCGCGGAATCTGCTGGGCCGGCTGAAGCGGCTGGATGTTGTTGTTGGTGCGGCCCGACGCGATGGTCAGACCCGTGGAGCCGCTCGCGCCGTCACACGTGAACGTCACCTGGTACACCGCGCCCGGCCTGGCGTCCCAGTCGACCATCGCCGTCGCCGAGGACTGCCCCGGTGGGATCCGCACGGTGTCGAAGACCCCGGAGGAGACCGTCGCGGAGCCCCTGCAACCGCCCCGGTCGCGGTCGAGTTGCAGGGTCACCTGGCCGCCGGCCGCGATCGTCGAGGGCAGGACGGTGAAGCCGAACGGCGTGATGTTGTGGTTGCCGTCGCCCTTCGCGGCGGCGACCGGCGCCGAGAGGGCGAGGGCGCTGATGCCCAGCAGTGCGGCCGAGGCGACGCGTATCGCGCGCATGGTGATTCCTCCGGGTCCCCGAGGAGCAGCAGCGGACCTTTTCCGCTAGCGCCGTAAATGCACCTCGATGACCGAAACGCTAGGAACATGTGTGCGCTCCCGCGATCTCAGTCGCGCGAATGGGGCAACCGTGTGGGCCGCACAGGGGACACCGTGCGTGCGACCGGGGGACGTCCCCGGCGTGGCGGACGTCCCCCGGCGGGTGGCTCCGGATGAGGGGCCGTCAGTCCTTGATGTGCGGGAAGAGGTTCAGGAACGGCTGCGCCGAGGCCGTGATGCCCCGGCTGTACGGCGCGTCGAAGTCCCAGATCAGGAAGAGCAGGAAGGCGATCAGCGCCGAGAACAGCCCGGCGAGGATCAGCTCCCGTGTCGTACGCCTGATCTGTAGCGCGAAGACCATGCCGATGGTGATCACCGCTCCGGCGAGCAGCCCGAACCACACCACCGAGGGCATGGTCGCCCCGGTGGAGTCCTGACGGGCGTTGCGCGCCTGGTCCAGGGCGCCGACCTGGTCGACGAGCGGCTGGTAGGCCTGTGCCTGGAAGTCCGTCTTCGGCTGGTAGTCCGTGACGTCCGCGCGGATGCGCTCCAGGAGGTCGGTGCCCCGCTGGGTGAGCTTCTCGTGGTCCGCCATCGTCTTCCACTCGACGTTGACGACCTGTGAGACGTAGGCGTCGACGTCGGCCCGGACCCGGTCGCGTTGGTCGGCGGGATACGCCCGCACCCGCTCCGAGATCTCGTGCAGCGCCTGTGCCTCCGCCTGCACATGGTCCTGGGCGGCGCTGCGGGCCTCCCAGACACCGGCGATCGCGAGGCCCAGGACGATGGCGTACACCACGCCGATCCACATCGTCATGTACTCGATGACGTCCGGGGTCTCGCTGGGGTCCTCGTCCTCGGACGCCGTGCGTTCGCGCACGAAGGTGACGATGACGACGACCACACAGGCCGCCGCCATCGCGAGGACGAGAACAAGCCATTCCGACAAGAGGTTCCTCCGGGGATCAGCGCGGACGCAGCGCGACGATGGCGATCACCGCGGGCACGGTGATGAGCAGGACGTAGACGACCGGCGAGGTCCGGCCGGGTGTCGGCCGTTGGCGCGGCTGGGCGTGGTACTTCGGATAACTCACCGGGGACGCCGAGGGATGCGGGCTGGGCCTGGGCGAAGGCTTCGGAGTCGGGGTGGGTGTGGGTGTGGGCGTGGGGGTCGGAGCCGGGGCCGGCCGGACCCGCGGGGCCGGCGGTGCCGGGCGAGGCGCCGGGGCGGGCGGCGGCACGGGTTTCGGCGTGGGCCGGGGCTTCGGGGTCGGTTTCGGCGTCGGGGTGGGTTTCGGCGGGGGCGGTGGACTCGGCTTGGGCGGGGGTGGTGGCGGTGGCGGCGGGGTGGGTGTCGGCGAGGGGCAGGGCGGCGGGGTCGGTTTCCGGCAGCCCGGGGGGATCGGCCAGGAGTCGCCGCCCGCGACCGCCACCGCCTCCGTGCCGTCCGGCCCCGTCGAGGCGTACGCGCACGCGTCGGCCGCTGCCAGGCCCGCCGGAGCTCCCGTCAGCAGCCACGTCAGCGTCACCAGGGTCAACACCCTTGCGGCGAGGGCGGTTCGGGTCGGTTCGGGTCCATGCACGACGGAGATCATGAGGCCTCGCGGGCCGGGGCGCGCCGGTGCGCGCGGGGAATGCCCCGAAGGAGTGGATGCCATGGTGCGACGGTTTGACGAACCGATCGTCGGCCGCCGCCGGATGCGCACGCGCATACGAGCCGGCGTGCGTGCGTCACAGGTGTCGGAAAGAAATTTGTGCGCCGGTTGAACACTTCCGTGGTCCCCACCCGTACCTAGGACCGTGCGGCGGCACAGACGGGCGCTGCAACATCCAGGTGATTATGGGGAGTTGACGATGAAGACCTCCTGGCGGAGCGCCTCACTCGCGGCGACGGCCGTGTCCGTCATGGCGTTGACGGCGGCGTGCGGTTCGGGGAATGTGGCCACTCCTTCCTCCGCGGCCCAGAATGTCGGTGCCACGGCGGCGGCCGGGGGTTACGGCAGCGTCGGTGCCACGGCGAGCCCCAGCACCGGTGCCGGCAACGGCTACGGCGCCGACGGCCAGCAGGCCGCCGCCGCGGAGCCCGCGGGCCAGCTGAACGTTGCCAACAACCCCGATCTCGGCAAGGTGTTGAGCGACGGCGCGGGCCTCACCCTCTACCGTTTCGACGCCGACACGGCCAATCCCCCCAAGTCCAACTGCGACGGCGACTGCGCCACCGCCTGGCCGCCGGTCCCCGCCGGCGACGCCACCGCCGGTGCCGGCATCGACAAGTCCCTCCTCGGCGAGGTGACCCGCACCGACGGCACCAAGCAGCTGACCATCGGCGGCTGGCCCGCCTACCGCTACGCCAAGGACGTCAACGCCGGTGACGTCAACGGCCAGGGCGTGGGCGGCAAGTGGTACGCGCTCGCCCCCGACGGCAAGAAGGCGACCCTCTCCTCGCTGCCCGGCCTCTCCGTCCGCAAGGACGCCAAGCTCGGTGACATCGTCGTCGACAAGAACGGCCACACGGTCTACCGCTTCCTCAAGGACAAGGCATGGCCGAAGTCGGTCTCCAACTGCCTCGGCGCCTGCGCGGACAAGTGGCCGGCCGTCGGCATCGTCTCGGCGAACGACACCAAGGGTGTGCAGAAGAAGGGCCTCATGGGCTTCACCCGCCCCGACGGCGTCAAGCAGATGACCGTCAACTGCTGGCCCATCTACACCTTCTCCGGTGACACGGCCGCCGGACAGACCAACGGTCAGGGCGTGGGCGGCACTTGGTACGCCGTCTCCCCTGAAGGCAAGCCGGTCGGCGCGCCCGCGGAGTAGCGAGAACCTCCCCAGGGTTCGATCGCCCCGCCCACTCGGCAACCGAGACGCGGAAGGGAGGGACGCGGGCAAGCGAAGAGAGTGCCGAACAACACAGCAAGCGCGTACGACCCCGGGTCCGCCCCCTCCGCACCGCACGGAGGGGGCGGACCGCTTTGGCTCAGGGCCTGTCCGACGGCTCCTGTCGCAGACGCGGGGCGTGGCACGCACATCTGCCGCGTTGATGAGGCGCCCCAGGTCTCCTGCGATCCGATCCGCCGGACAGGCCCTATTCCCAACGCCAATTCCGGCATTCTCCGCGCTTCTCCGCGTGTCCCCGCACATCAATTCGGCACGTGCCAGGGGCAATCATCGGGAACGGATGGTCAATTTCCGTTTCCGCTCGACCCTTTGGCGGGCGATCAGTAGCCTCAGCTCGAACACCGGATCGCCTACGCCTTGGAGAGATACATGGAGCGTCCCGCCTGGGCACCACGGAGCATCGACATCTCGGTGCCGAGCGTTTCGCGTATCTACGACTACTACCTGGGCGGTTCGCACAACTTCGAGGTCGACCGGGAGGCGGCCCGCAAGGCCATGGAGTTCCTCCCGGGACTTCCCAAGATCATGCAGGCGAACCGGGCGTTCATGCGCCGCGCGGTCCGATTCGCGGCCGCCGAGGGCATCACCCAGTTCCTCGACATCGGCTCCGGAATTCCCACCTTCGGAAACGTCCACGAGGTCGCCCAGAAGGCCAGCCCCGGCGCCCATGTGATGTACGTCGACCACGACCCGGTGGCGGTCGCGCACAGCCAGGCCGTCCTCTCGGACAACGCGACGGCCGACGTCGTCGCCGCCGATCTCCGCAAGCCGCAGGAGATCCTGGCGAGCCCCGAGGTGCGGGCGCTGATCGACCTGAATCGGCCAGTGGCCCTCCTTCTCGTTGCCATACTGCACTTCGTGGAAGACGCGGACGACCCGTACGGAGCGGTGGCCCAGCTGCGCGAGGCGCTCGCGCCCGGCAGCCTGCTCATCCTGACCCATGCCTCGTACGAGGGAATCCCGTTGCCACCCGAGCGGGCGGAGGGCGCGGTGGACGTGTACAAGGACATTCGCAATCCGCTGATCATGCGCTCGCGCGACGAGATCGCGCGGTTCTTCGAGGGGTACGACATGGTGGAACCCGGACTGGTGCCGATGCCGGACTGGCGGCCGGACACCGCACCGGAGGACGAAGATCCGTATTCCTTCTCGGGATTCGCCGGCGTAGGACGCACGGCGTGATCGCGGAGCCGGACGGGCCGGAGGGCAGACTGCGCAGGTTCGCGACCATCTGGAGCCGGGCGGTGTTCCCGGCGACCTCGACCTCGCTGACCCGGCCCGAGTTCGAGGAGCTGCTCCTGCCGCTGGCGCGGCGGTTGAGCGAGGCGCTGCGGGCCAGGACCTTCGAGGCCGAGGAGGGCAAGGCCGTCGGCGCCGCCCTCGTCGCCGCCCACTGCACCGACCCCGACGCCCTCACCCGCACCCTGGAGTGCGTGGACGCCTACCTGGTCCTCTACTGCGGCGGCGACGGCTCCCCGGAGGACCTGCGGATCCGCTCGGCCCGCCTCCAGCACGCGATGGCCGCCGGGTTCGCCCAGGAACTCCGCGAACGCACACTGGCCGAGCAGGAGGCCATCTCCGTGGCCGCCCTCCAGGCCCAGGGCGTCGTCGCACAGGCCCTGCACGCGACCGAGGCCCGCTTCCGCGCGGTCTTCGAGGGCGCGGCCATAGGAATCGGCATGGCCGACCTCGAAGGCAACATCCTCCAGGTCAACGGCGCGCTGCTGCGCATGTTCGGCATCTCCGACCAGACCATGGGCGGCCGCAACGTCCGCGAGTGGACCCACCCGGACGACGCGCCCCAGACCTGGACGCTCTACGACGAGCTCGTCCGCGGCGAGCGCGAGCACTACCACGTGGAGAAGGCGTTCTACCGGCCCGACGGAACGGTCCTGTGGACCAACCTCACGGTCTCCCTGCTGCGCGACGCCGACGGCAACCCGCAGTACCAGCTCGCCCTCATGGAGGACACCACCGAGCGGCGGCTGCTGAACCTGCGGCTGCGCTACGAGGCGACCCACGACGCGCTCACCGGCCTCCCGAACCGCACCCTGTTCTTCGAGCGCCTGGAGAAGGCGCTCGGCGCGGGCAACAACCAGCGGTTCGGCCTGTGCTACCTCGACCTCGACGGCTTCAAGACCATCAACGACAGCCTCGGCCACGCGGCCGGCGACCGGCTCCTGGTCGAGGTCGCCGACCGGCTCCAGTCCTGCGCGACGGCACCCGGCGAGATGGTCGCCCGGCTCGGCGGCGACGAGTTCGTCGCGCTGACCACGGGACCCGACACCGAGCGCGAGGTCGACGAACTCGCGGGCCGCATCATGAACGCGCTGATCACCCCAGTCAGCATCGACGGCCGTGACCTCACCGTGCGCGGCTCCATCGGCATCGTCGAGGGCCCCGCCGGCGAGCGCGGCCCGGCGGAGGTGCTGCGCAGCGCCGACATCACGATGTACCGGGCCAAGTCCGCGGGCGGCAACCGCTTCGAACTCGCGGACCCGGAGGCCGACGCCCGAGCGATCACCCGCCACGGCCTGACCACCGCACTGCCCGCGGCCCTCGACCGCAACGAGTTCTTCATCGAGTACCAGCCGCTGGTCCACCTCGGCGACGGCAGCGTGCGCGGCGCCGAGGCCCTCGTCCGCTGGCTGCACCCGCAGCACGGCGTCCTGGGCCCCGACCGCTTCATCCCGCTCGCCGAACACACCGGCCTGATCGTCCCGTTGGGCCGCTGGGTCCTCGAACAGTCCGTCCGCCAGGCCCGCGCCTGGCGTGAGGCCTACGGCGACGGCGTCCCCCTGCGCATCAACGTCAACCTCTCGCCCTGCCAGCTCACCCACCCCGGCCTGGTCCAGGACACCGTCGACATCCTGGAGCGCACCGGCGTCGCCCCGGACGCGCTCTGCCTGGAGGTCACGGAGTCCGCGCTGATCGGCGCCGACGACGACCTGCTGAAGCCGCTGCGGCGGCTCGCCGAGATGGGCGTCGACATCGCCCTGGACGACTTCGGCACCGGCTACTCGAACCTCGCCAACCTCCGCCGGCTGCCGGTGAGCATCCTCAAGCTGGACCGCTCCTTCACCCAGAGCATGCAGCAGTTCCCGGCCGACCCCGTCGACCTCAAGATCGTCGAGGGGATCGTCTCCCTCGCCCACAGCCTGGACCTCGCGGTGACGGTCGAGGGCGTCGAGACCGGCGCGCAGGCCGAGCAGCTCCGCATACTGGGCTGCGACACGGCCCAGGGCTGGTACTACGCCCGCCCCGGCCCGCCGGAGCGGCTGCACGACCTGGCGCTGGTGGACGCGACCGGATGAGGCCGTAAGTCGCTTGCGGGAGGCCCGGGTTCGAGGGTGATCATGTGCGCATGAATGACGAAGCGCACGCGTCGGACGCCGTGAACGAAGCGATCGCGGGCGAACTGGCCCTTCTGGACCCGGCCGTCCGCGCCTCCCGCGGCGAGGCCGTCCGGCTGCTGGACCCCGAGTACGTCGAGATCGGCGCCTCGGGGAGGCACTACACGTACGAGCACATGCTCGCGTGGCTCCCCGAGCACGCGGGCAGCGCGGCGGACGGTCCCCGCTACGCCCCGTCGGGCATCACGGGCATGGTCCTGGCCCCGGGCCTGGTGCAGCTCCGCTACGAGACCGACTTCGCCGGCCGCAGGGCCCGCCGCACCTCCCTGTGGCGCAAGCGCGACGAGGAGACGGGCTGGCGGATGTTCTACCACCAGGGGACGCCGGTGCCGCCGGACATCGAGTAGGACCTGTGCCGGAGGCGCAGGCGGGGGAGGATGCCCCCAAGGCGGCCGCACGGCGTCCCGCGTCTCACCGAAGGAGTTGGGCTCGATGAGTACCGAACTACAGGGCAGGACCGCCGTGGTGACAGGCGCCAGCAAGGGCATCGGGCTGGCCGTCGCCCAGGCGCTGGCCGGGGCGGGGGCGAGCGTCGTCGCCGGGTCCCGTACGACGACCGAGGGGCTGGACGCGCTGGTCAAGGAGGGTTCCGTCACCTGGGTGCCGGTGGACCTCGCGGAACCGGGTGCGGCCGAGCGGCTGATCGAGGCGGCGGACGGCCGCGTGGACATCCTGGTGAACAACGTCGGTACGGCACCGCCGCGCACCGGCGGCTTCCTCTCGGTGACCGACGAGGACTGGGCGCGCACCCTCGACCTGAACCTCCTCACGGCGGTACGCGTCACCCGCGCCGCCCTGCCCCTGATGCTTTCCGCCGGACAGGGCTCCATCGTCACGATCGGCTCGGTCAACGCCACCCTGCCCGACCCGCTGGTCATCGACTACAGCGCGGGCAAGGCCGCCCTGGTCGCGTTCTCCAAGGCCCTGTCCAAGGAGGTCGGCCCGAAGGGCATCCGCGTCAACACGGTCAGCCCCGGCCCGGTCGAGACGGACCTGTGGCTGGGCGGCACCGGCGTCGCCGCGACGGTCTCGGCCGCCGCCGGCCTCACCCCGGAGCAGATCGTGGCCCAGGCCTCGGCCACCACGGTCACCGGCCGCTTCTCCCGACCCGCCGAGATCGCCGACGTGGTCCTGTTCCTCGCCGGCGCCCGAGCGGCCAACCTGACCGGCACGGACGTGGTGATCGACGGCGGGTTGATCCCGACCTGGTGACGCGGCGAGCACCCGGCTGACCTGAGGGTCCGGGGCGCGGCGCCGACGCCCCCGGCCCTCGCGGTCAGCCGCCCCGCCGTCGCACACGTTCCGGGTGTGGGCGACGGCAGCGGCACTCGCTGCGGGACACCCGCCGCGGCCGAGGTGAACACCCCCGCGTCCCGCTTCCCGGGTCACGGCAATTCACGGCTGCGCCCCGCTCACGGCCGCCCCGGCCCTCCGGGACGCGCTCGCCGACCACCCCACCCGCGCCCCCCAACGCCCGCCCCCCTCACCGCTCCAACAACATCCGCTGCAACTCCCGCGCAGCCCTCGGCGGAGCCACATCGCTGCGATGCGCGAGGGCGATGGTCCGATGCAGCCCGGGCCGCGCCAGCGGCGTCACCCGCAGGCCGCGCCCGGACTTCGTCGCGACCATGCGGGGGACGACGGCCACCCCGAGGCCCGCGCGGACGAAGCCGAGGACCGCGTCCATCTCGCCGCCCTCGACCGCGAAGTCCGGTTCGAAGCCCTCGGCGCGGCAGGCGGCGACGGTGAGTTCGCGGAGGTCGTAGCCGTGGCGGAACATCACGAGGCGTTCGCTCTCCAGGTCGGCGATGCGTACCGTCCGGCCGCGGCCGGGGGCCGGTGCCTCGGGGGAGGAGACGACGACCAGGTCCTCGCGCAGCAGTTCCACCGTCGTCAACGCCGGTGAGGGGGTGGGCAGCGGCAGGACCACCAGCGCCAGGTCCAGCGCCCCGCGCGCGAGTTCGCGTACCAGGTCGTGGGAGCCGCCCTCCTCGATCAGCAGCCGGATGCCGGGATAGCGGTCGTGGAAGGCGCGCAGGACGTCCGGGAGGAGGCCCGTGCAGAGGCTCGGGGTCGCGCCCAGCCTGATCCGGCCGCTGCGGAGCTGGGCCAGTTCCTGCACCTCGTGCCGGGCCGTGTCCGCGTCGGCCAGGATGCGCCGGGCCAGCGGCAGCAGCGCCTCGCCGGCGTCGGTGAGCGTGATGTTGCCCCGGGCCCGCAGGAACAGATCCGCGCCCAGCTCCCGCTCCAGCGCCTTGATCTGCTGGGACAGCGACGGCTGGGCGACATGGACGAGATCGGCGGCCCGGGTGAAGTGCCGGGTCTCGGCGACCGCCACGAAGTACTGGAGCTGCGTGAACTGCATCCACCCACGATAGCCCCAGGCTATGGAAACCAGGCAGACCATGTCTTGGACCGATCGGCCCCGGGCGCCTAACGTCCGTAGACATGGCTCTGGCAACGCGGACGGACCGACGGCCGTCGATGGCGCGCACGGTGTGGGACAGCTCCGTCGGCAAGAAGACAGTGATGGCGGTCAGCGGCCTGATCATGCTGCTGTACCTGGTCGTCCACATGATCGGCAACCTGAAGATCTTCTTCGGCGCGGGCGAGTTCAACCACTACGCCCACTGGCTGCGCACCGTCGGCGAACCCTTCATGCACTACGAGTGGACCCTCTGGCTGATCCGCGTCGCGCTGGTCGTCGCCGTGGTCGCCCACGTCGTCTCCGCGTACCAGCTCAGCCGCCGCGACATCAAGGCGCGCCCCAGCAAGTACGTGCACAGGAAACCCCGGGCGACCTACGCCACCCGCACCATGCGCTGGGGCGGCATCATCCTGGCGCTGTTCATCGTCTGGCACATCCTCGACCTGACCACCGGCACCGTGCACTCCGGCGGCTTCCAGCAGGGCCACCCGTACCAGAACGTCGTGGACACCTTCTCCACCTGGTACGGCGACACCATCTACATCGTCGCGATGCTCGCCCTCGGCCTGCACATCCGGCACGGCTTCTGGAGCGCCGCCCAGACCCTCGGCGCGGGCAGCCGCAGCCGCGACCGCGCCCTGAAGACGATCGCCAATGTCCTCGCGCTGCTGCTCACGGCCGGCTTCATCGCCGTACCCGTGGGCGTCATGACCGGAGTGGTGAGCTGAAATGACCCTTGAATACGCGGACTTCACGACGGGGGAACCCGTCACCGACACCAAGGCCCCCACAGGACCCGTTAACGAGCGCTGGGACACCCGCCGTTTCGAGGCCAGACTCGTCAACCCCGCCAACCGGCGCAAACACACGGTGATCGTCGTCGGCACCGGCCTCGCCGGCGGCTCCGCGGGCGCCACGCTGGCCGAACAGGGCTACCACGTCGTCCAGTTCTGCTACCAGGACTCCCCGCGCCGCGCCCACTCGATCGCCGCCCAGGGCGGCATCAACGCGGCGAAGAACTACCGCAACGACGGCGACTCCGTCCACCGCCTCTTCTACGACACCGTCAAGGGCGGCGACTTCAGGGCCCGCGAGTCCAACGTCCACCGCCTCGCGCAGATCTCGGTCGAGATCATCGACCAGTGCGTCGCGCAGGGCGTGCCCTTCGCCCGCGAGTACGGCGGCCTCCTCGACACCCGCTCCTTCGGCGGCGTCCAGGTCTCCCGCACCTTCTACGCCCGCGGCCAGACAGGGCAGCAGCTCCTCCTCGGCGCCTACCAGGCCCTGTCCCGGCAGATCGCCGCCGGGAACATCGAGATGCACCCGCGCACCGAGATGCTCGACCTGATCGTCATCGACGGGAAGGCCCGGGGGATCGTCGCCCGCGACCTGATCACGGGCCGCGTCGACACCTACTTCGCGGACGCCGTCGTCCTCGCCAGCGGCGGCTACGGCAACGTCTTCTACCTGTCGACGAACGCCATGAACTCCAACGCCACCGCGGTCTGGCGCGCCCACCGGCGCGGCGCGCTCTTCGCCAACCCGTGCTTCACCCAGATCCACCCCACCTGCATCCCGCGCACCGGCGACCACCAGTCCAAACTCACCCTGATGAGCGAGTCGTTGCGCAACGACGGCCGTATCTGGGTGCCGAAGGCGAAGGGCGACCGGCGCCCGCCGAACGAGATCCCCGAGGCCGAGCGCGACTACTACCTGGAGCGCATCTACCCGTCCTTCGGCAACCTCGTGCCCCGCGACATCGCCTCCCGCGCCGCGAAGAACGTGTGCGACGAGGGGCGCGGCGTCGGCCCCGGCGGACAGGGCGTCTACCTCGACTTCGCCGACGCCATCGGGCGGCTGGGCCGCAAGGCCGTCGAGGAGAAGTACGGCAACCTCTTCGACATGTACGCCCGGATCACCGCCGAGGACCCGTACACGGTCCCCATGCGGATCTACCCGGCCGTGCACTACACGATGGGCGGCCTCTGGGTCGACTACGACCTCCAGACCACGGTCCCGGGCCTGTTCGCGATCGGCGAGGCCAACTTCTCCGACCACGGCGCCAACCGCCTCGGCGCCTCCGCCCTGATGCAGGGTCTCGCCGACGGCTACTTCGTCCTCCCGGCGACCATCAACGACTACCTCGCGCGAAACCCCGGACACGAGGACATCGGCGTCCAGCACCCCGTCGTACAACAGGTGTTGGCGGAGACCGAGGACCGGCTCAACCTGCTCCTCGCGGTGGACGGCGACCGCACCCCCGACTCCTTCCACCGCGAACTCGGCGAACTCATGTGGGAGTTCTGCGGCATGGCCCGCACCGACAGCGGACTGCGCAAGGCCCTGGAACGCATCCCGCAGATCCGCGAGGAGTTCTGGCGGCGGATCAAGGTCCCGGGCACCGGCGAGGAGTTCAACCAGTCGCTGGAGAAGGCGAACCGCATCGTCGACTACCTCGAACTCGCCGAGCTGATGTGCCTCGACGCACTCAACCGCGCCGAGTCCTGCGGCGGCCACTTCCGCGAGGAGTCCCAGACCCCGGACGGCGAAGCGGAGCGCAGGGACGAGGAGTTCAGCTACGCGGCCGCCTGGGAGTTCACCGGTACGGGCTCAGCTCCCGTACTGCACAAGGAAGACCTGGTCTTCGAGTACGTCCACCCCACTCAGCGGAGCTACGCATGAAGCTCACCCTGCGCGTCTGGCGGCAGAAGAACGCCGACGCCGAAGGCGCCATGTCCACCTACCAGGTGGACGGAATCTCCACGGACATGTCGTTCCTGGAGATGCTCGACACCCTCAACGAGGAACTCATCCTCAAGGGCGAGGACCCGGTCGCCTTCGACCACGACTGCCGCGAGGGCATCTGCGGTGCCTGCTCACTCGTCATCAACGGCGACGCCCACGGCCCGGAGCGCACCACCACCTGCCAGCTCCACATGCGGTCCTTCGAGGACGGCGACACGATCGACATCGAACCGTGGCGCGCCTCCGCCTTCCCGGTCGTCAAGGACCTCGTGGTGGACCGCTCGGCCTTCGACCGGATCATCCAGGCCGGCGGCTACATCACCGCCCCCACCGGCGCCGCGCCCGAGGCCCACGCGACCCCGGTTCCGAAACCGGATGCCGACTTCGCCTTCGAGCATGCCGAGTGCATCGGCTGCGGGGCGTGTGTGGCGGCCTGCCCGAACGGTGCGGCGATGCTGTTCACCTCCGCCAAGATCAACCACCTCAACGTCCTCCCGCAGGGCGCCCCCGAGCGCGAGACGCGCGTCCTCGACATGGTCGCGCAGATGGACGAGGAAGGCTTCGGCGGCTGCACGCTGGCCGGCGAATGCGCCACCGCCTGCCCCAAGGGCATCCCGCTGGTGTCCATCACCGGGATGAACAAGGAGTGGCTGCGGGCGACGCGCAAGGTGGCCAAGCGCTAGACGTCCCAGCTCACCGAACGTTCGCCGGCAGGGTGCGGACGGGCGGAGCCGGAGTGGTGCTCAACCCCGGCTCCGCCAAGCACCCCTGGCATTCAACAACCCCACATCGTCTCTCTCTTCGCGGGTCACGCCACGGACAGCCGGCGTCGGCACAACAGGTAAGGCGGCTCCGCTCGCCGCCGAGCCGTCCCCGGCCCGTGACCAGGAGAGAGCCATGACCGGCGTATCCACGCTCGACCGTCCCCCGCAGCCCGCCGCGCCCACCCGCTACACCGTCACGCTCGCCCGTGACGAGGACGAGGTGCGTGCAGCGCAGCGGCTGCGGCACGACGTCTTCGCCGGGGAGATGGGCGCCCACCTGTCCAGCCCCCAGCCCGGCCTGGACGTCGACGCCTTCGACGCCCACTGCGACCACCTCCTCGTCCGCGACACGGTCACCGGGCAGGTGGTCGGCACCTACCGGCTACTGCCGCCCGAGCGCGCCGCCGTCGCCGGACGGCTCTACTCGGAGAGCGAGTTCGACCTCGCCCCCCTCGACTCGATCCGCCCGGGCCTCGTCGAGGTCGGCCGCTCCTGCGTCCACCCCGACCACCGCGACGGCACCGTCATCGGCCTCATCTGGGCCGGCATAGCCCGCTACATGGTCGACCGCGGCCACGACTGGCTCGCCGGCTGCTGCTCCATCCCGCTCGCCGACGGCGGCGCCCTCGCCGCCGGCACCTGGGACCGGGTCAGCGCCAAGCACCTCGCCCCCGAGGAGTTCCGGGTACGCCCGCTGCTGCCCTGGAGCGCCGAAGGCGTCACCCGCCCCGCCGGCCGCGTCGAACTCCCGCCGCTGCTGCGCGGCTACGTCCGCCTCGGCGCCTGGGTCTGCGGCGAGCCCGCCCACGACCCGGACTTCGGGGTCGCCGACCTGTACGTCCTGCTGTCGATGCGCCGGGTCAACCCGCGCTATCTGCGGCACTTCCTCTCGCTCGTCCCGGCGTGATGAGCGTCTGGCTGCCCAGCGCGCCCTGCACCCCCAGGTCGTGCATCGAGTCGAAGGGGTCCGTCACGGCCGTACCGCGCGCCGTGCTGCGCTTCGTGACCGTCCTGGTCGTGGTGGCCGCCGGGGCCGCGCTCACCCCCGTCGGCAAGCGGATTCCCGCCGTGGCGGTGCGCTGGTGGTGCCGGACGATCGTCCGGTCCGCCGGCATCCGGCTCCGCATCACCGGCACCACCACCCCCACCGGCGGACTGCTCCTGGTCGCCAACCACATCTCGTGGCTCGACATCCCGCTGCTGGCCGCCGTACGCCCCGCCCGCATGCTGGCCAAGGCGGAGATCCGGCACTGGCCCGTCGCCGGGACCCTGACCGCGGGCAGCGGCGCCCTGTTCATCGACCGCGACCGGCTGCGCGCCCTCCCGGAGACGGTCGCCTCCATCGCGGGCGCCCTGCGCGCCGGGGGAGCGGTCGCCGTCTTCCCCGAGGGCAGCACCTGGTGCGGCCGGGCCCAGGGGCACTTCCGGCGGGCCGTCTTCCAGGCCGCGCTGGACGCCGGAGTCCCCGTCCAGCCGGTCGGCCTGCACTACCTGACCGACGGCACCGCCAGCACCGCCCCCGCCTTCGTCGGCAGCGACTCCCTGCTCACCTCGGTGTGGCGGGTGGTGTCGACGCGCGGGCTCGTCGCCGAGGTGGAGGTGGGGCCGACCATATTGCCCGGCAGCCACCCCGACCGCCGCTCCCTCGCCCAGGCGGCGCAGGCCGTGGTGCCGGGCCGGTCCCCGCACCGGGACCACTGCACGTCGGTGGCGCAGACCCCGGTGAAAATCCGCAGGACGGGCCGCAGGCGTCCTGTTAGCGTTGCGTCCATGAGGACCATCAGGCACACCGGCACCGCGACCGCGCGAGCGACCAACTCGCCGGCTGCCGACGCCTGACCTCACCGACCTCTCCCGGCGGCCGGAAACGGACCGCCGGGTGTGTCGTTTCCAGTCCCCTCGTACGCTCCCCGCGGTCCCTTCCGGTCCCCACCCGACCCGAAGGACTCACCGCCATGAACACCGACGACATCGTCCGTACGTTCCTCGACTTCTACCGCGAACGCGGGCACGAGCCGATCACCGGGAGCTCGCTCCTGCCGCCGCCGTCGGACCCGGTCCTCTTCACCACGTCCGGCATGCACCCGCTCACGCCGTACCTCAAGGGGCGCCCGCATCCGCAGGGACGGCGGCTGGTCAACGTCCAACGCTGTCTGCGGACGACGGACCTCGACGAGATCGGCGACCTCACCCATCTCACCGTGTTCGACATGCTCGGCTCATGGTCGTTGGGCGACTACAGCCATCCGCAGAGCCTGCGGTGGGGGTACGAACTGCTGCGGGACGGCTTCGGAATCCCGCGCGAGAAGCTCTACGCCACTGTCTTCGGCGGTGACGAACAGGTCGGCCCCGACCTCGAATCGCTGGGCATCTGGCGGGAGTTGGGTGTGCCGGTCGAGTCGACCCGGGACGAGAACTGGTGGTCCAACGGGCCGGTGGGGCCGTGCGGGCCCGACTCGGAGATCTTCTACTGGACCGGGGACGGGCCGCCCGAGGGCAGTCCGACCGGTGATCCGCGGTGGGTGGAGATCTGGAACCACGTGCACATGCGGCTGGAGCGGGGCGAGGACGGTGGGCTGGTTCCGCTGCGGCAGGTCAACGTCGACACGGGGATGGGCTTGGAGCGGCTGGCGTCCGTCCTTCAGGGGTGCCGGTCGGTCTATGACACGGATGTGTTCGAGCCGTGGATGCGGGTCCTGCCGACGCTGTGGGACCTGGACGAGCGGTCCCTGCGGGTCGTCTGTGATCATCTGCGGTCGAGCGCCGTCGTCATCGGGGAAGGGGTGCGGCCGTCCAACACCGGGCGGGGGTATGTGGTGCGCCGGTTGATTCGCCGGATGCTCACCGTTCTGCGGCGGGATGACGACTCCCGTACGGTGGGCGATCTGCCGGGGGAGCTTGTCGGCGGGAGCACGGTGCGGGGGGTTGTGCTGGAGGAGGAGCGGCGGTTCTCCCAGGTGCTCGATCGGGGGCGGCGGGTGTTGTCCCGGCCCGAGTTCCGGGGGGTGTTGGGTGATGAGGCGTATCGCCTCCTTCACGACACCTATGGGTTGCCCCGGGAGTTGGTTGTGGGGCTTTTGAGGTAGACGGTTGGGTGCGGGTGCGTGGGGGCTGGTCGCGCAGTTCCCCGCGCCCCTGAAAGCAAGGGGCGTCTAACCCAGCGCGTTTTTCAGGTAGGGGGCTGTGGTGCTTCCCTTGGTCTCCGCCACCTCTGTCGGCGTGCCTGCCGCCACGACGCGTCCCCCCTGCTCTCCTCCGCCGGGGCCCATGTCGATCACCCAGTCCGCGCCCGCCACCACTGACATGTCGTGTTCGACGACGACCACGGTGTGGCCCGCGTCGACGAGGCCGTGGAGTTGGCGGAGGAGGAGTTCCACGTCGGCGGGGTGGAGGCCGGTGGTGGGTTCGTCGAGGAGGTAGAGGGTGTGGGTGCGGTGGGCGCGCTGCAACTCGGTGGCGAGTTTGATGCGCTGGGCCTCGCCGCCGGACAACTCGGTGGCGGGCTGGCCGAGATGGAGGTAGCCGAGGCCCACGTCCAGGAGTGTGGTCAGGCTGCGGGCCACATCCGGGGTGTCCGCGAAGAAGTCCGCCGCGCTCTCCACCGTCAGATCGAGGACGTCCGCGATGCTCCGTCCCCGGTACGTCACTTGGAGCGTCTCGGGGTTGTAGCGGGCCCCGCCGCAGTCCGGGCAGGGGGCGTAGGTGCTGGGCAGGAAGAGCAGTTCCACACTGACGAAGCCCTCGCCCTGGCAGGTCTCGCACCGGCCTCCCGCCACGTTGAAGGAGAACCGGCCCACGCCGTAACCCCGTCGGCGTGCCTCGTCGGTTGACGCGAAGACCTTGCGGACGACGTCGAAGAGGCCGGTGTACGTCGCCAGGTTCGAGCGGGGCGTGCGGCCGATCGGTTTCTGGTCGACCGACACCAGGCGTCCTACGGCTGCCGGTTCCTCGGTGATCTCGCCGATCAGCGTGGACTTGCCTGAGCCCGAGACGCCGGTGACCGCCGTGAACACGCCGAGGGGGAACTCGGCCGTCACATCGCGCAGGTTGTGGCGCGTGAACGGGCCCACCTTCACCTCGCCCCGCGGTGCGCGGACTGCGCGGGGCGGGGTGGGGGAGCGGTCGAAGAGGTAGCGGGCCGTCGCCGATTCCTCCACCGCCGCCAGGCCTTCCACCGGGCCGCTGTACAGCACCCGTCCGCCGTGCTCGCCCGCCTGCGGGCCCACGTCCACCAGCCAGTCGGCGCCGCGCATCACGTCCAGGTGGTGCTCCACCACGAACACCGAGTTGCCGGCGGCCTTCAGGCGGTCCAGGACCGTGAGCAGGGCCTCCGTGTCCGCCGGGTGCAGTCCCGCGGACGGTTCGTCCAGGACGTAGACGACCCCGAAGAGGCCGGATCTCAACTGGGTTGCCAGGCGCAGGCGTTGGAGTTCGCCCGCGGAGAGGGTGGGGGTCGCGCGGTCCAGGCTCAGGTAGCCGAGGCCCAGTTCGAGGATCGGGGCGATGCGGGAGGTGAGGTCCTCGGTCAGGACGCGGGCCGCCTCCGATGTGGCGGTCAGGGTGCCTGCCAGTTCCGCCAGGGGGAGGGCCGCCAGGTCGGCGATCGTGCGGCCCGCGACCGTCACCGCCAGGGACTCGGCGCGGAGTCTGCTGCCTCCGCACAGGGGGCAGGGGGTGCTGGTCAGGAAGCGCTCCGCCTTGGCCCGCAGGGTCGGGCTCTTCGTGTCCGCGAAGGTCTTCATGACGTAGCGGTGGGCGCTCATGTACGTGCCCTGGTACGGGCGTTGGATGCGGTCCGCGTCCCGGACCGGGTGGACCGTGACCACCGGCTGTTCGTCGGTGAAGAGGATCCACTTCCGCTCGTCGGCGGGGAGTTCGCGCCACGGCACGTCCACGTCGTGGCCGAGGGTGTCGAGGATGTCGCGGAGGTTCTTGCCCTGCCAGGCGCCCGGCCACGCGGCGATCGCGCCCTCGCGGATCGACAGGGAGGGGTCGGGGACGAGGGACTCCTCGGTGGTGCGGTGGACCCGGCCGAGGCCGTGGCACTCCGGGCACGCGCCCGCCGCCGTGTTGGGGGAGAAGGCGTCCGAGTCGAGGCGTCGCGCACCGGGCGGGTAGTCGCCCGCGCGGGAGAACAGCATCCTCAGCGAGTTCGAGAGGCTGGTGACCGTGCCCACCGAGGAGCGGGAGGTGGGGGTCGAGCGGCGTTGCTGGAGGGAGACCGCCGGAGGCAGGCCGGTGATCTCGCCGACCTTCGGGGCGCCCACCTGGTGGATCAGGCGGCGGGCGTACGGCGCGACCGACTCGAAGTAGCGGCGCTGGGCCTCCGCGTAGATCGTGCCGAAGGCGAGGGACGACTTTCCGGAGCCGGATACGCCGGTGAACACGGCCAACACGTCCCGCGGGATGTCGACGTCGACGCCCCGGAGGTTGTGCTCACGGGCGCCGCGGACGCGGACGTAGGGATCGCGGGGGTTGTCCATGGCCCGTCGAGTCTATGGGACCCCGACGGGCGGCGCCCGGCGGGCCGCGGGGGTGCGAGGGCGTCCGCGCTGTGCCACGTTGGAGGACGCGGATGCCAGTCGCCGCGCCATCTCCGCACGGAAGGTCCGTGGTCATGAGCACTCCCGGATTCGGTTTCGGACGCAGCCCCTTCGAGGAATTCGACGAGCTGATGTCCCGGTATTTCGGCGGTTCGGGGGCGGCGTCACCGACGCGCAGGGCCCAGCGCGTGGACATCGGCAGCCTGCTCTCGGAGCGGGCCCGTGAGCTGGTGGCCCAGGCGCGGGACATCGCCGCCGCCGAGGGCAGCGAGCAGCTCGACGCCCGGCATCTGCTGGCCGCCGCCACCGAGCAGGAATCGACCCGGCGCCTGCTGGCCGAGGCGGGAGCCGACCCCGACCGGATCCGCGAGCGACTCTCCGCCGGGGCCGAGGGCGGCCCGAAGACCGAACCCACCACGCTCACCCCGGCCGCCAAGCGGGCCCTCCTCGACGCGTACCAGATCTCCCGCGCCGGGGACTCCTCGTACATCGGCCCCGAGCACCTGCTGCGGGCCCTTGCCGCCAACCCCGAGTCGGCCGCGGGACAGGCCCTCGCGGGCAGCGGCTGGGACGGCGAGGGGATGCCCAGCGCCGGCGAGCCCGAGCGGAAGAGGCCCAGCAGCACGCCGACCGTCGACGAGTACGGGCGCGACCTCACCGAGGACGCGCGGGCCGGGCGGCTCGACCCGGTGATCGGCCGGGACGAGGAGGTCGAGCAGACCATCGAGGTGCTGTCCCGGCGCAGCAAGAACAACCCCGTCCTCATCGGCGACCCCGGCGTCGGCAAGACCGCCGTCGTGGAGGGCATCGCCCAGCGGATCATCGCCGGCGACGTGCCGAAGACCCTGGCGGGCAAGCGGCTCGTCTCGCTGGACCTGGCCGGGATGGTCGCGGGCACCAAGTACCGGGGCGAGTTCGAGGAACGGCTGAAGAAACTCCTGGACGAGGTCGGCGAGCACAGCGACGAACTGGTGCTGTTCCTCGACGAGTTGCACACCGTCGTCGGCGCGGGCGGCGGCGGTGACGGCGCCATGGACGCGGGCAACATGCTCAAACCCGCCCTGGCGCGCGGCCAGTTGCACCTCATCGGCGCCACCACCGTCGACGAGTACCGCAGGTACATCGAGAAGGACTCCGCGCTGGAGCGCCGCTTCGCACCCATCCTGATCGGCGAGCCGACCGTCGACGACACCATCGAGATCCTGCGCGGCCTGCGCGACCGCTACGAGGCCCACCACCAGGTCCGGATCACCGACGAGGCGGTCGTCGCGGCGGCCGAACTCTCCGACCGGTACATCACCGCCCGCTTCCTGCCCGACAAGGCCATCGACCTGATGGACCAGGCCGCCGCCCGGGTACGGCTGCGGGCCAGGACCCCGCTCTCCGACACCCGCGACGTCGAGGACCGGCTCGCCGCCCTGAACCGCGAGAAGGACCAGGCCGTCGCCGACGAGGAGTACGAGCGGGCCAAGGAGATCCGGGACCGGATCAAGGACACCGAGGCCGAGCTGAAGGCGGGCGGCTCCGCCGAGGAACAGGCGCCCAAGGTCACCGCCGAGGACATCGCCGAGGTCGTCTCGCGCACCACCGGCATCCCCGTCTCCCAGCTCACCGAGGAGGAACGCGCCCGGCTGATGAAGCTGGAGGAGCACCTCCACGAGCGGGTCGTCGGCCAGGACGAGGCCATCACCGCCGTCGCCCGTGCCGTACGGCGTGCCCGCGCCGGCATGAGCGACCCGAACCGGCCCATCGGCAGCCTCCTCTTCCTCGGCCCCACCGGCGTCGGCAAGACGGAACTGGCCCGCGCCCTCGCCGCGGCCCTCTTCGGCGACGAGGGCCGCATGATCCGCCTCGACATGAGCGAGTTCCAGGAGCGCCACACCGTCTCCCGCCTGGTCGGAGCGCCTCCCGGATACGTCGGCCACGAGGAGGCCGGCCAGCTCACCGAGGCCGTCCGCAGGCAGCCGTACGCCGTGCTGCTGCTCGACGAGGTCGAGAAGGCGCACCCCGACGTCTTCAACACGCTGCTCCAACTCCTCGACGACGGACGGCTCACCGACTCGCAGGGCCGCACCGTCGACTTCAAGAACACCGTCGTGATCATGACGTCGAACATCGGCGCCGACCGCATCCTCGCGGCGGGCGTCGACGACTACGCCAAGGTCCGCGAGTCGGTGATGCCGGTCCTGAACCAGCACTTCCGCCCCGAGTTCCTCAACCGCATCGACGAGATCATCGTCTTCCGGGGCCTGGAGCGGACCCAACTGCGGGAGATCGTCGACCTGTTGCTGGACCACACCCGGCGCAGGCTGCACGCCCAGGACGTCACCCTGGACGTCACCGACGCGGCGGCGGACCTCCTCGCCGACCTCGGCCACCAACCCGACTTCGGCGCCCGGCCGTTGCGCCGCACCATCCAGCGCGAGGTCGACGACCGGCTCGCCGACATGCTGCTCGCCGGCGAGCTGAACGCGGGCGACCAGGCCCAGGTCGACGCGGCCGACGGCACGATCCAGATCAGGGCACGCCAGGCGGCCGAGCACTAGCCGGACCGCGTTCCCACCCCATCGGGAGACAGCTATGAGCAGGTATCGAGCCGCGCAAGTGGCCGCGGCCGGCGGCGAGTTCGCGATCGTCGAGCGAGATGTGCCGCAGCCGGCACCCGGCCATGTGCGGATCGCCGTGGAGGCCTGCGGGATCTGCCACAGCGACACCTTCTTCGTGAACGCCGGAGTACCCGGCGTGCGCTTCCCCCTCGTCACCGGGCACGAGATCGCCGGGCACATCGACGCGCTCGGCGAGGGCGCCTCGGACGACGGCTGGCGGATCGGCGACCGGGTGTCCGTCGGCTGGTTCGGCGGCAGCTGCGGCCACTGCACCCCATGCAGACAGGGCGACTTCATCGTCTGCGAGAACCTCAAGGTGCCCGGCTGGGCCTACGACGGCGGCTTCGCGGAGCTGACCGTGGCACCGGTCGACGCGCTTGCCCGCATCCCCGACGGCCTGTCGGCGAGCGCCGCCGCACCCATGGGCTGCGCGGGCGTAACCACCTTCAACGGCCTGCGCCGCAGCTCCGCCAAACCGGGCGACCTCGTGGCGATCCTCGGACTGGGCGGCCTCGGCCACCTGGGCGTGCAGTACGCGGCCGCGATGGGATTCGAGACCGTGGCGATCGCGCGCGGCCCCGAAAAGGCCGACTTCGCCAAGCAGTTGGGCGCCCACCACTACGTCGACAGCACCGCCGGCACCGAGGTCTCGGAGGCGCTCCAGGCCCTCGGCGGCGCCAAGGTCGTGCTGGCCACGGCGGGCAACTCGGATGCCGCCGCGGCGACCGTGGAGGGGCTGCGGCCTCGTGGCGAGCTGGTCGTCGTCGGGGCGGACACCGCGCCGTTGGGGATCAGCCCGCTCCAACTGCTCATGAGCGCCAAGCTGGTTCGGGGTCACCCGTCGGGCACCTCGCAGGACGTGCAGGACACGCTGGCCTTCAGCGCCCTGCACGCCATCAGTCCGATGGTGGAGACCGTCCCCCTGGACCAGGCGGGCGAGGCCTACGAGCGGATGCTGTCCGGTGCCGCGCGCTTCCGGATGGTGCTCACGCCCTGAGCGCGGCGAGCCGCCGGTAGGAGTCCAGCAGGGCTTCGCGGTCGTAGGTGCTGGTGGTGACGAGGACCTCGTCGGCCGCCGTCTCCTTCAGCACCGTCTCCAACTCGTGGGCCACCTGTTCCTCGGTGCCCGCGAGCTGGCCGCTGAGCCCGGCCTCGTAGAAGCCGAACTCCTTGTCGGTCATGGGCCGTTGCTCCACGCGCTCGGCGGGCGGCAGCGGCGGGAAGGTGCCGTGCGTGCGCGAGTACGCCATCGACCACGCCTCCGGGACGAGCAACTGCCGTGCCGCTTCGGGGGTGGCGGCCACGGCAATGGTCCCCGAGATGACGACGTACGGTTCTGAGGCCCAGGGGGACGGGCGGAAGCGGGCGCGGTAGTGGTCGATGCCGCGCCGCATCTTCTCCCGGCCGCGGAGGTCGCCGATGACCATCGGGAGACCGGCGCGGGCCGCGATGTCGGCGCCCTCGCCCATCGCGAGCACGAACGGCGGGACGCTCAGGCCCTCGGAGGGGCGTGCGTGGGCGCCGGTGGGTGACGTGCCGCGGAACCAGCCGAGGAGTTCGTCGAGCTGTCCGGCGAAGTCGTCGGCGTCGTCCTTGTCGCGGCCCAGCGCCTTGCGCACGCCGGTGGTGAAGCCGACCGAGCGCCCGAGCCCCATGTCGATCCGGCCGGGGAACAGCGACTCCAGCACCCCGAACTGCTCGGCCACGACCAGGGGTTGGTGATTGGGCAGCATCACCCCGCCCGTGCCGACCCGGATGCTCCGGGTGGCCGAGGCGACGGCGGCGGCCAGGACGGTCGGCGCGGAGCCCGCGACCCCGGGCACGCCGTGGTGCTCCGACACCCAGAACCGGTGATACCCCAGCTCCTCGATCTCCCGCGCGAACCGCACGGTGTCACGCAGCGCCTCGGCGGGCGGGTGCCCCTCGCGGGTGCGGGAGCGGTCGAGGACGGAGAAGGGGGTCGAGGCGATCACTGAACTCACCTCAGTGTCAACGCCCGGGAGACCTCGGCATTCCCGCGGGGTCAGATCTCGGGGCGCAGCAGCCCGCGCGCCGAGGACGCTATATGAAAATGGATACCGTTAGGAATGGAAGCTGCCGGACCGATCCCTCACCGCCGCGACCGGACCCGTCCCTCCCGAGGCGGGTCGATGAACTGCAACTCCAGCGTGGCGGGCGGCGCGGCGATTCCCGGCCCGCCCGCGGCGGCCCACTCCAGCACCTCCTCCGTGCAGTCGTCGTCCATCGCGAACCCGATCCAGGTCGGCCGTCCGCCCGCCCGGCGTCCCGCCGCCGACGGCTGGACGACGATCACGTTGGCCTGGTCGCAGGGGCCCAGACAGTCCGTCGTACGGACCGCGAAACCGTGCTCGGCGGCGCCGGTCCGCAGCCGTTCCAGCTGCCGGGCGTGGTCGGTGTCGGGGAGTTTGCGCGGGTCGCCGCAGCAGCAGCCCCGGCACACGACCAGGGTGCAGGGCCGATGGGGGAGGGCGGCGCCGATCAGGAACGTACGGGGGGCGGGAATCGCGGCAGACATGCGAGAAGCATGAGGCCGGGCCGCCCGCGGGCCGCTGCCGGGGTGCCGGGTCCGGATGTCTAGGGTGGGCGGGTGACCGCCGACGACAAGCGCCCGCTGGCCGTGTTCGACCTCGACAACACCCTTGCCGACACGGCGCACCGGCAACGCTTCCTGGAGCGGAGGCCGCGCGACTGGGACGCCTTCTTCGGTGCCGCGCCGCAGGACCCGCCGCTCGCCGAGGGCGTCGCGCTCGCGCTGGAGCAGGCCGAGGAGTGCGAGGTCGTCTACCTCACCGGGCGCCCCGAACGCTGCCGCCGCGACACCCTCGCCTGGCTCGCCGCGCAGGGCCTGCCCGAGGGCCGGGTCCTCATGCGCCGCAACGACGACCGCAGGCCCGCCAGGCGCACCAAGCTGGAGAAACTCAGGCGGCTCGCCCGCGACCGCGAGATCCGGGTCCTCGTGGACGACGACGAGCTGGTCTGCGACGACGCCGAACGGGCCGGGTTCCGTGTCGTACGGGCCCGCTGGACCTCCCCCTCCGCCGCGCTGGAGGCGGCACAGGAGGGGGAGGGCCGGACCTGAGAGCCGTAGCCGGAGCCATCGCCGCTACGGCTGCCGGTCCTCGCACTGCGGCCGTCAGGCCTCGCCCGCGACGGTCAGGCCTCGTCCTCGATGCGGAAGCCGACCTTCAGGCCGACCTGGAAGTGCTCGATCTGGCCGTTCTCGATCTGGCCCCTGACCTGGGTCACCTCGAACCAGTCCAGGCCGCGGAGGGTCTGCGCGGCGCGGGCGACGCCGTTGCGGATGGCCTGGTCGATGCCCTCGTGAGAGGTCCCGACGATCTCGGTGACCCGGTACGTGTGGTTGGACATGCGGGTGCTCCTCTCGGCCGTGACGGGCGCGTCACGCGTCACTCCACCGTGCCCCACGGCGCGGCCGTGCGCGAGACGGCCCGTCACCCGACGTCAGCGCACCACGCTCAGTGACAGCGCGAAGCGCTCCTCACGGTCGGTCCACCAGTGGGTCAACTCCAGCCCGGTGGCGGCCAGTTCGGACCGTACGCCCTCCTTGCGGAACTTCGCGGAGATCTCGGTGCGGAGTTCCTCGCCGGCCGTGAAGTCGACGGCGAGATCGAGCGCGGGGATCTTCACGGTCTGGTCCGTGCGGGACCGCAGCCGCATCTCGATCCACTCGTTTTCGCTGTCCCACAGGGCGACGTGGTCGAAGGCGTCGGCGTCGAAGTCGGCGCCTAGCTCGCGGTCGACGACGGTCAGGACGTTCTTGTTGAACGCGGCCGTCACCCCGGCCGCGTCGTCGTACGCCCTGACCAGGACATCCTCGTCCTTGACCAGGTCGGTGCCGAGGAGCAGCGCGTCGCCCGGGGAGAGGAGCGAGCGGAGCCCGGCGAAGAACGTGGCGCGTTCCGCCGGGAGCAGGTTGCCGATCGTGCCGCCCAGGAACACCAGCAGGCGCGGGCCCGGGGTCTCCGGCAGGGTGAGGTCGCCGGTGAAGTCGGCGATCAGCGCGTGCACGTCCAGGCCCGGGCGTTCCTCGACGAGGGCGTGCCCGGCCTGCGTGAGCGCGCTCTCGCTGACGTCGACCGGGACGTACACGGCCAGGCCGGTGAACGCGTCCAGCAGATGGCGGGTCTTGTCCGAGGAGCCGGAGCCCAGCTCGACGAGCGTGCGGGCGCCGGTCGCCGCGGCGATCTCGGCCGCGCGGTCGACGAGGATCTCCCGTTCGGCGCGCGTGGGGTAGTACTCGGGCAACTCGGTGATCTGCTCGAAGAGTTCGCTGCCGTGGGCGTCGTAGAACCACTTCGGCGGGAGGGTCTTCGGGGTGCTGGTGAGGCCCTCCAGGACGTCGGCGCGCAGTGCCGCGTCGGTGGCGTCCTCGGGCAGGGTGCGGGTGAGAAGGAACGGGCTCACGTACGGGGCTCCTTCGGTGGTGCGAGGTCTTTCAGGGGGGTGAGGAGGACCTCGGTGCGGGTCGCGGTGAGCAGAGTGCGGTCGGGGGCCTCCTGCCAGTGCGGGTCGTCGTCGTAGGGCTCGGAGGCCACCACCGTGCGGCGGCCGGGCTCCGAGAGGTACCAGAGGCTGTCGCCCCAGGCGGTGGCGGCGATGGTCTCGCCGTCGGTGAGGAGGAGGTTGAGGCGGGAGCCGGGGGCCGCGTGGGCGACCTCCGTCACCGTGTCGGCCAGCGCCTGGCCCACCTCGTCGCCCGCCCGGAGCCGGCTGAGGACCAGCGCCCAGACGAACGCCGAGTCGCAGCGTGCCTCCATGGACAACAGGTCGACCGGCGGCATGCGTTGGGCCAGCGCCGCCAGGGTCTGCGGCCAGCCGGTGACCGCGCCGTTGTGGCTGAACAGCCAGGGGCCCGCGGCGAACGGCGCCGCCGCGGCCTCCCCGTCCGCACCCGCGAACGTCGCGTCCCTGACGGCGGCCAGCAGCGCCTCCGAGCGGACCACGCGGGCCAGGTCGGCGAAGGACTGGTCGCCCCAGATGGGCACGGCCCGCCGGTAGCGGCCCGGCACCGGGTCGCCCTCTGCGTACCAACCCACCCCGAAACCATCGGCGTTGACCGTCCCGTGCCGCTGACGGCGGGGCTCCCAGGACTGCCGGAACAGGCTGTGCTCCGGGTCCACGAGGAGCCGGCCGAGCGGCTCCTCGGGACCCAGATACGCCAGGTGGCGGCACATCAGACGGCCCCCGAGCGGGCCGTGCGGAAGCCGGAGAAGATCTGCCGCCGGATCGGATAGTCCCAGTTGCGGAACGTGCCCCGGCAGGCCACCTCGTCCACGGCGAACGAACCGCCCCGCAGCACCTTGTACTCGGGGCCGAAGAACACCTCCGAGTACTCCTTGTACGGGAACGCCCTGAACCCCGGGTACGGCAGGAAGTCGCTCGACGTCCACTCCCACACGTCGCCGATCAACTGCCTCACCCCCAGCGGTGACTCACCCGCCGGGTAGCTTCCGGCGGGGGCCGGGCGAAGGTGACGCTGCCCGAGGTTGGCGTGCTCGGGTGCCGGGTCGGCGTCGCCCCACGGGTAGCGCATCGAGCGGTCGGCCGTCGGATCGTGGCGGGCCGCCTTCTCCCACTCGGCCTCGGTCGGCAGCCGCCGTCCGGCCCAGCGGGCGTAGGCGTCCGCCTCGTACCAGCAGACGTGCACCACCGGCTCGTCCAGCGGTACGGCCTCCGTGACACCGAACCGGCGCCGCAGCCACTGGCCCGCCTCCCGGCGCCAGAACCCGGGCGCGGTGACGGAGTTGCGGCGGATGTGCGCCCAGCCCTCCTTCGTCCACCAGCGCGGGTCGTCGTACCCGCCGTCCTCGATGAACGCCAGATACGCGCCGTTCGTCACCGGGGTCGTGTCGATGTGGAAGGAGGCCACCTCCCGTCGGTGCGCGGGCCGTTCGTTGTCCAGCGCCCAGGGCTCGGTGGAGGTGCCCATCGTGAACGGCCCACCGGGGACGAGGACTTCGGATGGGCCGGTGAACAGCGGGACCGGCTCCGGGTCCGGGGCGGTCAACGCCTGCGGACCGCTGCGGAGCTGATGGGTGATCAGCATCGTTTCGTCGTGCTGCTGTTCGTGCTGGGCGACCATCCCGAAGGCGAAGCCCATGTCGGTGAGCCGCGTCCCGCGGAAGGCGTGGCTCTCCAGTACGTCCGTCACCCGGCCGCGCACCTCGGCCGCGTACTGCCGTGCCTCCTCGGGCGGCAGCAGCGGCAGCGAGGGGCGTTCGGAACGCGGGTGCTCGAACGCGTCGTAGAGGCCGTCGATGTCGGGCCGCATCGGGTCCCGGCCGCCGACGGCGCGCAGCAGCCACAGCTCCTCCTGGTTGCCGATGTGCGCGAGGTCCCAGACCAGCGGGGACATCAACGGCGAGTGCTGGGCGGTGAGTTCGGGCTCGTCCACACAGCTCGTGAGGAGCGTGGTGCGGTCCCGGGCCGTGGTGAGGGTGGTCAACGCCCGTTGCCTGAGCGCCTCGATGTCGATGTCGGCCGAGGTGTCGGCAGGGGGGCCCGCGGACGTGTCGGTGGCGATGTCGGCGTCGGTCATGTGCGGATGTCCTTCCCGTGCGGGCGGCTGTCCGTACCGCGCACGCGGTCGAGCAGATCGTCGGCGGGGCAGCGGCCCCGGACGACATAGCGGTCGAAGAACGCGCGGACGGCGTCCATGACCCCGGCGGTGGCGCCCAGCCGGGGCAGGGCCTCCAGCGCCGCGGCGAAGCAGACGAGCGCGGACTCGTGCAGCTCCGGGTCGGACAGCCCGTAGCGGGCCGCGTCGATCCACAGCGGATTGTGCGGCGCGGGCAGCCCCTGGGTCCGTTCGGCCAGCGGCTTCACGGCCCGGTACGCGGTCTCGGCCGCCTCCGGGTCGTCGAAGAGCGCCGTCGTCACGGCCAGCGGCACGATCCATCCGTCGTCCCCGGGCTGCGCGTCGATCATGCGCAGTTCGAGATGGCCGCGTGGTCTGACCGGCGGGAACAGCGTCGAGACGTGGTAGTCCAGATCCTCCCGGGTCGGCGGTCTCGGCGAGCCCGATCTGATCCACTCCCGGAACGTCAGCTTCTCCGGGACGTCCCACGGGCCGCTGTCCCGCCGTATGCACATCACCGGCGAGTCCAGGACCAGGTCGGTCCAGGCGTCGCGCGGTGCCTCGTCCAGGTTCGGACCGCCCGCGCGGCCGGGACCGATCTCCATCCAGATGAGCTGCCGGGTGGAGCGCCAGCCGGTGGGGCTGCGGCCGACCAGCGGGGAGTTGGCGAACGCGGCCACCAGGACCGCGCCCAGCTGATGCGCCAGCCACCAGCGCCGCCCGAGACCGAGCGGGCCCGGCTCCTCGTACCCGGCGTCCAGACACACCTGCACGGACGCCGAGGTGCACATCATGCGCCGGCCCGCGGGGCCGGTGCGGTCGAGGCAGCGCTCCATGGCGTCGTAGCGCGGCTCGTGCAGGAACCGGCGCGGGGGATGCCAGGGATCGTGGCCGACACCGACCAGCCCCAGGTTGTCGCGGCGCAGGACGGCGCGGACGGCGTCCAGGTCCTCGGAGACGGAACCGATGCACTCCATCAGGGAGGCGGCGGGCGACGAGCTGAGTTCCAGCTGGCCGCCGGGCTCGACGGTGAGCGCCGACCTCAGAGGCACGGTCCTCAAGGCGGCGTAGGCCGCTTCGAGCCGTTCGGGTGTCACGGGGAGCTGCGGCATGCGCAGCTCGTGGACGAGCCATTCCACTTCGACCCCGAGCGTGCGGGGCGGACCGGTCTTGAAGCAGATGCCCCTGACCAGGGCCTCCACCTCGGGTTCGGTGACCGCGGTACGGGGCTCCGTACAGTCGCTACAGTCACTTGCCGTATCGGACATGTCGGGATCCTCCTGAGATTCCACCATGCCACCGGCCCGGTTTCTGTTGGGCCCGGGGCGGCACACTCGTCCCACCCAAGACCCTCGCGGCTGGTCGCACAAGAGTGCGTATTGCCACGTTCGGAATCGGTAATCTCCGGTTCGCCGGCCGTTCGCGGAGCCCGGAAACTCCGTTGCACCGCACGACCAGCATCGCTCACGATGAACGTATGAGCACGACGGGGGAGATCACGGGGGAGATCGCGGGGCACGCGCTCATGGCGTACACGGGGGTTATGCCATGAGCGCGCGCCTGCGCGGCATCGCACAGCAGACCGAGCAGATCGTCGCGGCCGGGGCCTATCGCACCGCGGACGGACGTGAGGTGTCCATCGCCGCCCAGACCGAGGCGGCCCGCGCGGGCACACGCCTCTACGGCCCGGAACCGGTCCGGATACCGCCGTTCTCCCCCGTGGAGACACGCGTCGAGGTCACCGGCGAGAGCAGCCTGGAGGCCGCCCGCCGCCTCACCGGCCCGGTCGCCGTCCTGAACTTCGCCTCGGCCCGCAACCCGGGCGGCGGTTTCCTGAACGGCGCGCAGGCCCAGGAAGAGGCCCTGTGCCGCGCCTCCGCGCTGTACACCTGCCTGCTCGAAGCCCGCGGTTTCTACGACCACCACCGCGCCCACCGCGATCCGTTCTACACGGACCGGGTCATCCACACACCGGCCGTCCCCGTCTTCCGCGACGACAAGGGCCGCCTCCTGGACGAGCCGTACACGGCCGGATTCCTCACCGCCGCCGCGCCGAACGCGGGAGTGGTGCTGCGCACGGCACCGGAGCGCGCGGCCGGGCTGCCGCGGGCGCTCGCCGTCCGGGCGGAGCGGGTGCTGGAGACGGCCGTCCTGCACGGTTACCGGCGGCTGGTCCTGGGCGCCTGGGGCTGCGGGGTGTTCCGGAACGACCCGGCCCAGGTCGCGGGCGCCTTCCACACGCTGCTCGGGCCGGGCGGACGGTTCGCCGCGGCCTTCGAGCAGGTGGTGTTCGGCGTCCTGGACCGCACACCGGGTGCCACGGTCCGGGACGCGTTCCTACGGACGTTTCCGGAGCGTCAGTTCCAGAGCTAGCGCGCGGGGTTCGGCCGCTCAGGTCCAGCCGTAGCGCTCGTGCAGCCGGTGCCGCACGAGGTTGAAGCGCATCTGGTCGATCGCGCAGGCCTCGCGGCGCATGCCGTCCTCGTGCAGACGCAGGACGCGGTCCACGTCGACCCAGGAGTCACGCCCGGACTTGTCCCAGGGGCCGCTGCCGATCGCCACCCACTCGCGGTCGCCGTCGTGGCGCTTGCTGGACAGCTGGACGGCGAGCAGGGTCCCGCCGGGCTCACGGGCCACGACGAGCACCGGGCGGTCCTTGCCCCGGCCGTCGTTCTCCTCGAACGGCACCCAGGTCCAGACGATCTCGCCGGGGTCCGGGTCACCGTCGTGCGCGGGGGAGTACTCGGTACGGACCCTGCCGACCTCGCGCGGGTCGGCCTCGGTGGTGGCGGTGGGGCCGAAGCGGCCCGGAACGTTCTCATCGGTAAAGGCGGTCACGGAGGCACCTTAGAGCGTGCCTCCGTGACCCCGGACGCCGGGCGCCCGTCAGACGATCACCCGTGCTGCGTCCTACTCCTAATACTCCTTCTGCTCCTTCTACTCCTTGTCCACCGGCACCGTCTGCGACGGCGGTGCCGTGACCCCGTTGAGGCCCGAAGTCCCGCTCAGGGGCTGCCCGTTCGGGGTGTGCTCGGTCTGGTTCATCGAGGCGAGCAGCTGGCGGGCCAGACCGAGGCCCGTGCCGCCCATGGTGAGCGCCTTGGCGAGCATGTCCGCCATGCCGTCGGCCCCGTTGAGGACCACCATGTTGTCGACGCTGCCGAAGGCGGACGCGCCTGCCCGCACGATCTCCGGCCAGTTCTCGGCGAGTTGCTGCGCGACCACGGCCTCCTGGTTCTCGGCGAGGGCCGCGGCCCGCGCCTTGATGGCCTCCGCCTCGGCGAGACCCTGGGCCCTGGTCGCCTCGGCCGCCGCAAGACCCTTCGCCTGCGCGGCGGCTGCCTCGGCCTCACCGGTGGCCCTGGTCGCCGTGGCCGCGGCGGCACCGCGTGCCTTGGTCGCCTCGGCCTCGGCGATCGCCGCCGCCTTGACGCGATTCGCCTCGGCCGCCGCCGCCAACTCGGTCTCCTGCGCCTTGGCCTGAGCCGCCGAGATCCGCGCGTCGCGCTCGGCCTCGGCGCGGGCCCGGGTCTCGTACGCCTGGGCGTCCGCGGGCTTGCGGACGTCCGCCTGGAGCTGCTGTTCCCGGCGCAGCGCGTCGAGTTCGGCGATCCGGGTCTCCTGCACGACGACGTCCTGCCGGGCGGCCGCGTCGGCGAGCGGACCGGCCTGGCGGGCCTTCGCCGCCGCCTTGTCGCGCTCGGCCTGGTAGCCGGCCTGGAGGATCTCGCTGTCCCGGGTGGCCTCCGACATCCGTGCCGCGGCCTTCTGTTCGGCCTCGGTGGCCAGCCGGTTGGCCTCGGCCTGCGCGATCCGCGCGTCCCGCTGCACGGCCGCCGCGTGCGGCATCGCGAGGTTCTTGATGTACCCCGTGGGGTCCTCGATCTCGTGGATCTGAAGCGAGTCCACGATCAGACCCAGTTTCTCCATCTCCGTACCGCACGCGGCCCGGGTCTGCCCCGTCAGCTTCTCCCGGTCGCGGATCATGTCCTCGACCGTCAACCCGCCCACGATGGAACGGAGATGACCGGCGAACACGTTGTGGACCCGCTCCGACATCATCTTCTGCTGATCGAGGAAGCGCCGTCCCGCGTTGGCGATCGACACGAAGTCGTCGCCCACCTTGAAGATGACCACGCCCCGCACCTTGAGCGGAATGCCCTGGGTGGTCACGCAATCCACGTGCAGTTCGGTCTCGTTGAGGTCCAGCGAGATCTTGCGCACCGCCTGCACTCCGGGCATCACGAGCGTGCCGCGCCCCGTGACGATGCGGAACCCCATGCCTTCCTCAAGGCCTTCGGTGCGGTGCTTGGAGCCCGAGATGATGAGTGCCTCGTTGGGCTCGGCGACCCGCCACATCGCCTTGAACAGACCGATCAGTACGAGCACGGCGACAACCGCCGCCCCCGCTACGACGCCGATGACCATCGGCATTCGCCCCCTTGTGATGGTGCCCTTTCGGCACCGAACGAAGGGAGTGTGCTCCCGCGCGGGAGCGGGGTACAGACGCTGACGGATCCTTGTTGCAATCTTGACGCATGCGCCCCCGGGCGGCTCTCACCTGCGAGGGAGTCGGCTCAACTGTCGTATGCCTGGGTGACGTAGACCGTCCTCGGCGGCAGGTAATCCACCACCATCACCACCGTCCCCGACTCGATCCGGTCCGTGCCCGTGGCGGCGTACGCGAGGAAGTGCTCGGCGCCGCCGCGCACCCGGACGATCACCTCACCGACGAGCCCGGGCCCGATCGTCCCGGTGACCCGCCCCATCAGCCCGACCATCGACGCATCCTGCATGGTCACAGGGTACGGGTCGAACCCGCTTGTGCCGCCGGGGAATCCGCCGCGGCGGGCTCCGGCCACCGCTCGTGCCAGCGCAGCTCCGCCTCCACCTGCGCGGCGAGCGACAGCAGCAGCGGCTCACTGTTCGACGGGCCCAACAGCTGGGCGCCGACCGGGAGTCCGTCGGCCACGAACCCGGCGGGGATGCTGACGCCGGGCCAGCCGAGGACGTTCCACGGCCAGGCGTAGGGGCACGCGGTGACCATCGCACGGTCGGTGGCGAGGCCGCTCAGGTCGTGCAGCGCGCCGACGAGGGGCGGGGGAGCGGCGGTTGTCGGGGCGAGGACCACGTCGTACATCCCGAAGAACGCGCCGATCCGGTCGTGCAGGACGGCCTCCGCGCGCCGGGCCGCCCGCAGGGGTGCCCCGCCGAGCAGCCGGCCGAGGCGGGCGGCCTCCAGGGTGCGGCGGTCGAGGAGTGCGGGGTGCGGTGCCTCGCGGACCCGCTCGGCGATACCGGCGGTGGCGCGGGGGAGGAAGCCCAGCCCGATCCGGCCGTACGGCGGATCGTCCTCCACCACCGTGTGGCCCAACCGGACCAGCGTGTCGGCGAGTTCGAGGACGCGGGCGCGTACGTCCGGTCGCAGCCGGGCGGGCAGTGCGGTGAACGGCGGCTTCAGGGAGAGGGCGATGCGCAGCCGGCCGGGGTCGCGGCCCACCGCCTCCGCCAGGGTGAGCGCGGGCGGGCGGTACGGGTCCCCGGCGTGGTTGCCGCTCGCCGCGTCCAGGAGCAGGGCCGCGTCGGCGACCGTGCGGGTGAGGGTGCCGTTGACCGTGATGCCGTGGAAGGACTCGCCGCGCGGCCAGGTCGAGATGCGGCCGCGCTGCGGCTTGACGCCGACAAGGTGGGTCCAGGAGGCGGGGATGCGCACCGAACCGGCGCCGTCCGAGCCGAGCGCCGCCGGGACCAGCCCCGCGGCCACCGCGGCCGCCGAGCCGCCGGACGAACCCCCGGGCGTGTAATGGGAGTTCCAGGGATTGCGGGTCGCGCCGAACGCGGGTCCCTCGGTGAACGGCCACTGCCCGAACTCGCAGGTGTTGGTCTTTCCGACGACGACCGCCCCGGCCGCCCGCAGCCGCCGTACCGCCTCACCGTCCTCGGCCGCCGGCGGGAACTCGCCCCGGCAGCCGAACGCGGTCGGTTCGCCGGCCACGTCCATGTCGTCCTTGACGGCGACCGGTACGCCGAGGAGCGGTTTCCGTACTCCCGCGGCGAGTTGCTCGTCCGCCGCGTCGGCCTCGGCGAGGGCCGCCTCCCTCCGTACGATCCGAAAGGCGTTGAGGGAGCCCTGAGTCGACTCGATCCGCGCCAGGGCCTGTTCGGTCAGGGCGCGTGCGGTCACCTCGCCGGCGGCCAGGGCGCGGGCGGACTCGGCCAGGCCTGCGGAGCGGTCGGGCGTCATGGCGGGCACCTCCGGGAGCGCGTGGGGTCTACCGAACGGTAACGTCCGGCGGCCCGGCGTGCCGCGAATGCGGCAACTTCCCTTGGCGCACGGGTGGTTCGACCTGTGGGGCAGCTGTCCCACAGAGATCACCAGGCACTGCGCAAACCATTGACGTGCCCCTGCCCCACCCCTACCTTCTGATCGAATTCACGAACCGCGTTCGAGATGACGAACGTCCGAGTCTCCGGGAGAGCCGCCCGTGACCACACGTCCCCCCACGCCGTCCCGCCGCACCCTGCTGCGCGCGCTGGCCGTCCTGCCCGCCTCGGCGCTCGTCCTGGGCGAGGCCCCCGGACTGCTCGGCACCGCCCTGGCCGCCGCACCGGCGAGCGGCTACGCCACCCGCTACACCATCGTCCCGTTCCTCAACAGCGACGACGGCACCGTCAACGTCTACCAGTCCGACGACGCCACCGACTTCCGCCTCGTCCAGGCCTCCGCGTACACCCCGCCGAGCAACCGCATCCGCGACGCGTCCGTGTTCCGGCACACCGACGGCTACTACTACCTGACTTACACCACCCACACCTGGGAGGACGTCAGCACCACCATCGGCTTCGCGCGCAGCGCCGACCTGGTCGGCTGGACGTTCCTCTACGACTACACGGTCCCGATCGCCAACCTGTCGCGCGCGTGGGCGCCGGAGTGGTTCGTCGACGCCGACGGCAGTGTCAACGTCATCGTGTCCTGCTCCACCGCCGACGACGAGTGGATCTTCACCCCGTACCGGCTGAAGGCGACCAACTCCGCTTTGACGGCGTGGAGTTCACCGGTCGTCCTCGCGGGCATCGGCTCCAACCACATCGACACGTACATCGTGCGCATCGGCTCGACCTACCACGCCTTCACCAAGAACGAGACGGCGAAATACATCGAGTACGGCACCGCCCCCAGCCTCACCGGCCCCTACGCGCTCACGAGGACCGGCGACTGGGCCGGCTGGGGCAGCTACCGCGAGGGCCCCTCGGTGGTGCAGCTCGACAACGGCGGCTGGCGGATCTTCTTCGACGGCTACGGCGACGGGAACTACTACTTCAGCGACAGCCACGACACCTTCGCCACCTGGTCCGCGCCGACCGCGCTGACCACCCTCTCCGGCACGGCACGCCACTTCACGGTCATCAAGGAGACGGTGTCCGGCGGCCCGAGCCTCGCGACCGGCACCGCCCGCTCCTTCCAATCCGCCAACTACCCGACCCGCTACTGGCAGGAGCAGTCCGCGCTGCTCAACCTGCCGGTCGTGACCGGCTCCAGCACCACCGCCCTGAAGCAGGCCTCCACGTTCACCGTCGTCGCCGGCCTCGCCGACGCGACCGGCTTCTCCTTCCGGGACACGGCGGGCAACTACCTGCGCCACTACGGCTTCCGGGGCCGCTTCGACGCCGACGACGGTACGGCGACCTTCGCGCAGGACGCCACGTTCTACGCCCGGACGGGCGCGACCTCAGGCGCGCTGCGCTTCGAGTCGTACAACTACCCCGGCCGCTACCTGCGCCACTACGACTACCAGCTGCGGGTGGACCCGACGGACGGCACGGACCTGTTCCGGACGGACAGTTCGTTCGTGCCCGTGACGGCGTGGGCCTGAGACACGACACGACTGCGCTGGTGAACTCGCCCTCTCTAGGCGGCGGTTGAGGCGGCGTGGCGGCGGGTCTCCGCGAGGTGGACGTCGACGTACCGGGCCAGGATCACGCCGCTCTGCGGGTTGTCGGCCGCGTGGCTGATACGGCGGAGCAGGGTGACCGCGTCCAGGGCCACGTTCTCGCGGGCCAGCACGAAGACGAGGGCGAGGAAGGCGGCGCGGGCGTTTCCGTCGTCGAAGGGATGGAAGAAGCACACGTCGAGAAAGACACGGGCGGCGCGGGCGGTGAGCGGGAGGGGGCGGTCGGCGTTCAGCGTGCTCTCGGCCAGGCAGGCGTCGAGGCGTTCACGCGTGTCGGGGCCGATGCCGTAGCGCTCCCTGCCCTTCTTGGCGAAGGCAGGGAGGGTGCGGAACGACGGTGGTCCGGGTGTGCCCAGGACATGCTGCTGCCAGCCGCGCAGCAGCTCGAAGTCGAGGGCGGCGCCGCGTGCCGCGTCGGCCCGGACCAGCTCCAGGGCGGTGAGCAGGCCCTCGCCGCGCTCGGTGGAGACGGTGCGGTCGAAGGCGCGTATGTACTCCGCCGCGCCGTCCCGCGCCGGAGTCACCGGCCCGTAGCCGCCGCCGTCCGGCGCGTCCTCCCACGGCGTGGTCGCGCGGACCGCGAGCCAGCTCCGCAGGTGGTCCGGCGCGGGGCCGGGGGCGGGTGCTCGTACCGCGTCGTCCGGTCGCAGGGACAGGGCGAGGCGTTCCGCGATGTCGTCGACCAGGACCCGGCCTGGGCCGGTCCAGCTCTTGAACCGGCCGTCGATCGCCTCGTCGACCAACTCCTGTGCCACATCGGGGTCCACGTGCCAGCGACTGAGGAACCAGGTGAGGACCTGACGGCAGTGTCCGTACCAGCCGCTGCCGGAACCGGTGCGGTCGCAGGCCTGGAGAATGAGGTTGCGGGCGGCGCACTCCCACAGGATGCGCTGGTCCGCCACGTCGGCCAGGTCCAGCGGATACGCCTCGAACAGCTCCGCGAGCCGTTCCAGCCAGTCGCGCCACTCGCACAGGCCGTCGGCGACCCGGTCGAGGGTCTCCTCCGGGGTGGTGAGCGAGTGCAGCGCACAGCACCAGCTGCCGACCGGCCCGCCGTCGTAGTCCCCCTCGTCGTGCGCCCAGCACCAGCCCGTGGCCCAGACGCCGTAGTGCTCGGCGAGGGCGTACGACATGGCGTCGGTCCAGGGCCTGGCCAGGTCCCAACTCCATCTGTGCAGAGAGGGGTTGCCGAAGGGGACGTCGGGGCGGGCCGGCATCCGGTGTGCCGGGCCGAGTGAACGCACCGTCTCCGCGGCCGACTCGGGGTCGAAGGGATGACGCGCGGGGTCGACCTCGTCCCAGTCCAGACAGCCCGGGTTCAGTTCGTTCTGCACCGCGCAAGCCTGCCCATCCGTCAGGCGCGCGGACAACTGAATTACGGCGAGGTCAACTCGGCGTCGCCGACGGCTCGTCGGGGAGCATGGCGTGGGCCGACGCGCGCAGCGTCGGCTCGTGGCGGAGCCGGGCGAAGGTGATGGCCAGGGCGACGGCCTGGACGGCGGCGCAGCACAGGACGACCGTGTCCAGACGGGTCGGCGGGGTGACGGCGACGAGGATGCCGGCCACCGGGAAGGGCAGCAGCAGGAGCAGCATGGTCAGGGAGAGCGTGGTGCCGAACGCCGAGGCCGGGATGACCAGCGAACGCAGGGTCCGCAGCACGACGGTGAGGCCGCCGTCGCCCGCCATGAACAGCGCGATGAGCACCATGTAGGCGGCGTAGGACGGGGCTTGGGGCAGCGCGAGGCAGGCCGCCGAGGCGAAGGTCGCGCAGACCACGCCCACGCCCCACAGGTCGACGCGGCTCAGGGCGAGCCGGCAGCAGGTGATCGCGAGCAGGGTGGTGGCGGCGGCGACCGACCAGAGGGTGCCCACGTCCGCCGAGGAGCGGCCGAAGTTCTCGACCACGATGACGGGGCTGGCCGACTGGAGCAGGCCGAGCGCGAGGTTGGAGCAGGCGAGGCCCGCCACCAGCCAGCGCAGGGCGGGCAGCCGGCGCAGCATGCGCAGCCCGGTCCGCAGACTGCCCGGCGTGCGTTCGCCGACCGGCCGGCCGGCGCGCAGCGGGGTGGGCGGGGTCTGGAGTCCCAGCACGGCCGCCAGCAGGGACAGCCCGGCCAGACAGCCGAGCATCCAGCCGGGCCCGACCAGCAGCAGGAAGCCCGCGAGCAGGGGACCGACCAGCATGGCGGTCTGGTCGATGCCGATCAGCACCGACTGCACCCCGTGCGGCCGGTGCTCCGCCCGCCGGGTGACGATCGCGCCCACGGCCTCGTTCGCGACGAAGCTGAACTGCGTGAGGGTGCCGGTGACCGCGGCCAGCACCAGCACGCACGCCGTCTCCTCGGTGCCGGGCGGCAGCATCACCAGCGCCACGGCCGCCCCCGCCAGCACCACGGCCCGCAGCAGCGAGGCGAGGAAACACACGATGGCGGCGCCGCGCCGGTCCACCACGTTGCCGGCCAGCACGAACGCGGCGATCCGAGGCGTCCACTCGAGCGCGAACGCCAAGCCCGTCAGCGACGACGAGCGGGTGATCGTCAGGACCAGCAACGGCATGGCGTACGTCGCCATGGAGAACGCCAGGGCGTCACTGGTGCGGGGTGCGTAGATCCGTCGAAACAGGCTGCCGGACGGAGCGGCCGCATGGCGGCCGGCCGGCGGCCGGTCCTCGTGCAGAGTGATGGCCACGGAGTGGGGGGCTTTCAGTGAGGCATATCACGGAGGGGGAACGGGGGTAACGGCCCGGGGCGAAAAGAATTCACGGGAGGCGGGAGAGGAGAGCGGAAAACGCGTCAGCGCAAAGGGAGTTGAGGCGTGAAATATAGCGCAGACAAATGAGGCACGGCATATCCCGTGTCCACATCTCCGCACGGGGAGCGCCACAACTCCCCACGCCATGACGGCAGAAGGCGAAAGAAAGCCACTTTGTCGCACATGGGCACACGGAGCGGAGAGAGGCATTCACGGCATGTCCCCTCACATCCTCCGTGCGCCCGATATCGGCCGAGGTGAGAACGACCCGGCTGCGCGCGGCACGCCCGTGACCAGGGTCTCGGCCCGCCCCGCCGACCGGCCGTCCCGGTTCCGTTCAGCGGAACCGGACGCGACAGGCGCGGGCCGGGGGATCACGGTGGTCGTGACCGGGTGCCGAATTCACCGGTGGGTCCGACACGGCGGGAACGGATGAATGAAGGGACGGCCGGGCCGCGCCCCGGCGACGTTCGATATTCCGTACTGGGGCCATTGGCCGTCGCGGGTCCCGCGGGTGAGGCGCCGCCGCTCGGCCCGCTCAAACAACGCATGCTGCTCGCCGTCCTGTTGTGCCGCCCCAACACCCTCGTCTCCGCCGACGTCCTGGTGGACACCCTGTGGGAGGACGGCCCGCCCCGGACGGCCCGGAAGGAACGTCCAGGTCTACGTCTGGGCGCTACGACGGTTCCTGGACGGCGTCGGCGCGGGAGGGCGGCTGGTGCGGGGAGACGGCGGCTATCTGCTGACGGGCGGCACTTGGAGCGGCCCAGGTGATGGCCGTGGACGAACGGCAGTGACCGTTCGGCCGCGGTGCGGGCCTGGCATACCGGCGGTTTGGAACGTATTTCCTCACGCAGGACCGGTGATCGGACCAGTTGCTGAGGCCGCCGATGTGACAGCGGGCGGGGCCCTGTCGACGTACAACAGGGCCCCGCCCGTGGGTACTTCGTGCCTCAGCGCTACGGCGTCGGATCGGCTGCCGCCGTTGCGACCGGCGTCGGCGTGCCGGACCCCGCGGTGTTCCCACCGGCCACCGGAGTCGACGTGGAAGCGGCGTCCTGCCGCGGGCGGCGCAGCAGCAGCACGCACACCAGGGCCGCGAGGAGCGTCAGTGATCCGGCGACCACCAGGCACAGCCGCATGCCGTCCAGGAAGGACTCGCTCAGCGCGCCCAGGGCCCGGCCGGTGTCCGCGCCGAGGTTCATGTGGGCGATGGCGCCGAGACCGCTCGAGTCGGCGGTGGAGACGATGCCGCGCTGGGTCGCGCCGGTCACCCCGGCGTCGGTGAGATGGCCGGGCAGCGTGTCGAGCGCCTTGGTGGAGAGCATGGCGCCGAGGACGGCCGGGCCGAGCGCGCCGCCGACCTGGCGGAACGCGTTGTTGCCGGCCGCGGCCATGCCCGCCTGCTGATGCGGCACGGAGGCCACGGCGGTCGCGGTCATCGGCGTCAGGACCGTGCCGATGCCCAGGCCCAGCAGCGCCAGCCGCCAGGCGATCGACCCGAATCCGGTGCCGCCGTCCACGCCGGTCAGCGCGAACAGCGCGCCGGAGATCACCAGCAGACCTCCGGTGATCAGGACGCGCGGGGCGACCCGGTGCATGAGCCGGCCGACCGGCTGGCCGACCACGATCGCCGCCGCGGTGACCATGAGCAGCCGCCAGGCCGCCTGGAGCGTGTCGAGCTGCTGCACCAGGCCGAAGTACAGGCTGAGCAGGAAGAAGAAGCCGATCAGCGCCAGGAAGGTGATCATCGCGACCAGGGTGGTGGCGGTGAACGCAGGGCTGCGGAACAGCGTCAGATCCAGCATCGGGCTGTCGCTGCGCCGCTCGGCGAGCACGAACGCGACCCCGCCGACGACGGCGGTGAACAGGGCCACCATGACCTTGACGTCCGTGAACGAACCGGCGCCGCCCTCGATCACGCCGTAGACGAGCGCGGTGATCGCGAGGGTCGCGGTGAGCTGGCCGGGCCAATCGAGCTTGCGGCCGTACGGGGCACGGGAGTCGGGGAGCAGACGGGCGGCGACGCCCAGCGCGATCAGCGGGACCGGCACGGAGACGAGATAGATCCAGCGCCAGGAGGTGTGGTCGAGGATGACGCCGGCGATCAGCGGGCCGATCGCGAGCGCGGCCATGAGGGCGGTAGCCCACAGGCCGATGAACTTGCCGCGCTCCCGGTGGTCGGGCACCGCGTGACTGATCAGCGCCAGCGTGGTCGGCAGCAGGGTCGCCGCGCCGAGACCGGCGAAGGCCTGGCCGATCCACAGCACGTGCACCGACTGCGCGGACAGTGCCACGGCGGCACCGATCGCGGAGAACAGCAGGCCCGCCTGGAACACCTTCTTGCGTCCGTGCACATCGCCGAAGACTCCGGCGGTGAGGATGAACGCGGCCATGGGCAGGACGAACGCGTCCTGGACCCAGGACAGTTGGGCGGTCGACGCGCTCAGCGCCGACTGGATGGCGGGCAGGCTCACGGCGACCGTGGTCACCGGCAAGTAGGCGACGAAGACGCCGAGGCAGGCCATCACGAGGGTGGCCGCCCGTCGATCGGGCCGCCCGCTCGCCGGGGTCGTGACGTTCACGGGGAACTCTCCTTCTGGAAACGCGGTGCCCTCGAACTCGAACAGGCACGCGCCCCAGGATCGGCTCCGCCATGCACAATCACCAACGCGGGACCGAGAAGCGTCCCAGAACCTCCATGCGGCGACAAGGTGCTGTCAGACTTCCCTCATGACGGACGAAGTCGACGGGAAAATCCTCCGCACGCTGCAATGCGCGCCACGCGCCTCGTTCCGGGTGATCGGCGAGGTCGCCGGGGTCTCCGAGCAGACCGCCGCCCGCCGCTTCCACGCCCTGCGCCGGTCCGGGGTCATGCGGGTGGTCGGCCTGATCGACCCCTCCGTCCACGGCGAGGCCCGCTGGGTCGCCCGCATCCGCTGCCGCCCCGACCGGGTCGGCCCGCTCGCCGACGCGCTCGCCCGCCGACCCGACATCGCCTACGCGGGCCTCGCGTCCGGCGGTTCGGAGATCATCTGCGTGATCAGCGCACCGGTCCATGTGCCGCGCGACGACGTCCTGCTGCGCCAACTCCCCAAGTCCGCCTCGGTCCTCGACGTCAGCATCGACCTGCTGATCCATCCGTTCGGCACGTCCGGAGTGAGCGACTGGACGGGATACGGCGGTCATCTGACGCCCCGTCAGGTCAGTCAACTCGTAGGCGACCGCACCGACATGCCGACAGGCCCGCCCGTGCGCCTCACCGACGAGGACACCCCGCTGCTCGACGCGCTCGCGGACGACGGCCGCGCCACGCACACGCAGCTCGCCGACGTCACCGGCTGGTCCACGGCCCGCGTCGCCCGCCGACTGGACGCCCTGGAGAGTTCGGGAGCGCTCGCCTACGACGTCGAACTGCTCTCCGCGCGCCTGGGGTTCGCGCTCAACGCCACCCTCTGGCTGCGCGTCGCCCCGGCCCGCCTGGAACGCGTCGGCGAGGAACTCGCGGCCCACGACGAGGTCGCCTTCGCCGCCGCGATCAGCGGTGACTCCAACATCATGGTCGTCGTCATCTGCCGCGACACGGAACACCTGTACCGCTACCTGACCACCAAGGTCGCCGCCGTGCCGGGGATCGACGGCTACGGCGTGAGCATCCACGTGCACCGCCTGAAGCAGGCCACCTCGCTCATCTCGCGGGGGCGACTGGTGCCGCTGGCGTTCGCGTAGCGGGGCGCAGCGCACCGAGCCGGACCACCCGCGATGACGGATGGTCCGGCCGTCCAACCGCTGTACGGTGCCTGCGAGTTCAGGTGCCTGTCAGCGCTTGGTGTAGATGAAGCCGACCTTGTCGAGCTCGTCGCCGGAGCGGCCGTGGAAGCCTGCGATCCCCCAGCCGGACGGGGCGGTGCGGGTCACGCAGTCCGAGGTGGTGGTGCCACCGGCCAGGGTGTTGCCCAGGTTGGTGGTGAACTTGGCGTAGAAGATCCGCGTGGTGTTGCTGTACTTGCCCTCGCAGAGGTACGCCGACGTCACGTACTCGCCGCTGCCCAGGTTCAGCGAGGACGCGGTGCCGCCCGTGCCGCCGTGGGTGAGCGTGGTGCCGCCCGCGAGGGTGATGCCGACCTGGTCGACGCGGGAGCCGGAGCGCAGCGAGATCTGGGTGGCGCGGGCGGCGGCCGGGACGCTGTCGATGTCCTGGTAGTAGTCGCCGTGCGGGCCGCCGAACTGGTCGCTGAGCTGGAAGTCCGCGTTCTGCGACCAGGTGAAGCCGACCGTGATCGGGTCGTGGTCGGAGAGCATCTTCCCGTCCGAGGTCAGGAACTTGGCGTGCTCGTTGTTGTACGAGGTCGCGTTGAGTGTGACCAGTTTGCTGCTGCGGTAGAGGACCTTGTCCACGACCTCGCAGGTGTTGGGCACGGTGGCGCCGGTCTGGTCGCACACCAGCGCGTCGCTGCCCTTGGCGGGTGCGACGCCGCCGCGGATCAGCTTGACCCAGGCGTCGGTGAGGCCGTTGTTCGCGGCGAACTCGGCGATGGTGTCGGCGGAGCGGGTGTAGCGGGTGTTGGTGTCGCCCATCACCACGACGGCGTTGCCCGCGGAGTGGGTGCTGATGAACGAGGTCAGCTGGCTGAGGTTGTCCGCGCGGGAGGCCTCGTCGCCGTCGTTCGTACCCGCGTTGGTGTGCAGGTTGTAGAAGTCGACGTACACACCCTCCGACAGCCGCTCGCGCATGAAGCTGAAGCCCTTGGGGGTCAGGCAGTCGCCCGAGTCGATCTGGCAGGAGTTCCAGTGGACGCGCTCGAAGTCGTCGCCGTCCCAGGCATAGTCGGAGACGGTGTTGAGCCCGCTGCCGATGCCGGCCCCGCCGCTGGTCGCGGTGCGGTAGGGGTGGGTGTCGGTGGAGTACAGGTAGGCGTGGTAGTTGAAGTCTTCCTGCACGTTCACGATGTCGTACGGAGCGATGCGCGTGCCAATCGCGGTGGTGCTCGTGTCGCGCGGCGTCGAGGCGCTGGACAACGACTCCGGGAGCCCGGCGACGTTGTAGGTGAGCACGTTGAAGCTGCCCGACGTGGCGGCGGCGGCCGGCGTCGCGGCGGCCACCGTGAGCCCGCCCAGGGCCGCGGCAGCGGCCGCCAGACAGGCGAGAAGTCTGCGCATGGGGAAGTGCCTCCTGCGGAGTGACAGAGGGGGAGGTTGATGCGGCGAGCATGTCAAAATGTAGCGACAAGCGCTTGCTATGACTCCCCCTCGGTCCTACCGAATCAGGAATTCCGGGTGGCGCGGAGATGGCCAAGTCCCGCCGTGTGCCCGGTTGTTGGGGATGCGGGTGGATACGGCCCACAGGCGGGTGACACCGGGCGCTAGGGGCGCGCCAAGTGCCGCATCGTGAGCGCCAGTTGGAGCCGCAGTCGGCCCTGAGGTGTGCGTACCGGCCAGCCGAGCAAGGACTCCGCGTGGGTCAGGCGGTCCTGGAGTGTGGAGTGGTGGACGTTGATCCCGGTGGCCGCCGCACGGAGGCTGGACGTGGTGGCGACGGCGTTCAGAGTGGCCAGCAACCAGGGGGCGTTGGCCGCCGCGGCTTCCAGGTCCTGGACGTCCGACGGCGGTTCGGCCCCCGGTGCCACCAGTTCGGCGAGGAGGGCGATGCCGCCGAGTTCGTCGGCGTGCACGATGCGCTGGCCGGGGTCCTGCGCGGTGCCGTCGGAGGTGAAGCGCAGGGCGGTACGGGCGGCGGACCAGGAGTGGGGCAGGTCCAGGACGGGGACGGCGGGGCCGATGCCCAGGCGGCCCGCGGGCAACTCGGCGTCCGTGTGCGGGGGTTGGGTGCCGGAGCCGACGGAGAGCGCTTGCGGATCGGCGTCCGGAACGAGCCGTGGCCCGGACGTACCCGTCGGCTCCCGGGGCGCGGCGACCACCCGGGGCGGTCCGTCGAGCGGGGCGACGACCCTCGCCCTGGTCGCCGGGTCGGCGGGGTCGAGGCCGAGCCGGCGGGCCGCGTGCAGCCGGGCCGCCTCGGGAGCGGTGGCGTCGAGCAGGGTCTCGGTCAACTCCGGGTCGTCGGCCGGAACCCGGCCCCGGGTGCGGTCCAGCACCACGCGCATGGCACCGGCGGCCCGCTCAAGGATCATCGCGTCGACGACACTGGGTGCCGACCCCGCCGTACGCTCCAGCCAGAGCGCGGAAGCCCCGCCCGGCGTCAGCGTGGCGGACGGCCAGGCGGGATCCGGGGGTTCCGCGCTGTCCCGGCGCGTACCGTCCGCCTCGACCCGTACCCGGACCCGCCGCCCGGCGTCCACCAGCCGCGCGGCACACCCGGCGAGCACCGCCGCCCCGCGCACCAGCGCCTCAAGACCGGCCCGCGACTCGGCGAGCCGATCGAAGTACCCGATGACCCGCACGGCGGCACCGGCGTCCGGATCCAGCGCGGTCAGGCGCCCGGCCAGCTCTTTCATAGGTCCATGGTGCGCCATGGAAGGGGCGGAGAGGAGGGACGGGCCAGGGGTAACGCGAACGAATCGGCCCGCGCGAGCGACGAGCTTCCACGGCGTGCGGCCGGCGCGGGGCGCGGGGGTGCGATCACAGCCGTAGGCCTTACGGCGGGCACGCCGCCGCGGGCCGATCTCCCTGGCGCCTCGTCCCGCAGGCCGCCGCCCCCACTCGGGCACCGCACGTGCCACCTGAGCCGTCGTCCGCGCCCCACGGAAGCGAGCCCACCGCCTCGCCCCTCTCACGCCGTGGCGAGCAGCCTCCGCAGCCAGCTCACGTGGGCCGCCTTCGCCGCCTGGGAGACCGCCGCCTGCGGGGCGAAGCCGTCGAAGCCGTGGAAACCGCCCGGCCAGACGTGGAGTTCGGCCACTCCGCCCGCTTGCCAGAGGCGGGACGCGTAGGCGACGACCTCGTCACGGAAGGTTTCCGCCGAGCCGACGTCGAGGAAGGCCGGCGGGAGGTTCGTGAGGTCCTCCGCCCGGGCCGGGGCCGCGTACGGGGAGACGTCGGGGCCGCCGCGGCGGTCGCCGAGGAGGGCGGTCCAGCCGGTCTCGTTGGCCGTGCGGTCCCAGACGCCGACGCCGGCCATCTGGTAGGTGGAGGGGGTGTCGTTGCGGTCGTCGAGCATCGGGCACAGGAGGAGCTGGCCGATCGGGCGCGGGCCGCCCCTGTCCCGGGTCAGCAGGGCCAGCGCCGCCGACAGGCCGCCGCCCGCGCTCGCGCCCATGACGACGATCCGCTCGGGGTCGCCGCCGATCTCCTTGGCGTGCTCCGCCGTCCAGAGCAGACCGGCGTACACGTCCTCGATCGGTGCCGGATGCGGGTGCTCGGGCGCGAGCCGGTACTCCACCGACACCACCACCGCGTCCAGCTCCCGCGCGTACTCCAGCGCCCCGGTCACCCCGACCCGCCGGTCGCCGAGGACCATCCCGCCGCCGTGCACGTGGTAGATGACCGGCAGCGCGCCCGCCGTGGAGGGCGCGGTCGGGCGGCAGATCAGCAGGGTGACGGCCGGTTCGCCGACCGGGCCCGGCACCTCCCGGTCCTCGATGGCGAAGGCGCCGTCCAGGGTCAGGTCCAGCTCCAGCGACTGGGTGATCGCCGGGCCGCGACGGATCTCGTCGATGTCCTCCAGCGACATCCCGGGCGAGATGAACTCCTTGATCAGTTCCAGTGCCGCGGCGAGTTCCGGGTCGAACGGGGGCGGGGGCGGGACGGAAGTCATGGGCTTCTCCTGACGCTGGACGCGGCGGCTCGTAGAGCCATGGTCCGCTCGCCCGCCCCCGGTCCGCCCACCGCCGGACGGCGGAACCTCCCCGCCGTCCGGCGGGTGCCTTGTCGTGATGTGACCTGATGTTCACCGTCGGGGCGTGGAAGGGATGCTCCACGCCCCACCACGATGTCCCGACCCCCACGGACCACACCACGTGGCGCCCCACACGCCATTTCCGCATCAGGAGCACCACCCGTGAACATCTCCCTGACCGTCTGGCTGCTGACGATCGCCGCCCTGTGCGCCCTCGTCGGCGTCGACTTCCTCATCGGCCGCACCCCCCACGACGTGTCCGTCAAGGAGGCCGGCATCTGGACCGTCGTCTGGGTCGTCCTGGCCTGCCTGTTCGGCCTGGGACTGCTCCTCTACGGCGGCAGCGGACCCACCGGGGAGTTCTTCGCCGGGTACATCACCGAGAAGTCGCTGAGCGTGGACAACCTCTTCGTCTTCGTCCTGATCATGGGCAAGTTCGCGGTGCCCTCGCAGTACCAGCAGCGGGTGCTGATGGTCGGCGTGCTCGTCGCCCTCGTGCTGCGCGCCGGGTTCATCGCGGCCGGTGCCGCGATCATCTCCACCTTCTCCTGGGTCTTCTACCTCTTCGGCGCGTTCCTGATCTGGACCGCCTGGAAGCTCGTCCAGGACGCCCGCAAGGGCCACGAGAACGAGGAGTACGAGGAGAACAAGCTCCTCAAGATCGCCGAACGCCGCTTCGGTGTCGCCGACCGCTACCACGGCACCAAGCTGTTCATCACGGAGAACGGCAAGCGCGTGATGACCCCGATGCTGGTCGTGATGCTCGCCATCGGCTCCACCGACGTGCTCTTCGCGCTCGACTCCATCCCCGCGATCTACGGCCTCACCCAGGACCCGTACATCGTCTTCACGGCCAACGCCTTCGCCCTGATGGGCCTGCGCCAGCTGTACTTCCTCATCGGCGGCCTGCTCAAGAAACTCGTGCACCTCAGCTACGGCCTGTCGATCATCCTGGGCTTCATCGGCGTCAAGCTGGTGCTGCACGCCCTGCACGAGTCCGGCGTGCACGTCCCGGAGATCTCGATCCCCTTCTCGCTCGGCTTCATCGTGCTCGTCCTCGCGGTGACGACGTTCACCAGCCTGCGCGCCACGAGGGACCAGGAGACGGAACCCGCCGTCACGTCACAGCCGTAGAGGTTGACTTCGAGAGCGCTCGAAGGCCTACCGTCACGAGGGACGGTGAAGGTCCGGGAGGACCGCGCGGCGGACGTGAAAGGGAGTCGGGCATGCGGGTCGGCGTACACATCAACCGGTTCAACCATCCCGGAGGGCCGACGTCGATCGGGCCCGAGCTGGCCGCGTCGGCGGTCGCGGCGGAGGCGGCGGGCGTCAGCTGGCTCTCGGTGATGGACCACTACTTCCAGATGGAGTTCAACGGCGGCGCCGAGGACGCCATGCTGGAGGCCTACACGACGCTCGGCTTCCTGGCCGGGAACACCTCCACGGTCCGCCTCGGCGCGCTGGTGACCGGTGTGACGTACCGCAATCCGGGGCTCCTCGCGAAGATCGCCACCACGCTCGACGTGCTGTCCGGCGGCCGGGCCACGCTCGGCATCGGGGCGGCCTGGTACGACCGTGAGCACCATGGACTCGGCGTGCACTACCCGCCGCTCGCGGAGCGTTTCGAGCGGCTGGAGGAGACCCTTCAGATCTGTTTGCAGATGTGGGACCCGGAGGCGAACGGCCCCTTCGAGGGCAAGCACTACCGCCTTGCCGAGACCCTCTGCGTGCCCGCGCCGGTCAGCAGCCCGCACCCCGAGATCATGATCGGCGGCGGCGGGGAGAAGAAGACCCTGCGGCTGGTCGCCCAGTACGCCGACGCCTGCAACCTGATCGTGTCCACGCCGGACGAGCTGCGCCACAAGCTCGGCGTGCTGCGCGGGCACTGCGACAGCCTGGGGCGCGACTACGACCGTATCCGCAAGACGATCGTCCACACGGGCGAGTCGGTGACCACGGGTGACCTGGACGCGTTCCTGCGGGAGATCGACGGCTTCACGAAGCTCGGCGTCGACACGGTGATCCTGGGCCCGCGCACGGGCGAACCGGCCGAGTGGATCGAGCGGTTCGTGGCGCCCGCGGTGCCGCGGCTGGCCGAACTGGACTGACGCCGACCGACGGGAAAGGGGCCGGAGTCCAGGTGGACTCCGGCCCCTTCGACGTGCGGTGGGGTGCGCGGATCAGGCGGCGACGGCCTCGCCCGCGTGGCCCTTGAGCTGGGCGAGGACCTCGGTCAGCTGGGCGACGACCTCGGCGTCCTCGGACGGGTGGGTCTCGGCGAAGCGGGTCACGGAACCGGGGATCGAGAGCTTGATCTCCTCGATCACCTTGCCGCCGGCGATGCCGACAGCCTTGCGGGCCTCGTCCTGCGCCCACACGCCGCCGAACTGGCCGTACGCGGTGCCGACCACGACGACCGGCTTGCCGCCGAAGCCGCTGGCGCCGTAGGGGCGGGACAGCCAGTCGATGGCGTTCTTCAGGACGGCCGGGATGGTGCCGTTGTACTCGGGGGAGAAGAAGAGGAACGCGTCGGCGGCACCCGCGGCCTCGCGCAGCTTGGCGGCGGCGGCCGGAACGTTGCCCTCGACGTCGATGTCCTCGTTGTAGAACGGGATGTCGGCGAGACCCTCGAAGATCTCGATGTCGGCGCCCTCGGGCGCGAACTTCACCGCGGCCTCGGCGAGCTGGCGGTTGTGCGAGCCGGCGCGCAGGCTGCCGACGAGCGCGAGGATACGAACAGACATGGGGACTCCAAGAGGGGGGCTGAAATACTGCCGTTACGATCCGGACCGAGGTCCGTTTAGATTTGTATCAGGCTAAGCGGACCGCGGTCCAGTTTTGTTCCCAGTGCTTTACGCTGTCTTCATGTCCAGCGCCCTGCCGCCCTTCCCGAAGCCCGAGGAGTCCATAAGCGAGCCCCAGTTGCTGGAGGTCCGCTCCTTCGCCGACGAGCCCTGCCTGCGCGCCGACGCGGCCCGCAACCGCGCCAAGCTGCTGGAGGCGGCGGCCCGGCTGATCGCCGAGCACGGGGTGGCCGGCGTGACCATGGAGGCCGTGGCCGCCGCCGCCGAGGTCGGCAAGGGCACGGTGTTCCGCCGCTTCGGCGACCGCACCGGTCTGCTCATGGCGCTGCTCGACCACTCCGCGCAGACCCTCCAGGCCGACTTCCTCGGCGGCCCGCCCCCGCTGGGCCCCGGAGCGCCGCCGGTCGAGCGGCTGCGGGCGTTCGGGGTTGCCGTGCTGTACCGCCATGCCGAGCAGCTGGACCTGCAACTGGCCGCCCAGCCGGAACCCACCCGCCGGTTCGCCCACTCCGCGCTCCGCGCACTGGGCACACACGTCACGGTGCTCCTCCGGCAGATCGTCCCGGACGCCGACTGCGAGCTGCTGTCCCACACGCTCATGGCGTATCTGGACCCTGCCCTGATCAACCATCTGACACGGCAGTGCGGGATGCCTATGGAGCGGCTGGAGGTCGGCTGGATCGACCTGGTGGACCGGGTGACGGGGACTCAGGCGGCTGGCTGAGGAGGTCGGTTGGGCTGGGCCGGGCTCAACCGTCCGGCTGGGTGGGCTGATTGAGTTGGCTGGGCTCGTTGAGCAGGCTGGGCTTATGCGGCTTATGCGGCTGGTTGGGCTCAAGAGGACCTGCCCGGATGGGCCGGCGGGATTGGCTCAATCGAGACACCTCCGGCTCAACCGCCTGTGTGGGTGCGCCTGTTGGGGTGCGTCCGGCTCAACGGCCGTGTCCGGGTCGGCTGCCGCGCCCAGCTCAATCGCCGTGCTCTCGGCCCAATCACCTGGCTGAGTTGGCCGGTTGGGCGGTGCTCGGCTCGTCACCCGGCTGAGTGCCTTAGTCGGGCTGCGCTCGGGTCAACCACCCTGCTGAGTCGCCCAGTTGTATTGCGCTCGGCTCAACCGCCGCGCCGCGCACAACCCGGCAATCCCGACCGCCCCGCCCGACTCAACCCGTCACACCCCGCTCAGCGCCAACGCTCGCGAAGAAGTCGAGCATGCCCTGCGGGGCGTCCTCGCGGAACATCAGGGTGCCGTTCGCCGCGGAGCCCGCTGCCGACTGCTCGCTGCGCGGGAACAGCTTCGCCTCGTAGGCGGTCAGCGCTGCCTCGGTGTCGTCGGGGTGGGCGGCGAGGGACTGGCCCAGTTCGGCGCCGTCGAGCATGGCGAGGTTGGCGCCGTCGCCCGCGAACGGTGACATCAGATGGGCCGCGTCGCCGAGCAGGGTGACGCCGGGCAGTCGCTCCCAGCGGTGTCCGATCGGGAGGGCGTGGATCTGGCGCGGGGTCAGCGGGCCCTCGGCGTCGGCGAGCAGCGCCCGCAGGCTCTTGTCCCAGTCGGAGAAGTGCCCGAGGGTGTACGCCTTGGCCGCCTCGGTGTCCGTGAAGTCGACGCCGGCGAACGCGTCCTCGGGGACGCCGAGCGCCACGTAGATGTGCAGGCTCCCGTCGGTCTCCCGGTGGGCGAGGAAGCCCTTGCCCGCGCCGAGGGCCATCATCATGCCGCCGCCGACGACCTCGGCGCTCACGGGATGCCGTACGTCGGCGTCCGCCAGGTCCACCTCGACGAACGAGATGCCGACGTACGCGGGCTTCGCGTCCGAGAGCAGGGGCCGCACCCTGGACCAGGCGCCGTCCGCGCCGATCAGCAGACCGGTCGTGAACGAGGCGCCGTCGGAGAGCGTCACCTCGTGCCGGCCGCCGTCGAGCGGGCGGACGCCGGTGACCTTCGCGCCCCAGCGGACCGTGTTCTCGGGCAGCGCGCCGAGCAGCAGATCGCGTAGCTGACCGCGGTCGACCTCGGGGCGCCCGCCGGTGCCGTCGTCGGGGTTGTCCAGCAGAACCGTGGCCGCCCGGTCGAGGACGCGCGTGGCCTCGCCGCCCGGGTGCACCAGCGCGCGGAACTCCTCGTACAGTTCCGCGGCGTGCAGCGCGAGCTGGCCCGAGTCCTCGTGGATGTCGAGCATGCCGCCCTGGGTGCGCACGGCGGGGGAGTCGTCCCGTTCGAAGACGGCGGACTCGATGCCGTTGACGTGCAGGACCCGGGCGAGCGTGAGCCCGCCGAGTCCGCCGCCGACGATCGCGATGGGGTGGTGGGGGGTAGTCATGGTGAACCTCCTTGAGAGGGGCGTGACTTGAGGGGAAGGATGGATGTCAGTCCGGTACGGCGGTCCGCTCGATGCCGGTGATCAGTGCCTGGATACGCCAGGAGAGGCGGGCCTCGTGCGCCCCGGACAGCAGGTCGCCGGCGAGTGCGGCGATGTGCGGGTGGGTCCGGTCGGACACCCGGTTCAGGGCGCCGGTCAGGGCGTCCCAGTCGTCCTGGGCCGGTTCCTCGCCCGCGTGCTCGGCGGCCGTCGCCGTGGCCTGCTGGAGCAGCAGGTCCACGCCCCACGCGGCCTGCGCGGGCGGGACGCCTCCCTCGTCGAGCAGGGCCAGCAGGGTCTCGATCAGGTTCAGGTAGTGCGGGCCGCTGGGCCAGGAGGTCAGTGCCGAACGGGCGAGGCTCGGGTGCTCGAACAGCATCCCGGTGTACGCCAGGAGCACCTGCTCCAGCCGCTCCCGCCAGGAACCCTCCGCCGGGACGGGCCCGATCGTGCCGAGCAGTTCGTCCAGCACCGCCGCGTGCAGCTCCGCCGTGTTGCGGACGTACACGTACAACGAGGCCGGACCGGTGTCGAGCTCCTGGGCCAGGCGCCGCATGGTCACCTTCCGGAGACCGTCGGCGCGGAGCACCGCCACCGCGGCGGTGACGATGGCCTCCCTGCTCAGGGCGGGTTTCGCCGGCCGTTCACGGCGGCTGCGCGGGGTGTCGGGTCGAGCTGTCATGCCTCGACTGTAACGAACATGTTCGCTCCGAACAAGTTCGTGACGAACATGTTCGTAAAAACGCGGACCATGTTGTCCTCGTGACGACCGTTCCCCCGCCGCACTCCCGGGCCCCGACTTCTGCCAAGATGCCGTACGTCATGGTGCAGATACCGAAAACGCCCGCAGCCCCGTCGCCCGCACCGCGCTCCGTGCCCACGAGTGCCGATGTGGCCCGCCTGGCCGGCGTCTCACGCGCGACCGTCTCCTACGTCCTCAACAACACCAGCGCCGTACGGATCAGCGAACCCACCCGCCACCGTGTCCGCGAGGCCGCCAAGGAACTCGGCTACGTCCCGCACGCGGCGGCCCGCAGTCTGCGCGCGGGACACAGCCGCATGGTGCTGATGCCGGCGCCGACCGTCCCGGTGGGTGTGCTCTACAGCCAGTTCATCAGCGAACTCCAGTGGGCGCTCGGCCGCCTCGACTACACGGTCGTCCAGCACGGCTCGGTCGGACTGCACGGTGACCAGGCCGCCCGCGCCTGGGCCGAACTCCGCCCGGTGGCCGTCCTGGTGCCCGGCGCCGGTCTCGGCCCGGAGAGCGTCGCCGTCCTCAAGCGCGCCGGCGCGCGGGCCGTCCTCACCCTCGGCCCCGAGAAGGTCGAGGGCGCCCATGCCCTCCTCCTCGACCACGAGGCCGTCGGCCACCAGGCGGGCGTGCACCTGTACGGCCGCGGCCGGCGCCGGATCGGCGTGGTCGTCCCGGAGGAACCCGGCCTGGAGGTGTTCTCCCGCCCGCGCCTCGAAGGGGTGCGGCGCGCGCTGCTCGGCACGGACGCGACGACCACCGAACTCCCGCTCGCCTACAAGGAGGAGAGCGCCGCCCGGATCGCCCTGCGCTGGCGCGACCTCGGCCTCGACGCGGTGTTCACGTACAACGACGAGTACGGAATGCTCCTGATGCGCGCCCTCCAGGACGAGGGCGTCCGCATCCCCGACGAGACGGCAGTGATCGGCGCCGACGACCTCATGATCGGCCGCCTGCTGCGCCCCCGCCTGAGCACCGTCCGCCTCCAGCTCCCCTCCGGCCGCGACCTCGCCGAGCTCGTCGACAACGCGGTGCGCGACCCGGGCGGGACACCGGGCACGCATGAGCTGCTCGGCGCGTCGGTGGTGCACCGCGAGTCCAGCTGACCGGGGCCGGTGAGCGGTCCCGGGTCGTGGGGCCACGCGCGTCCGGGGTCCGGCGGCTGTGCCCGTCCCGGGTTCGGTGGCCGTGCCCACCTCGGCCGTGCCCACCTCGGCCGTGCCCACCCCGGCCGCGCCCACCCCGACCGCGACGACCGCGCCCGGAGCGAATCGGCCGTACCCGACTAGGATGTTGCACGCTCAACCAGACGGGGATGCGTGCGGCACCGGACGCGGCTCTCGCTGCCGTGCCGGAGCAGCGTATCCCTGGGCGCGGTCGCCCAACTGGCCGCGTGGACACGGGACTTGCACTGCCCGGGTGGGTCCCGCCAGTGACGGATCGGAGAACCGCCATGACGCTGCTCGACCCCAAGACCTGGCAGTCCCGCCCCTTGTCGGGCCCCGAGTACCCGGTCACCGAGCCCGCCACCGGCGACACGCTCGGTACCGTCACGCTCGCCGCCGCCGAGGACATACGCCCCGCCGTGGCGGCGTCCCGCACCGCCCAGGCCGAGTGGGCGCGCGTCCCGCACTTCGTCCGGGCCGGGGTGCTGCGCAGGGCCGGTGACCTCTTCGCCGCGCACGCCGAGGAACTGCGCGAGTGGATCGTGCGGGAGTCCGGCTCGATCCCCGGCAAGGCGGACTTCGAACTGCACGTGGCGGCGCAGGAGTGCTACGAGGCCGCCGCCCTGGCCTCCCGCCCCGCCGGCCAGGTCCTGCCCACGGAGGCGCCCCGGCTGTCGTACACCCGGCGCATCCCGGTCGGGGTCGTCGGCGTGATCGCGCCCTTCAACGCCCCGCTGATCCTCTCCATCCGCTCGGTCGCCCCGGCGCTCGCGCTCGGCAACGGGGTCGTCCTCAAGCCGGACCCGCGCACGGCGGTCTGCGGAGGACTGTCGCTCGCGGCGGTCTTCGCGGAGGCGGGCCTGCCCGAGGAGTTGTTCCAGGTCCTGCCCGGTGGCGCTGAGGTGGGCGCGGCCCTCGTCGCCGACCCGCAGGTCCCCGTGATCTCCTTCACCGGCTCAACTGCCGCCGGGCGCGCGGTCGGTGAGGCGGCGGGGCGTCATCTCAAGCGCGCACACCTGGAGTTGGGCGGGAACTCGGCCCTGATCGTGCTGGCGGACGCGGACCTGGACGCGGTGATCTCGACGGCCGCCTGGGGTTCGTTCTTCCATCAGGGCCAGATCTGCATGACGACCGGCCGCCATCTCGTCCACGAGTCCCTGTACGAGGAGTACGTCGAACGCCTCGCCGCCAAGGCCGACTCCCTGGCCGTCGGCGACCCGCACCGATCGCAGGTCCACCTCGGCCCGATCATCGACGACGCCCAGCTGACCAAGATCCACGGCCTCGTCGAGGCCAGCACGGCAGGGGGAGCCAGGCTCGCGGCCGGTGGTACCCACGAAGACCTCTTCTACCGGCCGACCGTCCTCGCGGGCGTGGACGACGACACCCCCGTCTACACGGAGGAGGTCTTCGGCCCGGTGGCGCCGGTACGGTCCTTCGCGACCGCCGACGAGGCGGCGGCGCTGGCCGCGGCGGGACCGTACGGACTGTCGCTCGGCATTGTCACGCGCGACAGCGCCCGCGGCCTGGACCTGGCGGAACGCATCCCCACCGGGATCGTCCACATCAACGACCAGACCGTGAACGACGAGGCCGTGGCACCCTTCGGCGGGGTCGCCGCGTCCGGCACCGGCGCCCGCTTCGGCGGTGAGGCCAACCTGGAGGCCTTCACCGACGTGCGCTGGACGACGGTGCGCGGGGACGTGGCGTCGTACCCGTTCTGAGAACGAGGGTTTGAGACCCAGGGGAAGATCCCCGGGGGCTTACTGCCCGTTCTGCTCGGCCTGCGCCTGCTGCTCGGCGACCGACTTGTGCACCTCGTCCATGTCGAGCTTGCGGGCCTGGCCGATGACGTCGGTCAGGGCCGCCTCCGGCAGGGCGCCGGGCTGGGCGAACACGGCCACGCGGTCACGGACGATCATCAGGGTCGGGATCGACTGGATGCCGAAGGCCTGCGCCAGCTCGGGCTGGGCCTCCGTGTCGATCTTGCCGAAGACGAGGTCCGGGTTCTCCTCGGCCGCCTTCTCGTAGACCGGGGCGAACTGACGGCACGGCCCGCACCAGGACGCCCAGAAGTCGATCAGGACGAAGTCGTTGTCCGTGACCGTCTGATCGAAGTTGTCCTTGGTGAGCTCCACGGTGCTGCTCATGACGTAAATCCCTCTTCCTCGATGTGGGGGCGAAGCCGTCCCGGACAACACGGTCGTCCGGTCCCGTATTCCGCGCCCCTACCCGTGTGGCCTCAGCGCACACCACCCAGCAGACTGACCCCATGACGGAAACGGAAACCATCGCGTACGACGTCGTGGTGCTCGGGGCCGGGCCCGTGGGGGAGAACGTCGCCGACCGCACCCGTGCGGCAGGCCTCTCCACCGCGGTCGTGGAGAGCGAACTGGTCGGCGGCGAGTGCTCCTACTGGGCGTGCATGCCCAGCAAGGCCCTGCTGCGCTCGGTCATCGCCCGCGCCGACGCCCGCCGCGTACCCGGCCTCGGCCACCTCGTCCAAGGACCCCTCGACACCGCCGCGGTCCTCGCCCACCGCGACTACGAGACCTCGGGCTGGAAGGACGACGGCCAGGTCCAGTGGCTCGACGGCATCGGCGCCGACCTCTACCGCGGCCACGGCCGCCTCGACGGCCCCCGCAGGGTCACGGTCACGGGCCCCGACGGCGTACGGCACATCCTCACCGCACGGCACGCCGTCGCGGTCTGCACCGGCACCCGCGCCCTCCTCCCCGACCTGCCCGCACTCGCCGACGTCAAGCCGTGGACCAGCCGCGAGGCCACCAGCGCCAAGGCGGCGCCCGGCCGGCTGATCGTGGTCGGCGGCGGAGTCGTCGCCGTGGAGATGGCCACCGCCTGGCAGGCACTGGGCTCCCAGGTCACCCTCCTCGTCCGCGGCAAGGGCCTGCTGCCCCGCATGGAGCCCTTCGCCGGCGAACTGGTCGCCGACGCGCTCACCGAGGCCGGCGTCGACCTGCGCACGGGCACGTCCGTCACCGCGGTGACCCGCGAGAACGGCACCGTCGTCGCCGTCACCGACAGCGGCGACCGCATCGAGGCCGACGAGATCCTCTTCGCCACCGGACGCGCCCCGCAGACCGACGACATCGGCCTCGACACGATCGGCCTGGCACCGGGCTCCTGGCTCACGGTGGACGACACCCTGCGCGTCCAGGACAGCGACTGGCTGTACGCGGTCGGCGACGTCAACCACCGCGCCCTCCTCACCCACCAGGGCAAGTACCAGGCCCGTATCGCGGGCGCCGCGATCGCCGCCCGCGCCGAGGGCGTCCCGCTCCTGGAGACCGACCCGTGGGGCGCCCACGCGGCCACCGCCGACCACGACGCGGTACCCCAGGTCGTCTTCACCGACCCGGAGGCCTCGTCCGTAGGCCTCTCCCTCGCCGAGGCGGAAGCGGCCGGCCACCGTGTCCGCGCCGTCGACGTCGAGTTCTCCTCGGTGGCGGGCGCAGGGCTCTACGCCGACGGCTACCGAGGCCGCGCCCGCATGATCGTCGACCTGGACGAGGAGATCCTCCGAGGCGTCACCTTCGTGGGCCCCGGCGTGGGCGAACTGATCCACTCGGCCACGATCGCCGTCGCCGGCCAGGTCCCGGTCAACCGCCTGTGGCACGCGGTCCCGTCCTACCCGACGATCAGCGAGGTGTGGCTGCGCCTGCTGGAGGCCTACCGGGGCTGAACCCACCCGGCCGCCCGGGGACGGAACACGCCCGATCCCCGGGCCGCTCGACAGCCGACCGATTGTCTACGGCAGCTCGAAGCCGAGCGCGGCCGACGCCGCATCCGGTGTCGGCTGCGCCCAGCGCTCCGCCATCGCCTCGTTCGAGGACAGCGACCGCAGCTCGGCCCGGTCCAGGTAGAGCATCCCGTCGAGGTGGTCCGTCTCGTGCTGGACGATCCGCGCGGGCCACCCGGTGAACACCTCGTCCACCGTCCGCCCGTGCTCGTCGAGCCCGGTCAGCCGCACCGACGCGTGCCGTGCGACCACCGCCTGCCAGCCCGGGACGCTCAGGCACCCCTCGAAGAACGCCGCCCGTTCCTCACCGACGGCCTCGTACCTCGGATTGACCAGCACCCGGAACGGCTGCGGCACCCGCCCGCGCGCCACCCGCACCTCGTCCGGCACCGGCGCCGGGTCCTCGATCACCGCGATCCGCAGCCCCACCCCGACCTGCGGGGCCGCAACGCCCACCCCCGGCGCGGCATGCATGGTCACGCGCAGCGCCTCGACGAACCGGGCCAGCAGCGCCGGCTCCAACTGGCCGTCGAACGGCTCGGTGACGCTCCTGAGCACCGGATCTCCGGCCGAGACGATGGGCAACGGGCCGCCGGCGGCGAGGAGTTCCTCGACCCGTTCGGCCAGGGGTGCGCGATCACTGGGGAATGCCATCGCGCCAGGATGCCATGGCCGCCGACCCACCCTGATGTGACCCACGCCACGCGATGTCACGGGAACTCGCGGCCGTCACGCCCCGACTACTGGACCACTACGGCCACCACACGTCACCCGCCCGATTCCCGTCCCCTCCTCCTCGCCCCCGGAGAAACCTGCCCATGTCCACCGCTCCCTCGACCACCACGGCCGAGGCCCCGCAAGAGCCCACCCCGGCACCGTCCCCCAGCCGCTGGGCCCCGCTGCGCCCCCTGGTCCTGCGGCTGCACTTCTACGCCGGAGTTCTGGTCGCGCCCTTCCTGCTCGTCGCCGCGGCCACCGGCTTCCTGTACGCCGGTGCCTTCCAGGCCGAACGGCTCGTGTACGCCCATGAGTTGACCGTTCCCGTCGGCGACCGCGAGCTGCCGATCTCGCAGCAGGTCACCGCCGCCCGCACGGCGCACCCCGAGGGCACGGTCTCGGCGGTGCGGCCGTCCCCCGAGGCCGGTGCCACCACCCGCGTGCTGCTCTCCGGCGTCAAGGGCACAGCCGCGGACCACACCCTCGCGGTGTTCGTCGACCCGTACACCGGCACGGTCCGCGGCGCGCTCGAACAGTACGGCTCGACCGGAGCGCTCCCGCTGCGCACCTGGATCGACGAACTCCACCGCGATCTCCACCTCGGCCAAACCGGCCGTCTCTACAGCGAGTTGGCCGCGAGCTGGCTGTGGGTCATCGCGGGCGGCGGGCTGGTGCTGTGGTTCTCCCGGCGCCGCGCCCTGCGCACGGTGCGCGGCACGAGCGGCCGCCGCCGCACCCTCGGCCTGCACGGCACGGTGGGCGTCTGGGCCGCCGTGGGCTTCATCTTCCTGTCGGCGACCGGACTGACCTGGTCGACCTACGCGGGCGCCAACATCGACCAACTCCGCACCTCCCTGGGCCAGTCCACCCCCTCGGTGTCGGCGGCGGCGGGCGGCGAGCACGCGGGCCACGGCGGTTCCACCGCGACCGGTGACGCCCAGCACGGCGTAGGACTCGACAAGATCCTCGCCGCCGCGCGCGCCGAGGGGCTCGGCAACCCCGTCGAGATCGTCCCGCCCGCCGACGCGAACTCCGCGTACGTGGTCCGGCAGGTGCAGCGCAGCTGGCCGGAGAAGCAGGACGCGGTCGCCGTCGACCCCGCCACCGGCAAGGTCACCGACGAACTCCGCTTCGCCGACTACCCGTTGCTCGCCAAACTGACCCGCTGGGGCATCGACCTGCACACCGGTGTCCTCTTCGGCCTCGTCAACCAGCTGGCCCTGATGCTGCTCGCCGGTTCCCTGATCCTGCTGATCGTGTGGGGCTACCGCATGTGGTGGCAGCGCGGCCGGGGTGCGTCCTTCGGCCGCCCGGTACCGCGCGGCGCGTGGGCCCGGATGTCTCCGCTGCTGCTCGTCCCGTGCCTGGCGGCGATCGCCGTACTCGGCTATTTCGTACCGCTGTTGGGGATTCCGCTGGCCGTGTTCATCGCCGTGGACGTGGTGCTGGGCGAGATCGCGCACCGCCGGGGGAGCCGGACGTACGCGACGTAGCGGGGCACGTGAAGGGGCCCGGTTCCTGACCGGAACCGGGCCCCTGCCGCTGTGTGCCGCGGTGCCTCAGACCTGCTCGAAGTCACCCGCGAGCGCCGAGGCGATCCGCAGATGCGAACCCGCCTCGTCGTGCCGTCCCTGCCGCTCCAGTGTGCGGCCGAGCATCAGCCGGGCGTAGTGCTCCACCGGGTCACGCTCGACGAGGACGCGCAACTCGGCCTCGGCGCGCCGCAGTTGGGCCGAGTGGTAGTAGGAACGCGCCAGCAGCAGGCGCGGCCCGGTCTGCTCGGGCACCTCCTCGACCAGCCCGTCCAGCACCCGCGCCGCCGCGGCGTAGTCCTTCGCGTCGAAGAACATCTGCGCACGCTCCCAACGCTCCGCCGGTGTTCCGTGGTCGTAGTACGTCATGTCCACTTGACCTCCTTCGACCTGCACAACGGACCGGGTTGGTTGAATATTCCACTACCTGTGAGGCCGCCGGATCATCCCGCGGCGGCGGCCAGTTCAGCGTTCGCCCGCTCGGTGACCAGGGTCAGCACGCGGCCGGCCGCGAGGAGGTCCGCCTCGGGGATGTCGCCCCAGATCCTGGCGCTCGCCCCGCTGGTCTCCCGGGTGACCCGTTCGTACAGGGCCCGGCCCGCGTCCGTGACCCGCACGTCGGACGCGTCGGCCGCGACGAGCCCGTCCGCGATCAGTTCGTCGATGGTGCCCTGCACGGAGTCCTCGTCAACCTTCAGGGCCGCGACGGTGTCCGCGGCGAGCCGGGCGCGGTCGACGGGCCCGGCCGCGAGAACGGCCGGCCGCAGCACGATCTGCTGCTGGAAGCCGAGGCCGTGGCGGGCGAGGACGCTCTCCAGGACGGCGCGGGCGGCGTAGTGGGCCAGACCGAGTGCGCGGGCGTCCGCGGGGGTCGTGGTGGTTGTGGTCATGGCTGCTCCTTCTCGTGCTCACTCGTGTGGTCAAGAGGTGTGTCGAGCAGGGTCGTCAGGTCCCGGCTGAACTCCCGGGCCCGTGTGCTGCCGAGCCCGCCGAGCGGTTCGAGCAACTGCTCCAGGAGTCCGTGGACGACCTTGATCGCCCGCCGGGTCACCTCGCGGCCCTGCTCGGTGAGGGCCAGTTGGATCGCGCGGGGATCGCGGGGGTCCCGGGCGCGCTCGACGAGGCCGGCCGTCTCCAGGGCGCGGGCCAGCTTCGAGACGTAGAGCGCTTCGAGGCCGGTGTGGTCGGCGAGGTGCCGCTGGCTGGGGCGCAGTCCGGAGCGCTGCATGCCGTACAGCGACGCCACCAGGGAGTACTGCGCATGGGTCAGTCCCAGGGGTGCCACCGCGCGGTCGACCGCCACGCGCCACTTCATCGAAAGGCGCCAGACCAGGAAGCCGGGCGTCGCGCCCTCGGATGTCGTACTCATGCTCGATACAGTACATGGCTACTATATCCGTGGCTACTATTTTGACCGGCCGAAGGTGTGTGCGAGCACGGCGCACGGCAGCCGGCGAAGGACTCACGGACTGACGGAACGGCCTCGGCGGGACTAGGTTGTCGCCATGAGCAATCTTGATCGCGAAGCGGTTCCGGCCCTGTGCGGCGGCCGCGGTTTCGTGGTGGCGGAGCCCGTCCGTGAACTCCTCAGCCCGCGCCGGGTACAGCTCGGCGAGTCCACCGAAGTCCGCCGCCTGCTGCCCAACCTGGGCCGCCGGATGGTCGGCGCCTGGTGCTTCGTCGATCACTACGGCCCCGACGACATCGCCGACGAGCCCGGCATGCAGGTGCCCCCGCACCCCCACATGGGCCTCCAGACGGTGAGCTGGCTGCACGAGGGCGAGGTGCTGCACCACGACTCGACCGGCAGCGTCGCCACGATCCGCCCCCGCGAACTGGGCCTGATGACCTCAGGCCGCGCGATCAGCCACTCCGAGCAGAGCCCGAAGACCCACGCCCGCTTCCTGCACGGCGCGCAGCTGTGGGTCGCCCTCCCCGACAGCGACCGGCACGTCGACCCGCACTTCGAGCACCATGCCGAACTGCCGGTCGTCACCGCACCGGGCCTGCGGGCCACGATCGTCCTCGGCGACGTCGACGGCGCGGTCTCGCCCGGCACGACGTACACCCCGATCGTCGGCGCCGACCTGGCCCTCGCCGCCGGAGCGGACGTACGCCTGCCGCTGGAACCGGACTTCGAGTACGCCGTCCTCGCCATGTCCGGCGAAGCCCACGTCGACGGCGTCCCCGTCCTTCCCGGCTCGATGCTCTACCTCGGCTGCGGCCGCACCGAACTCCCGCTGCGCGCCACGTCGGACGCGGGTCTGATGCTGCTGGGCGGCGAGCCGTTCGACGAGGAACTCATCATGTTCTGGAACTGGATCGGACGCACCCAGGAGGAGATCCAACAGGCCCGCACCGACTGGATGACCGGCACCCGCTTCGGCGAGGTGAAGGGCTACGACGGCGATCCGCTCCCGGCACCGGAACTTCCGCCGGTCGGACTGAAGCCGCGGGGGCGCGTGCGCTGACCTCCGTGCCCGCCGCCGCGGAGTGCGGCCATGGGCGTTCCGCGACGGGCGGGGCGGTCCCTGGCTGCTCTCCAGGCCGCTGGCTCATGGATGTCCGCCGGTCGTCCATTGTGCGGGGGGCGGGTCCCGGCGGACCACCGTATACGTTTCGCCTTGCCCCGGCGGGCGCGTCCAGGAGCGGGTCGTGAAGGTGTGCAGCCGTCCGCTCGTGAGGGCATGACGTGGCAGGGACGCGCCGAACTCCCTGGTGACCGCCTCCAGCAGCGGTCGTTCCGCTTCGGCGGCGGCTCCTTCCGCCAGGTCACCAAAGAACCGGGTGGGTTCCAGGGCCTCCGGTATCTCCCCGCTCCGCCGGATCTCTCCGCCCTCGTACGTGAACGCGTACCGCTCTGCGCCGTCCTCGGCCATCGAGAGGTGGAAGAACGGCTTCCGGTGCCCCGGCCTCAGGCCGCTCCACACCACCATCGCGCGGGTGCCGACGCCGGCCGCCGCGGCCGGGGAGACGAAGCGTGGTCGGTGGAAGGGGGCGGGACGGTCGTCGAAGGCGAAACTCCAGTCGGTGCCGGCCCTGCCGACGGCCACGAGAGCCCTGTCGTCGTAGGACGAGAACTCCCGTTGGTCGGCCGTTGACGTGTGCCGTGCGTCCCAGAGGGTCATGGGGGCGTTCAGCACGGTGTCGGCCCCGTGGACATCAGCGTCCCCGTTCATGCCCCCGCCCCCGTCCCCGCCCGCGTCCGTGAGGCGGCCGGGGAGCTCCTCCGGGTGCACGCCCTCCACCAGGACGAACCGGTACGACGTGCGGTTGTTGCCCCGGTCCGGTTCCGCGAGCCATGCCAGGCCGCCCGGGTCGAGGTTGGCCGCCGGACTCGGCGGGGTGCCTGTCCGGCCGGCCCTCGGTGTGGAGAGCAGCTCGCGGCCCCGCTCCGGGGTCAGCAGTTGACCCAGCACGGGGTCGGCCACCCACGCCAGCGGTGCCAGGTGGTCCGGACCGAGTGGCTCCCACAGGGGCAGCGCGTCCATCAGCGTCCGCCATGCCGCGTCGGAGCCGCCCCACCGCGCCAACTCCCGTGCCCGGTCGACCGCTTCACCGAACGGTCCGGCCGGCGTGTACCGGTACGTGCCGTTCCGCACCTGGTCCAGCGTCTCGAAGGCCAAGGACATCAACTCGTCGTCGGCTCCGCGTAGCTGGAACCTCAGGGTCGCGTCGTCCCAGTTCGTGTGCCGCGCGTGCTCGGCGACCAGCGGGGGCAGCAGCTCGGGCGTGTACCGCGGGTCCGTCACGAGATCCTCGAAGTAGACCATGTACGTCTTCCCGAGCAGCCGGCGTATCTGGTCACCCAGCCCGGCCGCTCGTGGTCTGCTGTATCCCTTGGCCTCGTCCAGCGCCTTCTCCGCCTGCTCCCAGCCGCCGCCCAGCGCCGCGAGCCGGGCCTCCTCCACCCGGGCGTCCAGCTCGCGGGTCGTGTCGTTGGCGAACACCGGCCCCGTGTCGCCCTGTCGGGCGCCCAGGCTGTGGAACTCCCGGTGCATGTCCCGCATGAACGCGAGGAAGTTCGCGTGCCGCTCGGGCGGCTCGGCCCGCCAGCTCGACCAGGTGTACACGGCCCACTCGCCGTCGTCGTCCACGTCCTCGGGGTCCATGAGGACGTAGGTGACATCGGACTCGACGTCGAGCTGGAGCCCGCGCCGCCACAGGTCCGCCTCACGCCGCTCCTCGGGACCGGAGTCCTCGTCGAGGTGCTCGGCGTACATGTCAGCGAGCCCCGACTCGTTGTTGTGCCAGCGCGCGTCCCCGGTGCCCGCCAGCAGCCACACGAACCCGCCCGCGTTCCGCCATCCGTCGCTGACCTTGAGGAACTCCCGGTACGACGGAGGGAGTTGACGTCCGAGGCGCTCCTCCATGGCCGCTATCCGCTCCTCCGAGGCGGGCGGGAACCCGAGCCAGCGTGCCTGGCGCGCGGCCTCGTCGTCCGCGTCCCGCGTCTCGCTCTCCGGCAGGGAATCCGCCCACTCCCCGCTCCACTTGAGCAGGAAGGACCGCCAGTCGAATGCCGTGGAATCCGTCATACGCCCGATGCTGCCACCCACCACTGACAACGCCCGTGAGCAGGATTGGACTGAATGTATAGTGTTTGGACGTACAGTCTGAAGCTGGGGGTGCGGAATGGCGGACGGCAGTCCTGCCCTGGACGCCGAACGGGACGCGATCATCGGTGCGTTGACGCCGGTGGCCGACGGGATCGCGGCGACCTTCGGCCCGGTGTGCGAGGTGGTGCTGCACGACTACCGGCGCCCGGAGCACTCCGTCGTCGCCGTCGCCGGAGCCCTCACCGGGCGGTCCGTGGGCGGGGCGATGAGCGAGATCGGGCTACGGATGCTGGCGCGCGGCGACGAGGCCGCCGACGAGCTGAACTACCTCACCCGCACCAGGAACGGCCGGCAGCTCAAGTCGTCCACGATGGTCCTACGGGACTCCACGGGCGCGGTGTTCGGCGCGCTCTGCGTCAACGTCGACGTGACCGCCGTACACCAGGCGCAGGCCCTGTTGGCCGGGATCGCCGGGAGCGCCGCGGCCCAGACGTCCGCCGCCACCACCACCTTCGGCAACGACATCGACTCCGTCGTCGAGGCCATCGTCGACGCCCATCTGCTGCACCGGAGTCTGACCTGGGTCCAACTCGACCGCGCGCAGCGGCTGGAGCTGTTCCGCGGCCTCGACGAGCACGGGGTCTTCGCCGTGCGCCGGGCGATCGAACAGGTCGCCGCCCGGCTCGGGATCTCCCGGGCCTCCGCCTACAGCTACCTCTCGCAGGCCCGCGCGGCGACGGGCGCATCCCCCGGACCCGCAGCCGACGCTGCTTCTGAATCCGCTTCCACTGGAGGACACGCGTGACGACCGGCACCCCGCCCCTCACCCTCGACGACGTCCGCGACGCCGCCGCGCAGATCAAGGGCGTCGCCCACCGCACCCCGGTGCTGCGCTCGCGCACCCTGGACCGACTCGTCGGCGCCGAGGTGCTGTTGAAGTGCGAGAACTTCCAGCGGATCGGCGCCTTCAAGTTCCGCGGCGCCTACAACGCGGCCTCCCGGCTCACCCCCGGGCAGCTCGCGCGCGGCATCGCCGCCTACTCGTCCGGCAACCACGCCCAGGCCGTCGCCCTCGCCGCCCGCGAACTCGGCACCACCGCGGTGATCCTCATGCCGGAGGACGTCCCGGCCTCGAAGCGGGCCGCCACCGAGGGATACGGCGCCGAGGTCGTCACCTACGACCGCTACAACGGCGACCGGGTCGCCATCGGCGAGGCCCTGGCCGCCGAGCGGGGGCTCGCCCTCATCCCGCCCTACGAACACCCGCACGTCATGGCGGGGCAGGGCACGGCCGCGCTCGAACTCGTCGAGGAAGTGGGGGAGTTGGACGCCATCCTGGTGCCCGTGGGTGGCGGCGGACTGATCGCCGGCACGGCCACCGCCGTCAAGGGACTGCACCCGCGCACCCGCGTGCTCGGCGTCGAACCTGAGGCCGGGGACGACACCAAGCGGTCCCTGGAGGCCGGCCACCGCGTGTCCATCCCGGTGCCGCGCACCATCGCCGACGGACAAGCGGCCGACATCCCGGGGGAGTTGACCTTCTCCGTCAACCAACGGCTGGTCGACGACATCGCGTTGGTCAGCGACGAGGAGATCAAGGACGCGATGCGGTTCGCCTTCGAGCGGCTGAAGATCGTCATCGAACCCAGCGGCGCCACCCCACTGGCCGCGCTCCTCGCCGGGCGAGCGGGCCAACTCCCACCCCGGGTGGGGATGATCGTCTCGGGCGGCAACATCGACAGCGGGCGGTTCGCCGCGCTGTGCGCGGGCGGCCCGTCCTGAACGTGCCCGAGGGGGTGTGCGCGTCCCCGCGCAGCCGTGCTGCCGGTGCGCGAACGCCGGGGACGGCGCGTATCTGACGGGTTCCCCCGAATGGCGCTCCCGGGTGGACAGGACGACGATGGAGTGGTGGGGCACGGCCCCCGCCGGAGCATCGGTGCCGCCCGTGGTCGCCGGGAGACGGAGACCGGCCCCGGCCGTGCTGTGCGCGGCAGGAACGGAGGCAGCCGTCATGCTGGAAGTGAAGACGGTCGACAAGCCGGACGAGCGACGGGACTTCCCCCGCGGCCACCTCGAAGCGGTCCACCTCAGCGGGCTCGACTTCGCCGTGGGCACCTTCGAACCGGGCTGGCGTTGGTCCGAGTCGGTGGCTCCTATCGCCGGCACCGAGAGTTGCCAGATCCATCACAACGGTTACGTGGTCCAGGGGCGCATGCATCTCCGCATGGACGACGGCGGCGAGGGCGAGGTCGGCCCCGGCGACGTCTTCGTGTGCCCGCCCGGACACGACGCGTGGGTTGTCGGCGACGAGCAGGTTATCGTGTACGACTTCGCCGGTGCCATGGCCACGGACTACGCGAAGTCCCAGTGATCCGACCCGTACGCGCCCGGCGGCACCGCACCCGCCGGGCGCCCGGTCATGCCTCGTACGGGACGACCTGCCCCTCGGCGTACGCGACCGCGTCCACGTGACCGAACAACCCGGGCAGCCCGCCCGTGTGCACGAACACGGTCCGTTCGCCGGGCCGGATGTCGCCGTCCCGGACGGCCGCGATCAGGCCCGCCATCGCGCGTCCCGTGTACGTCGGGTCGAGGACGAGCCCGGCGGTGCGGGCGGCGAGGGTGAGGGCCTCGGCGGTGGCGGCGGTGAGGGTGCCGTAGCCCTCGCCGACCTGGTCGCGCCGGACCCGCAGTACCTCCGATGAGGGCAGGCCCGCGAACTCCCTTACCGCCAGGGCCGGTTCGGGCAGTGCGCCCACGTCGACCCCGAGGACCGCGTCCGGCCCGAGCGAGGCCACCAGCCCGGCCATCGTGCCGCCCGAGCCGAGCGCGACGACGGCGGTACGGAGATCGGGGAGCTGCCGTCGCAACTCCTCGCCGCAGCGGACGTAGCCGCGTGCGCCGAGCGTGCTGGAACCGCCGAACGGGATGAGCGCGGGCCGCGCGCCCACCGCCCGCAGCTCCTCGCACACCTCACCCGCGGCCCGGTCCAGCCCGGCCTGGTCGACCTCGCCCGCCCAGGCGATCCGCGCGCCGAACAGGCCGTCGAGGGCGAGGTTCCCGGAGCGCGACGCGCCCGGCGAGCCGCGCAGCACCAGCACCACGTCCAGGCCCAGCCGCGCTCCGGCCGCCGCCGTCAGACGGGCGTGGTTGCTCTGCGGGGCGCCGGTGGTGACCAGGGTGTCCGCGCCCTCGGCGAGTGCCGCGCCCACGGTCCACTCCAGCTTGCGGATCTTGTTGCCGCCGCCTCCGAGGCCGGTCAGGTCGTCGCGCTTGATCCACAGGTCGTCCGCGCCGAGCCCGATCGCGGTGGCGAGTGCGGGCGCCGGTTCGACGGGGGTGGGGAAGGTGGCCAGTGCCACGTGCGGGTCGCTGTGCGGGTCGCTCATGAGGTACATCATCGCGCGCTTCGGTGGCCGGCCCGCGTCCCGCTCGACGTACGGCGGCCTTTCCGGGCCGGTCCCGGACTTGCCGATGGAAACCGATCGGTTTACTGTGGTCGACATGCGGAAACCGATTGGTTTCCCGCCCCTCTGCCTCACCTCGGGAGTTCCCCATGACGAACATCGAAGGCGCCGTAGTCCTGGTCACCGGCGGCAGCCGCGGCATCGGCCGGGCGCTGGTCTCGGCCCTGTACGAGCGCGGCGCCAAGAAGGTGTACGCCACCGCCCGCGACCCGAAGACCGTCACGCACCCGGACGCGGTGCCGCTGGCGCTGGAGGTCAGTGACCCGGCGTCCGTCGCGGCGGCGGCCGAGCAGGCGCAGGACGTCACGATCGTGATCAACAACGCGGGCGCGTCCGTGAACGCGAACTTCCTGGACTCGCCCATCGAGGACATCCGCCGCGAGTTCGAGACCAACTTCTACGGCCCCCTCCTCGTCACCCGCGCCTTCGTGCCGATCATCGAGCGCAACGGCGGCGGCCACATCCTCAACGTCCACTCGGTGCTGTCGTGGGTTGGCCTGCTGGGCTCCTACAGCGCGTCCAAGGCGGCTTTCTGGTCGCAGACCAACTCCCTGCGCCTGGACCTGAAGCCGCGCGGCATCGACGTCACCGGACTGCATGTCGGCTACGTCGACACCGACATGGCCGCACACGTCGACGGGCCCAAGACCAGTCCCGAGAGCGTGGCCGCGCAGGCCCTCGACGGCATCGAGTCCGGCGCCTTCGAGGTGCTCGCCGACGACCTGACCCGCCAGGTCAAGGCCGGGCTCTCCGCCGAAGGGGCCGCCCTGTACCCGCAGTTGGCGGCCTAGAGCCTGTCTGACACCGCTCAGATCGGCAGCAACCTGCCGACCAGCGCGCTCAGTTGCTGCACGTTCCGGCACTCGTGCATCTCGACCAGCTCCGCGTACTCCGGCGCGGCCGAGTCGCCGGTGCCCCACTGGGAACGCTGCTCGGGGTTCAACCAGTAGACCCGGCGGGCCCGTTGGGTGATCTCCCGGACGGCCGGGAGATTCGGGTCGCTCATGTTGGTACGGGCGTCACCGAGGACGAACACGGTCGTACGCGGGCCCACCGCGTCGCCGTAGCGCTCGGCGAACTCGCCCAGGGCGACGCCGTAGTCGCTGCTTCCGTGCCAGCCGGTCAGGGTGGCCTCGTCGCGGATGCGGGTGCCGAGTCCCCCGGGGTCGGCCGTGCCGTGCGCGAGCAGCGGTGTCACCTCGTCGAGCCGGTTGACGAAGGCGAACACGCGCACCTTGCTGAACTGGTCGTGCAGCGCCTGCACCAGCAGCATCGTGAAGTCGGAGAAGCCCGACACCGAGCCCGACACATCGCACAGCAGCACCAGTTCGGGCCGGACCGGGCGACGCCTGCGCAGTACCGGCCGCATCGGCACCCCGCCCGTGGACAGCGAGCCGCGCAGGGTGCGGCGCAGGTCGATCGTGCCCCGGGAGGCGCGGCGGCGGCGCGCGGCGAGCCGGGTGGCGAGCTTCCGGGCCAGCGGCTGAACAGCCCTGCGCAACTCGGCCAGTTGGGCCCGGCCGGCGAAGAGGAAGTCGACGCGGTCGGCCGTGGGCGCGATGGCCCGTCGGGCGATCTCGTCCCGCCCGCGCCGTTCGGCCACCCGGCGCCGCGCCTCCACGGCGACCTGCCGCCGGAACCCCTCGATACGCTGCCGGATCTCGTCGTCGAGCAGCCGGTCGGCGAACCCGGACCGGCCGCCCTGCTCCCGGACGCTCGCCCGCACCCGTGCGAGCAGCGTCTGCGGCCGCAGCCGGTCCAGCGTCTGGTATGACGACCAGCCGTCCGACGAGGGCGAGTTGCCGTAGCCGCCGAAACCGTCGACGGCCTCGGCCGCCAACTGCCCCATCATCGCCTGGTCGTTGGCGGCGAGGGCTGCCGCGAGCCGGTCGCGGAGATCCTCGCGGTCGGCGGCGGGCCCGCCCTGCGGTGCGCCGACGCCGTGCGGGAAGTAGAGGTCGAAGACCGGGTCGAACACCGGGCGTTGGGCGGAGCCGTGCAGCAGGGTCGCGGCCAGCCCCTCGCGCAGCAGCTCGCGGTCGCCGAATCCGAGGGCTTCCATGGCCAGCGCCGCGTCCACGGTCTCGCCGGTGCCGATGCGCAGACCGTGCGCGCGCAGCGCCCCGACCAGGCTCGTCAGCCGCTCGGTGACACCGGCGGCACTCACACGGCGTCCAGGTCGAGCTTCGCGGCGGCCCGCAGGATGTCGTCCTGATGCTTGAGGAGGACGCCGAGGGTGTCCCGTACGACCGTCTCGTCGAGGGTGTCGGCGCCGAGCGCGAGGAGGGTGCGGGCCCAGTCGATGGTCTCGGCCACCGACGGCACCTTGCGCAGCTCCATCTCGCGCAGCGCCCCGACCACCCGGACCACCGATTCGGCCAGCGCCGCTCCGAGGCCGGGCACCTTCAGCCGTACGATCCGACGCTCCAACTCCTCGTCCGGGAAGCCGATATGGAGGAACAGGCAGCGGCGGCGCAGGGCCTCGGAGAGTTCGCGGCTGGCGTTCGAGGTGAGGACCACGAAGGGGCGGCGGGTCGCGGTGATCGTGCCCAGTTCCGGGACGGTGACCTGGAAGTCGCTGAGGATCTCCAGCAGCAGGCCCTCCACCTCGACGTCGGCCTTGTCGGTCTCGTCGATCAGCAGGACCTTGGGGTCGTCGCCGCGGATCGCCGTGAGCAGCGGGCGGGGGAGCAGGAACTCCTCGCTGAAGATGTCGGTGCGGGTCTCGTCCCAGCTCTCGTCGCGGCCCGCGCTGATGCGGAGCAGCTGCTTGGCGTGGTTCCACTCGTACAGCGCGCGTGACTCGTCGACGCCCTCGTAGCACTGAAGCCGGACCAGCTGGGCGCCCGCGACCTCGGCGACGGCCTTGGCCAGTTCCGTCTTGCCGACGCCCGCCGGGCCCTCGACGAGGAGCGGCTTGCCGAGGCGGTCGGCGAGGAACACGGTCGTGGCGACCGCCGGCGAGGCCAGATAGCCGGTCTCGGCGAGGCGGTCGGCGACTTCGTCGACGGAACGGAACACGGGGCCTCCGGCGGATCGCGGGTGGTGCGTCGGTGCGCGGCACTTTCCAAGCGCTTGTTCACCTTCACTGTCACCCGGGATCGGGCACCCGCGCAAGCGTGTACACCGATCGGTTTCCTCTTGGTCCCCGGCGCGGTAGCCTCGCAGTATGGCTACGACTGACAAGGCGTCCCCCCGCGAGCGGCTGCTCGACGCCGCGACCGAGTTGTTCTATCGCGACGGCGTTTCCATTGGCGTGGAGGCGCTGTGCAAGTCTGCCGGGGTCTCCAAGCGGTCGATGTACCAGCTCTTCGAGAGCAAGGACGAGGTGCTTGCCGCGAGTCTGGAGCGCAGGGCCCCTGGCTACGCGGCGCGGCTGCTCGCCGGGCCGGACGACCCCGGTACGCCGCGTGAGCGCATCCTCTACGTGTTCGAGCAGGCGGAGCGGGCGTCGGCCGCGCCGGACTTCATGGGCTGTCCCTATCTCGCCGCGCTGGTCGAGCTGAAGGACCCCGGGCATCCGGCGAGTGTGGTGGCCCGGACGGCCAAGGAGCGGATGAAGGAAGGGTTCCGGGTGCAGGCGGAGCTGGGCGGGGCGCGTGAACCGGAGTCGTTGGCCCGGCAGTTGATGATTGTCTTCGACGGGGCGAGTGCTCGGGCCGGGGTGGGGCTGGAGACGTTGGACGGGGTGGCCGTCGAGACCGTGCGGGTGTTGCTGGACGCGGCGGGGGTTGCCTGAGCGGTGGGGCATGCCGTTGTTCGGCTGCGGTGCCGTGGTGGCTGGTCGCGTGGTTCCCCGCGCTCCTGAGGGGGACGCGGACCGTGGGGTGAGGGGCAGCCCGGGTAGCGGCTGCCCCTCACCCCACGGTCGGCCGGGCTCATGCGGCCAGGGTCACCGCCTCCACCGCCGGGGTGCGCAGGACTCGGCGGGCTGTCAGCAGGCTCGTTCCCAGGGTCACCGTCGTCGCCACCGCGGTCACCGTCAGCCAGATTCCGAGACCCTGGTGGGGGAGCACCCCGTCCGTGCGGACCATCGTGAAGGGGATGATTCCCGCCAGGGCCGCCAACGTGCCCGCCAGGATGCCGGTGATCGTGAGGATCGCCGTCTCCGTGCCCACCGTGCGCAGGACCTGGCCCGGTGTCGCGCCCGCCAGGCGTTGGCCGCCGAACTCACGGGCGCGGTAAGTCGTCGCCGCGTAGAGGGAGTTGACCAGCATCACGCAGACGAAGACGACGATGATGCCGACCACCGTGAAGTTGAGGGTCTCCAGGTTTTTGGAGTCGACCGACTTCGCCAGGCCCGAGGCCTTCACCGCGTCGCTCTCCACCGCCTGCATGTAGAGCGTCGCCGTGGCCACCGCCGTGAAGAGGATCAGGGACATCAGGATTCCGGCCAGCCCGTCGGTCCGCTCGCGGAGGTTGCGGATGGCCAACCAGCCGCTGGAGCCGGTCAGTTGAAGGTGGTCGAGCAGGGACCTCAGTAGACGTGGTGCGAGGAGTGCGAGGCCGACCGAGAGCAGGATCGCCCCGTACGCCGGGGCCGCCATCAACGCCGCGTCCGTGGCGGAGAAGGCGAACGTCGCCGTCACCGACACGACGCCGGTGACCAGCGCGGCGTAGGCCAGCAGTGTCCGGGCCCGGCCCTGCTGCCGCCGGCCACGGGTCGCGCGCCGTACGGCCAGGAACGCGGCGCCCGCTGACGCCAACAGCGTGATGCCCAGGCCCGATTGGAGGGCGAAGGAGCCGAAGGAGTAGTCGACGGACCTGGCCACCTGGCCGCTGTCCTCGAACGCGCCGAGCAGGGCCCGCCCGCCGAGCATCGCGGGGCCCACGGCGAGGACCGCACCCAGCAGGGCGACGGCCACCGCCTCACCCACGACCATGCGTTTCAGCTGGGCCGGGGTCGCCCCCGAGCAGCGCAGGGTCTCCAACTCCCCGGAGCGCTGGCGGACGTTGACGGTGAGGGTCGACGCGACGGCGAAGAAGACGAGCAGGGTGCCGTAGCCGCCGACGACACTCGCCGACGTGGACAGCGTGCCGGCGCTGACCGAGTCGATGCCCTGCCGATTCGCCGTGTCCTGAAGGGAGTTGAAGGTCATGATGATCGCCGCGCCGAGGAACGCGGCCAGCAGGGTGGCCAGGAAGCGGCCGGGTCGTTGCCGGATCGAGCGCATCGCCAGGACGAACATCGCTCACACCCCCGCCGTCATCTCGTCGCCCAGGTGCGCCAGCCGCTCGGCGACCGCGTCGACGGTCGGCGGGTGCATCCGGCCGGCGAGCCTGCCGTCCGCCAGGAACACCACCGAGTCGGCGTACGAGGCGGCGACCGGGTCGTGCGTCACCATCACCACGGTCCTGCCGTGCACCCGCACCGCCTCCTGCAACAGCAGCAGCACACCTCGCGCGCTGCGCGTGTCCAGGGCGCCGGTCGGCTCGTCCGCGAAGATCACCCGGGGCTCGGTGACCAGCGCGCGGGCGATCGCCACCCGCTGGCGCTGGCCTCCGGAGAGCTGGCTCGGGCGGTGGCCGAGCCGGTCGCCGAGACCGACCGAGGCCAGGACCGCCTGGGCCCGCGCACGGTCGACGCGCCGCCCGGCGAGCTTCAGCGGCAGCACCGTGTTCTGCGCGACGGTGAGCGTGTCCAGCAGGTTGTACTGCTGGAACACGAACCCGATCCGACTGCGCCGGAACCGCGTCAGTTCGGCCTCGGTCCCGCCCGTCATCTCCGCGCCGTCGACCATCACGATCCCGCTGTCCGGCCGGTCGAGTCCCGCCGCGCACCGCAGCAGTGTCGACTTGCCGGACCCCGAGGGACCCATCACCGCCGTGAACGTCCCGCGCTCCAGGCTCAGCGTGACCCCGTCCAGGGCGGTCACCGCGCTGTCGTCACGGCCGTAGGTCCTGCTCACCTTGACCAGCCGCAGCGCCTCGGCGGCGGGTCCCCTGTCCTGTGTCCGTCGTGCGCTGCGAAACATCGCCCTCACCCTCCGTGCGGCACGCCCTGTGCCTCGTCAACGACGCTACGGAGAACGGCGGATGCGCACATGGGGCGCAGAACCCGTTTCCCGGGGTGTACTCAGCGACACCCCCGGCGTCGGGTCCGCAGGGGAGGCCGCGACAGGACTGTGCCCAGAGGAGTGGCTTCCGCCCTGCCGTTCCGGCGCGCCCCGCCTTGACCGGCTCCGGCACACCCGCCGCGGCCCTCGCCGCCTTCGGGAACCCCTGCGGGACCGCCCGTACGGGTCACCAGAACGCGCCGCTGCCCGGACCGCCCGATGCAATGGACCTGTGACCGCGCCCCCGGACGACTGCCTCGCCCGCAACGAGTGGATCTGCGGCGAGTACCTGAGCACCCGCCGCCACATCCTCGTCGACGCGGTCGTCCAGCATCTGCAACTGACCGCGATCTCCGTGCTCATCGGCCTCGCCATCGCCCTGCCCCTCGCGGTGACGGCCCGCCGCTGGGGCTGGGCCGCGGGCCCGGTGCTCGGAGTGACGACGATCCTCTACACGATCCCGTCCCTCGCCATGTTCTCGCTGCTCCTGCCCGTCTACGGCCTCTCGGCCACCCTCGTCGTCGCCGGACTCGTCCTCTACTCGCTCACCCTGCTCGTCCGCAATATCCTCGCGGGCCTGCGCGCCGTCCCCGAGGAGACCCGACAGGCCGCACGCGGCATGGGCTACGGCCCGATCCGCCTCCTCCTCACCGTGGAACTGCCGCTCGCCCTCCCCGCCGCCATGGCCGGCCTGCGCATCGCCACCGTCTCGGCGGTCTCGCTGGTCACGGTCGGGGCGATCGTCGGCTTCGGGGGACTCGGCAACCTGATCTACGCGGGCATGAACACCTACTTCAAGGCACAGGTGCTCACCGCGTCCGTGCTCTGCGTGGTGATCGCGATCCTGGCGGACCTGCTCCTGCTGCTCGTCCAACGCCTGATCACCCCCTGGACGAGGGCGGTACGCGGATGAACACCCTCGCCGACGCCTGGCACTGGCTCACCGACTCCGCCCACTGGTCCGGCGACGACGGCATCTGGCACCGGCTCGCGCAGCACCTCGTCCTCACGGTCGTCTGCCTGGTCATCAGCTGCGTGATCGCGCTGCCGGTCGCCCTCGTCCTCGGCCACCTCGGCAAGGGCGGCGCGCTCGCCGTGAACATCTCCAACATCGGGCGCGCCGTGCCCACCTTCGCCGTCCTGGTCCTCCTGCTCCTCACCCCGGTCGGCAACTGGGGCGAGGGGCCGACGGTCGTCGCCCTCGTCCTGTTCGCCGTACCGCCCCTGCTCACCAACGCCTATGTCGGCATGCGCGAGGTCGACCGCGATGTGGTGCGGGCCGCGCGCGGCATGGGGATGACCGGGTCGCAGATGCTGTTCCGCGTCGAACTGCCGCTCTCCCTCCCCCTGTTGATGAACGGCGTCCGTATTGCGGCCGTCCAGCTCGTCGCCACCGCCACCATCGCCGCACTCGCGGGCGGCGGCGGACTCGGCCGCATCATCACCGCCGGATTCAACCTCGCCAACACCGCGCAGGTGGTCGCCGGAGCGGTGCTCGTCGCGGTGTTCGCGCTGCTCGTCGAGGGCGTCTTCGAGGCCGCCGAACGGCTCGCGCCCCGCTGGGTGAGGGGAGCGCGATGAAGCGCCGCACGGCCCTCGCCGGTCTGCTGCTCCTGGTCACCGGGTGCTCGACCGGCCCGTCCCTGGAGAACAAGGGCGCCGTCACCGCGCCACCGGGAGACAGCCACCACCTCACCATCGGCTCGGCCGGCTTCACCGAGAGCGACCTGCTGGCCCAGATGTACGCGCTGCTGCTGAAGCAGGCCGGCTACAAGACCTCCCTGCTCACCGTCGCCAACCGCGAACTCTACGAACCCGCCCTGGAATCGGGGCAGATCGACGTCGTCCCCGAGTACGCGGCCACCTTCGCCGACTGGCTCAACGCCAAGACCAACGGCCCGGACGCACCGGCCGTCGGCTCACCCGATCTCGCCGCCACGATGAAGGCCCTGCGCCGACTGGCCACACCCCGCGGCCTCACCGTCCTGGCCCCCGGAAAGGCCGTCGACCAGAACGCCTTCGCGGTGGCCCGCTCGTACGCCGGGGAACACCACCTCAAGACCCTCAGCGACCTCGGCGCCTCAGGGCTGAGGGTGCGGCTCGCGGCGGGCGACGAGTGCGTGCAACGGCCCTACTGCGAACCGGGGTTGAAGAAGGTCTACGGCATCGACATCACCGCCGTCGACCCCAAGGGAGTCGGCACGACCCAGGCGAAGAACGCGGTGCAGAACGGCCAGGACCAGATGGTGCTGACCACCACCACCGACGCCACCCTCGACCAGTTCGGCCTGGTCATCCTCGCCGACGACAAGCACCTCCAGAACGCCGACTACGTCGTCCCGGTCGTCAACCGTTCCCGGGCGGGCAGCCCCGGCGTGACCAAGGCGCTGGGGAAACTGAATGACGTCCTCACCACGGCCGACCTCGCCTCCATGAACCAACAGGTCGACAGCTGGCGGCGGTTGGCGCAGGACGTGGCGCGGACGTATCTGAAGGACAAGGGGCTGCTGACGTGAGAGCGGGGCCGTTGTCAGTGGGTGCTTGTACCTTTCGGGCATGGGTGTCTATCTCGTCGATGTCGACGCGCAGGAGTGGTTCAGTGAGGACACGGGAGAAGGGGGGATGGGGGCGATCGCGAAGGGGCTCGACGCGGAGCTGGCCCGGCGCGGGCTGCCGCCGTACACGGCCGTGCCCGCGCGGGACACGGCCCCGGGCTTCGAGGAGAAGCTGAGCCCCTCCATGCAGGGGTTCGACGCGCTGTGCCGTGCGCATCTGACCCCCGAGGAAAGGGAGGTGCTCTACGGCTGGTCGGTGCTGGTGCCGTTCCCGCTCGACGAGGCGATACGGCTGCCGGTCGGCTCCGCGTACACGGACGAGACGGTGATCGTCGGCGCACCCCAGGTCCTCACCCTCGCCGAGCGGTTGGCGGCGGCCCTCGAACTGCCCGCCGAGACACCGGAGGCGACGGAGAACCTCGCCCTCACCTTCTGGTTCCTGGAGGGCGAGGCGGAGGAGCTGGCGGCCGTCAGCCCCGGCCCCTGGGCCCAGGACCTGGACACGGCCTTCTACGTCGCCCTGTACCTGCGCGCGGCCCAGCACGCGCTACGACAGGGCCGCCCCCTCACCTTCAGCTGAGCCGGAGCGCTCCCCTCACGCGTCCGCCACCGAGTCGAAGTCCACCTGGCCCCGCGGCACCCCCAGCGCATCCGCGTCCACCGACCGCCGCAGCGCCTCGTGCAGCTTCGCCGGAGTCAGCACCCCCAGGAAGCGCTCCCCGTCCAGCACGGCGACCCACCCGGCGTCGTGCTGGAGCATCACACCGAACGCCTGCTTCAAGGGGGCGCCCACCGGCACCCACGCGTTCATCCGGTGCGCGAGGGCACCGACCGTGCCGCCCGCGGTGAGTTCGTCGGCCTTGACCCAGCCCTGGAGCGCGCCCTGCTCGTCGAGGACCACCGCCCACCGGGCGCCCTCCACCCGCAGCCGTTCGGCAGCGCGCTCCGCCTGCTCGTCCACCCGCGCGACCGGCGGCTGCTCCAGGTCGTCGGGCTCGACCTCGGTGACCGACAGCCGCTTCAGACCCCGGTCCGCGCCCACGAACTCGGCGACGTACGGCGTCGCCGGAGTACCGAGCACCGCGCCGGGGGTGTCGTACTGCTCGATCCGGCCCTGCCCGTACACGGCGATCCGGTCACCGAGCCGAACCGCCTCCTCGATGTCGTGCGTGACCAGCAGCACCGTCTTGCGCACGGCTGCCTGCATCCGCAGGAACTCGTCCTGCAACTGCTCCCGCACCACCGGGTCGACCGCGCCGAACGGCTCGTCCATGAGCAGCACCGGCGGATCGGCGGCCAGCGCCCGTGCCACCCCGACGCGCTGCCGCTGCCCGCCGGACAACTGCTCCGGGTAGCGCGGGCCGTACGTCGTCGGGTCCAGGCCCACCAGGTCGAGCAGTTCGGCGGCCCGGGCCCGGGCCTTCGCGCGCTTCCAGCCGACCAGGGACGGCACGGTCGCCGTGTTGTCGAGGACCGTGCGGTGCGGGAAGAGGCCGACCTGCTGGATGACGTAGCCGATACGGCGGCGCAACCGCACCGGGTCGACCGTGGCGATGTCCTCGCCGTTCACGAAGATCCGGCCGGAGGTGGGCTCGATGAGCCGGTTGACCATCATCATGGTCGTCGTCTTGCCGCAGCCGGACGGGCCCACGAGCGTGACCAGTTCACCCTCGTCCACCTCGAAGGACAGCCCGTCCACGGCCGTCGTACCGTCCGGGTACCGCTTGCTGACCTGCTCGAACCGGATCATGTCCTCACGCTAACGGCGCCGGTCCCGCACCGCCCTTCAACGGCGTCCCACTGGCTGGTGACGCGGGCAGGGGGACCCTGGAATGATCCGGAGCACCTCCATCTCCCGGCGGGACGAAGGGACAGCGGCATGAACGACGGAGTCGACGGGGTCGACGCTTCGGTCCCCCGCGACGGAAGGCTGCGCCGCCGCACACTGCTCACCACGGCGGCCGCCCTGAGCGTCGTCCCCGCCGCGATGGCGGGCGGCAGCGGCGGCGGAACCCCCTCGGCCGGCACCACGGTGTCGGGCCTGACGGTGGAACACCGCACCGACCCGCTCGGCGTGGACGCGCCGCGCCCCAGGTTCGGCTGGCGCATGGCGTCCACCGCGCGGGGCCGCCGTCAGACGGCGTACCGGATCAAGGTCGCCACCTCACCCAGGCACCTCACCCACGGCAGCCCCGACGTCTGGGACAGCGGCGGCGTCGACGCGGCGGACTCGGTCGCCGTCCGCTACTCCGGCCCCGGTCTGCGCGCCTCCACCCGCTACCACTGGACGGTGACGGTGTGGGACGAGCACGGCCGCGCCACCACCGCCCCCGCCGCCCGCTTCGAGACCGGCCTGCTCAGCACCGACGGCGTCACCGGCTGGGACGGCGCACGCTGGATCGGCATGGCGGGCAAGAGGCCGAACACCCCCGGCGCACCCCTCCTGCGCAGCCAGACACCGCTGACGGGCGAGCGGGTCACCGAGGCCCGGCTGTACGTCACCGCCCTCGGGGTGTACGACGCCTACGTCAACGGCCGGCGCGTGTCCGTCCCCCAGGGCGACGGCACCACGTACGAGTTCCTGCCCCCGGGCTGGACCAACTACGACACCACCGTCAACTACTTCGCCTACGACGTCACGGACCTGCTCACCGACCCGTCCCAGGTGACCCTCGCCGCCGTGCTCGGCAACGGCTGGTACAACGGCCGCATCTCCGAGAACAGCACCCACTACTACTCGGCCGACGGCAACTCCCTGGCCCTCAAGGCGAAACTCCTCGTCCGGTACGCCGACGGCTCCACCCAGACGATCGTCACCGCCCCCGGCGAGGACTGGCGGGCCACCGACACCGGCCCCTACCGCACCGACGACCTCTACGACGGCCAGTCCTACGACGCCCGCAAGGAACTCCCGGGCTGGACGGGGAACGGCTTCGACACCTCGGCCTGGTCGCCCGTCGAGGCCCAGGACCCGTTGCCCGACGCCCAGTTGATCGCCTACCCCGGCGAGAGCGCCCGCCTGATGCCCGAATGGGACCTCACACCGCAGTCCGTCACCGTATGCACGGGCGTCGCGGACCGGGAGGGCAGCGCGAACGGCAGGGGCCGTATCGTCCTCGACCCCGCCCGCACGGTCACCGACCCCACGCGCGCGGCGACCGTCTCCGTCACCCTGCACCCCGGCGACACCGCCGTCATCGACCTCGGCCAGAACCTCGTCGGCGTGCCCCGCTACACCCTGCGCGGCCCGGCGGGCGCCCACGTCACCTTCAAACCGGGGGAGATGCTCAACGACGACAGCGCGGGCGCCGACGGCCCTGCGGGCTCGGTGTACCGCGCGAACCTGCGCACCGCCGAGGCCACCAGCACCTACATCCTCAAGGGAGACCCGGCGGGGGAGACCCACCAGGACTCACTGACGTTCTACGGCTTCCGGTACGTCTCCGTCACCACGACCGAGACCGTCACCCTCGTCGAGCTCACGGGCAAGGTCGCCACCTCCGCTCTCCACGACATCGGCACCGTCACCACCGACGACGCCGACGTCAACCAGCTGATCAGCAACGTCCGTTGGGGCCAGCGCGGCAACTACCTCTGGATTCCCACCGACTGCCCGCAACGCGACGAGCGCCTCGGCTGGACCGGCGACACCCAGCTCTTCGCCCGCACCGCCCTGTACAACACCGATGCCGTCCCCTTCCTCAGCCACTTCCAGGACACCCTGATCGACTCGCAGCGCAACTACGGCGCGGAGAAAGCCCAGTTCCCCTGGGTCGCCCCCGGCCACCGCTACAGCCAGGCGCTCCCGGCCAGTGGCTGGGCGGACTGCGGGGTGGTCGTGCCGTGGACGGTGTGGCAGATGTCCGGCGACTCCACCATCATCGACCGCAGTTGGGCCTCGATGACCAGGTACCTGGACTGGATCCGCAGTCGCACCGGCGACACCTACGCGGGCGAGGGCGCGATCTTCGGCGACTGGCTCGCCTTCCAGATCACCAGCACCCAGCTCATCAGCGACGTCTACTACGGCTACAGCGCCCGCCTCATGGCGGACATGGCCCGCGCCACCGGCCGCACCGCCGAATCGGCGGCCTACGAGCGGCTGTTCACCCACATCAAACAGGCCTTCATCGCCAAGTACCTCGTCACCGACGCCCTCACCGGCGGGCTGACCGTCCGCTCCAGCCTCGGCGACCCACCACCCCACACCCCCGGCAACAGCGCCGGGCGGACCGAGGACGACACCCAGACCGCCCTGCTCTGGATCCTCGAACTCGGCTTCTACGACACCGAGTCGCAGCACCGCCGACTGGTCACCCTGCTCACCGAGAACATCGGCAACAGCCCCGCCTACAAGGCGGCCCACCCCGACAGCACCCGCGTCGGCTACCCGGAGAACACCCTCGCCGTCGGCTTCCTCGGTGTGAACGTCCTCGCCCCCGTCCTCACCGCCGAAGGCCACGCCGACCTCGCGTACCGCCTCCTCCACCAGCACGCCATGCCGTCCTGGCTCTACTCGGTGGCCAACGGCGCCACCACGGTCTGGGAGCGCTGGAACTCGTACTCGAAGGACGACGGCTTCGGCCCGGTCGACATGAACTCCTTCAACCACTACTCCTACGGCGCGATCGTGGAGTGGATGTACGAGAGCATGGCCGGCATCGCCAGGGACCCCGAACACCCGGGCTTCAAGCACTTCCAGCTCCGCCCGCACCCCGACCCGACCGGCAGGATCACGAGGGCGAGCGGCTCACATGTCTCTCCCTACGGCGAGATCGTCAGCGAATGGGCCGTGCGGGAAGGGCAGTTGACGTACCGGGCGGTCGTCCCCGCGAACAGCACGGCCACCCTGCACCTCCCCACCACCGACCCGTCGACCGTCCGGGAGGGCGGCAGGCCGCTGGCCGAGGCGCCGGGCGTGCGGTTCCACGGCTTCACCGACGGCACCGCCGACTACCGACTCCCGTCAGGGCGCTACGAGGTGACCTCCGCGCTCGCCTGACCGCTCACCAGCACCACCTCGAGGGTGCGCGGACCATGCACCCCCTCCACCCGGTCCAGCTCGATGTCGCTGGTCGCCGACGGGCCCGAGATCCACGTCAACGGGCGTGCCGGGTCGAGGCGTTGGAGCGCCAGCGGGACCGAGGACACCACCTGGTCCGGCACCCGTACGACACAGATGTGATGGTCGGGGACGAGCGTGATCCGGCGACGGCCCTGGTCCCGGCCGCCGTCCAGGACGATGGTGCCGGTCTCGGCGACGGCCACCGCGCACGCCGTGACGACGCTGTCGACCCGGTCCAGCTCGGCCGGGGTGCTCTCCCCCCGGTCGGCGATCCGTTCGGCATCGGCCGAGGCGAGCCAGGACGGCTCCAGCCCCGGCGGTACGACGACCGTCCTGGACCCCCGCTCGGCGAGCAACCGGGCGATCACGGCGGGCAGTTCGGCTTGCGCGCACCGGTGCACGATCGCCCGGTAGTCGGCGAGGTTCTCCGCCAGCAGCTCCACCGTCCGCTCGGCACTCCGGTCCCCGTGCTCGCGCAGATAGCCGCGCGCGAAGGCCTGCTCATAGGGCGTGTCGTCCCGTGGAACGTCCGCGAGCGCGCGCTGCACACGGCCCAGAATCCTTTCCCTGCCGCTCACTTGGTCTCGTCCTTTCCACCGTTCGTGCGCTGCCACCAGTCGCGGAACGGCTCCGCCGGTACGGCGGGCAGATCGCGGGTGCCGGTCCAGGCCCTGCCGGGTCCCGGCAGGGTCCGTGGATGGAAGCGGCGGGTGCGGGACGCGAGCCGCTGGCCGGTGCGCAGAGCGCCGGGGTGGGTGAACGTCCAGCGTGTCGCCCGCATCGCCGCGCGCTCGGCGGCATGCCCCTTGGCTGGTTGCAGGACGACCTTGTTGCCCTCGCGGGTCACCGGCCCGCCCTCGACGACCCGTTCGCGCAGATGCACCAGCACCTCGGGGATGTCGATGGCGACCGGGCACACCTCGTAGCAGGCGCCGCAGAGGGAGGAGGCGTACGGCAGTGACGCGTCGATCTCGCTTGCGGTGCCCCGGAGTTGGGGGCTGAGGATCGCGCCGATCGGGCCAGGGTAGACCGAGCCGTAGGCGTGCCCGCCGGCCCGCTCGTACACCGGGCAGACGTTCAGGCAGGCCGAGCAGCGGATGCAGCGCAGGGCCTGGCGGCCGACCTCGTCGGCGAGGGTGTCGGTGCGGCCGTTGTCGAGCAGGACCAGGTGGAAGGCGCGCGGCCCGTCGCCGTCGGTCGTGCCGGTCCAGGTGCTGGTGTACGGGTTCATGCGCTCGGCCGTGGACGAGCGGGGGAGGGTCTGGAGGAACACCTCCAGGTCCTGCCAGGTGGGCACGATCTTCTCGATGCCGACGACCGAGATCAGCGTCTCGGGCAGGGTGAGGCACATCCGGCCGTTGCCCTCCGACTCGACGACGACGAGCGTGCCGGTCTCGGCGACCATGAAGTTGGCGCCGGAGACGCCGACTTTGGCCCGCAGGAACTTCTCCCGGAGGTGGAGACGGGCGGCCTCGGCGAGTTCGGCGGGGGTGTCGGTCAGTCCGTCCGGGGCCGGGCGGCCCCACTCGCTCATCTCCCGCGCGAAGATCTCCCGGATCTCCCCCCGGTTGCGGTGGATGGCCGGGACCAGGATGTGCGAGGGGCGGTCCTTGCCCAACTGCACGATCAGCTCGGCGAGGTCGGTCTCGTAGGCGCGGATGCCCGCCTCCTCCAGCGCCTCGTTGAGCCCGATCTCCTGTGTGGCCATCGACTTGACCTTCACGACCTCCGACTCGCCCGTCTCCCGGACGAGTCGGGTCACGATGCGGTTGGCCTCGTCGGCGTCGGCGGCCCAGTGGACGGTGCCACCCGCCGCCGTCACCGACTCCTCCAACTGGACCAGATAGCGGTCGAGATGACGGAGCGTGTGGTCCTTGATCTGCTTGCCGGCCTCGCGCAGCGCGTCCCAGTCGGACAGTTCCGCCACGGCCTTGGCCCGCTTGGCGCGGATCGTGTGGGTGGCGTGGCGCAGATTTCCGCGCAGTGTCCGGTTGCCGACGGCCTCGTGCGCGGCGACGGGGAAAGCCGGGAACGCGGGCATTCCGACGAAGGTCCCGCTCATGCGCCCGTCTCCTCTCGCGTGACGACTTCGGCGCCGACTTCCGTGGCGCCTTCCGTGCTGTCCTCGGTCGCGGCCAGGATCTCCGCGATGTGCACCGGCCGCATGTCCGTGTGCAGCCGCGCCATCGTGCCGCCGATGTGCATCAGACAGGAGTTGTCCGCCGCGCACAGCACCTCGGCGCCCGTCGACTCGGCGTTGCGGACCTTGTCGGCGCCCATCGCCGCCGAGACATCGGCGTTCTTCACGGCGAACGTCCCGCCGAACCCGCAGCACTCGTCCGCACCCGGCAGCTCGACCAACTCCAGCCCCTTGACGGCCCGGAGCAGCTTGAGTGGCCGGTCACCGAGCCCCAGGCTGCGCAGGCCGTGACAGGTGGGGTGATAGGTCACCTTGTGCGGGTAGCAGGCCCCGACATCTGTCACCCCGAGCACGTCCACGAGGAACTCGGTCAGCTCGTACGTCTTCGGCACGACCGGCGCCAGCGTGGCCGCGAGGGCGTCCCCGCGCCCCTCGGCCCGGGCCCGCTCACCCAGGCGCGGATACAGCTCGCGCACCATCGCCCCGCACGACCCGGACGGCGTGACGATCGCCTCGTACTGTCCGAAGACATCGGAGAAATGCCGGGCGAGCGGCTCGGCCTCATGGCGGTACCCGGTGTTGTAGTGCGCCTGCCCGCAGCAGGTCTGCGCCATCGGGAAGTCGACGTCGACGCCCAGTCTGGTCAGCAGTTTCACCACGGCGCGCCCGGTATCCGGATACAGCGTGTCGTTGACGCACGTCAGGAACAGGGCGACACGCATCGCGGCTCCTCAGTGATCGGTCATCGGATGGATGCAGCGTAGTCGGCGACCACGGTCTCGGGGAGTCCCCGGTTCACCGCGCGGCGAGCCGGGCCTCGGCAGCCCGCCAGCGGGCGGTGTCGCCCTGCGGTTCGTAGCGGGTCGACGGCTGGGTACGGGCCAGCAGCCGCCGCATCCCGGCCAGGTCACCGGCGAGCCCGTGGGCCCGCGCCTGGACGAGGACGTTGCCGAGCGCGGCGGCCTCCGTGGGACCGGCCACCACCGGCAACCCACAGGCGTCGGCGGTCAGTTGGCACAGCAGCGCGTTCCGGGTGCCGCCGCCGACGATGTGCACGACGTCGACCGGATGCCCGGCGAGTTCCTGGGCCTCGCCCACCGCGCGCCGGTGGGCGAGCGCGAGCGAGTCGAGAATGCAGCGGGTGATCTCGGCCGGTGACTCCGGCACCGGCTGTCCGGAAGCGCGGCAGGCGTCGGCGATCCGCTCCGGCATCCGCCCCGGCGCGAGGAACGCCGCGTCCCCCGCGTCCACGACCGACCGCAGCGTCGGCACCCGTGCCGCCTCGCGCAACAACCCGCCCAATTCCGGCTCGCCCCAGGCCCGTAGACACTCCTGAAGCAGCCACAGCCCCATGATGTTGCGCAGATAACGGACCGTGCCGTCGAGCCCCAGCTCATTGGTGAAGTTCGCGGCCCGGCTCGCCTCGGTGAGCACCGGCGCGTCCAGCTCAAGACCGGCCAGGGACCAGGTCCCCGTGCAGATATAGGCGAACCGCTCCCCGACCGCCGGGACGGCGGCCACAGCCGACGCCGTGTCATGCGACCCGACCACCGTCACCGGCACCGGCCCCTTCAGCCCCGTCTCCTCCAGCACCTCGGCCCGCAACACCCCCGCGGGGTCGCCCGGTTGCCGCAAGGGCGCGAACAGTCCGAGGTCGATACCGAGCCGCGAGGCGATGTCGTACGACCACTCGCGCGTCCGGGGATCGACGAGCTGGGTGGTGGAGGCGTTGGTCAGCTCGGTGCCCTGTTCGCCGGTGAGCCAGTAGGACAGCAGGTCCGGGATGAGCAACAGGCGCTCGGCGGAGGCCAGTTGGGCCGAGTCCCGGGCCGCCGTCAGCTGGTACAGGGTGTTGAACGGCGCGTACTGCAACCCGGTCGAGGCGTACAACTCACGCGCCGGCACCGTCGCCCACACCTTCTCGGCGACCCCTTCCGTGCGGGCGTCCCGGTAGTGCACGGGGTTGCCCAGCAAGGCCCCGTCCGCGTCCAGCAGGCCGTAGTCCACGGCCCAGCTGTCGATGCCGACGGAGTCGAGAGCGGGTCCCGCCGCCCGGAGCCCGTCCAGGACACCCGCGTACAGCGCGAGGATGTCCCAGCGCAGCCCGTCGGGAGTGCGGACGGGCCGGTTGGGGAAGCGGTACGCCTCCGTCAACTCCAGGGAGTCGGGGCCGACGCGGCCGGCCATGACGCGCCCGCTGGACGCGCCGAGGTCGACCGCGGCATACACCTTCACGTCGGCGCTCACCGAAGGAAGGCTGCCGCGACACCGGCGTCGACCGGGACATGCAGCCCGGTGGTGTGCGTCAGGTCCCCGCCGGTGAGGGCGAACACGGCGTTGGCGACATGTTCCGGCAGCACCTCGCGCTTGAGGATGGTCCGCTGGGCGTAGAACTCGCCGAGCTTCTCCTCCTCGATGCCGTAGGTCGCCGCCCGCTGCGCACCCCAGCCGCCCGCGAAGATGCCCGAGCCGCGCACCACCCCGTCCGGGTTGATCCCGTTGACCCGGATGCCGTGCTCACCCAACTCGGCTGCCAGCAGCCGTACTTGATGGGCCTGGTCGGCCTTGGTCGCGGAGTACGCGATGTTGTTGGGGCCGGCGAACACGGCGTTCTTGGACGCGATGTACAGGATGTCGCCCCCGAGTCCCTGCGCGATCATCGCCCGGGCGGCCTCACGGGAGACCAGGAACGAACCGCGGGCCATGATGTCGTGCTGGAGGTCCCAGTCCCTGGCCGACGTCTCCAGCAGGGGCTTGGAGATGGAGATCCCCGCGTTGTTGACGACGAGATCGACCCCGCCGAAGGCCAGCAGCGCGGCCTTGAAGGCAGCGGCGATCTGCGCCTCGTCGGTCACATCGACGGTGACGGCGACGGCCTTGTCGGGCCCGCCCAGTTCCTCCGCGACGGCCCGAGCGCTCCCGGAGTCGAGATCCGCGACGACGACACAGGCCCCTTCGTCGACCAGCCGCCGGGCGATGGCCTTGCCGATCCCGCTCCCCGCACCGGTGACGAGCGCGATCCGAGTGGCCAGCGGCTTGGGCTTCGGCATCCGCTGGAGCTTGGCCTCCTCCAACGCCCAGTACTCGATCCGGAACTTCTCCGACTCCTCGATCGGCGCGTACGTGGAGACGGCCTCGGCGCCCCGCATCACGTTGACGGCGTTGACGTAGAACTCACCGGCCACGCGCGCCGTCTGCTTGTCCTTGCCGAAGGAGAACATCCCCACACCCGGGATCAGCACGATCGCCGGATCGGCGCCGCGCATCGCGGGGGAGTCGGGCAGAGCGTGCCGCTGGTAGTAGGCGGCGTACTCCTCGCGATAGGCGGCGTGCAGTTCCTTCAGCCGCGCGATGGCTTCGTCGAGCGGCGTGGTGGGCGGCAGATCGAGGACGAGTGGCCTGACCTTGGTCCGCAGGAAGTGGTCGGGGCAGGAGGTACCGAGCGCGGCGAGCCGCGGATGCTCGGCCCGCGCGAGGAAATCGAGCACGACATCGGAGTCGGTGAAGTGCCCCACCTGCGGCCGGTCCTGGGACGCGACAGCGCGGACGTACGGCGCGAGCGCGGCCCCCCGCTCCCGCCGCTCGGCCTCGGGCAGCGCATCGTATCCCTCGACGACGGGCCCGAAGGGCTCCGGCTTCCCGCGCTCGACGAGGAAGGCCTCGGCGGTCCGGATGATGTGCAGCGAGTTCCGCTCGCACTCCTCGGAGCTGTCGCCCCACGCGGTGATCCCATGGCCCCCGAGCACACAGCCGATGGCCTGCGGATGGGCTGCCTTGACGGCGGCGATGTCGAGCCCCAGCTGGAACCCGGGCCGCCGCCAGGGCACCCACACCACGCTGTCCCCGAAACACTCGGCGGTCAGCTTCTCCCCGTCGGCAGCGCAGGCGAGCGCGATCCCGGAGTCCGGGTGCAGATGATCGACATGAGCGGCGTCCACCAGCCCGTGCATGGCGGTGTCGATGGAAGGCGCCGCGCCCCCCTTGCCGTGCAGGCAGTAGTCGAACGCGGCGACCATCTCGTCCTCGCGCTCGACTCCCGGATACACGTCGGCCAGCGCCCGCATCCGATCCAGCCGCAACACGGCCAGCCCGCCTTCGGTGAGCGTCCCGAGGTCCCCTCCGGAGCCTTTGACCCACATCAGCTCGACATCCCCGCCGGTGACGGGATCGGTGTCGGTGCCCTTCGCGGACGTGTTCCCGCCGGCGTAGTTGGTGTTACGAGGATCAGAACCAAGCCGATTGGATCGAGAGAGCAGAGCGTCGGCTTCGGGGTGCGGTCCCATGAACTTCCAGTCCTTTTCGAGAGAGGCGAGCTGTATCCCTTGGGGGCGCGGGGGCTGTGTCGATTCCGCCGCGTGGGCGCGACCGGCCACCTGCGGCCCGCACCCGTGAACAGACAACGGTCCGGCGGACGCTCAGGCGCCCCACCCGGCCTGCTGCCCCCCGACCCGCTCGGCGACGATCCGCTCCTGCCACCCGCTGGAGCGGTACGCCGCGATCGGATCAGGATCGAGCCCCTGCTCCTCCCGCAGCTCCCTCAACAGCGGCCGCACGTCGGTGTTGTACGCGTCCATGATCACAGCGTTGGCCCCCAGGACATCCCCGTCCCGCTGCGCCACGCCCAACGCGTCCCGATCCACCAGCAACGCCTTCGCCGTCGCCTCCTGCACATTCATCACCGACCGGATGATCGCCGGGATCTTCGCCTCGATGTTGTGACACTGATCGAGCATGAAGGCGATATCGGCGGTGAACCCCCCGCCCCGGATCACCTCGTACATGATCCGGAACAACTGGAAGGGATCGGCCGCCCCCACCATCAGGTCGTCGTCGGCGTAGAACCGCGAGTTGAAGTCGAACGCCCCGAGCTTCCCCTCCCGGAGCAGCGTCGCGACGATGAACTCGATATTGGTGCCCGGCGCATGATGACCGGTGTCGACCACGACCTGGGCCTTCGGCCCGAGCTTCAGGCAGTGCGCGTAGGCCGTCCCCCAGTCGGGCACGTCCGTCGCGTAGAACGCCGGCTCGAAGAACTTGTACTCCAGCAGCATCCGCTGCCCGTCCCCGAGCCGGTCGTACACCGCCGCGAGCGCCTCGGCCAGCCGATCCTGCCGCGCGGAGAGATCATCCTGCCCGGGGTAGTTCGTGCCGTCCGCGAACCAGAGCTTCAGATCGGCGGAGCCCGTCGCGTCCATGATGTCGACGCACTCCAGCAGATGATCGAGCGCCTTGCGCCGGACCGCCGCGTCGGGATGGCAGACACTCCCGAGCCGGTAGTCGTCGTCCTGGAAGGTGTTCGAGTTGATCGCGCCGAGCTTCAGCCCGTGGTCCTCCGCGAACTTCCCCAGCGCCCCGAAGTCGTCGACCCGGTCCCAGGGGATGTGCAGGGCGACCGTAGGAGCCACACCGGTGAACTCGTGGACCTTCGCCGCGTCCTCCAGCTTCTCCTGCGGGGTGCGCGGTACGCCCTCCTGGGCGAAGACCTTGAACCGGGTCCCGGAGTTCCCGTACGCCCACGACGGCGTCTCGACTGCCTGGGTCCTGAGAGCGGCCTTCACCGCGGCGAGATCGGTCACTTGAGGGCTCCTGTGACGTGCGACGGAACGACGTGTGTATGAAACGATTCAGAGAGCGAAGTTATGAGCCTCCCGTAGGGGTGTCAAGCCCTACGGCGAAGCCTGTGTCCCGTGACTCCAATGTGACCTTTGGCTATCGAAAGTTTTTCGACGCGGACCCATTGACGTGACAAGGCTGGCGCGCCTAACGTCCCGGCAACCAAGTTGAAACCTTTCACGACGCCGTGAGGGCCCACCCGCCGGCGTCGTCGAGGAGCCCCTCATGACCCACCCGTCAGACGCGGGTCCGGCCCCGGTGCTCGCGCTCAAGGGCATCTCCAAGTCCTTCGGCGCGGTGCGCGCCCTGCGGGACGTGTCCCTCGAACTGTTCCCCGGTGAGGTGCACGCCCTCGCCGGCGAGAACGGCGCGGGCAAGTCCACTCTCATCAAGACCCTCGCCGGTGTACACCGGCCCGACGCCGGCCAGGTGCTGCTCGACGGCGCGCCCGTCCTCTTCCACGGCCCCGGCGACGCCCGCGACGCGGGGATCGCCGTGATCTACCAGGAGCCCACGCTCTTCCCGGACCTGTCGATCACCGAGAACATCTTCATGGGCCGCCAGCCCCGCCGCGCGCTGGGCCGTATCGACCACAAGGCCACGTACGCGGCGACCGCCGACCTGATGAAGCGGCTCGGTGTCGAACTCGACCCCGACCGCCCGGCACGCGGCCTGTCCATCGCCGACCAGCAGATCGTGGAGATCGCCAAGGCGCTCTCCTTCGACGCCCGTGTCCTGATCATGGACGAGCCGACCGCGGCCCTCACCGGCAGCGAGGTCGCCCGCCTCTTCGGTGTCGTCCGCACCCTGCGCGAACAGGGCGCCGCCGTCCTGTTCATCTCGCACCGTCTGGAGGAGATCTTCCAGATCTGCCAACGGGTCACCACCCTGCGCGACGGCGCCCTGATCTCCAGCGAGCCGCTCGACGGCATGACCGAGGACGATCTCGTACGACGCATGGTCGGCCGCGATCTCGACGAGCTCTACCCCAAGCAGGACGTCGAACCCGGTGACATCGCCCTGAGCGTCAGGCGGCTGACCCGCGAGGGTGTCTTCACCGACGTCTCCTTCGACGTACGGCGCGGAGAGATCGTCGGACTCGCCGGGCTCGTCGGCGCCGGCCGTACCGAGGTCGCGCGGGCCGTCTTCGGCATCGACCGGTGGGACGCCGGCGGGGTCGAGGTCGACGGCAAGGCGCTGACGAACGGCGCCCCCTCGACCGCGATGGCCGCGGGTCTCGCCCTCGTCCCCGAGGACCGGCGGGCCCAGGGCCTGGTGATGGACATGTCCATCGAGCGCAACATCGGCCTGACCGGGCTGCGCACGACCGTCAGGGCGGGTTTCGTCGACCGGGGCGCCGAGCGCAGCCGTTCCCTGGACTGGGCGGTGAAGCTGCACGTCAAGTACGCGCGGATCGCGGACACCGTCAACACCCTCTCCGGCGGCAACCAGCAGAAGGTCGTCCTCGCCAAGTGGCTGGCCACCGGCCCCAAGGTGCTGATCGTCGACGAGCCGACCCGTGGCATCGACGTCGGCACCAAGGCCGAAGTGCACCGGCTGCTCAGCGAGTTGGCCGCCGACGGCGTGGCCGTCCTGATGATCTCCTCCGATCTGCCCGAGATCCTCGGCATGGCCGACCGCGTGCTGGTGATGCACGAGGGCCGCCTCACCGCCGAGATCCCCCGCTCCGAAGCCACCGAGGAAACCGTGATGGCCGCAGCCACCGGGAGGGCCGCCGCATGAACAAGGCCTTCATGACGACCGCAGTATTCGGGAGGGCCGCCGAATGACGGTCACCGCGCCCAATCCCGCGCCCGCCGCCGAGGTGCCCGAGTCCAGCAGCACGCGGCTCGTCGACCGGGTGTTCAAGATGCGCGAACTCGCCATCCTGGTCGTCTTCCTGGTGATGATCGGCATCACCCAGGCGGGCAACAGCGAGTTCCTGTCCGAGCAGGGCATCAAGGACCTGCTCCTCAACGCGACCATCCTCGTGCTGGTCGCCACCGGTCAGTCGCTGGTCGTCATCACCCGCAACGTCGACCTGTCCGTCGGCTCCACGCTCGGCATCACCGCCTTCGCCACCGGCACATATCTCCAGGGCGGCGGCAACGCCGTCATCGCGATCGTGCTGGCGGTGCTGCTCGGCATCGGACTCGGCCTGGTCAACGGGCTGTTGGTCAGTCTCGGCCAGGTGCCCGCGCTGGTCGTCACGCTCGGCACGCTCTACATCATCCGGGGCGTCGACTCCATCTGGGTCGGCTCACGGCAGATCACCGCCGCCGATCTCCCGGGCGGATTCGTGGACTTCGGCTCCGGCGGGCTGTCGGCCGTGCCCTGGCTGGCGCTCATCGCGCTCGCCGTGCTGATCGCCACCGCCTACTACCTCAAACACTTCGGCAGCGGGCGGGAGTTGTACGCCCTGGGCTCCAACCCCGAGGCCGCGCGGCTCGCCGGCATCCCGGTCCGCAAGCGGATCCTCGCCGCGTACACCTTCTGCGGCGGCCTCGCCGGACTCGCCGGCGCGATGTACCTCGCCCGCTTCGGCAACGTCGACTCCGGCACCGGCACCGGCTACGAACTCACCGTCGTCAGCGCGGTGGTCGTCGGCGGAGTGGTCTTCACCGGCGGCTCCGGCAGCGTCTACGGCGCGGCCCTCGGCGCGCTCCTGCTGACCTCGATCAACAGTGTGCTGCCCGCCCTCGGCGTCAGCTCCGTCTGGGTGCTGGCCATCAACGGCATCCTGCTCATCCTCGCCATCGCCGTCGACCGGATCGTCGCCCTGCGTGTGGCCACCGCACTGAAGAAGAGGAACGCCCGCCATGCCTGAGTCGTTGACGCGTGCGATCCGCTGGGACACGGTCGTCGGCGCCCTGCTGATCGTCCTGCTGCTGTTCTCCTTCTCCTTCGTGGACGGTTTCGGGAACGCGCTGAACCTGTCGTTCCTGATCGGCAACACGCTTCCCATCGCGCTGATCGCCCTGCCGATGACACTGCTCGTCGTCTCCGGCGAGATCGATCTGTCGGTCGCCTCCACGGCCGGGCTGTCCGGTGCGGTGATGGGCAAGCTGTGGAACGACGGCATGACCATCGAGACGATCATCCCGATCTGCCTGCTGCTGGGCGTGGTCTGCGGCCTGGTCAACGGGCTGCTCGTCACCCGGCTGGGGCTGCCGTCGCTCGCCGTCACGATCGGTACGCTCGCCGCGTACCGGGGGATCGCGCAGATCGTCCTCGGGTCCGACGCGGTGACCGATTTCCCCTCGCAGTACCTGGACTTCGCGTCCGGGCGGCTCGGGGGCACGTTCCTGCCGCAGGCCTTCCTGCCCTTCCTCGTGCTCCTCGCCATCGCTGTGGTCGTGCTCCACGCGACGCCGTTCGGGCGGTCGTTGTTCGCGATCGGGGCGAACGTGGAAGCGGCGCGGTTCGCCGGTATCCGGGTGCGGCGGCAGAAGCTGATCCTGTTCACGGTGACCGGGTTGATGGCCTCGCTGACCGGTGTGTTCTGGGCGCTGCACTACGCCAGTGCCCGGTACGACAACGCCACCGGGCTCGAACTGTCCGTCGTGGCCGCGGTGTTGCTCGGCGGGATCGACTTCGACGGCGGGAAGGGCACGCTGGGCGGTGCGATCGCCGGTGTCTTCCTGCTCGGGGCATTGCAGAACGTGATGAGTCTGGTGAACGTCTCCGCGCAGTCTCAGATCGTTGTCACCGGTGTTCTGCTCGTGGTCTCGGTGCTCGGGCCTCGGGTTGCTCGGCAAGTCGCTGTCTCTCGGGCCGCGGCACGATCCACCTAATCGGTCGGTTGGCGGCTGCGGGTCCGATGTGGCTGGTCGCGCCGTTCCCCGCGCCCCGGAAAGGGGCGCTATCACTCAACCTCGTATCAAAGGAACCCGTGTCATGCGTAAGACATCCCTTCGCCGTGCCCTTGCGGCCCTCGTCGCCGTCACTTCTCTCACGCTCGTCGCCACCGCTTGCGGCGGTACCACCAAGAAGGACGTCAAGGACGAGAACACCGGGGCCGCCGTCTCCGGTGGCAAGGCCGACCCCAATGCCGCGCTCAAGAAGGGGCTGACCGTCGCCTTCCTGCCCAAGGCGGTCAACAACCCGTACTTCACGACCTCCGACAAGGGCGGGGAGAAGGCCCTCACGGAACTGGGCGAGAAGTACAAGGAGGTCGGTACGACCAGCGCCACCGACACCGCCGGGCAGGTCTCCTACGTCAACACGCTCACCCAGCAGCAGGTGAACGCGATCGCCGTGTCCGCGCAGGACCCGGGCGCGCTGTGCACCGCGCTCAAGCAGGCCATGAGCAACAAGATCAAGGTCGTCACCTACGACTCGGACACCAACCCGGAGTGCCGCAACGCCTTTGTGTCGCAGGCCAGCGCCGAGGACCTCGGGCGCACCGAGGTGCAGCTGCTCGCCCAGCAGATCGGCTACAAGGGCGAGATCGCGATCCTGTCGGCCGCGCAGACCGCGACGAACCAGAACACCTGGATCGGCTTCATGAAGGAGGAGCTGAAGGACCCGAAGTACAAGAACATCAAGCTGGTCAAGGTCGCCTACGGCAACGACGACGCCCAGCAGTCCTTCCAGCAGACCCAGGGCCTGCTCCAGGAGCACCCGAACCTGAAGGGGATCATCTCCCCGACCACCGTCGGCATCAAGGCCGCCGCCCAGTACCTCTCCGGCTCCAAGTACAAGGGCAAGGTCAAGCTGACCGGCCTCGGCACCCCCAACGACATGCGCAAGTACGTCAAGAACGGCACCGTCGACGGCTTCGAGCTGTGGGACCCGGCGAAGCTCGGCGACCTCGCCGCCCGTACCGCCGTCGCGCTCTCCTCGGGGCAGATCACCGGCAAGGAGGGCGAGACCTTCAAGGCCGGCTCCACCACGTACACCATCGGCAAGGACGGCGTGATCAACCTCGGCAAGCCGACCGTGTTCGACGCGAAGAACATCGACCAGTTCAACTTCTAGTCGCCGAAGTCCCTTTCACCCAAGGGGTGTTGATGCAGCGCGTGTGCTTCCTGCTGAAGGTCAGGGCGGACCGCCTCGACGAGTACCGCGAGCGGCACGCCGCCGTGTGGCCCGAGATGCTCGACGCACTCTCGGCCACCGGCTGGCACAACTACTCGCTCTTCCTGCGGGAGGACGGCCTGCTGGTCGGCTACGTGGAGACCGAGGACTTCGCCGCCGCTCAGGCCGGCATGGCAGCCACCGAGATCAACTCCCGCTGGCAGGCGGAGATGGCGCCGTTCTTCGAGTCCCTGGACGGCGCCCGTCCCGACGAGGCCATGAAGCCCCTCACCGAGGTCTTCCACCTCGCGTGATCCCCCCACAGGAGCCGTCATGAGAAGACGCGCCGTGCTCGCCACCGCCATACTTGCGGCCGTGGCAACGCCGGGCATCGCACGGGCGGCCGACCCCGGCCCCTCCGTCACCAAGAAGAGCACCACCCAACTCGACGCCCAGGCCGTCTACTTCGTCTCGTACGACGGCCTGGTCAACAACAACTCGTTCCAGAAGAACGGGCTGCTGACCTACAAGGGCCACCAGTACGCGGCCTGGTACACCGCGAGCAGGCATGCCGTCGTCGCCCGCCGGGCCCTGGGCGCGACCGCCTGGTCCACGGTCACGCTCTCCCACACCCTCAAGAGCGACGACTCCCACAACGTCATCTCCATGGGGGTCTCCAAGGTCGACGGCCGGCTCCATCTCAACCTGGACTCCCACAGCGACGGCTTCTTCTACGTCAAGTCGGTCGCCGGCCTTCTCGACAACCCGGCGTCCACGGCGTGGACTTCGGCCGTTTTCGGTGCCGTACAGACATCGCTGGACGGTGTCGCCCTCACCTCCCAGTTCACCTACCCCCAGTTCATCGCCACCCCCGAGGGCAAGCTGCAGCTCAGCTACCGCGTCGGGATCTCCGGCAACGGCCGCAACGCCCTCGCGGAGTACGACGGTTCGACCTGGACGGCGCTGGGGGAGTGGAGCGGCTCGACCGGCACCTACACCAGCGCGCACGGCTCCAGCACCGCCCGCAACATGTACCTGCACGGCATCGACTACGACGTCAACGGCCGCCTGCACTCCTTCTTCACCTGGCGCGAGCAGTCCGCCGCCGTGATGTGCAGCAGCGGCGGCATCACCAACCACGACACCGGCTACGTCTACTCGACCGACCGGGGCCGCAGTTGGCGCAACGACGCCGGAACCGTCGTAGGAACGACGGGTGGTTCGAACACCGTGGCCGTCACGGACGCGGGGCTCGTCGTCGATTCGCTCGACCCGGACCACTCCCTGATGAACCAGGAGAGCCAGTCCACCGACTCCGCCGGGCTCCCGCACGCGATCATCAGCTACGTCCCCGGCCGCTTCGGCCAGTGCACCACCGACTACGTCACCGACCGCACCGCCAACGGCCGCGCCTTCCACCTTCGCAAGAACGCGTCCGGCGGCTGGCAGAAGACCGAGATCCCGATCGCGCTCGGCTCCAGCCAGCGCACCAAGCTGGTCCTGGACACGTACGACAACGCCTATGCCGTGCTGCCCTACGGCCGTATCGCGGGCGCCTCGAAGGCCTCCGGGTACACCGACTGGGCGCTGCTGTACGACGGCGGCGGTCTGAACGCGTTCGGCGAGGTCGTCGTCGACGAGACACGGGTGAAGGCCGACAACGTGCTGTCGTTCATGTACCAGGAGAAGTCGAGCGGCACGACCCCCTCGGCACTCCACGTCGTCGACTTCGCCCTGCCCGCGTGAGGGGCACGGCAGAAGGAGTCGGTACAGGTCATGGCGGTAATGTGAAGACCTTCCCGCCGCCCCACGTCACCCTGGAGGTCTCCGCCTGATGGCCCAGCCGGTGGGTATCAAGGACGTCGCCCGCGCCGCCGGAGTCTCCGTCGGCACGGTCTCGAACGTCATCAACCGCCCGGACACCGTCGCCACGGAGACCCGGGCCCGGGTGCTGTCCGCGATCGACCGCCTCGGCTATGTCCGCAGCGAGTCGGCGCGTCAGCTGCGTGCCGGGCGCAGCCGGATCATGGGGCTGCTCGTGCTCGACATGGGCAACCCGTTCTTCGTGGACGTGGCCCGCGGCGCCGAGCGGGCCGCACGGGAGTCCGGGCTCGGGGTGATGGTCTGCAACAGCGCGCAGAGCCCCGTCGAGGAGGCCGACTACCTCTCGCTCTTCGCCGAACAGCGGGTGCGGGGCGTGCTGTTGACCCCGGCCGACGCGACCGGGCGCAACATCGAGTCGTTCCGCAGGCACGGCATTCCCTTCGTGCTCGTGGACCGTGTCGCCGAAGGCACCACCGAGTGCTCGGTCTCCGTCGACGACGTCGCCGGCGGCGCGCTCGCGGTCCGGCACCTCATCGACGCGGGGCACCGCTCGATCGCCTACGTCAGCGGTCCGCCCGGCTTCAACCAGGTGCGGGACCGCCGTACCGGCGCGAAGAACGCGCTCACCGAGGCCGGCCTCGACCCCGACGCGCTGCGCGAGCTGCCCACCGACCGGCTCGACGTGGCCGCCGGACGCGACGCCGGAGCCCGGCTGCTCGGTCTCGCCGACCGGCCGACGGCCGTCTTCTGCGCCAACGACCTCCTCGCGCTGGGTGTGCTTCAGGCCATGTACGCGGCCGGCGTCGGCGTCCCCGACGACCTCGCGATCGTCGGCTACGACGACATCGAGTTCGCCGCGGCGGCGGCCGTACCGCTCACCTCGGTGCGCCAACCGGCCGTCACCATGGGCGCGTTGGCCGCCGAACTGCTCCTGGAGGAAACCGAGGCGGAGGCGGACACGGCGGCCCGTCCGCACCAGCACCGGCGGGTCGTGCTCCAGCCGGAACTGGTCGTGCGCCGCTCCAGCCTCGCCGCCCGCTGATCCGCCGGTCAGTAGGATTTCATGATCCCGGGGGTCGGATATCGGACGCACATGTGCTGAACTGTGTCGCGGCCCGCACACCGTCCGTCCCAGGAGCACCGTTGTCCGTCAGCTACCGCCAGCCCGGCGTCGTCCTCACCGACCGCCACTTCACCGTGCCCCTCGACCACGAGGACCCCACGGGCGAGACCATCGAGCTCTACGCCCGTGAGGTCGTCGCCGGCGACAAGGCGCACCGCGAGGACCTGCCGTGGCTGGTCTACCTCCAGGGCGGACCCGGTTTCGGGGCGAATCGTTTCGTCGGACGGCAGGCCTGGCTCGGCCGCGCCCTGGACGACTACCGCGTCCTCCTCCTCGACCAGCGCGGCACCGGCCACTCCACCCCGCTCAACCGCCAGACGCTCCCGCTGTACGGCGGCCCCGCCGAGCAGGCCGAGCGCCTCACGCACTTCCGCGCCGACTCGATCGTCCGGGACTGCGAGACCATCCGCCCGGCCCTCACCGGCGGCGCCCCCTGGACCGTCCTCGGCCAGAGCTTCGGCGGCTTCTGCACGGTGAACTACCTCTCCACCGCCCCCGAAGGCCTGCGCGCCGCGATCCTCACCGGCGGCCTGCCCTCCCTCGACGCGCACGCCGACGACGTCTACCGCGCCGCCTACCCGCGCATCGAGCGCAAGGTCGCCGCCCACTACGACCGCTACCCGCAGGACGTGGAACGCGCCCGCCGCATCGCCGAGCACCTGATGCGCCACGAGTCGGTCCTGCCCAACGGCTACCGGCTCACCGTCGAGGCCTTCCAGTCCCTCGGCATCATGCTCGGCGGCAGCGACGGCAGCCACCGCCTCCACTTCCTCCTGGAGAACGCCTTCGTCCGCACCCCGGGCGGCCACGAACTCTCCGACGCGTTCCAGGAAGAGGTCCAGAACTCCCTGTCGTTCGCGGGCCACCCCCTCTACGCCCTCGTCCACGAGGCCACCTACGGCCAGGACAGCCGCCCCACCGACTGGTCGGCGGAGCGCGTCCGCGCCGAGTTCCCGCAGTTCGACGCCGCGAAGACCCTCGCGGGCGACAGCCCCCTCCTGTTCACCGGCGAGACCATCCACCCCTGGATGTTCGACTGCGACCCGGCGCTGCGCCCGCTCCGCGACACCGCCGAACTCCTCGCCGCCCACACCGACTGGCAGCCCCTCTACGACCCGGCGCGGCTCGCCGTCAACGAGGTCCCGGTCGCCGCGGCCGTCTACCACGACGACATGTACGTCGACGCGGCCCACTCCCTGGAGACCGCCCGTGCGATCCGCGGGCTGCGCACCTGGGTCACCGACGAGTTCGAGCACGACGGTGTGAGGGCCGGTGGCCCGCGTGTCCTGGACCGGCTGATCGCCCTCACGCGCGACGAGGCGTAGGGCAGGGATTCGCCCCTGGGCGCGGTCTCCACCGGGTGGCCGTAGAGGACATGCCGCGACGAAAATTCCGGCATAGGGTTCATTTCGATGAATACCAAGTCACTTCGCCGGGCCCGCCCGGCCGCCCTGGTCCTCGCCGTCGTCGCGGCGAGCACGGTCGCGCTGGTGTCCTGCGGCGACGACAACACCAACAGCAGCTCGCAGCCCTCGACACCGGACACGGCCTCCTTCTCGGGCATGACACCGTCGGCCCTGAAGTCGGCCGCGTCCTCGGCGGTCGCCTCGGCCAAGGCCCGGGCATCCGCCGCCGCGTCCTCCGCCTCGGCCGCGGCGTCCTCCTTCGAGGCCTCCGTGTCCTCCGCGGTGGGCCGTGCGAGCAAGGACGCCCAGAACGAACTGAAGAACGTCAAGGGCCAGGGCAACGCGGTGTCAGAGGTTGCCATGACCGGCAAACCGCGCGCCCAGACCGGCGGCCTGCTCGCCGTCCTCGTCACCATCACCAACAAGACCGACAAGAAGGCGTCGTACGCCGTCCAGGTCGACTTCCTCGACTCCTCGGGGAAGGTGGTGGAGACCCGCTACGTCGGCGCCGAGAACCTCGCACCCGGCGCCAAGGCCCAGCCCGTCGCGATCAGCACCAAGCCGCCGGAGCCGGTCCTGACCCCCAAGTTGGCCAAGGCGCAGCGGTATTGAGCCGACCACCGGGCAACAGGGGCCTCAGGGCTCGGAGTTGAGCGCGTCCACGGCGCTGCCCGCGTCGCCGATCGTCGTGTAGTCGACGGCGACGAAGTTCACCGGCCGACCGCGTTCCCGCTCGCAGCGGTGGACGCGGTCGAGCACGTACTGCCGGGAGTTGACCTTGCCCGCGTCCAGGCGGCTGCCGCCGTCGACGGTGATGAAGTGGTTGAGCAGGAACAGCCGTCTGTCGCTGCCACCACGGTGCGGTACGCAGCTCATCTCCTGCGGGGTGCGGAACGCGAACGGCGTCTCCATCCCGTAGTCGTAGAAGTTCCGGTACCAGGGCGCCGGGCCGTCGGCCTGCTCGGCGAAGACGACGAGCCGGCGCCCGCTGTCGATCAGATGGCCGAGGGTCGGCCACGGCTTCGCGGGATCGGGGTCCGGGGTGTGCACCAGGTCGCTCAACCCGGCCTGCGCGAAGGCTTTCCGGGTGTCCTCGCCGCTGATCGCGTCCTGCACGATCAGGGTGAGGACCTCGGTCGGATGGGCGCGCATCCAGTCACCGATCTCGCGCAGTGCGGGCACCAGGGCGGTGGCACCGGCCCGGCACACGGAGTGGCACAGCCACAGGCCCGCGCGCGGCGGGTTGAACCTGTCGACGGCGGAGGCGATGAACTGCCGCTGTTCCGGGGTGAAATCGGACTCGGTGAGCCGCCGCGTGATCTCGTCCGGCCGCTCCCAGCGGTAGGTGTCGATCTGAAGGGCGCGCACGCCGTCGTCCAACTGGGTTGCGATGGACGGGTCTTGGAGCGGGCCGATGAACCGGTCGACGGTCGTCGACATCGCGTTGTGCGAGGTGAGGTAGGCGACCTCGTCGTAGGACCGGCCGCACAGCGCCGCGCTGCCCTCGCAGGTGCGGGGCGCGACGGGTGTCACGGCGTACGGCACGAGCAGCACGCCGGCGACGGCGGCACCGCCCATGGCGAGGGCCGGCCGGCGGACGCGGGGCAGGGTGACGCGCGGCCCGGCCTGGAGGGCCCAGCCGACGGCGGTCAGGAGGGCGCCGGCCAGGACGGGGACGAGGGCGGTCGCCAGTGCGGTGGCCGTGAGCCGGTCCAGGGCGGTGCGCTGGACGTCGTCGACCAGCCGGGCGAGGCTCGGCGGCCAGGAACCCGGCGGGTCGATCACCCGGCCGCCGCTGATCAGCCGGAACGCGAGGGAGAGCAGCCCGGCCAGCATTCCGCCCCCGGCGAGCGACCAGCCCAGCGGCAGCAGGCGCCTGCCGGGAGGCGCGGAACTCCCGAGCCAGAGCACCACCAGCGCGACGACGAGCAGGGCCCCGGCGAGGGATTCCGCGAGGCCGAGGCCCACGGCGGTGCAGGCGCGGGCGTGGTGGAGGGCGGCCAGGTCGTTGCCGGAGGCGGCGAGGGCCTCGGTGAGGTTCCAGGTGCCGCCGTCGACGGTCGCCCGGAACCGGTCGACGGCCGTGCGGGTGCGGTCCGTCACGACGGCGGGGGCGAGGGTGGCGAGCGCGGTGGCGACATCGCCGTCCCGCAGAGCCGTCTCCACGGCGGGGCGCAGGGCGTCGCGTTAGACGGCGGGCAGACCGCTCACCAGGGTCGCGGCCGCCCGGTCCGCCTGCGCCCCGGTCAGCGGCAGGGCGGGCAGCCCGGTGGGTACGTGCCCGGCGACGACGGCGTCCAGGGCGGCGGTCAGATCGGTCGAGAAGCGCTGGAAGTCGGGCTCGGGGCGGTCCTGCACGGAGGCGACGAGATCGCCGAAGTAGATCTGGGCGAGGTCGTTGAGGTTGGCCAGCGCCGGCCGCAGGTCGACCGTGAGGTCCAGCGCGTCACGCTTGCCGCCCAGATAGCCGACCACGGCGTCGATCTGCGTCTCGGTGAGGTCCCGGACCGTCTCCGGTGGCAGCACCAGCCTGAGATTGGAGGTGACCTGGGCCTCCGGGACGGGCAGCCGGGCCAGGAGTTCCCGGGTGACGGCCGCCGTCCTCGGGTCGACCAGGACCTGGTCGTAGAGGCGGTCGTAGGCCTTCTGCTCGTTCAGGGCTGAGCGGTAGAAACCCGGTGAGACCACGGTCGAGCGGGCCGTGGCGGTGAGGGTGAGGACCGCTGTGGCGAGGACGGCGAGGATCAGGGCCGCGAGGCGCGGCAGCCTGCGGGACGCGACGCCGAGCGGGTCCATGAGTCACATGGTCGTCCCGCCCCACCGGCCCCGCAAACGCGTGGCCATCGCGGCGGTGCACGTGTTTTGATCACCCGGGCTTTCCACTCCACGACGGGGAACGGGGACGGTGTGAACGACGAGGATCTTCTGGCGGACCGCTTCGAGCGGCATCGCGGCCGGCTGCGCGCGGTGGCGTACCGCATGCTCGGATCGGTGCCGGAGGCGGAGGACGCCGTCCAGGAGACCTGGCTGAAGCTCAGCCGGACCCGCGCGGAGGAGATCAGGAACCTCGGCGGCTGGCTGACCACGGTCGTCGGCCGGGTCTGCCTCGACCTCCTGCGCGCGCGTGCGGCGCGCCGCGAGGACCCCCTCGACGAGACGTTCGTGCCCGACCCGCTGATCGGTCCCCTGACGCACCTCGACCCCGAGGAGGAACTGCTCCAGGCCGACTCGGTGGGTCTCGCCCTCCTCGTCGTCCTGGAGAGCCTGGAACCCGCCGAACGGCTCGCGTTCGTCCTGCACGACCTGTTCGCCGTGCCCTTCGACGACATCGCCCCGATCGTGGAACGGACATCGGCCGCGACCCGCCAACTGGCCAGCAGGGCCCGCCGCCGCGTCCAGGCCGCCGGCCCCTCGACCGACCCCGACCTCGCCCGCCAGCGCGAGATCGTCGAGGCCTTCCTGGCCGCCGCCCGCGAGGGCGACTTCGACGCCCTCGTCGCCCTGCTCCACCCGGACGTGGCCCTGCGCGCGGACTCCGGCGCCCTGATCCGGGGCGCGGCCGCGTCCAAGGCACTGCGCGGCGCGCACACGGTCGCCGAACAGGCCCTGTTCTTCGCGCCGTTCGCCCACCACGCCCGACTCGTCCTGGTCAACGGCTCGGTGGGCGTCGTCAACGCGCCCGAGGGCCGGCTGCTCTCGGTCATGGGCGTCACCATCGCCGAGGGCCGCATCACCGAGATGTACATCCTGTCCGACCCGGAACGACTGGCCCGCCTCGATGCGAACGGAACAGCACGCTGAACGCCATGGAAGATCACATAGCGCCCCGCCCCGCCCTCCGCGGCGACTGCGAGCGGTGCTTCGGGCTGTGCTGTGTGGCGCTGCCCTTCATCGCCGCGAAGGACTTCGCGATCGACAAGCCCGCGGGGACACCGTGCCCGAACCTCCGGGATGATCACCGCTGCGGCATCCACGCCGAGCTCCGGCGGTCGGGCTTTAGCGGCTGCACGGTCTACGACTGCTTCGGCGCCGGTCAGAAGGTCTCGCAGGTCACCTTCGGCGGCCAGGACTGGCGTACCGCCGGCGGGGAGGGGGCCCGCCGGATGTTCGACGTGTTTCCCGTCGTACGGCAGCTGCATGAACTGCTCTGGTATCTGACCGAGGCGCTCACCCTGCCCGCCGCCGGGCCGGTCCACCCCGATCTGCGACGGGCCCTGGACCGCACCGAGGAACTCACGCGCGGCACGCCCGAAGAGCTGGGCGCGCTCGATGTGGGCGCGCACCGCCAGGAGGTCAACGTGCTGCTGCTGCGCACCAGCGAGCTGGTGCGGGCCGGGGTGCGCGGCAGGAAGAAGAACCGGCGGGGCGCCGACCTCATGGGCGCCCGGCTCAGGAACGCCGACCTGAGCCTGGCCGATCTGCGCGGTGCCTACCTCATCGCCGCCGATCTCACCGGGGCCGATCTGCGCGGCGCGGATCTGATCGGCGCCGACCTTCGGGACGCCGACCTCACGGACGCCGATCTCACCGGAGCGTTCTTCCTCACCCAGCCGCAGGTCGACGCCGCCCGGGGGAGCGCGGGGACCAGGCTGCCGGGGTCAGTCGTCCGCCCGGTGCACTGGGCAGCGGGGTCCTGAGGCGGTCTCGTCCGGGACCGTGACCGGTGCGGTCGGCGGCGCGGACGCCGTGCGCCGGTCGAGGTGGAGCCGCAGCCCCTCCGGCATCAGCGTCAGGCGTTCGGTCACGCGCAGTCGGTACTCGGGCTCCGGGCGCAGCTCGTAGCGGCGCAGCAGCAGGCCCAGGACCAACGTCGCCTCGTGCAGGGCGAACTGGCGGCCGATGCAGGCCCGCGCCCCGGTGCCGAACGGCTTGAAGGTGTGCGGGGCGCGGGAGCGTACGGCCTTGGCGTCGAAGCGGTCCGGGTCGAACTCCTCGGCGTCCGGCCCCCATACCTCCGGGTCGCGGTGCAGCATCGGCGTCAGGATCAGCGCCCAGGCGCCCCGGTGCATCGGGTGGGTCCCGGCCAACTCGGTGTCCCGGGTGGCCTCTCGGGCGTACGCGGGGGCCGTCGGCCAGAGCCGTAGCGACTCGTCGAGGACCCGGCGGACGTAGCGCAGCTTGGCGACCTGGTCGTAGCCGGGGGTCTCCGTGTCGCCCCACACCTGGTCGACCTCGGCGCGGGCGCGGGCCGCGATCCGCGGGTGGCGGGCCAGGTAGTGGAGGGCGAAGGACAGGGAGCCGGAGGTCGTCTCGTGGCCGGCGACCAGGAAGGTGATGACCTGGCGGCGGACGTTCTCGGGGGAGAGGCGTTCGCCGGTGTCGGGGTGGGTGGTGTCGAGCATGCGGTCCAGCAGGTCGCCGTCGCCGCCTCCGCCGTCACGGCGAATCCGCACCATCTCGTCCACCGTGCGGTTCAGGAAGGCGATGTCCGCCTCGTTGCGGCGAGTTGCCGTGCGCAGCAGCAGCGGGGCCAGCGGGGACGGTACGGAGTTGAGGCGCTGCGCGTAGCTGAGCGTGCCGACCATCGACGTCACGAAGGGGTGCGGGCGGTCGCGTTCGAAGGAACCGAAGTCATGGCCGAAGCCGGTGCGCGAGATCGTCTCCAGGGTCAGCCTGGTCATGTCGCCGGGGACGTCCACCGGGCGTCCGGCGGCGAGTTCGCGGTCCCAGTGGTCGGTGAGGCGCTCGGCCACGGACAGCATCATCGGGTGGTAGCCCGCCATCGCCTCGCGGCTGAAGCCGGGGGCCAGCACATCATGGGCCAACTGCCAGTTGGGCTCGTGGTTGTACGCCGTGAACAGTCCGTCCCCGGCGACGGGACGCAGGTTCGCCACCCCGAGACCCACGTGCTTGGCGAACCGGGACTCGTCCGCCATGTCGGCGACCAGGTCCGCGCCCCACACGAACACGAACTCCTTGCCGAACGCCTTCCGCCGGAAGATCGGGCCCAGTTGACGGGCGAAGCGCAGCGAGTCCTGGAGGGGAGTGCGGCGGTCGGCGCCGAGGACGTCGCCGAGGAACGGGACCCGGCGCGGGGGATGCGGGATGCGGTCGAGCTCGGGCCAGCCCTGCTCGGCGTCCCGGAAGCCCTTCGGCAGCCCGGTCGGCGTCACCGTCGTCGTCTCCGCCATGACGCGATCTCCCTCGGGCCAGCGGCAGGCTGAGCCTGTTGTACGTGGGTTCAATAACGGGTTTCAGTCTGATCCCGTTGTTGAACCGACGTCAAGTAAAGTGCGGGAATGGCCGCCAATCAGGGTGAGCGCACCCGCCGCCGGCTCAGCACCGGGGAGCGCCGGGAGCAACTCCTCACGGTGGGCGCGCGGTTGTTCTCCGAGGACCCCTACGACGACGTGTGGATCGAGCAGGTCGCCGAGATCGCCGGGGTCTCCCGCGGGCTGCTCTACCACTACTTCCCGACCAAGCGGGACTTCTTCGCGGCCGTCGTCGAGCGCGAGAGCGAGCGCATGCTGCGGATGACGGCGGCGGTGCCGGGAGTGCCGGCCCGCGAACAGCTCGCCGCCGCCCTCGACACATATCTGGAGTACGTGCACACCCACGCGCACGGTTACCGCGCCTTCCATCGCGCCGACGCGGCCGGGGACCAGACCGTACGGCGGGTCTACCAGCGGGCGCTGGCAGCGCAGGAGCGGCAGATCCTGGCGGCGCTGGCGGCCGATCCGGAGTTCGGGCCGGCGGTGGGGGAGCGGCCCGACACGAAGCTCGCGGTGCGCGGGTGGCTGGCGTTCACCACCGCGGTCTGTCTGGAGTGGCTGCGCGGGCCGGAGTTGAGCCGGGAGCAGGTGCGCGATCTGTGCGCACGGGCGCTGTTGGGCGTCCTCTCGCCCTGAACGGCCGTTCGTCAGGGAAGTCGTGTGGATCGCGTGGCGTGGTTGGCGTGCGGCCTGAACTTCGATAGGTTAGGCAAGGCTTACCTAAGGAGGTTCAGGGATGGGTGACACCCAATCGTGGACGGCCGCGCCCGCCGCGGCCGAGCGGGCCCGCTCGGTGCTCGCCGCCGCATGGTCCTGCGCGGTGACCGCGGAGGGCGGTCGCGAGGAGTTCGTCGGCGCGCACAGCGTGGCCGACGACGGCCGGGTGCTCCTTCGCGTGCCCGAGGACAGCGCCCTGCTGACCGCCGCGATCTGCGCGCCGCGCGGCGAGCCGTCCGCCGTCCTGGAGTTCGCGGATGTCGCACCCGTCCCCGTGCGGAGCCGTATCCGGGCCCGGCTGTGGCTCGCGGGCTGGTTCGTCCCCGAGGACGACCACCTGGCCTTCCGCGCGACGCGCGTGGTGCTGCGCCCGCCGTCCGGCGCGGTCGTCGTCGACCTCGACGAGTTCGCCGCCGCCGGACCCGACCCGCTCGCCCTCGCCGAGGCCCAGCTGCTCACCCACCTCGCCGACTGCCACTCCGACGCCGTCGAGCGGCTCACCCGGCTCGTCGAGCCCGACAGCCTGCACGGCGCGGTCCGCGTCCAGCCCCTCGCCGTCGACCGGCACGGACTGACCCTGCGCATCGAGCGCGCCCGCGCCCACGGCGACGTACGCCTGCCGTTCCACTCGCCCGCCGCCACCGTCGCCGACCTCACCGAGCGCATGCACGTGCTGCTCACCCAGGCCGGCGCCGCGTCCTGCCCGCGCCCCCTACAGCGGCAGCGCACAGACGGCGACCGGTGACGCGAACGGCGCGCCCGCGAGCCGGAGTTCACCGCCGACGGCGTCCACGTGGAACACGCTGACCGTGCTCGACCTCTGGTTCGCCGTGAACAGCAGGGTGCCGTCCGGGGAGAACGCGATCTGCCGCGGGAAGTCACCGGACACCGGGACCGTGCCGAGCAGCCTGAGCCGGGCGCCGTCCGCCTCGACGGCGTACCGGGCGAGGGTGTTGTCGCCCCGGTTGGCGAGATAGGCGTAGGCGCCGTCCGACGTCACCAGGATCTGCGCCGGGTAGTTGGTGGTGCTCCCCGTGCTGCCGCTGGGCTGCGGGGCGCCGATCGACAGGGCGCCCGTGGCGGCGTCGTAGGTGCAGACCGCGATGGTGTCGTCGACCTCGTTGGCCAGGTAGGCGTACCGGCCGCCGGGGTGGAAGGTCAGGCTGCGCGGACCGGCGCCCGCGCGGGTGTGTGCCTGCGAGACCTCGGTGAGCGTGCCCCTCGTGGTGTCCAGGCGGTAGGTGTAGACCGTGTCGGTGCCCAGGTCGACGGCGAGGACATGGCCGCCGTCGGGACTGGTGACGAACTGGTGCGCGTGCGGGCCGTCCTGGCCGGGACCCGGCCGCGGCGTGGAGTGCTCGGCCAGCGCCGTGCGCTCGCCGAGCGCGCCCGAGGCGTCGATCGGGTGCACGGCCACGCTGCCGGACGTGTAGTTGGCGCTCAGCAGCCAGCGCCCGCCCGGATGTACGGACAGGTGACAGGGGCCCGCGCCGCCGGTGCTCCGCGAGCCGAGGACCTTGCGGTCCGCCAGGCGTACGGCGGTCACCGCGCCGGCCGTCCGCTCGTCGACCGCGTACAGCGTGCGGCCGTCGGGGTGCAGGGCGAGGAACGACGGGTCGGCGACGCCGGTGAGGGTGCCCGCGCCGGTGATCCGGCCGGTCGACGCGTCGTAGGTCGCCAGGCCGATGCCCTTGCCGCCGCCGTCGACCGAGGTGTAGGTGCCGAGGTAGAGCGGGTGGGGGCCTGCGGCCTTGCCTGTGCGGTGGGTGCCGGGTGCCGGTGCGGTCGTGGAGCCCGTCGGCGGCGCGGATTCGGGCTCCGCCGGTGCCGGGGCCGGGGCGGGGACCGCGACCACCGCCGCCGCTCCGCCCAGGGCGCCGATGAAACGGCGCCTGCTCCAGCCCTCGCGTGACGCCTCCGCACCACTGGTCATGCTCACACCCTCAGGTCGTCGCTCGCCTCGGTCGTCACGGCAACCTTGACGTGCGGGGCGGGTCGAGCGCAAGAACGACAACCGGCGTTGCAGACAGTGCAACGCCCTGTCGGGTCACCAGTCGCCGTCCTCCACCGGCTCGCCCTTCGCGTCCTTGAGCGGCTCCACCTGGCCGGGGGCGGGCGGCTGCCAGGGCTCGTGGTCGTCGCCCAGCCAGTCGCCGACCGGCCGCACCGCGCCCAGGGTGTCGGCGGGGGCGAGATCCTCGGCGTCCTGGTCGTAGTAGTCGAACCAGGGAAGCCCCGCCCGGGTGTACGCGGCCCGGTCCACCGGCGACGGCGGGCTGGCCTCGCCGGTGATGCGGCGCCACTCCGGGGGCGTGACCAGGTGCACGAAGACCCGGCCCGCGGGCTGCTCCGCCCAGGACGACAGCGGGCGGTCGTCCGCGTAGACCTCCTGGTGCATCGAACCGCCGACGCCGAGGCCCATCGCGGCGGCCCGCCTGCTCGGGGCCGGGGGACCGCCGGGTGCGGGGGCGGCCCCCACGGCCATCGGCATGGCGGGCATGCCGTGGCCGCCGGTCGGCAGGGTCGCCGCACGCGCGCGTGCCTGCCGCGCCAGGCGCTGTTCGGCCTCGCGCCAGATGGCCAGCTCCCGTTCGTTGAGCGGGAAGCACTGAAGCTGTACGCCGCCCCAGACCTCCTCGCCCGTGACCTGCCCCTCGACCGTCGCGCCGAGCCCGAGCGGGACCGCCACGAACTGACGGACCGTGCCCTTCCCGGAGTTGATGCCGTCGAGCCACGGCTGGCGGGGCAGCACCACGTAGTTCTGCGGGTCCCGGGACAGCCGGTCGCTCCACGGCTCGCCCGAGACCGCGCACACCTTGCCCACCCCGACTTGGAGCGCGGCCGGCCGGCGCGTGCCCGCGAAGCTGAGCCACATCGCCTCGCGCAGATACACCGGGAGCATCACCCCGCCCCGCGCCCGCCACTCCTCGGGCACCGTGTCCGGGAAGTCCGCGACCCGCCGGACCGGGAACTCGCCGAGCCCCGGTGGCAATGGATGCGTCCCCGTCTCCGGCAGCCGCAGCGTGCGGACGAACCGCACCGCCGCACCGCCCGGCAGCCGCAAGGTGTTCCCGTCGATCCGTACGGTGCTGTCGGTCATACGCCCGCCCCCTGTTCCGCCGTGGGAGGCAGGTAGACCCGCCCCCTGTTCCGCTCCGGGGGGCATGTCGACCCGCCCGTGTACCGCTTCGGGAGGCATGCCGCCCCGCCCCCTATACCGCCCCGGGCGGCAGGACGGCCCGCCCCCGTGTTCCGTTGCCCGAGGGGCCCGCCCCCCGTCGTATCGCCTTGTTCCACCCGGAGAGGCCGCTCGCCCCTCGGTCCGCCGCAGGAGATGCCCCGCCCCTTGCCTCCGTCGCCGGACGCCCGCCCCCGGTGACTCCGTCACCTAGAACGATCGGCGCCCTCCCCCCGGTTCCTGCGCAGCCGGTCCGGTACGCCCACCCGCTCCCGCAGCCAGGTCAGCCAGGGCATGCGTTCGCGCTGCTCGCGGGCGCAGCGGTCGAGTTCCTCGAAGAGCCGGCGTGAGCGGTGCTCGGTGTCCAGCTCGTCCAGCATGCGGTTGACCTCGGTGAGCAGGGCGCCCAGCAGCTGCCACTGGGCGGCATCGCGCTGGACGTCCTCCAGGAGCAGCTGGGCCAGCTTGTCGCGGGTCGCGGCGGCCGTGTACAGCTCGGCGGTGAGCCGGGACTCCGCGGACTCCGCGCTCACCGACACATCGGTGGTCACCAGCACCGCGAAACTGACCACGGCGTCCCCGACCTCCGACAGCAGCTGCTCCACGGCGGCCCCCGTCGGCGGCGCGAAGAGCGGCTCGGGTTCACGTTCCTTCGCCAGGTCGGTGAAGGTGCGGGCGAGGACGCGCAGCACGACCGTGCAGATCTCCAGGGTGTCCAGACCGGTCCGCAGCACGATCCGGTGCAGCAGACCCTCCCGGACCCGCGGATTGAGCCGCAGGCTGTCCTCGGCCTGCCGCAGCGCCGCGTCCACCTCGACGATGTCGTGGTCGAGCCGCCGTGCCTCGTGCAGCCGCGCGGTGGCGTGGTCGACGGGGGTACGGCCCGCCGCCTCCTCGCCCATGCGCCGCATCAGCCGCCGTAGCCGACGGGCCAGGCCCTCGATGGACTCGCCGGCCTCGTCGACCCAGACCGGGGGAGCGAGCAGCAGATTGCAGCCGAGGCCGACGACCGCGCCGATCAGGGTCTCCACGACCCGTGCCCAGGCGGTGTTGCCGACCGTGGTGACCCCGAGGACGAGCATCGCGCTGATCGCCACCTCGGGCACGTACTCGTCGACCCGCACCAGCCTCCCCACCACCAGCGCGGCCACGATCAGCAGGGCCAGGCTCCACCAGGTCAGACCGACCAGCAGGCTGAACGCGATCGCGACGAGCACGCCGGTGACCACGGCCGTCACACGGCGGATGCCGTTGGTGAGCGTGGCGTACAGGGTGACCTGGACGACGAGGAGCGCGGTGAGGGGAGCGGTCAGCGGCGCGGGCTCGGGGCTCAGGCGCAGCGCCACGACGTACGCGACGGTCGCCGCGGTCGCGGACCGCAGCGTCTGGACGGCCACCGGGTCCCGGTGCCGTCCCACGAGCCGCACCAGCGGCGCCGCCCACTCCCGGACATCTCGCATCCTTGGCCTATTCCCTCTCACCTGAGGCGCCGAACGTTTCTCTTGAGGACAGTAGCTGTCCGCAACCCGTCCTAGATTGTCGGCACCGGACGGAGCCAACGGGAGGGGAATCTCATGACGGAGAACCAGGGCGTCGAGGTGCTGCTGCGCTCGCACGCGTACCTGCGCGAGGTCGTCGCCGCCGTGCCCGACACGGCGTGGGCCGCGCCGACGCCGTGCAGCGAGTGGACGGTACGACAGGTCCTCAACCACGCCCGCATCGACCAGCAGGCCTACGGCCTCCTGCTCAAGGGCGGCCGGCCCGACTCCGACCCCTTCCACCCGGAGGACGCCCTGGACGGCGACCCGCTCGCCGGACTCGACCAGGTGCTCACCATGGTGGCCGACGCGTACGCGGGCCTGCCCGCCGACGCCGAGCAGGTGCCGACGCCGCTGGGCCCGATGCCCCTCGCGTCGGCCGCGGCGACGGCGGCCATGGACGCGGCCGTGCACGCCTGGGACATCGCCGCGGCCACCGGCCAGAACCGGCCACTCGGCACGGACCTCGCCGAGGGCATCCGGCCGGTCGCGGACCACCTCGTCGACCACCTCCGCGACGCCTTCCACGTGTTCGCACCCGCCCGGGAGGAGAAGGAGGGCTACGACAGGGCGGAGAAACTCCTCGCGTTCCTGGGCCGGGACCCGCACTGGACGCCCGCCGCGTCCTGAGGGAGACCGCGCCCCACGACGGTGGGGGTCACCCCTCGTCCACCGTCACCCCGTGACGGCGGCCCGGCTGCGCGACCGATAGCCCGCGATCTTCGCGAGGTTGCCGCAGCGGTCCATCGAGCACCAACGGCGGCGGCGGGCCTGGGAGTCGTCGAGGAACAGCAGGGAACACTCCGGGTTCTCGCACTCCTTGACCCGCTCCAGCAGCGGACCGCCCACCAGCAGGACACCGTCCCGGGCCACCGTCGCCAGCGCCGCGCGTGCCGGATGCGCCGACTTCCAGCGCGGCTCGCCCAGTTGGGGCGCGAGATCCGGCCGCGCGGCGGCTTCGTTGACCCGCTCGACGTCGGCCGCCGCCGGTTCCCGCCCGGCCATCGCGTCGCGCACGACGCGGTAGAGCGCCTCGCGCAGGGTGCGCGCGTCCGCCAGCTCCCGGGCCGTGACCCGCACCGGCTCGGTGCCCGGCGACAGCTCCGCCTCCGTGATCCAGGCGGCCAGCGCCGCCGCGTCGGGCAGCCGCTCGACGGGCGTGTCGTGCCGCTTGCCGAGCGTCGCCACGAAGTTCAGGCAAGGGCGACCGCCGATGAACGGGAAGGCGGGCGGGAGCGTCATGGCAGCGAGCCTACCTCGCGTACACCGGTTCATGCGGTGTACGCGAGGTGGTCCACCTGCCTTGTGCGCGAGGGCGTCCGCCTGCCTTGACACCGGTTCATGGGGTGTCGCATGGTGACACCAGTTCAACAGGTGTCGGCCAGAGGTCGTGGCCGCGACAGGGAGCGGGTGCGGTATGCGTGCGGTACGGATCGACGAGTTCGGCGGGCCCGAGGTGCTGGTACCGGTCGAGGTGCCCGACCCGGTCGCGGGTCCCGGGCAGGTCCTGGTGCGGGTCGCCGCGGCGGGCGTGAACCGCGCGGACGCCCTGATCAGGTCGGGGAACTACCACCGGGCCGGACGCCCGCCGCTGATCCCCGGGGTGGAGGGCGCCGGCACCGTCGCCGCGCTCGGGCAGGGCGTCACCGGCTTCACGGTCGGGCAGCGGGTCGTCGCCCTCGACGGTGTCAACTCACCGGGTTTCTACGCCGAGTTGGCCGCCGTGCCGGCCACGCAGGTCGCCGCCCTGCCCGACGGGATCGACCTCGCCCACGCCGCCGCGCTGCCCGTCGCCTGGCTGTCGGCCTGGTACTGCCTTCGCCATCTCGCCCGGGTCACCAAGGAGGACACGGTGGTCGTGAAGGCCGCCGCGAGCGGGGTCGGCAGCGCGGCCGTGCAGATCGCGGCCGAGACCGGCGCCCGGGTCATCGCGCTCGCTGGATCACCCGAAAAGGCCGCGTGGGTGGCGGAGTTCGGTGCCCACGCCACCCTCGACACGTCGGCCCACCCCGATGACGGCGAGGTCGACGAGGTGCTGCGGCTCACCGGCGGACGTGGTGCGGACGTCGTCCTCGACACCGTCGGCGGCGCGGCCTTCGGGCGCAGCCTGCGCGAGATCGGCCACGGCGGCCGGGTCGTCGCCCTCGCCAACGTGGCCCTGGAGGCGAGCACCGTCGACACCCGCGACTTCTACCCGAAGAACGCGTCGATCCTCGGCTTCCAGCTCACCAACCTCCAGATCCACGGCGGCTACGACCCCCGCGCCGACCTGCGTGAACTCGCCGAACGGGTCGCCGCCGGCACCTACCGCGTGCCGATCGAGACCGTCGTACCGCTCGCCGAGGCCCGCGCCGCCCACGAGCGGCTGGAGCGCCGGGACAACCGGGGCAAGATCGTGATCGCGGTACCGGGGGACTGACCTCAGACGTACAGCTTGTCCAGGAACGCGGTCAGGTTGCCCACCGTCCGCTCGATCTGCTGCTCCACGGTCAGGCTCTCCTCGATGCGGATGCCCGACTCGGGGATCTTCCGGCCGCGCACATAGAGGGAACAGGCGAGGTCGGTGCACATGTACAGGCCGACCGAGTTGCCGTCGCGGCCCGCGGGTCCCGCCTTGCGCGCGGTCATCAGGGAGACACCGCCGCCCGGGTGGGTCGTCACGCACAGCGAGCACATGCTCCGGTGCAGGAAGCCGCGCTGGGAGGACGGGAACCGGAGCGTGACCCCGATCGGCCCGTCCGCCCGCTCGGTGACGAGGTAGCTGCGGTCGGGCGCCCCGGGATCTCGCCAGCCCAGGAAGTCCAGGTCGCCCCAGGGGCGGGTGTCGAGATCGCGGGGCACGGCGAGCCGCTTGGCCTCGCCCTTCGAGCAGTTGACGAAGGAACCGCGGATGTCCTGCTCGGTGAGTGATCTCATGGGGGAGTCTCCTGGGACGGCGCCTGCCGGGCGGTGCCGGTGGTCCGGCGCCTTTGGGGCGGTGTCGGTTTCCGAAACCTAGGGGGTCTAGGTTTCGGGCCAGGGTAATGAGGCGAGCGGTGGAGGGGCCAATGGATTTCGGGGGCGTCGAGGGCGTCGGGGCGTACCAGGCGCGGGCGTTGCGGCATGTGGCGGCGGGTTCGTCCGGCCCGGTTGTCGACCCGCGGCTGCGCATCACGCTCAACTTCCATCCCGACCGTACGGCGACCGGCCGCCCGATCCTCGACGCGCTGGCCCAGGACGGCACCTACCACTCGCAGTTCGTCACCGGCACCAGCAACGGCGGCCTCACGGCCCACCCCGGCGGTGACCGTCAACGCTGGGAGAGCCGGATCTTCGCGGGTGTCTACGACGAGGCGCCCGCGGTCGAGCGGCCGGTGTACGGCGCGCTGAACTTCCGCCATCAAGTGGTGGGCGCCGCACCGAGGTTCGGCTCCTCGCACTTCCGGCTCACCGGTGCGGCCCTCGCCCGTGCGACCTTCTGCTACCCCGACAGCGCGGCCGAACCGACCGACTTCGGCGTCGCCTCCGGCATGCATCTGATCGCGCTCGCCGAGGCCGACGAACAGGACGCTTTGAACGACTACATCGAGGCCCAGGTCCACGGAGGAGTCGACCTCGCCCGCGACATCGAGGCCCTCGTCCTGGACGCGAGCTACCGCGGCACTCCCGTCGAGACCGCCGCCCGGCGGCTGCCCTGCCCCGTCGAGTGGCACCCCGGATACCGGCTCTCCGTAAGGGAGTTGCACCGGCACGCGGACTACCGGGGCCAGGAGTACGCCGACCTCGGCGGCCTGGTCGCCGAGCGCGGGACCCTCGACCCGAGGATCATCGGCGACGCGGCCCGCACCGGGCGGTACCCACTCCAGGACCTGAAGATGGTGTGGCACACCCTCGCCCGCTTCGGGGCGCCGGAGGGCGCGGGCACGGCCTACCGCTCGCCGGCGGCCGAGGCGGGCACCGGCGGCCACACCCCCGGCGTGACCACCCCGACCGCGTAGGCGCGGGCGACCGGTTCGGCACGGTTCGCCGCGTCCACCGGGCCGACAGCCGAGCCGTACACATCACACACCGCGACCGGCCCCTCATGTCACGCCCTGCTCACTCCACCGGCCTGCGGCTCAGGAACAGGTCCCGCTGCCGCTGTAGCAGGGCGAGTAGCCGGCTCTCGGCGTGGGCGCGGGGGCCGGATGCGTGCGGTCCCACTCGTGCTGCATACCGGTGAGCAGGGTGAACACGAGGCCCGCGACGACGAGTTGCGACACCGCCGTCCACGGTGCGCGGGAGAGTGCCGCGAGCCCTGCCAGGGCGAGGAGGACATAGAGGAAGTGTTCCGTCCAGGCGATGTTCGCGAGTGCGGCCACGTCGATCCTGTCCTGGTCGCCCTGCGCGGCCCAGCCCTCCATGCCGCAGGTGAACATCGACCAGGCGAAGAAGGCGGCCTCGGCGACGAACAGGGAGATGGCGGCGAGAACGTCCGAGGCGCGGGACGTCCTGTGCGACCACGGCCATCGGCGGTGCCGGGGCGGATGTTCGGGCAGTACCTGCGTCATGGGCCCACCCTGCCGCGGCGGTCACGGGAGCGCATGAGTACGCGCACTCAGCCGGCGGGCCCTGCTGGATGTCGGCGCCCGGGTGTTCGTCCGCGGCGACGGCTCGCGCAGGGCACCGGTGTGCGCGCGGCGTTCCGTACTCTGTACCCGGACCGCACGCCCGGCGCCGACGACTCGGCCGCCGGGCAGTGGCTCAACACGCTGACGGCGGACGGGCGTTACGTCGAGGACGGGTACGCCGCGGGCAGACCGGGACGGAGAGGTGGGCGCACGGTGACGGACTCCTGGGAGCGGGCCCGGCGGGCACTCGGCGCGGCGGGCATCCCGCCCGCCGACCTCGCGCGCCTGCGTCCCCTGGGCGGCGGCACCTACAACCTCGTCGAGGAACTCACCCTCACCGACGGCACCCGCCACGTCCTCAAGACGGCGCCCACCGCCCCCGGCCTGTCCCACGAGCGCCAACTCCTCGTCTCCGAGGCCGACTTCTACGGCGCCGCCGCCAAGGCCGGGGTAGCGGCACCGCGCGTCGTGGTCCTCGACGGCGACACCCTTCTGATGACGCTCTGCGCCGGCGAACCCTGGGACGACACCATCACCGCCCCCGAAATCACCCGCCTGCGCACGGAGTTGGGCCGCCAGGTGGCCCGCCTGCACGAGATCACCGGCCCCGGTTTCGGCTACCCCTCCGGCGCCCTCGGCCCCCTCGCCCCCGACTGGCGCACCGCGTTCACCACGCTCTACGACGCCGTCCTCGACGATGCCCGCCGCTACGACGCCTGGCTGCCGCTCCCCGCCGACGACATCGCCCGCACGGCCCGGTCGGCCTACGCGGCCCTGGACGAGGTCACCGTCCCGTGTGCCGTCCACTTCGACCTGTGGCGGGGCAACATCCTGGTCGACCGCACCACCGGGACACCCCGCATCGGCGGACTCATCGACGGTGAGCGGATGTTCTGGGGCGATCCGCTGGCCGACTTCGTCTCCTTGGCGCTGCTGGGCGACATCAGGGAGGACGAGGCGTTCCTCGCGGGCTACCGGGAGGCGGGCGGGCGGGCCGAGTTCGACCGGTCGGCCCGCCTCCGGTACGCCCTTTATCGCAGCTATCTCTACCTGATCATGCTGGCGGAGGCGGTCCCCCGGGAGTTCGGCGAGGAACAGAACCGCTGGCGGCGGGAGAAGGTCGGTCCCGAGCTCCTCGCGGCCCTGGGGGAGATCGACGAGACGGCTTCGACCACGTAGTGTGCATTCCATCGCCCCTTAGTTCAGGGCGTGAATTAAGAGGGTGCGGGGTTCGGAGGGAGCCACATGGCGGGGCGGAACGGGCGCACGGTACGCGACCTCAGGCGGGCCAACCGCACGGCCGTGCTGCAACGGCTGTACTTCGACGGACCCCTCAGCCGCTTCGAGCTGGGCCCGGTGACCGGACTCAGCTCCGGCTCGGTGAGCAATGTCGTCGCTGACCTCGTCGCCGACGGACTGGTCGAGGAGGCCGGCAGCGTCGACTCCGACGGCGGCCGCCCCCGGACCCTCCTCCGAGTCGCCCCGCACAGCGGCCACATGATCGGCGTCGACGTCGGCGAGACCCGCGTCCGCGTCGAGCTGTTCGACCTCACTCTCACCGAACTCGCCCGCGCAGAACGCCCGTTGGAGCAGCAGCGCTACGAGGTCGAGGTCATCGTCGGCCACATCCGCGACGGCATGGCCGAGGTCCTCGCCGCCGCGGGCAAGGCGCCGGAACAGCTCCTGGGCGTCGGCATCGGCGTCCCCGGGATAGTCGAGCACACCCCGGACCGCGGCGCCGTGGTGCACGGCCAGACGATGGGCTGGGACGCGGTCCCCCTGGAGGAACTGCTCCGCAGCACCTCGCAACTCCCCGACACCGTCCCGTACTTCATCGACAACGGTGCCAAGACCCTCGGCCAGGCCGAGATGTGGTTCGGCGGCGGCCGGGGTGCGCGCAACGCGATCGTCGTCCTCTTCGGCTCCGGCGTCGGCGCCTGCCTCGTGACCCCCGAGGTGGAGAACGGCCGGGCGGTCGAGTGGGGGCATCTGACCGTACGGGTCAGGGGGCGTCGCTGCCGCTGCGGAGCCCTGGGCTGCCTCGAGGCGTACGCGGGCGCCGAGTCGCTGCTCGACCGCTGGCGCGAACAGGGCGGACGCCCGCCCGAGGGCACCGACGAGGAGACCGCGATGACCGCGCTCCTGGTCGCCGCCTACCCGCCCGCGGGCACCGACGCCGACCCCGTCGCGCTCGCCGTCCTGGAGGAGACCGCCGAGTACCTCGGCGCCGGACTGTCCGACCTGATCAACCTCTTCCAGCCCGAGCGCATCCTCATCGGCGGCTGGGCCGGACTCCAGCTCGGCACCCGCTTCCTGCCCGCCGTACGCCACCACGCCACCGCCTACGCGCTGCGCCACCCCGCCGGACGCGTCAGCATCGACCTCGGCCTGCTCGGTCCGGACGCGGTCACCGTGGGCGCCGCGATCCTTCCGCTCGCCGACTTCTTCGCGCGTGGCGGCCGAAGGGCCGAACCCGAACCGGAAGGCCCGCCGCCCGCCTGGCGCACGGCACTGGAGGAACGCGCACCGCACTGAGGGGACAGGCGGTTGGGGGATGATCACCTCATGAGTGAGATCATCCTGATGTCCGACGCCCGGGTCGCCGCCATCCCCGTCGAGGAGTGCGGAGAGCCCCTGGCCGATGTGAGTGCCGTCCTGCTGGTCGACGACCGCAAGAAGGACACCGGCGCCGAACTCCACCTGCGCCGGGGCGTGTTGGACCGGCTCCTCGCAGCGGAGGCCCTGTTGCCCGACGGCCTGCGCCTGCTGTTCGTCGAGGGCTACCGGCCACCGGCCCTCCAGCGCCGCTACTTCGAGGACTACGGCGACGAGTTGTGCGGTGCCCACCCGGACTGGCCCGCCGACCGCATCCGGTCCGCCGCCAGCCGCTATGTGTCACCGCCCGAGATCGCCCCGCACTCCGCCGGCGCGGCCGTCGACCTGACCCTCGCCGACGCCGACGGCCGCGAACTCGACCTGGGTACGCCGATGAACGCCAACCCCGAGGAGAGCGAGGGGGCCTGCTACACAGGCGCCGACAACATCACCGCCGAGGCCAGGGCCCACCGCGCCGTTCTGGGCAAGGCGCTCGGCGCGGTCGGCCTGGTCAACTACCCGACGGAGTGGTGGCATTGGTCGTACGGAGACCGCTACTGGGCGCTGGCCACCGGCGCGCCCGCCGCCCTGTACGGCCCGAAGGACCTCGACCCTTCGTGAGGCCGTGCCCGGAATTATCCGGCAAACGCGTCCACACCGGTGAGGTCGGCGGACAGCTTCCACAGCCGGGCGGCCTGCTCCGGGTCGATCGCCCATTCCTTGACGCCGGTGCGCTCGCCGTCGGCGGGGGCGGGTTCGGCGATGTCGCAGTCCTCCAGGTAGACGCCGCCGAGGCCGTCCAGCTGGGGCGAGGTCGCGGCCCAGACCTGGGTGGACGCGCCCTGCTCCGGGGTCTTGAAGAGGTCCGGGTGCAGCAGGTTGCCGTCCGCGTCGATCCAGCCGCGCTCCACCATCTCCTCCGTGGCGAGGTGGCGTTGGAGCGGTGTGAGGATGCCGCCCGGGTGGAGCGCGAAGGCCCGTACGCCGTGGTCGGCGCCCAGCCGGTCGAGGTGGACGGCGAACAGGACGTTCGCGGTCTTCGCCTGCCCGTAGGCCTCCCACTTGTCGTAGCCGTGGCTCCAGTGGATGTCGTCCCAGCGGATGCCGGAGGCGTGGTGGCCGGTCGAGGACACCGAGACCACTCGCGCGCCGCCCGCCGCGATGGCCGGCCACAGCCGGTTGACGAGGGCGAAGTGGCCGAGGTGGTTGGTGGCGAACTGGGCCTCCCAGCCGGGACCCACCCGGGTCTCCGGGCAGGCCATGATGCCGGCGCTGTCGATCACGAGGTCCACGGTGCGGCCGGAGGCGAGGAAGCGGTCGGCGAAGCCGCGCACGCTCTCCAGGTCGCCGAGGTCCAGCTCGTCCAGCTCGACGCCGTCGATCCCGGCCACGGCCTCGCGCGCGGCGTCGGGGCGGCGGGCGGGGACGACGACCCGAGCCCCCGCCTTGGTGAGCGCACGGGTGGTCTCCAGGCCGATGCCCGAGTAGCCGCCGGTGACGACGGCGAGTTTGCCGGTGAGGTCGATGCCCTTCAGGACGTCGTCGGCGGTGCTCTTCGCGCCGAATCCGGAACCGATCTTGTGCTGTGCAGTGGTCATACCGGAACGCTACGAATTGGAGTGCGCTCCAAGTCAAGGAGAAGCCCCGGCCGTGACGGGGGAATCACGACCGGGGCGGTCAGGTGGTGGGCACGGAAGGCGGTCGCCTCGCGGCGAAAGGCTCCACAGGGCTTCAGCCGAACGATCTTCCCTGTGGGCGGAGGTTGAGGCCCGGGGACACTGTTCCCTCCGCACCCACGGTCTGTTCAACGGAGAACTACCTGAGGGTGTTCCTGCGGGGGCGGCGGCACCCGGTGATGTGCGTCACGTGCCAGAGGTCCAGGCCAGCAGCTCGTCGGCCGACCAGGTGGTCAGCACCCGTTCGGCGGGCACCCCGCACTCCTCCGCCCGCGCACAGCCGTTGATCTGCCAGTCGAGCTGGCCCGGCGCGTGCGCGTCCGTGTCGATCGAGAACAGCACCCCGGCGTCCACGGCCTTCCGCAGCAGCCGCCTCGGCGGGTCGAGGCGCTCCGGGCGGCTGTTGATCTCCACGGCCGTGCCCGATTCGGCGCACGCGGCGAACACCTCGTCCGCGTCGAACGCCGACTCCGGCCGCGCGGCACCCCCGTCCCGCCCGATCAGCAGCCGCCCGGTGCAGTGCCCGAGGATGTCCGCGTGCGGATTCCGTACGGCCGCCACCATGCGCCGGGTCATGGCGCGGGCCTCCATCCGCAGCTTGGAGTGCACGGAGACCACGACGACGTCGAGCCGCTCCAGCAGCTCGGGTTCCTGGTCCAGCGAGCCGTCGTCGAGGATGTCGCACTCGATGCCGGTCAGCAGCCGGAAGGGCGCCCAGGTCTCGTTCAGCGCCGCCACCACGTCCAGCTGCTCGCGCAGCCGCTCCGGGGACAGCCCGCGCGCCACGGTCAGCCGGGGGGAGTGGTCGGTCAGCACCGCCCACTCGTGGCCGAGCCGGGCCGCCGTACGGCCCATCTCCTCGATCGGGCTGCCGCCGTCCGACCAGTCGGAGTGGAGGTGGCAGTCGCCGCGCAGCAGCGCCCGCAGTTTCTCGCCGCCGGGTCCCGACGGGGCGGGCGCCTCGGCCTCCAGCTGCTCCAGATAGGCGGGCACCCGCCCGTCCAGGGCCTCGCGGACCACCTGGGCGGTCTTGGGGCCGATGCCCTTGAGGGACTCCAGGGACCCGGCAGCGGCGCGTTCGGCGACCTCGCCCTCAGGGAGTGCCGCCAGGACCCCGGCGGCCGTACGGAAGGCGCGTACGCGGTAGGTGGGGGCCAGGGAGCGTTCCAGCAGGAAGGCGATCCGGTCCAGTGCCTGCACGGGATCCATCGAGCCTCCTCCCGCGAGGGCCCCCGGTCGGGCACCGTGGACCGCTCGCGTCCGCCTGATGCGTTCTAGGCTCTATTGCATGACCGAAATGTCCAGTCCGCACATCTCCAGCCCGCGGATCATGGTGCTCAAGGTGCAGCCCGGTACCCCGCCGTTCCGCATCGTGGAGATCGACGGGGAGATGGTCGCCGAGGCCAGGGGGATCACCGACGTGCTCCAGGTCGCGGCCGTGTGCGGCATCACGGTCCGCGACCTGGACGACCCGGACGTGGTGCGCTGGGTCGGCGGGGACAAGTTCACCTGGTTGCCGCACTAGGTCCTACGGAATCAGCCGACGGTCCACTTCTGGTTGGCGCCGCCCGAGCAGGTCCAGATCTGGAGCGGGGTGCTGTTGGCGGAGGTGTTGCCGGTGACGTCCAGGCACTTGTCGGCCTGCGGGTTGACGATGTCGTTCGCCGAGGAGACGGCCCACTTCTGGGCGGCGCTGCCGTTGCAGTCGTAGAGCTGCACCTTGGTGCCGTCCGCGGTGCCGCCGCCGGCCACGTCCAGGCACTTGCCGAGGGCGCGGATCGTGCCGTCGGAACCCACGGTCCACTGCTGGGCGGCCGAGCCGTTGCAGTCGTAGAGCTGTACGGCGGTTCCGTTGGCGGAGTTCGCGCCGTTGACGTCGACGCATTTGCCGGCCAGGCCCTTGATCGCCACCCCGGCGGCCGTGTTGCTGGTGGTCACCGAGACCGAGTCCACCACCAGCTGGGCCGGGAAGGCCGTGGCGCTGTTCGGGTCGCCCGGCCAGTCGCCGCCGACCGCCAGGTTGAGGATCAGGAAGAACGGCTTGTTGAAGGCCCAGGTGTTGCCGCCCACGTCGGCGGGGGTGCGGGTCTCGTAGACGACCCCGTCGACCGACCACTTGATCGAGTTGGGCGCCCAGTCGACGGCGAAGGTGTGGAAGGCGTCGGCGAAGGCCTGGCCGTTGGGCAGGGTGTAGCCGGCGCCGATCCCGTTGGCGCCGGAGTAGCCGGGACCGTGGATGGTGCCGTGGACCGTGGAGGGCTCGAAGCCGACGTTCTCCATCACGTCGATCTCGCCCGAGTTGGGCCAGCCGACCGAGCCGATGTCGGTGCCGAGCATCCAGAACGCGGGCCACATGCCCTGACCGCGCGGGATCTTCATCCGCGCCTCGACGTGCCCGTACTGCGCGCTGAACTTCCCCGAGGTGTTCATCCGGGCCGAGGTGTACTGGCATGTGCCGTACCAGCACTGGTAGTTGGCCGGGTTCTCCTTCTTGGCGGTGATCACCAGATGGCCCTGGCCGTCCAGGGCCGCGTTGTTGGTGCCGGACGTGTAGTACTCGCGCTCGTGGTTGTTGACGTTGTCGCCGGTCTCCAGAGTCCACTTCGAGGAGTTGACGGCCGAACCGGCCGCCCCGTCGAAGGTGTCGGAGAAGGTGACGGCGTCGGCCTGGGCGGCCGACGCCGAAGCCGCCCGCGCCGGACCGATCGCGGCGGACGCGACCAGTGCGGCGGACAGGGCGGCGAAGAGGCATCTGCGGAGCAAGCGTGGGGAGGCCACGGCGTTCCCTTCTGTACGGCGGCAGTGGGGACCGGCACGCCGACTGAGGTGGGGGGTGAAAGCGTCGCCTCTTGATTTAAGGAGTGAGATAAGGAGAGCGTCAATACCTTGGTACGGACCAGTAGTTGAACGCGACGGCCCGGTGGGCGAAGGTCAGGACGCGGCCTTCGGCGCTTTGGGTGCCTTCGACGCCTTTGGTGTCCGCTTCGCCGGCTCCACGGGCTTGCGCGCGTGCACCGCCCGGCCCAGCCGGCGGCCCAGCAGGACCCAACCGATCAGCGCCCCCGAGGTGTTGAGGATGACGTCGTCGATGTCGAAGGCCCGCCCGGTGATCAACGCGCCCTGCGCGAACTCCACCAGGAGCATGACGGTCGCCGTCAGCAGCAGCACCTTCAGGATGCCGCGGGCCCGCGGCGCGAACACGGGCACCAGCACCCCGAAGGGGATGCCGAGGACCACGTTCCCGCCGATCTGCTTGACGGCGTCGCGCAGGGCCGGCTGGTCGAGATAGGCCTTCAGGGAGCGGCCCGGGTGCAGATTGGTGTGCACGAGGGCCTTGGACGCGGGGGACGGCTCCAGGGTGAGCTTGGCCAGTACGACGGCGAACGCCACCATGAGGACGAACCCGATCAGCATCGCCAGCAGACGCACGGGGAGCGACATCTGATGGCGTCCGCGTTCGGGTCGGACCGGCTTCGGCTCGGGCTCCGCCTTGGCCTTCTTGGTGGTGCGCAGGCGCGGAACGGTACGGGCCATGCGGTGGGCCTCCAGCTTTCGATGGTTCAGCAGCGTCCGGTCAGGAGCTGTACGAGATGTTCACGTCGGTGAAGCCGAGCGAGCCGAGCAGGCCCTTGAGCATGTTGGTCGTGTTGGTCTCGGCGCGGGTGGTCAGTCCACTGGTCTTCGCCGCCTCGCCGATGTGCTTCGAGGCGAGCTTCTGCACCGCCTGTTCGCTGTTGGGGTTGTCGGAGAATATGTCCCCGATGCGGTCGAGCAGACCCCGTTGCTTGGAGACCGTGTAGGAGTGGTCCGGGTCCAGGGCCGGCTTGCCGAGCGTGGCGTGCGGCAGCTTGATGCTGGCCGACGTGCGGTCGGCGTTGACCGTCACGTCCTGCTTGCCGAGCCTGCCCAGGTCGACATAGCCCTCGACGGTGCCCGCGCCGACGTACAGCGTGCGGGTGCCGCGGATGGCGTCCGGCAGGTACTTGGCGTCCTTCTCCAGGTCGACGACGACCTGGAAGTTGCCGGAGGCCGCGTCGTAACGGCTCATGTCCTGGATGGACTTGAGCAGGGCCGGGCCCGAGCGGTCGGTCGTCTTGGTGCCGAAGATGTCCCGCAGACCCGGGAGCACGGCGAGCCGGAGACCGGCGAACAGCACGGCGATCACGACGACGACGGCGGTGAGCACCTTCGCCCAGCCCGGCATACGCCGGGATGCACGGCTGATGGAAGTCGTCATGGGGACGGCCCTCCCTTCCTCGGTATGCGCATGCCCCCCAAATGCCCTGTCAGACAGACCTGTTGGCTGAACGGTCCATCTGGTGGGGGCACGGAGGGCGCACAGGGGGTGAAAAGTCACTGGTCCGGCCGGTCGGGCGTCCCGGCCGGCCGATGACAGCATTTCCCGGGCGGTCCGGCCCATGCGTCCCGTGACCTTTCCGGAGCACGGTCCGTTCCGTGTCGTGACACTGGCCACGGGCATCCCGGACGTACTGTCCGTTTCCTGCCGCTGAGGGGTGAACGCCCTTCAGCGGGACCGCAGTTCACGGTCGCCCGACGGCCGCGACCACCACACTCCCTCACCGCGGGTGAGTCCCGGCAGCGCCAGTTCCACATCGCGCGCCCGCCGGGCCGGCAGCTCCCCGGTGATCACCCAGGAGCCGACACCTCCCGTCGTCCCCGCGAACTCGGCACGGCAGGACGCGAGCCGCGCGGTCACCGGCGCGAGCGCGTCCAGCGGGACCTCCGTCTCGAACATGACGTAGGGCTCGTACAGCCGTGTCCGCGCCAGCCCGAGCGCCCGGCGCAGCACGATCGGGGTGAGACCGCGGAAGTCGGCGGCCGTGCTGAGCGGGGCCGCGTACCCGGAGCGGGTGAAGGTGACCCGGTAGTCCGTCACGGGTGCGCCGTGGAGACCGCTGAGCAGGGTCGCGTGGACGGTGTCCTCGATCGCCTGGTGCAACGCCCTTGGGAGCGCGCCGAGTTCGGTCTCGTAGGCGAAGACCCCGCCGGAGCCGCGCTCGCCCGGTTCGACGCGCAGCCCGATCGTCGCCCAGTAGTGGGTGTGGTCGTGCCACGGGAACTCCTCCCAGGCCTCGCCGGTCCCGGCCGGGCGTTCGAGGAACCGCACCCGGCTCGGCTCGAAGTCGGCCTCGATGCCGAAGTCCTGGACCAGCGTCGCCGCGACGACCTCCTTCTGGACCTCCCCGTACAGCAGCAGCACGGTCGCCCCGGACGCGGCGGGCCGTGCGTGCAGCAACGGGTCCTGGTCGGCCAGCGCGAGCAGCGCGGACCGCAGCGCCGCCGCCTGTTCCGGTCGCCTCGCCCGTACGACGGTCTCCAGCGTCGGCGGCGCGAACTGCGGTGCCCGCTCGGTGAGTTCACCGAGCCGGTCGCCGACCCGGATGTCCTTCGGGCCGGTCAGCGCCCCGATGTTCCCGGCGGTGAGCGGTCCGGCCCGGCCGATCACCTGGAGGCGCGTGATCCGTCCGGAGACCTCGACCGTCCGCCCGTCCGCGCCGTGGCGGCGGAAGGTGAGCCGCTGCTGCGGGGCCACCTCTCCGTCGTAGAGCCGCAGATAGGCCGTCCGTTCGCGGCCGGGGCCGGGGCGGACCGCGAAGACCGTGCCCCTCGGGGTGCCCGGGCCGGTGGGTGAGGGCGGGATCAGGCGGATCAGGTGGTCGACGAGGGCGGGGACACCCTGGCCGCCGAGGGCCGAGCCGTGCAGGAGGGGGTGGACCGAGCCGTCGGCGGTGCGGCTGAGGAGGGACTTGAGCAGGTCGTCCGGGGTGGGGGCCGGGCCGTCGACGACGGCCGCGAGGATGTCCGGGTCGACGTCGGCGAGCGCCTCGGCCAGCTCCGGGTCGCCGGGCGGGCGGAGCCGCACACACGCCCCGGGCGTGCCGGGGGCCGTCACGTCCGTGAGGGGTACGACGTGCGGGGTCAGCCGGCGCCGGATCTCCGCGACCAGGTCTCCGCCGCGGGCGCCCGCCCGGTCGATCTTGTTGACGAAGACGAGCGTGGGCAGCCGGAGCCGTCGCAGGGTCCGCATCAGGACCCGCGTCTGCGCCTGGACGCCCTCCACGGCGGAGAGCAGCAGGACGGCGCCGTCGAGCACCTCGAGGGCGCGCTCGACCTCCGCGATGAAGTCCGAGTGGCCCGGGGTGTCGATCAGGTTGACCTGGGTGTCGCCGGACGTGAACGCGGCGACGGCCGAGCGGATGGTGATCCCGCGCTGCCGCTCGATCGCGCCGTCGTCCGTACGGGTGTCACCGGCGTCGACGCTGCCGAGCCGGTCGATCGCGCCGTGGTCGAACAGCAGCCGCTCGGTGAGGCTGGTCTTACCCGCGTCGACGTGGGCCAGAATTCCGATGTTCAGGGTGCGCATACGTGGTCGAGTCCTCGAGAACCGTCGTCCAGTGGGGGAGCCGGTGGATTCCGAGGAGTCGGCGCATCTGAGGGTTCCTGACGGGAGAGGGCACGGACGCGGCCATCATGACGCCCACCGTCGGGGCGTCCGCAACCGGTTTTCCGGGTCAGTAGCATGAGGCACGGCCGGGAATGATCATGCGAGGAGCAGATCGTGCGAGACATCGCCGTGTTCAGCGGGAGTGCCCACCCCGAGTTGGCGAAGGAGGTCTGCGCGCATCTCGGTGTTCCGCTCAGCCCGACCCGGGTCAGCCGGTTCGCCAACGACTGCCTGGAGGTACAGCTCCAGGCCAACTGCCGGGAACGGGACGTCTTCCTGATCCAGCCGCTGGTCAAACCGGTGCAGGAGAACCTCGTCGAGCTGCTGCTGATGTGCGACGCGGCGCGCGGGGCCTCCGCCGGGCGGATCACCGTCGTCATGCCGCACTACTCGTACGCCCGCTCCGACAAGAAGGACGCCCCACGCATCTCGCTCGGCGGCCGACTGGTCGCCGACCTGATGGTCGCGGCGGGCGCGAGCCGCGTCCTGGCGATGACCCTGCACTCGCCGCAGGTGCACGGCTTCTTCTCGGTGCCGGTCGACCATCTGCACGCCCTGCGTGAACTGGCCGCGCACTTCCGGCAGTACGACCTCTCCCGCACCACCGTCGTCTCCCCGGACCTCGGCAACGCCAAGGAGGCCGCCGCGTTCGCCCGGCTGATCGGCGCCCAGGTGGCCGCCGGCGCCAAGCAGCGGTACGCGGACGACCGGGTCGTCATCAGCTCCGTCATCGGTGACATCGCCGACCGGGACGTCATCGTGCTCGACGACGAGATCGCCAAGGGCAGCACCGTGCTCGAACTCCTGGAGCGGTTGCGGGAGTTGGGGCCGCGCTCGATCCGGGTGGCCTGCACCCACGGCCTGTTCGCGGCGGGCGCGCTCAAGCGGATCGGGGAGCAGCCCGACGTACTGGAGATCGTCTGCACCAACACGGTGCCGGTGCCCGAGGAGGAGCGCACCGAGAAGCTGCGCATCCTGTCCATCGCCCCGGCGCTCGCCGAGGCCGTACGGCGCATTCACAACGGCGAGTCCGTCAGCGCCCTGTTCGACGCGCCGCCGAACGAATAGACATGAGGGGACGGAGCAACGCTCGGCAGCACCGAGGCGATCAGGAGGACTCGCCGTGGCGAAGGCGAAGTTCGAGCGGACGAAACCCCATGTGAACGTCGGCACCATCGGTCACATCGACCACGGCAAGACCACCCTCACGGCGGCCATCACGAAGGTGCTGCACGACCGGTATCCCGACCTCAACCCGTTCACGCCGTTCGACCAGATCGACAAGGCGCCCGAGGAACGGCAGCGCGGCATCACCATCTCGATCGCCCACGTCGAGTACCAGACCGAGCACCGGCACTACGCGCACGTCGACTGCCCCGGGCACGCCGACTACATCAAGAACATGATCACCGGCGCGGCCCAGATGGACGGCGCGATCCTCGTCGTCGCGGCCACCGACGGACCCATGCCGCAGACCAAGGAACACGTCCTGCTGGCCCGGCAGGTCGGCGTGCCGTACATCGTCGTCGCCCTCAACAAGACGGACATGGTCGACGACGAGGAGATCCTGGAACTCGTCGAGCTGGAGGTGCGGGGACTGCTCACCGAGTACGAGTTCCCCGGCGACGAGCTCCCGGTCGTCAAGGTGTCCGCGCTGAAGGCCCTCGAAGGCGACCCGGAGTGGACCGCGTCGGTGCTCGAACTCCTCGCCGCCGTCGACGAGTTCGTGCCCCAGCCGGTACGGGACGTGGACCGGCCGTTCCTCCTGCCGATCGAGGACGTCTTCACCATCACCGGCCGCGGCACGGTCGTCACCGGCAGGATCGAGCGCGGAATCCTGAAGGTCAACAACGAGGTGGAGATCATCGGCATCCACCCGCAGAAGACCAGGACGACCGTCACCGGCATCGAGATGTTCCGCAAACTCCTCGACGAGGGCCGGGCCGGCGAGAACGTCGGACTGCTGCTGCGCGGGGTCAAGCGCGAGGACGTGGAGCGCGGCCAGGTCGTCATCAGGCCCGGATCGGTCACCCCGCACACGGAGTTCGAGGCCCGCGCCTACATCCTGTCCAAGGACGAGGGCGGCCGGCACACGCCCTTCTTCCACAACTACCGCCCGCAGTTCTACTTCCGCACCACCGACGTGACCGGCGTGGTGACCCTGCCGAAGGGCACCGAGATGGTCATGCCGGGCGACAACACCACCATGCACGTCGAACTGATCCAACCCATCGCCATGGAGGAGGGGCTGAAGTTCGCGATCCGCGAGGGCGGCCGGACCGTGGGCGCCGGGCAGGTCACGAAGATCCTCAAGTAGCTTTCCCCGTACGGCTCATGACGTGCCGGACGTGGTCTCCGGCTGTTCCAGGGCCGCGTCCAGCGTGGGCTGCGGCGGCAGCAGCCGGTTGAGCCCGGTGACCCGCAGGATGCGCAGCGTCAGCGGGTGCGCGCAGACCAGATGCAGCGTGCCGTCGCGCTCCAGCACCCTGTGCCGCGCCCGGTACAGCAGGCGCAGCCCCGAGCAGTCGAAGAACTCGACCTGCCGCAGGTCGATCACGATCCGCGCACGGGGCCGCGCCGTCACCCGGTCCAGATACGGCAGGATCTCCGTCGCCGCGGCGATGTCGATCTCCCCGCGGAACTCCAGGACCGTGAACCCGCGATCCGCGTGGATCCGCAGATGCCTGGTCAGCGGCGCGGGTTCCTGCTGCACGACCACATCGCCTCCAACCGGCCCTCGGTGAAGCGGGGTTGAGCGTAGAAGCGCTCCCCGCCCTGCAAGTTACCCTCGATGGAGTGAATTTGAGCATGTTCGATTGACATATGTCTTCGAATCTAGCCAGAGCTTTCTGTGATGTGCGCGGCAGTCACGGACCGGCGCACGCCCGGGCTTACGACAGGGCCTGCCACGCCTTGGTCAGAGCCTGCCGGAACTGCTCGCTCTGATGCGCCGTGAGCTGCGCGACCATCCGTTCCTCCAGCTCCCGCACCGGCCCGGCGCAAGCCGTCAGCAGCGCGCGCCCCTCCTCGGTGAGCAGGATCAGCAGCTCGCGGCGGTTGCGCGGATTGCGCTCCCGGCGGATCAGCCCGCGCCCCTCCAGGGAGCGCACCAGATCGGCGATGGACTGCGCGGTGACGAAGGAGTCCCGTGCCAGCTGCGCCGCGGACAGGCCGTCGTGTCGCTCCAGCACCGTGAGCGCGGTGTACTGGAGTGCGGTGATCCCGTGCGGCCTGACCAGTTCGTCGAGACGGGAGCGGACGACCAGCTCCACCTGCTTGACCATGTACAGCAGGGAGGGGGCAGCCTTCGTCGTGTGGACGCCGATGAGAGATCCAGCCTGGGGTTCAGCCATGGATTCACCCTAGAGCATTGACAGGAAACCTGTCCGTAATGACACTGCGGAACAGACGAGAAACCAACAGGAATCCTGTTTGTTGAAATCTTGGCGACGATAGTCCTGGCAACGATGCTGAGGAGTGGCGATGACCGCCTTCGAGACCGAACCCGGCCGTCTGTTCATCGGAGGGCGGTGGCGCGAGGCCGCCGACGGAGCGCGCACCGAGGTCGTCGACCCGTCCCGGGGCCGGGTCGTCACCACGGTCGCCGAGGCCGGCCCCGCCGACGTGGACGCGGCCGTCCGCGCCGCCCGCGAGGCCTTCGACAGCGGACACTGGTCCGGGCTCAGCGGCCGTGAACGCGGCCGCATCCTGCACCGCGTCGCCGAGCTGATCCGCGAGAACGCCGGTGAACTGGCCGAGCTGGAGAGCCTCGACGTGGGCAAACCCATCACCCTGTGCCACGCCGTCGACGTCACGAACGCGGCCAACGACTACGAGCACTACGCCGCCCTCGCCTTCTCCCTGGACGGCTCGACCCGGGACACCCCCCTCAACGCGCTCGCCTACACCAAGCGCGAGCCGCTCGGCGTCGTGGCCGCGATCACACCCTTCAACTTCCCGCTGATTCTGGCCGGTTCGAAACTCGCCCCCGCCCTCGCGGCCGGCAACACCGTGGTCCACAAGCCCGCCGACGAGACCCCGCTCAGCGCCCTGTACATGGCCGGACTGCTCCAGCGGGCCGGAGTCCCGGACGGGGTCGTCAACGTCGTCACCGGCGCGGGCCCGGTCGCCGGCGAAGCCCTGCTGCGGCACACCGGCATCGACAAGATCGCCTTCACCGGCTCCACCGCCGTCGGCCGGCACGCCGCGAGCGTCGCCGGGGAGAACCTCAAGCCCGTCACCATGGAACTCGGCGGCAACGCGGCCCACCTCGTCTTCGAGGACGCCGACCTGGAGAAGGCGGTCGGCGCGGTCATCAAGGGATTCGTCTTCAACACCGGCCAGTTCTGCATGGGCGGCCCCCGCCTGCTGGTCGCGCGCCCCGTCTACAGCACCCTCCTCGGCATCCTCGCCGACGCCGTCCCCGGCGTCCCGGTCGGCGACCCCCGGCTGCCCGAGACCGTCGTCGGGCCGATGGCGGGGGAGCGGCACCTGCGGAAGGTCGAGGAGTACGTCGACCTCGCTCGCAAGGAGGGTGCCCGCATCGTCTGCGGCGGCGAACGGCTCGACCTCGACGGCGGCTACTACTACAAGCCCACCGTCATCGCCGATCTCGCCGACGACTCCCGGGTGATCCAGGAGGAGATCTTCGGCCCGGTCCTCACCGTCCAGCCCTTCGACACCGAGGACGAGGCCGTCCACCTCGCCAACTCCACGCCCTACGGCCTGGCTTCGGGCATCCAGACCGGCAACCTCGCCCGCGCCCACCGCATCGCCGACCGGCTCCAGGCGGGCATCGTCTGGATCAACGACTGGGCGATGCTCGACCCCAACGTCCCCTTCGGCGGCGTCAAGGCCTCCGGCTTCGGCCGCGAGTACGGCCCCGAGGGCCTCGCCGCGTACACCCGCACCAAGTCCGTCGTCGTCTCCCTCGACTGACCGCGCCCATCGGCTCGACCGGCCCCGGTTCAGTGGGTCGCCTCAACTCGCCCCGCACACATAGGAGTTCGTACGATGTCCACCACAACGCGCGCGGCCGTCGTCGAGTCGGGCGGTGCGCCCTTCACCCTCGCCGCCGTCGAACTGGCCGAGCCGGGACCGCACGAGGCACTCGTCCGGATCGTCGCAACAGGCCTGTGCCACACGGACCTCGGGGTGGCGAGCGGCGGACTGCCCTTTCCGCTGCCGGGAGTTCTCGGTCACGAGGGCGCCGGGGTCGTCGAGGAGGTCGGTGCGGCCGTCACCGGGGTCGCGCCCGGCGACCACGTCGTCCTGTCCTTCACCTCGTGCGGAGACTGCCGCAACTGCCGGGGCGGGCACCCCGCGTACTGCGCGACCTGGCTCCCGCTGAACCTCATCGGCGGTCGTCGAGCCGACGGCAGCAGCACCCTCAGCCGCGACGGCGAGCCGCTCGGCGGCCACTTCTTCGGCCAATCCTCCTTCGCGGAGAGGGCGTTGGTCGACGAACGCAGCCTGGTGAAGGTCGACCCGGACGTGCCGCTGGAGTCGATCGCCCCGCTGGGGTGCGGAGTTCAGACCGGAGTCGGCGCCGTCTGGAACGTCCTCAAGCCCCGGCTCGGCGACGCGATCGTGGTGCTCGGCGCCGGAGCCGTCGGCCTCTCGGCGGTGATGGCCGCCGCGCTCACCCCGGCCACCACGATCATCGCCGTCGACCGGATCGCCGAACGGCTGGAACTGGCACGGGAGTTGGGCGCCACCCACACGGTCAACCCCACCGAGGAGAGCCTTCCGGAGGTGCTGCACCGGCTCACGGGGAACGGGGGAGCCGACGGCATCGTCGAGACGACCGGCAACGTCGGCGTCCTCCGCCAGGGCGCCGACGCACTCGCGGCCCGGGGCACGCTGGTCGTCGTAGGGGCGCCGCCGTTCGGCAGCGAAGTCGCCCTGGACGTCAACGGGTTGCTCCCCGGGAAGCGGATCGTCGGCCTGACCCTCGGCGACGGCGAGACGCAGAGCTTCATCCCCGCGCTGGTGGGACTGGTCAAGGCGGGACGGCTGCCGCTGCACCGCCTGATCACCCCCTATCCGTTCGCGGACATCGACCAGGCGGTGCGGGACATGGGCGCGGGCAAGGCGATCAAGCCGGTGCTGACCTTCTGACCTCCCGGCCCGCGTCGCCCCTCGGGCTCAGTCGACCGTCAGCACCAGCTTGCCCGCGGTGCGGCCGGTTTCGCCGAGCGCGTGTGCCTCGGCGGCATCGGCCAGCGGGAACGTCCGGGCGACCGTCGCGCGCAGCTTGCCCGCCTCGACGAGTTCCACGATCGACTCCATGTCGCCGCGGTCGGCGTCGACGAGCATCCTGACCGCCCGCACACCGAGCCGCTCGGCCTCGTCGGGGAACTCCGCCGAGCCGACCGGGATGATCGACACGACGACCCCGCCCGGCCGCAGCACGCCCAGCGACTTGACCGCGGTCTCGCCGCCGAGGGTGTCCAGGACGACATCGACGTCCTTCACGGCCTCGGCGAAGTCGGTCTCCCGGTAGTCGATCGCCTCGTCGACGCCGAGTTCGCGCAGGAAGTCGTGCTTGCCCGCGCTCGCCGTGCCGATCACGTAGGCGCCGCGCGCCTTCGCGATCTGCACGGCCACATGCCCGACCCCGCCGGCCGCCGCGTGGATCAGCACCCGCTGCCCAGGCTGGAGTCCGGCGTTCTCGACGAGTGCCTGCCAGGCGGTCAGCGAGACCAGGGGCAGCGCGCCCGCCTGGACGTGGTCGATTCCGGCCGGCTTGTGGACGAAGGCGCGGGCCGGGGCGGCGACGTACTCGGCGTGGGAGCCGTGGCCCCACGGGTACGACAGCATGCCGAAGACCTCGTCGCCGGGCTGGAACCGGGCCACCCCGATACCGACGGCCTCGACGACGCCGGAGACGTCCCAGCCGAGGACGAAGGGGGGCTCGCCGAGGAAGCCGCCGTTGGCCCGGTGCTTCCAGTCGGTGGGGTTGACTCCGGCGGCGCGGACCCGGATCAGGATCTCGTTGACGCGCGGCTCGGGCCGCTCGACCTGTACTTCCTCCAGGACCTCGGGACCGCCAAGGACGTTCTGAGTGATGACGCGCATGGTGTTCACAGTGCTCATGGTCAGTCAGCCTGCCGGGTCCCGCACGACGAGGAAATGGCACGATGGCCAACATTCGATACGATCGTGCCATGCAGCGTGTGGAACGGATCGTGGTCCTGGCGCTCGACGGCGTCTACCCCTTCGAGCTGGGCATCCCCAGCCGTATCTTCGGCGCGGCCGGCGGCCGGTACGAGGTGCTGACCTGCACGGTCGACGGCCGTCCGGTGCGCACCAACGCCGATTTCTCGGTCGCGGTGGAGCACGGACCGGAGATCCTGGAGACGGCCGACACGGTCGTGGTCGCCTCGATGGCCACCCCGGACATCCCGGCCGGGCTGCCCGCCGACGTCGCCGCCGCCCTGGCCCGGATCCGCCCGGACGCGCGGATCGTCTCGATCTGCACGGCCGCGTTCGTGCTCGCCGCCGCCGGTCTCCTCGACGGCCGCCGGGCGACCACCCACTGGCAGGTCGTCGACCACTTCCGGAAGATGTACCCGCAGGTCGACCTCGACCCGGACGTGCTGTTCGTGCAGGACGGCCGCATCCTCACCTCGGCGGGCGCGGCCTCCGGCGTCGACATCTGCCTGCACATCGTCCGCACGGACCACGGCAGCGAACTCGCCAACGCGGTCGCCCGCAGCTGTGTCGTCCCGCCGTTCCGCGACGGCGGCCAGGCCCAGTACATCCAACAGCCGGTGCCCGACGCCGGGGTCACCAGCACGGCCGCCACCCGCGACTGGGCCCTCACCCGCCTCGACGAACCGCTCGCCCTGTCCGACCTGGCCCGGCACGCCGGGATGAGCCTGCGCACCTTCGCCCGCCGGTTCAACGACGAGGTGGGCCTCAGCCCCGGCCGCTGGCTCATCCAGCAGCGGGTCGCCCGCGCCCGCGACCTCCTGGAGGCGAGCGACCTGTCCGTCGACCAGATCGCGGGCCGCGTCGGCTTCGCGACGGGCGCCTCCCTGCGGCAGCACCTGCACGCGGCGATCGGAGTGTCCCCGCAGGCGTACCGCCGCACGTTCCAGGAAGCCCGCTGACCCACGGGTCTCCGTCACCGGCTCCGGTGCAGCGTGACCAGCAACTGCCATACCTGGTCGGCGATTTCCTCCGGCGTGCCCTCCAACAGCCCGTGCAGCCAGTCGGCGAGGACCCCGCCGAACGTGCCGGCGACGGCCGAGGCGACCAGCGGGGCGTCCGCCGCGCCCGCGAGTTCCCGCTCGCGCAGGCTGTAGGCGCGCAGGTCCCTGTGCAGCACCCGGCCGAGCGGGCCTCCGCCGCCGGGGCTCAACAGGGCGCGGTACAGGGCCGCGTGGGGCAGGAGCCCGGCGAAGAACTCCGGCAGCGCGGGCGGCGCGTGCACCGGATCGGGCCGGCCGCGCCACGCGTGCAACGCCTCCACCGCCTCCCGTACGACATCCGCGCAGGCATCGACCGCAAGCGCTTCCAGGCCGTCGTAGTGGACGTAGAACGTGGCCCGGCCGACCCCCGCCCGGCGCACCAGGGCGGCGACGCCGACCTCTGCCAGGGGGCGTTCCGCGCACTCGTCGAGGAGGGCCTGGCGCAGCCGTGCCCGGGTGCGGGCGGCCCGCCGGTCCTCGGGCTCGGCGCGGCTCACCGGGCGATCAGGACGGCGGCCAGGGCGACCGCGCCGGGCAGTGCCTGGGCGAAGAGGATGCGCCGGTTCGCCGTCGCCGCGCCGTAGAGGCCCGCGACGACGACGCAGCCGAGGAAGAACACCTGGGCGCGGAAGCCCGTCGGGTCGGCGGCGATCAGGCCCCAGACGAGACCCGCGGCGAGGAATCCGTTGTACAGGCCCTGGTTCGCCGCCAGCGGGGCGGTGGCTCTCGCCATGTCGGGGTCGAAGCCGTGCAGTCCGCGGCCGGGCTTCTTCGTCCACAGGAACATCTCCAGCACCAGGATGTAGACGTGCAGCGCGGCCACCAGTCCGACCAGCACGTTCGCGAGCGTTTCCATGATCGATCGACTCCTCGTTGTCGTGGACAGGTGTCCACTATAGCTGGACACCTGTCCATCTTCGGACCTTCTCGGAGCGTGACGGAATCCTCACTTCCGCACAGCCGTGAGGTTGATCTTTTACGGTTCAAACCCGATAAGCTCCCGTGCGGCGCAGCGAGTTGGCGTGACCGTGACCGGTCGGCTCGTGGTGCGTCCTCCTGAGTGCGGTCTGTCCTCGCACCCCCGTACGTTCGTGTCGCTTCGAAGGATGCAGATGGAACTCGCCACTCCGCCACCGGCGGCGCGGGCCCCTGTCGCCTGGTACGGCTGGTGGCTGATGCCGCTGGCCTTGGGGGGTGGGACGGTCGCCGCCACGTTCATGAGCTCGGAGCGCATCACCGCGGCGGCGGCCGGAGCGGCGGCGACCGCGGCCAGTGCCGTGTGCGTACGGCTGCTCGTCCGGAGCCAGGCCCGGCTGCGCCGATCCGAAAGCGATTTCCGCACCGCGCAGGCCGAGCACTCCCGGCAGTGGCAGCAGCATGTGACGCTCCTGGAGCGCAAGTTCAGCGCCGAGCGCGACGCGCTGGAGGCGCAGCTGACCGAGCACTCCGACGTGTACGAGGTGCGGCTCGCCGACCTGACCGGCGCGTACGAGGCCCAACTCGCAGACCAGGCACGGGCGTTCGAGGAGAGGCTGACCGACCAGGCCGCGTCCTACGAGGCGCAGCTCGCCGATCAGGCCGAGGTGTGGCAGGAGCAGCTGGCCCACCAGCTCGCCGCCGTGGCCCGGCTCGCCGACGAGCAACTCCCGCAGGCGCTGGAGCAGTTACGTGCCGGCGACGCCATCGACGATCTGCTGCCGGCCGCGAACCAGTGCGCGAAGGTCAGCGCCGAGCTCCAGGCCGAACTGCGCAAGGTGCTGCGGACCTCGCTCATCGGCGTCGAGGAGGAGTTCAACCGCTCCACCTCCGCCGAGCAGGCCGTCATCAGCATCGGCAACCGCATCCACGTACTGACCAGCAAGCTGCGCGGCCGATTGCACGAACTCCAGGGCGAGCACGGGCGGTTACCCGCCGTCGCCGGCGGTCTGATGGAGCTGGACCAGGAGATCGGCCCCGCCGACTGTCTCGCCGCCAGCATCGGGGTGCTCGGCGGCTCGGACCGGCCCGGCCGGCAGTGGCAGGAACCGCAGCGACTGCTCAGCGTGGTGCGCGGCGGCATCGGCCGCATCAAGGACTTCCACCGCGTCGACGTACGCCATCTGCCCGAACTCGGCGTCGACGGCGGCCTGGTGGACCACCTCACGCTGATCTTCGCCCACCTCCTGGACAACGCGGCCCGCTACTCGCCGCCCACCGAACCGGTCATCGTCTCCGGCAAGGAGGTCCCGAACGGCGTCGGCATCGAGATCCAGGACTCCGGCAAGGGCCTCAGCGAGGAGGCCAAGCGTGAGGCGGAGCAGGCCCTCGCGGGCACCGGCGCGGGACCCGGACTCGGCGGTGTCTCGGAGGACGCCAGCATCGGCCTGCGCGTCGTCGGCACCCTCGCCCGCCGCTACGGCATCCGCGTCACCTTCGCGGACTCGCCCTGGCTCGGCACCTCGGTGGTCGTCGTCGTACCGCACAAGTTCTTCAGCCAGTTGCCCGCGTCCGCCCCGGCCGGAGCCCCCTCGTTGCGGGCCGCCGCGATGACCCGTGCCGCGGACGACGGGGCCCCGGCCGGGGTCGAGGCGGCGGACACCACCCCCGGCGGGCTGCCCAGGCGCCGCAGCAGGCGCGGAGAGCCGGCGCGAGCCCAACAGGCCGCGAGGAGCGCGGAGTCGGACGTCTCCGCCGTGCCGCCGGACGCCTCCTTCGCCGGTCTGGCGGCCTTCGCCACGGCCGGCCGGGAGACGCCGGGGGAGGAACCGGCGTCCGCGGGCCGCGAGTTCACCGAGCACAGCACGGAAGAGAGCGACGAGTCCACATGACGCAACAGGGAACCGACGTGAGCTGGGCACTCCGCGATCTGGTGGAGAGCATCCCGGAGATCCGCTTCGCCCTCGTGGCCTCCAGCGACGGCAAGGCGATCACCTCGTTCGGCGCGGAGGACCCCGACGACGTCGACCGCTTCGCGGCCGTGGTGGCCGGACTGCAAGCGCTGGCCCAGCCGGTCGCCGAGCAATTCCCCAAGTACGCGGGGCAGTTGCGGCTGGCGATGATCGAGGTCGACGGCGGCCACCTCTTCGTCGTCCGCGCCGGTGTGGAGACGTATCTCGGCGTACTGGCGCGCGAGGGGCTCGACCAGGGCCTCCTCGGACACCAGATGCGGGACCTGGCCCGCAGGATGGGTGAACTCCTCGGCACCAGCGCGCGCCTGGAGGAGCACTCTGGATGAGCGCTCCCCGCCGGCCGACCGATCCGTCCGGTCTGGAGCGTTACTACGTCCTCACCGGGGGACGCAGCGGACCGGTCGGCTCGGCGTCGAGCCTTGACGTGGCGACCCTCATCGTCTCCCGCTCGGCGCCCGTCCCGGGCATGCAGCACGAGCACGAGGAGATCCTCCGGCGCTGCCGCCAACCGCTGTCGGTGGCCGAACTCGGTGCCCACCTCGGACTGCCCTTCAACATTCTCGCGGTGCTGCTGGCGGACCTGCTGGAGGCAGACCGCGTCGAGGCCCGCCACCCCATCCCGGCGCGGAACGCCGGCCGCGGGCCCGACCTCGCGCTCCTTGAGGAGGTACTCAGTGGACTTCAAAGGCTTTGACCGGCCCGGCTTCCCGGCCGGTGGCGGCACCCGCTCGGTGAAGGTGATGATCGCCGGCGGGTTCGGCACCGGGAAGACCACGATGGTCCGCTCGGTCAGTGACATCAAGCCGCTCACCACCGAGGAGACCCTCACCGAGGCGAGCGCGGGCGACGACCGTCTCATCGGGGTGGCCGACAAGACGGAGACCACCGTCAGCCTCGACTTCGGCAAGATCGGCATCAACGACGAACTCGTCCTCTACCTGTTCGGCACGCCGGGCCAGGAGCGGTTCTGGTTCCTGTGGAACGGCCTGTTCAAGGGCGCGCTCGGCGCGGTCGTCCTCGTCGACACCCGCCGGCTCGCGTCCAGTTTCCGGGCGATCGAGGAGATGGAGCGGCAGGACGTGCCGTTCGTCATCGCGCTGAACATCTTCCCCGACTCCCCGGAGTTCCCGGTCGACGAGATCCGGGACGCCCTCGACATCTCCCCGGGCATCCCGGTCGTGGCCTTCGACGCCCGTGTCCGTTCCTCCAGCCGTGACGTACTCGTCGCGCTGATCCGGCACCTGAGGGACCGCTCGGCCGTCGGCGCAGGGGAGTCCCGATGACCGAGCAGACCGGGAACGGCCCGGATGCCCCGCGTGGCTGCCCCGTCGCGCACGGCACGGGCGATGGGCTCACCCGGCTCTACGGGCCCGACGCGGCGACCGATCCGCGCGCGATCTACGAGCGGCTGCGCGAGGAACACGGCTCCGTGGCACCGGTGTTGCTCGAAGGCGACGTCCCGGCCTGGCTGGTCCTCGGGTACCGCGACAACCGGCGGGTGCTGGACACGCCCCGGCAGTTCACCCGGGACGCGCGGATCTGGCGGGACTGGCGGGAGGGGCGGGTCGCGGACACCTCGCCGATCATGCCCATGGTCGGATGGCGTCCCGACTGCGTCTCCCAGGACGGGGAACCGCACCGTCGGCTGCGCGGTGCGGTGACCGACGGATTACTGGCGGCGTCCGGACGCGGGGTGCGGCGGCACGCGGCCTACTTCGCCAACAAGCAGATCGACGCGTTCGTGGACGCCGGTCGTGCCGACCTGGTCGCGGACTACGCCGAGTATCTGCCGATGCTGGTGCTGACCCGGATTCTGGGACTTCCCGCGGGGGACGGGAATCGGCTCGTCGAGTCCAGCGCGCAGGTTCTCAGGGGTGGGGAGGACGCCCTGCGGCACAACGACCGCATCATCGAGATCCTCGGTGAACTCGCCGAGCGCAAGCGGGCGGAGCCGGGTTCCGACTTCACCACCGCGCTGCTCCAGCATCCCGCGGGGCTCGACGCGGAGGAGGTCGTGATGCATCTGCGGCTGGTGCTGATCGCCGCGCACACCACCACGAGCAATCTGTTGGCCCGGGTGTTGGAGCGCGTTCTCACCGACACCTCACGGCTTTCCGGCCTGGTCAGTGGGCAGTTGACCGTCTCGGCCGTGGTGGAGGAAGTCATGTGGGACACACCGCCGTTGGCCGTTCTTCCGGGGCGGTTCGCCACGGCGGATCTCGACCTCGGGGGGCATCGGATCGAGGAGGGCGACCTGCTCGTCCTCGGACTCACCGCGGGGAATGCCGATCCGGAGATCCGGCCCGACGCGGGGGTGTCGGTGCAGGGCAACCAGTCGCATCTCGCGTTCAGTTCGGGGCCGCACGAATGCCCCGGGCAGAGCATCGGGCAGGCGATTCTCGAGGCCGGGGTGGATGTGCTGCTGCATCGGCTGCCGGGGCTGCGGTTGGCGGTGGCGGTCGAGGAGCTGACCTCCACGGCATCCACCTGGGAGTCCCGACTGGACTGCCTGCCGGTCGAGTTCGCGGGGTGAGTCGGTGGTTCACCGCACCCGGGGAAAGCGGCTGCCCGGCGCCTGGCCGGGCAGCGCGCCCTCGGATCAGACGGCCAGCAAGTCGTCCACCGAGCCCCTTCCCGCCAGTTCCGCCGTTGCCGCCGGGCCCTCTTTCCCCGCCGTGTACCTGCCCGAGACCAGTGCCCACTCGTAGTTGCCGTTGATCCAGTGCTGGATGGCCTCCACGCCCTGGCGGACCCGGGCGCGCTCGTCCTCGGTGAGGCTCAACTCGTCGCACATCTGCGGGACTTGGGCCTCCAAATCCAGGTACTCGGTGAGGCGGGCGTTCGTCATGCGGTAGGCCTCGTCGGCCGCCGCCTCCCAGGACAGGCCGCGCTCCCGGTGGAGCACGGCTATCAGGTTGTGGCCGTCTCCCCGGCGCCGTTCACGCTCGAAGGAGTGGATGTCGTTCATGAACCCGATGGTGTCGGCGGCCAGGTCACGCATGCGTTCCATCAGCGGGTGGGCCTGCACCTGGGCCGGGACCTCGAAGCCCCGGCTGCGTTCGCCGGCGTCGATGCTGTGGTGGATGCCCACCGTGCGGCGCCGGAACTCCGTGTACTCCGCGAGGTCCAGCGTGCCCGCGATGCCCCGGGCCGCGAGGTCGACCTCCTCGCAGTGCGCCACCAGGAACCGGCCCCAGGACGCGGCGAACCGGGTCCGCCAGGTCAGGGACATGCCTTCGGAGAGGTGGTCCCACACCTGCGCCCAGGCCACGGTGATCGGACAGACCACCCGGGGCCTGCTGCCCGTCGGACGCAACGGCGTGACGATCAACTCCCGCGCCACCTCGAGTACGCGGTCGGCGCGGTCCGGCCGGCTCGCGTCGAACTGGTCGTCGAAGAGGAACGCCAGGGAGAACCAGTTCATCAGGACGACCATGTCGGCGGGCGACGCGTGCGGGTAGGTGCGGGCCGCGGCCTGCGGGAGATCCCAGGACCGGTACTCCTCGAAGCCGGCCTGGCTGCGCACCAGGCCCATGTCCCAGACCCAGCGCAGATGGCGGGCCCGGGCGTACTCCAGGTGATCGCTGACGGGGGTGTCGAAGGGGAGGTCGAAGGTGACGTCCTGGGGCATGCGCTTTCCTTTCGGGAGACGGAACACTGAGTCCCCCCTGCGTGCGGGCGGTCCGTTCGACCGCCCGCGCCCTCGAACTACGCTTCCTGGCGCGTGAGTTGGCCCAAAAAGCGGTACGAGGCTGCCCAGAGCCTAGATGATCTACGCCGCGTCCCGATCGTGATCCCCGTTACTGCTCAGCCATTCTGAGCTGCGTACACTTCCTTGCCGCCCACATGGGTAAGCGCTACCCGCGTCTCGCCGATCTCCTCCGGCGGAGCGGCGAACGGGTCGCGGTCCAGGACCACCAGATCCGCCAGCGCGCCCACCGTGACGCGCCCGGTGTCGTCCAGGTGGTTCGCGTATGCCGAACCCGCCGTGTACGCCGTGACCGCCGCCGCGAGGTCGAGTCGCTCGCCCGGCAGGAACACCGGTCCCCTGCCCCCGGGTTCGACCCGGTTGACCGCGACATGGATGCCCTGGAGCGGGTCGGGGCTGCTCACCGGCCAGTCGCTGCCCGCCGCGAGCCTCGCCCCGGAGCGCAGCAGCGACGCGAACGGGTACTGCCACAGGGCCCGTTCGGGCCCGAGGAACGGAATCGTCAGCTCGTCCATCTGCGGTTCGTGCGCGGCCCACAGCGGCTGGATGTTCGCCACCGCGCCGAGTCGCGCGAAGCGCGCCACGTCGTCCGGGTGCACCACCTGAAGATGCGCGAGATGCGGTCGGGTGTCGCTCGGCCCGTTCGCGGCCCGCGCCGCTTCCACGGCGTCCAGCGCGTCCCGCACGGCCCGGTCGCCCAGCGCGTGGAAGTGGCACTGGAAGCCGAGTGCGTCCAACTCGGTGACGTAGGCGGGGAGTTGCTTCGGGTCGATGAAGCTGGTGCCCCGATTGGCCGTGGCGCAGCCGCACGTGTCGAGGTACGGGTCGAGCAGGGCGGCCGTACCGGTCTCCGCGACCCCGTCCAGCATCAGCTTCACGCTGCTCGCGCTGAACCGGCCATGGCTCAACCGGGCCCGCCGCTCGACCAGTTCGGGGATCTGCTCGGCGCCGCGCTCCCGGTCCCACCACAGCGCGCCGACGACCCGCGCGGTGAGCGAACCGTCCCGGGCTGCGGCGAGATACGCGTCGGAGGGATCGTCCATCCCCAGGAACTCCCCGACCAGCGCGTCCTGCCAGGCCGTGATGCCGAGCGCGTGCAGATGCCGCTGGGCGTGCAGCAGCGCGGCGAGCCGGTCGGCCTGCGTGGCCGGTGGGGTCAGACGTCCGACCAGCTGCATCGCCCCTTCCTGGAGCGTCCCGGTCGGTTCACCCGAGGCGTCCCGCTCGATGCGCCCGTCCGCCGGGTCGGGCATGTCCCGTGTGATGCCCGCGAGTTGCAGGGCCCGGCTGTTGACCCACGCGCCGTGATGGTCCCGGTTGGGCAGATACACCGGGCGGTCCGGTACGACCGAGTCCAGCAACTCCTTGGTGGGCGTGCCCCCTTCGAACGCCTCCATCGACCACCCGCCCCCGGTGATCCACTCCCGCTCGGGATGCGCGTCGGCGTAGGCCCGTACGGCGGCGATCGTGTCCTCGGCCGTCCTGGCCCGGGTCAGATCGCACTGGGTCAGCTCCAGCCCCGCCGGCACCGGGTGCACATGCGCGTCCTGGAACCCGGGCAGCAGCAACCGCCCCGCCAGATCGACGACTTGGGTGCCCGGCCCGGCGAGGTCGTGCACCTCGGCATGGCCCACGGCGGTGATCCGATCGCCGGTGACGGCCACTGCGGTGGCGGTGCGGCCCTCGGGGGTGAGGACGGGGCCGTTGGTGAAGAGGAGGTCTGCGTGCATGGTTCGTGTCCTTGCGGGGTCAGCGGGAGGTGGCGAGGAGCTGCGGTGCGTCGGCGTCGGTGCCTCGGCCGGAGTGGAAGTACGGGGATCGGCGCACCCACTTCGCCCACGCGGCGGCCAGGAAGCCGGACGCGATCATCGCCAGCGGAGTGAGCAGCAGGAACCAGCCGTTGTCCGCGCTGACTTCGAGGTGGTCGGTGGAGGTGTAGAAGGACCAGCCGAGGTAACCGCCCAGCGCCAGGAGGGAGAGGGCGCTCAGCGCGGGCAGCACGACCGCGCGTATGCCCTGCCGCCAGTCCTCCTTCAGCAGCGAGCGGAAGCGGACGGCGGCGGCCAGCGCGGTGAGGGCGTAGGACAGGGCCACGACGATTCCCACGGCGTTCACCGTGGCCATGATCATGTCGGCGAGGCGGGGGATCACCAGAGCCAGGGCCGCGACCGCCGTGGCCAGCGCGCCGATCAGGAGCGTGCCGAGGGCGGGAGTGCCGTAGCGGGCGCTGACCTTGCCCCAGACCGGGCCGAGGGTGCGGTCGCGGCTCATCGCGAACATGCCTCGGGCGGTGGGGATGACACCGGCCTGGAGGGAGGCGACCGCCGAGAACATCAGGGCGACCAGGGGGAGCGCGGCCAGTGGCTGGGAGGCGAGGCGGTCGCCGAAGTAGGCCAGGCCCTGGGCGCCGTGGCCCGCCAACTCGTCCTCGGACAGCACGCGTTGAAAGGCGATCGAGCCGAGCAGGAACAGGCCCAGCATCGTCACCAGGGTGATGAGGCCGGCCCGGGACGCGTCGCGGGGGTCGCGTACCTCCTCGTTCACGGTGAACGCGGCCTCGAATCCCCAGTAGCAGAACACCGACAGCAGCAGACCCTGCGCGAGCGCCGACGCCGAGGGGATCGCGAACGGGTCGAACCAGCTGAGGCTGAAGGCGTGCGGGCCGGTGACGATGCCGTAGCAGCAGAAGCCGAGGAGGACGGCGTACTCGAAGATCAGCAGGCCGGTCTGGAGGCGGGCGGCCGTGCGGACGCCGGTGACCGCGGTGAGGGTGACGGCGATCAGCACCAGGATGCCCACGGCTGTCGTCTGGGCCGTCGAGCCCGGGTCGAGGGCGAGGCCGGCGACCCGGTGCACTCCGGCCTCGCCGGCCAGCTGGATCATCGCCGAGCCGGTGACCGCCGTGGTGTAGGCGAGGAAGGCGATCGTGGCGACGATGTTCACCCAGCCGACCAGGAAGCCCAGCCACGGGGTGAGTGAACGGCCCACCCACACATAGCCGTTGCCCGCGTTCGGCTCGACGCGGTTGAGCCGGGAGTAGGCGCCCGCGATACCCAGGATCGGCAGGAACGCGAGCAGCATGATGGCCGGCAGATGCAGCCCGACCACCCCGGCGGTCACGCCCAGACCGATGCCGATGCTGGTGGTCGCGGCCGTGCTGGACGCGGCGATGGCGACGCCGTCCAGCAGACCGAGGGACTTGCGCAGTGCGGGCCCCGACGGGGGTGGCGTGTCGTTCATGGCGTGCTCTCCGCTCGCACCGGGGGGCCCGGACGGCCCCGGTGAACGCACATGAAACTGCCCGCGCACTTAACAGGTCAACGGTGTTGTCGTAAGGTGCGGACACCCGGACGGACCATCGAGGAGGTGCCGAATGAGCGAGCGAGTCGTCCCGGCCGCCGCCCGGCAGCGCAGGCGCCCCACCAAGCAGGGCGTCGTCCTGTCCGAGGAACTGATCGTCGAGACCGCCCTCAGGCTCATCGAGGAGCATGGGACCGAGGCACTGTCCGTACGACGGCTCGGTCGCGCCCTCGGCGCCGATCCCAGCTCCCTGTACCGCTACTTCCGGCACACCGACGAGCTGATGCTCGCCGTCGCCGACGAACTGATCGGCCGGACGCTGCGCACCTGGCGGCCCACCGGCGACTGGCGCGCCGACCTGCGGGAACTGGGCCTGCGTGTGCACGCGGGGGCGCTCGCGCACCCCCGTGCCGCGGTGCTCAGCTCCTGCCGGGTGACCGGGCGGGTGTACGAGATCCAGGCCGTGGAGACGATCCTCGGGGTGCTGCGCGGAGCCGGGTTCCCCGACGCCGAGGCGGTGCGGATCTACCACGCCTACGTCGACCAGGCCCTGGCCTTCGGCGCCCTGGACTCCGCGAACACGGCGCTGCCGAAACCGGCCCGCGAGGCGGAGGCGGCCGTATGGCAGGCGACGTACGCGCGGCTGCCCGCCGACACGCACCCGCACATCGCGGCGACATCCCGGCATCTCGTGGCCACCATGCGGCACAGCTCCTACCCGGCGGCCCTCGATCTGCTGCTCAACGCGGCGGCGGCACGCCTCGCCGAGATCCGTGCGGCGGCGGGGGACCGGGCGGCAGACTGAGGCCATGACACCACAGCCCGCACGCACCGCGAAGCAGCGCAAGCAGGACACGCTCCGTCGGCTGGAGGACGACGAGGACGCCTGGGTCGCCACCGCGGGCGAGGACGGAGGAGCGCCCTATCTCGTACCGCTGTCGTTCGTGTGGGACGGCACGACCCTGCTGTTCGCGACCCCGGCCGCGAGCCCCACCGGCCGCAACCTCGTCTCGACCGGCGTCGCCCGGCTCGCCGTCGGACCCACCCGGGACGTCGTGCTCATCGAGGGCACCGTCGTGACGCTGACGGCGGCCGATCTGCCCGAGGAGGACGCCGAGATCTTCGCCGCGAAGACCGGCTTCGATCCGCGCCAACTCACCACGCCCTACCTGTACTTCAGGGTCCGGCCGCAGCGGATCCAGGCCTGGCGGGAGGCGAACGAGCTGAAGGGACGGGACCTGATGCGCGACGGGGAGTGGCTGCCGACGGCCCCCGCGGGCTGATCGACTCCGGTTCCCGGCATCAACTGGCCCAAGCGGGATATCCGTTGGGTGCGTCGCAACCGGACTCGTCGCTTGCGCGCCCCCATCCTCGGAGGAAGACAATGGCACTGGTGAATGCGAGCTTCTTGGTGCTCGACGCGGTCGATCCGGAGAAACTCGCCGTGTTCTACACGGAGTTGCTGGACGGCGAGCAGACCGACATCAGTCTTGACCAGGTGGAGATACAGGGCGCCGACGGGACCCGGCTGGCGTTCCGCCGGGACCTGAGCGCCACCCCGCCGCTGTGGCCGCGCTCCGAGAACAACCAGCAGGTCCACCTGGACTTCCTGGTGGAGGACCTGGACGAGGCCGAACGCAGGATCGTCGGCCTCGGCGGACGCCCGCTGGAGACCAAGGACATGCCGGGCCCGCACGAGGAGCGCGTCTACGCGGACCCGGCCGGTCACACCTTCACCCTCCGCCCGGTGCCGTCCACGGCCGCCGATCAGCGCTGAGCGGGCTCACTCCCGGGCGGGCGGCTCACTCCCGGCCGCTCTTGTCCTTCGCCGGCCAGATCCCCGTCGAGCGCTCGATCGCCTTCGCGCCGGTGCGGTCCGCCGCGCTGCGCGCCACCGCGAACAGGGCGCCCTGGAGCGCGGAGGCGAGCAGGATCTCGGCCCAGCCACGGTCCCGGTCCAGCGGGTCGGGGGCGTTGTCCTCGTGCCGTATCGCCTTCCACGCGGTCCGGAAGGCACGCCCCGCGAGGGCGCCGCTCACCAGGCCCAGGACGAGACCGACGGGCTGGTAGAGGAGGGGGAGCTTCTTCTTCTTGGTCTTGGCCACGTGGATCTCCTTCTGCGGACGAGCGGACCGGCACCCCGACGGTGTCACCGAAACCGGGCGTCCGGTAGAGGGTGTGAGCAGCACCTTCAGGGGCAGTCGGCGAAGATGAGCGACGCACCTGCCGACCATGAGTCTGACCGCAAAAAGGATCACGAAACCGACGAATTGGCGGACCGGGAATCCCACGGAATGGCGGACCGGGAATCCGACCGTGTGGCGGACCACAAGTCCGACGACGTGGCGGACCGGGAGTCCGATAGCGCGGCGGACCGGGAGTCCGATGGCGCGGCGGACCAGGGGTCCGACGGTGCGGAGGACCGCAAGACCCGGATCACCGTCCTCGTCGCGCTCGCCGCCAACCTGGTGATCGCTGCCGCCAAGGCCGTCGGCGGTCTGATCGCCGGATCACCCGCGCTGCTCTCGGAGGCCGCGCACTCCGTGGCCGACAGCCTCAACGAGGTCTTTCTCCTCGCGGCCCTGCGCCGCAGCCGCCGCCCCGCCGACGACCGGCACCCCTTCGGCTACGGCAAGGAGCGGTTCTTCTGGTCGCTGCTCGCGGCCGTGGGAATCTTCGTGATGGGCGCCTGCTTCTCCGTCTTCCAGGGCGTCGAGGCCCTGCGCAACGGCGCCGAGGAGACGTCCACGGGGTACATCGTGGGCCTGGTCGTGCTCGGCGTGGCCCTGGTCGTGGAGGGCGTCTCCCTGCTGCGGGCCCTGCACCAGGTGCGCGCCCAGGGCGGCGGCATGGAGGCGCTGCGCGACCCCGCGCTGCGGACCGTCATCGCCGAGGACGGCACCGCCGTGCTCGGCGTGACCCTCGCCATCGTCGGCATGGCGCTGCACATGATCACCGGCCAGGTGGTGTGGGAGGCGTCCGCGTCGATCGCGATCGGCGTGCTCCTCGGCTACGTCGCCTACCGTCTGGGCCGCGACGCCCGCGACCAGCTCATCGGCGAGGCCGTCGACCCCGAACTGAGCGACAAGATCAGGAAGTTGCTGGCCGCCGAGCCCGAGATCGACAGCGTGGAAGCGCTGTTCACGATGCGGATGGGCCTCGACTCGACGATGGTCGCCGCCCGGATCGACCTCGTCCCCGGCATGGACAGCGAGCGGGTCGAGGAGGTCTCCGTGCGGATCAAGCGGTCCCTCGGCCGGGCGGTGTCCGAGGCCGGCGAGATCTTCCTGGACATCACCGACCGGCCGGTGGAGAGGGAGGCACGGGAAAGCCCCGCCGCGACGGGGGAGCGCGGCGGGGCCTGAACGTCGGGTGCCCGACGGATACGGCTTCATGCGCCCGGGAACGAGAAAAATTCGCCGGGCCCGGTCAGCCCGCGGGACTCAGCTGCCGTCGGCCGGTTCGAGGACGAACACGGGGATCTGCCGGTCCGTCTTCGTCTGGTACTCGGCGTACGGGGGATACGCGGCGACCGCCCGCTCCCACCACAGGGCCTTCTCGTCGCCGGTGACCTCGCGGGCCGTGTAGTCCCCCTTCTGGGGACCGTCCTGCAACTCCACGTGCGGGTCGGCCTGGATGTTGAAGTACCACACCGGGTGCTTGGGCGCGCCGCCCTGCGAGGCGACGACGGCGTACGTCCCGTCATGCTCCACCCGCATCAGCGGCGTCTTGCGGATCTTCCCGCTCTTGGCGCCCACAGTCGTCAGCAGAATGACGGGCAGCCCCGTGTCCGCCAGCGTCGTCCCCTTGGTGCCGCCGGAGCCCTCGTACAGCTCGACCTGGTCGCGTACCCACTGCGACGGGCTGGGTTCGTACTCGCCCTCAAGAGGCATGTCATTCGTCCCATCTCGCGTTCTACGGCTGTCTCGCACCGAGATTCAACACCAGTCGGTGCGTGATTCATCCATACCTCGGATCTCTTCGGCCATGCCCCCTCCACCGAGTGACGACCTGCGTGGCGATCGCACCGCGGGACCCGCGAGGAGAGGCCCGCGCTCGGCGAGATCCGGCTCGCCGCCGGGACCGCCGGACGGCCGTATCGAGCCAGGTTCGTGTCCTCGGCCCACCGTCCGGGACTTGCTGACCGTCCGTCATCGCGTGGCCAAGGGGGACCGCGCCGGGTCCCTGGCCTCCGCAAGGGCGGACGGCGGGACTCCGCTCACGGGCGGGTGGGGTCCGGCCGCGGCGCGACGGTGAACGTCGATCATGCCCGGAGCCTCAGGTTCGGCCAGATTGTAGGTACCACCGATCTGGCCGAACTTCCGGTGGCCTCATAGGTGCCTGGGGCATCTAATGAAGATCGGCATGACGCACTCTTCGTCTGCGAGGTCTTCCATGACGGATCTGACGGATCTGACGGAACCGAAGAACCGGACCGAACCCGTCGCCTTCCCCCAGGACCGCACCTGCCCCTACCACCCGCCCGCCGGCTACGACTCCCTCCGCGCCGACCGCCCCCTCTCCCGCGTCACGCTCTACGACGGCCGCGAGACCTGGCTGGTCACCGGCCACGCCACCGCCCGCGCGCTGCTGGCCGACCAGCGGCTGTCCTCCGACCGCACCCACCCCGACTTCCCCGCGACCAACCCACGGTTCGCGGCGGTCCGGAACCGGCGCGTCGCCCTGCTCGGCGAGAACGACCCCAAGCACCGCACCCAGCGGCGGATGATGATCCCCGCCTTCACCGTCAAGCGCGCCACGGTGATGCGGCCCGACATCCAGCGGATCGTCGACGAACGGCTCGACGCGATGATCGCGCAGGGCCCGACCGCCGACCTGGTCTCCGCGTTCGCGCTGCCCGTGCCGTCGATGGTGATCTGCGCGCTGCTCGGCGTCCCGTACGCCGACCACGAGTTCTTCGAGGCCCAGTCCCGCCGCCTGCTGCGCGGCCCGAGGGCCGAGGACAGCCAGGACGCCCGCGATCAACTCGACGCGTATCTGGGCGCGTTGATCGACCGCAAGCAGCAGGAACCCGGCGACGGACTGCTGGACGAGCTGGTGCGCGAGCAGCTGAGCGAAGGGGCCCTGAACCGCACGGAGTTGATCTCCCTCGCGGTCATCCTCCTCGTCGCCGGCCACGAGACCACCGCCAACATGATCTCCCTGGGCACCTTCACGCTGCTGCGGCACCCCGAACGGCTGGCCGAACTCCGCGCTGATCCGGACCTGTTGCCCGATGCCGTCGAGGAGCTGATGCGGTCGCTGTCCATCGTGGACGGGCTGATGCGGGTCGCCCTGGAGGACATCGAGCTGGACGGCACGACGATCCGCGCCGGCGAGGGCGTGCTCTTCTCGACCGCGGTCATCAACCGTGACGAGTCCGTCTACACAGCCCCGGACGACCTGGACTGGCACCGGCCCACCCGGCACCACTTCTCCTTCGGCTTCGGCATCCACCAGTGCCTCGGCCAGAACCTGGCCCGCGCCGAACTGGACATCGCCCTGCGCAGCCTTTTCGGCAGGCTGCCCACGCTGCGGCTGGCCGTTCCCGCGGAGGAGATCCCCTTCAAACCCGGCGACACGATCCAGGGGATGCTGGAACTCCCCGTGACCTGGTAAGAGGCTGCGTCCCATGGAAATCCACATCGACAAGGACGTCTGCATCGGCGCCGGCCAGTGCGCGCTGGCCGCCCCGGGCGTCTTCACCCAGGACGACGACGGCTACAGCATGGTGCTGCCGGGCAAGGAGCACACCGACGACCCCATGCTCAAGGAGGCGGCACGGGCCTGCCCGGTGAGCGCGATCACCGTGGCCTGAGCGGGTTCGCCCCTCCCGGCGGGGGTGGCCGGTCCGTCAGGCACGGCCACCCCTTCCACCCGGGCCGCTCACCCCAGCACCCCCACCTCGACCCCTCGCAACCCCTGCCGCCCCGCGACCACGATGCCCGCGTCCCCGTCGACGAGGGCCACGGCCGCACAGCGCGTCCGGTGCCGCAACCGCGCTCACGGGAACTCGCCGCCGCCCGAGGTCAGGTGAGGCGCGACAGGGCGAGGGCCGCCTCGCGCGCCTCGGCCGCCGGCTCCGTGGTCCCGGTGATGCCCGCCGTGACCATGGCGCCCTCGGCCAGCAGGAACAGCTGCCCGGCGAGCGCCTCGGGCAGCCCCGCGTCCGCCACCAGACCCGCGAGATACCCGCGGAACGCCCGCTTGTGCCCCCGTACTTGGGCCACCACCCGCTCCGAGGTCGCGCCCAGCTCGCCGTACGAGTTGATCCACGCGCAGCCGCGGAAGTCGGCCTCGCCGAACCACTCCTCCAGCCAGTCGAAGACGGCCGGAATCCGCGCCCGCGGATCAGCGTGCCGCTCGACGTGCTCGGCGAGGCGTCCGCGCCAGCGCAGGTCACGCCGTTCGAGGTAGGCCTCCACCAACTCCTCCTTGGCGGGGAAGAGTTGGTAGAGCCGCTTGAGGGAGAGCCCGGACGCGGCGCGGACCGCGTCCATGCCGACGGCCTGGACGCCCCGCCCGTAGAACAGCTCCTCGGCGGCGTCCAGCGCCCGCTCCCGGGCTACCGCGCTGTCCGTGACCGGCCCCACTCGACACCACTCCTCGACCGACTGCTCCTTGACTGGAGAACGTGCGTTCTCTACGTTAGCAGTCACCCCGGAGAACGCACGTTCTCCGCTTTGTTCCGCCTGATCCCATCCCGGAGACGACCATGGCCGACCGCCCGCCCCTCCCGCCCTTCACCCGCGAGACCGCCGCCCGGAAGGTCCAGGCCGCCGAGGACGCCTGGAACACCCGAGACCCGCAGCGGGTGGCGCTCGCCTACTCGGAGGACTCGGTCTGGCGCAACCGTGACACCTTCGTCACCGGCCGCGCCGAGATCGTCGCCTTCCTCACCGCGAAGTGGGCGCGCGAGCGCGAGTACGCGCTGCGCAAGGACCTGTGGGCCTTCGACGGCAACCGCATCGCCGTCCGCTTCCAGTACGAGTGCCTGGACACCGACGGGCAGTGGTGGCGCTCCTACGGCAACGAACTCTGGGAGTTCGACGCGCACGGCCTGATGACCCGCCGCGAGGCCAGCATCAACGACCTCGCCATCCAGGAGAAGGACCGCCGCGTCTTCGGGACCCGGCCCGAGGACGAGCACGGCCGGTCCTTCCCGCTTCAGTAGGCTCCCCGGGTGACCGAACAGAACTCCAAGCCCTTTCTCTACGTCGTCGTCTGCGCCGCCGGGATCGCCGTCGGCGTCGGCCGACTGATCGCCGCCGCACAGGAGTTGGGCTGGGAGGTCGGAGTGATCGCCACCCCGGTCGCCGCGTCCGGCTTCTTCGACGTCTCCGCCGTCGAGGCGCAGACCGGCCGCCCCATCCGGTCCGCCTGGCGCACCCCCGGTGATCCACGCCCGTTCCCGCCCCCGGACGCCGTGCTGGTGGCGCCCGCCACCTTCAACACGATCAACAAATGGGCGGCCGGTACGGCGGACACCCTCGCGCTCGGCACCCTGTGCGAGGCGTACGGCCTCGGCGTCCCGACCGCCGTACTCCCTTGTGTGGGCGAGGCGTTGGCGGCCCATCCCGCCTACCGGGCGAGCCTGATACGGCTCGGCGAGATGGGCGTGCGGTTCGGGGAGCCGTACTCCGGCGAGGTCCAGGAGGACGGCGCGCGGCCGGAGTTCGGGTGGGAGGCCGGACTGGCCCTGCTCGACCGGGTCTGACCGCCGGCGTCAGTGCCCGAGCAGGGCCCGCAACTCCGGTTGCAGCAGCTCCCCGTGGGCCTTCACGAGGTCGTCGCACAGGTCCCAGATCCGCTCGACCGGCAGTGCCGCCGCCGTCGCCGGGTCGGCCATCGCCGCGTGCCGGATATGGCGCGGGTCGCCGTCCGTGGCCGCGCGGACCACCAGGTCGGTGACGGAGACGTAGGCGCTGTTGAGGGCCGCGCACTGCGGGGGCAGGGCGCCGATCCGGGTCGGCTGGACACCCAACGCGTCGACCAGGCACGGGACTTCGACGACCGAGTCGGCGGGGAGGTTGTCGATGAGACCGCGGTTGGGGACGTTGCCGTAGATCGTGCGGGGGGTGCCCGTGGTGATGCTGTGGATGATCCGCGGGGCGTACTCCAGGGTACCCTCGACGGGGAGCGGGATGCCGGAGGCGAGGGCGTCGCGGGTGCGTTCGTAGCTCGCGGTGTTCTCCTCGATGATCTCCAGGTAGGCGCCGACGGGGAGCCGCAGCCGCTCGATCTCCTCGGGGTGGTGCAGATACCAGGGGACGTACTCGGCGGAGTGTTCGCTCGTCTCCGTGGGGTAGTGGCCGAGCCTGCGGTACATGTCCACGCGGACGCGGCGCGGGAGTTCGGGGTCCTCCGCGATCCTCTCGTCGAGGAGCGGGTAGAGGTTCCGGCCGGCCTGCTCGAAACGCAGCACCCACGCCTGGTGGTTGACCCCCGCGGCCAGGTAGGAGACCTCCTCGAAGGGGACGCCGACCAGCCGGGACAGGTCGTGCATCGTCCAGTACACCGAGTGGCACAGGCCCGTCGCCTTGAGGGCGGGGGCGATGCGGCTCAGGTAGAGCAGGTTCATCGCCATCGGGTTGGTGTAGTTCAACAGGTGCGCGTCCGGGCAGAGTTCGGCCATGTCCTCGGCCAGCGACCGCAGCAGCGGGAAGGTGCGCAGCGCGCGGAAGATGCCGCCGATGCCGAGGGTGTCGGCGATCGTCTGGCGCAGGCCGTAGCGGGCCGGGACCGCGAAGTCGGTACGGGTGGCCTCGTTCATGCCGACCTGGACGATGTTGACGACGAAGTCGGCGTCCGCGAGCGCCGGCCCCCGGTCGAGGTGCGCGGTGATCTCCGGCTCGGCGCCGCGTACCCGGGCGATGTGCCGGGCCGCGCCCTCCGCCGTCGCGAGCCGCTCCGGGTCGATGTCGTGCAACGCGATCCGGGCGCGGGCGAGTTCGGGGAAGGCGAACAGGTCGGCCAGCAGGCCCTGCGTGAACACCACACTGCCGGCGCCGATGAAGGCCACCTTCACAGCGCTGCCGTCTGTCATCAAGGTCCTTTCGGAGAAGCGGAGTTGAAGAGGCGCGCCTCAGCCCTTGATTCCGCTGGACGTCAGCGACTGGATGAACGTCCTCTGCGCCAGCAGGAACGCCACCAGGACCGGCAGCACCGTGATGACGTTGCCCGCCATCACCGCCGACCACTGGGTGTGGTGCTGCCCCTGGAACGTCGTCAGGCCCAACTGGAGCGTGTACCGGGTGTCGTGGTTGATCGCGATCAGCGGCCACGACAGGTCGTTCCAGGTGGACAGGAAGGTGAGGACGGCGACCGTGGCGAGCGCGGGCCGGGCCAGCGGCATCACGATAGAGAACAGGACCCGCAGCCGCGAACACCCGTCGATCCAGGCCGCCTCCTCCATCTCCCGGGGCAGCGCGAGGAAGAACTGCCGGAACAGGAACACCGCGAACGGCGTCACCAGCGACGGCAGGATCAGCGCGCCCAGCGAGTCGATCAGCCCGAACCACTTCATCACCAGAAACGTGGGGATCATCGTCAGCTGGAACGGCACGACCATCGTCGCCAGCATCAGTCCCAGCAGCAGCCGCGACCCGGCGAACCGCATCCGCGCGAACGCGTACCCGCCGAGCGACCCGAACAGCAGATTCGACACCACCGCCACCGACGCCACGATCAGCGAGTTGGCGAACCAGCGCGGGAACATCGCGTTGCCCAGCACATACCGGTAGCCGCCCAGGTCGATGCCCTTGGGCCACAAGGCCGGCGGGAAGCGGTTGATCTCCGCGTTCGACATCACCGAGCTGAGCAGCAGCCACACGAACGGCAACGCGAAGCACAACGCCAGCGGCGCCAGCACCAGATGCCACGCACTCATCCGCCGAGCGCTCCGCGTCGTCATCGGACCCCTCCTTCCGTACGGCCCTGCCGCCGCCGTACGACCCGCAGCGCGCCGCCCGCCAGCAGCAGCGCTACCGCGAGGACGTACGCCGACGCGGCGCCGTAGCCCGCGGTGAACATCTGGAAGGCCTGCTGCCAGACGAAGTAGACGATCACCGTCGTCGAACCGAGAGGGCCGCCCTTGGTCGTCACGTAGATCAGGTCGAAGACCTGGAGCGAGGTGATGAACTGCCACAGCACCAGGAACACCGTCACCGGCGTGAGCGCGGGCAGGATCACATGGCGCAGCACCTGCGCCCGGCCCGCGCCGTCGATGCGGGCGGCCTCGACGAGTTCGGGCGGCACGTCCTGGAGCGCGGCCAGATACACGACCACGCAGAAGCCCACCCCGCTCCACAGCGAGATCAGCACCAGCAGATACAGCGCCTGGTCCGGGTCGGCCAGGAACCCCTGGGCGGAGATGCCGAGATGGTGCAGCAGCGCGTTGGCGACGCCGAACTCCGGGTCGAGGATGAACGAGAACAGCACGCCCTGCGCGGTCGCCGACACCACGAACGGAATGAACACCAGCGTCCGGTACAGCCCGATGAGCCGGATACGGCGGTTCAGCGCCAGGGCCAGCGCGAGGCCGCCGACCAGGCTCAGCGGCACGTACAGCGCCGCGTACAGCAGCGTGTTGCCCACCGCCGTACGGAAGGTGGGGTCCTGGGCCAGCGCCCGGTAGTTGTCGAGGCCGACCCAGCGGCCGGGGGTGACCAGGTCGTCGGCGCGGAACGACAGCAGCAGCGACCAGACGACGGGCACGACGCTCAGCCCGAGGATCACCACGACCGACGGAGCGATGAACGCCCAGGCGGTGGACCGCTCCTGGCGGGCTCGACGGCGTGCGGCGCGGCGCGCGGCCTCGGCGGTCGCCGCGGGCTGCGCGGGAAGGGTGAGAGCGCGGGGCAGTGTGGACATCGGGGTCTCCCGGAAGGGGAAAGTCACCTGGGGATCAGCAGGGCCGCGTCGGCCTTGTCGGCACACGAACGGAGCGCCTTCTCGGGGGAGTCCCGGCCCAGCAGCACGGAGACGATCGCCTCGCCCAACGCCTGCGAGATCTGCGGATACGCGGCGTGCACGGGCCGCACCCGGGCCGAGCGCAGGGTCTCGGTGAAGACGTCGAGCCCGACCGTCCGGGCACTGTGCTCCCGCCATTCCGGCCGGTCCGCGGTCCCCGTGCTCAGCGGCAGCCCGCCCGCCGAGATGTCCCACCGCACGTCCTGGGCAGGGGAGTTCATCCACCCCACGAACTCCACGGCCGCCCGGGACCGGGCCGAGCCGTTGTCGAAGACCGTCCAGGTGTCGGGCCCGGAGATGGTGACCGCGTGCCCGCTGTACGTCGGCAGCGGCACGACGCCGTAGTCGATCTTCGCGGCGATGATGTCGGGCAACTCCCAGGGCCCGGTGGCGACCATCGCCATCCTGCTGTTCAGGAACACCTGGTAGAGCTGCTCGCTGCCGGGCTTGGTGTCGAGGTACACGCTCTTGTCGCGGCCGAGTTGCGCGAGCGTCCTGAGCGCCTGTACACCCTGGTCGGCGAAGCCGATGTGTTTGCCGTCCGGGGCGACGACCTCGCCGCCGAGATCCCACAGCATCGGCCACAGCCGCCACACCGTGTCCTCGTCGCCGACGGCCGGCCAGCCGGTGCCGAAGACCCCCCGCTCGTGGTCGGTCAGCTTCCTCGCGGTGTCGGTGAACCGGTCCCAACTCCAGCCCGCCTGCGGGTAGTCGAGCCCGGCCTGCCGGAACAGCTTCTTGTTGTAGACGACGGCCAGCGAGTCGAGCACCGCGGGCGCGGCCCGCACCCGCCCGTTGACGGTGACCGCGTCCCGTACCGGCTTCCAGAAGGAGTTCCACGGCGTCGGCCCCTCGCGCATCGCGGACGTCAGGTCGACGACGCGCGGGCTGCGCGCCACGCTCGCGAGGTCCGAGCCGAAGATGTAGGCGATGTCCGGGTAGGACCCGGCGGCCAGCGAGGCCGTCACCTTCTGGAGCATCGCGTCCGCCAGCACCCCGCCGCCGCCCGCGTCCACGCGGATCTTCGGATGGGTCCGGTTGAACGCGTCGACCAGCGCCTCCACCGCCTTGCGGCCCGTGTCGGCCTGCCCGTGCCACAGCTCCACGGTCACCCGCCCGTCCGCCCCGATCCCGTCCGAGGCGCCGCCCGCGCACCCGCTCGCGGCCCCGATCGCGGCGGCCCCGAGCAGCAGCCCACGGCGTGACATCCCGTTCCTCATCACGGCCTCCTCACCGCACCGTGCGGACGTGGTCGGCGCTGCCCGGAGCCGACACGTCCACGTCCCGGCGCACGATGACGGGCTTCCCGGCGAAACCCGAACGGGCCTTGCGCAGACCGGAGTTGGAGTACGCCGGCGGGGCGGGGCTCTTCGACGGCGCGGCGCTTCCGGGCGGTTCCACGCGGGACGGGCTCTGCGGCCGTGCGGCACGCGACGGCTGTTCCGGCGCGGCACTGTTCGAGGTTCCGCACGAGGTCAGGACCGCTGCGGTCGCGACGGCGCCGCTCAGGACCGTGGCCGTCCCGAGACCTCCGACGCGGGAGACACCCTTGGCGGGCATGTCCGCTCCATCAATCGCGGGTACGACCCCGCCTCGGACCGGATGGAGCCGCGGTCCTGGCGACTGTGGCCGGGCTTGGACCCTGTCCGCTACCGGCTGGGCGCACCTCTGCGTACCGCGCCGCACGCGCGGGCACGTCCAGGATCAAAGCGCCCGGCCGCGCCACTCGTCAAGGGTGCGCGCACACGCGCCGCTTCGAGCACCCGCGAAGTCGTACGCTCCGAAGCGGTACCGAACTCGAAGGCAGGAGCAGCAACGATGCAGTACGTGAAGCTCGGTTCGACCGGCCTGGACGTCTCGCGGATCTCGCTGGGCTGCATGACCTACGGCCTCCCGGATCGCGGCACCCACGAGTGGACCCTCGACGAGGAGGCGTCGCGCCCGCTGATCCGGCAGGCGCTGGAGGCCGGGATCAACTTCCTCGACACGGCGAACGTCTACTCCGACGGCACCAGCGAGGAGATCACCGGCAGGGCGCTGAAGGACTTCGCCCGCCGTGACGAGGTCGTGCTCGCCACGAAGGTGCACGGCAGGACCCGCCCCGGACCCAACGGCGCCGGACTCTCCCGCAAGGCGATCATGTCCGAGATCGACCACAGTCTGGAGCGGCTCGGCACCGACTACGTCGACCTCTACCAGATCCACCGCGCGGACCCGCACACCCCCGTCGAGGAGACGATGGAGGCGCTGCACGACCTGGTGAAGGCGGGCAAGGTCCGCTACATCGGGGCGAGTTCGATGTACGCGTGGCAGTTCGCCAAGCACCAGCACGTCGCCGAGCGGCACGGCTGGACGAAGTTCGTCTCGATGCAGAACCACTACAACCTCCTCTACCGCGAGGAGGAGCGCGAGATGCTGCCGCTCTGCGCGGACCAGGGCGTGGGAGTGCTGCCGTGGAGCCCGCTGGCGCGCGGTCGCCTCACCCGGGACTGGGGCACCACCACCGAGCGCAGCAGCAACGACGACTTCGGCAACCGCCTCTACCAGGAGGGCGACCGCGCGATCGTCGAGGCGGTCACCCGGATCGCCGGCGACCGGGGCGTCCCGCGCGCCCAAGTGGCCCTCGCCTGGCTGCTGCACCAGAGCACGGTGGCCGCACCGATCGTCGGCGCGGCCAAGCCGCAGCACATCGAGGACGCCGTGGCCGCCGTCGAACTGGAGCTGAGCGACAAGGAGTTGGAGGAGCTGGAGCAGCCCTACACCCCGCACGCGATCAGCGGGCACTCCTGACGAGGCCCGGCAGAGCGTGCTCCAGGTCTCCTGACATCGGTCAACAGGGCTTTCTCTAAGGTTTTTTGACGGAACGTCAGTGCGATGGTCGTCAGTGCGGTCCGTGCGGTGCGAACTCCGTGCCGCACGGCCCCGCGCCGGCGCTTTCCGCGAGCGGCACCCGCTCCCCGCTCATCGAGAGCGTGCGGTAGAACCTCCCGATGCGGTCCGCCGAGCGGCCCACGTAGTGCCCGATGAACGAACGGCGGAAGCGGTCCGCGCTGCGGTTGGGCTGTGAGCCGTGCACCAGGCTGCCGTTGAAGAACAGGACGTCCCCCGGCGACATGTCGACCGGCACCGCCGCGAGCCCCGGCGGCGGTGGCACGTACTCGCGCGCGAAGGACACCCCGGCATCCGCCTCCTCCGGACAGAACAGGTCCATGCGATGGGTGCCGGGCACGACCTCCAGGCCGCCGTTCTCCCGGTCGATCTCGTCGCAGGCGATCCACGCGGCCACACAGGTGCCCGGCTCGGCCCGCAGATAGAAGTTGTCCTGGTGCAGCGCCTGGCCGCGCGCCCCGGGCGGCTTGAAGTAGAACATGCTCTGCGCGGCGAGCACCTCCTCGCCGAACAGCCGCTCAAGGACGGTCCGCAGGCGTTGGTCCAGGAGGAACCGCAGGGCGAGCCGGCTGATCTCGTGCGGGTGCATCACCCGGGGGTGGGTGCGGAGGGGATCGTCGGAAACGCTCGGCGCGAAGTGCCCGGGAACCGGGCCGGCCGCGTGCAGCGCCGTGAACTCCGCACAGAGCCGGTCGATTTCGTCCTTCCTGAACAATCCGCGCGCGACCGTGAACCCGTCCTCCTCGAACGCGCCGATGTCCGTGGCCGTCATACGGGACCTCCTCGGTGAGTTGTCACACCACGGTCTCAGGAGGAGAGGCGCTTGCCTATTGGTTCGGCATGAACTCCCGCATCGGCGGTGTTGCAGAAGGCGGCAACTGCCATGACGACACCGTCCCGTCCGACAAAGCACCGGGCGGCCGGAACATGACCTGGGAAAACCGGAAGAAGAGCGTCCCGGTGCCCGTCGTGCGGGGTGGTCCCGGCAGCCCCTGGTCAATGGTTTCGGGATTTCCCGTGTGGATAGGGCGGCAATCCCATTACGGGCCTGATTGACGAGACGTCAAATAGCGGGGCCCGGATCGCAAAGCGCAAAACTGAGGCAGACCTTGTTACGCCTCGCTGACCTGTGCAAAGGTGTGCCTGTCGGCGCGCGGGCACATAGATGATTCCCCTCCGCGTGCTCGAGGCCGCTCCCGTACGTCACCCCCCTTGCTTCAAAAGAGCTGCCCCAGGCGGACGTCCGGGATGCCTTCTGTCGGACGGGTGGACTTTGTCGACCTGTCGACGGGGTCGCATACCCGCCGGTATGGACCAATTCCGCGTTTCACCTGGAGGAATGCAGCCGTGAAGGACGCAGGTCCCTCGAATTCCCCGAGTTCCGCTCACCACTTCGAAGTGACCGACGAGCAGCTCAGCGCCGAACTGAAGAAGTGGACGGGGACGACGCCCGCGCTGCAACCCGTCGGCGAACTGCTGGACCGGCACTGGGAAGCGGCCTTCGCCTATGCGCGGCTGTGCACCGACGGACCACACCACGCCGGAATGCTCACCACGGCCGCATTCACCCGGCTCTTCGGAGAATCCCTGCGGCAGTCGGGACCGGCCGCCGCCTGGCGCCCCCAAGTCCTCGTCACCGTCCGCCGGATCGCCGCGGAATGGGTCGCCGACCGCCGGCAGGACATGCTCCACCCCGATCTGCGTTCCGCGGCCGGAGAGGGCGACCGGGTCACCGCCCGGCTGCTGCCGGTGCCCGAACGGCGGCTGCTCTCCAGGGCGTTCCAGCGGCTGCCCCAGTCGGCCCGCACCCTGCTCTGGCACATCGACGTCGAGTCCGAGCCGTTCGCGATACCCGCCGGGCTGCTGGGCCTGGACGAGGAAGGCGCCGAGGTCGAACTCGGCCGCGCCCGGGGCCGGTTGCGCGAGGAGTGTCTGCAGGTCCACCGCGAACTCGCCCAGGACGACGAGTGCCAGCGCTACATCCGGCTGCTGGACGTCACCTTCCGGCGCGGCGGCGCGGAGGTCGACCCGGACCTCGCGATGCACCTCAGCGTCTGCAAGCACTGCCGGTACACCGCCGACCAGTTGAACCAGTTCAACGCCGGGCTCGGCATCGCGCTCGCCGAGGCGGTCCTCGGCTGGGGCGCGCGCGCCTACCTGGAGGTCAGGGCCGGCAGCCGCCCGCTGCCCCCCGAGGTGCCGGACGCCGCCACCGACCTCGCGGTGCGGCCGGGCCCGCGGCGCGGCGAACTCAGATCGGCGCACAAGGCGGCCCGCCGAGTCCGCCGCCGCAACCTCGCCGTGGCCGTGCTGACCGTGAGCGGCCTGGTCGTCCTCCCGCTCGTGCTGTGGTCCATCGGCGGCTCCGGCGGCGGCAAGAGCGGCACCGAAAGCAAGTCGGCGGGCGCCGCCGGCACCGGCAAGGAATCCGCCAACCCGTCCTGGGTCGGCAAGAACGACACCACGCAGGGCACGCTCAGCGGCCGGCTGCACAACGTCGAGTCCGGCCTGTGCATCGGCGTCGCCGGCAACAAGCCCCTCCGGGACGCCGAGGCCGAACTGCAGAGCTGCTCCTCGGTGGCCGGCCAGCAGTGGTCGTACGAGACGGACGGCCGGCTGCGCAGCACCGCCGACCCCGGTCTCTGCCTCGACTCGCACCTCGCCTTCGAGGTCCGACTCGCCCCCTGCACGGGCCCGTCCTCGGCGACCGCGAAGAACATCCGCTACGACTTCACGCTCCAGGGCATCCTCGTCCCGCGCTGGAACCAGGACCTGGCCCTGACCCCCGCCTCCACCGACGGCGGCGGCGCGCTCGTCCTGAAGACGCGGGCCGACGGCTCCGCGCAGCGCTGGGTCTTCGACACGTCGAAGGCCGACCCGCAGATGCAGGTCGTCAACTGGGACACCGACAGCACCGGCACGCCGACCCCCACCACCAAGTCGGCCGCCCCGGTGCCCGCGAAGACCCCGACGGCCACGCCCACGCCGACCCCGACCGCGTCGGCCCCGCAGACCACCGCGGCCCCGACCCCGGACTACTGCGCCTCCTACCCGTCGTACTGCGAGGGGGCCGGTCAGAACGGCGGCGGCTGGGGCGGTGGCGGATACGGCGGTGGCTGGGGTGGCGGATACGGCGGTGGATACGGCGGCGGTGGCGGGTACCGCGGGCACTGACCCTCAGTGGTGGTGCGGCGGTGGCGGCGGCATGGTCGAGATCCCCGGCGCCGCCTCCGGCCACACCAGCAGCACCGGACAGGGCGCGTGGTCGACGGCGAACCGTACGGCCGGCCCGAGACTGCGCGGGCCGAGCCGGGCCCGGTCGCCGTCGCGCGCCAGCACCAGCAGATCCGCGTCCCCGGCGGCGGCCACCACCTCGCGCTCGACCCGCCCGGCCCGCTCCATGCGGGTGCACGGCCGCCCCAGCCGCTCGGCCGCCGCGTCCAGCAGCTCCGCCGCCGACGTGCTGCCCAGGTCCTCCAGCCGGGTCCCGGGATCACGCGCCGGACCGCCCCGGCCGAGCAGCCCGGCGAACGCCCCGTGCGCCACACCGGGCACGTCCGGCCCGCTGACATGCAGCAGCACCACCTCGTCCGCCTCCGGCGCATGCGTCCGTACGGCGTCCACGCAGGCGGGCCATGTGCCCTCGACCAGCCAGGCGATCACACGCATTCGGCCTCCCTCGGTGTCAGAGAACCTGGAGCGACACCCACAGTGCCACCACCGCCGGGACGAGCGCCGACGGCACGGCGATCAGCCCCAGCTTCGTGAACTCCTTGATGTCCACGTCGTGTTCGTGCTGATGCACGATCCGCCGCCACAGCAGCGTCGCGAGCGAACCGGCGTAGGTCAGGTTCGGCCCGATGTTCACCCCGAGGAGGACGGCGAGCACGGCGCCGGGTCCGGCCTGCGCGGTGAGCGGCAGCAGGACCAGGACGGCCGGCAGGTTGTTGATGAGGTTCGCGAGGACGGCGGCCAGGGCGGCGATCCCGAGCAGGGCCGCGATGCCGGTGCCGCCGGGCAGGAGGTGCCCGAGCGCGTCCGAGAGGCCGTTGTCGACCACGGCCCGCACCACGATGCCGAGCGCCAGCACGAACGCCAGGAACGACGGCGCGGCCGCCCGCACGACCGTCAGCGGGGTCGCCTGCCGCCGTAGCATCGCCCGCCCGGCGAGGACGAGCGCGCCCGCCAGCGCGGCCCACGCGGGGTCGATGCCGATCGCCGAGGTCAGGACGAACCCGGCGAGGGTGCAGGCGACGGTCGCCAGCGCGAAGACCGGCAGTTCGGGCTTGTCGCCGGAGACCGGTGAGGGGGCCGCCGCAGCGAGGTCGCGGGCGAAGAAGCGCCGGAACACCAGGTACTCGGCGCCGATCGCCACCAGCCAGGGCAGCACCATCAGCCCCGCGAAGCGGGTGAAGCTCAGGCCGCTCGCCGCGAAGGCGAGGAGGTTGGTGAGATTGGAGACCGGCAGCAGCAGGGAGGCGGTGTTCGACAGGTGCGTGCACGCGTAGACGTGCGGCTTGGGACGTACGCCCATCCGGGACGCCGTCGCGAACACGACCGGCGTCAGGAGCACGATGGTGGCGTCCAGGCTCAGCACGGCCGTGATCAGCGAGGCCAGTGCGAACACCGCCGTCAGCAGCCGGCTCGGGCTGCCCTTCGCCCACTCCGCCATCCACGCCCCGCAGGCCCGGAAGAGCCCCTCCACATCGCAGAAGTGGGCGAGCACGAGGACTGCGGCGAGGAACCCGACCACCGGGCCGAGCTGTTCGGCCTCGGCCCGCGCGTGGTCGAGCGAGATCGCGCCGGTTGCCACGGCGATCCCGGCGGCCGGGACCGCCATCACCGCCTCCGGCCATCCGAAGGGACGGACGACGGCCCACACGAGGACGGCGACGAGCAGAACGACGGAGAGGGTTTCCGCGAGGGGGGTGTTCAGGGGACGGTCCTCCAGGACGCGATCAGTGGTGCACGTCCATGAAACCAGGCCGCACCAGGAACTCCGGGGTCAGGCGCCCGTCCCCGCGCTGAACACCGACAGGCGCACCGAGGACGCGTTGCCCGACACGGGCACCGTGCCGTTCGTCCACTTCACCTTCAGCGGGTCCTTCTCGTCCGGCGGGGTCACCACCAGCGTGGCGGGCGTCGCCGTCTTCGCGCCGCTGATCTCCGGGTTGGAGAACGACAGCCCGGCCCAGGCGCTCTGGCCCGGCTTCAGCGTGATGGTGGTGACGGTCGTGCCCGTCTCGCGCTGCGGGTCGGGGCCCAGCTGCCGGCCGTCCGCGCTCGCGAACGCGGCGCCGGGATAGCCGCGGACCGTGCAGGTACGGCCGGACGCGTTCGTGAGGACGATCGGGAAGTTCTCCTGCCCGGCACCCGGGTCGTTCCCGCCCACCTTCGCGCTCAGCTCGGAGGTGTGGCACCGGCTGCCGCTCGCCGTGCCGGAGCCGGTGCTCGTACCGCCGGAACCGGAGGACGCGGAGGCCGAGGAACCCGACGGGGTCGAGTCCGAACCGGTGCCGCCACTGGTGCCGGTGCCGGCACCGCTGGACGTGGCGGCCGGCGTGCCGGACCCGTCGGCCGTGGTGTCGCCGCCCGCGGGCGCCGCCGTACCCGACTGGGTCTGCGGACTGCTCACCGTGCCGCTGCCGTCGCCACAGGCCGTCGTCAGGCCCAGTACGGCGACGGCGCTCACGAGCAGGGCCGCCCGGCGCAGGGACGGGGACGAGTTAGCCATCTTCGACGCTCCTGGAAGTTCATCGCTCAGCGCCTCGCGCGCTGTCATAGGGTCCGATGCGGGCACGCGCCGAAAAGTTCGCGGGACCACCGGTGATTCTTCTCCGACGGTGATCAGGTGACCCGGAGCGAGCGGAGTATGCGTGCGGTCGCGTCACCGCTGTGCTGCCGGATCTGCACGTAGACCTGCGGCTGGGCCGCGCCGCCGACCTCGCGCAGCGCCGTCTCCGAGAGGGTGCCCGTGGAACCCGAGCAGTCGCTCCAGGTGCGGATCGTGCCGCGCCAGGTCGCGCTCGAGTAGGCGCGGCTGCCGTCGTAGCGGCACCCGGAATGGGCGAGGCGGTCCACCTGCGTCGTCACGCTGCCGTGCTCGCTCAGGCCGATGAACACGCCGTTCACGTCCGACGACAGGTCCGGCCACCGGGACAGGTCGTCGGCGACGGCCAGCCCCGGCTCGTGCCCCGCGCGCAGACCCAGAGCGTGCGGATCCCAGCCCGAGTCGCGCAGCTGACGGCCCCAGGAGGCGGGCACCTCGGCGGAGACCCGGCCCGTGGTGTCCTTGACCCGCAGGGCCGAACTCCCCGACGAGGACGAGGGCAGGTTCAGCACCGCGACGCCCGTGCCCGCCGCCACCACGACGAACAGCCCCGCCATCAGCGCGACCCCCCGGTGCCGGCCGCGCGGCCTGGACGCCGGGATCTCCCCGGCCAGCCGCTCCAGCTCCTCCGCGAACGCCCGCGCCGTCGGCCAGCGCCGCTCCCGGTCCGGCTCCAGCGCGCGCAGCACCGCCCGCTGCACCTCCGGGGACACATCGGGCCGCAGCCGGTCCGGCCGTACGACCTGACCCGGCGCGCCCGGAACCGTGCCGGTGAGCAACTCGTAGGCGACCGCGCCCAGGCTGTACACGTCGGCGCGCTCGTCGATGCCCGAGCCGGGCCGGGCCTGCTCCGGCGGCTGGTAGCCCGCCGAACCGGCGGCCAGTGTGAGGCCCGACGCGTGCGCCAGGCTCTTGGCCAGGCCCAGGTCGGCGAGCAGGACCCGGCCGCTGCCGTCCGGGGTGGTGCGCAGCAGCACGTTGGTCGGCTTGATGTCCCGGTGCACGATCCCCGCCTTGTGCAGCGCGGCGGCGCCCCGGGCGGCCAGCGCGGTCAGCCGCAGCGCCTCGGCCACGGGCAGCGGACCCGCGGCGAGCAGATCGGCGAAGGTGCCGGCGTCGGCGTACTCCATCACGAAGTACGGCCGTCCGTCGGGCAGCTCTCCGATGTCGTAGACCTGTACGACCCTGTTCGAGTCGGCCCTGCGCAGCAGCCGGGCCTCCGAGAGGAAGCGTTCGACGATGTCGAGGCGGTGCGCCCAGTTGTCCGCGAGCACCTTCACGGCGACCGGGGCCTCCAGGACGTCGTCGTGCGCGAGCCAGACCGTGCCGAACGCGCCGGTGCCCAGGCGGCGTTCAAGGCGGTAGCGGCCGATCTGTTCGACGGAGTGCATAGGACTATCATGCCTGCTCGGAGATCGAGGCGGAGGAGTGGATCCAGTGCGCGAAACGGCGCCGACCGAAGACCTGGCCAGGCGTGCCGCGGCCGGTGACCCGGTGGCACTGGACGAGCTGCTGCGCACCATCCAGCCGGAGGTCGTACGGCGCTGCGGGCGCTTCCTGCCGTGCCGCGAGGACGCCGAGGAGGCGGCCCAGGACGTACTGCTCCAGGTCGCCCGGAAGATCGGCACGTTCGAGGGCCGCAGCCTCTTCAGCACCTGGCTCTACACGGTGGTCGCCAACGGCGCCCGGCAGAAGTACCGCGAGCTGAAGCGCCGGGCCGCCGAGCAGCCCGCCGTGATCGACGTGAGCCAGCACGTCGACCCGCGCACCACGAGCGTGATCGCCGGGTCGAAGATCGATCTCCTGGAGGCGCTGGAGCGCCTGGAGCGCGAGCAGCCGAACCTGGTCGCGCCGCTGGTGTACCGGGACATCTGCAACCTGGAGTACACCGACATCGCCGAGCGCCTCGGCATCCCGCTCGGCACCCTCAAGTCCCGGCTGCACGAGGCCCGCCGCCAGGTCAGGCCCTGGCTGACCTGATCCGACCTGTCCTGATACGGCTCACAGCTCGTCGATGAGGGACAGCTCCGCCCAGATGGTCTTTCCCTCGGTGGTGTGCCGGCTGCCCCAGCGCTGGGTGAGCTGGGCGACCAGCAGCAGGCCGCGCCCGCCCTCGTCCCAGGTCTTGGCGCGGCGCAGGTGCGGGGCCGTGTGGTTGGTGTCGGAGACCTCGCAGATCAGCGTGGCCGCGTCATGGATCAGCCGGAGCCGGATGGGGTGCGCGCCGTAGCGGATGGCGTTGGTGACCAGCTCGCTCACCACCAGTTCGGCCGTGAACCCGGCCTCGCTCAGGTTCCAGGCGTCGAGCTGCTCGACGACCTGTTTGCGGATCGGGGCGACGAGCGAGGGGTCGGCCGGGATGTCCCAGGTCGCGACCTGCTCGGCGGGCAGCCCCCGCGTGCGGGCCACCAGCAGCGCCACGTCGTCGGCGGCACCGCCCGGCGGGAGCACGGCGTGCAGGATGCGGTCGCAGGTCTCGTCCAGGGAGTCCGAGGGCGCGTACAGGGCGTCGAACAGCAGCCGTTGACTGTCGTCGAGGTCCCGGTCGCGGTTCTCGATCAGGCCGTCGGTGTACAGCGCGAGGACGGTGCCCTCGGGCAGCTCCACCTCGGCCGACTCGAAGGGGAGTCCGCCCAGGCCGAGCGGCGGCCCCGCGGGCAGGTCCACATGCTCGGGCGGTCCGCCGGGCCGGATCATGATGGGCGGCGGATGTCCGGCGCGGGCCAGGGTGCAGCGGCGCGAGACCGGGTCGTACACCGCGTACAGACAGGTCGCGCCGACCTCGCCCGGACTGCCCTCGCCGCCGGCCTCCGCGGACAGCCGTACGACGAGGTCGTCGAGGTGGGTCAGCAGTTCGTCCGGGGCGAGGTCGATGTCGGCGAGGGTGCGGACCGCCGTGCGCAGCCGGCCCATCGTCGCGGAGGCCTGGATGCCGTGGCCCACGACGTCCCCGACGACCATGGCGACCCGCATCCCGGACAGCGGGATCACGTCGAACCAGTCGCCGCCGACCCCGGCGCGCGCCGCCGGCAGATAGCGCGAGGCGGCCTCCAGGGCGGCGGTGGGCGGGAGTTTGCGGGGGAGCAGACTGCGCTGGAGGGCGAGCGCGGTCTCACGTTCGCGGGAGAAGCGGCGGGCGTTGTCGATGCAGACGGCGGCGCGGGCCGTGACCTCCTCGGCGAGCAGGACGTCGTCGGCGGTGAAGGGGTCCAGGCGCCGGTACCGCGTGAGGACCGCGACGCCGAGGGTGACGCCGCGGGCCTGGATCGGTACGGCCATCGAGGAGTGGATGCCGTACTCCTGGACGCGCTTCGCGCGGGTCCTGTCCCAGGCGAGCCAGCTTTCGAGGGCCGGGCCGGAGGCGACGAGGGTGCGGCCCGCGAGCAGGGCGTCGGCCTGCGGGGAGTGCTCCGGGTACAGGTCGAACTGGCCGGGTTTCGCGACGGCCTCGGGGCTGCCCTCCTGCACCGACCGGTGGGCGGCCCGGCGGAGTCTGACGGGTGTGGCGAGCGTCGCCGGTGGCTCGCCGCCGTGCTCCTGCGGGTCCAGCAGGTCGATGCTGACGAAGTCGGCGAGGGCCGGCGCGCAGACATCCGCCAGCTCCTGGGCCGTACGGGTGACGTCGAGGGTGGTGCCGATGCGGACGCTCGCCTCGTTGACGAGTTGCAGCCGCTCCCGCGCGAGGTAGTTCTCGGTGAAGTCGTGCGCGGCCAGACAGACGCCCCGCACCCGGCCCTCGGCGTCGGTGATCGGCGCCATCCGGGCCAGCCAGGCGTGCGCCGCGTCCTCGCCGCCGGTGCGCATGAAGATCTGGAAGTCCTGGGCGGTGCCCGAGGTGAGCACGCGCAGCATGTACTGCTCCAGCTCCGCGCTCTGCGTCTTCCCGCCGATCTCGGTGATCCGCAGCCCCCGGACGCGCTCCTCGGGCAGCCCGATCACGTCGGCCATCGCGTCGTTGACCCGGCTCAGCCGCAGCCGCTCGTCGTAGACCGCGATGGCGCACGGCGACTGGGTCAGTGCGGCCGTCGCGAGCGGGTCCTCGGCGGTGCGGGGGCCGCCGCGCTCCAGCGGGGTCACGATCAGCCAGTCGCCCGGGCCGCCGTCCGGGGGGAGCCGGCGGTGGGCCAGCAGCCACACGGGCAGTGTGTGGCCGTCGCGGTGCCGCAAGGTGACCGTGCCGTCCCAGCGGGCGCCCGTGATCGCGGGCAGCGCCTCGGCGCCACCGGCCAGCAGCCGCGCGGCCGGGCGCCCCACGACCTCGTCGGCGGTGTGGCCGAGGAGCCGCCTGGCTCCCTCGTTCCACTGCGTCAGAGTTCCGGCATCGTCGATGACAACCCGCGCCGTCGCGGCATCGTCGAACGGGTAGACCGGACTCATCGTCGCCACTCCATCGCGCGCACTCACAGTGAACAGACCCGTCACTTGTGTTCCAGCCTAGTGCGTCATGGTGCCGCGCGGACGAGAACCCTCAGGGCCGGGGAGCGCGGTCGGCAAGGGGGAAATCCGGCCGAAGTGACCGACGAGGCACCTGTCCGTCCCCGCACCCTTGACGGCCCGGAGTGGCAGCCCGTCAGAATCTGTTCGGTCACGATCAGTTGTGAGTACTTCTGGGCCCTGATGAGGGAGAGCCGCCATGACGGTCACTCGCAGATCGGTTTTGATCGCTTCCACGGCCGCGCCGACGGCCGCTTCACTCCTGTCCTCCCCGGCCGCGCACGCCGCCCCGACGGGCGCCGTCGGCCGCCGCACGGTCCCCCTGCGGGACGGCTGGCGCTTCGCGCTGGTCAACCCCGGCGGGATCACCGACCCGACCGGCGCCTACGCCGAGGCCGCCGCACCGGACTACGACGACTCGGCCTGGCGCCGGGTCGCCGTCCCGCACGACTGGAGCATCGAGCAGACCCCCACCACGGCGAACGGCACCACCAGCGGCACCGGCTTCTTCCCCGGCGGTCTCGGCTGGTACCGCATCGCCTTCACCCTGCCGCCCGCCGTCGCGGGCCGGCGGATCTCGGTCGAGTTCGACGGCGTCTACATGGACTCGTACGTCTACTGCAACGGCACCGAGGCGGGCCGCCACCCCTACGGCTACACCGGCTTCGCCCTCGACCTGACCGACCTGGTGCACACCGACGGCACCACGGAGAACGTCCTCGCGGTCAAGGTGCAGAACCAGCTCCCCAGCAGCCGCTGGTACTCGGGCAGCGGCATCTACCGCGAGGCCCGCCTCGTCCTCACCGACCCGGTGCACGTCGAACGCTGGGGCACGTATGTCACGACCCCGGACATCACCGCCGAGCGGGCCGTCGTACAGGTGCGGACCGCCGTGCTGAACGAGTCGGGCACCCCGAGCGAGGTCGAGGTCAGGTCGCGGGTCGTCGACCCCGGCGGCCGGACGGTGGCCCGCGCCGCCTCCACGGCCACCGTCACCGGCCGAGACACCGAAGCCCATGAACTCACCGTCCCCAGGCCCAAGTTGTGGGACATCGAGACCCCGCACCACCGCTACACCCTGGAGACCGAGCTACGGGTGGCCGGCAAGACGGTCGACACGTACAGCACCCCCTTCGGCATCCGCACCTACCGCTTCGACCCGGACCAGGGCTTCTCCCTCAACGGCACCGACACCAAGATCAAGGGCGTCGACCTCCACCACGACCAGGGCGCGCTCGGCTCCGCGATCAGCGTCGACGCCGTGCGCCGCCAGCTGGCCATCATGAAGTCGATGGGCGTCAACGCCTTCCGCACCTCCCACAACCCGCCCTCGCCGCAGATCGTCCAGGCCTGCGAGGAACTGGGCATCGTGATGATGGTCGAGGCCTTCGACTGCTGGCACACCGGCAAGACGGCCTACGACTACCACCGGTTCTTCGACGACTGGTGCGAGAAGGACGCCACCGAGATGGTCCTCGCCGCCCGCAACTCGCCCGCCGTGGTGCTGTGGTCCATCGGCAACGAGATCCCCGACTCCACCTCCACCGCCGGTCTCGCGATGGCCGACCGCATCATCGGCGCGATCAGGGCGGCCGACGACACCAGGCCCCTCGTCATCGGCTCCGACAAGTACCACTCCGTACCGGCCAAGGGCTCCGCCGCCGACCTCATGCTCGCCAAGCTGGACGGGCTCGGCCTCAACTACAACACCGCCAAGTCGGTCGACGGCCTGCACGCCGCCTATCCCCACCTGTTCCTCTTCGAGTCGGAGTCCTCGTCCGAGACCTCGACCCGGTCCACCTACCAGGAGCCGGAGCACCTCAACACCGGCGAGAACCACACCCCGGGCCGACGCGCGACCTCGTCCTACGACAACAACCTCTCCTCCTGGACGATGAGCGGCGAGTACGGCCACAAGAAGGACCGGGACCGGAAGTGGTTCGCCGGCCAGTTCCTGTGGTCCGGCATCGACTACATCGGGGAACCCACGCCCTACAACGTGTTCCCGGTCAAGGCGTCCTTCTTCGGCGCCGTCGACACGGCCGGCTTCCCGAAGGACATGTACCACCTCTTCCGCAGCCAGTGGACCAGCGAGCCCATGGTCCACCTGGTGCCGATGAGCTGGAACCACGAGCCGGGTGACACCGTCGAGGTCTGGGCCTACGCCAACGTCGACACCGTCGAGCTGTTCCTCAACGGAAAGTCCCTCGGGACAAGGGAGTTCGACACCAAGACGACCACCGACGGCCGCACCTACCTGGAGACCACCGAGGCGACCGGCGACGACAAGACCGTCACCACCGGCCCCTACCCCGGCAGCTACACCAGCCCGAACGGCAGCGCGGGCAGACTCCACCTGATCTGGAAAGTCCCGTACGAGCCCGGCGAGTTGAAGGCGGTCGCGAGCCGGGCCGGCAAGAGGGTGGCGACGGACGTCCTGCGTACCGCCGGGCCCGCACACGCCGTACGCCTCACCGCCGACCGTACGTCCCTCGCGGCAGACGGCCGTTCACTGGTCTTCGTCACCGCCGAGGTCGTCGACGCCCACGGTGTGGTGCTACCCGACGCCGAGGACCTGATCGCCTTCGACGTGCGCGGCGGCTCCCTCGCCGGTCTCGACAACGGACGCGAGGAGAGCGCGGAGCGCTACCAGGCGAGCACCCGAACAGCCTTCCACGGCAAGGCACTTGCGATCGTCCGGTCCGGTACGGCGGCGGGCGCGCTGAAGGTGACGGCCCGCGCGGAGGGGCTGCGCACCGGCACGGTGACCGTCCGAACGACAGCTGCCCGGGACGTGGCGCTCACCCCGGCCCCGCGCTTCGAGGCCGACCAGCCGGCTCCGCCCAACTACCCCTACGCCGACGCGAGTTACTCGGGCCGCCCCGACACCTTCCCGGCCGCCATGCTCGACGGCGACGCGGCCACCGGCTGGTCCAACGCCTTCGCCAAGTCGGCCACGGCACTGCTGCCCGCCTTCAGCGGTGCCCGGGGTGCGGACTGGGTGTCGGTGGACTGGGGGAGGAGCCGGTCCTTCGACCGGGTGGAGGTGTCGTTCACGGTGGACGCGACGCACGCCCTGCCCTCGGCGGTGGCGGTCGCGGTGTGGGACGGGCGCGCGTGGGTGGCCGTCGAGGGGGCCGCCGTGGACTGGGCCACGGCTTCGGACACACCGACCGTCGTCACCTTCCGCGCCGTGCGCGGATCGCGGCTGCGGCTGACACTGACGAGCAGCCGTCCCGGGACGGCTCAAGGGGCCCTGCGGATCAGCAAGTTGGAGGCACCGGCCGGGTAGGCGACTCGTCGGGCCCGGACGGGCAGGTGGCCTGTCCGGGCCGTCGTCGGAAGCCGCTCGACTACGGTTCGCGGTCCACGAGTTCCCTCGGGCGTCTGTGCGCCGTCAGGGTGTGCAGTTCGGCCTGGTCGAGCGGCCGGTGCAGTTCCACATACTCGCCGTGCGGCAGACGCTTGATGACGCCGGTCTCGCGGCCGTGCGACACCAGTTCCGCGTCCCTGAGTTGCAGCCCCAGGCAGACCCGGCGGGTCACGACGAAGGCGGCCGCCGGTACGACGAACACCGCCACCCGCACCGCCCACGTCACCGTGTTGATCGACAGGTGCAGCCGCGTCGCCACGATGTCGTTGCCGCCGCCGGCCAGGAGGATCAGATAGAGGCTGATCCAGGTCACACCGATGCCGGTGCGCGTGGGGCGGTTGCGGGGGCGGTCCAGGAGGTGGTGTTCGCGTGTGTCGCCGGTCCGCCAGGACTCCAGGAACGGGTAGCCGCCGATGAGGACCAGCAGGAGCGGGAAGACGACGATGGGCACGAGCACGCCGAGCACCAACGTGTGGCCCCAGAAGGTGACTTCCCAGCCCGGCATCACCCGGACCAGACCCTCCGCGAAGCCCAGGTACCAGTCCGGCTGGGCGCCCGTCGAGACCTGGTCGGCACGGTAGGGGCCGTAGGACCAGACCGGGTTGATCGACGCCACGGCGGCGAGGACGGTCAGGGCGCCGAAGACCAGGAAGAAGAAGCCGCCCGCCTTGGCCAGGTAGACCGGCATGAACGGGGCGCCCACGACATTGCGTTCGGTGCGGCCGGGGCCCGCGAACTGGGTGTGCTTGTGGTAGACGACCAAAAGGATGTGCACGACCACCAGGGCCGCCATGATGCCCGGGATCAGCAGCACGTGGAGCGAGTAGAAGCGGGACACGATGTCGTGGCCCGGGTACTCGCCGCCGAACAGGAACATCGAGAGGTACGTCCCGACGATCGGGACCGACAAAAGCGCGCCGTCGACGAAACGCATCCCCGTGCCCGACAGCAGGTCGTCCGGGAGCGAGTAGCCGAAGAGGCCTTCGAACAGGCCCAGGAACAACAGGGTCCAGCCGAACACCCAGTTCAGCTCGCGCGGCTTGCGGAACGAACCCGTGAAGAAGTGCCGCATCATGTGCGTCAGCATCGCGGCGATGAACACCAGCGCCGCCCAGTGGTGCAGCTGCCGGACCAACAGGCCGCCCCGCACGTCGAAGCTGAGGTGGAGTGTGGAGGCGTAGGCGTCGGACATGCGGATGCCGTTGAGGGGGACATAACTCCCGTGGTACGTCACCTCGTTCATCGACGGATGGAAGAACAGGGTGAGGTAGATGCCCGTCAGGATCAGCACCACGAAGCTGTACAGGCAGATCTCGCCGAGCAGGAACGACCAGTGGTCCGGGAACACCTTCCGCAGATACCGCTTGCCGAGGGTGTGGATGCCGAGGCGGCCGTCGAACCAGTCGGCGACGCGTTCGCCCCGCGAGGAGCCGGAAGTCGAGGAGCGGGAAGTCGAGGACCCGGAAGTCGCGGACTCGGGAAGGGAGGACTCGGGCGTCGTGGTCACTGGTCCTCCTCGTCCTTGTGCACGTGCGTGAGCTTCTCGGGGTTGGTCACGATGTAGACCCCGGACACCTGGTCGCCCTCGGGCGTGAGGTCCATGACCATCACCGCGTACGGCGCGTCGCCCTCGAACAGCACGGCGGCGTCGTCGCCGTTGACCCGCCGGTAGGTCAGCTCCAGTTCCTGCGGACCGCGCCGCCGGTTCGCGAACGAGTTGATGAGACGGACGGCCTTGTCCCGCCCGTGCACCGGGCGCAGCCCCGCCGGTTTGCGGTTGCCGCCGCTGTCGGTCCACACCGTGACGTCCGGCGCGAGGATCTCCATCAGCGCGGCGATGTCCCCGCCGACGGCGGCCCGCACGAACCGCTCGGTCGCCTCCCTGCGCACCCGGGGATGCGCCTCGTACAGCGGCCGGCGCGCGTGCACATGGCCCCGCGCCCGGTGCGCGAGCTGCCGTACGGCGGCCGGGGTGCGGTCGATGATGTCCGCGATCTCGGTGTGGGCGTACCCGAACACCTCGTTGAGGACGAAGACCGCGCGCTCCAGCGGGGTCAGTGACTCCAGGACGACCAGCATGGCCATCGACACCGACTCGGCGCGCAGGGCGGGGTCCTCGGGGTCGCCGTCGGCACCCTGGTCGACCAGCGGCTCCGGCAGCCAGGGGCCCACGTACGTCTCGCGGCGGCGGCTGATCGTGGCACGGCGCTGGAGCGCGTGGTTGACGGCGATGCGGACGAGATAGGCGCGCGGATTGGTGATGGTGCCCAGCGGGGCGCGCCGGGCGCGGGCCGTCCAGGACAGCCAGGTCTCCTGGAGGACGTCGTCGGTGTCGGCGACGCTGCCCAGCATGTTGTAGACGAGGCCGAACAGCAGCTCGCGGTGGCCCATGAAGACAGTGGTCGCCTCATCGTCGACAGCGATCCCGGAAGTCTCGGACATGTGTGCGCCTCCCCAGTGGCGTGCTCACCAATGCGAGGGGTGGAGGGGCGCGGAATGTGACGTGCCACGGCCTGAATGTGACGTACGTCTCGGGAAAACGGGGCCGTGTCACACCCGTCGACGGCCCGGCCCTCTTGAACGCGAGTCCGGTGCACAGCCGGACGCGCAGTCGGACGTAAGGAGTCGACCTCGTGTTCAAGAAGTGGCACGGCAACCCCTGGGCGATCCTCATCACGCTCTCGCTCGGGTTCTTCATGACCCTCCTCGACCTGACGATCGTGAACATCGCGATCCCGCAGCTCGGCGAGGACCTCGACGCGTCCCTGGACGAGATCCTGTGGGTCGTCAACGCCTACACCCTGGCGCTGGCCGTCCTGCTGATCACCGGCGGACGCCTCGGCGACCTGCGCGGCAAACGCAACCTGTTCGCCGCCGGAGTCACCGTCTTCACCCTGGCCAGCCTCGCCTGCGGGCTCGCGCAGGACCCCGCCCAGCTCATCGGGTTCCGCGCGGTGCAGGGCCTGGGCGCGGCGCTGCTCATGCCGCAGACCCTGTCGATCATCGCCGAGGTGTTCCCGGCCGACCGGCGCGGTGTCGCGATGGGCATCTGGGGTGCCGTGGCGGGCGTCTCGGGCGCGCTCGGCCCGATCCTCGGCGGGGTGCTGATCACCCATCTGTCCTGGCGCTGGATCTTCTTCGTCAACCTGCCGATCGGCGCGCTGGTGCTCGTCCTCACCATGGCGGTCATCCCCGGCTCCCGGCGCACGGTACGGCGCCGCTTCGACACCCGCGGCGTCACCCTCGCCTCAACCGCCCTGTTCTGCCTGGCCTTTGGGCTGACCGAGGGGCAGCGCTACGACTGGAACGCCTGGATCTGGAGCCTGTTGGGCGCGGCCGGTCTCCTCTTCGCCGCGTTCCTGCTGCACGAGCGCGGCCAGCAGGACGGCGAACCCCTCGTCCCCTTCTCGCTGTTCAGGGACCGCGACTTCAGCCTCATCAACTTCGTCGGCGTCACCGTGTCGTTCGGCGTGGTCGGAATGTTCCTGCCGCTGACGATCTACCTTCAGTCCGTGCTCGGCTTCAGCGCGCAGAAGGCAGGGCTCGTGCTGCTGCCCGTCGCGCTCGGCTCGTTCGTCATGGCCGGGCCCGCCGGGGCGCTCGCGGACCGGGTCGGCGGCAAGTTCATCCTGATGGGCGGGCTGCTCGCCTGGGCGGGCGGACTGGTCTGGTTCATCGGGGTCGCGGACGTCGGCACGGGCTGGCTGACCGTCGCGTTCCCGCTGTTCCTCACCGGGCTGGGCGTCGGCTGCACCTTCGCGCCCATGGCCACGGAGGTCATGCGCAATGTCCCGCCCCGGCTCGCGGGCGCCGCGTCCGGTGTCACCAACGCGCTCCGGCAGGTCGGTTCGGTGCTCGCCGGCGCGGTGATCGGGGCGGTGCTCCAGGCGCAGCTGGCCTCGTCCCTGACCGAGCAGGCACGAGCCCGCGCCGGTCAACTCCCGGCCGCCTACCGGGAGTCGTTCGTCGCCGCGTTCTCGAAGGCCGAGTCCGACGTCGGCGCGGGGCAGCAGGGCGGTGCGCCGGCCGGGGTCCCGGGGGGTGTCGCCGAGCGGATGCGTGCCCTCGGGGGCCAGGTGTTCGGCCACGGGTTCGTCCATGCGATGGGGCCCGCCGTGTACGTCGCCGTCGCCGTCCTGCTGACCGGCGCGCTCGCCTGTCTCGCCGTACGGCGGCACAACGGGCCGTCCGCCAACCCCCATGCCCTGCCCATGTCCGAGCCCGAGTTGGAGGAAGCGGCACGATGAGTATCGACTTCACGGCCATGTACGCCTCGCACGACGCGTTCCGGCGCGACCTGGAGCGGCTTGCCGCGGCGGTCTCCGAGGGGCGGGCGCACACCGTGCCGGTCCGTGCGGGGTGGGAGAACTTCAAGCACCAGCTGCACGTCCATCACACCGCCGAGGACAGTGACCTGTGGCCCCGGGTCCGGGGGCGGGTGGCGGGGCGGGGACGGGATCTCGCGCTGCTCGACGACATGGAGGCGGAGCACGGTCGTATCGATCCGTTGCTGGACGCCGTCGACGCCGCTCTCGCCGAGCGGGCGCCCGAACTGCCTGATCTCGTACGGGCGTTGCTCGCCACGCTTGACGATCATCTGAAGCATGAGGAGGACAGTGCGCTGCCCTTGATGCAGGAGGCGCTGACCGGTCAGGACTGGGCCGCGTTCACCGGGCGGATGCGCGAGGAACAGGGGGTGCGGGGGGCCGCGGTGTTTGTGCCGTGGCTGCTTGACGGGGTGTCGGGGGAGGAGCGGAAGAAGGTGCTCGGGGCTTTTCCGGCGCCGGTGCGGGTGCTCAACCGGGTGTTCTGGGAGGGGAGTTATCGGCGGCGGGAGCTGTGGGGCGGGTAGCCGGGTGCGGGTGCGTGGGGGCCGGCCGCGCCGTTCCCCGCGCCCCCGCGACAGCCGGACCGGCGTCGCCCGTCCGCTCTCGGGGTGGGCGCTGTCCTCACGTCGCGTCGTGGAACACCAGCCCCAATGCGTGCCGTCGGCCCGAGCGTACGGTGCTCACCCCGTGGCGCATGGGGCCCGACGACCAGCCGCGCCGTGTCCGTACCGGGCGGTCCCGGGTGGTGAAGACCAGGCCGTGGCCCTGACGGAGTGGGGTCGCGGTGGCTCGGGACTGGGCGCGGGGGCGTTGCTCGACCATCAGGAACTCGCCGCCGGTGTAATCGGTGCCGTACTCGTCCAGGCCGATCACCACCTGGAGCGGGAAGACCAACTCGCCGAAGACATCGCGGTGCAGGGCGTTCCAGTCGCCCTCGCCGTAGCGGAGGAGGATCTGTGCCGAACGGTCCTGGCCTGCCGCGTGGCACTGGGCGAGCCACTCGTCCAGGTCGTCCGGCCAGGGGGACGGGCGGTCGAGACGGGCCGCCCAGTCCCGGGCGATCGGCAACAGGCGCGGGTAGAGCGCGGCGCGCAGGGCGGCCACCGGTGCGGGCAGGTCGTGGGTGAAGTAGCGGTACTCGCCGGAGCCGAAGCGGTGGCGGGCCATGTCGACGGTGGTGCGGAACAGTTCGGGCTTCTCGTACAGGGCTGTCAGGTCGCGGCACTCCGCGGGGGTCAGCAGTTCGGCGGTCGGCGCGCTGCCGTGCACGTCCAACTCGGCTGCCAGCGCCGACCAGTCGGTGCGGTCCATTGCTCCTCCTTCTGGGTCGCGGGTCCGCGTCAGCCGAGCATCGGCTGCAACGCGCCCTCGTGGATGAGGAGTTGGACCTTGCGATCGACCCCGGCCGCGTACCCCCGCATCGAGCCGTCCGCGCCGATCACCCGGTGGCACGCGCGTACCAGCAGCAGCGGGTTGGCGCCGAGTGCCGCGCCCAGTGCCCGGACCTCGGCGCGCGGTACGCCCAGGCTCTCGGCGAGGGCGCCGTAGGTCGTCGTGGTGCCGTACGGGATCTCGTCCAGGGCCCGCCAGACCCGCTGCTGGAACTCCGTTCCCTCGGGGGCCAGCGGGAGTTCGAAGCGGGTGAGGTCTCCGGCGAAGTACGCGGACAGCTGACGGGCGGCCTCGGTGAAGGCCGCGTCGTCGCGTCGCAGGTCGGCCGGGAGGGCCGGCCGGTCCGGCATGGTCAGGGAGGTGAGGGTGGTGCCGTCGGCCGACTTCTCGCCGGTCAGGAGCAGCTCGCCCACGGGGCTGTCGATGAGTGTGCAGACCGTGTTCATGGAGACGAGTCTGCTCCGCGGAGGCGGCGCTCACCGGCGGGATTCGGACATGGTGTTGGGGTCGGTTCGGTACCGCCGGGTGACCCTCTTGACCTGGTGGTATTTACGGTTGAGTACCCGAGAGGTACCGTGTTGGCATGCCAGCTCTCAACGTGGAGTTCAGCGACCGCGAGCTAGAGGACCTGCGGCAGATCGCCAAGGAGCGCGGTACGTCGATGAAGGCTCTGGTGCGTGAGGCCGCCGCCGCCGACATAGCCCGGCACCGGGCGCTCCAGGAGGGCGCCGAGGCCTTCCGCCGGTTCTTCGCCACGCACGCCGAGGAGTTCGCCGCCGCGTTCCCCGACGACGAACCGGCGACCAAGGGCGAGGGGCGGGTTGCCTGACGCATGCCGGACGCCATCCATATCGACGTGCCCTGGCTGCTCCAGCGGCATGAGGAAGTCCTGCCGGACCAGCCCACCATCAACGACTTCTCGGCGCTGGTCGCGGCCGTCGCCCGGCACCGCGTCGACCCGCCCCGCCTCGGCGTCGACTCCGACCCGGCCTGGCGTGCCACCGCCCTCCTGCACACCCTCGCCCTCCTCAAGCCCCTGCCCTCGGCCAACGCCCGCTTCGCCTGCGCGACGGCGGTCGCCTACATGTTCGTCAGCGGCGTCGGCATCGATCCGCCCTACGGCGCGCTCGTCGACCTGACCCGCGATCTGATCTCCGGCAAGACCGACATCTATGGCGCGGCCGACCGGCTGCGGTCCTGGCAGATCTGAGCGGCCGCGCCGAGCGGCTGTCCTGGGGTGTCCGTCACCGCTCGTCGTCGAGGCGGGCGGTGTCCTCGTGCGGGGCCTCGCGCGGTACGCCGTCGGGTGCGGCGAGGCTGCCGAGCAGGCCCAGCAGTTCCGCGCTGCGGCTGCCCGGCTCGGCGTGGAAGACCACCATGCTGAGGGCGTCCGTGCCCGGGATCTCGAACTTGTTCGACCGGAGCTCGAAGTCGCCGACCAGGGGGTGGCTGAGCAGACTGGTCCGGCCGAGCATGGGCCGTACCTCGTGGCGGCTCCACAGGTACCGGAAGCGGTCACTGCGTACCGACAGCTCGCCCACCAGCTCCACCAGCCGGGGATCGTCGACGTCGGGCCCGATGTGGCCGCGCAGGGTCGCCACGCCCTCGGCGGTCAACTCGTCCCAGTCGCGCCGGAGTTCGTGTTCGGCCGGGTCGAGGAACACCGCCCGCAGCAGGTTCACACCCGGGGCGTAGTTCGGGGACAGCGCCGTGCACAGCGCGTTGGCGGCGAGGCAGTCCGTGAACCGGTTCTGCACGTACGCCGGGTGCCCGGACCAGGTGTCCAGCAGCTCGCGGACGCTCGCCGGTACCGTCTCGGGCCGTCTCGCCCGTCTGCGGGACGCGGCGGGCCGCTCCGGCTGGGCCAGGCTCAGCAGATGGGCGGTCGCGGAGGCGTCCAGGCGCAGCACCCGGGCCAGTGCCTCCAGCACCTGCGCCGACGGGTTGCGGTCCCGGCCCTGCTCCAGCCGCAGGTAGTAGTCGGAGCTGATCCCGGCCAGCAGGGCGACCTCCTCCCGGCGCAGCCCCGGCACCCGACGCAGTCCGCCGCCGCTCAGGCCCACGTCCTCGGGCCGGACCCGCTCACGGCGGGCCCGCAGAAACTCGCCGAGCGCGTTCTTGCTGTCCACGTCACCACCGTAGGTCCGATTCCTCGGCGGTGCGTGTCCCTGTCACTACCAGGAACATCCGGGTACTGCCTGCCCGGCCGCGACGGGCGCAGAGTCGAGGGCAGGACACGGACCGCACACCGCGGGTCCCACGAGTCCCTTCCTCATCGAAAGGCGCACGATCATGGCCGACACCGTCTCCGGCGGCACCCTCACCCTCGCCGAGGGCCTCACCCTCACCCGCATGGGATACGGCGCCATGCAACTCGCCGGCCCCCACGTCTTCGGCCCGCCGAAGGACCGCGCCGAAGCGGTGGCCGTCCTCCGTGAGGCCGTGGAGCGGGGCATCACCCACATCGACACCAGCGACTTCTACGGCCCCGTCGTCGTCAACGAGATCATCAGGGAGGCCCTCCACCCCTACCCGGACGACCTGCACATCGTGACCAAGGTCGGCGCCCGGCGCGGCGCCGACGGCGGCTGGATCATGTCCCGGCACCCCGAGGACCTCAAGGCGCAGGTGTACGACAACCTCCGCAACCTCGGGCTCGACGTCCTCGACGTGGTGAATCTCCGGCTCGGCACCCAGGACACCGCCGACGAGGAGTCGGTCGCGGAGAAGTTCGGTGCCCTCGCCGAGCTGCGGGAGGCCGGGCTGATCCGGCACCTCGGGCTGAGCACGGTCTCCTCCGCCCAGCTGACCGAGGCCCAGGGCATCGCACCGGTCGTCACCGTGCAGAACCTGTACAACCTGGCGAACCGGCAGGACGACGCCCTCGTCGAGCGGTGCGCCGCGGATAACATCGCGTTCGCCGCCTACTTCCCGCTCGGCGGCTTCACCCCGTTGCAGTCGCAGGCCCTCTCCGACGTCGCCGCCCGGCTGGAGACCTCGGCCCAACAGGTCGCGCTGGCCTGGCTGTTGCAGCGGTCGGCGACCACCGTGCTGATCCCCGGGACCTCCTCCCGCGCGCATCTGCGGGACAACATCGCCGCGGCGGACCTGGTGCTGCCCGACGACGCGATCGCCGAACTCGACGCCATCGGCCGGGCCGTGGCGGCATGACGGGAGGGCGGGGGTGGGCCGCCCCCGCCCTCGGGGCCGCCGACCGAGGGCGGGAGGAGCAGGGTCGGCGGCCGTTTGGCGCGGGAGAGCCGCCGTCCGGCCGAGAAGGGCCGATCCCAGTGGACCGCGGTGAGCGGTGGGCCGGGAGCGTGCGTGCCGCACCGGTGTGTGCGCGTGGTTCACACGGGGCGCTTGGAAAGTCGAAAGCCCGTGCAGGTGAAGCGAGTTGGCACCGCATCTGACTTTCTTTCAATGGTATGGAAGTTACCCAAGTGCCTTGTTGGGTTCGGTGGGTTGTGCAAGGGTGAAACACCCGCGCGGGGGCAATGCCCGGGGCTCATTGACGTGTTGATGAACCGAATCCGAGGAATCCACTCCGTGTCCAACCCTCACCCCCCTCGTCCTCCTTACCCGCCGCCGGACGGCGGGGCCCCCGAGGAATCCGACGAGACCCTGGCCGCCCGGCTGCGGGGCCGTCCGGAAGGGGAGGCCGCCCATTCCGTCGCCCTGCTCATGACACGGCACTGGCGGCCGGTCCAGGATTACGCGGGCATCTGCCTCGACGCCGAGGGGGCCATTCCCGCGATGGCAGCGGCGGCGGCCTTCCACCAGGTGTTCGACCGGCTGACGTTCGGTGAACACGGGGTGGCGCTGCGGCCCCGACTGCTGCTGACCGTGCGCGACACGCTCCGGGATTGGTCCACGGAAGAGCGAATATCGAGTGTTCTTCCCGATCTGGAGAAACCCTCCGGGGGCCGCGCCATGCGGGCCGCGAAGTCCATGACGGCGGAAAATCGGAAGCTCGCGGAGCGCTCTTTCCAGACACTTCCGCCGCTCGCCCAGTGTCTGCTGTGGCACACCGAGGTCGAGGCCGAGTCGATAACCGTGCCGGCGGCCCTGCTCGGCATGGACACCGACAACGCGTCGGCCGCTCTCCAGGAGGCGCACGAAAAATTCCGCCAGGGCTGTGTACGCGCCCACCAGGAACTCGCGCCGACCCAGGATTGCCGTTACTACAACCGCCTCCTCGACGCCCCGATGCGCCGCGGCGGCACCCTGCTGCCCGATGTCCAGCAGCATCTGACGCAGTGCCGCTACTGCCGTTTCGCCGCCGAACAACTCGGCTATTTCGAAGGCGGACTGGGCGTCCTCCTCGCCGAGGCGGTACTCGGCTGGGGAGCCCGCCCCTACCTCGCGTCCCGGCCGGGCCGCGCCGGGCACGACCCCCAGGCCAAGACCGCCCCCCGGCACGGCGGGCACACCGGCGGCGGCACCGGACGCCACCGGCTGCTCTCCCGCCTCCCTGCGCCCGGCCGCCGGATCGTGGACGCGGTCCGCTCGTCCCGGGCCCTGTTCGCCGGTGTCGGCCTGGTCGGTGCCGGGGTCGTCACCCTGGTGCTCGCCGTCGGCCTGTGGCCCGGCCACGGCGGCGGCACCGCCGGTCCCGTCGCCTCCAGCACCACGAACAGCGGCTCCGGACACGGGACGTCCTCCGCACCCGGCACCGCCCGCCTCCCCGCCGCACCCCAGCGCACGCGGCTGCGCAACGCCGCCGCCGACCTGTGCCTCGACATCCAGGGCACCGTGAAGGCCGGCGCCGGCACCAGCCTCGCGGTGTGCTCCTCGGGCGTGACCCAGGAGTGGTCCTACGACACCGACGGGCTGTTGCGCACTGCGGCGAACCCCGCGCTGTGCCTGGACTCGCACGCCGACGCCGGTGTCGTCGTCCTCGGTACCTGCGCCGACGCGAAGGCCGTGCGCGGCGACGACGTCCGCTATGACCTCACCACGCGGGGCGAGTTGCTGCCCCGCTGGAACCCGGCGCTGGCGCTCACCTCCACGAGCAAGGACCCGGGGGCGGTGATCGTCCTCAAGGTCCGCGACCGCACCACGGCGCAGCGCTGGCTGACCAGCGGGGTGACGGCCAGCCCCGGTTCACTGTCGATCGCCGGGACGGGAGGGCCGTCGGCGCGCCCCGCGAGGGCCGTGGACCGGCTCGGCTGACGAGTGTGACCCGCTCAGCCGACGACGTCGGCCGGGGCTTGGCCGGTCAGATGGCCGGCGGCGTTCCGTACGGCGGCGAGCGCGATCCGGAGCACCGTCTCCCGGGTCACGCCGCCGACGTGCGGCGAGAGGACCACGTTCGGCGCCTTGAGCAACCGCAGGGCGGGGGTGGGCGGTTCGGGGTCGAAGACGTCCAGGCCCGCACCCGCGAGGGTGCCCGCTTCCAGGGCGTCCGCGAGCGCGTCCTGGTCGATCAGGGCGCCCCGGGCGGTGTTGACGACGAACGCGGTCGGCTTGAGCAGCGCGAGCCGCTCGGCGTCCAGAAGATGCCGGGTCTCGTCGGTGAGCGGGGTGTGCAGGGTGACGTAGTCGGACATGCGGAGCAGTTCGTCGAGGGGGACATGGCGGGCGCCGCCCAGCCGCGCGGTCGTCTCCTCGGGGACGGGGCGTCGGCCGGCGTAGACGACGGTCATGTCGAACGCGGCTGCCCTGCGGGCGACTTGCTGCCCGATCGCGCCCAGGCCCACGATGCCTACGGTCTTGCCGGACAGCTCGGTCAGGGAGCGCTGGAGTCGCGGGAGCGCCCAGTCGCCCCGCACGAGCGCCGTGTGCGCGGGGACGATCTGCTTGGCCAGCGCCAGCAGCAAGGCGAAGGTCTGCTCCGCCACGTTCTGCGCCTCGGCCCCGCTGGAACCGATGGTGCAGACGACCACCCCCTGAGCGCGCGCGGCATCCAGGTCGACGTAGTCGAAGCCGTGGCTCGCGCACTGCACCAGCTCCAACTCCGGTGCAGCGGCGAGGTGTTCGGCGGTCACCGGGGAGAGCGCGGTGATGATGACGTGCGCCGCGCGCAGGGCGTCGGGATCTTCGCCGACGGTCTCGACGACGGTGACGTCCACCCCGTCGGGCAGCAGTGTCGCGAGGCCGGCTCCGGCTGCGCGGCCGCCCATGTGGGGTGGGACGACGGCCAGGACGTGCTTGGTGGGGGGCATGCGGAATCCTTGAGGAGAGGGGCGGAGCTGTCGTCGCCGAGCATGCACGACCGGCGGGGGCATCGGTGAGTGGGCGCGCGTCCGCCCGCCGGGACGGACCTGAACCCTGGCTCAGGCGCGTCCGGCGGCCGACTCGCCCAGAACGCGGGCCAGTTCACGAGGCTGCGAGAACATCGGCCAGTGGCCCGTGTCCATCCGCACCAGCTCCCAGCGTCCGCTCCCGACGAGTTCGTCCACCGGGGGCATCAACTCGTCGCCGTCGAGCAGGCACTTGACATAGGTGGCGGGAAGCCCGGCCAACGGGTGGGCCAGGACGGCCGGTTCGGTGAGGGAGGCACCCGGGTGCGCGGTCCCGTCGGTGACGATGCGCGTGATCTGCTCGTCGGTGAGGCCCTGCCCCGCGAAGTCGGCGGGGTCCAGGGGCGGCCAGGCCCCGCCGTTCTCGTCGAGCGCCTTCCTGATGTGGTCGCTCGGGAAGCCGTCCAGGAACGACTTCCCGTCGACCGGCACGTTCGCGTCGACGAACACCACCCGGGCCGTCCGGTCGCCGAGGCGCTCCGCCGCCTGACCGACAGGCACACCTGCGTAGCTGTGGCCGACCAGGACGACATCCCGCAGACCGAGGCGCTCGACCTCCTCGACGATGTCCCGCACATGGGTCTGCTGCCCGGCCGGAACCCCCTGCCTCTCCGCCAGCCCGGACAGAGTCAGCGCATACGCCTCATGCCCGGCCGCACGCAGCTCGGACACCACCTCGTCCCATGCCCACGCCCCGAGCCACGCCCCCGCCACCACCACGAACCGAGTCATGGTCCCAACGTAACCGCCGGGTCTGACAACGACCCACGCGAACCGATCAGACCGCCCGCGCCACGGCCCGTACCGGCGCCCCGTCCGCCCCCGGCAGCCGCAGCGGGAACAGGAACAGCTCCACGTCCGGGAGGCCCACTAACTGGTCGAGAGCGGTGAGGTTCTCGGCGATCACCCCGCCCGCGCCGCACAGCACCCGGTGCGCGGGCAGGCCGAAGTCGGCCGTCCCGGCGCCGGGTTCGGGTGTCGGGTCGACACTCAGGGCGTCGACGGCGACCGTACGGACCCCGGCCGCCACGAGTGCTTCGGCCGCCTCCGGGGTGAGCCAGGGGTGGGCGCGATACCGGTCGGTGCCCCAGTACGCCGACCAGCCCGTGGCCAGCAGGAAGAGGGAGCCCGGCCGCAGCTGACCGAGCGCCGGTGCCAGCAGGTCGGGGGTGATCGGCGCGCGGTCCGGCAGCCCCCGTACGTCGGCCACCACCGCGTGCCCGGCGAAGCGTTCCAGGGGCAGTTCGTCGAGGCGGGGCCACGCGTCGTCCACGTGGTACGGGGCGTCGACATGCGTGCCCGACTGCGAACCCATGTGCAGCCTAAGGACGTTGACGCCGTCCCGGGGTGCGCGCAGGGCGGCCGAGACCTCGACGGCCGGGTCACCGGGATACACGGGCATCCCGGTGACCACGGGCACCGACAGGTCGATCCAGCCCGGCATCAGCCGGCCTCGGCGGCCACGATGGGTGCCTCGATCGCCGCGCCGGGACCGGTGATCGGCGGCACCGGGACCTCGACGGTACGGGCCAGCCGGGCGCCCTCCGGGCCGTACGCGGCCCGGGGTTCGGGGAACAGCCGGAGCAGACCCAGGAACAGCACGGCGGCCACGGCGAGGGAGAGCGGCAGGCTGATGTCGACGCCGTTGGCGAGGTCGCCGAGCGGGCCGACGAACTGCCCCGGGATATTGGTGAACAGCACACCGACGACGGCGGCCACCCACCAGGCGGTCATGCCGCGCCAGTTCCAGCCGTGCGCGAACCAGTAACGCCCGCCGCGCTGACGGCGGTTGAAGACCTGGAGCGCGTCCGGGTCGTACCAGCCGCGCCGGGTGTAGAAGCCCAGCATCATCACGACCATCCACGGCGTCGTACAGGTGATGATCATCGTGGCGAAGGTCGAGATCGACTGCACGAGGTCGAGGCCGAACCGGCCGATGAAGATGAACGCGATGGACAGCACCCCGACCAGGAACGTCGCCTGCACCCGTGACAGCCGGGGGAACACCGACGAGAAGTCGAGCCCGGTGCCGTAGAGCGAGGTCGTGCCCGTCGACATGCCGCCGATCAGGGCCAGCAGACAGACCGGCAGGAAGAACCAGCTCGGTGAGATCGCGAGGAGCCCGCCCACGAAGTCCGGGGCGCCCGGGTCGACGTACTTGGGGGCCTTCGTGGCGATGATGCTCGCGGTCGCCAGACCGAAGACGAACGGCAGGAGGGTCGCGATCTGGGAGAGGAAGGCCGCGCCGACCACCTTGCGGCGCGGGGTGTTCGCGGGGATGTAGCGCGACCAGTCGCCGAGGAACGCGCCGAAGGACACCGGGTTCGAGAGCACGATCAGGGCGGCGCCGATGAACGACGGCCAGAACAGCGACTGGGTCGCCGCGTCCGCCGAGGACGTGAAGACACCGGCGTACGACGGGTCGAAGTCACCGGCGAAGGCGATCGCGCCGAGCAGGAACAGGACCGTCGCGGACATCACGGCGATCTTGTTGACGAACAGCATGAACCGGAAGCCGTAGACGCACACCGCGAGGGCGAGCACCGCGAACAGCGCGTACGCGACGACATAGGAGAGCGTGCTCTGCTCCAGGCCGAACAGGCGGTGCGCCCCGCCGACCAGGGCGTCGCCGGAGCTCCACACCGAGATGGAGAAGAAGGCGACGGCCGTCAGGAGCGACAGGAACGAGCCGACGACCCGGCCGTGCACGCCCAGGTGCGCCGAGGAGGCGACCGCGTTGTTCGTGCCGTTGACCGGGCCGAACACCGCCATCGGGCAGAGGATCAGCGCGCCGACGACGACTCCGAGGAGCGTGGCCGCGAGGCCCTGCCAGAAGGAGAGGCCGAACAGGATCGGGAAGGCGCCCAGCACGCAGGTGGAGAAGGTGTTGGCACCGCCGAACGCGACCCGGAACAGGTCGAGCGGGGTGGCGGTGCGGTCCGCGTCGGGGATGCGCTCGACGCCGTAGGTCTCGACCTCGGTCAGGGACTGGTTCGGCGCGGCGGGGGAGGGGGCGGGCTGCTCGGACGAGGGGGACAAGGGGGGCTCCAGCGGGGGACGGCGGTGGAGCGCGTTGTAGCGCGGTGGCGGTGGGGACGGGCGTCACGCGCGCGGGGTGGGCGGGGTGAGCGGATGCCGTCCTCAGGGTGTCCGCCGACGCTATGGCGGCCGTGACACCCGCACCAGAGGACGGTTCATCCATCTTTCGTGCGGCGGGTGGAGGAATCGTCCACCCCGGAGTCACTCGTCGTCGCCCGGGGCGTCCTCCGGTCCGGTGTCGGGGCCCTGGGCGCGGACCCGCTGGACGTGTTCGAGGGAGTCGCGCAGCTCGGTGAGCCAGTCGTCGGTGTGGCGCTGGACGAGCCGGACGCACCAGGCGAGCGCGTCGCTGCGGCTGCGGGCGACGCCGGCGGCGATGAGGGTGTCGAGGACCTGACGCTCGGGCTGGCGCAGCCGGGTCATCACGGGCGCGGCGATGTGCGTGAACAGGGATCGCTCCCCGGCGCACTCCACCCCCCACGAGACCTTCCTGCGGAACCGGTGCTCGGCTTCGCGCGCGAGGGCGATCCGGGTCTCCCGGGTGCGCTCGCGGAACTCCTGGACGCGGCCCTGGACGGCCGCCTCCTTCTCGGCGTCCGAGACGCCCTCGGCGAGCTTGGGCGCGGGGATGCGGCCGATGACGGTGACCTCCTCGCGGTCGACCGTGACCTCGACCAGCTCCTCGAACAGGTCGTCGGGCAGACGGCCGGTGAACCAGCCGCGAAGCTTCTCCTGCTGCTCTGTCGTAATCATGTAATCACCATTACTCGCTGACAGGGCGAACGCAAGGGACCGCGGCGGAGTGTGCCGAGAGCTGAAACGGAATGTTTCGGGACTGTTTCAGGACGATTGGCGAGCACGGGTAAACCGGCCATCCGACCCGCTTCGGCGATCAAGAACCGCGTGGTTACGGGGTCGACGTGTTCGAATTCCGTGACTTCGCGCCACTGATTCAACACGCAAGGTTACTGAAAGCTGTGGGTGGGATGTGAGTTTCCGCGTGGGACTCGGCAGAGTGGCGCCCGCCGGTCCGGCACCGACCGAGCGGGACCGGCACCTCTTCGAACCGATCGGTTCGTGATCGGTTCGCATCGAGCGGAAGGATGCACACAATGCGGAACACCGCGCGCTGGGCAGCGACCCTGGGTCTGACGGCCACCGCCGTCTGCGGGCCCCTGACCGGGTCCGCCCTCGCCGCCCAGGGAGCCGCCCCGGCCGCGCTCTACGCCCCCTCGGCCCTGGTGCTCACCATGGGCCACGGCAACGACGCCGCCCTCGCCACACCGGAACGCGCGGTGACCCTCACCTGCGCGCCCACCGCCTCCGGCACCCACCCGGCAGCCGCCGAGGCCTGCGCCGAACTGCGCGGCATCGGGGGCGACTTCGACGCCCTGAAGGCTCGGGACGACGTGCTCTGCAACAAGCTCTACCACCCCGTCGTCGTGACGGTCGACGGTGTGTGGCAGGGCCGACGCGTCTCCTACGAGCGCGTCTTCTCCAACGAGTGCGTGAAGGACTCCTACGGATACGGAGGCGTCTTCACGTTCTGAGAGACCGGGGTCGCACCGTCTCCGTGAGCAACAGGGAGGGTCCGTAGCTGGGGAGTGCGTGCCCCTGTCGCGGAGTACTGCGATCCCGCACCAGGGGTCGGCCGGGCGGTGTGGGGTCGCCCGTGCCGGCCCCTGGCATTGTCATGGCCCGACTGCCGCCCGACGTGGCTCATCACGGCCGCTCGGCCCGGGCCGGCAGCGCGCGGAGCGGCGGGAAGCGGCCGAGCAGTCCCGAGGCGCGCAACAGCCGGTCGATGCGCGGCCCGTCCGAGACGATGCGCAGCCGGCCGCCGCGCTCCTTGGCCCGCCGCTCGGCCCGGCACAGCACCCGCAGCCCCGAGCAGTCGAAGAACGCGACCGGCCGCAGATCCACCAGCACATCGGGCTCCTCGACCGCCGTCGCCGCGTCCAGATGTTCCACGACGAAGCCGGCCGTCGCCATGTCGATCTCGCCCGATACCTCGACCACCGTGAAGGGGCCCCCGGACCGCGTACGGGCACAGGAGTTGGCCGCGGGGCCGTCGCGTTCGTCCGCTTCCGCTGTCATGGCCGCTCCACCTCGGCACGGGACGCATCCGGTCTCGGTAGTTACCCCGGAGGGGCCCCGAGCATCCCCGACACGCCGCCCGCAAGATCTGGTTCACCCGACAAGGTGAATTTCGGTTCGGGAGGTTGACTTCCGTTCGGCCGCCACGGCACAGGAGAGCCGCCACTTCAGCGGAAGGGCTGTCACTGCGAAGAAGAGGGGCCGCCGTCTCCCTGCGGACGGCGGCCCCTCGGTCGGTGCGGCTCAGGCCCGGGCTCGGGCGGAGCCGGTCACATGTGGACGACGGGAGCGGCGTCCTCGTCCAGCTGCGGAACCCCGCGACGGTAGAGCACCAGCGCGATCAGCGTGCCCGCGGCGAAGAAGCCCGCCGACCACCAGAACGCGGTGGTGTAGCTCTCGATCGTCGCCTGCGCCTGGACCAGCTTGTCGCGCGCGTCCTTCCCGGCCAGGTAGTCGGTCGCGGCGCTCGCGGCCAGCGTGTTCAGCAGGGCCGTACCGATCGAACCGCCCACCTGCTGCATGGCGTTGACCGTCGCCGAGGCGACACCCGCGTCCTCGGCGGCCACTCCGCCCGTCGCCAGCTGCATCGCCGGGGGCATCACCATGCCGAGGCCCGCGCCGATGACGATCAGCTGCGGCAGCACGTGGCTCACGTAGGACGAGCTGACCCCGATGCCGGTCAGCCAGGCCATGCCGACCATGGCGATGGCGAAGCCCAGCGGGATGACGACCTTCGGGCCGAGCCGCGGCACGAGCACCGTGGTGCCGAGCTGGGCCGCGACCATCAGGGCGCCGATCATCGGCAGGAACGCGACACCGGTCTTGGTCGGGCTGAAGCCCAGGTTCAGCTGGAGGTAGTAGGTGAGGAACAGGAACACGCCGAACATGCCCGCACCGGTGATCAGCACGGCGAGGAACGAGGCGCCCCGGTTGCGGTCCAGCAGGATGCGCAGCGGCAGCAGCGGGTGCGCGGCGCGGTTCTGCCACCAGGCGAAGGCGGCGAGCAGCAGACCGCCCACGATCAGGAAGCCCCAGGTCTGCGGTGAACTCCAGTCGTGCGTCTCGGCGTTGGAGAAGCCGTAGACCACGGAGAACAGACCACCGGCGACCAGTACCGTGCCCGGCACGTCCAGCTTGGAGCCGGCGGCGTCACGGTGGTTGCTGAGCAGGACCCAGCCGCCCGCGAAGGCGACGAAGGCGATGGCGACGTTCACGTAGAGCGTCCAGCGCCAGTCGAACGCGTCGGTCAGCACACCGCCGAGCAACAGGCCCACCGCGCCGCCGGCGCCGGCGATGGCGCCGTAGACGCTGAACGCCCTGGCGCGCTCACGGGCGTCGGTGAACGTCGTGTTGAGCAGGGACAGGGCGGCCGGTGCGAGCAGTGCGCCCGCGACACCCTGGAGGGCGCGTGCGGTGACCAGCATCTCGAAACTCGTGGCGGCACCGCCGAGCGCGGACGCGGCGGCGAAGCCGACGACACCGCCGAGGAAGGCGGTCTTGCGGCCGAACAGGTCGGCGATGCGGCCGCCGAGCAGCAGCAGGGAGGCGAACGCGAGGGCGTACGCGGTGACGATCCACTGCCGGTTGCCGTCGGAGAAGCCGAGGTCCTTCTGGGCCGACGGCAGGGCGATGTTCACGATGGTGGCGTCGAGAACCACCATCAGCTGAGCGATGGCGACGATCGCGAGGATCCACCACCGCTTCGAGGAGGCGGCCTGCGCCTCCTCGGCACCCGTGCGGGTGCCTTCGGTCAGAGTCTTCTGGGACATCGGAACCACTCCAGGGAAGTCGTTCAGGGTTTACCAAAACGTAAACGAAACGGTTTCGTACACATCGAGATTAGAGCACTTTCAGCGAAACGGCAAAGTTTCGCTGGGACGTGGAGCCTGCCCGCGTGACGGCGGCCTGGCGGGCGTGGGGTCGGGGCGACTTGCCCTGTATTCCTTGACGGGAATATAACCGGCGAGGCATATTGGAGCCATGTCCGACGCCGCGCTCTGGACCGCCCTCGCCGATCCCCATCGGCGGGCCATCGTCGGCCTGCTCCTGGAGCGGCCCCGGCCCGTCGGGGAGATCGTGGAGGCCTGCGGCCTGAGCCAGCCGAGCACGTCGAAGCACCTGCGGGTGTTGCGTGACGCGGGCCTGGTCCGGGTACGGCAGGACGCGCAACGCCGTGTCTACGCCCTCGACCCCGCCCCGATCGCCGCCCTCGACGCCTGGCTCGCTCCCTACCGCGAGCTGTGGAACCGCAGCCTGGACCGGCTGGGCCGGCGCCTGGACGAGGCGTCGGACGACACGCACGACACCGATGCCGACGACGCCGACCGCACCGACGCCGTCAAGGAACCCACCCCGAAGGACTGATCCGCCATGTCCGTCGATCTCACCGGCACGTATCTGACCCTGGAGGACGGCCGCCCCGCCGTCCGTTTCAGCCGCACCTACGACCAACCCCGCGACCGCGTCTGGCGGTTCGTGACCGACCCCGACGAACTCGCGCGGTGGTTCCCCTCACGCGCCGAGTTCGATCTGCGCCCCGGCGCCACGGTCACGTTCAGCGGCGACCCGAACATGCCGGAGTCCACAGGCCGGGTCATCGCCGTCGACGCACCCCGGCACCTGTCCTTCGAGTGGGGCGACGACGAACTGCACTTCGACCTTGAGGAGATCGAGGAGAAACGCACCCGCTTCACACTCACCAACGTCCTCGGCGCCGCGAACACCGCGTCCCGCAACGGCGCAGGCTGGGAGGTCTGCCTCGCCGCCCTGGACGCGACGGCCCGAGGCGAGCGGGTCGCGGGGCCGCACACCGGTGCGGGTGTGCCCTGGAAGGCGTTCTACGAGGGCTACTTGGCGGCGGGGGTTCCCTCCGGCGCGGCCGTCCCCGGCCTGGACTGACCGGTCGGGCCCGGCGACTCACCCCACCGACCGTCCGACCGCCCGACCCGTCACGCCATCTGCCGCCGCACCAATTCGTGCAACCGCCCGCCCGTATCCGCCAACAGCTGCGCGGGCGGCCCCTGTTGGGCGACCTTGCCGTCCTCCATGACCACGACCCGGTCCGCGTCCAGCACGGTCGACAGCCGGTGGGCGATGACGATGCGGGTCGCGTTGAGCGCCTTCGTGCTCTCGATCACCGTCCGCTGGGTCTCGTTGTCCAGCGCGCTGGTCGCCTCGTCGAAGAAGAGGATGCGCGGCCTGCGGATCAACGCCTGGGCGATCATGAGGCGTTGACGCTGGCCGCCCGAGACCGCGCCGCTGCCGGAGACGATCGTGTGCAGGCCCATCGGCATCCGCTTGATGTCCTCCGCGAGCCCCGCCATCTCGGCCGCCGCCATCGCCTCCTCCGGCGTGAACGGCTCGGTGCCGCAGATGACGTCCAGGATGGAACCGGTGAACGGCTGCGCGTGCTGGAGCACCACCCCGCACTGCCGCCGCACCGCCGACTGGTCGAGGGCGCCGAGGTCCTGGCCGTCGTACAGCACACTGCCGGAGACCGGTTTGTCGAAGCCGATGAGCAGGCGCAGCAGGGTGGACTTGCCGCAGCCGCTGGGGCCGACGATCGCCACGAACTCGCCCGCGCGGACCTCGAAGGACACGTCGTCGAGGACGAGGGGGCCGTCGTCGGCGTAGCGGAAGGAGACCCGGCGGGCCTCGATCGCGCCGGACAGCCGGCCGGGGCGGGTGCTCGCGGTGCGGACCTCGGGGGCCGCGTCCAGGACCGGCCTGATCTCCTCGAAGAGGGGGAGCGCGGACACCGCCGAGACGAAGGCGCCGGTGAGGCTGGTGACGGAGGTCAGGAGCATCGTCACCGACGTGTTGAAGGTGAGGAAGGAGGACGCCGACATCGAGCCGCGTGCCGGGCCCGCGAGGAGCATGAACATCAGCAGGGTGCAGACCGGCAGATACACCGCGCCCATCACCGTGGTGAGGTTCTTGATCCGGCCGACCCGCTGCTGCAGCTCGCGGCTGCGGGCGAACTCGGAGGCCCAGGCCGCGTAGGCGTAGTTCTCGGCCGCCGCGACGCGGAGCTTGGGCAGGCCGCGCAGGGTCTGGAAGGCCTGGTTGTTCAGCTTGTTGCCGAGCACGACCAGCCGGCGCTGCCAGCGCACCTGCCACAGGCCGAGCCCCAGGAACACGGCCGCGATCACGATGAGCATGCCGATCGCCGCGAGCGCCATCGAGGGGCTGTACCAGAACAGCAGGCCGAGGTTCATCAGGCCGACCGTCACCGACTGGGCGACGACCGGGCCGACTCCCGCCAGCAGACGGCGGATCGAGCTGACGCCCATCGCCGCGCTCGCCAGCTCCCCCGTCGAGCGCTCGGTGAAGAACTTCGTGGGCAGCCTCAACAGGCGGTCCCAGACGGCCGGTTGGAGCGTCGCCTCGATCCGGCCCTCCAGGCGGAGAATCGTGAGGTTCTCCAGCAGCATGAAGGCCGCCGCCACCACACTCGTGATCATCACGGCCACACAGACCTGGACGATCAGGTCCGTCTGGGCCTTCGGCACGAACTCGCCGAGCACCTTGCCCGTCGCGATCGGGACCAACGCCCCGATGGCGACCGTCACCAGTCCGCTGATCAGCAGGTTGGAGAGATCGCCCGCGGTGCCGTGCATGGAGAACCGCAGCAGCCTGAGCGGACTGAGCCGCCGCTCGGGCAGCGGACGGTAGAACATCACCGCGCGCGGCTCGAACTCTGCCGCGTTCGCCTTCTCGATCGGTGTCTCCCGGCCGGTCGCCGGGTGGACGGCGACATAGCCGCCGCGCCGCCACAGCAGGGCGACCGGCGCCCCGGACAGCGCCCGATGGCCCACCAGCGGGCCGACGTTGTCCCGCCACCAGCGGCCGTCGAGCCGTACGGCACGCACCCGGACCCGGGAGGTGAGGGCGATGCGCTCGACCGGGTCGAGACGGTCGCTCTCGCTGCCGCTCTGGGAGGGTTCGGCGAGGGTGATGCCGGCCGCCTCGGAGACCAGCTTGCAGGCGGCGTACGACGCGTCGGCGTCGGCCGCGGTCGTGCGCCGGGCCGCGGACTTGCCGATCGACGCCAGCAGCGTCCGGTCGGCCTGCGCGCGCACCGCCTCACCGGCCTTGATACCGGCGGCGGTGCGCGTCTCGTGGGTGCGCTCCAGCTGCTCGATCCACTTGTCCAGCGTGGACAGCAGCCGGTACTGCTGGTCGACCATGCCCTGCCAGACACCGGGGTCCATCAGCAGGTCGGCGGCGGCCTCGGCGCCGTACACCGAGCCGTACTGCACGCTGCCCGGGGGGACTTGCATCCAGAAGACGTCGTCGTCGGTGGGTGCGGCGGCCCGTTCGTTCGCCATCGGGGCCTGGAAGAGAATGGAGAGGCCGCGGCCGACACCGAGCGCGAGGGCGTATTCGAGCGGGCTCGACGTCGGGGGAACGTACTGGGGGTTGCCGTACTCGTCGTACGACCAGGTCTGGGTGTTGGCGGGCTGGTACAGCTCGCGCAGGTTGATGCGGTGCACCACGCAGTCCCGCAACGGGCGGGCCACCAGGGTGTGCTGGGGCCCGGCGACCGGGCCGAGCAGCAGCGAGCCCGCCTCCAGCCGGCCGAGGTGGTGCCAGTGGCCCTGCTGCACGGCGTCCACCGCGAACAGGTCGATGGCGCCCGACGCGACCAGCCAGAGCACCTGCGGGCCTTCGAGGTCGAGGCGGTTGGACGCGGCGCAGTCGATCGGCGTGCCGAGGTTCCCCAGCGCGCCGAGGACCAGGTCGCCCTCGTGAACAGACGTCATCTCAGCGCTCCTTGACCAGCGTGGCGTACGCGCCGCCCGCCGCCACCAGGGCGTCGTGCCGCCCGCGTTCCACGATCGTCCCGTGTTCGAGGACGACGATCTCGTCGCTGTCGCGCACGGTGCTGAGCCGGTGCGCGATCACCACGCAGGCGCAGCCGCGCTTGCGCAGGTTGTCCATCACGACCAGCTCGGTCTCCGCGTCCAGCGCGCTCGTCACCTCGTCCAGCACGAGGATGCTCGGCCTGCGCACCAACGCCCTTGCTATCTCCAGGCGTTGACGCTGGCCGCCGGAGAAGTTGCGGCCGTCCTGCTCGACCCGGCTGTGGATGCCGCCGGGCCGCCGCAGCACCACGTCGTACAGGGCCGCGTCGCGCAGCGCGTCCTCCACGGCCTCGTCCGGGATCGACGGGTCCCACAGCGCCACGTTGTCGCGGACCGAGCCCTCGAAGAGGAACACGTCCTGGTCGACGAAGGACACGGAGGCGGCGAGTGCGCCGCGCGGGATGTCCTCCAGTCGGTGGCCGTCGATGCGGATCACGCCCTCCCAGGGCGTGTAGAGACCCGAAATCAGCCTGGACACCGTGGACTTGCCGCTGCCGGAGCCGCCGACCAGCGCCACCTGCTGTCCCGGGCCCACCGTCAGGTCGAAGCCGGTGAGCAGCGGCTTGTCGAGCGGGCTGTAGCCGAAGGTGATGTTCTCCAGCTCGACGTGCCCCTGCAACCGGCGGGTCGAATCGGCGCCGCCCGCACGGGAGTAGAGGGGATCGGCCTGGAAGTTCTCGACGTCCTTGAGGCGGGCCACATCGGCGGCGAAGTCCTGGATGCGGCCCGCGACGCCGTTGAGCCGGGTGATCGGCGCGGTGAAGCGGGTGACCAGCGCCTGGAAGGCGACCAACAGGCCTACGGAGATGTGCCCTTCGACCGCGCGCATACCGCCGATCCACAGGATCAGCGCGCTGTTGAGCGAGGCGAGCGTCGGCGCGACCACACCCAGCCAGGCGCTCGGCACCCCGAGCCGCTGCTGTTCCTCCAGGGTGGTGGCGTGCTGTCCGGCCCACTTGCGGAAGTAGCCGTCCTCACCGCCGGTCGCCTTCATCGTCTCGATCAACTGGAGCCCGGTGTAGGCGGTGTTGGTGAGCCGTGCGCTGTCGGCGCGGAGTTTGGCGGTACGGGTCGCGCGCAGCCGGATGACGACCCGCATGGCGACCACGTTCAGCAGGGCAACTCCTATGCCCACGTAGGTGAGTTGGGGGTCGTACGTGTAGAGCAGGAACGCGTACAGCACCACGACCACCGCGTCCACGCCCGCCGCCGAGAGGTCCCGGGCCAGCGTCTCGGCGACGGCGTCGTTCGACTGGAGGCGCTGCACCAGGTCGGCCGGGCTGCGCTGGGAGAAGAACGTCACCGGCAGCCGCAGCAGATGGCGCAGGAAGCGGGCGCTGGAGAGGGTGGAGGAGATGATGCGGCCGTGCAGCAGGTTCGCCTGCTGGAGCCAGGTCAGCGCCACCGTGAGCAGGACGCAGGTGCCCATCGACGCGAACAGGACGCCCAACAGGGACGTCTGACCGCCTATCAGGAACATGTCGATGTAGGTCCGGCTGAGCGCGGGCATCGCCGCGCCGACCGCCACCAGCAGCAGGCTCGCGAGGACGGCGGCGGGCATCGTGCCCGCGGTGCCGCGCAGCCGGGCCGGCATCGCGCCGAGGACGCCCGGCTTGCGGCCGCCCTTCTCGAAGCCGTCGCCCGGTTCCATGACGAGGACGACGCCGGTGAAGCTCGCGTCGAAGTCCTCCATGGGCACGAACCGGCGCCCTTTTCCGGGGTCGTTGATGTACACCCCGCGCCGGCCGAAGCGGCGGCCCATGCCGTCGTAGACGACGTAGTGGTTGAACTCCCAGAACAGGACGGCGGGGGAGCGGACCTCGGCGAGGGCGGCCGTGTCCATCTGCATGCCCTTGGCCGTCAGGCCGTAACTGCGGGCCGCCTTCAGCAGGTTGCTGGCGCGTGAGCCGTCGCGGGAGACACCGCAGGCGATGCGGAGTTCCTCCAGCGGGACGTGGCGGCCGTAGAAGCCGAGGACCATCGCGAGGGAGGCGGCGCCGCACTCGACGGCCTCCATCTGGAGGACGGTCGGGGTGCGGACCGTCTTCACGCGGCCTGTGGGGACCGGGCGTTTCGGCGGGGCGGACCGGCGCCGGGAACGGGTGTCCTGGGCGGGGCTCACGGCAGCAGCCAATCGAGGGGGCGTTGATCGGCCAGCCGGATCGAGGCCGAGGCCATGGTCATCGAGGTGAGGGCGAACGGCGGTCCGTCGGCGGACGACCACCGGTAACCGCTCTTCGTCCGCTTCGACGTGTCGAGCTTCACCAGCACGGCCACCGGCCTGCCCTTCTTGGTGAACTGCTCGCCGAGCTGGCTGTCGCCGAGGAACGCGGAGATCTGCTGCGCCGACTGGGCAGACCGGTCCACCGCCTTCACGTGGCCGCGCAGCACGCCGTACGTCTGCGTCGGCACCGAGGAGACGGTCAGGTCGACATCGGCGTTCGCGGGGATGGAGGCCGCGTTCTCGGCGGGGACGTACACCGTCGCGTAGAGCGGATCGCCGGCGTGCGCGACCTTCTCCACGGCGGCGACGTTCGCGCCGGTCTGGATGATCTGGCCGATGGTGGCGGCGAGCGCGGTGACACGGCCCGCGGCGACCGTGCGCACGACGGAGTCGCCGTCGCTCGTACGGACCTTCAGCACAGGGGAGTTGGCGGGCAGCCGCTCACCCTGCCGCGCGAGGACGGCGGTGACCTGCCCGGCCACCGGGCTCTGCAGGATGTAACTGCCCTCCCCGTGCGTGAGGATGGCGGACGCGCCGACCGTCGACGCGACCGAACCGGTCACCGCCCACACGGACGCGGCGGCCACCACGACCACCGTCACGGAGAGCACGAGCCAGCCCTGCGGACGCGCGAAGCGCACCGGAAGATCCAGCTCTTCGGGCGACTGGAGCTTGGCGAGGGCCTGTTGGCGGAACTGCACGGGACTTCCCTCACCTAGGGGAGAGATCTTTTACGGCATCCAAGAGTCCCGGAGCCGGGAAACGGCTCCGGGACTCGGTGGAACAAGGTGCGATCAGAGACCGGCGACCAGGTTCGTGACCGGGGCCACGTTGAGGCCGGTGACACCCTCGACGGTGCCGACGACCGTGTTGACCAGGCCGGAGACCGGGGCAACGCCGTCGACCAGGCCGGTCACGGTGCCGAGCGCGTTCACGGACAGACCACCGGAGACGTTGTCGAGCTCGGCGTCGGAGATCTCGACGGTCTCAACCTGGGGGGTGGAGTTCATGGGGGAACTTCCCTTCATATGGATATTCACAAGGGGGGAGCGGCCCCCTCTGGGGACAGACGACGGCCGCGACCGCAGGCGCCGGGCGCCGTTTCCGGAGCCCTGTCGGCCCCTGCGATGCGATGGATCAAAGCACGGTGCGGGTGGACGCAGCCAATCAAACTCCTGTCCCACCAGGGCACTTGAGCCCCAGGAGGCGCGAACCGTGCAGGCGCGGGCACGAGGTGTCGGCGACTTCTTCACACACTGCACGGCATCGGTTCGCGGGAGCACTTGCGGCGCCGAAGCGGAATGGGGCACTCCTCGCCAAAGGTGTGCCGGGGGCGTGCGCATGTGCAGATCCGTCGAGTGCCGTGACTTCGTTGGGTACGCGCTGTGCAGATTCCCTGAAGCAAGGATTCCGCTCACCGATCTCGACGGACGGTCGCCGCCCGGTCGCGCTGCGTGGCAATCGCGGGAGGGGTGAACGCGGGCCGCGTACGGACGAGTTGGGGCGGCACCGATTCGATCAGGACACCCGGGCCGGGCGGAGTCTGCCGGGCGCATATGCCCCGGCGCGCGGTCACGTGGGCCCGGGACCGTCGCACGCCCCCGCGGGGTCAGAGCTTGGGCATGGCCGATTCGCGATTTTGCAAAGGAAGTTGAGAAACGGAATTGAACGGCCCATGTGGCACGTGCGTATCAACGGGCATCCAGGCGCCCCCCATCGCCGCCGCACGGCGGCGCAGACCCCGGTCCCCAGGAGGTCGAGCAGTTTGAGTCACAAGCGAATCCCGAAGCGTAAGGCCGCGATAGCCATCGGCGGTGTCGCCGCTCTCGGAGCGGCGGCGATCCTGCTGCCGAACGCCAACGCGTCCCAGGACAATTCGGCAGGCGCCGCCACCCCCAAGACCCTCAAGGCGACGGGTGCCTCGGACCTCTCCTCGCAGCTCGCCGGACTGCTGGGCGACGCGTTCGCCGGGTCCTACTACGACAGCGCCACCCAGCAGCTCGTCGTCAACGTGATCTCGGGCGACAACAACAACGTCGTCGTGCAGGCGGAGAAGGCCGGCGCCAAGGTGCGCAAGGTGCAGAACAGCACCGCCGAACTCGCCGCCGCCGCAAAGGTGCTGAAGACCAAGGCGACCGTGCCCGGCACGGCCTGGTCGGTCGACCCGAAGACCAACAAGATCCAGGTCCTCGCCGACAGCAGCGTCACCGGCGCCAAGTGGGACACCGTCCTGTCGACGGTCAAGAGCCTCGGCACGAACATGGCCACCGTCAAGAAGACCGCCGGCTCCTTCAAGACGCTGGTCTCCGGCGGCGACGCCATCTTCGCCCAGACCGACCAGGGCGGGGTCCGCTGCTCGCTGGGCTTCAACGTCACCGCGAGCGACGGCACCCCCGCCTTCCTGACCGCCGGCCACTGCGGCGTCGCGGCCAAGCAGTGGTCCGACTCGCAGGACGGCCAGCCGATCGCCACCGTCGACCAGGCCACCTTCCCCGGCAACGACTTCTCACTTGTGAAGTACGACGACCCGGCCACGCAGACCACCAGCGACGTCAACGTGGGCAACGGCCAGACCGTCCAGATCACCCAGGCCGAGGACGCCACGGTCGGCACCCAGGTCTTCCGGATGGGCAGCACCACCGGTCTGCACGACGGCACGGTCACCGGGCTCGACGCGACCGTCAACTTCCAGAGCGAGACCGACCCCAACGGCGTCGACACCGTCAACGGCCTCATCCAGACGGACGTCTGCGCCGAGGCGGGTGACAGCGGCGGCTCGCTCTTCACCCAGGACGGCGGCGCCGTCGGCCTCACCTCCGGCGGCAGCGGCGACTGCACCAGCGGCGGCAAGACCTTCTTCCAGCCGGTCACCGCCGCGCTCACCGCGACCGGGGCCACCCTCGGCGACGGCGCGGCCGGCGCGGGTGCGGGCGACGGCGCCGCCACGGCGGACCCGTCGGCGACCGCGGCCGACCCGTCGGCCACCGATGGCACCGGCGACCAGTCCGGAGCGGTCGACCCGTCGGCCACCGACGGCACGGGCGACCAGTCCGGAGCGGTCGACCCGTCCGCCACGGACGGCACCGGCACCGGCCAGGACACCGGCACCGGCACCGGAGCCGACGACGGTTCCTCGCTCACCTCGAACCACTGACCCGGCCGCTCTCAGCGTTTCAGGTCGGCGGTGGACCGGTCCGGCCCTCCGGCGGGAGGGCCGGACCGCCCTGCTTGTACGGCAGTCAGCGCGGTCCCGGCTCCCGGGCCCGCAGCAGCAACAGCGCCACGTCGTCGTTCCGCTCCTGCGCCGCCGCGCTGTGCCGCACGAGTTCGTCGGCGATCTCCTCCAGCGGCAAGTCCCCCGCCGCCGCGAGGCGTTGGCCCAGTTCGGCCAGGGCGTCCTCGATGTCGACGCCCGGCGACTCGATGAGCCCGTCCGTATAGAGGGCGAGGACGGAGCCCGGCGCGAGATCGACCTCCGTCGTCGGATAGACGGCGTCGGCGTCGATGCCCAGCAGCGGACCGCCCGCCAGGTCCAGCACCCGCACCCGCCCGTCCGGGCGGCGCAGCAACGGCGGCGGATGCCCGGCCCGCGCCATCACGGCCGTACCGCGCGCGGGATCCAGCCGTAGATACAGACAGCTCGCGAAGAGTTCGGAACCCAGGTCGATCAGCAGCCGGTTGGTGCTGCGCATGACCTCCGCCGGCGCCTGGCCGACCGTCGTGTACGCGCGGACGGCGGTTCGGATCTGGCCCATCAGCCCGGCCGCGGTCACGTTGTGCCCCTGCACATCGCCGATCACGGCCGCCAGCCCCTCCGAGGTCACCAGGTCGTAGAAGTCGCCGCCGATCTCCATGCCCCGCGTGGCCGGGAGATAGCGGGCGGCGGCCTCGATGCCCGGGAGCGGCGGCAGGGTGTGGGGAAGCAGCGCCGCCTGGAGTCCGTGGGCGAGCTGGTTCTTCGCGTCGTAGAGCAGCGCGCGCTCCAGGGCCTGCGCGATCAGACCGCCGAGGCTGGTGAGGACGGCCCGTTCGTCGGCGGGGAAGGGGTGCTGCTCGGAGTAGGCAAGGACGCAGGTGCCGACCGGGCGGCCGGACGCGATCAGCGGCAGATACGCCCAGGCCGCGAAGCCGTCCGGGGTCGCGTGCCGGTTCGGGTACAGCCGCTCCAGTTCCTGCCGGGAGTCGAAGAACGCGGGCACACCGCTGTTCAGCGCGGCCGTCCCCGGCGTCGGCTCGGTCAGTGCCATCCCGTCGAACCGCTCCACCACATGCGGGTCGACATAGCCCCGGTGCCCCAGCACATGCAAGCGTCCGCCCTGCGAACCCAGGACGACCAGCGCCTTGCTGCCCACCGCCGGCGCGACCTCGTCGGCGATCAGCTGCACCACGTCCTGCACCCCGACCGCCTCGGTGAGCGCCCCGGCCAGGCTCAGCACCTGCGAGATGGTCACCAGGCGCGCCGGTCCCTCACCCGGCTCGGGCACCGCACGGCTCAGCTCTGTCACCGCCCGCGCCCGGCTGATCCGTACGCTCAGGCCGGTCGTGTTCGGATACAGCCGGAACGACAGCCACTCGCCCGGCGGCCGGAGCGCCACGAACGACGTGACCTGCTGACTGAGCAGCGCGGCGCGGTAACGGTCCTCGTACACCGGGTCGTTGAGCCAGGGCACGGCCGCCCACAAATGCGTGCCCAGCAGCCGGCCCGCCGACAGGCCCAGCAGCTCCCCGGCCGCCGCGTTCGCGAAGCCGACCCGCCCTTGCAGATCCAGCGAACACAGTCCGTACGGCAGCCGCGCCACCATCCGGGCCGCCTCGACCGTGCCCAGCGTCCCGGCCACACTCGTCGCTGGGCCGGTCGTCAGCAGATCCGGCTCGGCCCGCACCGGCCGCTGCTCCGCGGCGGCCCGCTCCAGCCGCAGGGCGAGCCGGTCGCAGGCGGCGGTCAGCTGATCGCGGTCCCGGTCGGAGAGGACCGGCGGATGCGAACCGGGCCAGGTCACGAAGACCGCGCCGTAGACCGTCGACTCCGTGGCGATCGGCACCGCGGCCAGGGCGAAGGGGTACGGCAGCACCACCGCGATCCGCGGATAGCGGCGGGCCATGTCCTCCTCGCCGCCGACCCAGATCAGCCGCCGCTCGCGCACCGCCTCGGCGACCGGGATCGGCGCGCTCAGCCCGACCCGCTCCCAGGGCGCCGCGAAGGCGCGGGGCAGCCCGGCCATCACCGCCATCTCCAGCACCTCGTCCTCGGGCGCCAGCAGATACACCGCGCCCGAGTGCGCGTGGACGCCGTCCATCATCGCGGCCAGGGCGAGCGACAGCATCGGCCTGCCGACCGGCGCCTGCCCCGAGGCCCCTCCGTCGGACACGCCGACCACCTCCTCGTCCGGCCGTGCGGTCCCGGTCCCCGTGATCAGGCTCCACCCAGGGCGCCCGACGCGCACGGCGAGCGAGCCCGTCCACCGGCCGGGCGGGGCGTGTCCGTACCCCCGAAGCCCCGGTCGTATACCTCCCGAGTCGAAGCGCGCCGCGGCGTGCGGGCGCCCCGCGTGCGCCCCCGCGCACCCTGTTGGCCGGATCTCCGGCCCCGGACACGGTCGCGGTCGCGAACAATGGGGCACCCGTGTAACCACCGTGGAACCGGCGAACAGCTAGTTGAGGGGACGGCAGTGATCCGGCTACTTCTGGTGCACGACGCGTGTCTGGTGCGATCGGTCCTCGCGGAATGGCTCCGCCGCGAACCCGACCTGGGGGTCTACGACACGCCGTGGCGCACCGCACCCGGTCATGTCCGGTCCGTCCGGCCGGATGTCTGCGCCGCGGACCTCGACTGCTCCGACACCTACGGCATCCCGCCGCTCGGCGAAGTCGGCCCGCGCGGCACCGGCCCGACCCCGCCCGGCCTCCTCGTGCTGGCCACCGCGCACCGCCCCGGCCTGCTGAAACGCGCTCTGGAGGAGGGTGCGCTCGGCTATGTCGACAAGGCGAGCCCGCCGGACCGGCTGGTGCACGCCATCCGCCGGGTCGCCGAGGGGAAACGTTTCGTTGACGACTCCCTGGGCTTCGGATTCCTCAAGGCCGCGGAGATGCCGCTGACCCGAAGAGAACTGAGCGTGTTAACCCTGGCCGCCGAGGGGGCCTCCATCGCGGAGATCGCCGGGAGCCTGCACCTGTCCCACGGGACCGTGCGCAACTACATGGCGGCCATCACCCGCAAGACCGGAGCCCGCAACCGCGTCGACGCGATCCGTATCTCCCAGGGCGAGGGCTGGCTCTGACGACCAGCTGCCGACCAGGTTCCGATAGAGCGGAGAGCGACGGAGCAGATCATCGTGCGGGCCGAGCGCGGTCTCCCGCCCGTCCATCACCAGCACCCGCCCGGCCCGCCGCGCCGAACTGATCCGATGCGCCACGACGACCAGCGCCCCACCGGGTCGCTCCCGCGCGGCGAACGCCCGCTCCGCGCGCTCCTCCGCCTCGGGATCGAGATGACAGGTCGCCTCGTCGAGGAGAGCGAGCGGCGCGTACGACAGATAGGCCCGCGTCAGCGCGATCAGTTGCCGCTCGCCCGCGGAGAGCGCCGCGGGGTCGACCGGGGCGTCGGGCCCGCCGAGGTCCTTGAGCAACGCGGCCAGCCCTACGGCCTCCGCCGCGGCCAGCAGCTCCGCCTCCGGTACCGGGTCCGGCCGCAGATGGCCGAGGTTCTCGGCCAGGGTCCCGCTGAAGACGTAGGCCTCCTGGGGAATCAGCACGCGCCGGGCGAGAGTCTCGGACACCGGCCGGCCGTACATCCGGATCGTGCCGTGGGCGGGCCGCAGCAGTCCGGCGGCGAGAGCGGTGAGCGTGGACTTTCCGATACCGCTCGGGCCTACGACGGCCAGGTGGGCGCCTTGCGGGAGGGCGAGGGTGAGGTCGCGGAGGACGGGGTCGCCGCCGGCGCCGTAGGCGAAGGTCACCGAGGTGAGGGTGAGGGCGGGGGCCCGGGGGTCGTCCGTCGGCGGAGTGAGTTGAGGGACAGGGCTTGGGGACGGTGTGGCCGACGCGGGTGTCAGCCGGCGGAGGACGACCGTGAGGCGGGAGCCGCTGGTGCCCAGGCCGTGGACCAGGTTCTGGAGGGCGGGCAGGAGCGACTGGGTGACGTACGCGAGGGCGCCGACCAGGCCGCCCGGGGTGACGCCGCGGCCGAGGAGCCAGGGGGCGGTGGCGAGGAGCAGCACGATCGGCACCTGGCCGCCGATCGCCAGGGCCGCGACGCGCAGGACACCCCAGCGGGCCAGGGAACGGGCGGCACGGAATTCGCTGTCGACGAGGCGGGCGGTGTCGGCGGCGACCCGTTCCTCGGCACCGGCCGCCGTGATGTCCCGCAGCCCGGGGCAGACCGTGCCGAGACCGTCGGCGAGGGCCTCGTCGGCGAGGAGGAAGGTCTCCTGTCGCCGGGCCAGCGGACGCAGAGTCGCCGCGAACAGGGAGATCCCGGCGAGGAGCGGGGGCGCGACGACGAGAAGGAGCAGCGGGTCGAGCGAGAACAGCCCGGCGAGCGCGCCCACGGCGGTGAACAGGAACGACCGGGACACCATCACCAGCCCGGCGAAGGTGTCCCGGGCCAGCTCCACCTGCTGCGTCAGCCCGGACAACGCCCCGCCGTTCCCCTCCCGCACCCCGCGCACGACCACCCGCTCCACGAGCCGGTCCCTGAGCGGTTCGACGAGATCGGCGACACCGCGGTAGACCCGGCCGGTACCGAAGGCACCGACGACCACGCCGACCCCGGCCAACCCGAGCCAGCCGAGCCCGACGCCACCCCGCCCGACGAGGAACCCGGCGTCCAGCGCGCGGGCGAGCCCGTAGCCCACGAGGAACGTCTGCCCTGTCTCCAGCACGGACCAGGCGGCGAGCCGGATGAGCACGGGACGCCGGGCGAGGAGGAAGCGGAGGCCGCGGTGGGGGAGGGTGCCGGAGGGGTGAGGGCGGGTGGGGGGTGTGGCCCGCGGCGACTCGGCAGGGGTGTCGCTGTGGGCGTGGGTCCCGGTGGGCCGCGGGGCGTCGTCCGGCATCAGGCTGCCCCGCCCTGTGCGCCCGCTCCGGGCAGTGCCTTCGCCGAACGGCCCGAACCCTCGGCACCCCCCACCGCTTCGACCTCCCCGAACACTCCGCGGTACGCCGCCGACCCCCACAACTCCGCATGGGTCCCCACCGCCCGCACCCGTCCCCCGTCCAGCCACACCACCAGGTCCGCGCGGGCCGCCGTGGTGGCGCGGTGGGCGATGAGGAGACGGGTGCCGGTGGTGTCGGGGCCGGTGAGGGAGTCGGTGATGCGGTGTTCGGTGACCGTGTCGAGGCTGGAGAGGGCGTCGTCGAGGATCAGGACGCGGGTGTCGCGGGCGAACGCCCGTGCCAGGCCGAGGCGTTGGGACTCGCCGCCGGAGTGAGGGGCGTCGGCGACGGGGGTGGCGTAGCCCTGCGGGAGGCGGCGGATGAAGGAGTCCGCGTGGGCGAGGCGTGCCGCTTCCCTGACGCGGGCGGGGGACGGCGGGCGCGGGCCGAAGGCGATCGTGTCCTCGATCGTCGTGCCGAGCAGGGCCGGGCGGTCGAAGGCGTAGCCGATCGCGGTGCGCAGCGCGTCGTGGCGCAGGGTGCGCAACGGGACACCGTCGAGGAGGACTTCGCCCGCGTCCGGATCGGTCAGACGGCCGGCGATCGCCGCGAGAAGAGACTTGCCGGCGCCGGAGCGGCCTACGACGGCGAGGGTCGAGCCGCCGGGGACGACCAGGTCGATGCCGTCGAGGACGGTGCGTCCGCCGTGCCGGGCGGTCACCTCGCGCAGCTCCAAGTGACCTGGCCCCGGCGAGAGTTGGTGGTGTCCGTGGCTGGGGGCCGGTACGGTCAGGATCTCGTCCAGGCGTCGCGTCGCCGCCTTCGCGCGGAGCAGGCCCGACAGATGGCCGACGAGGACGCCGACGCCGGTCGCGAGCACCGCGTACCGGGAAGCGGCCAGCACCTCGCCCACCGTCAGGCGGTGCCGGGTGAGCAGGTAGCCCGCCACGGCGACGACGGACAGTTGCAGCAGGGGGGCCACGGTCACCGCCTGTGCGGCGGCCCGGCCCTGCACCCGCCACATGCGGTGGCCAGCGCGGGAGAGGTCGGGGAGCGGTCGCAGGATGCGTGCCGCCTCGCGGTCCGCCGAGCCCGCCGCCCGGATCGTGCGGAAGCCGCCGATCGCCTCCGCGAGCGCCGACGCCATCCGTCCCTGGATCTGTTGGTACCGGCCCACGCACTCCGAGGTGTCCCTCGCGAAGGCGCGGAGCAGGAAGGTGAGGACCGGTGCCCCGGCCAGGAACACCGCCGCCAGCCACGGGTCGATCAACGCCAGTGCGACCACCCCTCCGACCGGTCCCGCCAGCGCCGCGAGCAGGGCCGCCACCGCACCCGGTGCCGTCCCGGCCTGCGCCGCGTTGCCCACCAGCCGGGCCACCAACTCCCCCGAGCCGAAACGGGTGTTGGCGCGCGGCCCGAGCGCCAGTACGTGCCCGGTGACGCGTCGGCGCAACCAGGCCGTCGAACCCGCCGTGACCGTCCCGCCGAGCACCGTCCCGCACGCGTCCAGCAGCCCGGTCAGCAGCACGAGCCCCGCGCACCCCCACACCCAGCGCGCCGCCGGAGCGTGCGCCAGCAGAAGGTCCAGGGTCCGGCCCAGCACCGCCGGCAGCAGCAGCGCGGACGCCGTGGACGCCGTACCGACCGCGCCCAGCACCGCGCAGCGCACCCCGGCGGCACGGACGGCCGACCGCAGCAGCGGACCGGTCACCGGGTCGCCCTCGGCATGTGTCGTCATACGGCGGACCCCCGGGGTGACATGGCGTGGACCCCGGGCGGCCCCCTCGCACGAGGGGGTCGCCCGGAGCCGTGGACTCACCGTGTCGTCAGAGACACAGCAGAACGCTCGCCGCGCTGACGCAGGAGAGCAGGCTGACGGTGCTCGCGCCGCCGCCGCTGTTGTGCTCGTCGGATTCCATCGTCTGGAGGTCGAGAAGTGCCATGAGATGTCCTTTCGTTGTGGGGACGGGGTGTTTTGGTGTCACGACTCCGTCAGTTGGCGGAGCCGCGCTTGAGGGGCCGCCGGAGCGGCGGCAGGAAAGGCAGCCCGGAGGCCGACTCGGCATCGCCGAAGGCCGCGCCGAGCGCGAGCAGACACCCGGCGGTACCGGTGCCCAGGTCCATGGAGAGCCGCATCATCTGGTGCCCGGGGAAGGCGAGTTGGCCCTCGTACGACATCGCGAACCAGCCCAGGCCCGCGACCTGTTCGGCGAGCCGGTCGGCGTCGGCGCCCGGCGCGGTCGTCCGGGCGAGATGCAGGATCATCCCCGCGCGGCCCTGGAAGAGACCGGGCTGCGCGTAGAAACGGGAGGTCGCGGCGGTGAGGATGCCGGCCCGGGCGCGCTCGAACTCCCCTGTCTCGTCGGGGACATGCGCGAGGAGGTCGTCGAGCACCATGCCCAGGCCCACGCTTCCGTCGCCGAGGTACGGCAGCGTCCGCCACCCCTCGTCGACCTCCAGGCCGCCGCCGCGCTGCACGGTGCAGCACTCAAGGTCCTGGCGCAGAGCGGTAGTTGCCGCGTCGAGCAGGTGCTTGTCGCCGGTCCACTCGTACTGCCGGAGCAGGAACAGCGCGGGCCCGCTCGCACCCCGCAGCAGCCCGGCCCGTCGCCGGGGTGCGGCGGGGCGCGGTTCGGCCAGGCGTCGTACGAGGATGTCCGCGGCCTCCGCCGCCCGTGCGCGCAGCTCCGACTCGCCGGTGTCGGCGGCCAGTTGCCCCAGGACCAGGCCGAGGCCCGCGAGGCCGCCGTGCAGATCGGAGGAGAGGTTCTGCCAGCGTTCCGCGAGGATGCCGTCGATCAGGTCCAGGGCGCGTCGGCGGTGGCCGAGCCGGTCGAGGACATGGGCGACGCCCGCGAGACCGTCGTAGAGACCGAGCGGGGTGCCGACCGGGGGAGGCGCGGTGCGGTCCAGGAGCCAGCGTTCGCCCTCCTCGTGGCGGTCGGCGCCGGTCGCGTCGAGGGCGTGGAGGACACCGGCGGCGCCGTGCGCCAGGCCGAGTCCGCCGCCGTCGGAGAACTGGGCGACATCGCCGGGGAAGAGCCGGTCGTCGCGCTCCGGGGTCGCCGAGGCGAGGATCGCCTTGACCATCGAGTCACGGCTGTAGGGCCAGTCGCCGGGCCGTACGAAGGCCGGGGCGATCGTGTCCGTGCCCCGGGTGATCTCCGCGACCGCCTTGTCCAGGAACTCCTCCGGCACGTCAGGGAACTGACTCGCGATCACCTCGGCCAGATGGGCCGCCTTGCCGCGGTCGACGACGAACAGCGTGGTCACCGGCAGGAACAGGGCGAGCCGCAGACAGGCCAGCGCGTACCGGTCGACGTCGATGCCCCGGCGGTCCGGCGGCGCGAAGAAGCCCGGATGCGCGACGACCTGGCGGCCGTTCTCCTCGGCCGGCGCCGCTGCCTCGAAGTCGATGAGGAACACCGACTCCTCGTCGGGCGCGACGATGACGTTGAAGATGTGCAGGTCGTTGAAGACGATCCCGCGCTCGTGCACCGCCTCCATCGCCCGCTCGACCGCCGCGTGGATTCTCAGCGCCCACGCCGTGTACGCGGCGACCGCGTCCGGGTCGGGGTCCGGGGTGAGCAGCGGATGCCGTTCCGCGAAGAAGGAGTTGAGGGGGCGGCCCTCGATGAAGTCCATGACCAGGAACCGGTGTTCACCCAGCAGGAACCAGTCCCGCACCTCGGGCACCACCCCGGTCCCGGCGACTCGCTCCAGCGCCAGCTTCTCCCGCTCGAGGCGGGCGATCGCGTCGGCGCCGTCCGAGGCGAGCCCCGCGTGCGGCCGCCCCTCCTTGAGGACGACCTTGCGCCCGTCCCGGGTGTCGGTGCCCGCGTACACCCCACCGCCGTTCGAGAAGTGCAGCGCCTTCTCGATGCGGTACGGCAGTTCGCCCACCGTCGTGGTGTTGCGCGCCGCGAGCTGCGGCTCCAGGAACGCCGGCAGCGTCACCCACTCCGGAACCTGGAAGGACGGCGCCCGCCGGTCCGGCACCAACGCGCCCGATCCGTCCCGCACCGCCGTGACCAGCGAACCCCGCTCGTCGACGACGAAGGTGCGGGCGAAAGCGCCGTAGCGGACGTAGAGCGGCCCGTCGTTCCAGCGGAGGTCGGTGAGGATGTACGGGCCCTCGAAGCCCTCCAGGAGCGTGCCCAACTCGTGCAGGATCTCCTGGAGCCGGACCTCGTCGGCCGGGTAGACCGTGACGAACTTGCCGCTGGTGTCGCGGCCCGCGTACTTGGTGTTGCGCAGGTGCAGCAGGTGCGGGCCCGGGACGAACTTGAACGGGATGCGGCGCGGCACGCAGTAGTCCCACACGATCGCGGCGACGCGGTCCGCGTTCGCCCGGGTGGCCGAGGCATGGATCTTCCAGCCCTGGGCCGGCCCGGGTAACGGGCCGCCGTCCTCGTCGAGCGGGGTCAGCGTCAGCCAGTCCCCGATCCGGGCCGAGCTCCAGCCCTCCGGGACCTCGCGGCGCGCCGTGTCGAACAGGGGCGCGGCGGTCTGTGTGCCGGAGCCGGACAGGCGGTCCGGTGTCTCGTAGAAGTGTCTGTCGGCGAGCGCGTACACCTCGTACCGCTTGTCCATGTCGTCCCCCTCCGTGGCCCGGCTCGAATCTCCCAGCCGGGCCACGGAGGGGGACAGTCACGCCTGTCACGAGAAACCTGTGCGCTACGCACGCGTAAAGACTTGTTCGGCACCTTTCGAGCCGGAGAAGGGTCCATCTGGTCGCACATCTCCACGGAACGGTCATAGGGGCTGCGCAGTCGGCGCATAAGCGCTGTAATTGCGGCGTGGTCAGTGAGGGCGCCGAGGGACGCGGAACGCGAACGCAGCGGGCCGAACTTGCCCTCAAAACGCTCACAGTCGATCTCGACCCCCGCGAACGGCTGCGCCGGGTCCTCGAACAGACGCTTGTCTTCGCCGGTGCGAGCTTCGCCGGGGTGTACACCCCCGGAGCCGACGGCGACCTGCTGTGCCTGGTCGAGTCGGTCGGGGTGCCGCGCACGCTGTACGGGCTGCGGGACGGGTATCCGGCGTCCGGGGGAGCGCCGGCCGCCGAGGCGTGGCGGGCCGGGCACGCGGTGTGGCTCGGCCCCGCCGAACTGGCCGCAGGCGGCGACTCGCGTCGGCTGCCCCCGGCGCGGTTCCACCTGGCGGCGCTGCCCGTGGGCGGCGACGGGGGCGGTGGCTGCCTCCTCGCGGTGAGCGAGCGCCCGGACGGCTTCGGCGCCGACGACCGCGCGTGCATCACGCTGATCGCCGAGGCGGTCGCGATCCCGGTACCCGGCGAGGCCGTAGCGGGCGAGGACCTGGCGGCGGGCGCGTTCGACCTGGCCATGGACACCGGGCGGGTCGAGATCGGCGACGAGGTCCTGGCCCTGTTCGGTCTGGGCCCGCACGAGTTCGACGGCAGGGTCGAGACCCTCCTCGGGATGACCGTCCCGGAAGACCTGCCCTCGCTGATGTCCGTCGTCGAGGCCGACCACATGGCCATCGGCGACCGCGAACTGGAGTTCCGGGTCCTCCAGCCCTCCGGGTCACCCAAGTGGCTGCGGCTGCGCGGCCGGCTCCTGCCCGGCGGCGACGGCCGCCCCGCCCGCCTCGTCGGCACCGTCGGCGACGCCTCCCAGCTGCGCTCCGGGGTCAACGACGTGGCCCGCGTCCAGCGCCTCGCCGCCGCCCTCGCCATGGCCGGTACGGTCCGCGACGTCAGCAAGGCCGTCGTCGCCGCCCTGCGCAAACCGCTGCGCGCCGACCGGATCGCGCTCGCCGAACTGGAGGGCGACCGCCTCGTCGTCACCGTCCTCGACCCGCCCGAACCGGAGGCCTGGCCCGAGCTGTGGCGCCTGGAGTGGCGCACCGAATGGCCCGACGCGCCCGTGCGCACGATGCCCACCCTCGCCGCCGCCCTGCGCGAGGGCCGCGCCGCGATCTGGCCCGCAGGCACCGACCTGGAACCCGCCCTCGCCGAGGTCGGACCCGGTGGCCTCGCCGTCCTCCCGCTGTCCGCGGGCGGCCGGGTCTCCGGGGCCTGCCTCATCGGCTGGGACGCCCCGCACGTCTTCGGCCCCGACGAACGTGCCCTCCTCACCGCCTCCGCCGGTCTCGCGGGCCAGGCCCTCATGCGCGCCCGCGCCTTCGACGCCGAGCACGAACTCGTCGGCATGCTCCAGCGCCAGCTGCTCCCGCGCCGCCTGCCGAAACTGCCCGGCGCGGTCGCCGTCGCCCGCTATCTGCCGACCACCGCCGGGCTGGAGGTCGGCGGCGACTGGTACGACGTGATCCCGCTGCCCGACAACCACGTCGCCCTCGTCATCGGCGACGTCCAGGGCCACAACGCGGGCGCCGCCACCCTCATGGGCCAGATGCGCACCGCCCTGCGCGCCTACGCCGTCGAGGGACACCCCCCGGACGTCGTCGTCTCGCACGCCAACCGCCTGCTCATCGACCTGGAGACCGACCTCTTCGCCACCTGCTGCTACGTCGACGTCGATCTGGAGGAAGGTTCCGCCTGGTACGTGCGGGCCGGTCACCTGCCACCCGTCCTGCGTCACCCGGACGGCGGTACCGAGATCCCCCACGCGGAGGGCGGCCCGCCACTCGGCGTGGTGGTCCAGGGTGAGTTCCCCATGAGCCCGCTCCGGCTCCAGCCCGGCACCGTCGTCGCCCTCACCACCGACGGCCTCGTCGAGTCCAAGGAGGCCGACATCGACGAGGGCCTCGACCGCCTCGCCCACGGCCTCGCCGTCTCCGACCCCGCCCACCTCGGCCTCGTCGCCGACGCCCTGCTCGGCAACGCCCGCCGCGAGGACGACGTGGCCCTCCTCCTCATGCGCTACGACGGCCTCGCCACCCGCCCCCGGCGCGAGAACTGGACGGTCTGGCGCGTCCCCGAGGCCGCCCGGCACGCCCGCCGCTTCACCCGGCGGACCCTGCGCACCTGGGGCGTCACCGAGGAGACCGACACCATCCTCCTGGTCGTCTCCGAGCTGGTCACCAACGCCCTGGTGCACACCGACGGCCCGGTCCGCCTCGACCTCACCCTCGTCAACCGGCGCTTCCGCGTCTCCGTGGCCGACTCCTCGCCGCGCACCCCGGTCAAACCGACCAGCATCGGCTGGGAGGCCACCGGAGGCCGCGGCATCCTCCTCGTCGAGGCCATGTCGGCGGCCTGGGGCACCGTGCCGGTGAGCGGCGGCAAACAGGTGTGGGCCGAGATCGCCCTCGACCGGTAGACGGCCGCACGGGTGCCTCTGCGGCACGTAACGGCAGGTCGGGACGGGCGCGCGGGCCCGGCGTGATGGGGTGCCTGCTTGTGGCACACACCTTCGAAGAACTGGTCGAGAAGCAGCGCGCGACCCAAGCGGCACGCGCCCGGGTCCAGGAGATGCGCGACTCCCTGGGAGCCCCCGCCCACGAACCCTGGACCGAGGCCCAGACCGACACCTACGAGACCGCCTGGCGGGCCTGGCGCGACCTCGCCCGCGACACCCAGGCCGCGCTGAACGAGTACGCGAAGGACGAGGGCCTGGACCGGGCCGAGGTCGAGGCCGACATCCAGCGCGCGGCGGGCGGCACCTCCGGCCCGACGGCACCTTAGACACCTCATGTTCGGCTCATTGTTGGCTGGTCGTAACAAACGAACACAGGGAGGAACGATGCGCGTCCGAAGATGACGCTAAGGTGAAGCGATGAAGGCTCTCGTTCTCTCCGGCGGCACTGGATCCCGCCTGAGGCCGATCACACACACATCGGCAAAACAGCTCGTCCCGGTGGCCAACAAGGCCGTCCTTTTCTACGGGCTCGAATCGCTCGCCGACGCGGGAATCACCGAGGTCGGCATCATCGTCGGTGACACCGCGGCGGAGATCGAGGAGGCGGTGGGCGACGGGTCGAAGTTCGGCCTGAAGATCACCTACATCCCGCAGGACCGTCCCCTCGGACTGGCCCACGCCGTACTGATCGCGCGCGAGTACCTCGGCGACGACGACTTCGTGATGTACCTCGGTGACAACTTCATCGTCGGCGGCATCACCGGACTCGTCGAGGGCTTCCAGGCCAACAAGCCCGACGCGCAGATCCTGCTCACCCACGTGCCCGACCCCCGCTCCTTCGGCGTCGCCGAACTCAGCGAATCCGGCCAGGTCATCGGCCTGGAGGAGAAGCCGGAGCATCCCAAGAGCGACCTCGCTCTGGTCGGTGTCTACCTCTTCACGCCCGCCATCCACGACGCCGTGCGCGCCATCAAGCCGTCCTGGCGCGGCGAGCTCGAGATCACCCACGCCATCCAGCAGCTGATCGACGACGGCGCCGACGTGCGCTCCTCGGTCATCCACGGCTACTGGAAGGACACGGGCAACGTCGTCGACATGCTCGAGGTCAACCGGACCGTCCTGGAGAGCATGGACCGCCGTATCGACGGCGAGGTCGACGACGTCTCCGAGACCATCGGCCGCGTGGTCATCGAGGAAGGCGCGCGCATCGAGCGTTCGCGCATCGTCGGACCCGTCGTCATCGGTTCCGGAACCGTCGTGAGCGACTCCTACGTCGGACCGTTCACCTCGGTCGCGGAGAACTGCAGCATCACGGACAGTGAGCTGGAGTTCTCCATAGTGCTCCAGGACTCGTCCATCGCCGGGGTGGGCCGGATCGAGTCCTCGCTCATCGGCAAGCACGTCGAAGTGACCCCCGCTCCGGGGGTACCCAGCGCCCACCGCCTCGTTCTCGGAGACCACAGCAAGGTGCAGATCCGTTCATGAATCTCCTCGTCACCGGCGCCGCCGGCTTCATCGGTTCCACGTACGTCCGCACGCTCCTCGCCTCGGACGCCCCTGACGCGCCCCGCATCACGGTGCTGGACAAGCTCACGTACGCCGGCACGCTCGAGAACCTCGAACTCGGCCATCCCCGCCTCGAGTTCGTCCAGGGCGACATATGCGACGCCGAACTGGTCGACAAGCTGATGGCCGAGGCGGACCAGGTCGTCCACTTCGCCGCCGAGTCCCACGTGGACCGCTCGATCAACGGCGCCGCCGACTTCGTCCGCACCAACGTGGTGGGCACCCAGGTCCTGCTGGACGCGGCCCTGCGCTACCGCACCCCGTTCGTGCACATCTCCACCGACGAGGTCTACGGCTCCATCGAGTCCGGCTCCTGGCCCGAGACCCACCCCCTCGCGCCCAACTCGCCGTACTCCGCGTCGAAGGCGTCCTCGGACCTGCTCGCCCTGGCCTACCACCGCACCCACGGCCTGGACGTCCGCGTCACCCGCTGCTCGAACAACTACGGGCCGCACCAGTTCCCCGAGAAGGTCATCCCGCTGTTCGTCAGCAACCTCCTCGACGGCAAGAAGGTCCCGCTCTACGGCGAGGGCCTCAACGTCCGCGACTGGCTGCACGTCGAGGACCACTGCCAGGGCATCGAGCTGGTGCGCACCAAGGGCCGGGCCGGCGAGGTCTACAACATCGGCGGCGGCACCGAGCTGAGCAACAAGGAGCTCACGGGTCTCCTGCTCGAGGCGTGCGGCGCCGACTGGGACCGGGTCGAGCGCGTCGAGGACCGCAAGGGCCACGACCTGCGCTACTCCGTCGACTGGTCCAAGATCCGCGACGAGCTCGGCTACACCCCGAAGCACGACTTCACCACGGGCCTCGCCGACACCGTCGCCTGGTACCGCGACAACCGCTCCTGGTGGGAGCCCCTCAAGGCCCGGGTGGAGCGCGTCTGATGAAGTGGCTGGTCACCGGTGCCGGCGGGATGCTCGGCCACGATGTGCTGGAGGAACTCGCCCGGCGCGGTGAGCAGTTCGTCGGTCTCGACCGCGCCGCCCTGGACATCACCGACCCCGCGTCGGTGGACCGGGCGTTCGCGGAGCACCACCCCGACGTGGTGGTGAACTGCGCGGCGTACACCGCCGTGGACGACGCCGAGATCGACGAGGAGCGGGCCCTTCGCATCAACGGCGAGGGGCCCCGGCTCCTCGCCCGCGCCTGCGCCGCCTCGGGCGCGCGGCTGGTGCACGTCTCCACCGACTACGTCTTCGACGGCGAGGCCCGCAGCACGCCGTACCCGGAGACCCATCCCACCGCACCCCGCACCGCGTACGGCCGGACCAAACTCGCCGGGGAGCAGGCCGTGTTGGCGGAACTGCCCGGTGCGAGCGCGGTCGTGCGCACGGCTTGGCTGTACGGAGCCTGTGGGGGTAACTTCGTCCGCACGATGATCGGGCTGGAGGCACGTCGCGACACTCTCGACGTCGTCGACGACCAGCGCGGTCAACCGACCTGGACCGCCGACGTCGCCGTACGGATCGCCGATCTCGGCGCCCGTATCGGCCAAGTCGAAGGCGCGCACGGGGTGTTCCACGCGACCAGCTCCGGCGAGACCAGCTGGCACGGTTTCGCACAGGAGGTGTTCCGGCTCATCGACGCCGATCCGGAGCGCGTACACCCCACCACCAGCGCGGCCTTCGTCCGTCCCGCGCCCCGCCCCGCCTACAGCGCCCTCGGGCACGAGCGGTGGCGGGAGGTCGGTCTGGAACCGCCGAGGGACTGGCGGTCCGCCCTGCACGAAGCACTTCCTCACATCCGCAAGGAGATTTCTTCGTGAAACGTCATGAGTTCCTGCGGGGGCTCCACAAGTCAACCGCGAACCGCAACTACCTGGAGATCGGCGTCAACGACGGCCGCAGCCTGACGCTCTCCCGGGTGCCCAGCGTCGCGATCGATCCCGCGTTCAAGGTGGTCACGGAGATCCGCTGTGACGTCCACCTGGCCAAGGCGACCAGCGACGACTTCTTCGCTCGGGAGAACCCGCTGGTCCACCTGCGCGGCGGTCGGCACCCCCTGCGTCAACTGGCCCGCAACCGCAGCCCGTTGGGCTGGTGGCGGACCACCACGCTGGATCTGTCGTTCATCGACGGCATGCACCTGTTCGAGTACGCGCTGCGCGACTTCATCAACGTGGAGAAGCACTCGGACTGGGCCAGCGTCATCGTCTTCGACGACATGCTGCCGCGCAGCATCGACGAGGCCGCCCGGGACCGGCACACCGACGCCTGGACCGGTGACGTCTACAAGCTGGTCGAGATCCTCGCCCGCTACCGTCCCGACCTGGTGACGGTCCTGGTCGACACGCAGCCCACCGGCCAGCTCGTGGTCTTCGGCGCTGATCCCACCAGCACGGTCCTCAAGGACAAGTACGACGAGATCGTCGCCGAGTTCGAGGTCCCGGACCCGCAGAAGGTGCCCGAGGCGATCCTGGAGCGCACTACCGCGGTGAAGCCCGAAGCACTGCTCGGTGCCGGCTTCTGGGGCCCCCTCGCCAAAGCGCGGGACCGCGGGACCAAGCGGTCCCGCGGCTGGGAGCCCCTGCGCCGCTCGGTGGAGCAGCTCAGCGTCAGTCGCTGAGCCGGCCACTCCGCAGTCGCTCGTAGTAGGCGGAGCAGTCCGCGTAGGACGGAAGAAGTCCTGACTGCTCCGCCTCTGCCAGTGTCGGCGCCTCCGCGTCCTTCTCCGACAGCACCGGCTCGAAGCCCTCGGGCCAGGCGATGCCCAGCGCCGGGTCGAGCGGATTGATCCCGTGCTCACGGCCGGGCGCGTAGCCCGTCGAGCAGAGGTAGACGACCGTCGCGTCGTCGGTCAGGGCCATGAACGCGTGCCCGAGACCCTCCGCGAGGAACACGGCGTGCTTGGTCTCGTCGTCCAGCCGGACGGCCTCCCACTGACCGAACGTGGGAGAGCCGACGCGGATGTCCACGACCACGTCGAGGACGGCGCCGCGCACGCACTTCACATACTTCGCCTGGCTCGGCGGCACGTCGGAGAAGTGCACTCCGCGCACCACACCGCGCCGCGAGACCGAGCAGTTTGCCTGGGACAGAGCCAGGTCGTACCCGGTGGCCTCGCGGAACTCCTCGCCGCGGTACCACTCGTGGAAACTGCCCCGGTCGTCAGGGAAGACCTTGGGTTCCAGGACCCAGGCGCCTTCAATCCCCAGTGATCGCACGTTCTCTTGTCCTCCGACTTGCTCGGGCACTGCTGCTGGTCCGGGTACCGCGACGGGTGCGGGTACCGCTACTTGTTCAGGGCGCGCTTCAGCTTGCGGGCCACGCGGCGGGCCAGCCCCGGCTTGGGCTTGGCGGCCACCGGCTTCGGCGCGGGCTTCGGCTCGGCGGACTTGGGGGCCTTCGGCGCCGCCTCCACCCGGATACCGCCCGCGTCACCGGTCAGCCGGACCGGCAGTGCCAGGAAGCGCTGCCCGGTGGCGGACGGGGTCAGGCACACCGACGCGTTCCACGCCGCGTCCTTCAGCTCGGCGGCCGGCACCTCGGCCGCCAGCCGCGCGCCGGAGGACTCGGGGGAGACCACACCGGGCACGTCCAGCGTCGTACCGGACGACTTGTGGGTCAGCCGCAGCAGTACGTCGGTGGTGGCGGGGACGTAGAAGGGGAGCAGTACGCCGACGCGGGCGCCGGTGACGGTGAAGTCGCCGGGCTTGAGGTCGGCGAGGCCGAGGCGCTTGCTCGCCTTGTCCACGTCCAGGGAGAAGTTGCCGTGCGGCTCCGTGTAGTACGGGAGCAGGACCTGGCCGCTGACGACACCGGCGTGTCCGGCGTTCTCGCCGTGCTGCGGGACGGGGCCGAGGCGGCACTCCTTGTTCCAGGAGCCGATGACGATACGGACGTACGTGTCCCAGAGGCCGCTGCTCAGCGGGGAGCCGCCGGCCGCGGTGGCCGGGTCGACGGTGGCCGTGGCGTGCAGGACCAGGCGGACGCCGTCGCCGTCGGGGACCGTCTCCTGCGAGATCTGCACGGGCTGGAAGTGGGAGGCGGCGCTGGTGCGTTCGCGGACGACGAGGTCGGCCGTGGCCTTCTTGAAGACGTGGGTGGCGTCGGCCGTCAGCATGCCGGTCGCCTCGGCGAGGGTCTTCGGCTCCGGGTGCTTGGGCGCGGGGGCGCCCTCGGCGGGGAAGATCGCCGGCTTGCCGTCGATGACGAACTCGGCCTGGTAGTGGACCAGGAGCTTGCCGTCCCGCCACTCGATCTCGCCGGGAACCGCCTGCGGCTTGAGGGAGGCCTCCCACTTGGCGAGTTCGACGAGGTCGTCGTAGCGGTCGGCCGCGGCGAGGGCGGCGACGACCCGTAGGCGCGGGCCGAGACCGGCCGCGACGCCGGGGCCGAAGCGCTCGGTCATGACCCCGCGGATCTCCTTGAGGAGTTCGCGGCGGTAGTCGTCGGGGGCCTTGAGGAGGCGGCCGCCGCCGAGGCGCTCCATCATCTCGACGCGCAGCCAGCGGCGGAAGATCTTGTCGCGGGCCGCACCGGGCTCGGTGTACTTCTCGACGACGTCGAGGGCCTCGCGCAGGTTCTTGAAGTAGCCGACGGGGTCGAAGCGCTGGAAGCCGGCGTTCGAGGCGTCCTCGCGCTTGATGTGGTAGTAGCAGACGTAGTCGCTGAGCACGGCGACGTTGTCCGCGGCGAGGTAGGCCTCGGTCACGAAGACGTGGTCCTCAAGACGCCGGCGCCCTTCCGGGAACCGCAGGTTGATGCGGTCGAGGAACGCGCGGCGGAGCATCTTGTGCGGGGTGAGGCTGTCCATCAGCGGCGCGGTCGCGACCGACGCGTGCGGGTAGTTCTTGCGGAACAGCTCCACCGGCACGGCGCGGCCCTTGCCGGCCATCTTGCCGACGATGACGTCGGCGCCGTTGGCCACGCCGTAGTCGTACATCCGCTCCAGGGCCTCGTCGCCGAGGTAGTCGTCGTTGTCGACGAACATGACGAACTCGCCCTGGGACGCGGCGATGCCGACGTTCCGGGGCTTGCCCGACCAGCCCGAGGCCTCCTGGTGGATGACGTGCATGTGGGGGTGCTCGGCGGCGATCTCGTCGAGCCGCGCGGGTGTGCCGTCCGTCGAGCCGTCGTCGACGAAGATCGCCTCGTACTCATCGTTGGGCAGCGACTGCCTGAGGAGAGAGGAGATGCAGTCCTCGATATAAGGCCCTGGGTTGTACACAGGGACGACGACACTGACCTTGACCGACATCCGGCTACTAGCCCCCTTGTTTGCGCCGCCCGTCCCCTGTTGTGGAACGGCGCGGTGGGCTGATGCTAACCCGGTCCGTCCCGATGCCGCCCATTGGGCTGGTGTTGGGCAACGGTTCACCCGGCGTCGGCGGAAGTCAGCTCACGCCGTGGGTCTTGGCCAGAAGTTCCAGGACTTCGGCGGAGGTGCCCGTCTCGCCCAGGCGCGGGAAGATCCGCTCGATGCTGTGGGTGTGCGCGACCGTGTCCAGGTCGCTCATCGCGTCCGTGGCCAGGGTCACGTGGTAGCCGTGCTCGTGGGCCGCGCGGGCGGTGGACTCGACGCCGATGCTGGTGGCGATGCCGGTCAGCACGATCTGCGTGACGCCGCGGCGGCGCAGCTGCACATCGAGGTCGGTGCCGTGGAAGGCGCCCCAGTTCCGCTTGGTGATCCGGATGTCGGCGGGGTGCCCGGCCAGATCGTCCACGATGACGTCCCAGCCCTCGGGACGGGCCCCGCCGCCGGCACGCTGCTGCTCGGTACGGCCGGGCACGGCGTCCGCGCCGTCCTCGGCGAAGCTGACCCGGACCAGGACCACCGGAAGGCCGGCCGCCCGGAAGGCGTCGGCGAGTTCGACGGTCCGTGCGACGACCTCGGGACCGCTGTACGGCTGGGTCGGGGCGCCGACGATGCCGCCCTGGAGGTCGATCACGACGAGGGCGGTACGCGGGTCGAGCGTGGTGAGTGCCATGGGAGGGGCCTTTCAGGAGATACGGGGGATTGCGTGGGTCAGGCGGCTTGCGGGGTGAGGGTGCGCAGCGAACGGTCCGGCAGGGTGATCGCCAGGAGCAGCGCCGACCCGACGGCCATGAACAGGGCCAGGCCGTGCAGCCCCGGAGTGTCGGCGCGGTGCGGGAAGAAGGCCGCGGTGGCCGCCGACGCTGCCAGTGCGCCCAGGTACATGAAGGTGCGCAGCAGCCCGGCGGCGGACGCGATGCGCGTGGGCTCGGCCTGCCGGTACAGCGCGTTCTGCCCGGCCAGCCCGAGCAGGCCCTGCGGTACGCCCAGCACCGCGCCGACGGCCAGCAGCAGCCAGACCGGGCTGCCGGAGTTCACCAGCAGCAGCGAGGCACAGCCCACGACCTGGACGGCACCGCCGACGAGCAGCTTGGCGCGGACCGCCTCACGGCGCCCGGTGAGGGAGGAGACGCCGAGCGCGGTGGCCGACAGCGGCAGCAGGATGAGCCCGGCGGTGGAGGCCCGCAGCCCGCGCCCCTCCTCCAGCCACTGCGTGTAGCCGTAGAGGAAGGCGTACGACGTCGTGTACGCGAGGAACTGGCGGACGTAGGTGGTCACCAGGGGGAGGTTGCCGCCGAGGACGCGCAGGTCCACGAAGGGTTCCGGGACGCGCAGTTCGCGCCGCGCGAAGGCGATCGCCGCGACGGCGGAGAGGACCGGGAGATACCACTCGGAGAGCTTCGGGGCGGTCAGGAACATCATCAGCGAGACCAGCGTCACCGCGAACAGGAGCATGCCGGGCGGGTCCACGTCGCGCCGGGTCTCCGCGGTCTCCTTGCCCGGCTTCGGGAGTCGCAGCGCGCCGAGGACCAGGCAGGCCAGGGACAGCGGCACGTTGACGGTGAAGATGGCGCGCCAGCCGCCGACGCCGATGAGGAAGCCGCCGAGCGTGGGTCCGATCACCGACACCGTCTGCGCGGAGACGGCCAGCGCGGTGAGGACACCGGCGGGGCTGTCCTTGCCGGTGCGTTCGGCCTCGCTGCGGGTGAGCTGCATCGCGGCCGGATACGCGGCCGAGGTGCCGAACCCGAGCAGGACCCGGGCGGCGATCAGCACGCCGAGCGACGGCGCGAGGGCGCCCGCCACACCGGCGATGCCGACCAGGGCCGTACCGATGAGATAGAGACGCCGGGGTCCGTACATGTCGACGAGCCGCCCGATGACCGGCTGCCCCACGGCGGTGGCCAGATACAGCGCCGAGACCAGCCACACCGTCTCCGAGGGCGGGGCCCCGAAGGCGACCCCGATGGGCACGAGGGCCACGGCGATCATCGAGGAGTTGATCGGGTTCAGTACGGAACCGAGGACCATCGGCGCGATCAGGCGCCGGTCGAAGCCGCTCGGCGCGGGGCGTGCGGCCCGCGGCGCCAGGGTGAGCTTCGGTATCACTGCTCCGACAGCCGTTCCATCAGCCCCAGGGCCTTGAGGATGGTCTGCCGCTCCTGCTCCGTGTACCGGTCCTCGAAGGCGCGGGCCAGCCACTCGGAGCGCACCTGCATGTTGTCCTCGATGCGCGCGCGGCCGGCCTCGGTGAGGGTGACGAGGTGCCTGCGGCCGTCGTCGGGGTCGGGGCTGCGGCGGATGAGGCCGTGCTGGTCGAGGGCGGCGAGCGTGGCGGCCATCGACTGCGGCCTGACCCCCTCGGCGGACGCCAGGGCGCTGGCAGTCGCCGCGCCGTGCTTGCCGACCAGGGTGAGCGCCGACTCCTGTGAGGGGGTGAGGTCCTCGTCGGTCGCGACCTCCCGGATCCTGCGGCGCAGCCGACTGAGCACGACCCGCAGATCGCGGGCGGACCGCGCCGCCGAGTCGGAGACGCCCGCCGGTGTCTCCAGGGGTTCATGTGCCATGCCTCCACCGTAGAACTGGCCAGGGCAAACTGTCCAGCCACGACTGAACAGTCTGGACTGTAGATCTCGTACGGCCCCGCCGACTCCTCCGGAACGACGGCCGCACCCCTACCCTGAGACCGTGCGTCTGCTGCTCATGTCCGACACCCACATCCCCAAGCGCGCGAGGGAACTCCCCGCGCAGCTCCTCGCCGAACTCCCGCGCGCCGACGTCGTGTTCCACGCCGGCGACTGGGTCGACACCGCCACCCTCGACCTGCTGGAGAGCCGCAGCCGCCGGCTCGTCGCGGTCCACGGCAACAACGACGGCCCCGCCCTGCGCGCCCGGCTCCCCGAAGTGGCCCACGTGGAACTCGACGGCCTGCGCTTCGGCGCCGTCCACGAGACGGGCCCCGCCCAGGGCCGCGAGGCGCGTTGCGCGGCGCGCTTTCCCGACCTGGACGTGCTGGTCTTCGGGCACAGCCACATTCCCTGGGATACGACGGCCGCGGGCAGGCCGCGTCTGCTGAACCCGGGCTCTCCGACGGACCGGCGACGGCAGCCGTACTGCACATACATGACGGCGAGGGTGGACGCGGGCGCGTTGACGGACGTCGTGCTGCACCGGTTGCCGCCGAGAAGCTGACCGCCGTGGCGGGAGCGGTCGCCGGTCCAATGGAGGACGAGGGCGGTTCGCGGAGGGGATGCTCAGCGCGGGCGGGTGGCCCGGCTACGGACTGCGCACCTCGCGGTTCCGGATGGTCCGGCCCAACTGCCCGTCCAACGGCTGCTGTTGGCGAGGGCGGCCGACGCCGCCGGGTACGGCACCGCCCGCGTCACCGCCCCGCGCCCCGATGGATCGCCCCCGCCGTCCCCGTCAACGGCGTTCCCGTCCCGCCCCATCGCAGCGCGATGATCTCCGCGGCCACGGACACGGCCACCTCCTCGGGTGTACGGGCGCCGAGGTCCAGCCCGACCGGTGACCGCAGGCGGGCCAACTCGCCCTCGTCCAGGCCGGATTCGCGCAGGCGCCGGATACGGTCGTCGTGCGTACGGCGGCTGCCCATCGCCCCGATGTACGCGGCCGGCCGGCGCAGCGCCTCCTCCAGCAGCGGTACGTCGAACTTCGGGTCGTGGGTCAGAACGCAGATCACCGTCCGCTCGTCGGTGTCCGTGCCGTGCAGATAACGGTGCGGCCAGTCCACGACCACCTCCACACCCGCCGGAAACCGCCGCGGCGTGGCGAACACCGGCCGGGCGTCGCACACGGTGACCCGGTAGCCGAGGAAGTCACCGATGCGGGCGACCGCCGCCGCGTAGTCGATCGCGCCGAAGACCAGCATCCTGGGTGGCGGAGCGAAGGAGTGCAGGAAGACGCTGACGGAATCCTCACGCCGCTCACCATGAGGCCCGTAGTGCCGCAACCCGGTTGCACCGAGGGCGAGTTCACCACGGGCGTCGGCCGCCACCGCGATGTCCAGGCCGCTTGTGCCGAGGGTGCCCAGAGTGCGGGCAGTGCCGGGCCGGGTCGGGGTTCCAGAAGCCCCGACGGCACCGGTCCCCCCGGAACCACCACCATCGCCCCCCGCCCCCTCCGCCCAAACGGCGAGCGTGGCCCCCCGCACCGCCGGCCCGTCGACCACCGTCGCCACCGTCACCGGCTCACCCGCGGCGACCGACCGGGCCACCGCCCCGAACGAGGGATCGACCTCGGGCGAGACCGGCCGGACCAGCACGGTGATCTCCCCGCCGCAGGTGAGCCCCACCGCGAAGGCGTCCGCGTCGCTGTACCCGAAGGTCTCCAACCGGGCCTCGCCGCCGGCCACGACCTCCCGCGCCAGCTCGAAGACCGCCCCCTCCACACACCCGCCCGACACACTCCCCACGACCTCGTCACCCGGCCCCACCGCCATCGCCGCCCCGGGATCACGCGGCGCGCTGCGACTGACGGCGACCACCGTGGCCAGGCCGAACGGGGCCCGCGCGGCGTACCAGCCGCTCAGTACCGGGAGAAGGTCACGCATGCTCGGCTCCTGTCACCACCACCGCCGGAACGCCGCAAGCGTCGCATCCAGCCCCTCACCCGAACCGGAACGCCACGCGCCGACCTCCCGGCCCTCGCGTGCACCGGCCCTGAGCCCGCCCCGCCGAAATCCCGTTGCCCCCACCCCACCCCGCCTGCTGCACTACCACCCACTACCCACCAGCCATCACCACCAAGGAGCCCTGAGATGCGCGCACCCCTCATGTCCGCCCAGGAAGGAAAGCCCCCCTCACCAAAGGACATGACACCAGGTGCACTTGCTCAACCTCGGCATCCTCGCGCACGTCGACGCAGGTAAGACCAGCCTCACCGAGCGCCTGCTGCACTCGGCCGGCGTGATCGACGAGATCGGCAGCGTCGACGCGGGCAACACTCGTACCGACACCCTCGCGCTGGAGCGGCGACGCGGTATCACCATCAAGTCGGCCGTCGTCTCCTTTCCGGTGGACGACGTGACCGTCAACCTCATCGACACCCCCGGCCACCCGGACTTCATCGCCGAGGTGGAGCGCGTCCTGGGCGTGCTCGACGGCGTCGTCCTGGTCGTCTCGGCCGTCGAGGGCGTCCAGCCGCAGACCCGTGTCCTGATGCGCACGCTCCAGCGGCTCCGCATCCCCACCCTCCTCTTCGTCAACAAGATCGACCGACGAGGGGCGCGCTACGACGACCTCCTCCCGGAGATGTCGGAGCGGCTCAGGGCCGCCGTCGTACCGATGGGCTCGGTCGACGGCCTCGGGACACGTGACGCGCGGTTCGTTCCGGGTCTCGACCAACGTGCCCCGGCCGTCCTCGCCGAGCACGACGACGAACTGCTCACCGCCTATGTCGAGAACACCCTGTCCCACGACCTCCTGCGCGCGGCCCTCGTCGCCCAGACCCGCCAAGTCCTCGTGCATCCCGTCTACTTCGGCTCCGCCATCACCGGCGCCGGCGTCGACGCGCTGATCACCGGCATCGAGGAACTCCTCCCGGCCGCCGAGGGCGACCCCCAAGGCCCGCTCTCCGGCACGGTGTTCAAGGTCGAACGTGGACTCGCGGGGGAGAAGATCGCCTACGCGCGGATGTTCTCCGGCACCCTCCGCATCCGGGACCGGATCACCTTCGGCGGCTTTGGCGAGGAGGGCAAGGTCACCGCGATCAGCGTCTTCGACCACGGCACGGACGCCGAGTGCGACGCGGTCCCGGCGGGCCGGATCGGCAGGCTGCGCGGGCTCGGGGACATCCGGATCGGCGACTCGATCGGCGTACCGCACAAGGAGGTCGGGCATGTCTTCGCGCCGCCGACCCTGGAGACCGTCGTCGTCCCGGGGCCGGACGCCGACCGCCGCGCCCTGCACCTGGCGCTGACCCGCCTCGCCGAACAGGACCCGCTGATCGGCCTGCGCCACGACGAGGTGCGCGGAGAGACCGCCGTGTCCCTCTACGGCGAGGTCCAGAAGGAGGTCATCCAGGACACCCTGGCCGACGAGTTCGGGGTGCACGTCACCTTCCGCGAGACGACTCCGCTGTGCATCGAGCGGCCCATCGGGACAGGCGAGGCGGTCGAGTACAACAAGAAGGACGCGAACCCTTTCCTCGCCACCGTCGGCCTGCGCGTCGCACCCGGCCCGGTCGGCTCGGGCGTCCGCTTCGAGCTGGAGGTGGAGCTGGGCGCGATGCCGTACGCCTTCTTCAAGGCGGTCGAGGACACCGTGCGCGAGACGCTCGGGCAGGGGCTGCACGGCTGGCAGGTCACCGACTGCGTGGTCACCATGACGCACTCCGGCTACTCGGCCCGGCAGAGCCACGCCCACCAGGGCTTCGACAAGAGCATGTCGAGCACCGGCGCCGACTTCCGCGGCCTGACCCCGCTGGTCCTCGTCGAGGCGCTGCGGCGCGCGGGGAGCCAGGTGTACGAGCCGCTGCACCGGTTCCGCGCCGAGGCCCCGGCCGACACCCTCGCCGCCCTGCTGCCGGTGCTGGCCGCGGTGCGCGCCGTACCGCAGACCACGGAGACGCACGGGGACCTCTGTGTGCTGGAGGGCGAGGTGCCGGCGGCTCATGTGCACGGGCTGGAGCGGCAGTTGCCGGGGCTGACGCGCGGGGAGGGCGAGTGGGAGAGCGCCTTCGACCACTATGCCCCGGTCGCGCAGGGCGTCGTACCGGAGCGGGCGCGCACGGATCACAACCCGCTGAACCGGAAGGAGTATCTGTTGCACGTGACGCGTCGGCTCTCCTGATGTGTCAACAGGGCTGGTGGCGCGCATACTTACCCGTGAGTCAGAAGTGTTGACAGTGTCCGGAATTCCCCGGACTGTAGTGGACATGACGAATGTCCGGGCGCGCTTGATCGTGATCCTGGTTGTCCTCTGCGGATTCCTGTCGGTGGCGGGCGCGGGTCCCGCCTCCGCCGCCACCCCCACCGACTCCCTCTGGTTCGACGGCTCACCGCTGACTGTGCAGAACGGCGGCTTCGTCGACGGCTACGGCCGCCAGGTCGTGCTGCGCGGCTACAACGTCTCCGGTGAGACCAAACTGGAGGAGAACAGCGGCCTCCCCTTCGCGTCGGTCGCCGACGCGAAGAAGTCCGCCACCGCGCTGCGTGCCCTCGGCGGCGGCAACTCGGTCCGCTTCCTGCTGTCCTGGGCGCACGCCGAACCCGTACGCGGCCAGGTCGACACCACCTACCTGGCCGCCGCGACCGCGCAGATGCAGGCGTTCCTCGACGCCGGCATCCGCGTCTACCCCGACTTCCACCAGGACCTCTACTCCCGCTACCTGTTCAACACCGGCAGCTGGTACACGGGCGACGGCGCCCCCAAGTGGGCCGTGGCGCTGGGGAGTTATCCCCAGGAGTCCTGCGGGATCTGCCTCTTCTGGGGCCAGAACATCACCCAGAACTCGGCCGTGACCAAGGCGCAGTACGACTTCTGGCACAACAACTACGGCGTCCAGGACGCCTTCCTCGTCACCGCGCAGTCCACGATGACGTACATCCAACAGCACCTGACCACCGACGAGTTCGCGGGCGTCGTCGGCTTCGACCCGTACAACGAGCCCTTCGCGGGCACCTATGACTCCGGCCAGACCAGTCGTACGTGGGAGCAGAACCTCCTCTGGCCGTTCTATGTGAAGTTCCGGGCCCGGATGGACGCGGCCGGCTGGACGGCCAAGCCCGCGCTCGTGGAGCCGAACCTGTTCTGGAACTCCAACATCTCCACCCAGGTGCAGGAGGGCGGACTCCTCGACGCGGGCACGCTCGGGCCGCGGTACGTCTTCAACACCCACTTCTACGACCAGAAGGCGATCTCCGGCATCCTGATGTGGGGCAACGCGGCCGACGGGCAGTACGCGACCGACTTCGGGACGGTCCGTGACCGGGCCGCCGCGGCCGGCACCGCCGCCATCGTCAGCGAGTTCGGGCATCCGCTGTCCGGCACCGTCGCGGGCAAGGCGCCCACTGTCCTCAAGGCGATGTACCAGGCCCTCGACTCCCGCCTGCCGGGGTCGAGTTGGTGGTCCAACCCGGCCGGCTCAGGTCCGGTCCTCTCCGGCACGCAATGGCAGTGGGACATCTACAACGGCCGCCACGACGAGCTGATGAACGACAACCCCGACAAGGTGCTCACCTCCGGCGACGCCTGGAACGACGAGGACCTCTCCGCCGTCGACATGACCGCCTCCGGCACGGTGACACTCCGTCAGGACGCCCGGCTGCTCGACCGGATCTACCCGAGCGCGACCGCCGGCACCACCGTCGCCTTCACCTACGAGGACCGGTCCCGCGACGGCTCGACGACCCTCACCTGGAACCCGGTCCCGAGTTCGCTCCCGAACACTTCCTCACTGGTCGGCTCCGGCCAGTACGGCCTGCTCATGTGGCGCTCCAACAGCTCCACCGCGCCGACCGAACTCCACCTCCCGGCGTCCTTCCCGGCCGCGTCCACCACCGTGGTCTCCGACCTGGGAGCCGTCTCGGGCGTGCCGGCGTACACGTCGTCGACCCCCGTCGGCTACGCCGGCGAACCGGGCGGCACCGGCAGCCACCGCCTGCTGCTCTCCGCCACCGGCTCGGGAACCCTGCACTACGCCCTGATCACCAACGGCGCGACGAGCCCCTCCTCGACCCTCCTGAACGCGGCCAGGTCCGAACTGACCGCCTGGGCGGCGGCACACAGCTGAGCACCACGGGGCGCCGGTCTTCCCCTGGGCCGGCGCCCCTTCGTATACATGTGAAGACATCCGAACAAACACAGATTCGGAGTGAATTTGATGAGAAGTGAGGAAGGAGTGCTCTTTTCCGCAAGACCACGGACACGACAAGATTGGCCGGTGGACAACGAGACAGGGGTGTGACAGTGGCGGGCAGGCTCAAGGCGCCGACCGGTCGTTACGGCGGCAAGTCCGCCGAGGAGCGGCAGGCCGAGCGGCGCGGACGCTTCCTGGACGCCGCGCTCCAGCTGTTCGGCGACACCCCCGGCTACCGCGCCACGACCGTCGCCGCGCTCAGCGAGGCCGCGGGCCTGTCCACCCGGCAGTTCTACGAGGAGTTCCGCGGCCTGGAGGACGTGCTTGCGGCTCTCCACCTCCGGGTCAACGACTGGGCCGAGGAAGCCGTCCTCACCGCGCTCACCGCCGCCGAGGGCCTGCCGATCGCCGAGCGCTCCACCGCGATCTTCCAGGCCTACGCGGCGAACGTCACCGCCGATCCGCGCCGCATCCGCATCACCTTCGTCGAGATCATCGGCGTCAGCCCCCGGCTGGAGGAACAGCGGCTGGCCCGCCGCGCCCGCTGGATCAACCTCATCTGCGGCGAGGCGAGGGCCGCCGCCCTGCGCGGGGAAGCGGCCCGCCGCGACTACCGCATCGCCGCGACGGCCTTCATCGGCAGCGTCAACGGCCTCCTCCACGACTGGAGCGCGGGCTGGGTCGACGCCACGCTCGACGAGGTCGTCGAGGAACTCGTCCGGCAACTGCTCGGCATCATGCAACCGCCGGGCTGGGACGGCTAGTTCGAGACGTCGTCGGCCGCCGCGTACCCGTCGAGGCGGCGGGCCAGTGCCCGGACGAGATCACGCAGAGCGGCCGGACGCTCGACGACGAACGGCCGGTCCACGGCGGCGAGCACGGCCGGGATCCACTCCAGCCGCTCGGCCCGGATCCGGACGTGGACCCAGTCGTCGTCCGCCGCGCCCGCGGGTGCGGACAGGGTGGCGATCCCGGGCGGGAGATGCGCGCGGATGTGCGGGACACCGCCCTGGATCCGCACCGCCACATCGTGCGTCCACGGCGTGCTCGCGAGGCTGTCCAGCACCGTGGCCGCCGGTTCGAAATCGGCCGGGACGTCGAACGAACCCGACTCCACGCGCAGGCCCGTGATCCGGTCCAGCCGGAACGTGCGCACCTCCCTGTCGACGGGGTCCGCGCCGGTCAGGTACCACCGCCCGGCATGCGCCACGAGGCCGTAGGGCAGGACGGTACGGTCGCTCGCCCGGCCCTTCCGGTCGGTGTAGGCGAGGGCGACCGGCCGCCGGTGGAGCGCCGCCTCGGCGAGTTCGAGGAGCACGCCCGTCTCCGGGGCGTTGGCGGTACGGGATTGCGCGGTGAAGTCGGCCGTGTCCAGCAGGGCGTCCAGCCGTCGGCGCAGGGCGGCGGGCAGCACCCGCAGCAGTTTCGCCGTGGCGCTCTCGCCCGCTGCCGTGGACGTGGTGACGAGCCCCGCCTTCCGGCCTGCCAGCAGCCCCAGCACCACGGCCAGGGCCTCCTCGTCCGTGAGCATCAGCGGGGGCATCCGATAGCCGGGAGCGAGCCGGTAGCCGCCGTGGCGACCGCGCACCGAGTCGACCGGCACCCCCAGTTCCAGCAGATGGCCGACGTAGCGGCGCACCGTGCGTTCGTCGACGTCCAGCCGGGCGGCCAGGTCGGGGACGGTACGGAGGCCGCCGCCCTGGAGGATCTCCAGCAGGGCGAGCACGCGCGCGGTCGAAGTGGTCACCCGGAAAGTCTGCCTCGGATACCGGGCGGAAGCTGTCCGGTATTGGTCCTAGCGTGAGAGACGCCCCTTCACGCGGCACCGCATCCGACAGGAAGACCCTCATGAACTTCGTCTCGATCCGTGTCATCACCGACGACGTGGCCCGCCTCGTCGGCTTCTACGAACAGGTCACCGGCGTCACGGCCACCTGGTCGACCCCCGACTTCGCCGAACTCACCACGCCCGCCTGCACATTGGCCATCGCGAGCACGCATACGGTGGCCCTGTTCGGCACCGGCTCCGCGCGCCCCGCCGCCAACCACTCGGTGATCACCGAGTTCCGCGTCGCCGACGTCGACGCCGAGTACGAGCGGCTGGCAGCCCTCGACTGCGCGTTCGTCCAGAAGCCGACGACGATGCCGTGGGGCAACCGGTCCCTCCTCTTCCGGGACCCCGACGGCAACCTGATCAACTTCTTCACGCCGGTCACCCCCGAGGCGCTGCGAAGGCAGGCGCGCTAGGCGTACTCGTCGAGCGCGGGCGCGACCCCGGCCCGCGCCGGACGATATCCCGCCCCCTGGATCACGAGCGGGGGACGCCAAGTGCCCCTCGTGTCACAGCCGTTGACTTAGTTCTCCGGTGGCTCTACTTTCAGCGCGCCGTCTGGTTCGGTAACCCGATCCTCGTTCGAGATCTCGAAAATATCGGCAAAGGAGCCGTATGTTTCGCACCCTCGTCCTGCGCGCCCTGGCGATGGCCGCAGCAGCAGTCACCCTGCTTCTCATCGCCGGACCCTCGCCCGTGGACCCCCTCCGGGCGGCCCCGGTCGCCTCGACGACCCGCCAGATCGCCGTCCCCACCGCCCCGATGGGCTGGGCCTCCTGGAACAGCTTCGCGTCGAAGATCGACTACACCGTCATCAAGCAGCAGGTCGACGCGTTCGTCGCCTCGGGCCTCCCGGCGGCCGGCTACAAGTACATCAACATCGACGAAGGCTGGTGGCAGGGCACCCGGGACAGCGCGGGCAACATCACCGTCGACACCGGCGAGTGGCCCGGCGGGATGAGCGCCATCGCCGCCTACATCCACAGCAAGGGCCTCAAGGCCGGCATCTACACCGACGCGGGCGCGAACGGATGCGGCTACTACTACCCCACGGGCCGCCCCGCCGCCGCGAACACCGGCAGCGAGGGCCACTACGACCAGGACATGCTCCAGTTCTCCCAGTGGGGCTTCGACTTCGTGAAGGTCGACTGGTGCGGCGGCGACGCCGAGGGCCTCGACGCGGCCACCGCGTACAAGGCGATCAGCGCCTCGGTCGCCAAGGCCACGGCCACCACCGGCCGCGCGCTGACCCTCTCGATCTGCAACTGGGGCAACCAGAACCCCTGGAACTGGGCCCCCGGCCTCGCCCCCATGTACCGGACGAGCACGGACATCATCTACTACGGCAACTCGCCGTCGACGACGAACATGCTCTCCAACTTCGACCAGGGCCTGCACCCGACCGCCCAGCACACGGGCTACTACAACGACCCCGACATGCTGATGGTCGGCATGCCCGGCCTCACCGCCACCCAGAACCGCACCCACATGGCGCTCTGGGCGATCTCCGGCGCCCCCCTCCTCGCCGGCAACGACCTCACGACCCTCACCACCGAGACCACCGGCATCCTCACCAACCCCGAGGTGATCGCGGTCGACCAGGACCCGCGCGGCCTCCAGGGCGTCAAGGTCGCCGAGGACACGACCGGACTCCAGGTCTACGGCAAGGTCCTCTCCGGCCTCGGCAACCGCGCGGTCACCCTCCTCAACCGCACCTCCGCCGCCCAGAACATCACCGTCCGCTGGTCCGACCTCGGCCTGACCACCGCGTCCGCCACCGTCCGCGACCTGTGGTCCCGCACGAACATCGGTACCTACGGCACGAGTTACACGGCCAGCGTCCCGGCCGGCGGCTCCGTGTTCCTGAAGATCAGCGGCGGCACCGAAGCGGCGAGCACCACCTACACCGCCACCTCCACCGGCAAGTACACCGGCGTCAACGCGGCGAACACCGGCCTGAACGTCGTCGACGTCACCTACACCAACACCGGGTCCACGGCCGTCACCGGCACCCTCTCCGTCAACGGCCAGACCGCCACGACGGTCTCCTTCCCGCCGACCGGCTCCGGCGCGGGCACCGTCTCGGTGCAGGCCGACCTGTCCAAGGGATCGGCCAACTCCCTCACGCTGAGCGGCAGTTCACTCCCGACCCTGGGGGCCGTCAACGTCCAGCCGATCCCGGGCACGAACGGCTCCCTGGTCGTCGGCAAACAGTCCGGCCGCTGCGCCGACGTCTACAACAACACCATCACCAACGGCACCCAGGCCGAGATCTGGGACTGCAACGGCGGCCAGAACCAGGCCTGGACGTACACCTCCCGCAAGGAACTCGTGGTCTACGGCACCAAGTGCCTGGACGCCTACAACAACGGCACCATCAACGGCACGAAGGTCGTCATCTGGGACTGCAACGGCCAGAACAACCAGAAGTGGACCGTGAACTCCGACGGCACCCTCACCAACGTCAACGCGGGCCTCTGCCTGGACGCGTCCGGCGCCGCCACGGCCAACGGCACCCAGCTGATCCTGTGGACCTGCGGCACGGCCGACAACCAGAAATGGACGCTGACATAGCCGTACCGGGCCGCCTGTCGGCACATCGCCCCGCCGGTCGTCAGGACCGGCGGGACACGCGTGCCTAGGGGAACGCGAGGGCGACCAGGCCGGTCGCCGCGAGCAGGGCGCACGCCAACAGGCAGCAGGCGAGGGCGCGTTGCCGCAGTCGCCGGTACGTCTCCTCGTACTCCTCCCGCAGGTGACGGCCCCGCTCGGCCGTCCGCTGCCACGACAGCCGGGTGAGAGCCAGGTACTCCGCCTCGAACTCCCGCTCCACCTCGGCCCGTTGCCCGTCGGTGAGCCAGTCGAGCCGCGCCGTGAACCGGGCGGCGGCGGTACGGCCCTCCGCGTGGGCGGCGGCGATCAGCAGATGTCCCTCGATGTCGTTGAGGAAGGCCCGGGTATCGACGGGGTGCTCGTCCATCGCGGTCACCGGGACGTCAACTCCCGTTCCAGAGCCGGAATATCGGCGTGATGGAGATCGAAGGCGGGGGACTCGCTGCGGATGCGGGGGAGCGTGACGAAGTTGTGGCGCGGCGGCGGGCACGAGGTCGCCCACTCCAGGGAACGGCCGTAGCCCCACGGGTCGTCGGCCTCGACCTTCCTGCCGTACTTGGCCGTCTTCCACACGTTGTAGAGGAACGGCAGGATCGACAGGCCCAGCAGGAACGAGAAGATCGTCGACACCGTGTTGAGGGTCGTGAGGCCCTCCACCGCCAGATAGTCGGGTATCCGGCGCTGCATCCCGTTCACGCCCAGCCAGTGCTGGACCAGGAAGGTGCCATGGAAGCCGATGAACAGCGTCCAGAAGGTGAGTTTGCCGAGGCGCTCGTCGAGCATCTTGCCGGTCATCTTCGGCCACCAGAAGTGAAAGCCGGAGAACATCGCGAACACCACGGTGCCGAAGACCACGTAGTGGAAGTGGGCCACGACGAAGTACGAGTCGGAGGTCGAGAAGTCGAGCGGCGGGGACGCGAGCATCACGCCGGTCAGGCCGCCGAACACGAAGGTGATGAGGAAGCCGGTGGCCCAGAGCATCGGGGTCTCGAAGGACAGGGAGCCCTTCCACATGGTGCCGATCCAGTTGAAGAACTTCACGCCCGTGGGCACGGCGATGAGGAACGTCATGAAGGAGAAGAACGGCAGCAGCACACCGCCGGTGACGTACATGTGGTGGGCCCACACCGTCACGGACAGGCCGGCGATGGAGATGGTCGCGGCGACCAGACCCATGTAGCCGAACATCGGCTTGCGGGAGAAGACCGGGATGACCTCGGAGATGATGCCGAAGAACGGCAGCGCGATGATGTACACCTCTGGATGGCCGAAGAACCAGAAGAGGTGTTGCCACAGCAACGCACCGCCGTTGGCCGCGTCGAAGACATGTGCCCCGAATTTCCGATCCGCCTCCAGCGCGAAGAGCGCGGCGGCGAGGACGGGGAAGGCCAGCAGGACCAGGACGGCGGTCAGCAGCACGTTCCACACGAAGATCGGCATGCGGAACATCGTCATGCCCGGTGCGCGCATGCAGATGATCGTGGTGATGAAGTTGACCGCACCGAGGATCGTGCCGAAGCCGGAGAAGGCCAGACCCATGATCCACATGTCGGCGCCGACACCGGGTGAGCGGACCGCGTCCGACAGCGGGCTGTAGGCGAACCAGCCGAAGTCGGCAGCGCCCTGCGGGGTGAGGAAGCCACCCACCGCGATGGTGGAGCCGAAGAGATACAGCCAGTACGCGAACATGTTCAGCCGGGGGAACGCGACGTCCGGCGCCCCGATCTGGAGCGGCATGATCCAGTTCGCGAAGCCCGCGAACAAGGGTGTCGCGAACATCAGCAGCATGATCGTGCCGTGCATCGTGAACGCCTGGTTGAACTGCTCGTTGGACATGATCTGGAGGCCCGGTCTGGCGAGTTCGGCGCGCATCAGCAGCGCCATGACGCCACCGATCAGGAAGAACCCGAACGCCGTGACCAGGTACAGCGTGCCGATCGTCTTGTGGTCCGTGGTCGTCAGCCACTTGATGCTCTTGAGGTCTCTCACGCCCCGCCTGTGTCCGCGCCCGGCCCGAGCGTCACACTTGCCGGACGCGAGGAGAATCACGGAATCGGGTGTGACGATCGCACCGGTGCCGGACACGAACGGGACATGAGCAACGACGAGAACTTCGCCGCTGCCTATCGCGAGCACTACTGGGCGGTCAGCCGCTATGTTGCGCGGCGACTGGACGGGCGGAGCGGCGAGGTCGAGGAAGTGGTGGCGGAGGTCTTCACCGTCGCCTGGCGCCGCCGTGCGGATCTGCCGGCGGTTCCGCTGCCCTGGCTGTACGGGGTGGCCCGCAACTGCCTGGCCAACGCGGTGCGGGGGTACGGGCGGCGGCGTCGGCTCGTCGATCGGCTGGGCAACGACGAGGTCGCGCATGGGCGGCAGGTCGAGGTGGGTCCCGACGCGGATGCCCCCGGCGGCTGGGTGCACGAGGCGCTCGCGCGGTTGTCGTCGGCCGATCAGGAGGTGTTGCGGCTCACGGCGTGGGAGGAGCTGGGGGTGGAGGAGGTCGCCGTGGTCCTTGGGTGTGGTGTGCGGGCCGCGGCCATGCGGTTGCATCGGGCGCGGCGGAGGCTGAGAGCGGAGATCGACCGGCTCGCGGTGCTGGGAGGTTCGGGGTGCTGAACGTTCCTGGTCCCGCGCTGTGTTGTCGGTCGGCTGCCGCGCCGTCGTGGCCGGTCGCGCCCACGCGGCGGAGCCGTACATCGATGCCGCCCGCGCCCCTTCGGGGTGCTGCCACTAGCTCCTTGAAGGATCAACGCCGTGGCTGATGAACTCGAACTCCTGCGCAGCGCCAACCCGTTCACCAGCGAGGGGGTCCCCTACGGTGACGGGCCGCTCGATCATCAGGCGGAGCGGGGGCTCAACCTGCTGTTGCGTGAACGGCGTTCACGGCGTCGGCGCATGGTGTGGAGCCTCGCTGCCAGTGCTGCCGTCACCGCGACCGTGCTCGCCCTCGTGCTGGGCGGGCCGAGCGGTACGCCGGCGGTGGCGGCTCCGCGGCCGTTGGTGGTGCAGGCGCACTCCACGCCCGTATCCCTGAAGCAGCTCGCCGCACTCGCGGCGGCGGTGGCGGCCGACGGAACTCCCGCTCTGCGCAGGGGAACCCATGTGCAGTCGTGGAGTCTCGGCATGTCCGACGACAAGCCGCCGGTGACCGTTCCCGAGGAGCGCATCGTGCGGTGGAACGCGGACGACAGCCACACGGAGCGCCTTGTCGCGGACGGGCATGTCCTCAAGGAGACGACGTATCCGCCGAGTTGGAGCGATGTCCCGCCCGATGCCCGGCCGCCGCACGACGTGGCCGGACTGCGGGCGTACCTCCAGGAGACGGCGTACAGCAAGACCCCGCTGACCACCCCCGAACTCCTCGGTGCCGTGGGGGAGTTGCTGGACCACTGGACGCTCGGGGCGCGTGAGTCGGCCGCGTTGGCGCGGCTGCTCGCGGGGGTCGACGGCCTGCGGCCGGTGGGGGAGGTGACCGACCGGCTCGGGCGGAGCGGGCAGGCTTACGTCTACCGGCGCTCGGGCAGCCGGCTGATGCTGATCATGGACCCGGCCACCGGCGCCGTCCTCGGAATGGAGAGCACCTTCACGAAGGACCAGCCCGAGTACGGCGTCAAGGCCGGGGACGTCATGGAGTACAGCGCGTGGACGCGCTGATCACACCCCGAGCTGCCGGGCCGCGGCGGTCACCGTCTGCTCCAGCAGCGTGGCGATCGTCATCGGGCCGACACCGCCCGGCACGGGCGTGATCAGCGAGGCGCGCTCGACGGCGGAGTCGAAGTCGACGTCACCGACGTTGCCCGCGTTGTAACCGGCGTCGATCACGACCGCGCCCGGCTTGATGTCCTCGCCGCGGATCAGCCGGGGGCGTCCCACCGCCGCGACCACGATGTCGGCCTCGCGGACCACCTCGGACAGGTCCCGGGTGCGCGAGTGGCAGTAGGTGACCGTCGCGTCACGGGCCAGGAGCAGCATGCCCGCCGGCTTGCCGAGGATCGCGCTGCGGCCCACGACGACGGCACGCTTGCCGGACGGGTCGACGCCGTACTCGTCCAGCAGCCGCATGATGCCGCCGGGCGTACAGGACACGAAGCCCGGCAGGCCGAAGCTCATCGTCGCGAACGACGCGAAGGTGACGCCGTCCACGTCCTTCTCCGCCGCGATCGCCTCGAACGCGGCCCGCTCGTCGATGTGTTCACCCATCGGATGCTGGAGCAGGATGCCGTGCACGGCCGGGTCGGAGGAGAGTCCGTCGAGCGTGGCGACCAGCTCGGCGGTGGTCGTGGTGGCGGGCAGTTCCACGTGCCGGGACTCGATACCGGCCTTGCGGCTGCGGTTCTGCTTCATCCGGACGTAGGTGACCGAGGCCGGGTCCGCACCGACCAGGACCGTCGCGAGACAGGGCGCGGTACCGGTGCGCTCCGTGATGTCGGCGGCCTTCTTCGCGGTGTCCTCGACGATGCGCCGGGCGAGCGCGCTGCCGTCCATGAGCCGTGCCTGAGACATGATCCACTCCTGAGCTGGTTGACCAATCGCCCAGGCGCACGGCATCGACTCCGCGTGGGCCGCTCCACGGTGGTGCTCCACCTCAGCGCCAGTCACGACCCACGAACAGCCTAACCGACCGTCCTACGACAGCCCCGGCGCGCTCACCGATGCCGGAACCCCCGAGTCCGGGCGGCGGGCGGTGCCGGGAGCGAGCGAGAGCGTGCCGCCCGCAGCGCCGAACCCAGCAGCGTGGCGGACGCGCGCAGGCCCGCCGCCGAGACCGGGGTCCGCCGTCGAGCGGCAGCGGCGCGCGCGGGTGCCGTCGTCGCCGAGAAGGTCCAGGTCACGCGCGTGCTGATCCGGACCCTCGGCACCATCCGCGCTATCCGTCCCATGCCTGGATCATGGTCTGCCGGGTGATCTTGCCGTCGTTCAGCAGAAGCATCGACTCGGCCAGGACCCGCGCCCCGTCCGGGTACTGACACGACTCGCTGTAGGCGGCCCGGTCCCCGTCCACGACGCACTCCTCCAGCTTGTGCGTCATGTCCCGGCTGTAGACGTCGGCGAGCATCGCGCCGATCTCGTCCCGGCCGTGCAGGACCTTGGGGTGGCTGGGCTGGGCCAGGTGGTCGACGACGTGGATCTCGGCGTCGTCCGCGTACAGCGACAGCAGTGTCGCCGCGGTGTGATCCTCGATGCCCCGGCGCAGGGCGTCAGTGTCGAAGCCGGGGTGTGCAGCGGTGCCCATGGTGACCTCCTCAGAGGGCTGCGGCCCGAACAGGGGCGAGCCGCGAAGGGCCTCTCCTACGAGACTCCTCCGTCGCGCCGGGCTCGGCAAACCGGGCGGCACGCTCCGCCTCACGGGTGAGCGGTGCCCGGTACCCGTGACCGCGCGGGGACCGGCCGCGTTGCTGAGGGCATGATCTCAACACGACGTATTGCCGCCGCCGTTGGTCTCGCGGTCGGGGTCACCGGCCTCGTCGCGCCGATGGCGAACGCTGCCGACGCGCCCGCCTTCAAGGACGGCAAGGTCAGCCCGGTCGCCCTCCTGGACTCGCTCGCGGTGAGTGAGATCCCCGCCGAGCACCGTGCGGAGGTCCCGCGGATCGCCGGCCAGCTACAGGGGCTGAACCACCTGAACGATCTCCAGCAGCTGCACCAGGTCACCGACATGACCGCGCCGGTGACGGGACTCCTCCCCAGCATCGAGCCGTGAGCCCGCGGTACTGATCCCGCGGAGCAGGTGGACCCAGAGGGCCGTCCGGAACCGGGCGGCCCTCAGCCGTTCCCCGGGATCAGCCCGTCGTCGCCAGGAACTGCGTCGCCGCCAGCTCCGCGTAGAGCGGGTCGGCGGTCACCAGCTCCCGGTGCGTGCTCACCGCGCGGACCCGGCCCGCGTCCATGACCACGATCCGGTCGGCCATCGTCACCGTGGACAGCCGGTGCGCGACGACCAGGACCGTCGTCGTACGGGCCACGTCGGCGACGGTGTCCCGCAGGGCCGCCTCGTTCACCGCGTCCAGCTGCGAGGTCGCCTCGTCGAGGAGCAGCAGCCGGGGCCGGCGCAGCAACGCCCGTGCGATGGCGACGCGTTGGCGTTCGCCGCCCGAGAGCCGGGTGCCGCGGTGGCCGACCAGGGTGTCGGCGCCCTGGGGGAGCCGGGCGACCAGGCCGTCGAGGCGGGTCGTGCGCAGGACGCGGGTGACGGAGTCGTCGTCGGCGTCCGGGTTGCCCAGCAGCAGGTTGTCGCGCAGGGAGCCCGACAGGACCGGGGCGTCCTGCTCCACATACCCGATGGCGGACCGGAGCCGGGGCAGATCCCAGTCCGCGAGGTTCCGGCCGTCGAGGGTGATGGCGCCGGACTCGGGGTCGTAGAAGCGCTCGATGAGGGAGAACACGGTGGTCTTGCCCGCGCCGGACGGGCCGACGAACGCCGTCATGCCCTGGGCCGGTACGTCGAAGGTCACCCCGTGGTGGACGTAGGGCAGGTCGTCGGCGTAGCGGAAGCGGACGTCGTCGAAGGTGAGGGCGGCGGGTGCGGCGCCGGGGGAGGGCAACTCGGCCTGCGGGGACGGGGGTTCGGCGGGGAGTCGCAGTGCCTCCTGGATGCGGGAGAGGGCCGCGGCGCCCGTCTGGTACTGGGTGATGGCGCCGACGACCTGCTGGATCGGCTGCATCAGGTAGAAGACGTAGAGGAGGAAGGCGACCAGCGTGCCGATGTCGATCGCGTCCGTCGCCACCCGCGCCCCGCCCACCGCTAGCACGGTGATGAACGCGACCTGCATCGACAGGCCCGCCGTATTGCCCGCCGCCGCGGTCCACTTGGCGGCCCGCACGCTCTGCCGCCACGACTCCTCGGCCGCCGCGTGCAGCGTGCGCTCCTCGCGGTCCTCGGCGCCGGACGCCTTCACCGTGCGCAGCGCGCCCAGGATGCGTTCCAGGGAGGCGCCCATCACGCCGACCGCGTCCTGCGCCTGCCGGCTGGCCCGGTTGATGCGTGGCACGATCAGGCTGAGCACGGTGCCCGCACCCGCGATCACGGCGAGGGTGACACCGAGCAGCACGGGGTCAACCACGCCCATCATGACGACAGTCGCGATCAGCGTGAGCCCGCCGGTGCCGAGGCCGACCAGCGAGTCCGTGGTGACCTCGCGCAGCAGCGTGGTGTCCGAGGTGATGCGTGCCATCAGATCGCCGGGCTCGCTGCGGTCCACGGCGGGAATCCTCAGGCGCAGCAGATACGACGACAGGGCGCGCCGCGCACCGAGCACCACCGACTCGGCGGTGCGCCGCAGCACATACGAACCCAGCGCGCCCAGCGCCGCGTTGGCGACCACCAGCGCCGACATCGCGAGCAGCGCCCCGGTGATGGCGCGGTCGTGCGACAGGTCGTCGATGAGGCCGCGCGCCACCAGGGGCAGCAGCAGACCGGCACCCCCGGTGACCAGCGAGAGCAGCGCGCCCGCCAACAGGGCCCAGCGGTGCGGTCGTACGTAGTCGAGGAGCAGTCGCCAGGTCGGCGGGCCGCTCCGAGTCCCTGCGACGCTCACGGCACTCCTCGGGGATCGGTCGGAGCATTCAGGCTACGTCGGCCACCGCCCGCGCCGTCGACCAATGCTGCGGCCTACCCGGCGACGGCGGGCCCTCGGTCGTGCCCTTACCGATCAGTCACGCGTAGGGTCGGAGGCAGGCACAACGGTCGACGAAAGGGTTCAGGACCATGGCGCAGGAAGTACGCGGCGTGATCGCACCGGGCAAGGACGAACCGGTCCGGGTCGAGACGATCGTCGTACCCGATCCCGGACCCGGCGAGGCCGTGGTGAAGGTACAGGCCTGCGGGGTCTGTCATACCGACCTGCACTACAAACAGGGCGGCATCAGCGACGACTTCCCCTTCCTGCTCGGCCACGAGGCCTCCGGAATCGTGGAGTCGGTCGGCGAGGGCGTCACCGACGTGGCCCCCGGCGACTTCGTGATTCTCAACTGGCGTGCCGTGTGCGGTAATTGCCGGGCCTGCCTGCGTGGCCGCCCCTGGTACTGCTTCAACACGCACAACGCGAAGCAGAAGATGACCCTCGCCTCGACCGGCCAGGAACTCTCCCCGGCCCTCGGTATCGGTGCCTTCGCCGAGAAGACGCTGGTCGCTGCCGGGCAGTGCACCAAGGTCGATCCGGCTGTCTCTCCGGCTGTCGCGGGGTTGTTGGGCTGTGGGGTGATGGCGGGTATCGGTGCGGCGATCAACACCGGGAATGTCGGGCGGGGTGACAGTGTGGCGGTCATCGGGTGTGGTGGGGTGGGTGACGCGGCGATCGCGGGGTCCCGGCTCGCGGGTGCGGCGCGGATCATCGCTGTGGACATCGATGACCGGAAGCTGGAGAAGGCCCGGTCCATGGGGGCCACGCACACGGTCAACTCGAAGGCGGACGATCCGGTCGAGGCGATCCGCGAGTTGACCGGTGGGTTCGGTGCCGATGTCGTCATCGAGGCGGTCGGCCGCCCGGAGACGTACAAGCAGGCCTTCTATGCGCGGGACCTGGCGGGGACGGTGGTGCTCGTCGGGGTGCCGACGCCGGAGATGAAGCTCGAACTCCCGTTGCTGGACGTCTTCGGGCGGGGTGGTTCGCTGAAGTCGTCGTGGTACGGCGACTGTCTGCCCTCCCGCGACTTCCCCATGCTCATCGACCTGCACCAGCAAGGGCGCCTGGACCTGGCCGCGTTCGTCACGGAGACGATCCAACTCGACGAGGTGGAGAAGGCGTTCGAGCGGATGCACGGCGGCGACGTGCTGCGTTCGGTGGTGGTGCTGTGATGGCCGCTCGCATCGAACACCTCGTCACCTCAGGGCAGTTCAGCCTCGACGGCGGCACCTGGGACGTCGACAACAACGTCTGGATCGTGGGCGACGACCACGAGGTCGTCGTCATCGACGCGGCCCATGACGCCGACGCCATTCTCGCGGCGATCGGCGACCGCAGGCTGACCGCCATCGTCTGCACCCACGCCCACAACGACCACATCGACGCGGCGCCCGCACTCGCCGACCGCACCGGCGCCACGATCTGGCTGCACCCGGACGACCTGCCGCTGTGGAAGCAGACCCACCCCGACCGTGACCCCGACGCCCATCTCGCCGACGGCCAGGTGATCGAGGCCGCGGGCGCCGACCTGAAGGTCCTGCACACCCCCGGTCACGCGCCCGGCGCGGTGTGCCTGTACGACCCCGGGCTCGGCACGGTCTTCACCGGCGACACCCTCTTCCACGGTGGCCCGGGAGCCACCGGACGGTCGTACTCCCACTTCCCGACGATCATCGACTCGATCCGCGAGCGGCTGCTGACCCTGCCGCCGGAGACGAAGGTGCTCACCGGGCACGGCGACTCGACGACCGTCGGCGCGGAGGCCGGTCACCTGGACGAGTGGATCGCGCGGGGTCACTGAGACACCGGCGAATACCCGACAGAAGATGTCCGGCTTCCCGTGCACGATCGGCATCACACAGGTCGAACGAGCACGGGAGGTCGGACATGCCGGGTCCACTGGAGGGCAAGGTCGCGCTGGTCGCGGGGGCGACGCGCGGAGCCGGGCGCGGGATCGCCGTGGAACTGGGCGCGGCCGGCGCCACCGTCTACGTGAGCGGTCGCAGCACCCGCGCGCAGCGCTCCGAGTACGACCGGCCCGAGACCGTCGAGGACACCGCCGATCTCGTGACCGCGGCCGGCGGCCAGGGCGTCGCCGTCCCCACCGACCACCTGGACCCGGCGGCCGTACGCGCCCTCGTCGACCGCATCGACGACGAACAGGGCCGCCTCGACATCCTCGTCAACGACATCTGGGGCGGCGAGCACCTCTTCGCCTGGGACACCCCCGTCTGGGAACACGACCTCGACAAGGGCCTGCGCCTCCTCAGACTGGCGGTGGAGACGCACGCCGTCACCAGCCACCACGCGCTGCCCCTGCTGCTGCGCGGGCCCGGCGGCCTGGTCGTCGAGATGACCGACGGGACCGCGGAGTACAACCGCGACACCTACCGTGTCTCCTTCTTCTACGACATCGCCAAGTCCTCCGTCCTGCGCATGGCCTTCGCCCTCGGCCATGAACTCGGCCCGCGCGGCGCCACCGCCGTCGCGCTCACCCCGGGCTGGATGCGCTCCGAGATCATGCTCGACCAGTTCGGCGTGCGCGAGGAGAACTGGCGCGACGCCCTGACCGAGGTCCCGCACTTCGCCATCTCGGAGACCCCGCGCTACGTCGGCCGCGCCGTCACCGCCCTCGCCGCAGACCCCCAACTAGTCCGCTGGAACGGCCAGTCGCTCTCCAGCGGCGGACTTGCCGGGGTGTACGGCTTCACCGACCTCGACGGCAGCCGCCCGGACGCGTGGCGGTACCTGGTGGAGGTGCAGGACGCGGGGAAACCGGCGGACGTGACCGGCTACCGCTGACGTGCGAGGAGGTCAGATCTGGGTCACCGGCCAGCGCCCCGAGTGGCCCGGCGGGAGCGCCAGATCGTCCCGCACGGCCGCGTAGTAGCCCTCGCGCCGGGCACGCTGACGCTCCATCAACTCCCGCCAGGCGTCTGGGTCATGAGTCTCCGCGCGCATGAACCGCTCCATCGCCATCACCGCGCCGACCCATGCCCGGGCCTTGTCCACCACCTCCGTGCTTCCCAGCAGGAGCAGCGCCTCACCGGGCGGGTCCCGGTCGACGGTCGCCTCGGCCAGCAGCGGTTCCGCCTCGGCCGGGGAGAGCGGGTGCGGATGCGGGTCGTTGCCGAAATGGGAGGCGACCCGGTATGTCAGGGTCACCGACTTCTTCAGCGACCGGGCGTACTCGGCGTACACCTCAAGCCGCCGCTCCTCCCAACGGGCGTCCCGCTCACGGCGGAACCTCGCCTGATCGCCCCGCACGATCGCGACGTACGAACCGAGCGCACCGATCACGACACCGATCAGCGCGGGGAGTTGCTGCATGAACGCGTTCATGTCCGCACGGTATCTGCCGAGTTGATCGTTCCGGCAGTACGTTCGGGTGCATGACTGACACAACGCGCTTCGAGGGGTACGGAGTTCTCGTCACCGGTGCGGCCCGCGGCATCGGCGCCGCCGTCTCCCGGCGGCTCGGGGCGGAGGGCGCGCGGGTCCTGGTGACCGACGTCGATCTGCCCGAGGCGGAGAAGACGGCGGCTGGGCTGCGTGAACTCGGGCTCGCCACCGAGGCGTTCGGCTGTGACGTGGCGAGTCAGGAGTCGGTGGAGCGGGCGGTCGCGCGGGCCGTCGAGTCCTTCGGGGCACTGGACGTCCTGGTCAACAGCGCCGCACACTGCACGCCCGACCATCCGCTCTTCGAGGACGAACCGGACGACGAGTGGGCCGCCGACCTCGACATCACGCTGACGGGTCCGCACCGCTGCTGCCGGGCCGCGCTACCGCACCTGGTCGCCTCGGGACGCGGGGCGGTCGTCAACATCGGTTCCGTGAACGGCAGTCAGGACTTCGGCAATCACGCCTACAGCGCGGCCAAGGCCGGACTCGCCTCGCTGACCCGCACCCTCGCCGGGCACGCCGGCCCACGGGGTGTGCGGGTGAACCTGGTGATGCCGGGCACGGTACGGACCTCCGCGTGGGAGGGCCGGGACGCCGAACTCGACGCGGTCAGCGGTCTGTTCCCGCTCGGCCGGGTCGGCGAGCCCGAGGACATCGCCGCCGCCGTCGCCTTCCTCGCCTCACGGGACGCGTCCTGGATCACCGGCACGACCCTCGCCGTCGACGGCGGGCTCACCGCGGTCAACTCCGGTTTCCACCAGTCCCTTTCGGAGCGCCGGGCCGAGAGGCAGTGAGGCGAGCGCCGCCAGCACCCGGTCCGTATCGGCCTCGTCCGTACGCCAGTTGCTGAACGCGGCACGCAACGCCGGTGTCCCGTCGTGGACCGTCGGCGTCAGGAACGCCTCGCCGGTGGCCGCGACCGCTTCGGCGACGGCGGCCACCCGCTCCTGCGTGGGGTCCTGGGCAAGTGTGAAGCAGACGACGTTCAGCCGGACCGGCGCCGACAGCCGCAGGCCCGGGAGTGCGGCGATGCCCTCGCCGAGCCGGTGGGCGAGGGCCACGTTGCGCTCGACGATCTCGCGGTGCCCGGCGCGGCCGTAGGCCATGAGGGAGAACCAGGCGGGGAGGGCGCGCAGGCGCCGGGAGTTCTCGGGCGTGAGGTGGAGGAAGTCCGGGTCGCCGGTCGGCAGGCCCAGGTACGGGGACGCGTTGTGGAACACCCTGGTCTGGAGGTCGCGGCGGCGGGTGAACTGGACGGCCGCGTCATAGGGCACGTTGAGCCACTTGTGGAGGTCGACGCAGACCGAGTCGGCCGCGTCGAGCCCGTCGACGAGGTGGGCGTACGCGGGGGAGAGCGCGGCGAAGCCGCCGAACGCGGCGTCCACGTGCAGCCAGAAGTCGTACCGTTCCTTGAGGGCGGCGATCGCCCTCAGGTCGTCGAAGTCGACGGTGTTCACGGTGCCCGCGTTCGCGACGACGATCACCGGGCGGCCCTCCGACTCGGCCAGGGCCGCCTCCAGTCGGTCCACGTCGACGGCCTCGCGGTTCCCGGCGAGGACAGGCACGTGACGCAGCCGGTCGCGGCCGATGCCCAGGACGGAGAGTGCCTTGGCGACGCTGGAGTGCGGGCTGCCGGAGAGCACGTCGACCGGGCCGAGCGCGGCGGCACCGTCCCGCGACACGTCGACGCCCAGGCGCTCGCCCAGCCACTCGCGGGCGACGGCGAGGCCCACCGTGTTGGACACCGTCGCGCCGGTCACGAAGGCGCCCGCATGCGCCGTACCGAGGCCGAACAGCTCGCGCAGCCAGTCGACCGTCTCCCGCTCCAGAGCCGCCGCCCAGGACCCGGCGGCCCCGGACACGTTCTGGTCGTACGCACTGGTCAGCCAGTCCCCGGTGACCGACGCGGGGGTCGCGCCGCCGGTCACGAAGCCGAGGTAGCGCGGGCCCGCCGAGCCCGAGAGGCCGGGCGCCCACCGTTGTGCGAACCGGGTGAGCGCCGCCTCGCCCCCGGCGCCCTCGGCCGGCAGCGGTTCCCGCTCGGGCGCGCGCTCCAGCCGGACGACCGGCCGTTCGGCGACCCCGGCCAGTTCGCGGGCGGCGAGGTCACGGGCGGACTGGAGGAGGTCGGGGAGCCGGGCGAGGTCGTCGGCGAGAGTGCGGTGCATGGTCGGCAGCGTAGGCGCAGGCGGCGGGCCGGGTATCGGGCCACTTCGGCGGAACTGGACTGAAGGAGGGCGACGCTGTCAGTCGTCGTGGCGGGAGCGGTGCGGGAGGTGTCCCTGGCGCAGCCGGAGCCAGGTGTCCCGAGCCCGGCGGCCCGCACGGGTGCGGCTGTGCGCCACCATCTCCCGCGCCTCCCGCTCGGACGCGGCCATCGCCGACGAACCCCGCAGCGGCTTGCGCGCGGTCTCCCGCAGGAACAGGGCGGCGATCACCCCGATCACGCCGGTGACCATGAGGTAGTAGGCGGGGACGAGTTCGTTGCCCGTGACGTCGACCAGCGCGGAGGCGATCAGCGGGGTCGTGCCGCCGAACAGGGAGACCGAGAAGTTGTAGGCCAGGGACAGGCCGCCGTAGCGCAGATGGGTGGGGAAGAGCGCGGGGAGGGTCGCGGCGCTCGTCCCGGCGAAGCAGACCAGGAACAGGCCGAGGATGGCGCAGCCGATCGCGGGGAGCACGATGCCGCCCTGGCGGATGAGCTGGAAGACGGGGATCGAGAGGACCACCATGGCGCCGCCGCCCCACAGGAACAGCGGCCTGCGGCCGTAGCGGTCCGAGGAGCGGCCCACGGCGGTGATGGTCAGGACGACGAGCACCATCGTGCCCAGCACCAGGAGCTGTGCGGTGAGTTCGGGCTCGCCGAGGGTGGAGCTCATATAGGTCGGGAGGTAGGAGGTCACCATGTAGTTGGTGACGTTGTAGAGCAGGACCAGACCGACGCAGACCAGCATGGCCTGCCAGTGGTCGGTGAAGAGTTCCTTGAAGCGGCCCTTGCCGGACATCCGGGCCTCCTCGCCCCGCTTCTCCTCGACCTCCCGGAACGCGGGTGTCTCCTCCAGCCTGAGCCGCATGTAGAGGCCGATCAGCCCGAGCGGTCCCGCGACGTAGAAGGGGATGCGCCAGCCCCAGTGGACCATCTGGTCCTCGGACAGGGCCGCGGTCAGCACGGTGACCAGGCCGGAGCCGAGGGAGTAGCCGATGAAGGTGCCGAAGTCGAGCCAGCTGCCGAGGAAGCCGCGCATCCGGTCCGGCGAGTACTCCGCGATGTAGGTGGTGGCACCGGCGTACTCGCCGCCCGTCGAGAAGCCCTGCACCAGCCGGCAGAGCAGGAGCAGCAGCGGGGCGGCCAGGCCGATCGAGTCGTAGCCCGGCAGGAAGCCCACCGCGAAGGTGCTGACGGCCATCATGATCATGGTGACGGCGAGGACCTTCTGACGTCCCACCCGGTCGCCGAGGGGCCCGAAGACGAGCCCGCCGAGCGGCCGGACCAGGAAGGCCGCCGCGAACGTCGCGAACGTCGAGATGACCTGGGAACCCGGTGAGCTGGACGGGAAGAAGACCTTGCCGAGGGTCGAGGCGACGTAGGCGTAGACGCCGAAGTCGAACCACTCCATGGTGTTGCCGAGCGCCGCCGCCGACACCGCGCGCCGTACCGCGGGCCGGTCGGCCACCTTCACGTCGTGCGCGCTGAGGGACTTCTTGCGCCGTCGCAGCAGCGTGCGCACCATCCGTTCGGTGCGCGCGTTCCCCGAACCGAGTCCGCGTCGTGGATCGCCCTGGCGCCCGGCATCCCGCCTGTGTGACCTCATGTGCACCTGTGCGTGTCGTCGGGGTTCCGCTTCGCGCGCCGTGCGATCCGCGGAGTGCTGTTTGATGACGCCTAACCGGTGCGGACCACCCGGAAACCCACCGTCCGCTTACCGAGGCGGTCTTCCGCCGGGACGGCCGAGCGGCGGAGAATGTCACCGTTTCGTCGCGGTCCGGCCCGGCCCACAACCTCGCGGCCCGTGCGCCGGGTCTAGGTGGCAGAGATCGCAGTACCGGCTGAGGGGGAGGGTCCGACATGAGGGACATACGCAGACGAGGAGCCATAGCGCTCGGTGTCACCGGGCTGGTGGCACCGCTCACGCTCGCGCTGGGCACCGCTCCGGCGCAGGCGGCGTCGAGCTGTACGACGCAGAAGGGGCCGTACCAGAAGCAGGTCGAGAAGTTCCTCGGCCGGCCGGTCGACGGAAAGCAGTCCGCCGCCGACTGCAAGGCCATCAAGGCCTTCCAGACCAAGCACGGCATCACGCCGAACATCGGCTACGCGGGTTCCGTCACCTGGGGCGTGATGGACCTCATGAACAAGCAGAAGGCCGTGGGCACCAAGCCCAACGCGGCCGGCAAGTGCCCGACCAACAAGGGCCGCATCGCCTGCGTCAACCTCACGCTCCAGATCAGCTGGATCCAGGACGGCAGCCGCCTGGTCTACGGCCCGGTCCCCGTGCGCACCGGCCGCAACGGCTACGAGACCCGCACCGGTCTGAAGAAGATCTACTGGCGGGACATCGACCACGTCTCGAACATCTACGACGTCTCGATGCCCTACAGCCAGTTCTTCGACGGCGGCCAGGCCTTCCACTCCGTCAACCTCAGCATGTGGAACCCGCCGGGCTCGCACGGCTGCGTCAACATGACCCCGGCCACCGCCAAGAAGTACTGGTCGCTGCTGAAGAACGGCGACGACGTCTTCGTGTACGGCCGCAAGCCGGGCACCTGACGGACGGTCACCCGGCTTGCGCACCATCGCCGTTACGCGGGCGCGTCCCCGAAGTCCGGGATCTCCAGCCTCGCTCCGCCCTGCCGCGCCGAGTCGTGCGCGATGATGCCCGGCAGGGTGTAGCGGGCCGCGACCCACGCGTTCACGGACGGCAGGGTGCGGGAGTTGACCGCGGTCACGAAGTCGTCCGCCAGGAAGTGGTGGCTGCCCTCGTGGCCGTTGTGCAGGTTGTCGAACTCCCGCGGCAGCCGCGACCGGTCGTGCACCGGCGCCGAGCCCGAGGTGAAGGCGGCCCGGAGGTCCGGCGCGATGTGCTGAAGTGACGGATCGTCAGGAGACATGGTGGGCTTGGGCTCCAGCAGCTCGCTGATGTCCTGCACCCCCTTCTTGTCCTGCCAGAACGCCACCGTCGCGAGCTGCTCCATGCTCGCGTCCGTGCCGAAGAACCGGAAACGCGACTCCCGGATCTGCGAGGGATAGCCCACCCGCCGGAACTCGTTCGTACGGAACGAACCGCCGCCCGCCACCTCGAACAGCGCGGTCGCGTTCGAGAAGTCGTTGCCGAACTGGCTGACGTCCTTGTCGAAGACCCCGTCCCCGCGCTCGTCGACCACGCCGATCGCGGACACGCTCACCGCGTGCGTCTGCCACGCGCCGAGCACCCCGCCCACCGAGTGCGTCGGGTACAGCAGGGGCGGATAGCTGGCGGTGGCCTTCCAGTTGTCGCCGCCGCTGTACTGGTACGCCTCGTAGAACCCCAGATCCATGTCGTGGACGTAGTCGCCCTCGGCGTAGAAGATCCGCCCGAAGGCGCCCTCCGCGATCTGGTTGCGGGCGTGCACGGTCGCCGGGTTGTACTGGCTGGTCTCGCCCATCATGTACGTCAGCCCGGTGGCCCGGACCGCGTCGATGATCGCCGCGATCTCCTCCGTGCTGATCGCCATGGGCACCGCGGAGTACACGTGCTTGCCGGCGGCGAGTCCCTGGAGGACCAGGGGGCCGTGGGTCCAGCGCTGGGTGAAGATCGCGACGGCGTCGACGGCCTTCGACTCCAGCATCGCCTCGTACGAGGGGAAGGTGCCCGCCAGCCCTTGTTCGGCGGCGAGTTGCTCCGCGCGCTCCGGCAGGAGGTCGGTCACATGGACCTCGCTCACACCGGGATGGGCCTGGAACAGTCGGGCGAACTGACCGGAGAACTGGCCTGCTCCGACGATGCCGAGGGAGAACGTCATAGGTGCGTGTCCTTCTCTGACGGGGGTGTGACGGACCGAGCGGTCGCCGACCGGAGGGTCACTGACCGAGGATGAAGTTGATCTGCTTGTTGGTCTTGCCCAGGCCGCTGACGGGTGCGTCATTGGCGTAGACGTCCTGCATGGCGGGGTGCATCAACGCGTACACGTCCGCCGCGTAGTTGGTGATCGGATAGGAGAAGGTGACGAAGTCCTTCTTGTCGGCCACCGGCCTGGTGAACGCGGTGACGTCGATGCCCTTCTTCTTGTAGGCGGCGACGGCGGTGTCGGTGCCGTCCGGGGTCGCGGGAAACACGATTCCGTAGCTGCCGACCGTTTTCTGGCAGTCGTCGGAGGAGAGATACTCGACCCATTTCTCCGCGCCCGGTTTGTTGTGCGCCTTCTTGGTGATGGAGTCGGCGAGACCGTTCATCATGGTCGCCCGCTGACCGCTCGGACCGGCCGGTGTGAAGGCCGTGCCGACCTTGATGCCCTTGGCCCCGGCGTAGGTGGAGATCATCCACGCCCCGTCGAAGGAGGTGGCCGCCTTGCCCGCCGCGACCTGCGCGTTGGCCGGGTTGGCGCCGTCGCTGTAGTCCGTGTACGGCGCGAGATAGCCCTTCTTCGCCAGCCCGAAGTACCACTTGACCACGGACTGGAAGGTCTTGCTGTCGTACTGGTACGCGGTGCCCCAGCGCTTCTTGTCCGTGTAGTTCCAGCCGGCCGAGCCGGTGAACGGGCTCCAGGTCGTCTGGCCGTCGGCGTCGCCCGCGCCACCGCTGGCGAGGCCGTAGGTCTTGACATGGTTCTTGTCGAAGCCCGGTTCGTCGCCGCGCCTGCCGTTGCGGTCGACGGTGAGATGGGCGATGGCCTTCTCGAAGGTGCCGCCGTCGGCCGGGTTCCAGGACAGGGTGTTGAGCTGGTCCGCGGTGAGACCGGCCGACGTGACCATCTTCTGGTTGTAGAAGAGGGCGACCGTGTCCCAGTCCTTCGGGGCGCCGTAGCGATGGCCGTCCTGGCCCACCCAGTTGGCGGCCAGTCCCGGCTGGTAGTTCGCCGCGTCGATGCCGAGGTCGTCGAGCGGCTGGAGCACCTTCAGATCGGCGAACTGGCCGAACTTCTGGATGTGGTCGGTGAACACGTCCGGCTGGGTGCCCGCGATGAAGCTCGCGGTCAGCTTGGTCCAGTAGTCGCCCCAGCCCAACTGCGTGATCTTCACCTTGAGTCCGGGGTTCTCCTGCTCGAAGCCCTTCGCGCAGGCCTGGTAGGCGGGGAGCTGGTTGGAGTCCCACAGCCAGTACGTCACCGTGCCGGACTCCGACCCCACGGAGTCGCCGCCCGCGCAGCCCGCCGTCAGGGACAGTGCGAGTGCCCCGGCCAGTGCCGCGACCGTACGAATACGCATGCCCGTCCCCTTACTTGATTCCGGTGAAGCTGATGGAACTCACGATGCGGCGCGCGAACACGCCGAACAGCACGAGCATCGGGAGCGCGGCGATCAGGGTCGCCGCCATCAGGCCCGACCAGTCGTAGCCGGTCTGCGGGGTCTGCGACCGGAAGATGGCCAGGGCCACCGACAGCACACGGGAGCTGTCGCTGTAGGACACCATCAGGGGCCAGAAGTAGTCGTTCCAGGACGTGATGTACGTCAGCACACCCAGGGTCAGGACCGGCGTCGAGGCCATCGGCAGCAGGACCCGGAAGAAGACGCGGACCTTGCCCGCGCCGTCGAGCAGCGCGGCCTCCTCGACCTCGCGCGGGATGTTCATGAAGAACTGCCTGAGGAAGAACACCGCGAAGGGCGTCATGAACATCGTCGGCAGCGCGATCCCCAACAAGGTGTCCACGAGCCCGAGTTGCTTGATGAGGACGAAGTTCGGCAGCAGGGTGAAGATGGCCGGCACCATCAGCCCGGCGAGGAACAGCCCGAACACGCGGTCCCGGCCGCGCCAGCGGAGCCGGGCGAAGGCGTAGGCGGCCATCGCGGAGAAGAACACCTGGCAGACGGTGATCAGGGTCGAGACGATCACCGAGTTGAGCAGATAGCGCCAGAAGGTGAGCCCGCCGCCCGAACCGCCTTGCGCGATCGCCTCCTTGGTGGACTGGAGGCCGAGGGCGCGGGCGAAACCGCCGGTGGTGAAGTCGACCGGCAGCGGGTTTGAGGGGTGGGCGGCGAGACCGGTGTTGGTGGAGAGGGCGGTGCGCAGGATCCAGTAGAAGGGCAGCAGAGTGATCAGCATGATCGCGGCCATCACGATCCAGGCGACGACCTTGCCGGCCGAGAGCGGTCGCCGGGACGGTCGTACGGTCTGCCGCTCGGTCGTCGTGGGGGTGTTGGGCACGTTGGGGGTGGTGGTCAGGGTGGCCATGTCGACTCCTTCCCGTCAGCCGAGGTCGGTCTGGCCGGCGCGGGTGAGCCGGTACTGGAGGAACGTGATCGCGCTCAGGACGACCAGCAGCGCCACAGACATCGCGGACGCGTAGCCGAACTGGAAGCGCCCGAAGGCGGAGCCGTAGATGTAGTACTGGAGGACGTTCGTCGCGTTCGCCGGGCCGCCCGCGGTGGTCACCGCGACCGTGTCGAACACCTGGAACGAACCGATCACCGTCATGATCAGCACGACCGCGAGGACCGGCCGCAGCAGCGGCATCGTGATCCGCCAGAACATGCGCCACTCGCTCGCGCCGTCCACCTTCGCCGCCTCGTACATGTCGTTCGGGATGGCCTGAAGTCCGGCGAAGAGCAGCAGCGCGGTGTAGCCGACGTGCCGCCACACGTTGATCAGGGCGATCGTCGGGATCGCCCAGGTCTTGTCGGCGAGGAAGGGGATGTGGTCGAAGCCGAGGCCGCCGATGATCTCGTTGCCGATGCCGAGCTGGGTGTCGAGAATCCACAGCCAGACGATGCCGGCGACGACGTTCGACATCAGGTACGGCGTGAGCACGATCCCGCGCAACAGGGCGGACTGGGTGAGCCGTTGCAGCAGGACGGCGATGGCCAGGGCGGACACCGTCTGGATGCCGATGTTGATGATCACGTACTCGACGGTGACCTTCAACGACGACCAGAAGATGGGGTCGTGGACCATCCGGTCGTAGTTGTCGAGGCCCACCCACTTCGCGGGCGTCAGCAGGTTGAAGCGGGTGAAGCTCAGGTAGATGCCCCGCAGGGTCGGCCAGAGCAGGAAGACCAGGAAACCCAGCAGGGCCGGGGCGATGAAGACCGCCGCCAGCTGACCGTCGCCCTCGTCTTCACGGGTCCGCGGCCGACGGGTCGGGGGACTGCTTGAGGCGATGGTCATCGAGAGACTCCCTTGTCTGCGGCGGCTCATCCTCGGGCCACATACTTTTGAGGCGGAAGAATCCCTGCGTCAAGAGTCGTGCAGACATCTTTTCCGAGCCACTCTTCCGGCCATAGAGTGGTCGCGTTAGTTCCAGAGTGAAAAAATCTTGCTTGTGGGAGTCTGACGCTCATGACCACACGTGCCGCCAGCTGGCAGCCGCTGAGCCCCGGTGAACGCTCGGTGGCGATCGAGGTGCTCGTCCACGGCCCGCTGTCGCGCACCGACCTCGCCCGGCGGCTCGACCTCTCGGCCGGCAGCCTCACCCGCCTCACCAAACCGCTGATCGAGTCCGGCCTGCTGGTCGAGGTCCCCGACGGCGGCGGCCCGGCCGAGGTCCGCCAGGGCCGCCCCTCGCAGCCCCTCGACGTGGTCGCCGAGTCCCGCACCTTCCTCGGCTTCAAACTCACCGAGGACATGGTCTACGGCGTCGTCACCACCCTCAGGAGCGAGATCGTCGCCCGTCTCGACCGGCCGCTCACCACCCATGACCCCGGCCAAGTGGCCGACGTGCTCGCCGAGATGACCGGTGAACTCACCGCGCGCTTCCCCACGCTCAGCGGCATGGGCATCGGTGTCGGCGGACTCGTCCAGGACCGTGCCGTGGTGGGGGAGTCGCCCTTCCTGGAGTGGAGCGACGTCCCGCTGGCCGAACTCGTCGAGCGGCGCACGGGGTTGCCGGTCGTCGTCGAGAACGACGTGGCCGCGCTCGTCGAGGCCGAGACCTGGTTCGGCGCCGGCCGCGGCCTCGACCGCTTCGTCGTCCTCACCATCGGCGCGGGCATCGGCTACGGCCTCGTCCTCGGCGGCAAGCGCGTGCCGTACGCCGAGGAGGACCGCGGGTTCGGCCGGCACTGGATCCTGAACCCCAACGGCCCGCTCACCCCGGCCGGTGAACGGGGCAGCGCCGTCTCGCTGTTGACCATCCCCAGCATCCGCTACCAGGTGCAGGCGGCCACCGGCCGCGATCTGACGTACGAGGAGATCCTCGCCCGAGCCGCCGCCGGTGAGCCGATGCCCGCCCGCGTCATCGACGAAGCGGCCCGCGCGCTGGGCACGTTGGTCGCCCAGATCGCCAACTTCGTGCTGCCGCAGAAGATCCTGCTCGCCGGCGAGGGCGTCGGCCTGATCGACGTGGCCGGCAAGACGGTGGACGACACCCTCCGCGCCCACCGGCACCCGCTGGCCGTCCCGCTCGACGTCGAGACGAAGGTCTCCGACTTCCACGACTGGGCGCGCGGCGCCGCCGTGCTGGCGATCCAGGTGCTCGTCCTGGGTGTGGCCGAGGTGTGAATTGCGTTACAGGGCTTGACAGATGGACGTGATCAGTAACACGGTCCGATATGTCCGATTAGCTCGTGATTACTCACATCGCCTTCACCTTCGGCGACGTATGCTTCACACCATGTCCACCAGTGTTGAATCAGCCACCGAGCGATCGGCAGCCGAGGTCAACGAGGAGATCAGGGCCCTGTGGCTCCGATCGGGCGGGACACTGAGCGTCGAGCAGCGCGAGGAGTACCGACGGCTTGTGATGGAGTGGGCCGCCGCAGCTCCGCCGGCGGCCTGAGGGCCGCCGAGCCGACCGACGCAGGTGTCGTTGGGATCCCGTCGCCCGGCCTTTCCTCGTGACCTTCGGCCGAGCCGGTCGATCCCCGTCACCCCCTGTTGAACCCCTTTCCTTCCTTCCCCGCTGACCTCCCTCGAGTGATCAGCCCCACATCGCCGTGTGGTGCCGCTGGAACGCCTTGCGGTCCTGCTCCGCGCGGATCCAGCGCGTCGCCACCAGCGCGATCAGACTTCCCGCGATCACCAGCAGACCCGGGCCCACGTTCTTGGGGTCGGTCAGCCGGGCCGCCAGGGTCGTCGCGCCCGATGTGGTGTTCGTCGCGGGCGCCGAGGTCCCGGGCGTGGCCGCACCGGCCGCTGCCGCACCGGCGGTGGGCGAGGCGGCGGGCGCGGGCGAGGCAGCCGTCTTCGGTGCCACCAGCAGCTTCACGTTCAGCGCCGACAGCGCCTTCGTCAGCGGCTGGAAGAACGTCGTGCCGCCCGCCGTGCAGTCGCCGCTGCCGCCCGAGGTCACGCCCAGCGCGATGCCGTTGGCGAACAACGGGCCGCCGCTGTCGCCCGGTTCGGCGCACACCGTGGTCTGGATGAGGCCGGTGACCGTGCCCTCGGGGTAGTTGACCGTCGCGTCCAGCGCGGTCACCTCGCCGTCGTGCAGCCCACTGGTGCTGCCGCTGCGGAACACCTTCTCCCCTACGGCCGCGTCGGCCAGGCCCGTGATCGTGACCCCGCTGCCGTTGCCGATCGCCACGACGTCCGCGCCGTCGCCCGCCGAGCCGCTCGCGTACTGCACCAAGGAGAAGTCACTGCCGGGGAAGTTGTCGGAGACCGTCTTGCCCAGCTGCTGGTCGCCCTGGTTGTTGGCGAACCAGATCGACCCGACCGGCCCGCAGTGCCCGGCCGTCAGGATGAAGTCGTCCTGCCCGTTCGTCACGTTGAAGCCCGCCGAACAGCGCCCGCCGGTCGACAGGATGGGCTGCGCGCCGTTGATGCGGGTCGTGAACTTGCCCTGCGTGCGCTGCATCTCGACCGAGGCGCCGATCGCCTTCGCGACCTTCGTCATCGCGGACCAGCCGGCGGTGGAGACCGAACTGTCCGCCTCCACCAGCACCCTGTTGTTGCGATAGTCCATCGCCCAGGCGGTGCCCGGCACCTTGGGCGCCGAACTCAGCGTGCCGGCCGCCGACTTCAGCACGTTCATGCTGTACCGCACGACCTTCGCCTCGGCGCCCGCCCGCTGCACCTCGGCCGCCGTCTTCTCGTCGGTCACCGCGACGACCGTACGGCCGCCGGTGTCGACCCAACTGCCCGCCGTGCGGGCCGAACCGAGCTTCGCCACCAGGGCGGAACCCTTGTCCGCGGGTGTCTGCGGCGCGCTGAGCGTGGCGGCGGACGTGCCGGGGGAATCGCTGGCCATGGCCGCCTGGGTGACCATGGCGCCTCCCAACAGGAGTCCGCCGACGGCCGCCAACCGTGTAACTCGCCGGATGACCCGTCGTCGTGCGTGCCTCATGCCTGGCTCCCGAACCCCGAACGTGCGGTGACGACACCGCGGGGCTCTCCGGTCGTCGAGTGCCCTTCCTCCATACGTGGCCCGGCGCTCTCCTGTTCACCCGACGGCGGACCGGGTTCCGTTCCTCTCGTCAACAGGCCCGCTGCACCGCCGAGTTGGCACCGGCCGTGCCCAGCCGCAGCCCGCTGGCCGCGTCGCCCCAGACGGAGTCCGGGCCGAGGTACGGCCGCAGCAGAGCGGTGAGGACGGGGTCGCCGTGGCCGTTCAGCTCGTCGGAGGCGAGCTTGCGGGCGATGCCGGCGAGGAAGTCGGCCAGCTGCACCCGCGCGTCGGACCGCGCGGCGACGAGCACCACGTCGGTCAGCGGCGCCGCGTCCATGATCCAGGCGATGCGCTCCGGGGTGAGCATGTTCTGCCGGTCGTGCACCAGGCGCACGCCGCGTCCGTCGGCGATCCAGTACCGGGCCGTGCCGACGATCGCGGGCAGCAGTGGATTGAGCACGGGGAACAGTACGGGGGAGTCCCGCATCCGCTCCCGGTACGACTCCGCGCGCGACCGCGCCGCCGCGAGCCGGCCGACGATCACCCCCGCGGCCGTATCGGGATACGTGTCGCGCAGGGCGTCGACCGTGCGGAAGAAGACGTCGGCGGGGACCGTCGGCGCTCCGTCGTTCCTGACCCGCAGCAGTTGGTTGGACGCGGTCAGGAAGTCCCGCCAGCCCCGCTCACCGAAGGTCCGCGGCCCCTCCCGGAACAGGGTGGCCGCCTCGGTGCCCTCGCCCGCCCCGTCGAGCAGCAGGTCGACCGCGCGGTCCACGACGAAGTACGTCTTCTCGGTCAGATGCACATGCGCGTTCCCGTCCCGCAGGGGTCCGGCGGGGCCGAGGAACGACTCCAGCACCGCCCGGTGCTTCTCCCGCAGCAGATGGTTCGCCTTGTACTCCTCCGCGGGCGAGCGAATCCTGCGCCGTATCTCCCGCACATACTCCGCGGCCGTCTCCTGGGGCAGCCGCACACTGGCGTGCGCGAAGACGTCCGTGTTGCCGCCGGTGAGGTTCTCGCCGTCCGAACCGGACTCGTCGCAGGCGATCTCCATGACCACGCCGTTCGCGGGATTCCCGGTCATCGCACCTCCCCCTCAGTCGTGCCTCATGACCAGCATCCCGCAGGACACCTCCCGCGAACCGGATCAGCTGCGCGCCCGCGCTGTCATGGACACCCGGCCCGGCTGCCATGATGACCTCATGCGCGTGCTGATGCCGGTCCCGGACCGCGACTTCGACGTCACCGAGGTCGCCGTGCCCTGGCGGATGCTCACCGACGCCGGGCACGAGGTGGTCTTCGCGACCGAGCACGCGGGGACCCGGCCCGCCGCCGACCCCCGACTGCTCACCGGAGTCCTCTTCGGCCGGCTCGGCGCCGAGGACGAACCCAAGCGGTTCTACCGACAGCTCACCCAGGCACCGGAGTTCGCCGACACGGTCGCGTGGACGGACCTGGACGTGGCCGGCTTCGACGGGCTGTTGCTGCCGGGCGGACACGCGCCCGGCATGCGTCAGTACCTGGGCTCTTCCGAACTGGGCGCCAAGGTGGGGGAGTTCTGGAAGCTGGGCCGCCCGGTCGGCGCGATCTGCCACGGCGTCCTCGTGCTCGCCCGCACCCAGGACCCGGCCACCGGCCGCAGCGTGCTCGCCGGACGCCGCACGACCTGCCTCCCCGCGTACATGGAACGCACCGCCTACCTGACCACCGCCTGGCGCCTCGGCCGCTACTACCGCACCTACCCGGCCTATGTCGAGGACGAGGTGCGGGCCGCCCTGGACGACCCGGGAGCGCAGTTCGAGCGCGGCCCCAGGGAGCTGACCCGGCGCGGCACCGCGAGCGACGACAGTCACGCGTTCGTCGTCCAGGACGGCGCCTACCTCTCGGCGCGCTGGCCCGGCGACGCATACCTTTTCGCCCGCCGGTATCTCGCTCTGCTGCGGGACGCCCCGGGTGCTTAGACTGCCGACCATGGACGAGACCCCGCTGGACCGGCTCGGCGCAGGCCAGTACCTGCTGCTCACGAGCTACCGCAAGAACGGCAGCGCGGTCGCCACCCCGGTGTGGGTCGTGCGGGACGGCGACTCCCTCGGCGTGTGGACGGTCGCCGACTCCTGGAAGGTCAAGCGCATCCGGGCCCGCGCCGATGTCCTCGTCGGCCCCTGTGACCTGCGCGGCAACCCGACGGGCAGCCCGGTCCCCGGCACCGCCGAGATCGTCGACGCCGAGACCACCGCCCGCTACCGCGCCCTGATCAAGCGGAAGTACGGCCTCACCGGCCGCATCACGCTGCTCGGCAGCCGTCTGCGCCGCGGGGCGGACGGCACCGTCGGCATCCGCGTGAGACTCACGCCCTGACGGCGATCCCCTCACCCATCGACATCAGGGAGCGCTCGTGCACCCCGCGCTGAACCCGGACGACCTGCCGCTGCGGCAGGAGCGCGTCGTCTTCGCGCGGATGCGCGGTACCCAGGACCGGGTCGCCGACGCGATCACCGCCTTCGCCGGCACCATGCTCTTCGTCTATCTCCACGCGTTCTGGTTCGCCGTCTGGATCGCCCTCAACGAAGGACTCCTCGGCCGGGCCGGGATCTTCGACCCGTATCCCTTCGGGCTGCTCACGATGATCGTCAGCCTGGAGGCGATCTTCCTGTCGACCTTCGTCATGGTGAGCCAGAACCGCCAGGCGGCCCGCGAGAACGTCCGCGCCGACCTCGACTTCGAGACCAACCTCCGCTCCGAGGTCTGGTCCGCCCAGATCGGCGCCACCCTCGGACTCGACCCCCGCGAGGTCGAACAGCGCGTCCAGCAACTCCTGACCGAGAACCGCGCCAAGATGAACGGCGGCGCGCAGAAGCGGAGTTGAGCATCGACGCGACGCGGTCAGCCGCACGACGAAGGGGCCGCGGCTCTCGCACCGCGACCCCTTCACCTCCTACGGCGTCCTGCTGGACGATCCGCTACGACCTTCGGCTACGACGCGTCGAGCACCGTCCCGGTCAGCTCCGGTCCGCCGCTCTGCGGGTCCCCGTTCTGGTCCACGGCCACGAACCGTACGGACTCGGGCTGTTCCGTCACCTGGTCCGTGATCGTGGGCACGCTGATCTCCCCGCTGAGCTGGCCCGCCGGGACGGACGTCCACAGGAAGAGGCCCGGCAGGGTGGACAGGGCCCGCTCCGGCGCGGGTTCCTCACCGGAGTTCTCGCTGAGCCACGTCGGGTTGACGTCCAGGGTGGACAACTCCGGTCCTGTGGAGACCGGTCGGACGATGAACGACGGGTCCAGCTCCACGTCGGCGGGCGCCGACAGCGTCACCTTCCACGTGAGGGGTTGGCCCTCGGTGACGCGGTCCGCGACCGGGGTGACCTTGAACGTCGGCATCGGGTCGTCGTTCTCGGTGGTCACCCCGCCCCGGTGGGCGCCGACGACCGCGCCGTGCACCGCCTTCACGAAGATGTCGTGCTGGACGCCGTAGTCGAAGCGGGTGTTGCCCTCCACCTTCACCGGCACGTCGATGGTGTTGCCGCCGGGCCGTACGGTCACCAGCCGTGAAGTGTCCTCGTTCGTGACCGGGTCGGTGACGTAGAGCCGGACCTGGCCGCTGCCCCGGCCGGAGACCTGGACGGGGACGCGGTAGGTCTTCACGCCCGAGTCGCCCTCCTTGACGGTGAGTCGGCCGATGTCGACGCGGGGGAGCGGGGCCGGGACGGCCGCCGGGGTGCCGGGGCGCCAGCCCCAGGCGTCCATCAGCCAGGCCTGCCCCGAGCGCGAACGGGGAGTCAGGTCAAGGGACTTGACGTGCCGCAGGTCGAGTCCGGCGCGGGTGGCGGCGGTCAGGGGTACGCGGACCTCGCGGGCCCAGTACGAGGCGGTGCGCTCGGTGCCGGGGAGGCCGTCGACGCGGACCCGGCCGAGGGTCGCGCGGTGTCCCGCGGTGTCGGTGACGGACACGTCGAGCTGGGTGCCCGTGGTGTTGGGCGGCACGATCACGCGCAGGGCGAGATCCTTGTCCCCGCCGAGGGAGACCGGCTTGTTCGGACGTACGGTCGTCTTCGAGCCGGCGGCGGACCAGTGCAGGGCCACGGCACGGCGGCCGATCTCCTTCGAGGTCTCCCAGCTCGCGAAGTGCGGGGAGCTGCCCTTGGTGTCGGGGCCGAGGCAGGCGACGGCCGGGTCGGGGTCCACCGCGGAGCACAACCTGCCGCCGGAGACGGCGACTTGGCCGTCGGGCAGGAACCCGGCGTTGCGGTTCGCGCCCACCGCGTGGGTGAGGACCCGCGCGGGGTCCGCCGAGGGGGCGCGGCGGCCGGAACCGTCGAGCAGCTCGCGGGCCCGGTCGTCCCCGGCGACGAACAGCCGTGCCGCCGTGGCGATGTAGGTGGAGCCGGCCCGGTGCTGCTGGTCGGCGGTCAGCCGGGTCGCGGCGCCCGGCGAGCACACCGGGTCCCGCTGGTCGGGGTCGTCGTAGAAGTCGTCGGACGCGGGCGCCTCGGCCTGGCCGGGCGTCCACTCGGTGTTGAAGAAGTTGTGGTCGGCGCCCTCGACGTAGACCGCGCTGTGCAGGGCGGTGCCCTTGCTGACCCCGCGCGTGCCGTCGACGTAGACCTCGCCCTGGAGGTCGGAGACGTCACCGTCGCAGCCGGGCAGGATCGTCGTCGAGGGGACGTCGGCCACCGGGTTCTGGCCGAAGATCGTGGGGCCGATCAGGACGTGCCGCGGATCTTCCAGCGGACCGGGCCGCGGTAGCCGTCCTGGGCGGCCGGCGGCGGGTAGAGGCTGTCCATCGCCGCCCGGTTGACGCCCTCGCCGCCTCGCGAGTGGCCGACCAGCAGGACGCGGGAGAGGTCGGCGCGGGGCGCGTTCCGGACGGCCGCCGGGGCCGTCGCCGGGTGCGCGGACCACTCGGCCCAGTGGGCCAGGTGCAGCCGGACCAGCGAGGAACGGGCCTGCGCGCCCGCGTCCTCGACGTCGGCGTCCTGGGCGTTGATGCCGTTCGCGGAGATCGACACCGTCACATAGCCCTGGGAGGCCAGGAGTCGCTGGTCGCGCAGGTAACCCCGGTAGCTCGGCACCGACTTGAGGCCGGTGGGGCAGGGCCAGTCACCGGTGATGTCCTCGGTGCCCGGCTGGTAGCAGGTGTAGTGGCGGCCGTGCAGGAACAGGGCGAGGGGCCGCTTGCCGGTGGCGCCCTTCGGCGCGACCACGACGGCCCGCATCTCGACCGGCGTGGGGAACCCGGGGAGCTTCACCGAGTTGAGCGCGTACTCGCCGGTCGTCGTACGGTACGAGCCCGGCTTGCCGGGGTCGATCGCACCGGCCGGGAGCGGCGCCGCGGGCTGTGCGGCGGCGGCTCCTGAACGCCCGGCGCCGGAGCCGGTGGTGTCACCGGCCGCGTCCAACCGGCGCCCTGCGGCCAGCACTTGGAGGTCCGTTAGCTTCTTCGGCGGAACGGCACCGAGGCCGAGCCGGAACGTGTGGCCGTCCTTCGCCGGTCTCGGCACTCCGAGGAGTTGACCGCCGGCGTGGAACTCCACCCGGGCGTCGCCCATGGGCACCCGGGTGCCGGAGCGCCAGACCAGTTGCTGCGCGGAACCCTTCCCCGTGATCCGCCAACCGGGCGGAAGCGTACCGTCGTCGGCTGTCGCCGTCGCCGTGAACGGACCGCCGTCCGAGACCGGCGCCGCCTGCGCCGACCCGGACATCCCTCCCGCCACCGCGAGCACCGTCGCGGCCGTGACCCATATTCGCCGGGCACGGAACAAAGTGTTCTCCTCCTCTGACCCCAGGCTCAGGCGTCCCGTCGGTCACGGGAGCCTCTCGCGCCCCGGAGGACGGCGGACAGAGCCTGTGGGTTGCCTGTGGAGGAGGATTCGTCCGATCTTCGTCGGTCGGGCTCGAACTCGCGCCCACGCTACGGCCGTTGGGAGAGTGCCCGTCGAGCGAGGCGGGCCGGGGCGGTCAGTGCCAGGCCCGGTACGGCTCGTCGACGAGCTGGAAGACCGGCTCGCCCCGCACCGGGTCCTTCGCTGTGGAGAGCCGGACGCGGTCGCCGCTGTGGATGCCGATGGGCGGGCCGATGACCCGGCCGCGCACCACGAAGCCCTCGGCCATCTCGATCAGCGACACATTGCGGGCGGCCGGGGTGTTGCGGTGCACGGTCGTGGAGTGGCGGACCGTGCCGGTGCCCTCGCTGCGTTCCGTGCGCAGGTCGCCGCCCTGGCAGACCGGGCACAACAGGCGGTGGTACATGGCCGTTCCGCACCAGGTGCAGCGCTGGAAGTGGATGGTCTCGCCGTCCGGGGTGTGCGCGTCGAGCACGCCCGCGGGGGAGCCGCCTGCCGGACGGGTCGCGAATCCTGAGTGGTGGTACACGCTGTCAACTCCCTGCGCTCGGCCGGAATCCCGCGTGCGCGGCCGAGCCGGGCACGCATGTGCGCGGTACCCCGTGCCACCGTGCACGGCCTCAGCGTATGGCACTCAGTGCCAGGCGTAAAGACACTGCGTACCCTTTGCTGCGCTGTTTCCGGTCGTGCTCTAGCCGTGGTCGAGCGCGGTCTCTATCTCTTGGACGACCCGCCACAGCGGGGTGCCCCGCCGGGAGACGACCACCACGACGTCCTCGGGGCCCTGTTCGGCGATGACGGGCGGTGCCGCCGGCTGCCCGAAGGCGGACTGCACATACCCGAGCGCGTGGTCCACCTCGGCGCCCGCGTCGCGCTTTCCGTCCGAACGCAGCCAGGAACGCAGGGCGTTGTTGTGCGCGGCGACCACGGCGGCGGCGATCACGTCGGCGTGCAGGGTGCCGTCCTGCCGCCCGGCGAAGCGCCCGCGCAGATAGTCGGCGAGGGCGCGTTCGTAGCGCCACACGACCGAGAGTTCGTAGGCCCGGAGCCCCGGCACCTTCTTGGTGAGGCGGTAACGCTGCACGGAGAACGTCGGGTTCTCGTTGTACATGCGCAGCACCAGCCGGGCCGCGTCGCAGACCCGCCGCACGGGTTCGTGCTCGTCGCCGGAGGATGAGAGGAAGGCCGTCATGTCGGCGAGGCAGCGTTCGTGGTCGGGGAAGACCACGTCCTCCTTGGAGGGGAAGTAGCGGAAGAACGACCGCCGTCCGACCCCCGCCAGCGCCACGATGTCGTCGATGGTGGTCTGTTCGTAGCCCCGCTCCAGGAACAACTGGAACGCGGCCGCCACCAGGGCGTCCCGCATGGGCGGCTTGGAGCTCATGGACGGGAACGTAGCACCAGGCCGACACGGATGGCACTGAGTGCGCCGACGGCGGGGAACTGAGTCCCCTCGCGGGCTCCGATCGGTAGGTGATCGATATGCTCGGAACGATCGATGCGGTCGAGACGGTCGATACGATCCGCGGCATAGAGTGACCGCGACCGGCACGGCTCTCAGGGGGACCCATGCGACTCCATGTCGACCAGCGCCATGAACGGGTGCTCGCACTCGTCCGCGAGCGCGGCAGCCTGCGCGTCGCCGAACTCGCGGCCGAACTCGGCGTCTCCGCCGTCACGTTGAGGCGTGACGTGGAGGCCCTGGCCGCCCAGGGCCGGGTACGGCGACTGCACGGCGCGGTGGTCTGGCCCGGCGGCGCAGACACCGCGGATACGCGGGAGCGGCGGGAACCCGCCGTGGAAAACGAGCGATCCGCGCGGCCAGGGTCCGCCGAGGGCGTCGTGATCGGAATGATCGTTCCGACCACCGCCTCGATCTTCGCCGACATAGTGCGCGGCGCCCGCGAGGCCGTGGCCGCACAGGGCGGCCGACTTGTCCTCGGAGTCTCCGGACACGTCGACACGGAGGACGCCGTCCAGGCCGGGCATCTCCTCGCGGGCGGCGCCGAGGGACTGCTCGTCGCGCCGAGCTGGTCGGCGGGCGTACCCGTCGGCGGCCAGGAGCGGTGGCTCCTCGACCGGGATGTGCCCACCGTCCTGGTCGAACGCGCCGCCCCGCCCGGCAACCCCGCCGCCGCCCTCGACCGGGTGCGCACCGACCGCGCCCACGGAGCGGCCGTCGCCGTCGGCCACTTCGCCGCCCTCGGCCACCGCAGGATCACCGCGGTACTCCAGGAAGGCCCGCACGCCGACCGGATTCTCGCCGGCTACGAGTCGGCCGTACGCTCGCTCGGTCTCGACGACGCCCGGGGCGCCCCCTCCGTCCGTGAACACGGCGACTACGCGTCCAGCGTGGACTACCTGGTCGACGCGGTGCGCGAGCGCGGAGTCACCGCCGCCCTCGTGCACGGCGACGAGGACGCGATCGTGCTCGTGCCCCGCCTCCAGGCCCGCGGCATCCGCGTCCCCGACGACCTGGCGCTCATCGCCTACGACGACGAGGTCGCGGGCCTCGCCGACGTCCCGCTCACCGCCGTCGCCCCGCCGAAACGGTCGGTGGGGGAGTGGGCCGCGAAGCTCCTGCTGCGCCGGCTCGCCGAGCGCGGCAGCGGACAGGGGCCGGCCCCGCGTCAACACATCGAGCTCCTCCCCGAGTTGAGGATTCGCTCGTCCTGCGGAGCGACAACGCTCGCCCCTTGACCACGGGCCGACCGTTTTGATCATTCCGCGCGAACGCTCTCGACCAAGGAGAACCGGCATGCCCACCCCACCCCTCGCCCGCCCCCGCGTCCTGTACGTCACCGACCTCGCCTACCCGGCCCGCGGACGACGCTACGGCGACGAGGACATCGACCTGACCTCCCGGCTGCGCGAGGACTTCGACCTGGCGCTGTGTCATCCGCTGGACGCCGCCGCGCTGATGGACGGCTTCGACGCGGTCGTCGTCCGCAACAGCGGGCCCGTGCTCGGATACCAGGCACAGTACGACGCGTTCCGCGAGCACGCGCTCCGCACCGGGGCCCGCGTCTACAACCAGCTGTCGGGCCGCGCGGACATGGCGGGCAAGCAGTACCTCCTCGACCTCAGCGCCGCTGGGTTCCCGGTCATCCCGACCGTCGACCGCGTCGAGGACCTGGAGCTGCTGCCCCGCACGGACCGTTATGTCGTCAAGCCCAAACTCGGCGCCGACTCCATAGGCCTGGAGATCGTCCCGGCCGAGCGGCTGCCCGCGCTGGCCGACGGGAGCGTCCTGGTCCAGCCGTGCGTGGACTTCTCGTACGAGGTGTCCTTCTACTTCGTCGACCACGACTTCCAGTACGCCCTCCACGCCCCGGACACCGAGAAGCGCTGGCAGCTCGAACCGTACGAACCCGCCCCCGCGGACCTGGAGTTCGCGCAGCGGTTCATCGACTGGAACGGCATCGACCACGGCATCCAGCGCGTCGACGCCTGCCGCGCCCCGGACGGCCGACTGCTCCTCGTCGAACTGGAGGACCTGAACCCGTACCTCTCCCTGGACGCGCTCGACGACACCCGGCGGGACGCGTTCATCACCGCGCTGAAGGCGTCCCTGCACCGGTTCGTGCGCGCGTGACCCCGCGCTGAACTCCGGCGGCTGTCCACGCGTATCTCTTGCGGGGGACCGTGGATGTCCGTGCGCGCGGAACGGAAGGAGAGCAGCGTGTCTACACCGCCCGAACCGGGGTCCTCGTCAGGTGGCCCGGTCCTGGAACCCGCGCGTGTGCTGCGCCGCCGCCGCTCCGACAACCTCGCGGCGCTGATGCGGGAGCCCCGCCGGGACTCCTCCGTCTTCGAGTCGGTGCCGGTGCCCCGGCCGTTCTTCGCCTCCGAGGCCGAGACACAGGAACTGCCGCCCGTACCCGGCGAGTCGCACCCGCTGCCGCCCCCGAGTCCCTTCGGTCCGGGGCTGCGCCGGGCCGCGATCGTGGTCGGTGTGAGTGCCGCCGCGCTGGTCGGCTTCGCTTGCGCCCTCCTGCTGCCGGGCAAGGGCGAGGCGAGCACGTCCCAGCCGGTCAGCACGCCCACTCCGGTGACCTCCGCGCCGGCCACCAGCGCGGGGACCGCCGACCCGGACGGCGCCGGCACGCTCCGCGAGGGCGACAGCGGCCCCCAGGTGACGGAGTTGGAACAGCGACTCCTGCGCATCCCCAACGTCTACGAGAACGGCTCGACCAGCGGCCGGTACGACGCGACGCTCACGGCGGCGGTCGCCCGTTTCCAGCTCTGGTACGGCATCCGGGGCGACGAGAACGGCGTCTACGGCGACGACACCCGCAAGGACCTGGAGTCCCGCACCACGCTCGACAACGGCCAGTAGGCGAACGGGGTTTCGAACGCGCGGCAAGGCCTGGGGAAAGTCGCTGCTGGTGGGGCCGCGGAGCCTCATCATGGACAGCGCGGCGCCGCAGGTCGGTGGTGTCGTGCCCGTTCCGAACCGAAGGCCACGCCGATGAACGGCTCGCGCGTCCCGGGTCTGATCCTGCCCGGAGTCCTTCTGCTGGCCCTCGTCGTGGGCGCGTTCTGGTACTGGCGGCACCGCGACGACGACTGAACGCGACCCGCAGTCGGGGTCAGCGGCCGGTGCTGTGCCCGACCAGGGCCTCGGTCACCGCGCGGACGCTGCGCGCGATGTGCTGGAGCTGGAGGACCTCGGCGGCGTACAGCTTGATGGTGTGCTCGATGACCGACTCGGGGAGGCCGATGCCGGGCAGGTCGGCGCGCGCGGTCTGCAGGGCGGTGCGGGCCACCCGGATCTCGTGCTGGACCTGGATCTGCGCGTGTCGGGCGAGCAGGACGGGGTGGCGGATGAACGCGGGATAGCTGGCGTAGCGGGCCGGCACCAGCTCGCGCAGCCACTTGGCCGCCGAGCGCTCCCAGTCGTAGCTGCCGGGTGTCTTGACCTGACAGGGCCAGTCCTGGCTGATGCGCGTGGTGGTCAGTTGCATGTCATCGCTTCCCGATGTGCGGCGTCGCGGGGGTGGGTCGACGGTGTGAGGCGGCCCCGGCCCAGGGGATGACCGAGGCCGCCTTGGGCGCTCGCGGAGGCGATGCCCTACCGAACACGCCCGGCGCCGAGGCGGGTAGGAATCGGCGCCGGGGAGTGCTCGTGCGAGAGCCCCGGGAGACGGCGGTCGCCGGCGCGGCGGGTCGAGCGGAGGTGCGCATGGGCGGGCCGGGCTTTCTCGGGGCGGGTGCGATCCGTGAGCAGTATTTATATATGCCGTCCGCTTTGCAAGGCGTATGAAAACATTCATGCGGGAAATGGGAGGAATCGTCCCGGTGTGTATACCTATGAGGGGGGAGTGGCGGGTCAGTCCCGCATGAAGAACTGGTGCTGCTCGGCGATCTGCTCGTAGTCCTCCAGGCGGGCCTGGGTCCGCTCGGGATCGGCGTCCGTCATGGCCTGGAGCAGGGCGGAGGCCATCACACCGGGGGCCGCGTACGAGTCGAAGACCAGGCGGGAGCCGGTGCCGGTGGCGAAGGTGACGTCGGCCTCGTCGGCCAGCGCGCCCAGCGCCAGATCGGTCACGAGGGCGACCTTGAGCCCGGCGCTGCGCGCCACCCGGATCGCGGTGAGCGTCTCGTGCGCGTGCCGCGGCATGTCGAACGCGAGGAGCCAGGTGCCGCCCGCCTCGCGGGACTGAAGGATCGCGTCGTAGGCGACGGTGCCGCCCCGGGTCACCAGTCGTACGTCGGGGTGGATACGGCGTGCCGCGTACGCGAAGTACTCGGCGAGCGAGACGGAGATGCGCAGGCCGAGGACGGTCAGCGGGGTGGACGCCGACAGTTCGCGGCCGACCTCGATCAGCCGGTCGGGGTCGGCGAAGTCGCGGCGCAGGTTCTCCAGGTTCTCGATCTCGGCGTCGACCGCGGCCTGGAGTTCGTTGCTGCGGTTCACCTCGGCCGCCGCCGGGCCGCCCGCGAGGGTGCGCAGGGCGATCGCCTGGAGCCGCTCCCGTAGCGCCGGGTAACCGCTGAAGCCGACCGCCGCCGCGAACCGGGTCACCGACGGCTGGCTGACGCCGACGCGCTCCGCGAGGTCGGTGATGGAGAGGAACGCGGCCTCGGTGATGTGCTCGATCAGGTACTGGGCGATACGCCGCTGACCCGGTGACAGCCGTGGCCCGTCGAAGAGTTCCCTGAGTTGGGACGTCGGTGCCGCGCCGACTTCCGGGTCGGTTTTTCCCGAGGTGATCGCCGATGCCTGGGCGCGTGCCTGCTGCGGCGATGGCACCGGTGCGCCTCCTTTGTCTCCCACAGCCACTCAACATAGCTCACAGAGCGTTGTGACCAGAGAGTGATCAGCGCCGGTAGATCGTGATCGAATGACCGACTTGATCGATCGGGCGACTGCTGTCGATCAACTCGGCCAGTTTCCCCTGCGCCTTGTCGATCGCGGTGTCCGAGACGATCAGCAGCCCGTGCACCTCGCGCACGCCTGCCTTGCGCGGATCGGACGACTCGATGCCGTAGTACGACGGCACCCCGCTGCCCTTGTAGACGAGCCAGACCCGCTCGCCCGGGTACCGGTCGCGCAGCCGGTCGGCGAGGCGGCCGAGGTCCTGGCCCCAGTCCACGTTGGAGTCGTGCAGCCGCAGATAGGTCTTCGAAGGACCGCCGAACGCCTCGTTGGAGTACGGCAGATAGTAGGGGAACGTCCGCAGCGAACTGACCGCGACGAACGCCACCAGCAGCCCCGTGGCCGGCGGAGCCCACCGCCACCACGACCGCAGCGCCGGCACACAGGCCGCCGCGACCGCGAGGAACATCGGCACGAATATCGCGTAGCGCGTGCCGAAGTCCCGTGAGCCGTCCATCGCCGTGGCCAGCAGCACGGCCGTCGGGACCAGCAGATACGGCGCCGCGGGCCGCAACCGCCGTACCGCCACGACCGCGACGGCACCCGCCGCCCACAGCGCGATCATGCCGAGCGGTGTCTTCACCAGCAGGGCCGCCGGGAGGTAGTACCAGTGCGACCCGGTGTAGAGGTGCCCGAACAGGAAACCCTGCCACGGGTAGTCCTCCATGCCGAACTGGATGAGCATCCCGTCCCGGAACGCCCGCGGGAACGGCAGCAGCTGCACCACCTGTCCGCGCAGGCCGTGGATCACGGGCACCGGCTCCGTGGCCGTGAACCGCAGTTGCGGATCGACGGCGAGATACGACGCCCATACGACGGCCAGCGCGACGACCGCCATCGTGGCCGCGCCCACCGCACCGAGCGCCAACATCCGCAGCCGGGCCGCGCGTTCGGCCGGGCGGCGGGCGGACCACACCGACGCGACGGCGAGGAGCATGAGGACGGGGACGGCGGGCAGGGCACTCATCTTCGTCGCCACGGCGGCCCCGAGCGCGGCCCCCGCGAGCGGCAGATACAACTTCGGTCGCCGTCTGGCCCGCCACAGCATCCACACCGACGTCAGCAGGAAACCGGCCTCCGGCACGTCGAGCGTGGCCAGCGAGCCGTGCGCGATGACGTCCGGCGAGAAGGCGTACAGCGCGAGCGCGATCAACCCCCGTGCCGGGCCCACGAGTTCCCGCGCGAACGCGAACACGACCAGCCCGAAGAGCAGCGTCAGGACGATCACCGGGAGCCGTGCCCAGAACATCAGCCGCCAGGGGTCGTTGCCCGACTCGTAGAGCAGATGACGGCCCAACGCCCCTTGATCGCCTCGGTAGTCGGCGTCGAAGTGCGGATCGGCGATCGCGATTCCGGCGGCGATCACCAGCTTCCCGAGGGGCGGATGCTCGGGGTTGTAGTCGAGGCTGTGCTCGCGCAGATAGACGGTGGCCGTGGCCACGTAGACCGGCTCGTCGATGGTCGGTGTCTGCTGCATGGCGGTCGTGATCATCACGGCGGCCAGCTGCGCGAGGAGCACCACCACGAGCAGGGGCACCAGCCGGCGCTTATGGCGCCGCAGCCCGGCGTAGAGGCGGGTCGACCACGAGCCGTCTGTGCGCGGCGGCGAGTCCCCGCCGCCACCGTCGTCGAGCGTGTCGGGGTCGAGGACCGAGTGCTGTTCGCGCGCCATCATCCGCCCTGCGGTGAGGCCGGCCGTGCGGTGGCGGGAGCGCTGCGGAGCCGGGGCATGGCCCTACTGTCGCACCGCTCCCGTCACCAGGGGCGTCACCGCTTCAGGAGTCGTACCGACAGACCTTCCGTCGTATACACCGGTACGGCCCGCAGCGTGTCCGAGTTCACCGTGATGCTGTCGAACTGGCCGCGCAGCGCGGACGCGCCCAGGACCCGCACCGTCGAGCCCGGCGCCGGCGGGTGTTCGGCGTCGAACCGCAGGGACAGGGCGCTCCCCCGGCCGAGGGACGCGCGCCGGGTGATCTCGACGGCGGGCCGGCGGCCCGAGCGGAGCGTGACATCGAGGGTGGCGGACCGCTGGGTGTACGAGCCGTGGATCCGCACGGACTCCGCGACCCGCAGCGCACCGCCGAGCACGCTCACGTCACCGTGGCCCAGCGCGTGCGCCGAACCGGCCACCAGCGCACCGTCGGTGAGCACCGTCCCGCCGGTGTAGGCGTTGTGGCCGGTCAGGGTGAGGGTGCCGGTGCCCTGCTTGGTCAGACCGCCGCAGCCGTCGATGTCGTTGCGCCAGGCGTCGGCCGCGCCGAAGCCGCCGGCCGCCGCGTCGAGGGCGACGACGACATCGGAGTCGAAGGAGCCGTAGCCGTCCGCAGCGGCGAAGAGGTTGAGGCGGCCCCACTGCTCGAACCCGTCGAGCAGGACGTACCCGGACGGCAGCGCGGTGGTGCGCAGCACCTCGCGGCGCTGCGCCGCGTCGAGGTAGGGCAGCCGGGTCTCCAGCAGCACCTCCGCGCCCTTGGGCACGGTCAGCGCCTTGTTACGGCCGCTGCGGGTGAGCACATAGGTCAACTTGGGCTCCACCAGACGGGAGTTGGCCGTCCGGTCCGCGTACGGGTCGGTCGCGGTGGTTCCCGAGTGGGCGTACGCGTACAGGGTGTCCGCCGTCGTGCCGGTTCGTGCCTCGAAGTAGGCGAGGGCCTGGGCGCGAGCAGCCGCCTTGAGCGCGGCGTTGGCCGGGTCGGCGAGTGTGGCGGCGGCCAGCGCGGTGGCCATGATGCGGCCGCCGATGACGTCGACCGTGGAGTGCATGCCGGCCATGATCCGGGTGTGGCTCAACTGGAGGGTGCGGGTGACCAGTTCCTGGAAGCGCTCCGGTACGGCGTACGCGTAGGCGAGGCCCGCCAGGTGGAAGGCGTTGGTGTGGCCGCTGGGGAAACCGCCGTCGTCGACCGGTGACGTGCTGCGCTGGCGCAGGAGTTGAGGGGCGACGACGACCTCGGAGTCGTAGACGGGGTAGCCGAGGTCGTCGACCTTGCCGGTGTCGACGACCTCGCTCCGCTCGTTCATGCGCCACGGACGCGGGTACTGGTAGGCGTACTTGCTGGGGTTGCCCGACGCGTAGGTGCCGCGCAGCGTGTCGACCAGTTCGGCCACCTTGCCGAGCGCCGAGTCGTGCGAGCCGGCGCCGAGCGCGGCACCGGCGGGCGCGTCGGCGGGGACGGCGTCACTGATGGTGGTGGCGGGCGTTCCGTCGGGGGCGCTGGTGATCGAAGTGACCGCCAGGGCACCGGACTTGTAGAGGTCGGCCAGCGGACCGAGGCCCGCGATCATCGCGTAGCTCTGGTGCTGGCGGTCGTAGAGGAACGCCTCCTTCGCCTGTGCCTGGGTGCGGCGGGCGGTGAGGTCGATGCAGTACCGCATGTTGGCGCGCAGGATCTCGGGGCGCAGCGGGGTGCCGGTGTTCCAGGCGCCGCCGGTCTTCCATATCTGCGCCATGCCGCCGAGGACCCGGACCACGGCGTTGGTCTCGGGCGTGAGGTTCGTGCCGACGTTCGTCCGGTAGTCGTCCACGAACGGCAGCGGAACCGTGGTGGCCTTGGCGTCCGCGGCGGCCAGCCAGCTGACCAGCGTGGGCGCGGCGACCACGGCGGCCGAGGCGCCGAGCGAGGTCTTGAGGAAACCACGTCTGTTCACGGCGGGTCGAACGTCGTTCGTGCGCTGCCCGGCGGGTGACGGCATGGGTGTGCCTCTCTTGAGTTCTACGGCGGTGAGGCCGGCGGGGTCGTGCGGTCGGCTGTGGTGCGAGGTGCGCGGTACGACGCGAGAAAGCGCATACGTCGGTTGGCGCGTACGTGCGAAGATTCGCGGCGGGCCGTGTCCCGTGGGAAGGGGTACGGCGTCCAGCACATGGCCCCCGGGTGAACGGGGGCCGTGCGGTTCACAGGATCGATCGGGCCAGCGCCACCGCGCCCTCGACGGGCGGTACTTGGATGGGCCGCGGACGCGCCCTGGGCAGCCGCTCGGCGAGCGCGGCGGTGAGGGCGTCGTACAGCCGGGGCTGGGCGAGGACGGTGCCGCCCGAGACCACCACGTCGTCGACGGGGACACCGCGTTCGGCGAGCCGTACGACGAGTGCGGCGAGGGACCGGCCGGCCTCCGCTATCACCTCGCGCGCGAGGAGCGAGCCGGCGTCGGCCGCGGTGAAGACGACGCGGGCGTGGCGGCCCCAGTCGGCGGAGACGTCGGAAGCGCTTTCCAACGCGGCGCCCAGCGCGGGGACTTCGGCCACGCCGAACGCCTCGACGAGTCCCAGGGCGAGTTGGTCCGGAACCTCGCCGCGGTCGTGCGCGGCCCAGGCGGCGCGGGCCGCCTCGCGGACGAGTCCCGCGGCGCCGCCCTCGTCGCCGAGAACCGCGCCCCAGCCGCCCACTTGGAGCCGGCCGCCGTCCGCGAGCAGGCCCACCGCGACGGAACCGGTGCCGGCCACCAGGCCGACACCCTTGTCCAACCCCGTGGCGGGGACGAGGAGTTCGGCGTCGCCGACCACGAGTACGGGTGCGCTGAGGCGGTCCTCCAGCGCGGCACGGATACCGGCGCACTGCCGGGGTGTCTCGCAGGCGTGTCCGCCCACGGCGACCGCGGACGGGCGCGCGTGCGCGGGCAGGGCGTCGTGGACGAGGGCGGTCAGCCAGTCGGCGGCGGCCACGGGGTCGTGCGGCCGCCAGCCGCTGCTGGCACGGATGTGGTCGGCGACGACATCCGTACCCGCGCAGGCGCGCAGATGTGTCTTGGTGCCACCCACGTCGATGCCGACCACGAGGGGCGTGGAGTCCTGCACGGAACCTCTTTCGTCGTTGCGCGGTGCTGCGACGGCGGGCGAACCGTGTCCGGGGGAACGGTGGTTGGAGCACTAGGGAAGCCCCGGGACGGGCTTCTGACGGACCACGGCAGGCGAGTACCGTGACGTTCGTTAGGAAGTTAACTAACGAAGTACAGTGCGTCAAGAGTCATCGCGAACTCGGTCACAGGGACCGTCGTCCGGGCCCGCGTGACGTCAGGACATCCCATCGCCGCGCCCCACGGACACCCTCCAGGAGCGCGGCCCGTGAACTGGGGGAAGTGTGGAACACGTCGTGGCGCGGGAGTCTCGGCTGACCGAGAGCGCGAGCGCGGTCTTCGAGGTGCTGGCGAGGGCCGGCAGCGCTACCCGGCCGCAGCTCGCCAGCCTGGCCGGCCTGTCCAAGCCGACGGTGTCCTCCGCCGTCGTGGAGCTGGAGCACCTCCGGCTCGCCGCCCACTCCGGCACCGCCTCCGGCGGCACAGGACGCAACGCCGCCGTCTACCGGCTCGGCCCGGCCGCCGGCGCCGTACTCGCCGTCGATCTGGGCCCCGCCCTGACCCGGGTGCGCGGCTGCGCCCTGGACGGCACCCTGCTGGCCGAGGCCACCGGCTCCCGGGACGACGCGGCCGACGCCGTCCGCGAGGCCCTGGGCGCGCTGCCCGCCGGCACCCCGCTGCGCACGGTCGTCGTCGCCGTCGGTGATGTCGCCGCCCGGGACCGCGCGGGCGCCGGCATGCGCCCCGCGACCGCCAAGGCGGGCCCGGTGTTCGACGCCATGGCGGTCGCCCTGCCGCCGGGCGTGCCGGTGCACCTGGAGAACAACGTCAACTGCGCTGCCCTCGCCGAACTGCACGAGGGCGCCGCCCGGGGCCGCACCACCTTCGGCTATCTCCGCATCGGCGTCGGTATCGGTCTCGGCATCGTCGTCGGCGGCCAGGTGCTGCGCGGCGCGAACGGCGCGGCCGGTGAGCTGGCCCGGCTGCCCTACCCCTGGGACGACGCCGTGGAACCGCGCCGGGAGGCCCTGGAGGAGTACGTGGGCGCCCGCTCGCTGCTGCGCCGGGCCGCCGCGGCCTGGCAGGACACCGACGGGCCGCGCCCGGGCAGCGTGGACCGGCTCTTCGCCCTCGCCCGGCAGGGACACGGCACGGCGGCCCAGGTGGTCGGCCGGCACGCCGCCGACGTGGGCCGGCTGGCCGCCGCCGTGGCCGCCGTACTGGACCCGGGACTGATCGTCCTCGGGGGCAGCACGGGCACGGACCCGCAGCTCCTGCCCGGTGTGCGGGCCGAACTGGGGCGGCTGAGCTGGCCCACCGAGGTGGTCAGCAGCACGGTCGGTGATCTGGGCACCGTGGTGGGCGCCGCCCGGCTCGCCGTGGCCAGAGGAGTCCAAACCGTGACCGATGGTGCGGGGGTCAAGGATTGACGGCCTCCGACTTGGTCTGCCAATGTCCGGACAAGCGCTTTCTAAGTCGGTCGGGACGCCGACTTGGGGTGAGCCTCTCAGCCCGTACGCGACGTACGGCAGCCGCATGAGGGTGTGCTCATGCGGTGACGGCCACGACGGCCGGGGACCTCGCCCCGTGTGGAAGACACGGCCGGGCGAGGCCGCGCCCCCGGAAAGCGACCTTTCTTGCAAAATGCACCCGTGCCGCATCGGTCGGCGCCGTGCTCCGTCCCCTACGACGAAAAAGGGATCGAAGATGACCACTGTGGGTGTGCGGCGCTCCAGCCGACTCGGCCGCGGCGGCATGCGCCGCCTTGTTCCCCTCGCTGCCGTCGCCACGGCAGGCGCCCTGCTGCTCTCCGCCTGCGGATCGGGCTCCGGTTCGGGCGGGAACGCGAAGTCCCTGACGTTCTGGATCTCCACGGTTCCCGGGCAGGACGCGGGCTGGAAGAAGCTGGTGGCGCAGTACAAGAAGGAGACCGGCGTCAGCGTCAAGCTCGTCAACATCCCCTACGACGGGTACCCGACGAAGCTGCACAACGCGGCGCAGGCCAACTCGCTGCCCGACGTGGCGGACGTGCCGGCGCTGGACCCGATCTGGTCGAGCAAGCTCATCGACCTCAGCTCCATCGCGAACAACAAGAGCTACAACATCAACTCCAACTTCCTCGCCAAGGACTCGTCCGGCAAGGTGCTGGCCATCCCCTCGGACGTCACCGCGTCCGGCCTGTTCATCAACAAGTCGCTGTTCGAGAAGGCCGGCGTCGCCGTCCCCGCCTCGCCCGCGAAGACCTGGACGTGGACCGAGTTCATCGCGGCCGCCAACAAGGTCCGCGAGAAGACCGGCGCCAAGTACTCCCTCACGTTCGACCAGTCCCCGTCCCGGCTGCGCGCCATGGTGTACGAGATGGGCGGCAAGTACATCCACGCGGACTCCTCCGGCAAGTTCTCGGCGGACGCCGCGACCAAGAAGGCCGTGGAGTACTTCGTCGGTCTCAACGACGACAAGGTCATGCCGAAGTCGGTGTGGACCAGCGGCGCCGACCCGTCCGCCATGTTCCAGAGCGGTGACGTCGTCGCCTACTGGTCCGGCGTGTGGCAGGTGCCCGCCTTCGCGGACAGCATCAAGAAGTTCGACTGGGCGAGCGTCCCGACCCCGGCCCAGCCGGTGCAGGCCAGTGACGTCAACAGCGGCGGCATGATGGTCGGCTTCAACAACAACGGCGCCGCGGCCACCGCGGGCCAGAAGTTCATGTCCTGGGTGTACGAGCCCAAGCAGTACACCGAGCTGGTCGAGACCTCCGGGTTCCTCCCGGTCGAGAGCGGCCTGAGCCCGAAGTACCCCTTCAAGTCCCCGGCGGCGCAGGCGGCCTTCAAGCTCTACAACGAGGAGATCCCGCTCTACGCGCCGATCTCGGGCTACTTCAACAACGCCCAGACGAACTGGGTGCTGAAGGGCAAGAGCCTCACCACCGACCCGACCAAGACGGAGCTCGGCAAGGCGATCAACGGCCAGCAGTCGGTCGACAAGGCGCTGAAGAACATCGTGGACGGCTACAACCAGGCGGTCGGCGGCTGATCGTGGGCCACAGGGCCGGGCGGCGGGGTCCAGACGCCGCCGCCCGCCCTGGTCGCCCACGGCATGCCGGGCTCACGGCGTGAGCCCACAGCGATCCATTCCACCAGCACGGAAGTCAGGAAGATGACACATAGCGCCGCGGACGTGTCCGTGAGGCCGCCCAGGAAACGACGTAGCACCTACACCCTCGCGCCGCTCGTCCTCATCGCGGCCAATGTCGTGCTCTTCGCGCTGTTCTTCGTGTGGCCTGCGGTGATCGGGCTCGTCTACTCGTTCACGAACTACACCGGAGTGGGGGCCTTCCAGTTCATCGGACTGGACAACTACCAGCACCTGTTCGGGGACTCCACCTTCTACGACGCGCTGTTCCGGACGCTGCTGTACACCGTCCTCGTCGTCCCGCTGAACTTCGTGCTGTCGCTGTTCATCGCCAACCTGGTGGTGAGCAAGCAGGCCAAGGGCGCCTCGGTCGCGCGTGTCGTCTTCTTCGTCCCGTGGCTCATCTCGCCCATCGTCGTGGGCGTCCTGTGGCGCTGGCTGTTCGGCGAGAACTTCGGACTGATCAACTACGTCATCGAGAAGTTCGGCGGGCACGCGATCGCGTGGCAGTCGAACGCGGACCTCTCACTGGGCGTCGTGGTGATGGCCGGTGCCTGGTGGGGAACGGCGTTCTCGATGCTGCTGTTCATCGCGGCGATCAAGAACGTGCCGGTGTCGTACTACGAGGCGGCCTCGCTCGACGGAGCCGGTCCCTGGCGCCAGTTCATGAGCATCACCCTGCCGAGCATCGCGCCCACCTCCTTCATCGTGATCCTGCTCAACACGATCAACGCCATGAAGGAATATCCCCTGTTCGTCTCCCTCAACAACGGCGGACCGGGCACCTCGAACAACCTGCTGGTCCAGTACATCTACGAGACCGGCTTCAACCGGGGCCAGATCGGCTACGCCAGCGCCGCGTCGTTCGTGCTCATGCTCATCCTGATGGCCGTCGCGATCATCCAGCTGGTCGTCAACCGACGGGTGGAGAACCGATGACAACCACAGACACGCCGCGTCCGGTCGACGCCGAAGCCCTCCGGACGGTCTCCAAGAGGCGGCGGCGCAACGCGCGCGACGGCGGGCTCCGGAGCGCGGTACCCGCGACGACACTGCTGTGGATTCTCGCCGCCCTCTACGGGCTGCCGGTCGCGTGGTTCGTCCTCAGCTCCTTCAAGCCGGCGGGGGACCTGTTCTCCCTCCCGCTGACGGTGCTGCCGCACCACCCCACCGTGTCGGGCTACAAGGCGGCGTGGGACAGCGCCAACTTCTCCCAGTACTTCGTCAACACGGCCCTCGTGTGCGTGATCACGACGATCCTCACGGTGGGGGTCAGCTGCTGCACCGGGTACGCGCTGGCCAAGTACAACAACCGGTGGCTGAAGTTCTTCTTCCTCTGCATCCTGGCCACCACGATGCTGCCGTCCGAGGTCATGCTCGCCCCCGAGTTCCTCGTGGTCCGCGACCTCGGCCTCTACAACTCCTTCGCCGGCATCATCCTCCCGGCCGTGCTCACCGCGACCGGCTGCTTCATGTTCCGCCAGTTCTTCCTGACGGTCCCCGACGAACTCGTCGAGGCCGCACGCATCGACGGCGCCCGCGAACTGTCGATCTTCCTGCGGATCATGGTGCCGATCTCCCGGCCCATCATGCTGACCCTCGCCATCCTGTCCTTCCAGTGGCGGTGGAACGACTACATCTGGCCGCTGCTGATGCTGAACGACCCGAACAAGTTCACCGTCCAGATCGGCATCCAGAGCCTCGTCGGCGCGCAGAACATCAACTGGTCGGTGCTGCTGGGCGGTTCGGTCATCTCGATGATCCCGCTGATCGCCATCTTCCTGGTCTTCCAGCGGTACGTCATGAGCGCCGACATCAACGCCGGACTGAAGGACTGACTGTGCCCACCGCGCTCGACCACGCGTTCGTCCGGTCGGCGGCCCGCGCCGCCGACCGGACGGCCGTACCGACGGCGGCCGTCCCCGACGAGGAACCCGCCGGTGTCACCCATCGCGTCCTGGCGCGCAGGGTGAAGACCCTGGTCGCGGCGTACCGTTCCCCGGACTCGGCCCTGCACGGCAGCGGCCAGGCCGTCGCCGCCGCGCTCACCCACCTCCGCGCCCTCCGGGCCGCGCAGACCGGCACCGGTCTGTTCGCCGGCGGCGACAACGTGCAGTCTCCGCCGGACTCCGCGTTCACCGTCAACGACGTGTGCGACGCCCACGTCCTCGCGGCGGGCGCCGGTCCGGAGGCGCGCGAGGTCGCCGCAGCCCTGGCCGAGATCGCCGGCGCGGCGTCCGCGAGCCTCCTGACCGGCGGGGTGCACACCCCGAACCACCGCTGGGAACTGAGCGCGGCACTGGCCAGGCTGCACCGGTCCTTCCCCGACGGCCGTCTCCTCGACCGCGCCGAGCAGTGGCTCGCCGAGGGCGTCGACATCGACGCGGAGGGTCTCTACTCGGAGCGCAGCGCGGTCTACGCCTCCCAGGTCTCCAACCCCTCGCTCCTGCTGCTTGCCGACGTCCTCGGCCGCACCGACCTGCGGGACGCGGTCGAGCGCAACCTCACCGCGACCCTGGACCTCATCAGGCCGGACGGCACGGTGGAGACCCTCCACTCCCGGCGCCAGGACCAGAAGCACCCGTTCCCGCTGGCGCCCTACCTGGCGCACTACCGGCTGCTCGCGATCCGCACCGGCCGAGGCGACCTCAGCAGGGCGGCGCACCGGGCGGCGGCCGACGGCATCGACGACCCGAACCTCCTCGCCGAGACCTTCCTGACCCCCGACCTCTGCCGCGAGCTGCCGCCGCCGGAGCCCGAACTCCTGCCCCGCGACCGGTACTTCACCACCGCGCGCCTCGCCTCCCACGCCTCCGTCACCACGCACGGCGTCCTGTACGGCGGCTCGGACGTGCCCGCACACCGGCGCATCCGCTCGGGCCTCGCCTGCAACCCCACCTTCCTGCGCCTGTTCGCGGGCGACGCCGTCCTCGACGCGGTCCGCCTCTCCCGCGGTTTCTTCGACCTGGGCCCGTTCCGCGCCGCCGACACGCAACGCCTCGCCGACAACCGGTACCGGCTCACGGAGACCCAGTCGGCCGCCTACTACCAGCCCCTTCCGCCGGACCGGCGACGCGACGACGCCGCCTACCGCCTGGAGGACGAGGGCCGCTTCTCCGCCGCGCTGTCCTTCGCGGACCGCCCACAGGACGAGGTCTCCCACACGACGTGCGTCGACGTCGAGTTGCGGGACGACGGCGCCGACCTGCGGATCGACATCAGCGGCCCGCAGGTGCCCTGGTGCCTCGAACTCACCTTCCGCCCAGGGGGCGTTGTGGACGGAGCCGCACCGATCGGCGACACCCGCTGGTGCCTGACCAACGCCCCGATGACCTACCGGGCCGGCGACGACGAGATCCGCGTCGAGGCCGCGGTCGAGGCCGGCGGCCCACTCGCGGGACCCGGCCAGGACGACGTACTACGGTACGACCCGGGCCAGGACCACACCGTGGTCGGCGGCACCGACGCGACGACGGGCAACCGCGTCTACCTCGGTGGACACGGCCCGCAGACCCTGACGGTCGCCCTGCGCACCCGCCGTCCCGGACCCGTCTCCTGACCCCGACGACCCACGCCATGGCCACCTCAGGCATGAAGGGCTGACCCACCCGTGCACCTCCTCCACCAGCGCGGCCCGCTGCACCACCTCCCCGACACCCCGGAGGACTACGACGCGGTGCTCGCCGACGTCGCCGAACAGGCCCTCCGCCGCATCACCCCCGAGGGCAACCTCGAACACCCCGACTGCCAGGACGACATCGGGGACACCTCGCTCGGCATCACGTCCCTGCTGGCCCTCGCCTGGCAGCGCGGCAAGGACCCGCGGCTGCCGGAGGCGGTACGGCGCAGCCTCGCCTTCCACCTCCGCGAGCGCGTCTACACCGAGGACAACCCCGGCTACCCGAACCTGAAGGTCCGCAACTCCGGACTCCCGTACGCCCGTTACGTCCTGGAGGCGGGCGCCCACCCCATCGGCGACTGGCCGAGCACGGCATGGGCGCTGCTCCAGGCCGTCAACATCCTGGACGCGACGGACGGCCTCGTCGACGACGAACAGCGCACCGCGCTCGTCGAGTTGGCGCAGGGCTACTGGCGCTGGCTCACCGAGGCGACCTTCTTCAACCCGCAGGAGGCCGGCAACCAGGCCATCGGCTGCGTCGTCGGCGGCCTGCTGCTGGCCCGCCATCTCCCCCCGGAAGAAGGGGAGTCGGTCCGCACGCGTGCGCTCGGCGTGTACGCCGACGAGATCCGCGCCCACCGCGTGAGCGACCGCGGCGCCCTCCTCCCGCCCGAGCACGGCGGCGCCTACGACAACAACTACGGCCCGATCTCCCTGTCGTTCCTCGCCAAGGCCCACATCGAAAGCGGCGAGGAGGTCTTCGCCGAGGACGGGGAGGCGCTGGCCCGCTACATCGACGCCCGCCTCACCAACGGCGGCTTCGACAACGGCGGCCCGCGCTACAGCGAGCAGCACTCCGGCTTCGAATCGGTCCTCGGCCTGCGCTACTTCGGCGACCGCATCGGCTCGGACATCGGCCGCTACCGGGGCGACAGCCGCTGGGGCCGGCACGCGGTCAAGCCGGACGGGGGAGTGGACGGCCACTTCGCCTGGATGCTGGTCTGGCAGATCCAGGACGGCACACGGTGGCACCGCACCCCGTCCACGAAGGCGGCCCGCCACCAACTCCGCGCCGGAACCGTGTCCGTGGCCTTCGACAGCAGGATGACCCCGTCGCTCGTCGAGGCGGACGGCACGTACTACCTGGCCGCCGCCGTGAACCGGCAGCACGGCTTCGGTCCGGTGCTCGACGGCTTCCTGCTCTGCCGCCCGATGGGCGAGGTACGGGTCAGGGACGTCCAAGCCGACGGCCTGACCGCCAAGTTGGTCACCAAGCCGGTCGTCGGCCGCGACCACGTCCTGCGGCACCTCCAGTCCCTGTACGTCACCGACGGCGCGCGGCTGTGGACCGTCGTGGCGGTCGAACGGCTCGACGGCGCACCGTACCTGCTGGCCGGCCTGCCGTACGCGGCGGACGACGGCGAGCGGGTGCGCAGGACGGCGGAGGGCGACGTCACCTCCGCGGGCACCCTGCGCCTCACCCACCCGGCGGCCGAGGGCGCCGAGCACTTCGACGCCCGCTCCGAACTCACCCAGGAACAGGCCGCGTTCGCCCTCGCCGCCGACCCGCGCGGCTACGGCAACCCGGATGAAGGCTGGCGCCACCTCGTCAGCTCCTCGGCCCTTGAGGCCGAACCGGCACCGGGAGCCCCGGAGCACCTGCACGTGTTCGCCGTACGGTACGGACCCGGCGACGCCGCCTTCACGCCCGCGTTCGAGGCGGGCGAGGACGGCCTGACCGTGCGGACCGAGGCGTTCACCGCGGTGATCGGGGACGCGGCGGGCGGCGCCGACGCCGAGCCGGAGCTCACCCTGCGCGCCTGAGGGTCCTCATCCGCCTGCCCGCGCCGCCGAGTTCCGCTCCGGCGCGGGCAGCGCGCCGGCCGGCACGACCAGCTCCGCCCGGTCCCGTGTCGTCGCCACCAGGTCGGCGTTGCGCTGATCGGTGCCCGCCACCCAGGCCTCCGCCGTCTCGTGGTCCTTGCCGAACTCCTCGTGCCGGGCGACGAGTCGGCGGACGCGCTCGCCCTCGTCGGCCTCGCAGAACCACACCTCGTCCAGGCACGGCCGTACCCGCGCCCATGAACCCTCCCGCAGCAGCAGGTAGTTGCCCTCCGTCACCACCAACCGGGCCGAGGGCAGCACGGGGATCGCGCCCGCGATCGGCTGCTCCAGCTCCCGTTCGAAGCCCGGCGCGTACACCACCTCGCCCGTCTCCTCGCGCACCCGCCGCAGCAGTGCCGCGTAACCGGCCGCGTCGAAGGTGTCCGGGGCGCCCTTGCGGTCGCGGCGGCCGAGGCGGTCCAGTTCGACGTCGGCGAGGTGGAAGCCGTCCATGGGGACGTGCGCGACCCAGGGTTCCCCGGTGCCGTTCAGTTCGCGCACCAGGCGCTCGGCGAGGGTCGTCTTGCCGGCGCCGGGGCTGCCGGCGATCCCGAGGACGGCACGTCGGCCGGGGGCGGTGAGCGCGGTGGCACGGGCGAGGAGGTCGTCGAAAGTCAGCGGCACACGGAGAGTGTGCCATCCGTCTCAGCGGCCCGGCCGAGGCGATGACGCGCCGAAGATCGGGGAGGCGACCCGGCAGAGAGACCATGGAGTGGGGGACAGGAACAGGAGCCGACGCCATGTCCGACGACGCGACACAGATCCGTGCCCTCATCACCGGCTGGGCCGAGGCCGTGCACCGCGGCGACCTCGAAGGCGTCATGGCGGACCACGCCGAGGACCTCGTCATGTACGACGTCCCGCCCCCGCACGCGGGCATCCACGGCCTCGCCGCCTACCGCGCCACCTGGCCGCCGTTCTTCGACTGGCAGGCCCAGGGCGCCTGCTTCGACATCGACTCCCTCGACATCACGGCCGGCACGGATGTCGCCTACGCCCATGCCCTGCTCCGGTGCGGCACCCCCGAGGAGTTCGCCGAACACCCCACCCTGCGGCTCCGGCTCACCTTCGGCCTGCGCAAGGAGCGGGGCCGGTGGCTGGTCGCTCACGAACACCACTCGTTCCCGCACGACTGACCTGCTCAGCCGACCCGCTCAGCTCACCCGCTCAGCTCACCCGCTCAGCTCACCCGCTCAGCTCACCTTCCGGATCAGTTCGTCGGCGATCCAGTGCGCGACCTCGGCGGGGTACGGCGAGGAGAGCCCCAGCACGATGTGGTGGAAGCCGGCGTCGAGCGCCTCGCGGATCGCGGCCCGGGTCGCCTCGGGTCGGTCGTAGGAGACGGAGAGGTGGATGGAGCGGATGATGGCGGCGGGATCGCGGCCGGTCTCGGCGCAGTAGCGGTCGAGGAGGGCGCTGCGGGCGATGGCGTCGGTGATGTCGCCGCCGGGGATGTTCCAGAGGTCGGCGTGCTCGGCGACCACGCGGAGTGTCGCGGCCGAGCGTCCGCCGATCAGGATCGGCGGGTGGGGGCGCTGGAGGGGCTTGGGGTTGCCGAATGCCCCGGTCAGGTGGTGGTGGGTGCCCTCGAAGTCGAACGGCTTCTCCTCCGTCCACAGGCGCCGGATCAGTGTGCAGGCCTCGGCGAGGCTCGCGACGGCGTCCGCGGAGTCGTGGAAGGGGAGGCCGTGCGCCGCGTACTCCCGTCGGGCCAGCGGATGATCCGGGCGCGAGCCGACGCCGATGCCGAAGTCGAGCCGTCCGCCGGAGACGATGTCGACGGTCGTGGCGATCTTCGCCAGCAGTGCGGGCGGCCGGAAGCGGTTGCTCGTCACCATCACGCCGAGCCGCAGGCGCCGGGTCTGGGCGGCGAGGGCCGAGAGCAGCGTCCAGCCCTCGAAGGCCGGGCCGTCCGGGTCGCCGCCGATCGGCATGAGGTGATCGAACAGCCAGGCGTGCTCGATCTCCGGGACGGTGTCCGCCTCGCGCCAGACGCGGAGCAGGTCGTCGTAGCCGACCTGCATGGGGGCCGTCATGATTCCGAAGCTGGGGCGGGGTGTGTCGGGCATGGGTCGTCCGTTCCTCGACAGGGCGGGGCGGCAGGCTCGGGCGGGCGTGGCTTGGTCGGCCGGCCTCCGCTCTGGCATCATGGGCAAGCGGAACCTTGTTCCGGAAACGATACGGAACGATGTTCCGGTTTGGCAAGTCGTGAGGTGGAGGAGTTGCGCGGTGAGTGAGAACAGCGCGGACGCGGGGCCTGTGACCCCGTCGAAGGCGGCGGACGGCCAGTCCAGGCGTGCCGACGCCCGGCGCAACAAGGAGATCCTTCTCGACGCCGCCGCCAAGGTCTTCGTCGCGTCGGGCGTCGACGCCCCGGTGCGCGACATCGCACGCGAGGCCGGGGTCGGACTCGGCACGATCTACCGGCACTTCCCGACCCGCGCCGATCTCGTCATCGCCGTCTACCGGCACCAGGTCGAGGCCTGCGCCGAAGCCGGTCCGACGCTGCTGGCGAGCAGCGCGACGCCGTACACCGCACTGCGCGAGTGGATCGATCTCTTCGTCGACTTCCTGGTCACCAAGCACGGCCTCGCCGGCGTACTGAGGTCCGACACCGCCGGCTTCGAGGCCCTGCACGGCTACTTCCTGGACCGCCTGCTGCCCGTATGCACCGAGCTGTTCGAGGCGGCGGTCGCCGCCGGTGAGATCCGGGCCGATCTGACGGGCTACGAGATCATGCGCGGCGTCGGCAACCTCTGCGCCGGCGCGGAGGGCGACGACCGCTACGACGCGCTCCGGCTGGTCGACGTCTTCGTCGCGGGCATGCGCCTGCCCCGCTGACGGAGCCGCCGCCCTCGTTCGTCAACGGGTCGCCGGATTGTCATCGAAGCTGTTCCGGATCACCGAACTGCCCACCGGCCTCGCGCTCGGCGCCGTACGGCCGACCGCCGAAGGCGTCGAGATCGACTGGGCGCCCGACGGACACCGGTCCGCGCACTCCGCGCACTGGCTGACCGCCCACCGCCCCGAGGCCGGCGACGACTCCGGGGACCGGCGCGCCGAGAACGGCAAGACCCTGTGTGCCTGAGGTCAGGCGCCGTCGGCCGGGCGGCGGGCCAGTGAACCGGCGGCGGCCGAGTTGTGCACGGCGAACGCCACCGTCTCCGGGAGATACCGGTCCTCGGACCACTCGACCGGGGTGCCCGCGGGATCGGTGCTGCACCGGCGCTCGCGCAGCAGCGGGTCGCCGGGCCGGCAGCCGAGCAACCGGGCGTCCTCCTCGTCGGCCCGGCGCAGGTCGATGGTGTGCTGGGCGTTCGCGATCAGCACGCCCGACTCCTCAAGGGCGACGGTGTGCGACACGGTGTCGGCCGGCAGCTCGGCGATCAACTCGCCCACGGCGGGCGGGTATACGGTCCGCTCGATCATCACCGGGCGACCCGAGAGAGTGCGCAGCCGCCGTACCTCGTACACCTCGGCCCCGGCCTCCAGCCGCAGCTGCTCGCGCTCGGTCGGGTCGGCCGGGCGGGTCTCCACGGCGACGGTCCGGCCGCCGGGCTCCTCGCCGGTCGACCGTGCCCAGCGGGTGAAGCTGAGGAGTTCGCCGAAGCTCTGCGGCCGGGGCGAGCCGATCACGACCCGGCGGGTGCCGCGCCGGGAGGCGAACAGGCCCTCGGTGCGCAGCAGGGCCATCGCCTGGCGGACCGTGCCCCGCGAGACGCCGTAGCGCTCGGCGAGGTCGGCCTCGGCGGGCAGCCGGCCGCCGGAGCCGTAGCGCCCCTCACCGATCTTCCGGCCGAGGTCGGCCGCGGCCTTCCGGTACATCGCCTCGGGTTTCCCGTGCCGGCCGGGCCGTCCGGCACCGCGTGGATCTCCGTCCTGAACGCCTCGGCCCCGCGGCCGTCAGCTGTTGTCGGCGTTCTCGGCGCTCTTCTTGTTCTTGATCCGCTCGGCTTCCTTGCGGACCTCCGCCTGGGTGGCGCGCTCCTTCTCCAGCCACTCGGGGCCGGCCGTCTTCAGCGCGTCGATCTGCTCGGTGGTGAGGGGCTCGGTGACCCCGCCGCGGGCGAGTCCGGCGATGGAGACGCCGAGCCTGGCCGCGACGACCGGGCGCGGGTGCGGGCCGTTGGCGCGCAGCTCGCGCAGCCACTCGGGCGGGTTGGCCTGCAACTCGTTCAGCTCGGCGCGGGAGACGTCACCCTTCTGGAACTCGGCGGGGGTGGCCTCGAGGTACACACCCAGCTTCTTCGCCGCCGTGGCGGGCTTCATGGTCTGGGTGGTCTGGTGCGACTTCATACCGTCAAGAGTATCGACCGCGTTCGAGACCTCTGACCACGGCGGGTAACCTTGCGGGGTGACAGGCTCGGAAGCATCCCCCACGTTCCGGCTCGCGTACGTCCCCGGGGTGACGCCCGCCAAGTGGGTGCGGATCTGGAACGAGCGCCTGCCCGACATCCCCCTGACCCTCGTCCCGGTCCCGGCCGCGGACGCGTCCGATGTGCTCCGGCGCGGCGAGGCCGACGCCGGACTCGTACGCCTGCCGGTCGACCGTACGGTCCTCAGCGCGATCCCCCTCTACACCGAGGCGACCGTCGTCGTGGCCCCGAAGGACCATGTCGTCACGGCGGCCGAAGAGGTGTCCCTCGACGAACTCGCCGACGAGGTCGTCCTGCACCCCCTCGACGACGTCCTCGGGTGGGAACAGCCGCCGGGGGAGCCCGCGTTCGAGCGTCCCGCGACCACCGAGGACGCCATCGAGCACGTGGCGTCGGGCATCGGCATCCTCTACGTCCCCCAGTCCCTGGCCCGGCTGCACCACCGCAAGGACCTCACCTACCGGACCGTCGTCGACGCCCCCCAGTCGGACGTCGCTCTGTCCTGGCCCGAGGACGCGACCACCGACCTGGTCGAGGACTTCATCGGCATCGTGCGCGGTCGCACGGTCAACAGCACGCGGGGCCGTACGCCGACGCCGCCGCAGCCGAAGACCAAGGCGAAGCGGCCCGAAACCCCGCCGAGGCGCACACCGGCGGCAGGGAAAACGACCGGCAAGTCGGGCGGCAGGAACCCCCGCGGTTCCTCCGGCGGTGCCAAGGGCGCGAAGCGCGGTAAGCCTAGGGGCCGCTGACAGGGGGACGGGGGGGAGGGGATGCGGTCGCGGTCCGCACGGGCCGACCTCGCTGTCGAGTCCCGGACCACGAGAACAGCCCGATGTCCGCCCCTCGCCGCTCACTCTCCGGCGAGCAGATCGCGCAGGGCTCGCTCCTCCTCGGGGCTCAGCCCGGTCACGAACTGTTGCAGCGCGCCGATCGGATCCGGCCCCCGGTCCAGCGCCTCGTGCATCGCCTGGGCGGTCCACTCGGCCGCGTTCTTCGCCGGCCGGTAGGCGCCGCGCCGCCCCTCCGCGTCCCGCACGACGAGCCCCTTGTCGTAGAGCCGCTTGAGGATCGTGTGCACGGTGTTGTACGCGAGGGGCCCGTCGATTCCGGACTGGATCTCCGCCGGTGTCAGAGGGCGCTCGGTCGCCCACAGCGAGGCGAGGACCTCGCTCTCCAGCGCACCGGCGTTGCGCCGCTCGGCCCGGCTCCGCGGGTCTGTGCCAGCCATGTGCGCCACCTTACAGCGTGTAGGGCGGGGCTTGCCTAGCGTCGGTGCTCTGACCAGGGGCTTTGCCCTGGTTGAGGGTGATCGGTGCGCCGGTGCACGGGACGGGCGAGGGCGCGGTCGCCGATCATACGGCCGTCGGGGTGGCGGGAAGGCCATCGGCGGCCCCGAGTCGCACCAACTCTCCCGCACGTCACACCAGTTGGTGAACTGGACCTTGACCGGGAACGGGGAGGCGCCGGAACGGCTGGTGCGCGAAGGCTCAACGGACCGTAGGCCGCCTGGAGTTGGCCTTCGGGGAGCGGAGGGTTGTCGGCGTCGGGCCGCCGATTTCGTTCCCGGAGTCGGCCGGGGCGTCCGAAGAGCGTTTCACCGGTGCCGGGTCGAGCGGCCGGACGGAAGGACCGAACGGCCATGCCCGCCAGGCGTCGCGGCGCTGCTCCGGCTCGCCGAGCGCGTCACGGGCTGGGGGCGCGTCTGCGCTAGATGCTCTCTGCCGTCTCGACGACCCGGCCGCCCGCCCGTGGCCGCTCCGACGGGCCCGCGACGGCGACGGACTCAACGGATACGTCACCGGGAAGGTCGCCACCGTCGCCGGACTGCGTGAAGCGCTCGCGGAACTCGACACGGACACCGAGACGGCCGATCACGTCGTTCGGCTGCTGTGGTGCATGAGCGACTGCGAGGGATGGGACGCACGCCCCGAGGCCATGGGGTGTACGGCAGCCCCACGGGAGGCGCTCCGGGTGACCTACCTGGAGGTGCTCGACCGGGAGGAGTGCACCCGGACCGCGCGCCGGGTTCGCGGCGGATGGCCGGTGGATGCGGTGGCTCGCCGGCCGGCGGGCGCCGGAGTCGAAGCTGCGCGCGCTCCCCGATCGGGAGCCCGCCGTCGAGGAATGGCGCGGGCCGGATCACGGAACAGCCGCCGTTGAGTGAGCGGAACGCTCCGCACTCGCCCTACGGCGCGGCAGGGAAGTCCGCGTTGCGTGACGCGGCTTCGTTGGTGCGCAACTCCTCGATCATGCTGGTCAGTTGGCCATGGGCGGCGTCGTAGCCGGCCGAGCCGAGGACGAGCCGGTGAGGAGGGTCATCCCGGTCCATCGCGTCCAGGACGGCCCGCACTCCTCGGTGCGGGTCGCCGGGCTGCTTGCCGTCCTGGTCGACCATGGAGGCGCGGACGGACTCGACGAACGGGAGGTAGGCGTCGACCGTCTCGGACACGGGCTCGTCGGTGAAGCCGGAGTAGGCGCGGGTGCGGAAGGCGCCGGGTTCGACGGCCAGCACGTGGATGCCGAAGGGCGCCACCTCGCGCCGTAGCTCTTCGGTGAGGCCCTCGACGGCGAACTTCGCGGCGCTGTAGTAGCCGAAGCCGGGCGCGCTCCGCAGGCCCGCGACGGAGGACATGTTGACGATCCATCCGCTGCCGCGGGCCCGCATGCCGGGAAGGACGGCCCGCAGCAGCTCGGTGACGGAGAAGAAGTTCAGCTCGAAGGACCGTCTGACATCGGCGTCGGGTGTGCCTTCGACCGAGCCGTACCAGCCCCGGCCGGCGTTGTTGACCAGCACATCGATCCCGCCGAAACGGTCCTCGGCGGCCCGGACGGCTGTACGGATCTGCTCGGTGTCGGTGACGTCCAGCGGCAGGACGAGTACCCGCTCGCCGTGAGGGCGTGCCCAGGCGTCGAGCAGCTTCGGGCGGCGGGCGGTGAGGACGACGTTGTCGCCGCGCTCCAGGGCGAGGTCGGCATAGGCCGGGCCGAAACCGCCCGGGGTGCCGCCGGTGATGAACCAGGTCTTCATGCTTCCTCCGTGAACCGAGGGCAGGCGGGTCGATGAGTGGATGAGTCGATGAGTCGTGGGTTCCGTGACCGGTCGGCTGGCGTCAGGGGGCGATCACGAGCCGGTTGATCCGGCCGTCCGCGTCGAGGGCGAAGCGGAACCTCAGATCGACCTTCCCGCCGGGGAAATCGCCTTCGAGGCGCTGGACGACGGTGTACTCGGCGGGACCGTGGCGCTCGGCTCCGAGCGGTGTGGTGGTGTACGTGTACTGGGAGCCCTCCCGCTCCAGCCAGCGCCGGATGGCGGCCTGCCCCTCGTAGGTGCGGCCGTCGTCCGTGACGGTGGCCTCGGGGGCGAGGGCGGTCTCGGCGGTGGGGATGTCCCGTGCGTCGTGGGCGTGGAGATAGCGGCTGACGACCTCCGGCAGGTCGGCGAAATCGACGGTGTCGTGGTGTTCGGTCATGTCTGCTGCCTCGCATGTGCGTTGGACGGTGGTGGCCCGGGTTGTCGTCGGGGTGGGGCCGGTTGTTGCGCGGAGGGCGTACCGCCAGGTCCGGGGCGATGTCCCGCGCGCGGCGCGACGTGCAGCCCCTGGTATCCGCTCAAGGCGCGCAGCCCCGGTTACTGCTAAAATAGAAGCCAGTGACTTTCACTTTAGCAGTAACCCCGGAGGGTGCCATGCCGAGCAGGATCCGACTGGAGGACCGCGAGTGTCCGCTGTCGACGACGGTGCAGCACGTCGGTGAGTGGTGGACGCTGCTGATCCTTCATGACGCCTTCGACGGCTATACGCGCTTCGACCAGTTCCAGCAGAGCCTGGGCATCTCCACCAGCATGCTCACCGCGCGCCTGAAGACCCTGGTGGGCGATGGCCTGTTGGAACGTCGGCCCTATCAGACGAACCCGGTCCGCCACGAGTACGTCCTCACCGCACGGGGGCGCTCCCTGCGGCCGGTGATCGTCGCGCTGGCCGCCTGGGGCAACCGGCACCTCGACCCGCGGGACCGGTCGATGATCCTCGTCGACGCGGAGACCGGCGAGGAGGCCGAGCCGGTGGTGGTCGACGCCCGCACCGGGAAGCGGCTCGACGACAGTGAGGCGTATGTTTTCACCGCCGGGCCGGCCGCGAGCGAGGGGATGCGGGCGCGGTATGCCGAGTTGGAGCGGGGGCGGTGACCTCAGGGTCTTCCGGGTTCGATCAGGGCTTGCGGCCATGTGCGCCTTCCATCCCCAGCTGTAAAATCCCACCAAACCGGACAGGTGCAGGCATCGTCAGCACGCGTAACCGATGACCGGCGTCGTGACAGCGAAGGGCAGCACCATGGACCGCTCGGATGCCGGAAACCGTCCTGGGGACGACTTGGGGCGGGGAGCGCCGGGGGTCCCGGCGCGCGGCCGTGGGCCGAATCGGCCCGGTGACATCTCGCAGGAGGACGACACCGCGCCCTCGGCGGGGTGGGGTGCGGCGCGGAGTGTGACGCGGGTGCTGGCCAGGACGCGCGAGCCGGTCAGCGGGCCGCGGGCGATCGTGAAGATGAACCACGAGAACGGCGGGTTCGACTGCCCGGGATGCGCGTGGCCGGACGACCGCAAGGGCCTGCATCTGGACATCTGCGAGAACGGCATCAAGCACGTCACTTGGGAGATGACCCGCAAGAAGGCCGACCCGGAGTTCTTCGCCGCCCACACGGTCACCGAGCTGGCGGACTGGCCGGACTACGCGCTGGAGGACCAGGGCCGGCTGACCGAGCCGATGGTCTACGACGAGGCCACCGACAGGTACGTCCCGATCTCCTGGCCGGACGCGTTCGCGCTCGTCGGGCAGACACTGCGTGACCTGGACACCCCTGACCAGGCCGCGTTCTACACGTCCGGGCGGCTCAACAACGAGGCGACGTTCCTCTACCAGCTGTGGGTGCGCGAGTTCGGCACCAACAATCTGCCGGACTGCTCGAACATGTGCCACGAGGCCTCCGGCCGTGCGTTGCAGGCCGCGCTGGGCACCGGCAAGGGCACCTGCGACATCGGCGACTGGGACGCGGCGGACCTGCTGTTCATCATGGGTGTGAACGCCGCGTCCAACGCCCCGCGCATGCTCACCACCCTCGCCAAGGCACACCGGCGCGGCGCCCAGATCGTCCACGTCAACCCACTCCTCGAGGCCGGCGCGCGACGGACCATCGTGCCGCACGAGTTCGCCGCGATGGCCGCCTTCCGCGCCACCCCGACCGGCGACCAGAACGTCCAGGTCGGCATCGGCGGCGACCTCGCCCTGCTGCGCGGGGTCGCCAAGGCGGTGTTCGAACGGGCCGAGGAGAACCCGGCGGTGCTCGACACCGACTTCATCGAACGCCACACGGCGGGCTTCGCGTCGTACCGCGACCTGGTCCGCGCCACCGACTGGGCCGAGCTGGTGCGGCAGTCCGGGGTGAGCGAGAGCGAGATCCGGCAGGTCGCCGACCGCTACATGGGCGCCGACCGCACCGTCATCTCCTGGTGCCTGGGCGTCACCCAGCAGGACCACGGCGTGGACACCGTCCGCGAGATCGTGAACCTGCTGATGCTGCGCGGAAACCTCGGCCGCGAGGGCGCCGGACCCTCGCCGGTGCGCGGCCACAGCAATGTCCAGGGCAACCGCACCTGCGGCATCGACCACCGCCCCGCGCCCGCGTTCCTCGACGCGCTCGACGAGGTGTGCGGGATCTCCGCGCCCCGACAGCACGGGCTGGACACGGTCGGCACGATCAAGGCGATGCGGGACGGCCGGGTGAAGGTGTTCGTCGCGATGGGCGGCAACTTCGTCCTCGCCGCCCCCGACACCGACGCCACCACGGCCGCGCTGCGCACCACCGAACTCACCGTGCAGGTGAGCACGAAACTCAACCGCAGCCACCTCGTCCACGGCCGCCGCGCGCTCATCCTCCCGTGCCTCGGACGCACCGAGAAGGACACCCAGGCGACGGGCGAGCAGGGCGTGAGCGTCGAGGACGCGATGAGCGAGGTGCACCTCTCCTTCGGCATGCGCAGACCGCCCGCCGAGACCCTCCGGTCCGAGTGCGCGATCGTCGCCGGAATGGCACGGGCGACCCTGCCCGACTCGGCGACACCCTGGGAGCGGTACGTCGAGGACTACGACCGGATCCGCGACACCATGGCCCGCGTCCTCCCGGGCTTCGAGGACTTCAACCGGCGGGTGCGCGAACCGCTCGGCTTCCGCATCACCCAGCCCGCCCGCGAGCGCGAGTTCCACACCCCCTCCGGCCGCGCCGAGTTCCACGCGAGCCAACTCCCCGACGTGACACCGCCCGAGGGCATGCTCGTCCTCTCCACCATGCGCTCGCACGACCAGTGGAACACCACCGTGTACTCCGACGACGACCGCTACCGCGGGGTCAAGAACCTGCGCACCCTCCTCTTCATGAACCTCAAGGACATGGACGCGCGGGGCCTCGTCGAGTTCGACCTGATCGACATCACCAGCCACGCCCGCGACGGCAGCACCCGCGAGGTCTACGGCTACCGCGTCATCGCCTATGACATCCCGGCCGGCAGCGTCGCGGGCTACATGCCCGAACTCAACATCCTCTGCGGGCTCGACGACTACAGCAGGCAGAGCGACCAGCCCCTGATGAAACACCAGCTCGTCACCGTCACCCCGGCACAGGGCGGCTGACCGCGCGGCCGGCGGAGGCCGGACGGGCGGAGGCGGGGCGGGCGAACACTATGAACTCAATGATCGACGGGTAGTCCCCGCACGCGGCGGTTCCTAGCATCACGGGTCGCAGGGCAACTTCGCACAGCGCACTCATAGGAGCCGCTCCCGTGACGACACTCGACGCGCCCGAACCGGTACGCCGGAGACGCCCGGCCCCTTGCCGCCGTCGGGCCGTACTCGCCGCCGGTGTGGCCGCGGCACTCCTCGGCACACTCGGCAACGCCCCCGCGCCCCGGGCGCGGACCGAGCCGCCCGCCGTGGCCCCGTGCCCGCCCGACCTGCTGGGGAAAGCCACCTGTTACACCGGCCAGGACACCAACGGGGCGTACTACACGATGGCCGTTCCGACCCGCTGGAACGGCTCCCTCGTCGTGCACGCGCACGGCGGACCCGACCTCGGCGACTCCTCCGACCCGGCCCGCAGCACCGACGATCTGAACCGTTGGGCGGTGATGGTCGAGGAGGGCTACGCCTGGGCCGGCTCGTCGTACCGCCGCGGTGGCTACGGCACCCGGATGGCCGCCGCCGACACCGAGAACGTACGAAAGCTGTTCGTCGCGGAGTTCGGCAAGCCCAAGCGAACCTATGTCCACGGCCAGTCCTGGGGCGGCGACGTCGCCGCCAAGGTCGCCGAGACCTACGGCGACCGCCCCGGAGCCTACGACGGCGCGCTGCTCACGAGCGGTGTCCTCGGCGGCGGCTCGCGCGGCTACGACTACCGCGTCGACCTCCGGGTGGTCTACCAGTACTACTGCCACAACCACCCCCGCCCGAACGAGCCGCAGTACCCGCTGTGGGAGGGCCTGCGCGCGGACTCCACCATGACCAGCGCCGGTCTGCGTACCCGCCTCCAGGAGTGCACGGGATTCTCCTCCGCCCCCGCGGAGCGGACCGCGCTCCAGCAGCGGAACCTCGACGACATCCTGGCCGTCACCCGCATCCCGGAGCGCGCGCTGGAATCACATCTGCGGTTCGCCACCTTCACGTTCCGGGACATCGTGTCGACCCGCCTCGGCGGCCGCAATCCGTTCGGCAACCAGGGCGTGCGGTACTCCGGTTCACACGACGACAAGGCGCTCAACGCGGGCGTCGAACGCTTCGCCGCCGACCCCACCGCACGCCGCGACCTCTCCTACGACAGCGATCTGACGGGCAAGGTCTCCCTCCCGGTCCTCACCCTGCACGCGATCGACGACCCGACGGCGTTCGTCGAGCACGAGGCGGCGTACCGCGCCACGCTCCAGGGTGCGGGCCGGGGCGGCAACCTCGTCCAGACCTTCACGAAGGAGACCGAACACAGCGCGCTCAGCGATTCCGAGTACGCCAACTCCCTCGCGGCGCTGGACGCTTGGGTGCGTCACGGGCGCAAGCCGACCGCGCGCTCGCTCGCGGCCTCGTGCGCGGCCTTCGACCGGACGTACGGCACCGGGTGCTTCTACGACCCGGCCTTCCACCCCGCGCCGTACGCCTCACGCATCCGCCCCCGGCCGGGCGGGCTCGTCTGGCCCGCCATGACCGCGGCGCGGGAACGGGAGTGGAGCCGGATTCCCGGGGTGGGGATCGCTCCCTGACGGCCGGCCGGGACCGGGCTGGTCCTGGCGGACCAGCCCGGGAGGCTCACTGGACGTAGGTGTAGTGCGGACTGTCGTACTGGGGTCCGTTCTTCTCGTAGGTGAACCAGTAGGTCAGGGTGGAGCCGGTGGCGAGGGAGACGTTCTGGGTCCAGGTGCCGCCGCTGTTGGTCATCCGGAAGTTCTGCTGGTTGGCGCCGTTGACGAGGTAGTGCACGTCGACGTAGGCCGCGGGTGTGGTGGGAGCGAACGTGATCTGCGCCTGGCCGGCGTTCACCCGTGTCACCCCGGCGGTGTAGTCGGGCGTCGTCGTGGTCCCGCCGGTGGTTCCGCCCGTCGTGGTGCCGCCTGTCGTACTGCCGGTGGTGCCGCCGGTCGTCGTGCCGCCGGTGATGCTGCCGCCCGGGTTCTGCTGGTAGACGGCGAACCAGTCGACGCTCATCGCGGCACCCGATGTGATGCTGCCCGCCTGCGCGGCCGAGCTGCAACCGCAGACCTTGTCCGGATAGGAACCGGCGATCGCCAGGTCGAAGATGGCCATGAACCCGTGGTCGACGGCCGCCTGCCAGGTCCCGACCGACACCTGGTTCTCGTTGACGGTGAAGGTCAGGCTGCCGTCGAGGTAGAAGCGGAGCTGTTCCGCGGCGGTGTTCGTGCGGTCGATGATCGCGGAGTAGGTGTGGTAGCCGGTCTGGCAGCCCGCGCACGGCTGGAGGTTGCTGGTGATGCCGTCGGGGTCGTGGCACTCGCCCGCCCACACACCGCAGTGGAAGGTGGTGGAGTGCTGGCTCAGCGCGTTGACGTCCTCCATGATGTCCAGCTCGCCGATGCTCGGCCAGTTCGTGGCGCCGACCGGCCGGGCCGCGCCGCCCATCGCCCAGAACGCGGGCCAATAGCCCAGTCCGCTCTGCGGGTTGGGCTGCAAAATGGACGCGCTCAGCTCCAGCTGTCCGCCGGCCGGGGCGGCGAAGTCGGTGCGCTGGGTCTCGATGCGCCCCGAGGTCCAGTGGCCCGACCCGTCCCGGATCGCCTTGATGACCAGGTGCCCCTGGCCGTCCTGGTAGACGTTGTTCGTGGAGTCGGTGGCCGATTCGATCTCGCCCGTGCCCCAGTTGGCGGCACCGCCCGCGTAGCCGGTGCCCAGGTCGTACAGCCAGTCGGCCCGGTTCAGCGCGCTGCCGGACGAGCCGTTGAAGTCGTCGGAGAAGACGGTGCTCCAGCCGGTCGGAGCACCCGGTACGGCCGCCGAGGCGCTGCCGCCGGACCCGATCAGGCCCGCGAGCGCGCCGATGAGCAGCAGCAGGGCGCTGCCCAGGACGAGGGGGACGGTTCTCTGCCGGCCGGCCGGCGCGATGGCGGGCGGTGGGGAGGTGGTCATCGTGGTGGTTCTCCCTGTCAAGCGTGCGGGTGGGGAGTGCCGCAGGGGCCCGGCTCCGGGTGGGGCCGGGGATCAGGTCGCCCCCGCCGTCGGGTCAACCGCCCCGGAACATGCGGGCGATGGCTTCAGCGGGTCCTGTCGGCACGGTCTGCTGCTGCGTGTGAGAGCGCTCTCAGAGGGATCATGGGTTCGCGGTGTGCGCTGTCCTCCTCTGCGTCCACGCCGCCGCAGCACGGTGAGGCCCGGTGCGCGCGGCTGAGTACGGACGATCCGTCATCTCGTCCGGTAGCGGCCCGAGTTGGCCGCTCACCGTGCAGGGATCGCCGTGTCAATGCAGGAGTGTCCGGCGCGCCCCTGGGTGCGTCAATGGCTTCAACGTGATCCGTTGAAGGGCGGAACTGTTGACGACGCTCTTTGGAGCCCCGGAACTGGTCCGAACCAGGCTCCGCCAAGCCGCGAAGCGCTCTCAGGCGGTCGGCCGCGCCCGGCTCCGCGCCATTGAGCTGCGGTTCCGTGCCGACGCCATCGGAGAGGAGGACCTGCCGCCCGGGCGACGACCTTCGATGCCGTCCACGGGCCACGCGCGGCGGCTTCAGGAGTCGAAGGTGACCGGGTTGCGCGGAGCCCGGCGAGAGGCGGGAAGCAGCCCGGCGAACCCGTCGCCGCCCACGGGGCCGTCATTCGCTTGGCCGAATCAGAGCCCCCCGTCACGCCCGCCGCGCGGTAATTTGTCCGTGTTTCCACAGGCTCCCGACGTCACTGCTCCTACGGGCTGTAGGGTGCTGGAAACCCTACAAACTGTAGGGGGAGGGGTGGGCAGATGTCCGGCAGCGCATACGCCACACTCGCCGGGACGCGTCGGCTCGGACCGCCGACCGCGTCCCGCCGATCGGAGTCCCCGCGCGGCGCGGGACCCCTCGCGGCGGTCGCCGGAGCCTTCACACTCGCCCAACTGGTGTTCGTACGCCCCGGCCTGGGCCTCGGCTGGGACGAGACGGTCTACGTCAGCCAGCTCAGCGCGCACGCCCCCGCCGCCTTCTTCAGCGCACCCCGCGCCCGGGGCATCTCCCTCCTGGTCGCCCCCGTCACCTCCTGGTCCTCGTCCACCCCGCTCCTGCGCGTCTACCTCGCCGTCCTCGCGGGCCTGGCCCTGTACCTGGCCCTCCGCGCCTGGCGCGGCCTCTTCCCGGTCCGCGTCCTCGCCCTGGCGGGCGCCCTGTTCGCCTCCCTCTGGGTGACCCTCTTCTACGGCCCGCAGGCCATGCCCAACTACTGGGTCGCCGTCGGCGCCCTGGCCGCGACCGGCTGCTGTCTGCGTGCCTGGGCCGACCGTTCCGACCGGGCCGCCGTGTGGGGTCTCGCCGCGAGCGCGTCCCTGATGGCGTGGATGCGGCCGACCGACGCGGTGTGGGGGACGCTGCCCCTGCTCGTCCTCGCCCTGACCGTCCGCCACTGGCGCCTGCTCGTCGCCCTCCTCGCCGGGCTCGCGTCCGGCGCCGTGGAGTGGGTGATCGAGGCGTACGTCAGTTACGGCGGCCTGACCGAGCGGCTGCACGCGGCGTCGGCGATCGAGGGCGGGCTGGGCTGGCATGTCGCGGTCGTCGACCAGCTGCGCAGCCTCGGCGGACGCGCGCTGTGCCGCCCGTGCACGGGGGCGATGCCCAACCCCGCGGTCGAGGTGTGGTGGCTCGTCCTCCCCGTGCTCGCCGTCGTCGGCCTCGTGGTCGCGGTCCGCGCACGGCGTACGGCGGCCACCCTCGTCCCGCTCGCGTGTGCCGTGACGGCGGCCTTCCCGTATCTGTTCATGATCGGCTACGCGGCTCCGCGCTTCCTCCTGCCCGCCTACGCGCTGGTGGCGATCCCCGTCGCCGACGCCCTGATCCACCTGGTCACCGTGCCGACCGGGGCATGGCGGCGGGTCGCCGTGGCCCTGCTCGCGGTGGGCCTCGCCGGGCATCTGGCGGTCCAACTCGCCGTCCTGGAACGCACGGTGAGCCGTACGACCGCCCAGCACCGCGACTGGTCCCGCACCGCCGCCGAGCTCCACCGCCTCGGCGTCAGCAGACCCTGCCTGCTCACCGGCCAGGACGCCATCCCGATCGCCTACTACACGGGCTGCGCCTCCGCCGCCCTCGGCGGTCACAACGGCAACACGTCCCGGACAGCCCTCGACCGCACGGCCCACCGCATGCCCGTCGCCGACATCTCGCCGGCCGGCAGCCGCCCGCCCGCCTACGCGCACGACTGGCCCGCCCACCGCTACGGCGGCCTGGACCTCCGCGTCGCCCCGGGCACGGAGGGTGGTGATCGCGGATGACGGCAGGGTCCGCCACCGCCCCGGCGCGCACGCACGGGCACCTCAGCCGCTGCTACGGCATCGCCCCCGCCACGGCGAACGGCGGTCGCGCATGACGGCCCCGCCCGCTCTCACTCCCACGCCCACCCGCAAGCGTGCCTACTGGCAGGCCGCGCTGACGCTGGTCGTCCTCGTGACCGTAGTCTTCCTGGTGCGGCAGCACTGGCCCGTGCTCGCGAGCGGGGCCGGGCGGCTGGCCGGTGCCGACCAGGGGTGGATGCTGGTGGCGGCGACCGCCGCGCTCGGGACGTGGGTGTCGTCGGCGCTGGCCCAGCAGGGCGCGGTGCCCCAACGGCTGCCCGGGGGACGGCTGGTGGCCGCGCAGCTCGCCGCGTCGGCCGCCAACCACGTACTTCCCGCAGGGCTCGGCGCCGGTGCCGTCAACCTGCGGTTCCTCATGCGCTGCGGCCTGCCGGTCGGCCGCTCGGCCAGCGCCCTCGCCGTCAAGGCGACCGCCGGTGTGGTGGTCCGGATCGTGCTCATCGGCGTTCTCGCCGCGGTCTGTCCCGGTGTGCTGCGCCTCCCGCCCGTCTCCCTGGGCGTGGTGGGCGTAGTCCTCGCGGTCGTCGTGCTCGTGACCGTGCTGCTCAACTGCCCGCTGTGGCCCCGGTGCCGGCGCGCGCTCGGCACCGTCCTGGCCGACATCCGGGCCGTGCACGCCCGGCCGCACCGGGCGGTCGCCCTGTGGGGCGGCTCGCTGGCCTTCGCCGCGCTGCACTCCCTGGTGCTGATCTGTGTCACGCAGGCCGTCGAACTCCCGCTGTCCCCGGCCCGGGTGGCCCTCCTGTACCTCGCCGCCAGCAGCGCCGCGGCCCTGTTGCCCACGCCGGGCGGCATCGGGTCGCTCGACGCCGCCCTGGTCTTCGCGCTCACCGAGTCGGGGACCACGGCGTCCGCCGCGGCTTCCGTCGTCATCGGGTACCGGCTGCTGACCGTGTGGCTGCCGCTGGTCCCGGGCCTGCTGGTGCTCGGGATGCTGGTCCGGCGCAAGTCGCTCTGACCTCGACCGCGTTTCCCCCGCGACGGGTTCAGGTAGGACTCCGATATCTGTCCACGGACGAGGGGGAGTCGCATGGCGGAGAACGACAGCAGCGGCCGACTGCCGGACGAGTTCTTCACCCCCGGCACCTCGTCCTTCACCGAGTTCCTGGCCGCGCACCGGCCCGCGGTACTGCCCACCCGCCGCCCCTTCCCGGACGGTGTCCGCGCCGGAGCCGACCGATTCCCGCACGGCACCACGGTGTTGGCGCTCACCTACCGCGACGGCGTACTGATCGCCGGCGACCGCAGGGCCACCATGGGCAACGTCATCGCACAGCGCGACCTGGAGAAGGTGCACCCGGCGGACGACCACACCGCGGTCGCCTTCGCCGGCACGGTCGGGCTGGCCGTCGACATGGTGAAGCTGTACCAGGTCGAGCTGACGCACTTCGAGAAGATCGAGGGCATCCCGATGACCCTCAACGCGAAGGCCACCCGCCTGGCGGGCCTGCTCCGCCAGAACCTCGGCCAGGCCATGCAGGGCCTCGCCGTCGTACCGCTCCTGGTCGGCTACGACCCCGCGGCACCCGAGGGCGCCAAGGGCCGCATCTTCACCTTCGACGTCGTCGGCGGCACCTACGAGAAGCCGGACTTCCACGCCGAGGGCTCCGGTTCCCCGTACGCCAGGGGCGCCCTGAAGAAGCTGTTCCACCCGGGCATGACCCGGCGCGACGCGGCCCTGACCGCGCTTCAGGCGCTGTACGACGCGGCCGACGACGACTCGGCCACCGGCGGCCCCGACATCAACCGCCGTATCTTTCCCATCGTCTCGGTGATCACCGAGGACGGTTTCGAGCGGCTCCCGGAGTCGGAGACCGAGGCACTGACCCGGGAGATGGTCGACCACCGCAGCAGCCACCCGGACGGTCCGACCGTCGCGCCCTGAGCGGCGCGGCGCTGGCGGATGCGGAGGCGGCGGGGCCGGGGTAGAAGGCCAGGGTGTTGATGGCCGGGGTGTTTATGATCAGGTCCGCTACGGCCTCGCAGATGATCGCGTGCTCCAGGGACGTGCGGGCCGTCGCGCTCCAGGTGAAGGGGCCGTAGCCGGCGAGGAGGGCGGCCGAGACCTCGTTGGCCCGCCGGCCGTCGCTCTCCAGCGGGGCGACGATCACCCGGCCGGGACCACACGGAAATCTCCCCTCCGCTCGGCATGACCGCGTCGTGGTGGGCGCCGGCCACGAGGTGGAGCGGGACGAGCGGGTCGAGGGCGCCGAGCCGGAGCGCGGCGGCAGGCAGGCCCACCCCGAGGAAGGCGACGATCCGGTACCGCTACTCGGCGTCCCGGGCGCCGTGCGGTGCGGCTCCGACCGACAGCCGTCAGGCACCCGTCGCCGGCCGCCGTCCTCGGCTGAGCGCGGCTACAAGTGGGCGCGTTCCCCGGGCAGTTCGGCCCCCTCGGATATCAGGCGCGTCGGCACCCACCAGGCCGCCGCGCACAGGCACACCCCGAGCCAGCCGACGGCGAACAGCCAGCCGCCGATGACGTCCGTGAACCAGTGCACGCCCAGATACACCCGGGTCAGCCCGACCAGCAGGCCCCAGCAGCCGACGGCCAGGCAGAGCGGGGTTCTCCCGTGCGGGGAGCGCACGCATATCGCGAGGATCACCAGCCCGGCGGTGAGCGCCGCTGTGGTGGTGTGGCCTGAGGGGAAGGACCAGCCCGAGGCGTTCCCAGCCCAGTTGCTCAGCGCCGGGCGCGGGCGCGCGATCAGGGACATCAGGCCGTAGCGCAGGCCCTGGCCGCCGGCGAGGCAGGTCAGGGCCAGGGTCGCGGCGAGGAGGCGCTGGCGTGCGGTGCGGCCGGTGAGGAGGGCGGCGAGGATCACCAGCGCGTACGGGATGACGCCCGAGCCGGTGGCGGTCAGGCCCCGGGCGAGCGCCGGCGCGATGCCCGGGCGGTGGGCGACGGACCAGGACAGGGCGTCCTCGTCCCCGAACAGCGGGGCGCCGTCGTGGCCGATCACGACCATGGCCAGCACGCCGAACGCGGTCCAGGCGCCCAGGCCCACGCTGCCCGCCAGCTCGGAGATGTCCTTGCGTTTCATGACACCAGCAGGGGTCGAAGCCGGCCGGCCGTGAGCCGCCGGGCCAGGGATTCCGGCCGCCGCCCGAGCAGCGCCATCGCGCCGAACCCCAGGAGCGCGCCGACCGCCACGCCCGCGACGACGTCGTGCGGATAGTGGACCCCGACCCAGACCCGGGAGAGCGCCATCGCGAGCGCGGCCACGGCGGCGATCGCGCCGAGGCGGCGGGAGACGAAGAACAGGGCGACCGCCGCCGCGGCGGCGATCGTCGCGTGGTTGCTGGGGAAGGACCAGTCGCCCGGCGCCGGGCACGCCTCCAGCGTCGCCACGCGCAGACTCTGGCAGGGCCTGCTCTCTCGCACCGTCGACTTGAGCAGCGAGTCGATGCCGTACGCGGTGACCACGACCACCGGCACGGCCAACGCGGTCACGGCCGCCTCCGCGCCGACCCGGCGCGCCCGCCACCAGCCCACGACCATCAGCACGGCGAACAGCGCGAGCCCGTACGTCGACCACGCCGACACCGCGCTGTCCAGCCAACCGGGCGCGTGGTGGGCGGAGTCGACCACGTCCGTGTAGGCCTCGCCGTCGATCGACGACCCCTGGAAGGCGACGAGGATCATCCGCACACCTCCCCACCGAGCGCGCCCGCCGCGGCTGTGGCGAGCGGGGGCGCCGGGTCCAAGAGTGTGGTCATCGTCGTGAACCCCTTCGCCGGTGTGACTACAAATCTGTAGACGGTCTACTCAACTGTAGACGATGAACGCGAGGGGAGAGTTCCGCGGTTTTGCCCGCTCGTTGCCACTTCATGACTGATCGACTACACGCATGTAGTCATGATGGTCCGCGAAGTAAGGTTTGCCTGCACTAACCAGGAGGGGCCGCACCCGATGTGGGACGACGCGTTTCCGAGTTTTCTGATCGGGCTGCGGGAGGGACTTGAGGCGGGACTCATCGTCTCGATCCTGATCGCCACCCTCGTCCGCGCCGAGGCCAAGTCCCGCCTCCCTCAGGTGTGGACGGGCGTCCTCGCCGCGATCGCCCTGGCGATGAGCTTCGGCGCCGTCCTCACCTTCACCGCGGCGAACCTCTCCGCCACCGCCCAGGAGGCCTTCGGCGGCTTCCTCAGCGTGATCGCCGTCGCGTTCGTCACCGCGATGGTCTTCTGGATGCGCCGCTCGGCCCGCACCTTCTCCGGTGAGATCAAGGCGAAGGTGACCGGCGCGCTCACCATGGGCGCGGGCATGCTGATGCTCACCTCGTTCCTCGCGGTGGGCCGCGAGGGCCTGGAGACGGCCCTGTTCCTGTGGACCACCGCCCGCGCGGCCGGCGAGTCCTCCGGCCCCCTGACCGGCGCCGCCGTCGGTCTCGTCCTCGCGGCGGCCCTGTGCTGGGGCCTGTACCGCCGGGTCCTGAGGATCAACCTCACGAAGTTCTTCACCACCACCGGCGCCGTCCTCATCGTCATCGCGGCCGGCGTCCTCGGCTACGGCCTGCGCGACCTCCAGGAAGGCGGCATCCTCCCCGGCCGGACCGCCTACGCCTTCGACCTCAGCGGCAGCGTCGACGCGGGCTCCTGGTACAGCACCCTCATCCAGGGCGTCCTCAACCTGATGCCCACGATGACCTGGCTCCAGGTGGTGGGCTACCTCGGCTACCTCGCCGTCGTGATGCCCCTGTTCGTGCGCGGGGTGAAGACCAAGCCGGCCGAGCCCGCGGCCCCCGAGGCGCGCGAACCCGCCCCGGCCCCGCGCCGCCGTCCCGTCTGGCTGCTCCCGGTCGCCGTGGTCGCCGTACCCGCCGTCGTGGCCGGTCTCGTCGTAGCCGTCTCCCGCCCCAAACCCGCGGGTGGGGAGACGGTGGCCGTCTCCGAGAGCGAGTGCGGCAAGGGCTTCACCGCGCCCGACACCGGGCGCCAGACCTTCCAGATGCACAACACCGGCGACAAGACCGCCGAGGTCTACCTCATCGACCCGGCGACCAGCGCGGTCTACGGCGAGGTCGAGGGCCTCGCTCCCGGCACCACCCGGGACCTCGTCGCCACCGTCGTGGGCGGCTCGTACGCCTGGCGCTGCGTGCCCACCGGCGCGAAGGCCGTCACCTCCGCCACGGTCCACGTCAGCGGCGGGGGAGGCGCGGTGAAGGCGGTCGTCCCCGTCTCCGAGAACGACCTCGCCGCACCCCTCAAGGCCTACAAGGCGTACGTCGACCAGGGCCTCGCCACGCTCGTCACCCAGACCCGCCGGCTCAGCGACGACATCTCCGGCAACCACCTCGCCACGGCACGCACCGACTGGCTCACCGCGCACCGCACCTACTCCTCCCTCGGCGCGGCCTACGGCACCTTCGAGGACTTCGACCAGCGGATCAACGGCCGGGCCGATGGGCTGGCCGGGGGAGTCCAGGACAAGGACTTCGCCGGGTTCCACCGCATCGAGTACGGCCTGTGGCACGGGCAGTCCGCGGGCGAGTTGAAGGCGCCCGCGCGGCAACTCGCCGCCGCTGTCGTGGGGTTGCGCAAGGCGTTCCCCACCCAGGACTTCGACCCCGGTGACCTGCCCCTGCGGGCCCACGAAATCCTGGAGAACGCCCTCCAGTTCGAGCTGACCGGCGACACCGACGAGGGCAGCGGCACCAACCTCGCGACCGTCGACAGCAACCTCGCGGGCACCCGCGAGCTGCTCACCGTGCTCAAGCCGCTCCTGACCAAGGAGTCCCCGCAACTGCTCCCCGGCGTCGACGCGGACATCGCCCGGTTGCAGAAGCTGCTCGACTCGGCGCACCAGGGCGGGAGTTGGACGCCGGTCGAGCAGCTGGACGGCACGGCGAAGGCCCGACTCGACGGCGCGACCGGGCAGTTGCTGGAGGCGCTGGCACCCGTACCGGACCTCCTGGAGATCAGGAAGTCGGCCTGATGAGCGGCGAGAACACGCGGGGCGCCGACCACGCGCGCGCCACCGATGACACGCGGGGCGCCGACAGCACCCCCGGCCTCCACAGCAACCGCCCCACCCAGAACAACCGCATGGAAAGGACCCCTCCGATGCCGTCCGCCGAAACTCCTCGCTGTCCCGCCGGAGCCGGTCGTCGTTCCTTCGTCCGGACGGCGCTCGGTGCCGGGGCCGCCGGGGCGGTGCTGGCGGGCGGGGCGTTCGCGCTCGCCGAGACCGGTGGCAGCGCGCAGGCGCAGGCGGCGGACACGACGGACGCCGGCAGGATCCCCTTCCACGGCACCCACCAGGCCGGCATCCTCACCCCCGCCCCGGCCGCCGCGACCTTCGTCTCCCTCGACGTCATCGCCGACAACCGGGCCGAACTGACCGACCTGCTGCGCACGATCACCGAACGGGCCCGCCTCCTCACCTCCGGCGGCACCCCCGCCGACCTCGGCGTCGGCGCGCCGCCCGCCGACAACGGCATCCTCGGACCGGACGTACCCGCCGACGCCCTCACGGTCACCGTCGGCGTGGGCGCGTCCCTCTTCGACGACCGCTACGGACTGGCGAAGGCGAAGCCGAGCCGGCTGACGCCGATGAAGACGTTCCCCAACGACAACCTGCGCGCCGCCGAGTGCCACGGCGACCTGTCGCTCCAGGTGTGCGGCGCACGCCAGGACACGGTGCTGCACGCGCTGCGCGACCTCACCCGGCACACCCGGGGCGGCATGCAGATCAAGTGGCGCATCGACGGCTTCCAGAACACCCCGCGTCCCACCGGCGCCCAGCGCAACCTGCTCGGCTTCAAGGACGGCATAGCCAACCCGGACGTGAAGTCCACCCGTGAGACCGACCGGCTGATCTGGGTCGGCGACGGTCAGGGTGAGCCCGCCTGGGCGAGCGGCGGCAGCTACCAGGTGATACGGATCATCCGCATGCTCGTCGAGTTCTGGGACCGGGTCTCGCTGACCGAGCAGGAGCTGATGTTCGGCCGCCGCAAGGACACCGGAGCGCCGCTGGACGGTGCCAAGGAGACCGACATCCCGCACTACGCCAAGGACCCCAAGGGCACGGCGATCCCGCTCGACGCCCACATCCGCCTCGCCAACCCGCGCACCGCCGCCACGGACTCCTCGCGCATCCTGCGCCGCGGCTACAACTACGACCGGGGCATCGACGCCGTGGGCAACCTCGACATGGGCCTGGTCTTCTGCTGCTACCAGCAGGACGTACGCCGGCAGTTCGAGGCGACCCAGACGAGGCTGATCGACGAGCCGCTCGTCGACTACATCTCCCCGACGGGCGGCGGCTACTTCTACGCGCTGCCGGGTGCGAGGGACGCCAAGGACTGGCTCGGACGGGGAATGATGGCGGTCTGACCAGTCACTTTCCCCTCCTTTGGGCAAGACCTGCCGTGGACTTTACCGACCGTTACTGCGAACGGGTTGCAGGTACGGGAGGATGGCACAAGGTTGCTCACAGCAACCGCGCAGCCATACCCGTACCCGAAGGAAGACCCTCCCCGATGACGGCCGCCCCCGAATCCACGCCGACCCTCCCCGCCACAGCCGGTGCGAAGCCCTCGCTCTGGTACCGCGTCCGTACGTCCATGACGCGGCAGGAGTGGACCCGGGTCGGCGGGATGGCCGCGTTCGTGCTGGGGCTGCACGTGATCGGCTGGTTCACGCTCGTGTGGATCGTCGCGCCGGGGCACTACAGCGTCGGCGAGAAGTCCTTCGGCATCGGCATGGGGGTGACCGCGTACACGCTCGGCATGCGGCACGCCTTCGACGCGGACCACATCGCGGCGATCGACAACACGACCCGCAAGCTGATGAGCGAGGGCAAGCGTCCGCTGTCGGTCGGCTTCTGGTTCTCGCTCGGCCACTCCAGCGTCGTCTTCGGCCTGACCCTCCTGCTCTCCCTCGGCGTCAAGGCCCTTGCCAACCCGGTCCGCGACGACAACTCGAAGCTCCACGACGTCACCGGCCTCATCGGTACGACCGTCTCGGGCACCTTCCTCTACGTCATCGCCGGCATCAACCTCGTCATCCTGGCCGGGATCTGGAAGGTGTTCCGCGAGATGCGCTCCGGGCACTACGACGAGGCCGCCCTGGAGGAACAGCTCAACAACCGCGGCTTCATGAACCGCATCCTCGGCCGCTTCATGAAGTCGATCACCAAGTCCTGGCAGATGTACCCGCTGGGCCTGCTGTTCGGCCTCGGCTTCGACACGGCGACGGAGATCGCGCTGCTGGTGCTGGCAGGGTCGGGCGCCGCGTCCGGGCTGCCCTGGTACGCGATCCTGTGCCTGCCGGTCCTGTTCGCCGCCGGTATGTCGCTGCTCGACACGATCGACGGCACGTTCATGAACTTCGCCTACGGCTGGGCCTTCTCCAAGCCGGTCCGCAAGGTCTACTACAACCTCACGATCACCGGCCTGTCCGTCGCGGTCGCCCTGATCATCGGCACGGTCGAACTCCTGGGCCTGTTCGCGGAGAAGCTCGATCTCCACGGCTTCTTCTGGGACTGGGTCGCGGGCCTCGACCTCAACATCATCGGCTTCGTCATCGTCGGCCTCTTCTTCGTGACCTGGATCGTCGCCCTCCTGGTCTGGAAGTTCGGCCGCATCGAGGCCAAGTGGACGGCGAGCCTGGCCCAACCGGCGGAACAGCCCGCCGAATAGGGTCCGTCAGGCCCGCACCCCGAGGTCCTTCCGCCACTTCACGATCTGCTTCTCCGCATCCCCCGTGTACGACCACGGAGTGGGCGTCGCCCGCCGCCCCATCATCCCCAGCACCGTCGCCGCGATGTCCGCCGTGCCCGCGTGACATGCCGCGTGGGCGAGGTAGTTGAGGTCGCGGAGTTCGCCGGGTGGGACGGGGCCGTCCTCGCGGGCGGCGATCCAGCGTTGCCAGGTGCGGCGGACGTCGCTGACGGCGCCGTCGTGGGTCCAGTGCTGGCCGAGACCGACCGCCGCCTGCCGGCCCTTCGCGGCGTCGAGGGCGTAGCGGTACTCCTCGACGCGCGCGTACTGCACCAGGACCGGCAGGGCGCAGCCGGGCGGTGCGACGCCCGCCGCGTCGCGGGCGAAGTCGTACATCAGGCCGTGGCTGCCGTGCCAGCGGGACGAGTAGTAGTGGAGGACCTGGAGATGGCCCTCGACGCTGTACGGGTCGCGCCGGTGCAACTCGTCCCACCAGCGGGCGAGTTCCTGGCGTCGCACGCCCGACGGATAGAGGCGGGCGACGGAGATCAGGGAGATCCAGGGGGTGGGGTCGTCCGGGTACGACTCCGCCGCCTGGAGGCAGGCCATCACGGCGGAGTCGATACGGTTCCGGTCGATCGGCACGCCCCGGCCCGCCGCGATGGCCACGTTGAACGCCCGCGCCGTCTCCGTCGCCGCCCGCAGGGTGAGCGCGTCGGCGCTGTGCGGTTCGGCGGCGAGCCATGACTCGACAGTCGAACTGCTCGCGCAGGCCTGGGCGAGCGTCCGCACCCGGTGGCCCCGGCCGAGCCAGTGCGCGCCGGTGGTGCGCAGCAGGTCCCGCAGGCCCTGCCAGCGGCCGATGACGATGTCGTGGCGGGTCGAACTGAGGGGCGCGTCCCCGCAGTCGGGGTCGAAGTCGGGGGTGAAACGGTCTCGCGCCATCGGGTGCCCCTCAGAAATCGGTCGGGAGACCCTGATGGACCCGGGACTGTTCGGGCACGAAGTCGTCGGGGACGTAGTCCGTCTCGACGGTGTGCGTCGCGTCGAGGCGCGAGGGCCGGTAGTAGTCGCTGCCCTGCCTCCAGTACCAGAGCATCGGGATCAGCCCCACGGCCAGGCCGCCGATGCCGATGGCGATTGCCGCGTCGCTCAGGTCGCCCAGCGACTCGACGAAGATCCAGAACATGAACAGCGCGCCGAACAGCGGCCAGAGCCCGCCGAAGAGGAAGTTCGCCGCGGACCTGAACAGCATCCTGCGGTAGGCGACGACGACTGCGAGACCCGCCAGGCCGTAGTACACGGCGATCTGCAGACCGATCGCCGAGATCGCGTCGCGGAGGATCTCGCCCACCGAACCGAGCGCGTTGGACGCGATGAACATCGCCAGCGCCACCCCACCGACCACGGTGATCGCCACCCAGGGCGTGTTCCACGTGCGGTGCACCCGGCCGAGCGCGGCCGGCATCGTGCGGTCCCGGCCCATCGCGAACAGCGAGCGCGTGACCTGGATCAGGGTCGTCTCCAGGGTGGCGATGGTCGACAGCATCACCGACACGATCAGCAGCTTGCCGCCCCACCCGGGCCAGACCTCGTCGCCGAGCACGGCCAGCACATTGGCGTTGTTGCTCTCGATCTGCCGCGAGGTCAGGATGATGTTCACCGCGATGGTGAACACCTCGAAGAGCAGGAACACGATGCCGACGCCGATCAGGCCCGCGAGTCCGGTCGTACGACGGCTGTTGCGGGTCTCCTCGCTGAGGTTGCTGGTGACGTCCCAGCCCCAGTAGTAGAACGCGGCGATGAGCGCGCCGGACGCGAAGCCGGACACTCCGTCGAAGTGACTGAAGCCCAGCCAGGACCAGTCGAAGGCACGGGCGTTGTCGTGGTGCGCGAGGGCGAGCACGGCGAACAGTGCCAGGATTCCCAACTCCACGCCGGACATGAGGAGTTGGGCGCGGACCGTGAGCCGGGCCCCGCCGAGCACCACCAGCAGCATGAGGATGAACCAGCCGGCACCGACCACCGTCGACAACGCCGTGTCGTCCGCGAGACTTTGATCGAAGAGGGACAGCGTCATCGATCCGGCGGGCAGTGACCCGGCGACCATGAAGATGGTCGCGGAGACCACCAGGGCCCAGCCGCTGATGAAGCCGAGAAAGGGGTGCAGGGTGCGGCCCACCCAGGAGTAACTCGCCCCCGCGTTCACGTCGATACGGCCGAGATAGCTGAAGGCGAGCGCGATGCCCAGCATCGGTATCGCGCAGTAGAGGAGGGCCGCCGGACTGGCCAGGCCGACCGCGCCGACCAGGACCGCGGTGGTCGCGGCCAGCGAGTACGCCGGGGCGCTGCCCGCCACGGCCATCACCACGGTGTCGAACGTACCGAGGGCATTGGCCTGCAACCCTCTGCCCCTGATGTTGCTCATGGATGCGCTGCTTTCCGTCGTGCATGACGTGGGGGATTGAGCGGACCGGCCCCGGACCCGGAGAGGGATGGCCTCGGGTCGGCGACCGGTCGGAACAACACGAGGGAAGGGGTGGATACCCGTTTCAACCGCTGCGTCGGCGGACGGTCACACCGTGTGTGGGTGTGATGATAGCCGTACCTCTTGACCTTTCAAGATTGACCAGCCGGTAATCTCCTGTGAACGGTCAGTCGCCGAGTCGGTCGATCTGCCGCAGTTTGTTCGTCGCGTCGAGGGCGGCGACCTTGTAAGACTCAGCGAGAGTCGGGTAGTTGAAGACCGCGTCCACGAGATAGTCGACCGTGCCGCCGCAGCCCATCACCGACTGGCCGATGTGAATGAGTTCCGTCGCGCCGGTGCCGAAGCAGTGCACGCCGAGCAGGGTCCGGTCCGTGGGGGAGACCAGCAGCTTGAGCATGCCGTGCGAGTCGCCGATGATCTGGCCGCGCGCGAGTTCGCGGTAGCGGGAGATCCCCACCTCGAACGGCACGCACTCCTCGGTGAGTTGGTCCTCCGTCTTCCCGATGAAACTGATCTCCGGGATGGTGTAGATCCCGATCGGCTGCCGGTCGTCGATCCGGTGCACCGGCTCACCGCAGGCGTGGTACGCCGCCGTACGGCCCTGTTCCATCGAGGTCGCCGCGAGGGCCGGGAAGCCGATGACGTCGCCGACGGCGTAGATGTGCGGCACGGCGGTACGGAAGTTCTCGTCGACGTCGATCCGGCCGCGCCGGTCGGCGGACAACCCGGCCTTGTCCAGGTCGAGTTCGTCGGTGAGACCCTGCCGGCCCGCAGAGTACATCACCGCGTCGGCCGGGATCTTCTTGCCGCTCTCCAGCACGGTCAGCGTGCCGTTGGCGTGCCGCTCGACGGCGGCCACGGTCTCGCCGAAGCGGAAGGTGACGGCGAGGTCCCGCAGGTGGTATTTGAGCGACTCGATGACCTCCAGGTCGCAGAAGTCGAGCATCCCGGCGCGCTTCTCCACCACGGTGATCTTGCTGCCGAGCGCCGCGAACATCGAGGCGTACTCCATGCCGATCACGCCCGCGCCGACGATGACCATGGACCGCGGGACCTTGGGCAGGTCCAGGACGTTGTCCGAGTCCATGATGGTGCGGCCGTCGAACTCGACGGTGTCCGGGCGCGCGGGGCGGGTGCCGGTGGCGATGACGATGTGCTCCGCGGTCAACAGCCTCTCGTGGCCGGTGACTTCGGTCAGCGCGACGGTGTGCGGGTCGACGAAGCGGCCCGTGCCGGCGAACAGGGAGACCTGGTTGCGGGACAACTGGTTGCGGATGACGTCGACTTCACGGCTGACCACGTGCTGCGTGCGCGCGGTGAGGTCGCCGACGGTGATGTCGTCCTTGAGGCGGTAGCTCTGGCCGTACAGATCGCGCTGGGTGAGGCCGGTGAGATACAGCACCGCCTCGCGCAGCGTCTTGGACGGGATGGTCCCCGTGTGGATGGAGACCCCGCCGACCATGTCGGGGCGGTCGACGACGGCGACCCGGCGGCCGAGCTTGGCCGCGGCGATGGCGGCCTTCTGGCCACCCGGTCCTGAACCGATGACAAGCATGTCGAAGTCGGGCACCTCCGGAGTCTGTCAGCCGGGGTGCCGTCTCCGAAAGGGTGAACGGGTAACCAGGTGTCGACAGGACGCCTAAGGCAGCAGTTTGTCGAGTGCGGCCGCCCCCTCCGCCGCGATCTTCCGCCGGGCCCACTCCAGATTCTCCGGCGTCACGTCCCGCCCGGCCGCCAGCACCAGGTCCTCCGGCGCCACCTCGGTTCCGGTACGGGTGTGCAGCAGGTCGTCCGGGGTGGCGCGATCCTCGGGCGGGACGGACGCGTCCGACTCTGACATCGACATGGGGGCCTCCTCCTCAGGACCGGAGCCTCACAGGACCGGGCGGCTCACCGGCATCGTCCGAGTGCCGTGGGTCCCACTCCCACGATTCCCCGCCCGATCCCGGCGCGCATCCGGAAGAGTGGCCGATCGACAACCTGAACCTAAGCTGGAACCGGCCCGCGCGGGCCGGAACCAGGGAGGCTGCCGCGATGGTCGAGACCCCGCCCCAGCAGGACACCCCCACCGGACCCGGATATCTGCCCATCGCCGAGCACGGACTGATCGGTGATCTGCGGAGCGTGGCGCTGGTGGGGACGAACGGCACGATCGACTGGTACTGCTGCCCGTCCTTCGACGCCCCCAGCGTCTTCGCCGCGATCCTCGACGCCGAGCGCGGCGGCTCCTTCGAGCTGGCGGCCTCCGTCCCGGCCCGTACCAAACAGTTCTACTTCCCCGACACCAACGTCCTGATCACTCGCTTTTTCACCGAGGACGGCGTCGGCGAGGTCCAGGACTTCATGCCGGTGACGGGGGAGGCGGACGAGTCCGCCCGGCACCGGCTGATCCGGCGTGTGGTGTGCGTGCGCGGCTCGGTGCCGTTTCGGACGCGGGTCGCCCCGAGGTTCGACTACGGCGCCAGCCCGCACACCGCGCGGATGGTCGCCGGTGTCGCGCTCTTCGAGTCCGCCGACAAGTCCCTCGCGCTTACCGCGACCGTGCCCCTGGAGTGCGACGACGTCGACGTGTGGGCCGACTTCAAGCTCGACGAGGGCGAGTCCGAGGTGTTCGCCCTCGACCAGGTCGACGGGGAGGTGACCTCCCGCCCCTGCGCCCGCCAGGAGGCCGAGGACGAGTTCGCGGCGACGGTCGCCTACTGGCGGCGCTGGATCTCCCAGTCCCGCTACCGGGGCCGCTGGCGCGAGATGGTCCACCGCTCCGCTCTCACCCTCAAGCTGCTGACGTACGCCCCGACCGGCGCGATCGTCGCCGCCCCCACCACCAGCCTCCCCGAACAGCTCGGCGGCGAGCGCAACTGGGACTACCGCTACGTCTGGATCCGCGACGCCGCCTTCTGCGTCTACGCGCTGCTCCGCCTCGGCTTCACCGGTGAGGCCGAGGCGTTCATGAAGTTCGTGACCCGCTACATCAGCCCCGGTGACGGCAACCCGTCGGGCCCGCTCCAGATCATGTACGGCATCGACGGCCGCACCGAACTCACCGAACGCGAACTCCCGCACCTGGAGGGCCACCAGAAATCCGCTCCGGTCCGGGTCGGGAACGCGGCGGCCGATCAGCTCCAACTCGACATCTACGGCGCCCTGATCGACTCCATCTACCTCTACGACAAGTGGGCCCAGCCCATCTCCAGCGCCCAGTGGGACGACGTGTGCGCCCTCGTCGACTGGGTCTGCGCGAACTGGGACCAGCCCGACGAGGGCGTCTGGGAGACCCGCGGCGGCCGCAAGAACTTCCTCTACTCACGCCTGATGTGCTGGGTCGCGATCGAGCGGGCGATCCGCCTCGCCAACCGCCGCGGCCTGCCCGCCGACCTTCCGCACTGGCTGAAGTGCCGCGACACCATCTACCGCCGCATCATGGACCGCGGCTGGTCGGTCAAGCGCCAGGCCTTCGTCCAGTACGAGGGCAGCGACGTCCTCGACGCCGCCCTGCTGATGATGCCGCTGGCGAAGTTCATCGCCCCCACCGACCCCAAGTGGCTGTCCACGCTGGACGCGTTGACCGAGGAACTGGTCTCCGACTCCCTCGTCTACCGCTACAACCCGCAGGCCAGCCCCGACGGCCTGCGCGGCGACGAGGGCACGTTCTCGATCTGCTCCTTCTGGTACGTCGAGGCCATGGTCCGCGCCGGCCGCGTCGACGAGGCTCGTCTCGCCTTCGAGAAGATGCTCACCTACGCCAACCATCTCGGCCTGTACGCCGAGGAGATCGGCCGCACCGGCGAGGAACAGGGCAATTTCCCCCAGGCGTTCACCCATCTCGCCCTGATCAGCGCCGCGTTCAACCTGGACCGCGCCCTGGGCTGACCGGTCCGCGCCCGTCCGGGTCCCGCAACAATCGTCACCGAGGTGTCACAGCACACCCGGGCACCACAACTCCCGCGCCGTGTCTCGTGTCGAACCCCCTGACCGCACCACTTATGAAACACGGGGGAACACACCATGAAGAACGGCTCACGCAAGAAGGTCTCCGCCGCCGTCGCGTCCGCGACCTTCCTGCTCCTGGCCGGCGCCGGCATCGTCGCCGCACCGGCCAGCTACGCGGGCGTCCCCGGCGGAACCAGCGCCGTCGACCGCAACAGCGACTTCAACGGCGACGGCTACGACGACGTCCTCATCGGCGCCCCGGACGGCACCGTCGACGGCAAGCAGGGCGCCGGCTACGTCACCGTCCAGTACGGCGCCCCGAACGGCATCGCCACCAACACCACGGTCCCCAAGGGCCACACCGCCGTCATCAGCCAGTCCACCCCCGGCGTCCCCGGCGCCTCGGTGGCCTACGACTCCTTCGGCCAGGCCATCGCCACCGGTGACGTCAACGGCGACGGCTACGACGACGCCCTCATCGGCGCCCCGGGCAAGGACGAGGGCAGCGCCGAGAACGCCGGGCGCGTCACCGTCCTCTTCGGCTCTAAGGCCGGCCTGGGCGCCGAGGCGAACACCTCCTTCGCCTCCACCAAGCCCACCGCGGACGCCCGCTTCGGACAGGCCCTGGCGGCGGCCCGCTTCACCGGCGCCACCGACGCCGACGAGATGGCCGTCCTCGACAACGACGGCGCCCAGCTGTTCGCCTTCCACACCGACATCCTGCATCTGATGGGCACCCTGAACACGACCACCCAGCCGGGCGGCCACCGCATCCAGCCCGCCTACCTCACCACCGGCGACTACGACCGCAACGGCTTCGCCGACCTGGTCATCTCGGGCTACAGCCCCGACGACGGCTACGAGCGGGGCTGGTCGGCCCTCTACGCGGGCGGCGACACGAAGTTGACGTACCGTCAGGATCTGAACGGCGGCCTCGGCACCGCGTCCGGCGACATCAACGGCGACGGCTACGACGACCTCGTCGTCGGCCAGCTCAGCAGCGCCGACGACCAGGCCGAGGGGGACGACGGCGGCAAGATCGCCGTGTACTACGGCAGTTCGGCGGGCACCACCGGCCCCGCGGACTGGTGGTCGCAGAACTCCCCGGGCGTGCCCGGCGCGGGGGAGCACGGCGACGCCTGGGGCAACGACCTCTCCGTCGGTGACGTCAACGGCGACGGCTACGCGGACATCGCCGTCGGCGCGCCCGGCGAGGACATCGGCACCGTCCGGGACGCGGGCGCCGTATGGCTGTTGCGCGGTTCGCGGGACGGCGTGACCGCGACCGGCGCCCAGTCCTTCGACCAGAACACCGCCGGCATCCCCGGCACCGCCGAGGCCGACGACGCCTGGGGCTCCCAGGTCCGGCTGGCCGACACGGACGCGGACGGCCGCTCCGAACTGGTCGCCTCCGCGGCGGGCGAGAACTCCGGTGACGGCTATGTGTGGTTGCTCCCCGCCGGTCCGGGCGGACTGCTCGCCGACGGCTCCTCGCTGTACGGCGCGGCGGACCTCGGCGGCGCGCCGAAGGGCGCGCGCTTCGGGGCGGCGATCGACGAGTAGGGGGTAGGGCGGCGCCCGTACCGGCTCGGTGGCCGGTGCGGGCGTTTCCCGTGAACAGGGCTGCTCACAGCGCCTGTTCGGCCCAGATGACCTTTCCCGCGGGGGTGTACCGGGTGCCCCAGCGCTCGGACAGCTGGGCGACCAGGAACAGGCCCCGGCCGCCCTCGTCCGTCATCGCCGCGTACCGCAGATGCGGCGAGGTCGTACTGCCGTCGTAGACCTCGCAGATCAGGGTGCGGTCGCGCAACAGGCGTACGCGGACGGGGTCGTTGCCGTAGCGGATGGCGTTGGTGACCAGTTCGCTGAGGATGAGTTCGGTGGTGAACGTCAGCTCGTCCAGGCCCCAGTGGGTGAGCTGACGGGTGACCGAGGAGCGCATGTCGGAGACGGCCGCCGGGTCGGACGGGACGCGCCATTCGGCGATGCGGTCGGCTCCGAGTGCGCGGGTGCGGGCGACGATCAGGGCGATGTCGTCGCTGGGCCGTACCGACAACTCCGAGTCCAGGACGGCCCGGCAGGTGTCCTCGGGGGAGTCGCCGGAGTGGGTGAGCGCGGTGCGCAGCATCTCCAGGCCGACGTCGATGTCCCGCTCGCGGTCCTCGACCAGGCCGTCCGTGTACAGGACCAGCCGGGTGCCCTCGGCCAGCTCCAACTCGGCCGTCTCGAAAGGGAGTCCGCCCAGGCCGAGCGGGGGTCCTGCCGGGACGTCGGGGAACTCGACGGTGCCGTCCGGCCGGATGAGCGCGGGCGGCGGATGGCCGGCGCGGGCGACGGTGCAGCGCAGGGTCACCGGGTCGTAGATCGCGTACAGGCAGGTCGCGCCGGTGACCGGGGCGACAGTGTCCTCGGTCGTCTCGTCCTGGTCGATCCGGCCGACCAATTCGTCCAGCAGGCCCAGGAGTTCGTCCGAGGGAAGGTCGAGCGCGGAGAAGTTGTGCACCGCCGTGCGCAGCCGCCCCATGGTGGCCGCGGCGTGCAGACCGTGGCCCACCACATCGCCGACGACCAGCGCGACCCGGGCACCGGACAGGGGCAGGACGTCGAACCAGTCGCCGCCGACCCCGGCCTTCGCCGGCAGATAGCGGTAGGCGACGTCCAGCGCGGTCTGTTCGGGCAGACGGCGGGGGAGCAGGCTGCGCTGGAGGGTGACCGCCATGCCGTGTTCGCGGGTGTAGCGGCGGGAGTTGTCGATGGAGACGGCCGCGCGGGCGACCAGCTCCTCGGCGAGGGCGAGTTCTTCGCTGTCGAAGGGCTCCGGCTTGTCGGCGCGCCAGAAGTTGACCACGCCGAGGATGAGGGCACCGGCCCGCAGCGGCACGGTGATCAGCGAGTGGATGCCGTACTCGACGACCTGCGCGGTGCGTTCGGGGTCCTGGGTGAGCCAGCCGGGGGCGTCGCTGAGCCGGGGTTCGACGACGGCCTCGCCGGTGTCGAGGCTGCGGGCCTGCGGGGAGGAGGCGACGAACTGGATCTGCTTGCCGACGGGGTAGAGCGGGACGTCGTCCCGGACCCCGCTGGAGGCCGTGCGGCGCAACTCGGTGCCGGGCTGCGGTTCCTCGCCGCTCAGGACCGCCTCGTAGAGGTCGACCGTGACGAAGTCCGCGAAGCGGGGGACGGCCAGTTCGGCGAGTTCCTCGGCGGTGCGGGTGACGTCCAGGCTGGTGCCGATGCCCACTCCGGCGTCGTAGAGCATGTTGAGGCGTTCGCGGGCGATCTCGGCGCGGCCGGAGAGGGCGCGCAGTTCGGTGGAGTCGCGGAGGGTGGTGACGCTGCCGGCCGGGCCGCCCTGGAGGTCGGTGGGGCGCTGGTTGACGGCGAGCAGCCGGTCGCCGACCCGGTGCACCTCGTCCGTCGCGACCCGCGCGGAGGCCAGCAGCGCGGTCATGTCGGCGTCGAGTCCGAGGTCGGCGATCAGCAGTCCCTCGGCGTTCTCGGGCAGGTCGAGGAGCTGACGCGCCTCGTCGTTGGCGAGCAGCAGCCGGCCCTCGCCGCCGACGATGATCACGCCCTCCCGCACGGCGTGCAGCACCGCGTCGTGGTGCTCGTACATCCGGGTCATCTCGTGCGGGCCCAGGCCGTGCGTCTGGTGTTGCAGGCGTCTGCTGACCAGGGCCGTGCCGCCGGTGGCGAGGAGCAGTGCCGCTGCCGCCGCGGTCAGCAGGAGCGGCAGCTGCTGGTCGGCGGCGCCCCCGACGTTCGCCTTCGTCACCCCTGCCGACACCAGGCCCACGACCGTGCCGGCGGGGTCCCGGACGGGAACGACGGCCTGCACCAGCGGTCCGATGGTGCCGGTGAGTTCCTCGGTGACGACGTGCCCGGCCAGCGCGGGGGCGATGTCCCCGACGAACTTCTTGCCGATGCGGTCCGGCTTGGGATGGGTGTAGCGGATGCCGTCGGTGTTCAGCACCACGATGAAGTCCACCTTGGACGCCTTGCGGGCGGCCTCGGCGCGCGGCTGGAGAATCGCCGTCGGGTGAGGGCTGCGCAGGGCGGCGACCGTGCCCGGCGCGTTGGCGAAGGTCTCGGCCACGGCCACCGACCGGTTGCGGGCTTCCTGCGTGCTGTCGCGCCGCACCTGGAGGACCTGCGCCACCACGGCCGACACGACCAGCAGCAGCACGATCACCACCTGGAGCATGAACACCTGCCCGGCGACGCTGCGGCTGCCCAGCCTCCCGCTCAGCGGGGCGCGCCGGTGTCGGCGCGCCCCGCGGGCACGGTCGTAGGGGCGCTGTGCGCGCAGACCGTCGGGGCGGGGGGTCGGCCGGGCCCTTGGCCGAACCGTCAGGCGGACCATGTGCCCATGTCTACACTGCCCGACCTCAGGAGGCGAGGGGCGTCACAGGCGGTGACAGGCCGTGGCCCGCCGCGGGTCACGGGTGCCGTCCGGGCTTGGCGCGCCGGGCGGCGAGCAGCAGCGCGATGTCGTCGGGGCGGTCGGCCGCGTGCCGGGCCGCCGTGGTGAGCCGGTCGGCGACACCGGCCAGGGACCGTCCGCCGGTCCGTGCGGCGGGCCCGGCGGCTTTTGCGAGGGCGACCCGCAGGGCGGCGATGCCGTCGTCGATGTCGACACCGGGGCGCTCGACGAGACCGTCGGTGTAGAGCGCGAGGATGGTGTCCGGCTCCAGCCGCAACTCCGCGACCGGGTACTGGGCGTGCGGGTCCACCCCGAGGACCACGCCTCCGGGGATGTCCCAGACCCGGGTGCGGCCGTCCGGGGTACGGATCAGCGGCGGCGGATGCCCGGCCCGGGCGACCCGGACCAGCCCGCTCGCCGGGTCCAGCCGGAGATAGCAGCAGCTCGCGAACTGGCCCGGATCGAGGTCGATCAGGAGATGGTTCGTGCCGCTCATCACCTCGTCCGGCGGGCGGTCCCCGAGCGCGAACGCCCGGACCGCACTGCGGAGTTGGCCCATCGTGGCGGCGGCCTGCACGCCGTGTCCCTGGACGTCGCCGATGACCAGGGCGAGACCGTCGCCCGCCTCGACGACGTCGTACCAGTCGCCGCCCACCTCCATGCCCTGGGTACCCGGCAGATAGCGCCCCGCGGTCTCCACCTGCGGGTGCGCGGAGAGCCGGCGGGGGAGGAGGGCCTGCTGGAGGCCGCGGGCGAGGGCGGCCTCCGAGTCGTAGCGCTGGGCCTTCTCCATCGCGTGGGCGATCAGGCCGGCGAGTGCGGTGAGCACCGCGCGTTCCTCGGTGCTGAAGCTGCGGGAGCGGTCGAAGCCGAGGATGCAGGAGCCGACCGGACGGCCGGACGCGATCAGCGGCAGGAACGCGCGGGCGCCCTCCTCGGCGTCCAGGGGGATGCCCGGGTAGGCCTCCGCGAGCTGCTGCATGGAGTCGAAGAAGAGCGGGCGTCCGCTGGTGAGGGTCTCGACGCCGGGGAGTCTCGTGTCGAGGCCGACGCCGTCGAAGGGGGTGAGGAAACCCTGCGGGAAGCCGTTCTCCCAGGCCAGGTACAGGTGCCGCTCCTGGAGCAGGTAGATCGCGAGGCGACGGCCGCCGAACGCGGGCAGCAGCTCCTTCATCACGACCGCCGACACCTGTCGGGCGGTGACCGCCTCGGTGAGCGCGATGGCGAGCACGATCGGCCGGTACAGCGGGGCCAGCGAAGTGACTCCTGCCGCCGTCTCGCCGTTCCCGTCGGTGTGCGCGGGCGTCAGTGGCAGCGGCGGCCCCGTCACGCGGTTCGACGGGGCGACGGTGCAGGTCAGCCCGTCCCGGCCCGGGTGGACGGCCATCGCCAGCCAGTCGCCCTCGTACGGTTCCTTCTGCTGCTCCGGGTCGTCGGGGCGCCGGACGTGGAAGTGCACCGGCTCCAGCGACAGCAGGGCGCCGCGCAGCTGGTCCTCGCAGCCGATCTGGTTCAGCCAGGGCACGCCCTCCCACAGGGGGCGGCCCAGCAGCTCCCGCCGGTCCCGGCCCAGCAGCTGGGCGGCGCGCGGATTGGCGTAGGTGACCAGGCCCATCCGGTCGAGGCGGAACACCCCGTCCGGGAGCAGGTCGGCCGCGCTGTCGTACGTCGACGAGGCACCCGGGTCGAGGACGACGCCGCTGACCGGAGGGCCGCCGCCGGGCGGCACCGGGCCGGTGGCGGGTGTCCACAGGTCCAGCAGCCGGACCGAGCCGTCCGCCGCCCGCACCCGCAGGGGCAGCGGCGGCGGCTTTCCGGCGGCCGTGGCCCGCAGCGCGGCCATGACCTGGTAGGTGTCGCCCGGTGCCACGACGTCCGCGATCGCCTGCGCGCTGTCCAGCGCCGTCGCGGGCTCCACGCCCAGCAGCGCGTGCAGGGCACCGTCCCCGGTCACGGCCGCCGTCACCGGGTCCCAGACGAACCGCGCCATCCGGCCCTCGGGGCGGTAGGTGGCCGTCGCCTGGACGCACACGGCCTCGCCGTCCCAGGCGACGCACGGCCCGTCCTCGTCCTTGTGCTCGTCCTCCAGCTCCCGCAGCGCCGCGCCCAGCTCCTCGGCCAGCCGGGTCATCCGGTCCAGGCCGGACAGCACCTCGGTGGCGTCCGGGGCGGAGGGGCGCAGCACGGTCAGCACGCCGTAGGTCGTGGAGCCGCTGATGACCGGGACGTACAGGGACCCGAACTGGAAGGGCAGGCTCGCGGCGAACTGGGGGTAGCGGCGCATGCACTCCGTGGCGTTCGGCAGGACCACGTGGACGCCGAGGCGGTAGGCGTCGGCGACGGGGAACTTGCTGTCGGCGTGCAGTCGGCCCCAGGGGCGGAACAGCGGCCCCGGCAGCCCCGCCAGCACGGCGAGGCGCAGCAGTCCGGGCGTGCTCGACCGCAGGTAGACGCCTCCCGAGTGGCCGCCGGCCGCGTCGATCGCCTCCGTCGAGGCGTCGATGAGCAGCTCGGAGAGCCGTCCGGGCGTCCCCTTCTCGCGCTCGGCACTCCCAGTCATTGGGGCCCTACCTCGTCCCTGTGGCACCGGGTGGGTGACACAGCAAGAATGCGCCAGGACGTGGCCGGGGTCACCTGGGCGGACGCGACGGACTGGTGAGGCGCGGGTATCGCCGGGCCCCCGGCGTCTGATGAAGTGATCAAGAGTGACTCAAGGGTCGATGTCGGGGTGCTGGATGCGGTGCGGTGTCGCCGGCTCACGACGAAGGTCCCTCGGCGCGGGTGCCGGGGGCTTCTCGCGGGTCAGGCGACGAAGGCGTGCGGACCGGTGCCGGAGCGGTGACCGGGTCCGCCGACAGCGGTCCTGCCGGGGAGGCCGTCGGCCCCCGCGCGGTCGGTGTGCCCGTGGCCGGTCGTCCGCGGTCCTACGACGCCGGACCCGCCGGTCGCCGTACGGCGGTCGTGCGTCGTCCGGCCGGTGCGCTCGTGCACGGCGAGCGGCCTCCCGGCGGACTGGGGTGTGGCCATGGGACGGTGCCCTTTCGGAACGACGCGTGGAGTGGGCAGGCGGAACAGGGGAGTTGAGTCCGACCCGCGTCAATGGTCGGTCCCCGCCCCGTGCCGTTCAGGATGGCGCAAACTACGCCCCTCGCGGGGCGAATTCGATCTGTTGCCCTCACCGATCCTGACCGCGCGCCCACCGGAGCACCGGCCACACCCCGCGGATCGGCGCCCTCGGCGCCGGCCCGGCCGGCACCGGACCGCCGGAGATCGGCGTCAGCCCGGCCCCGGCCCCGACCCCGCTCACCCCGCCCCCACCGCGATTGTTAGCCTCGCTCATGGCCAAGTTCCCCCTGCCCCGACATGGAGCGCGATGAGTACCGTCGCCGCCGCCTCCTTCCCGCTCGGCGCGGGGACGACGCTCGCCGAACTCGCCCGGGACCCGCACGCGCGGCTGGCGCGGCTCCGGGAGAGTGAACCCGTGTCCTGGCTGCCCGAGTTGAACGGCTGGCTGGTCACCCGGCGCGACCTCGCGCTGGGGGTGATGCGGGACGCGGCCACCTACACCGTGGACGACCCGCGCTTCTCCACCGCCCAGGTCGTCGGCCCGAGCATGCTCTCCCTCGACGGAGAACAGCACGCCCGCCACCGCGAACCCTTCACCGCCCCCTTCCGCCCGCGCGAAGTGCACGACGGCTTCGCCTCGTTCATCGAGCGCGAGACCGACCGCCTCGTCACCGCGCTGCACCCGGCCGGCACCGGCGAACTGCGCCGCGCCTTCGCGGGCCCGCTCGCGGTCGCCGTCGTCACCGAGGCGCTCGGCCTCACCGGCACCACCCCGGACACGGTCCTCACCTGGTACGACGCGATCGTACGGTCGGTCTCGGACATCACCGCGGGACACGAGGCAGGAGCCGCCGGCACCCGGGCCTACGCCGAACTCCGCGCCTCCGTCGAAGCCACCGTCGCCGACCGGACCGCGGCCTCACTCCTCGTCTCCGCCGCCGGACAGCTCACCGTGCCCGAAGTGGCCTCCAACGCCGCCGTGTTGATGTTCGGCGGCATCGAGACCACCGAGGCGATGATCACCAACGCGCTGCTGCACCTCCTCCGTCACCCCGACCAACTCGCCCTCGTCCAGGCCGACATGAACCTGCTGGACGGCGCGATCGAGGAGTCGCTGCGCCTCGAACCCGGTGCCGCCGTCGTGGACCGCTACGCCACCCGCGACACCGTCCTCGGTGACGCCACGATCCGCGCGGGCGACCTGGTCACCGTCTCCCTCACCGGCGCCAACCGCGACCCGGCCGTCTTCCCCGACCCCGACCGCTTCGACGTCCGCCGCGAGAACGCCCGCCTCCAACTCGCCTTCGCCCACGGCCCGCACTACTGCCTCGCCGCCCACCTGGCCCGGCTGGAGACCCGCATCGCCCTCCGGCACCTCCTCGACCGCCTCCCGGCCCTGCGCCTCGACCCGGACCACCCGACCGCCCCGCACGGCCTGGTGTTCCGCAAGCCGCCGACCCTGCACGTCCTGTGGGACGCCACGGCCTGACGCGGCGGCGGGAGGTGCACCGGTGGCCCTTGCCAGGCCCTGGGCGGGGCAGGGGAAGCCGCCGGAGAAGCAGGGGAGACGTGTCCTGGGGCGGTGCCCGGTGAACTGCCCCTCGCTCGCCGGGTGTTGGCGCCCAGCCCCGCGCCTTGTCAGGGCAGGATCGAGTCGATGTAACCCCCGTCGACGCGCAGGGCGCCGCCCGTCGTGGCCGAGGCCTGGTCGGAGCTGAGGTAGACGACCATGTGCGCGATCTCCTCGGGCTCGATCAGCCGTTGCAGCAGCGACTGCGGCCGGTGCTCGCGCATGAACTCGCGCTGGGCCTCGTCCCAGGGCAGGTCGCGGTCGACGAGTTCGTAGACGAAGTCCTCGACGCCCCCGGTGTGGGTGGGACCGGCGATCACCGAGTTGACCGTCACGCCGGTGCCCGCAGCCTGCTTCGCGAAGCCGCGGCCGACGGCGAGGAGCGCGGTCTTGGACATGCCGTAGTGGATCATCTCGGCCGGGATGACCACCGCCGAGTCGCTGGCGATGTACTGGACGCGGCCCCAGCCGCGCCCGGTCATGCCCGGCAGGTACGTCCGGGTCAGCCGGATCGCGGCCAGCACGTTCACCTCGAAGTAGCGCCGCCACTCCTCGTCGCTGATCTCCAAGGGGTCGGCCGAGCCGAAGATGCCCAGATTGTTGACGAGGATGTCCACCCGCGGCAGCGCCTCCAGGGCGCGCCGCGCGCCCTCCTCGTCCGTCACGTCGGCGGCCACCGGGACGAAGTCCGCACCCGGCACCTCCGCCTTCAGCCGCTCCACGGCCTCCGCGACCCGCCGCTCGTCCCGGCCGTTCACACCCACCCGGGCACCGGAACGGGCGAGTCCGGCGGCGACGGCCGCGCCGATGCCCTGCGTCGAGCCCGTCACCAGGGCGGTGCGTCCCGTCAGATCGATCTGCATCGTGGAACCAGTCCCTTGTCGCCGTCTGCCTGCCCTGCCTGCCGGTACGTCCCCTGCCAGCCTGGCGCCGGTGCCATCGGCCCGCCACCCCGGCCGGTTCGGACGGGTACCCGGGTCAGGACGGATTCCCGGGTCTTTTTCCAATCCTGGCGTCGGGGCGGGCTGAAACGCGAAGTCGGGGGCACTCGGACTCTGCGGCACCGATGGGCGCCGCTTCCCGAAGGAAAAGAGATAGCCGTGTACATCGGTCTCGGTACCGTCGTCCTGATCATCGTCATAGTCGCCGTCGTCATGATGCTGCGCCGCGGCTGACCCGTACCTTTCGCGCAGCACGCGCAGCCATGACCACAGCCCGCCCTGGATCGCCTGTTCCGGATCCCGTGGCGGGCATGGGCATGTACACGGCGGCAGCGTGCCGGGTGTCGGGAACGATCAGGAAACCGCCGTCATTCGCCGCTTCATCTGCGGAAGAAGCGCAGAAGCCGTCACATCGGGGATGACACGGATTTTTCCCCCGCTCTGCCCCTACCTTCAGTCCTTCGGCGCCGAGGCCGCACGGCACCGGCGCGAGGGGGCGAAGGAACAGTGCGTGAACGGCTCTACGGGATGGACCCGTTGTTCGACGGGTTGGTGCCCGGCCTCGTCGGCTTTGACCAAAACGGCGGCCGACATCCCCGGGTGGCAACCCCCGGCGCCGTCGCCGTCATCGAACTCGTCGGCGGCCGGTGCAGCGGCAGGACCAGCGCGCTCGCGGCCCTGTCCGCCGCCTACGCCCCCCTCGTTCCGCTGGTGCGCGCGGACCTCGCGGCGCCGGGATTCGGGGACCCGTTCCTCGCCGGTCTGCCGGATGCCCGCCCGGACGGCTCGCACCTCACCGACCTGCTCTACCTGCTGTCGTACAAACTCGGCCTGCGCGTCCGCAGGACCATGCAGCCCCTGCGTTTTCCCCGGCTGTCCCTTGGCCTGCTGGCGGTGACGGCCTGGCGCGCCGACGAGACGTCCACCGCCGCCGACACGGTGTCGCCGCAGGATTTGCGCCGCGCCGAGCAGCGCCTCCGCGAGGTCATCGGCCGGAACGGCGACGGCCAGGGGGAGCGCCGGGTACGGCTCGCCGAGTGGATCCAGGCCCTCGAACGGAACCTTCCCGCCGGCGCGTCCGGTCTCGGCCCCCTGGAGGGCGCGGGCCGGGCCGCGCTCAGGACCTCCGTGCCCCTCCTGTCGGCGTCGCGGTGAACCGCGGCGCACTGCGCTGGTGGGACGACCACCTGAGGCACGAGCAGGGCGACGCCGTACAGAAACTCTTCGGATTCGTACGGGACTTCCGTCGCCCGGGCGGCGACCGGCTTCCCCTGGAGGCGAGCCTCATCGGCGCCTTCCTCGCGGACATCACCCACCACTACGGCCCCCTGCGCCGCGGGAACGAGGTGCCCCCGCCCCTGATCCTCCTCGACAACACCCACGCACCGCTCGGCGCCCGCCTCCTCGGACCGCTGCGGCGCGAGGGCACCGACAGGGACGCGATGGGCCCGGTCGTGGTGGCCGCCCGGCTCGGTGACGCCAGCGCCCATCGCGCCCTGCGCCAGGTCGGCGACCCGTCCGCCGCCCTCGGGCAACTGGCCGACGGCGTACTGCGGTTGGGCCTGCCCACGCTGGAGCGCGGTGACATCGACCGGGTCCTCGGTACCGCGGACCGGCCGCCGTATCTGCCGCTGCTGATCGACCGGTTCGCCGGCGGCCGGGCGGGCAGTGCCCGCACCCTCGCCGGGGCAGCGGACGCCCTGGCCCCCGACCGCGCGCCCGACGCGCACCCGGCGGCCTCGCTGCTCGACGCCGTCGTGGCGGACGACGGGGGCGGCTCCACGGCGGACAGGCTGCTGGCCGCCCTGTTGCCCGAGCCCGCTCAGCGTTCGCGACTGGCGTTGCTGGCCTCGGCGCTGGACGCCGCCGCCGCGCGTCGGCTGTGGAGCGGGCTGTACCCCGGGGACACCCTGGAGGGGCGGGTGCGGGAGGCGCTCGAACTGCTGGAGGGCGTCTGCGGGGCACCCGTGTCGTGGCCTGGCACCGACGGCTCCGTGCCCTTCGTCGCCGACCCCGCCCTGCGACTGCTGCTCCTCCACCGCCTGCGGACAATGACCGCACCGGAGGGCTGGCGCGGGATCCATCTGCACCTGCGGAGCGGCTACGCACCGGACGGCGGGGCGGGGCCGGTCCCGGCCGCGTATCTGCACCACACCCTCGCCCTGGGGCGCACCGACGAGGTCGTCCGCTCCCTGCACGACGCCCTCGCCCGCAGCACACCGGCCGCGTGGCTGGCGGCCGTGAACATCGTCTGTGCCGCCCCGCATCCGCCGGCGGGGTTCGAGGCCGTACCCGTCGACGAGCCTTGCGGTGGCTGCCGTCAGGACGCTTCGGCCACCCGCAGCGAGGTCGTTCACCGGGCCGTGGCGCGGCTGGTGGAGGCCCTGTGGGAGCAGTCGGACCCGCTGAACGCCCCCTGCCCCGACCGTATCGACCAAGTGGAGTCCGCGTTGCGCACGTTGTACGAGCACGAGCCCAGCGACACCTTCCGGCAGGCCCTCCGGCACTGGTCCGCGCGACTGCGCGAGGGCGTCCAGGCCCCGCACCTGACCGTGCCGGAAGGAACCGGACGATGACGTTCCGCAGGCCGGGCCGCCTGACCTGCCGGGCCCTGTTCGTGGCGTTCCTCCTCGTCGTGTCCCTGGGCTCCTTCTACGGCTGCCGCGCCTACTACGACGACTCCTGCGGCGCCGGGGTGCACGAGGAGTCGCCCGGGCATGAGTGCGTCGGCGTCACCGACGGCAGCGTGAGCTTCGACCCCGCCCTGGACCAGGTGTCCGCCCGCGTCAAGGCCGAGAACGACAGGGTGGCCAGGTCCGGTGACCCGTACGCCACCATCGCGCTGATGGTCCCGATGGACGTCGCGGGACCGACGAGCGCGGTCGACCGCAAGCACATCCTGTGGGAGGTGCAGGGCGCCTACTTCGCCCAGTACCGCGCCAACCACCAGAACAACCAGCGGGCACCCGCGATCCGCCTGGTGCTGGCCAACCCCGGTGTGGGGGGCCTCCATTGGCGCCGCGTGGCCGGCCGGCTCGCGGACATGGCGGCCTCGCCCACCCACCGGCTGCGCGCCGTCTTCGGCTTCGACATCAGCATCCCCACCACCGAGCGGACCATCGACTATCTGACGAACGACCGGAAGATCCCCGTCGTCGGCGGCGCACTCTCCGCCGACGACATCGCCAACACACCGCAACACCCGCACGCCTACGAGGGGTTGGTGCGGGTCAACCCCAGCAACACCGACCAGGCCTCCGCCCTCGCCCACGCCGACCGGGGTGTCGCGGCGCGGCAGACGGTCCTGGTGGAGGACGCACGGGACGACGACAACTACATCACCAGCCTCCGGAAGGTGTTCGAGGCCCGGACCACGGGAGCGCCACTGGCCCCCGAGCAGTACCGGTCCCCGCAGGACATCAACGTGTCGGGCACGACCTCGAACGACTTCCGGCAGATCGTCGCCAACATCTGCGAATCCCCGGCCAAGGAGATCTACTTCGCGGGCCGGCCGGTCCAACTGCGCCAGTTCCTCAACGAACTCGGCCACCGCGGCTGTCACGCCCGCTCCTACACCGTCATCACGGGCCCGGCCGCCAACGCCCTGCCGCTGGACGGCCAGTTGGAGTGGGACACCCTGCGCCAGGGTGTCACGCTGGAGTTCACCGCCTCCTCGCACCCGGACGCCTGGACCGGCCCGCACACCCCGGCGACGGGCGGCTCACCCGAGGCATTCAGGGCGCTGGAACAGCTGACGCACCATCAACTCACCGGCTCCGTGGGCCCGGTGGACCTGGCCGACTCCCGCGCCATCATCACCTACGACTCGGCCTCGACCGCCATCCAGGGCATCCGCGACGAGGCCGTCGGGGGCCACGCCGTCCCCTCCACCGACGCGGTCCGCGACGCCTGGCTGCAACTGCACGGCACCGGACGCGTCGAGGGCGCCAGCGGCTGGATCTGCCTCGACAACCAGGGCAACCCCTACGACAAGGCGGTGGCCGTCGTACGCCTCGACCCCACCACCCACACGGACCGCTTCGTCACCCTGTCCTGGCCGACAGGCCGGCCGCCGACGGGGAGTTGCACGGCCCCGCGCTCATCGACGACTTCATGACCGCACCGGCCTGAGAGCAACCGACGGTCGCCTCAGGCCGCCGTGCCAGCCCGGCGTCGTATGCGACGTTCACCGCCGGGCCCGGTCCCACGCGCCGATGCTGGCGAGGATGCGGTTGACGTGGGACGTCTCCCCTTCTCAGTCTCACGCCGGGTGTTCGGCACACAGGCAGCCGACGCCCTTGTCGATCCAGTCCCGTTCGGCCCACTCCGGATGCCGCTCGACCATCAGCGCCCTGACCTCCTCGACGATCGTCGCCTCACTCATCGCGGAGTCGCGCCGCACCCAGGTCTCGTCCCGCAGCAGCCGCAGATAGTCACGGACGTCCGCGAGCAACTCCGGCCCGCCGACGCCACCGTGGCCCGGTACGACGACCCGCGCCCCCTCACCCGCGAGCCGCTCCATCACCGCGATCCAGCGCGTACCGGAGACATCGGTGTCGTACGGCGGGAACCACGGGAAGATCGCGAACTGTCCCGCCTCCACCAGATCCCCGGTGAACAGCACGCCCGCGTCCGGCACCCGTACCACCTGGTCGCCTTTGCTGTGCGCCCGGCCGGTGGCCCTCAACTGCACGACCCGGCCGCCGAGTTCGAGGTCGTAGGCGTCATCGTAGACGAGGTCGGGTTCCGGCAGGACGACCCCTTCGAGCTGCCGGGCGACCGGTGCGCCGAGCCCCCGGAACATGTCGAGGTAGCCCGCGCCCTTCACCTTCAGGTCCTCGGCCTGCGCGCGGTTCACGAGGAACGTCGCCTCGCCCGTGAACGTCTGCGCCCCGAAGGCGTGTTCAGGGTGGAAGTGGGTCGTCGTGAGATAGATCCTGCGGCCCTTGGCGTACTCGGCCGCGAACTCCAGCACCTTCTCGGCGTTCCGCGGCCCCAGCCCCGTCTCCACGACGAGCACCGCGTCCCGGCCGCCGATGACCCCGATGTTCGGCACCAACTGCACCCGCCCGTCGGGTACGACCACCACGTCGCGGTCCAGTTCCCGGACGTCGGTGATGTGCACGACGGGGTCGTGCGACACGGGGTCGGCCATGGTGACTCCTCAGCGGTAGGGCGGTCTCGTCCGCCCACCACTCCACCGCCGGACCCCCGAAGGTGTCCAAGACCGATCCTGTACGGCCGATACCGGCTCGGTATCATCGCCGGTCATGGAGCTACGCACGCTGCGCTACTTCGTGGCGGTCGCCGAGGAACTCCACTTCGGCCGGGCCGCCGCACGGCTGCGGATGACCCAGCCGCCGCTGAGCCGGGCGATCAGACAGCTGGAGGCCGACCTCGGCTGCGTCCTGCTGCTCCGTTCACCGACGGGGGTCGCGCTGACCCCGGCCGGAGACCTGCTGCACGAGGAGGCGTGCGCGCTGCTGGCGCGGGCCGACCGGATGCGGGAGCGGGTGGCCGAACTGGCCGGACCGGTCACGCTGACCGTGGGCACCCTCGCCGACAGCGCGGAGCGGTTCGGGACCCGGCTGGCCGCCGCGTACCGCGAACACCATCCCGCCGCACGCATCCTGATCCGTGAGTCGGACCTGACCGATCCGACCGCCGGACTACGGGCCGGCCTCGTGGACGTGGCGCTGACCAGGGCACCCTTCGACGACACCGGCATCGCCACCCGCACCCTGCGCTCGGAACGCGTCGGTGTGGTCCTCCGTGCGGACGACCCCCTCGCGCAGCGGGACAGCCTGCTGCTGGCCGACCTCGCCGGGCGCCGCTGGTTCCGCTTCCCGGACGGCACGGACCCGGTCTGGCACGCCTACTGGACGGGCTCGGCGGACGGCGGCCGACGCCGCGACGGGCCCGTCGTACGGACGGCTCACGAGTGCCTCCAGTCGGTGCTCTGGAACGGAACCGTCGGGCTGATGCCGCTCGGGCACGACCTGCCGGAGGGGCTGACGGTGGTACCGCTGACCGACATGGCGCCGAGCCGGTTCGTCATCGCGTGGCGCGCCACCGACACCGGCCCGCTGATCCGGTCGTTCGTCCGGATCGCCGAGAGCGTGCATCGCGACACCGCGCCGGACCGCGTGGGCTGAGGACCGGACGACGCCGGAGGACGACAGACACCCCCGGGTTCACCGGAACTCGTGCACCACCCGGATCTCCCCGACGATGTGCGCGTTGAACTCGTCCAGCTCCTCGGCCGGGACCCACAGCTCCAGGATCGTCCGGCCGCCCGCCTGCTGGACGGGGTAGCGGACCACGAACTCCGCGTCCACGTCGAAGCGCGTCACGAAACCGGCGCCGTCGTGCCTGACGTTCCAGTCCCGCGCGATCCTGATCGCGTAGTCCTCGTTCAGGACCGGGTAGAAGATCGGCTGCTCCGGCAGCCGGGGCGGCCAGGCACGCCAGTCCAGAGCACGGACCAGGTCCAGCTCCTTGGGGCCGGTCGGGCGCCAGAGGGTGGTCGTGGGGCGCCGGTTCATCATCGGATTCGCTCTCTGCCGTTCTCTGCCGTTCCCTGCCGTTCTCTGCGGAGGGGGCAGGGGATCGGATCAAGGGATCGGACCGGACCATATCGGCGACACCAGCCACCAGGCCACGGAGTTTCGCACCCCTGGGGGCCGGCCCTCGCCCCAACCGATCCCACCGCACCACGGGTCGCTACCGCCCGAACGCCCGCGCGGGTGTTGGGATGGGGGCGGCAGAAAGGGACGGGTGTGGACGACGACGGGGTTGACGGGACAGAGGTGGGTTCGGCGGATCGGTTCGTGCTGGCGGAGCGGGCCGTCTCGGCCATCGGATCGACGCTCGACGAACGCAGGACCGCGGCGGAGTGCGCGCGGTTCCTGGTCGACGGGCTGTGCGACGCCGCGGCCGTGGACCTGTTCGCGCAGGACGAGGCACGCCCGGCCCCGCACGGCATGCTCCACCCGATGGCGGCCGAGGGTCACAAGGAACTGCTGGACAGCCTCCGCACCGCGCCCCGCGAGGACGTCATGGTCCGCGCCCTGGACGCGGGCCATCCCATCACCACGTCGTTCACCACGAACGACCACGGCGTCATCGCCGCCCTCTCCGTACCGCTGACCGCCTGGGGCAAGGTCTACGGCGCCCTCCTCGCGATCCGGGCCGGCCGCACCTTCACCGACGCCGAGGCCGCCGCCGTGCACTACGCGGCCCGCCTCACCGCCGCCCATCTGCACCACGCCGTCGAACACCACCGCCTGCGCACCACCGCCCTCAACCTCCAGCAGGTCCTGCTCACCGAACCCAGCCGCCCCCACCCCAACGTCGACATGGCCACCCGCTACCTCCCCGCGGGCACCGGCACCCTCGTCGGCGGCGACTGGTTCGAGGCCGTACGACTGCACTACGGCCGCACTCTCCTCGTCATCGGGGACGTCATGGGCCACGGTCTGGACGCGGCCGTCGACATGAACGCGTACCGCTCGATGCTGCGCTACGTCGCCTCCACGGACCTGCCGCCCCACCGCATCCTGCGCCAGATGGACACCGCCATGTCCGAGGAGCACAACCGCCGCCCCGCGACCTGCCTCCTCGCCCTCCTCGACCCCGAGCGCGGCACGGCGGCCTTCGCGAGCGTCGGCCATCTCCCGCCCGCCGTCTTCCACCGCGACGGCGCCGGTGAACTCATCCCCGTCCCCGTCGGGCCGCCCCTCGGCACGGGCCTCGCCGACTTCGAGATGACCACGCTCACCCTCACCCCCGAGGACACCCTCGTCATGTTCACCGACGGCCTGGTCGAGCGCCGCGACGAGGACATCGACGTCTCCCTGGCCCGGCTGGCCCGGCTCCGCCTCCACCCCGGCCAGGGGGTCTCCCGCCTCCTCGACGACATCGTGCTGCGCCTCCACGTCCAGGAGGCGGAGGACGACGTGGCCGCGATCGCCGCCCGCCTCCGACCGAGGAACCCGGCTTAGCGACTCGGGCCCGGTGCGCATCGAACCGGTCGTCCGCTGACGCAGGAGTACCGGTCGTTCGACCACTGCTTTCGACCACTACGTCGGCACCCCTGTCCGACGTTCGCGGTCGCGGGCGGCGTCACCCCGAAAGCGCCTCCCGCGCCGCGGCCACCGCCCGCTCGGCGTATCCCCGTCCGAACAGCACCACATGCACCAGCAGGGGAAACAGCTGGTGCAGCCCGATGCGGTCGGTCCAGCCGGGGGCGAGTGGTGCCGCCTCCTGGTAGCCGGCCAGGATGTCGGACAGATGGGGGCAGCCGAAGAGGTGCAGCATCGCGAGGTCGGTCTCCCGGTGGCCGCCGTGGGCGGCCGGGTCGATCAGCCGGACGTGGCCGTCGGCGCCCCAGAGCACGTTGCCGTTCCAGAGGTCACCGTGCAGTCGCGCGGGTGGCTCGGCGGGACCGGCGAGTTGGGGCAGCCGTTCGCAGACCGCCTCCACCACGGACGCCTCGGCGGGCCGCAGCGTGCCCGCGTCGACCGCGCGCCGCAGATAGGGCAACACCCGTTGCCCGGCGTACCAGTTGGGCCAGTCGTCGGCGGGTACGTTGCGCATCGGCGCGAGCCCGATGTACGCGTCCGCGGGACCGCCGGGCGGGGGTGCCCCGAACGCGGGTGCGCCCGAGGCGTGCAGCGCGGCCAGGTCGCGGCCGAACCGGACGGCGGCCCGCGCACTCGCCGGCCCGGTGCGGACGAGGTCGGTGACCAGCCAGCGTTCGTCCACCCCGCGCACCGCGGGGACACGCACCGCACCGGCCTGAGCCAGCCACCGCAGCCCCGCCGCCTCGGCAGCCACCGCGCCCGGGGCATCGTCGCCCTTGACCACCACCAACTGCCCATCTTCCAGGGTGACTTCGGCTACCGTCCCGGACAACGGGCGCTCACCGGTCACCACGCCCCCGGTGAGCCGGGCAGCCGCGCCACCCGCACTCTCGCCGTCGATCACGGCGCCGGCGTACGGGCGGAGAGCGGGCGCACGTGAGCGCACGGTGAGGCACAGAGACCGGACTCGTGCAGCACCCGGTCGACCGTCGCCTCCAGCGGACTCGTCGCCGGGACCATCGACTCCACACCGCCGGGCAGCAGGTCCAACGGCATGTACCACCGCCGGAGTTGCTCCTCGGTGACCTCGTCGGCGATGGGCTTCGTGGCGTGCCGGGCCAGGGTCTCCTCGAACGGCACGTCGAGGTAGTAGCAGTGCGTGCGGCCGGGGTGGTCGGCGAGGAGCCCGGCCAGCATCTCGCCGTAGTGAGGGGACTGGAGGATGCCTTCCAGCACGGTGTGGAAGCCGTGCGCGAGGGCGTGCCGGACGGTCAGGTCGATCAGGCCGATGTTCGCGCCGCCGGGGAGGTCGCGCTCGCGCAGCACCTCGCGCCGCAGGACGTCCTGGCGGACCAGGGCGATCCCCCGGCCGTACCGCTCGCGCAGACCGGTGGCGACCGCACTCTTGCCGGAGGCGCTGTTGCCGCGCAGGACGATCAGCCGGGTGGGAGAGGAAGGCGTGGTCACCAGGGCAGCCTATCCACCGTGTGGCACTGAGTGACCGGGTGATCGCAAAGTGCCCCCTGGGGCGCATCCATTCTGCCTATATCGTAGGAAAATGGTGTGATAGCGGCGATTGGTGGCAGGGCCATGGCGGACGCGGAGATCGACTACGCGGCGGTGTTCCAAGGGCTGCCCGGCATGGTGGCCCTGCTGACCCCCGACCTGGTGTACGCGGACGCCAACGAGGAATTCCTCCGCATGTCCGGCCGCACCCGCGAGCAGGTCGTCGGCCGCTTCCTCTTCGACGTCTTCCCCGACAACCCGAACGACCCGGCCGCCACCGGCATGCGCAACCTGGAGACCTCACTGCGCCGCGTCCTGTCCACCGGCGAACGCGACGCCATGGCCCTGCAGCGCTACGACGTCGAGTCGACGGCCCGCCCCGGACACTGGGAGCAGCGCTACTGGAGCCCGGTCAACGCCCCCGTGCTCGGTCAGGACGGCAAGGTCGTCCTCCTCGTCCACCGGGTCGAGGACGTCACCGAACTGATCCGGGCCCGCGCCGACTCCGGCAGCGGCCGCACCCGTGTCCTGGAGGCCGACCTGTACACCCGCGCCCGCGAACTCCAGGACGTCAACGAACGGCTGCGCAGCGCCCACGCCCGCGAACGCGAGGTCGCCCTCGCCCTCCAGGACGCGATGCTCCCCACCCGCCGCCAGCGCGCCCACCACCAGATCGCCGTCCGCTACCGGCCCGCGGTCGGCTCCCTGAACGTCTGCGGCGACTGGTACGACGTCGTCGACCTGGTCGGCGGCAACCGCATCGGCGTCTCCGTCGGCGACGTCGTCGGACACGGCCTGGCCGCCGCCGGCGTCATGGGCCAGCTGCGCAGCGCGCTGACCGCCGCCTCACGCGTCGCGGCCGGCCCCGCCGAGGCCCTCGACGTCCTGGGCCGCTACGCCCACGTGGTCGACGGCGCCGAGTCCGCCACGGCCGTCACCACGTTCGTCGACTTCGACCGCCTCACCATCACCTACAGCAGCGCCGGACACCCACCACCCGTCCTGGTCCATCCCGACGGCCGCGTCGAATTCCTCGACCGGGCCACCGACCCGCCCCTCGACGCCCGCCCCGACCCGATACGCCGACCCCAGGCCACCACCACGTTCTCCCGCGGCTCCACCCTCGTCCTCTACACCGACGGCCTCGTCGAACGCCGCCGCGAGGACATCGACACCGGCCTCAACCGCCTCGCCGACTCCCTCCTCCGCCACCTCGGCACCGACCCCGAAGCCCTCGCCGACGCCGTACTCCTCGAACTCCTCCCGCACGGGGGCGCCACCGACGACACGGTCCTGATCATCGTCCGGCTCTGACCCGCGGTGCGCGGGGGCGGGTCAGACGACGATGGAGGTCATCGCCGCCCACAGCAGCGGCGCGTGCTCGATACGGCCCTCCGCGCGCCAGCGGTCCAGCTGCTCGCGCTGCCAGCCGCCGAGGCTCAGTACCGGGTCCTCGTGCTCGTGCGCGGTGTCGACGGCGACGATCGCCTCCGTCAACGGGCGTACGGACTCGGGTAGTTGGGCCAGCCGGTGGAAGGCGAAGCTGGTCGGCAGGACCCAGCGGGTGGCGGTGACCAGTTCGGCGCCGTTGTGCAGCATCGCCGTCGCCAGGCCGAACGACTCGGCGAACCGCAGATCGCCGCCGCTCTCACAGCCGATGAGGGCGACCCGGGGCGGTGCCGGCCAGATCCGCGCACCGGGCTCACCGTCCGCGCGCAGCGGCAGCGAGCCCAGCAAGAGGTCCTTGGCGGAGAGCGGACGGTGGGTACGGACAGGTTCGGCGAGGCCGGTGGCGCCCGCGGCGCAGCACAGGTGCAGGGTGCCGTCCTCGCTCTGACCGCCCTCGACCGGCGCACCGCTCACATGGCCGACGTACAGCAGCCTGCGCGCGCCCTCGCGCAGCACGTCGCTCAGCCACTCCCGGTCCAGATCGGTGCGGCGGAAGGCCTCGGCCGGGGCGGCCACGGACGGTACGACGGGACCCGCGTCGAGGCGGGTCCGGACCAGCGCCGACAGCTCCGGGTCCGAGCCGGGAGGCCCCAGGACCGAGCCGAGAGCGGAGTCGGCGCGGAAGCCTGGGACGCGGGGGTCGAGGACGAGGACGACCGGGCCCGCGCCCGCACCCCGCGGCCGGCCGGTCGCCGGGGTCCGTGGCCGCAGGGACGCCGGTGCGGTGGTCACGACGTCCGCGAGGTCGATGAGCCGCACGTCGGTGCCGGCGTCGACGGCGAGCAGCTCCCAGGGGACCTGGGCGACCCGGGGCGAGGGCTGGATGCGTACGAGAGGACGGCCCGCGCGCTCCGCCACCTGGCGCAGCTGCGCGGTGAGTTGCTCCGGCCACAGCGCCTCGGCCAGCGCCCGCGCGAGCCGGCGTTCCCTTCCGCGTTCGGTCAGCGCGCCCGTGTCGAAGGCACGCCGCATGCCCTCGGCGCCGTCGTCCGCCCCCGGCAGCGCGTCCGCCAACTCCCGTACCGCCTGGTCGACTTCGGCGCCGGGACCGTGACCGGTGCCGAAACCCCGGGCCCCGCCCGCCCACGTCCAGGTCATGAACAGATCCCCGGCGTCGGCCAGCCGGACCTGGACCACCGGACGGCTCGTCATGTCGTCGGTGATCCAGAACGGCACCTCCTCCTCGTGCACGATCCGCCGGCGGTACCTGAACTCGGCCGCGGCGATGTACTCCTGGAGCGCGACCCGGCCCGGACCCGACTGCGCCGACATCCGCACCTTCGGCGGCGGCGCGACCCGCAGCCCGGCCGAGACGGCGGCCTCCGCCGCGACACCGCCGAGCGTCGTCGTGCCCTCGGCGTGCCCGGGCGGTCCGTACGACTTCATGGCCGCGCCGGGGAAGACCGACGTCGCGTCGTCGGCCGGGTGGGCGGGCGAGGGGCGGTCCAGGGCCAACGAGGCGCCGGCGCAGCGGTGTTCGGCCAGTTCGAAGAGGAGACCCTGGTCCTGGCGGCGGATGGCGAGGCGGAACACCAACCGCATCGCCTCGTCCGCCAGTTGGAGCCACTGGCTGCGGGCGTGGGCGGTCGCGAAGTCGTAGCGCGCCGCCTCCAGGGTCAGAGCGGCGGGCAGGGCGAGGGAGAGCGCGGTGTCGACGGATTGCCGTTCGTGGTCGCCGTGGTCGGTCCGGCCGAGGTTGTCCTCAAGGGTGCGCGCGAGCATGAGGTCGACCTGCGCGCACCGCTCGTACACCTCCCGCTCCTGGTACACGTCACGGGCGCTCTGGGCCAGCCGCTTCATCTCGTCGATGTCGCCCCGGTCGTAAGCGTGTTGGGCGCCCAGCAGCATCGTGTGCGCGGCGGCGATCGAGGCACCGAGCCGCTCGAACCGGGCCAGGCTCGCCGCCAGCAGGTCCTCCGCGCCGAGGGCGTCCCCGCGCCGCCCGGCGAGAAAGGCGCGGGCCTGCTCGCACACCGCCAGGTCACCGAACCACCGCTGCCGCTCGAAGAACGCCGACGCCTCCGCGAACAACCGCTCCGCCAGACCCAGTTCGCCCCGGTGCATCGCCGCGTACGCCCGGTGCGCGAGCAGCGTCCGCTCGCCGCCGGTGTCGCCGATCGCCCGGAAGTGGCCCTCCGCGCGGGCGAAGTAGTCCTCGGCCGCTTCGAACCGCCCGGTGGAGGAGCAGATCAGCCCGAGGGCGACCAGCAGCCGCGGGACGGTCTCCACCGCAGTCGTCGGCGTGGTCGACAGCAGCGCCGATGCCTGGTCCTCGGCGGCTCCCCACTCACCCCGGTCCATCAGCAAGTGCACGCGGTTCAGGCCGAGTTCGGAGGTACGCAGCCCGTCGGGGTCGTCGAACTCGGGCAGCCTGAGCGCCGCTTCGTCGAGACAGGCCAGCGCTTCGTCCAGCCGTCCGGTCGTGCGCAGGAGGTCGGACCCGGCGATCAGCGTCCGCAGCAGCATCTCCAGCCACAGCTGACGCCCGCGCGGGCCCATCGGTGCCGATGCGATGCCGTCGAGCAGGGCGCGGGAACGCTGGTTGGCGTCCTCCGCGCCTGCCAGGTCCGTCGCGGTGAGGCGGACGCTCGCGATGTCCGAGAGGAGATGTGCCCGGAGGAACTGGACGTCAGGGGAGTCCTCGATGGACTCGGCCAGGGCGAGCAGTTCCTCGTAGACGGTTATCGCGGTGGTGAGGTCGGCGGCCAGCTGGAGTCGCTCGGCGCGGGCGAAACCGCTGTCGAAGGGTTCTCCGTAGAGCCGCGTCACCCCGTCGTCCGGGGTGTGGTCCGCGTCGTTGCCGGTGGTGCGGTCCACGCCTGTGTCGGTGGTGTGGTCCACGCCGCTGTCGGTGGTGCGATCCGCCTCATCGCTCGTCGCGCGGCCCACTCCGTCGCCCACCGCGCGGGCTCTCTCGTCCGGCATCCGTCAGTAGTCCTCGTCGGTGGTGGCGGCGGCGATCTCGGCGAGGAAAGGTGCCGAAGTGCCGTTGTGCGGAGGCGAGTCGAGTGGTTCGGGCTGAGCTGCCGCCGCCGCTGTCGCGAGGCGTCGCCGGGCCAGGGTTCGGATCGCCTCGCGGTCGGCGCCGCCTTCGGGACCCGGACCCGGGTCGAACCCGGGCAGGAGCACGCCGAGTTCGATGCGCGGCTCGGTCTCCCCGGCCGGAACGTCCAGGTCGGCCCGGCCGGACCACACGTCGACCCGGCGGGAGAGGGGCACTCGGCTCCGGGGACCGTCGTTCACCCGGACCTCGGCGGCGAGGGGCACCTCGGCGACCGGCGCCGCGATGTGCGCGACGACCTCGACCTCGATCTGCCGTCGCGCGCCGAGTGCGCGGGCGGTCCAGGACACGGCGGCCTCCGAGGCGTCGACGAAGCCGGGCGGGTAGCGCCGCCAGTCGTTGATGCCCACGCCCCGGGCGATCACCCGGCCGCCCGTGACGAGGGGTTCGCCGGCGGCGAGGGCGTAGTCGTCGTGCCGTGCGAACAGCGCGATGGCCTCGACCCGGGTGCCGTCCGGGCGGGGCCGGTCCAGGGCCGCGCGGAGGTGGCGCAGCGCCTCCCCGTCCAACCCGGCGCCGTCCGCCGCGTCGTCGACCGTTCGCAGAACGCTCTCCAGTCGCAGTGCCGTGCCGCTCGACGGCGGTGTGGAGTGCCACCACTGGATCAACGCGTCGAGGGCGGCCTCGTGGTCCCCGACCAACTCGGCCACGCAGTCGTCGGGTTGATCGTCATCCGTGTCGAACAACTGCTGGCACGTGTGGGTCAGCGCGGCCAACTCCAGCCCGAGCACGTCCGGTTGGAGCGCGGGGATTCCGTCCAGCTGAGACGCGGGCCACCACCGCGCCGACCAGTGCCCGAAACCGAGCCGGGCGGCGCTGCCCGCGAGCGGGGTCGGCTCCGCGGGCACCCGCACGTGCGCCAACTCGCCCACCGCACAGGCGTGTACGGCAGCGGCGACCTGTTCGCCGTAGACCGCCCACAGCCACTGTTGCGCCCGCGCCGCGTCATGGATCTCGGCCGTGGGCAACTCCGCGCCCCCGAGAACGGGCCAGGCGAGAACAGCCCCCGCGACATCGAGAACCGCACGGGTGACGTCGGAGGCGGCGGCAGGACCCCCGACGACGCGGACCGTGCCGTCCTCCCCGCACGAGACAACGACCTCGCCCTCGCCGGCCCCCGGCGCCATCACGCGCTCCTCGACTCGGCCGCACATTCAAGGTCGGGCGCCGCCACCGACCCCACCGACCCCGCCGACAACGTCCGCAACGCCGCCCGCACCCGGGCTCGATGGTCCATCATCACGGAGCGGGCGACCCCGTCGAGCACGGCCCAGGCCGCCCCCGCATCCGCGAGCGCGGCGTCCCGGACGTCGCGCCCGTGCAACCGCACCCAGAGCCGCCGCATGTACGCGGTCCACGGTGTCCGGAGATCCTGGGCGAGCGCGTCCAGGGCACCTGCGTCCGGATCGGGGTGCGGTGAGACGGTCATCCGGCGGGCGCGCAGGACCGAAGCCTCCCTGCGCCAGCGGCTGTTGACGGCCCGGTGTGCCGAGGTGAGACCCGGTGCGGGCGCCGCGATGCCCAACGGGTCGAGATCCACGGCGAGTCGGCCGCCGAGGACGACGGCGACGCGCAGGCTCTCGTCGTACAGACCGAGCGGAGCGCAGCTGCGGCCGACCTCGCGCCCGACGAGTTCCGGCACGGTGGACAACTCCTCGCGCCGGGACGACGATTGGAGCACGACGAAGAGCCGCTCGAAGAGCGTGCGGTCCAGCGGCGCCGGCAGCGTGGCCGTCGAGGCACCCCGGCCGACCTCCGGAAGCGGCGGCAACCGCCTTTCGCTCAGGCCGAGATGGGCCGGGAGATCCGCACGCCCCCAGACCCCGTCCGCCTGTGCCCACAAGGTCCGTCCGACCAGAGCACCGTGTCCCGCCGCCACCATCGACGCATAAGCCGGTGAGTCCCGTGGCTCCTCCGTCCCGCCACAGGCCTCCAGAACCTCACCTGCCAGCGCGACCGCAATGGACGTACCACCGACCGGAGTCGACACCCGGCCATCCCACGCGACCGCCAACTCCCGCTCCAGCCGGGCAAATTCGGCCGCACCTGCCAGATACCGCTTCAGCGCGTCCACCGTACGGCCGCCGTCCGCGTCCGCGACCTCCTCGACGACCGCTCTGGCCAACGCGCCCGCAGTCGGGCCGGGTTCGCCATGTTCGGCGGCCAGTTCGAAGCACCGCTGGAAGTACAGATCCTGGGGGTGGCCCGCGACGATGCCCAGTGCCCGGCGGGTCCGCTTCAGCAAGGTGAACCACTGTGCCGTCGCGACGAGCCGCGCGCCGGACTCCCGTATCAGCGCGTCGAGACGCGCGGCCGGTTCCGGTGCGAGGAAGTCGGCGGCGAGGTCGGTGTGCAGGGCCGGCCTGACGACCAACGGCAGCAGGATCAGTTTGACCGTCCGGGTCAGTGGGGCGCCGCCGGGGCCGCTGAGCGATTCGAGCCCGGGGCCGAGCGCACGCCACGCGCCGTCGATGACCATGGCACGCGGTCGGCGCTCGCCCGTCGGCTGGCTCGGAAACGGCATGTCAGGAGGGTACGTCGTCCGAGTTCGGGCGGGCGAACCTGGGATCGGTAGGCGTTCCGGGCCGCCTAACGTCCACAGGGACAGCGGGAGACACGGGCATCCGCCCCCACAGAAGGAGCACTCGTCATGGGAATCTTCGGGCGTCGCAAGAGCCGCGAGGAGCGGGCCGCCGAGATCGCGGGCCAAGTGGCCAGCGGCAAGGGTTTCTACGGCCGGACGACCCGCGCGTTCCTCGGCAACGAGGACTTCGCCAGGGTTCAGCAGTCGATCGGCGCCTACAACTCGGGCCTCGCGGTACAGCAGTTGCTCGCCGCCGGAGCGCCGACCATCACCGCCGTCGTCGTGTCGATCGGCGACACGGGCCAACTGGTCAACCACGACCCGGTCGTGGACCTGGTCGTGCAGCCGGCCGGGCGGACCGACCGGATCGCCCTTCAGACGGTCGTGTCGAAGCTGCGCATCCCCCGCACCGGCGACCAGGTACTGCTGGTGGCGGACCCGGCCCACCCCGGCGCCTACCTCTACGCGGGCGACGGTGTCACCCCGTGACGCAGGGGCCGTTCCTCGAAGTGCCGTTGACCGACTCCGCGCTGCTCTCCTTCGACGGCCGGGTGCTGGAGGTGTTCGGCTACACCGACGCCGCCCGCTACCACGTCTGGGAGGAGCCCCGGATCCAGTTCCGCACCGGCCGCCTCCGCCGCCTGACGATCACCACCAAGCACGGCAGAAGCCACTCCCTCCTCTACGACGCCCACCGCCTTCCCGATCTCCAAGTGCTGGCGGAGCGGCTGGAGTCGACGGGGCGGCCGGACCCGGAGCACTGACATGACCGACGACGGAGCCCGCCCTGATCCGCCGCTCACGCTGATCGACCGGGTCGGCCGACGGGACGCGGCGTCCCTGTATGTCACCGCCGCGACGATCACCCTGTGCGGCCCGGTCATGCTCGGCTTCGCCGTTCTCACCGACGCCGAACTCATGGTCATCGGCGCCGTGTTCACGATCGTCTTCGTCCCCGTGGGCCTGGGGCTCTGGGGCAACACGGTCGTAGGCAGAGAGCACAACCGGCGGCTCGACGCCGTCGGGATACCGGCGACCGCCGAGATCACCGACCTGACCGACGTCGACTGGAGCGGCGAGGAATCCGGCGTCGAGGTCGGGCTGCGGGTCAGCGGGCCGGGACTGCGGACGTTCGAGACGACCTGGCGACGAACCCACCACCCCGGCCTGCGCGTTGGCCGCCGCCTCGACGCCGTGGTGGACCTGTCCGGCGGCCGGTTCCGCGTCGACTTGTGAGCGAGCCCTTGAGGGAGAGACGGAGAAGGAGGGGGCATGCGGAGCTATACGAGGGTGTTTGTGGGGCAGTTGCTGCTCACCGCGGTCTGCTGTTCGGCGGGCCTGTTCTTCCTCCTCGTCGGGTACTCCGCGTGGAGCGAGGCTCCCGGCTGGGGCTGGCCGGTGCTCCTGTTCGCGATCGGGCTGGTCGTCACGGTTCTGATCCCCTTCGTGGCGACCACCGCCACGCGCCAGATGTTCCCCCGGATCACGCGCGGGCACCGCGTCAAGGGTGGCCGTACCTCGTACGAGGACGACACCTTCGTGATGTGGGCTCCCAAGTCCCCAGAGGGCTCCGCGCAGGCGCGGTTGACGCGGGCCGACGTACTGGAGGCGTCACTGTCCCGGTACTGCCCCGACGGCGAGTCGACCTTCACGACCCACTACGGCAACTACACCCCGGACGAGTTCACGCCGCTGATCAGGCTCAGACTGCGGGTGCACGAAGCCGGGGACACGGAACCGGCCAACGCCTTCGAGGTCACGGGCGAGTGGCGGGTGCCGTCGCTGTGCCTCTCGGCGATCACGGCGGGCCGCCTGGTCGTCCTCGTCGACCCCGCCGCTCCGGGGGCCGAGCGAACGGTCACCCCGCACTGGCCGCGCAGCGCCCTGCTCGCCGGCACGCGCACCTGCCGGGTGACAGACCTCGAAGGCCGAACGACGTTCGTGACACGGCGAGTTGAACGCCAGCTCCGGCAGATGCGCATCTCCCGGGAGGCCGGAGGCGTCGTGATGAACGGCGACACGATCGACCTCCGGCGCCTGGACCCGCACACGGCGGCACGCTACGCCGCCGTCGCCGAGCGGGACCGTACTCATCCCGAGGCACCGGCACCGGTGAGCGAACCGGGCGAGGAAGCCCGCCGACTCGCGGACCAACTCCCGGGTGAGGAGGGGACGTTCGGCTCGTCCGGCCGTGGATGGTCGCGCCGGGGCGGTGTCCTGGTGCGTGCCCGTTTCCTGGAGATGCGCGCCCGGACCACCTTCCAGGACCACGGCCCCGTCCTGGACACGGTCCTGCGCATCCAACCCCCGGACGGCACACCACCGTTCGACGCCGCCCGCCGCCTCACGGTCCCCATGAACTACCTGACCGCCCTCCACCGCACGAAGGAGGCAGTCCTCAGCGCCAGCCCCAACGGCGTCTCCTACGACGTCGACTGGGCCCGCACGAACCTCCTCGCGGGCATCACCGAGGCCAAGGTCATCACCCCCGACGGCCGTGAACTCCCTTTGGCGGGACGCCCCGACACCATCTGGGCCCTGATGAACCTGCTCGCCTCCCACGGCCTCTCGAACCCGAGCCCGGTTCTCGACCTGCGCAAGCGCCGGATGAGGGAGGTGGCGGATGTCCTGCTGGAGGTCTGCGCGAAGTCCGGCTAGGGGCAGGACTCCCCGACTTTGACCACGGAGCACCGCACGGTCACGCCAACCCGCCGTTGGCGAACAGTACTTGGCCGTTGATCCAGCGGGCGGGCCCGGCCAGGAAGGCGACCGACTCGGCGATGTCGTCCGGGGTGCCCAGGCGTTCCAGTGGGGCGGCCTTGGCGAGGTTCTCGATCGTGGTGTCGTCCTTGCCGTCGAGGAAGAGGGGGGTGGCGGTCGGGCCGGGGGCGACCGCGTTGACGGTGATGTCCTTGCCGCGCAGCTCGCGGGCCAGTACCAGGGTCATCGCCTCGACCGCGGCCTTGCTCGCCACATAGCCGCCGTACGTCGGGAACTTGGTGCGGGTGACGGTGGTCGAGAAGTTGATGATCGCGCCGCCCGCGCGCACCCGGCGGGCCGCCTGCTGGGAGACGACGAACGTGCCGCGGATGTTGGTGCGGTGCATGCGGTCGAGGTCGTCGAGGTCCATGGTGGCGATGGGGGACAGGGCCATGATCCCGGCGGTGTTCACGACCACGTCGATGCCGCCGAACGCGGCCTCGACCGCGTCGAACGCGGCAGCCATCGCGTCCTCGTCGGCGACGTCACCGCCGACCGGGATCGCCCGGCCGCCGGCCGCGACGATCGCGGCGACCGTCTCGTCCGCCCTGGCCTTGTTGCCGGCGTAGTGCACGCCGACCGCGATGCCGTCGCGGGCCAGTCGCTCGGAAACGGCGCGGCCGATGCCGCCGGAGCCGCCGGTGACCAGGGCGACGCGGGTGGAGGTGTCGGTGTCAGTCATGGTGAGGGCCCTTCCGGGTGGTGGAGGCGGGGATCTGCGTGAGCCACTGCCCGAGCAGGGCCGACTCCGCGGAGGTGAACGGTTCGGGGGTGAGGTCGTCGAGGGACGAGAGCAGCGTGGTCGCGGCCGCGGCGCGGGTGTCCGCGGCCGTGGTGTCCGCCGCGGGGTCGAGCAGGATCGCCTGGTGGATCGCGTCGCGGACCAGCCTCGACAGGCCGGGGTCCGGATACAGCGTGGGACGGGTGATGAGGGACAGGGACACCCCGGTGTTGGCCGCCATGACCATGCGTGCCGCGATCTCGGGTGCGACACGGAGACGTCCCTGCGCGGCGAGCCGATCGAGGTCCCCGCGGAGGATGCGCATCGCCTCCTCGGCCGCGGCGGGCACGGAACGGAGCGCCGGGGCGAACATCAGCTTGTAGGCGTTGGGGTGCGCCAGCGCGAACGCCGTGTGGCTGTCCCAGCCGGCCCGGAGGTCCCGCAGCGGGTCCTCGGACTTCTCGGCGGCCCGCTTCGTCTCCAGGTACTGATCCCAGACGTGGTCGACGGTCGCCGCGAGCAGCCCGTCCTTGTCGCCGAACAGCCGGTACAGCACGGGCTGTTGGACCCCCGCCGCCTCGCACACCGCTCGCGTCGAGACGTCGCCGCTCGGCGACTGGGCGATCAGCTCCGCCGCCGCCTCGATTATCAGCGATCTCGTATTCATGTAATCGACGATAACAGGGATTGGTATCGCTGACAACATTCTGCTGTTAGCGGCGAAAACACGCTGGCGGGAACGAGAAAGCGAAGGGGCGCCCCCGCCGTATCTCGTGGATACGGCGGGGGCGCCCCTCGGCGCCGTGCGGACTCAGGACTGCACGGCGAGCTGGAAGGACTGCGCGGTGGAGCCGTCGCAGGTCCGTTGGGTGAGCTGGACGCTGTTGGTCGCCGCCGTGGGGGCGGTCAGGCACTTGCCGCTGTGCCGGGCGACGAAGTGGTAGCGCCCGCTGGTCTCCTTCACGGGCTGCCACTGCTGGTTCGTGCCACCGGAGTAGGCCCACAGCTGCAACGGCGCGTTGTCCGCCGTCGAGCGGTCGGTCACGTCGATGACCTGTGCGGGGTTGCCGCGCGCGGTGATCTCCATGTACCCGCTGTCGGTGGAGCGGAACTGGTACTGCTGCGCCGCCGTACCGTTGCAGGCGTACTGCTGGATCGCCGTGCCGTTGGCCGTGGCCGCCGAACGGGCGTCGACGCAGGTGCCGTTGCCGCCGTTCTGCACGGCGTACCAGGACGTCTCGGAGATCGGGGTGTCCGTCGGAGGCGTCGAAGTGCCGCCCCCGCCGAGCCACTTGAGGCCGTTCAGCAGGAACTGGTTCTGGGTCGGGCTCGCGAACGTCGACGACAGGCGGGTGTTGGTCGTGTAGTTCATCGCGTTGTGGCCGAAGTTCGCGTACAGCATCTTGTACTTCGTGTTGGTCCAGATGATGGGGTAATACCCGCTGTACCAGGACTGGTTGGGGTCCGTGCCGACCGGGAAGCTGCTCGGGTCGATCGACGCGAGGATCTTGATGTCCGGGTTCTGCCGCAGGTCGTTGGACCAGCTGTACCACTCGCTGACCGACGAGGTGAACGTGGCCGGCAGATTGGCGGTGGGCGGGATCGAGTGGTCCTCCACCTTCAGGGTCACCGCGGTCGGACCCCAGGTGTTGGACACGAAGTTCCCCGAGCCGAGGAACGTGTTGTGGTACCAGGACCAGCCCGCCGCGTCCGTGGTGAAGGCGGAGACATGGAAGCCCATGAAGCCGCCGCCGTTTCTCATGTACGTCTCGAAACCGCTGCGTTGGGCGGACGTCTGCGGCAGGTCATCGAGGAACAGCACGACTTGGTAGGCGTTGACCCCGCCGTTGGCGAGCAGGTCCCAGTTGGTGCTGGAGGTGTAGGTGAAGCCGTTCGCCGCGGCCTGCTGCGGGAACCAGACGTTCGCCTCCTTCTCGAAGTCGATGTGCGCCGCGTCGTACGTACCGCTGTACAGGGCGAGCACCTTGAACGGCGTTGCCGCGGTGCTCGCGTGGGCGGCGGGCGGTGCCACCACGAAGCCCAGCACCGTCGCGAGGAGGAGCAGGACCCGCAGGACCACGCGGGTGGAACCGGATCTGATGGTGGTGTTCATCGGGGGAATGATCCTTTCCGTGCGGTCTACGGGTAGGTGGTCAAGTAGGCGACGTTGTTAGTGGAGTTGGACGGTCCGCCGGTGCTGTTGATGATGTGGCTGATCGTGCCGACCCCGCCCAGCGAGACGGTCACCATGTCGTGGAACCTGACCCCGGACACGCTCGGCACCTCGAAGGCGTGGTCGGCGACCACGCTCGAATTGCTGCTGAAGTAGCAGTAGCTGCCAAGTCCCCACGCCTCATGGCTGGTGACGTTGGCGGCGACTTTGTAGGCGGGATAGCCCTTGCCGCTGCCGTTCATCCACGAGGCCTGGTTCGGCGGGTCGTAGGGCATCTCGTTCTGGAAGAAGTAGGTCCGGCCGCCGTTGCCGTTCCAGACGACCTGGGTCTTCTGGAAGTGCTCGACGAAGAGGCCGTACGCCGTGACGTTGGCGCCGTTGACGATCAGTCCGGTGTCGGCGGTGTTGGTGGTCCAGCCGACCGTGCCGGAGTTGCCGTGGTCGGCCCGCCAGATCCAGGTGTGGTCGATGATCGTGTTGGCGCTGTTGACCACGAGGGAGTTGGTGGCCTTGCCGACGGTGGCGCCGCCGATGCGGACGAAGACATCGGACAGCTGCGTCGGGTCGGACGCGTGGGAAGCGGTGGAACCGGACGGGCCGATCTGCACCAGGGTCCCGGAGTTGGTGGTGCCCGCGTCGATCAGCAGGCCCGCCAGCTCGATGCCGTCCACGTCGGCGGTCGAGATCGCGGTGATCCCGCCGTCCGGCACGAAGGTGGCGAGGCCCATGCCCAGCACGACGGTGTCGGGGCGGGTGATGTTGAGCGTCTGGTTGAGGTGGTAGACGCCCGGGGTGACCAGCAGGTTCTTGCCGGCCGCGAGGGCGGTGTTCATGTCCGCCGCGGTCGCGCCGGGCTTGACGATGTAGAACTGGTCGATCGGCAGGGACTTGCCCGCCGGGGTCTTCCCGCTCCACGTCGTACCGACGGCGTTGGACTGCAACCCCGGTACGAACACCTGGTAGTTGCCCGCGCTGTCGACGTACAGGAAGGGCTTCTCGCGGATCGTGGGGGAGCTGGCGACGTTGGTGTACGTCGGGAAGGACTGGGCGGGTGCGCCCTGGTCGCCGACGAAGACCATGTTCCAGTTGGAGCCGGACCAACTGCCCATCGTGGAGTTCCTGGTGAGGAACTGCTGCTGGGAGCCGGACTGGATCTGGCCGTCGACCTTGGTGTCCGAGATGAAGCCGCCGCTGGACCAACCGCCGTCGTCCAGCGCCAGGTTGCCGCGCACGTGCATGCGCCGGTACGGGGCGGCCTGCGAGACGGCCCAACGGTCGGTGCCGCCCGTGGGGTTGACCGACAGGTTCTCGGCGTCGCGCCAGAAGTTCTGCGTCGCGTTGCCCTGGAACCAGTCGGCCTCCGCGTGCACCGCGCCGTTGATGGTTACGTCGTCCGGCGAGAGGCCGAGGCCGGCGACCTGCGTGTAGAAGCCGACGTTGGCGTTCGCGCTGTACGTGCCCGGCTTGAACAGCAGGGCCTGGCGGGCCGAGCCGAACTGGTTGGTCTGCTGCTGGTTGAAGACCGAGTCCAGCTTGGACTGGATGCTGGACGCCGACATCGACGGGTCGAACACCGTCACGTTGGGGCCGAAGTCCGGGGTGCCCGGCGGGTTCGTCGAGACCGTGCCGAGCGTGAAGGACTGCGCTGCGGTGCCGTTGCACGTGTACTGCGCGAGCTGCACGCTGTCGGCGGTGGAGGCGCTCGGGACGTCCAGACACTTCCCGCTGTTGCGGTTGACGAAGTGGTAGGCGCCGTTCGCCTCGGCGACGGGCAGCCACTGCTGGTTGGCACCGCTGGAGTACGTCCACAGCTGGACGGGCGCCGAGTCGGCGGTCGAGACGTCGGTGACGTCCCAGGCCTCGGCGCCGTTCAGATTGCTGTTCACCCGGTAGTAGCCGCCGTCGGTGGCGGTCAACTGCCAGTTCTGCGCGGTGCTTCCGTTGCACGTGTACTGCTGGACGGCCGTGCCGTCGGCACTCGCGGCCGAGCGGGCGTCGACACACTTGCCGCTGCCCTTGTTGACCACGGTCGTGTAGCCGGTCGGGATCGCGGCGGCCGCGGTGCCCGCCGCGCTCGCCGAGCCCTGCGCGGCGAACTCGATGCCGGTCACGGTGGTCGCCACGAGGGCGATCGCCGTGAGCGCTCTCGGCACGGGATGGCGTACGGACAGTCTCTTCCGTCTGAGCACGGATTCTCCTGTGGTGATGGGGGGTTGGGGCAGCGAGGTCGGAGGGGGCGTCCGTCAGCCGGTGTACTGGGCGAAGATGCTGGTGAACTGCCAGTTGCTCTGGCTCACGCCCGAGCACGTGTCGTCGTTCGGGTAGGCACCGGAGCAGGGCCGGTCACGGTTGGCCGACCAGAACGTCAGCCGCGCGAGGTGGTGCGCCTGCGCGTAGCCGAGGATGGTCTGGAAGTCGGCGGTGGTGACGGTCTCGTTGTCGTCGGTGATGCCGTTCATGGACGAGATGCCCATGTCCCGGTAGGCAGCGTCGTCGCTGTAGCCGTACGCGTTCTTCAGCGCGGTCTTCAGGCCCTCGGCGGCCCGCTGGGTGAGCGTGCCCATGTTCTGGCCGGCGCCGCCGAAGTCGAACGGCATGATCGTCCAGGCGTCCACGGTCAGCCCGGAGGACGCGGCACGGTTGATGAGGCTCGTGTCCGGACCGCTCTGCCCGGTGCCGATGGTGACGTACACCTTGAGGCCCGGGTTGTTGGCCTTGACGGTCTTCAGCGCGTCCACGGTCCGCTGCTGCACGGTCCCGTTGCTGTACGCGTCGGCCTCGATGTCGATGTCGATGGCCTTCAGCGAGTAGGCGCTGATGACCTTCTGGTACGCCGCCGCCAGCTCGCCCGCGCTGGAGCAGGAGCTCTCCAGCTTGTTGCCGCTGTAGCCGCCGAAGGACGGGACGACGTCACCGCCGCCCGCCCGCACGGTGTTGATGGTCTGCTGGTCGACGCCGCCGGTCAGCGCCCGTCCGCCGTCCCACTGCGGGTTGCAGTAGCCGTTGCTCAGCACGAACGCCAGCGTGAACCACTTCACGCCGGTCGCGTTCATGACAGTCGTAGGGCTGGGCGGGTTTCCCCAGCCGTTGTACAGGTAGGGGGCCACGGCCATCGGGGAGTTCGTGGGCGGGGTCGTGCCGCCGCCGGAGGGTGCGGTCCACTTCTGGTTGGCGGCGCCGGTGCAGGTCCAGATCTGGGTGCGGGTGCCGTTGGCCGTGGAACTGCCGGTGACGTCAAGGCACTTGTTGGCCGCCGGGTTCACGATGTCGTGCGCGGCGGAGACCGTCCACTGCTGGTTGGCGCTGCCGCCGCACGTCCACAGCTGGAGCTGGGCGCCGTTGGCCGTCGAATTGCCGGTGACGTCGAGGCACTTGCCGAGGGCCCTGATGGTGCCGTCGGACCCGACCGTCCACTGCTGGGCGGCCGTTCCGTTGCAGTCGTAGATCTGTACGGCGGTGCCGTCGGCGGAGCTCGCGCCGGCCACGTCGAGACACTTGCCGCCGAGGCCGGTGATGGTGCCGGTGGCGGCCGAGGCGGAGGGGGCTGCGAGGGTGCCGACGGCGGTGAGGCCGAGGGAGAGCGCGATGGCGCAGCGGAGGGCGAGGCGTTGCATGACGAGGGCCCTTTCGTCCTGGGGTGGGGGGTGGACGCCGCCGGCTGTGGGGGCGGTGAGAGGTGAACACGAGTGTTCACATATGTGATCGCTGAATGCATCCATGGGAGGTCTGCTGGCTGGTGAACCTAAAGGTCTGCACCAAAGCCGTCAAGAGGTGCGACCGGATAAGTGCCGGGAGGCGTCGGTGAGTTGAGAAGTTGTAGGCGAAGGAAAAGAAATCACCAGGACCATTGAGCGGCCGGGCTCCACAGGTCACACTGTGCAGGCTTCGTGATGATCGTCGGAACGTGCGTCGGAGGAGCCATGAGCGCAGCGGGGACGACAGAGGTCGCGGTCCGGCACATACTCAGCGACAAGGTCACCGGCGGGCTCCTCACGCCGAAGACGCGCACGATCACCTGGTCCGCCGCGCACTACACGCTCAAGCGGCCCCCGTCGGGCAAGCACACGGTGGAGCTGACCTGCACCGAGTGCTCGGCGTCCCTGCTGGCCGAGGTCCGCGACCAGGCCACCACCCGCAGGCTCGCGACCGTCATGCTGGTCGTCGCGGCCGTGTGCCTGGTCGCCTTCTTCGCCGCCCTCGCCTACGCCGTCCACGAAGGCGGCAAGACCCTTCCCGAGGGCCAGTCGCTCCCCGTCCTCTTCCCGATCAGCGTCGTCACCGTCTTCGTGGCCTTCGTCGCCGCGCCGACGTTCTACCTCCGCGGCCGGTACTACAACGGCGTCAGCATGCTCGACGCCCCCAAGCCGCGCCGCGGCCACCAGATCAGGCCGGTGCGGGCGGGGCGGTCGCGCGTACGAACTCGCTGATGAGCCCGGCCAGTTGGACGGGCTGGTCCAGCGGGAGCAGCGTGTAGCCGTCGGCCACCTCCACCAGCCTTCCCTGAGGCAGGAGTTCGGCCAGCCGGCGCCCGTGCTCGCGCGGCATCACCCGGTCCTCGCTCGCCCACACCACGAGTGCGGGGCGATCGAACTCGCCGAGTCGCAGGGCGGTTTGCTCCAGCAGACGGCGCCCGTCCGCCGCCGCCGCGCGCAGCACCCGTACGGCGTCACGGCGGATCTCCGGCTGCCGCCTGACCGGCTCCGTCCAGTGCGCGGTGACCGCGTCCCCGCGCTTGGTCAGCCACCCGAAGGCGAGCGGGAGGCGGCGCAGCGCGCGCACCCGCATCTGCCGCATGAACTGCCCGAACAGCCACGGTGAGAGGCGCCCCGCGAGCACGAGCGTGCGGCCCGTCAGCCCCGGGGGGAAGTTGTCGAACGCCTCGCAGGAGACCAGCACCGCCCGGCCCACGCGCGCGGACCCCTCGGCCATCAGCAACTGCGCCAGCGCGCCGCCGGTGTCGTTCCCGACGAGCGTGACATCCCGCAGGTCAAGCCGGTCGAGGAGTTCGGCGACGAGCCGGGCCACCCCGGGCAGCGACAGATCGGCGTCCGCGCGCATCGGGTGGCGGTGCGCGCCGAGGGGGAGGGTGGGGGCCACGCACCGGTGTCCGGCGGCCAGTTGCGCGATCGGGGCCTCCCACAGCGAGGCGTCCATCAGCAGCCCGTGCAGCAGCACCAGGACGGGACCGTCGCCGCCCGTGTCCTCGTAGGCGACGGGCCCGGCGGAGAGTTCGATCAGGTGCTGTGTGGTCGTCCGGGCCGGTTCGGTCCTGGTCATGAGCGCCTCCCGTGAGTGTCTGCACTCAAGAGGGCGGCGAGGGGCGGAAGTGTGACACCGGCGTCGGCGGGTGACCCGCCGACGCCGGTGCCCGGCCGACCGTCAGGCGTTCGGGTCGAAGGAGATCCCGGACGGCTTCGCGATGGACAGGGCGTAGTTGAAGTCGACGTCCCTGATCTTCAGGGTGGCCGAGCCGAAGTCGGCGGCCAGCAGCTTGTCCTTGAGGCCGGCCGGGTAGCCGTTCCAGCCCACCAGGCGCGGGTAGAACCAGTTGCCGGTGGCGTTCTCCGCGGGCTCGTCGTTCGTGTTGGCGAAGCGGAAGTCGTGCGAGCCGATGCCGTCCTTGTGGTAGACGATCTTGGGGTGCGTGCCGTCGAAACGCACCCCCGAGGCCGCCGACACCTGGTACGAGGAGTGCTGCGACACCGACACGTACTGCACCGTGTTGTCCTTGATCCACACGACGACGTGCTCCCAGTCGTGGGTGTGTCCGATCGCCGCCGGACCCAGGGTGACCTGGTCCTTCTCGAAGTAGCTGGCGTACATCACCGCGCACCAGCCGTTGTTGCACTTCTCGCGGGAGTACGTGTTGGAGTTGTTCAGCTGCGCCAGGTCGTGGCAGTGCCCGTTGACGTCGCCGCCGAGCTTCAGCCCGGGGTTGATGGTGCCGTCGGTGCCGATGGCGGCCGTGGCGTAGCAGCCGTCGCCGTCGTAGTCGTAGGCCGGGGAGAAGGTCTGCTCCAGGCCGTCCGCGTTCTGCGGGAGCGCGGTCAGTACGGAGGCCTGGGCGGCCGTCGCCTGCCCGACCACGAGGGCCAGCGCACCGAGGACGGTGACGACGGCGGAGCGGCGAAGGCGCCGGCTCCGGGGCTTGGCGGTGCTGTCGGTGGGGGGTGTCAGTTCAGGCACGCCGACTCCAGTTCTTGGCTGTGGGGGCGCTACTGGATGCGCCAGGTCCAGACCTTCGCAGGCGGGTGTGTGCACGTCAACACCCGTGCGGTGTACGGATCTTGGCCCATCGCTGAATTCTGTCGCGCCCCCCGGCGCCCCCGCGCCGCACTCCGGAAACGGCTCGTCGGCCGTCCGCGGAGGTCACCCCTCCGATCGGTCGGGAAGGTCCGGAAGGTCGTCGAGGAAGTCCGCCGAAGGGACGTAGAAAAGACTTCCGGTGACGGCCGTGGAGAAGTCGAGGATGCGGTCGTGGGACGCGGAGTCGGTGCCCAGGAACATGTTGCGCAGCATCTGCTCGGTGACCGAGGGCGTCCGCGCGTACCCGATGAAATACGTGCCGAACTCGCCCTGGGCCGCGCTGCCGAACGGCATGTTGTCGCGGAGGATCTTCCGCTCGGTGCCGTCCGGGCCGGTGATGACGTTCAGCGCGAGGTGCGAGTCGGCCGGCTTGACGTCGTCGTCCATCTCCATGTTGGTCAACTTGCTGCGCCCGATGACCCGTTCCTGCTGCTCCACCGGCAGCGCGTTCCAGGCCGCCATGTCGTGGACGTACTTCTGCACGATCACATAGCTGCCGCCCGCGAACTCCGGGTCCTCGCCGCCGACGACCACCGCCTCGCGGGCCACCTGCCCGACGGGGTTCTCCGTGCCGTCGACGAAGCCCAGCAGGTCCCGCACGTCGAAGTACTGGAACCCGGACACCTCGTCCCGCACGGTGACCGCGCCACTCAGCCGGCCCATGATCGCGGTGGCCAGCTCGAAGCACAGGTCGGCCCGTACGGCCTTGATGTGGAAGAGCAGGTCGCCGGGGGTGGAGACGGCACGGTGGCGGTCGCCGACGAGTTCGCGGAACGGGTGCAGCTCGGCGGGGCGCGGGCCGCCGAACAGCCGGTCCCACACCTCCGAGCCGATACCGGTCACACAGCTGAGCCGTCCGTCCGGCGCGCGGAACCCGACGGACCGCGTCAACCCGGCCAGATCCTCCAGGAGTTGGCGCACCGCGTCCTCGCCGCCGGGCTCCACGGTGACGACGAGGAAGGTCGCGCTGGGGGTCAGCGACTCCAGTACCGCCTGCGTGGTCGGGATGGTTCCCTCGCCGCCGACGCTGCCGTCCGTGCCCTCGACCGAGCCGTCAACTGTCATGTACTCCACGCCTCCGCTGTGTTCTGGGAGGTACCGGCCGGCACCTCCAGCGTCAGCCGAGTTTCCCAGTCCGCGCGTCCTGCCACAGATCCACCCCGCCGTCGACGGCGTACGAGTCGATCTCCGTCAGCTCCTCCTTGCTGAAGTCGAGGTTGTCCAGCGCGGCCACGTTCTGTTCGAGCTGCTCGGTGCGGGACGCGCCGATGACCAGCGAGGTGACCCGCTCGTCGCGCAGCGCCCAGGCGAGCGCCATCTGGGCGAGGGTCTGCCCGCGCCGGGCCGCGATGTCGTTCAGCGCGCGCAGCCGGCGCACCATGTCGTCGGTCAGCCAGCCCGCGTCGAAGGACGTGCCCTGCGAGGCCCGCGACCCCTCCGGGATGCCGTCCAGATACCGCCCGGTCAGCAGCCCCTGCGACAGCGCGGTGAACCCGATGACCCCGAAGCCCTCGTCCCGCGCGACATCGAGCAGCCCGTCGTCCTCGATCCACCGGTTGAGCATGTTGTACGACGGCTGGTGGATGAGGAGCGGAGTGCCCAGGTCACGGAGGATCGCGGCGGCCTCACGGGAGCGCTCGGCGTCGTAGGACGAGATGCCGACGTAGAGCGCCTTGCCCTGGCGGACGGCGGTGTCCAGCGCGCCCATCGTCTCCTCGAGCGGGGTGCCCGCGTCGAGGCGGTGGGAGTAGAAGATGTCCACGTAGTCCAGGCCCGTGCGCTTCAGCGACTGGTCGAGCGAGGCGAGGAGGTACTTGCGGGAGCCGCCGCCCTGGCCGTACGGACCGGGCCACATGTCCCAGCCGGCCTTGGTGGAGACCACCAGCTCGTCCCGGTACGGCGCGAGGTCCTGCTTCAGCAGCCGGCCGAAGTTGGCCTCGGCGGCGCCGTAGGGCGGGCCGTAGTTGTTCGCCAGGTCGTGGTGGGTGATGCCGAGGTCGAAGGCGCGCAGCGCGATCTCCCGCTGCGTCTCGAACGGCCGGTCGTCACCGAAGTTGTGCCAGTAGCCCAGCGACAGCAGGGGCAGGTCGAGCCCCGAGCGGCCGGTGCGGCGGTAGCGCATGGTGCCGTTGTAGCGCTCAGGATCTGCGACGTGGTTCATCCGGGGCTCTCCGCGAGGTGCATGAGGGGGCGGTGCGGCCGGCGGTGGCCGACATGCCTACTGTGCCCCTGCGCGAATTCCGCGTCCAACCGTTCCCCGCCATCGGATTCAGCAGCGCCGTCACTGAATCCACAGGCGGCCCACTCACCGCACCGCCCGCCTCCGGCAGCCCAAGTGCGGCCGGAGGAGCCGGCGCCGGCGAGGTTCGCAAAGGTGTATCGCGGGAACGCGCGGTCGCCGGCACCACCCGGGACCGCTCCACACCGCCCACCCCGTGACGTCACCAAACTTGAACTGTTTGTTTTCTTGAATCATTCGTGTTTATGGCTGTAGGTTGATCGGCATGACCGCATCCCAGCCACCGACCACCGCTGAGGAGCTGCGCGGTGCCGGACTGCGGGTGACGGCAGCCCGCGTCGCGCTGCTCGAGACCGTCCGGCACGGTGACCACCTCGATGTCGAAGGGGTCGCCTCCGGCGTCCGTGACCGCGTAGGACACATATCGCTCCAGGCCGTCTACGACGCGCTGCACGCGCTGACCTCGGCCGGACTCATACGCCGTATCGAACCGGCCGGCAGTCCCGCCCGCTTCGAAGGACGTGTCGGCGACAACCACCACCACCTCATGTGCAGGTCGTGCGGTGTCGTCGCCGATGTCGACTGCGCGGTCGGCGAGGCACCCTGCCTGACCGCCGCCGACGACCAAGGTTTCTCGATCGACGAGGCCGAGGTCATCTACTGGGGCCTGTGCCCCGCCTGTACCGACGCCCCCCGTACCTGAATCACGTGTTCCCCCAGTTCGGAAGGATTCCCATCCATGTCTGAGAACCACGACGCAATCGTCACGGACGCGAAGTCGGAGGACGCAGGGGGCTGCCCCGTCGCGCACGGGCGCGCCGCGCACCCCACCCAGGGCGGCGGCAACCGTCAGTGGTGGCCCGAGCGCCTCAACCTGAAGATCCTCGCCAAGGACCCGGTCGTCGCCAACCCGCTCGGCGCGGACTTCGACTACGCCAAGGCGTTCGGCGCCCTCGACCTGGCCGCCGTCAAGCAGGACATCGCCGAGGTGCTGACCACCTCGCAGGACTGGTGGCCGGCGGACTTCGGCAACTACGGCCCGCTGATGATCCGTATGGCCTGGCACAGCGCCGGCACCTACCGCATCAGCGACGGCCGCGGCGGTGGCGGCCGCGGCCAGCAGCGCTTCGCGCCGCTGAACAGCTGGCCGGACAACGGCAACCTGGACAAGGCCCGCCGTCTGCTGTGGCCCGTCAAGAAGAAGTACGGCCAGTCCATCTCCTGGGCCGACCTCATGATCCTCACCGGCAATGTGGCGCTGGAGACGATGGGCTTCGAGACCTTCGGCTTCGCCGGCGGCCGTGCCGACGTCTGGGAGGCCGACGAGGACGTGTACTGGGGCCCCGAGACCACCTGGCTCGACGACCAGCGCTACACCGGCGACCGTGAGCTGGAGAACCCGCTCGGCGCCGTCCAGATGGGCCTCATCTACGTCAACCCCGAGGGCCCGAACGGCAACCCGGACCCGCTGGCCGCGGCCCGCGACATCCGTGAGACCTTCCGCCGCATGGCGATGAACGACGAGGAGACCGTCGCCCTCATCGCCGGTGGCCACACCTTCGGCAAGACCCACGGCGCCGGCCCGGCCGACGCGGTCGGCGACGACCCCGAGGCCTCCCCGCTGGAGCAGCAGGGCCTGGGCTGGAAGTCCACCTACGGCACCGGCAAGGGCGGCGACGCGATCACCTCCGGCCTCGAGGTGACCTGGACCACCAAGCCCACCCAGTGGAGCAACGACTTCTTCGACATCCTCTTCGGCTACGAGTGGGAGCTGACCCAGAGCCCCGCCGGCGCCAACCAGTGGGTGGCCAAGGACGCCGAGGCGATCATCCCCGACGCGCACGACGCGTCGAAGAAGAAGCTTCCGACGATGCTCACCACCGACCTCTCGCTGCGCTTCGACCCGATCTACGGCGAGATCTCCAAGCGCTTCCACGAGAACCCGGCCCAGTTCGCGGAGGCCTTCTCCCGCGCCTGGTTCAAGCTGACCCACCGTGACCTGGGCCCGAAGTCCCTGTACCTCGGCCCGGAGGTCCCCGCGGAGACCCTGCTCTGGCAGGACCCGCTGCCGCAGGCCGAGGGCGAGGCCATCGACGCCGCCGACGTCACCGCCCTCAAGGCGAAGATCCTCGCCTCCGGCCTCACCGTCCCGCAGCTCGTGTCCACCGCGTGGGCTTCCGCCTCCACGTTCCGTGGCAGCGACAAGCGCGGCGGCGCCAACGGCGCCCGTATCCGCCTGGAGCCGCAGCGCGGCTGGGAGGCCAACGACCCCGACCAGCTCGCCTCCGTGCTGCGGGTCCTCGAGGGCATCCAGCAGGAGTTCAACACCGGCGCCAAGAAGGTCTCCCTGGCCGACCTGATCGTCCTCGGCGGTGCCGCCGCGGTCGAGAAGGCCGCCAAGGACGGCGGCGTCGACGTGGAGGTCCCCTTCACGCCGGGCCGTGTCGACGCCACCGAGGAACACACGGACGTCGAGTCCTTCGCCGCGCTGGAGCCGACCGCCGACGGTTTCCGCAACTACCTCGGCAAGGGCAACCGCCTGCCGGCCGAGTACCTGCTGCTCGACCGCGCCAACCTGCTCACGCTGAGCGCCCCCGAGCTGACCGTCCTCGTCGGCGGCCTGCGCGTCCTGGGCGCCAACCAGGGCCAGTCCACCCACGGTGTCCTCACGGACAGGGTCGGCACGCTGACCAACGACTTCTTCGTGAACCTGCTCGACCTGGGCACCGCGTGGACGTCGACCTCCGGGGACCAGCAGACCTTCGAGGCCCGCGACGCCTCCGGCGCCGTCAAGTGGACCGGCACCCGTGCCGACCTCGTCTTCGGCTCCAACTCCGAGCTGCGCGCGCTCGCCGAGGTCTACGCGAGCGACGACGCGAAGGAGAAGTTCGTGAAGGACTTCGTCGACGCGTGGGTCAAGGTCTCCAACCTGGACCGGTTCGACCTCGTCTGAGCCGAGGCTGAGCTGACGCCCGGTCCTGGTCCCACGGGAACGGACCACTGACGTCCGGGTCGGCCCTCACGGGTCGGCCCGGACGTTTCTCGTCCCCCGAACTCGACGCACAGGAGTGCACGTTCGTCACATAAGCTCCTCCGCATGAACGAGGGGGAGCCCGGCAGACGGGTCGTCGACGGCCGCTTCGAGCTGGAGTCCCGGCTCGGCGGCGGTGGCATGGGCACGGTGTGGCGCGCCCAGGACCTGCTGCTGCACCGCTATGTCGCGGTCAAGGAGGTCCGGCCGCCGGACATCGACCTCGCCGAGTACGACCCCGCCGCGGCCGAGCTGCTGCGGCAGCGGGTCCTGCGCGAGGCACGGGCACTGGCCCGGGTCGAGCACCCGAACGTGGTGACGATCCATCACATCGTCGACGGCGGCCCGGGCACCTACCCCTGGCTCGTCATGGAACTCGTCCAGGGCGGTTCGCTCGCCGACAGGCTGGCCCGCGGACCCATGTCCCCGGCGGAAGCCGCCCGGTTGGGCATCGGCGTGCTCGACGCCCTAGCCGCCGCGCACCAGGCGGGTGTCCAGCACCGGGACGTGAAACCGGCCAACGTCCTGCTGCGCACCGACGGCCGCCCCGTCCTCACCGACTTCGGCATCGCCGCGATCCGCGACGCCACCGCCCTCACCGCGACCGGCTCCATCATCGGCACCCCGGACTACATGGCCCCGGAACGCGTCTCCGGCCGCAGCGGCGGCCCCGCCGCGGACCTGTGGTCGCTGGCGATGATGCTGTACGTCGCCGTCGAGGGCCACCATCCGCTCCAGCGCGGTACGACCCTGGCCACGCTGGCCGCCGTACTCCAGGAGGACGTGCCCCCGCCGATGCGGGCGGGATCGCTGACGCCGGTGCTGTCCTGCGTGCTGGTCCGCGATCCCGAGGCGCGGCCGGACGCCGGGACGGTCGGCCGGATGCTCGCCGCCGCTGCCGGGGCCGGGCCCGAGGACCGGCGCCCCGAGACCACCTCCTACCGGATCGCCCCGCCGGTGCCCCCGCCGCTGCCGCCCACGAACGGCATGGTGACGACGACCGGTCGGCGCCGGCCGGTGAAGCGGAGCCGGGGCGTCGCGGTCGCCTCCAGCGTCGTGGGCGTCCTGCTGGTGGGGACGCTCGCCTGGAAGGTGCTGCCGGGGGGCAACGACAAAAACGACACGCGTGCGTCGTCCTCGGGGACCACCGGCCAGACGCGGCAGCAGACCACGCCCACCGCCTCGGCGAGCCAGAGCAGTGCCGCCGTGAAGACGCAGGACATGCTCACACCCGCCGGAATCCGCACCGCGATCAAGGCCTTCAAGGAGAAGACGGGCAGCGACCGTTTTGCCGACTTCTCCGTCTACCCGGGGTACGTCATCGCGGACGTGATGGTGAAGGGCAGTCAGACGAAGTTCCAGAACTACACCTACCGTTCCGGCACCGGCTTCGACCCGGACGGCGACAAGGGCCTTGTGGACGAAGGCGATCAGCCGGTGAAGCTGGACGATTTCAACTGGGACGCCGTACCCGCGTTGTTGAAGACCGCGAAGAAGGAACTGAAGGTCGACGAGCCGACGGGCCGGTACCTGTTGCTGCGGGTGCCGAACACCTACGACGGCACGGTGGCGGGCATGGCGATCTATCTGAGCGACGACTACGGCGCCGGCGGCTACCTGGAGGCCAACACCAAGGGCACCGTGACCAGGGTGATGCCGTCCGACGGGTAGGTTCACCCGGTGCCCACCTTGCTGATCGTGCATCACACGCCCTCGCCCCACTGCCAGGCGATGTTCGAGGCCGTCGTCTCCGGGGCGACGGCACCGGAGATCGAGGACGTGCGCGTCGTACGGCGTGCCGCGCTGTCCGCGACCGCGTCGGACGTGCTGGAAGCCGACGGACTGCTGCTGGGCACGCCCGCGAACCTCGGGTACATGTCCGGGGCGCTGAAGCATTTCTTCGACCAGATCTACTACCCGTGCCTGGACGAGACCCGCGGGCGGCCCTTCGGCTACTACGTGCACGGCGGGAACGACGTGACCGGAGCCGTGCGCAGCATCGAGTCGATCACCACCGGGCTGGGCTGGCGGCGGGCCGCGGAACCCGTGACGCTGACCGGCGAGCCGGACCGGGCCGGAGTCGAGGCGTGCTGGGAACTCGGGGCGACGATCGCCGCCGGACTGGAGGCCTGAGCGGGCCGCCGCCACCCGTTTGGACCCCGCGGAGTGTCGTGACCCCCCGGAGGTCCCGCAGCGTGGAGGGACATGCCCCTCTGAGTGACAGGAGTTCTTCATGAGGAAGCGTCTGACGGCCGCGGTCGGTCTGGCGGGTGCGGCGTTGCTGCTGTGCGCCGGTACGGCGAGTGCGGACCCCGACCCCACCGGTGCTGCCGTCGACAGCCCGGGCGTGCTCTCCGGCAACGTCGTCCAGGTGCCGGTCGACCTCGACCTGAACCTGTGCGGCAACTCGATCGACCTCATCGGTCTGCTGAACCCCGCGTCGGGCAACCACTGCCAGAACTCGGACTGACGAGCCGCACCGTGAACGAGCCGCGGGCCCTGTGCCCGCGGCTCGTTCCGTGTGTCAGGGGACGTCGGTCAGCCGGTGCAGGGGAGTGCCGTGCGCCCAGCGCCGCAGCCGTGAGCCGTCGATCAGCTGGATGCCGCCCTGCCGCCGTGCCCACTGGACGTCCCGCCGGCTGAAGGTGCCCCGGTGGACGACGAGCCGGAGGTGCGGGCCTTCGCCGGGCGTGCGGGCGGAGCGCGTCGGTGTGTCCTCGTCGGGCAGCGGTTCCGCGACCGGCCGGAAGGCCACGTCCAGCCGGTGACCGAGCCGGTTGCGCGCCCGGACCCGGGGCAGGCCCTGCGCGTCGGGCCTGGCCAGCGCCCGCCAGCCGTCCCGGCGCAGCATCCGGGACACGGCCAGGGCGAGCCCCTCCACGTCCAGTTCGGCGATCTCGTCGGGCGTGTAGTAGCCGAGGCGGCGACGCGCCAGCGGCCGGTTGTGCCGGACCACGGCCACCGTGATCACCGCGAGCAGCGCCAGGCCGCCGGCGAGTGCTCCGGTGCCGAGGGTGCGGTACGCGACGGCGAGCCCGGCCACGATCCCGCACACGACGAGGACGACCGCGACGAGGGCGGGCAGCACCTCGTGCAGTGCGGGGCCGTATCGTCCCTGGGCGCGCAGCGCACGGATCGCCTCCCGGCGACGGGAGCGCTGCGACTCATGCTTCTCGTGTCTCCGCGGCCTCTGCGGCAACAGAGCCAACTCCCCCCACCCCCAAGCGCGTTGACGCCTGCGGTAGGGATACCCGCCGGACGTGGTCCACGTGCGCGGGGACGGGAACCGGCCACCAAACCGGCCGAACTGTTTCGGCGGGGTGCCGTGACCCTTCGGGCAGCGAACTCGTCCCTCCACACCTCTGGCCTCCGGGACTTACCGACCGGTATACAAGGCCAGTTGAACGAGAGACGACCGCAGCGGGTGTGTCCCGTCGCGCCGTCTCGGACCTGGGGGAGGAACTCCATGAAGCGTGAGACGCATCAGGCCACGACGGCACACCAGCGCGGCAGGGCCGTGGCGGTCGCGGCGGCGGTCAGCGGCTGCGCCCTCGTCGTCGCGTCGGCGGCACCCGCGGCGGCGCACAACTCCGGCCAGGGGAACGGCCGTTCGACGCAGTACGTGGCGCTCGGGGATTCCTACACCTCGGGCCCGTACATCCCGACCCAGGTCGACGCCAACTGCGCCCGCTCCGACCACAATTACCCCTCGCTGGTGGCGGCGGACCGCAGAGGGACCGTGCTCAAGGACGTGAGCTGTAGCGGGGCGACGACCGCCGAGATGTGGAAGGCACAGGGCACGAACGGACCCCAACTCGACGCCGTGCAGCGGAACACGAACCTGGTGACGCTTCAGATAGGCGGCAACGACATCGGGTTCAGCACCATCATCGGCACCTGCGCCAAGCTCAGCGCCACGGACCTCACCGGCAACCCCTGCCAGCGCTACTACAACTCCTCCGGCGCCGACCAGCTGGTGCTGAGCATCCTCGACACCGCGCCCAAGGTCTCCAAGGTGCTGCGGGCCGTGCACAAGAAGGCACCGCACGCGCGCGTGGTCGTCGTCGGCTACCCCGACCTGCTGCCCGACGACGGCAGCGGCTGCTACCCCTCGGTCCCGTTCGCCGCCAAGGACTTCCCCTACCTCCGCGACACCGGCAAGCGCCTCAACCTGATGCTCCGCGTGGTCGCGGCCCTCAACGGCGCCGAGTACGTCGACACCTACGGTCCGACCGTCGGCCACGACATGTGCCAGGCGCCCGCCGACCGCTGGATAGAGCCCTTGCAGCCCGCCTCCCCGGCGGCTCCGGCGCACCCCAACGCGAAGGGTGAGGCGGCCATGGCGGGCGCGGTGCTGAAGCGGCTGGACCGGCACCACCGGCACTGACGAACAGCCGCGGCCCGGGTTTTCCACAGGCGGAGGGGGTGTACTCGCTAAAGACGCCCCTGACGAGGAAAGATGGGGGCCGTACGCGAAGCGGTTCGACACGGAGGAGCGGGCACATGCCACACGAGCGAGCGGGCGAACAGGCCCGACCCGAGGATCTCGTCGACGTGGCCCGCCTGGTCACCGCGTACTACGCGCTGCACCCGGACCCCGCCGAGCCGGGGCAGCGCGTCGCGTTCGGCACCTCCGGGCACCGGGGCTCGTCCCTGGCGACGGCGTTCAACGAGGACCACATCGCGGCCACCAGCCAGGCCATCTGCGAGTACCGCGCGGACCAGGGCACCGACGGCCCCCTCTTCCTCGGCGCCGACACACACGCGCTGTCCGAGCCCGCGAAGGTCACCGCGCTGGAGGTGTTCGCCGCCAACGGGGTCACGGTCCTGATCGACACCGAGGACGGCTACACGCCGACCCCGGCGGTGTCCCACGCGATCCTCGCCCACAACCGCGGCCGCACCTCGGGCCTCGCGGACGGCGTGGTGGTCACCCCGTCGCACAACCCGCCCGCCGACGGCGGCTTCAAGTACAACCCGCCGAACGGCGGCCCGGCCGGCTCCGACGCCACCTCGTGGATCCAGGACCGCGCCAACGACATCATCACGGGCGGCCTCAAGGACGTACGCCGCATCCCGTACACCCGCGCGCTCGCCGCCCCCGGCACGGGCCGCTACGACTTCCTCGGCACGTACGTCGCCGACCTGCCGAGCGTCCTCGACCTGGACGCCATCCGCGCGGCGGGAGTGCGGATCGGCGCCGACCCGCTGGGCGGGGCGTCCGTCGCCTACTGGGGACGCATCGCCGAGGAGCACCGGCTCGACCTGACCGTGGTCAATCCGCTCACGGACCCCACCTGGCGGTTCATGACGCTGGACTGGGACGGCAAGATCCGCATGGACTGCTCGTCGCCGTATGCGATGGCCTCGCTGATCGCTCAGCGCGACCGGTTCGACATCGCCACCGGCAACGACGCCGACTCCGACCGGCACGGCATCGTGACCCCGGACGCGGGCCTGATGAACCCGAACCACTATCTGGCCGCCGCGATCGCCTACCTCTACGCCCACCGCGAGCAGTGGCCCGCCGACGCGGGCGTGGGCAAGACGCTGGTGTCCTCCTCGATGATCGACCGGGTCGCCGCCGACCTGGGGCGCAGGCTCGTCGAGGTGCCCGTCGGCTTCAAGTGGTTCGTGGACGGACTGGTCGACGGCTCGCTCGGCTTCGGCGGCGAGGAGTCCGCCGGCGCGTCCTTCCTGCGCCGGGACGGCTCGGTGTGGACCACCGACAAGGACGGCATCATCCTGGCGCTGCTGGCCAGCGAGATCACCGCGGTCACCGGGAAGACCCCGTCCGAGCACTACAAGGGGCTCACGGACCGCTTCGGCTCGCCCGCCTACGCCCGGATCGACGCCCCCGCGAGCCGCGAGGAGAAGGCGCTCCTCGCCAAGCTCTCGCCCGCGCAGGTCACTGCCGACACCCTGGCGGGCGAGCCCGTCACCGGTGTCCTCACCGAGGCGCCGGGCAACGGCGCGGCCCTCGGCGGCATCAAGGTGACCACCGCCAACGCCTGGTTCGCGGCGCGGCCCTCCGGCACCGAGGATGTCTACAAGATCTACGCCGAGTCCTTCCACGGCACCGACCACCTCGGCCAGGTCCAGGAGGAGGCGAAGGCCGTGGTCGGGGCGGCGCTGGGCGGCTGACACGGTCGGCCGGGTACCGGCTGCCACCGGAATGAACGGTGTGGCGGCCGGTGTTGGGCGACACGTGAGTGACGACGCAAGGTGGATGTGAGCCCCGTATGTCTCAGGAAACGACCGACTACATGGGGCAGACGTCGTGCGGGGACGACACACGCTCCCCGCTGCGCGACTTCCTTCGGACCGAGACCGGAAGCGCCGCCGTGCTCGTCGCGGCGGCGCTCGTCGCGCTCGTGTGGGCCAACGCGGCACCGTCGGCGTACGAGACGTTCTGGGAGACCCACCTGTCCGTGCGGCTCGGCTCGCACGGGATCTCGCTCGATCTGCGCGAGTGGGTCAACAGCGGGCTGATGACGCTGTTCTTCCTTGTCGTCGGGCTGGAGGCGCGCCGCGAGTTCGACATGGGCGAGCTGCGCGAGCGGCGACGGCTGGCCCTGCCGATGGTCGCGGGCGCCAGCGGGATGCTCGTGCCGATCGCCATCTACCTCGCCATCAACAGCGGCCACGGCACGGCGAACGGCTGGGGCGCGGTGATGTCCACCGACACCGCGTTCGCGCTGGGCATGCTCGCCGTCGTGGGCCGCCACATGCCGCCCGGGCTGCGGGTCTTCCTCCTCACGATCACCGTCGTGGACGACTTCCTGGCGCTCGTGGTGATCGCCGTCTTCTACAGCGACCGCATCGCCGTGCCGGCACTCCTGGTCGCCGTCGCCCTGTTCGCCGTCGTCGTGGTGCTCCGGCGGTTCCGGGTGCGCCGGGGCCCGCTGTACGCGCTGCTCGGGGTCGTGGCGTGGGTCGCCCTGCTGAAGTCGGGCGTCGACCCGGTCGTCATCGGACTCGCCATGGGCCTGATCACGTACGCCTACCCGGCGGGACGCGACGACCTGGAACGCGCCACCGGCCTCTTCCGGCTCTTCCGCGAACAGCCCACCCCCGAACTGGAACGCGACGTACGCGCCGGCATCGCCTCCGCGATCTCCCCGAACGACCGCCTCCAGCGCATGTACCACCCCTGGGCCAGCTACGTCGTCGTCCCGCTGTTCGCGCTGGCCAACGCCGGTCTCCACCTCAGCGGGGACCAGCTCGCCAGGGCTTTCACCTCACCCGTCGCACTGGGCATCCTCATCGGGTACGTCGTCGGCAAGCCGCTCGGCATCGTCGCCTCGACCGCGCTGACCAGCGCCCTGTCCCGGGGCCGCATCCGGCCGCCGGTCGGCTGGGGAGCGGTGACCGCCGGCGGCACGCTGGCAGGCGTCGGCTTCACCGTCTCCCTGCTGATCGCGACCCTCGCCTTCGACGGCACCACCCTGGAGGACGCGAAGACGGGCATTCTCAGCGCCGTCGTCTGCTCGTTCCTGGTGGGCCGACTCGTCACCGGGGCGATCGGGCTGCTCCCGCCGCAGATCCGGCCGCGTGTCCTGTTCGGCCGCGCGGAGACCATCGTCGACCTGTCGGTCCCGGTCGACCCCGACCGCGACCATCTGCGGGGCCCGCGCCAGGCGCCGGTGACCGTCGTGGAGTACGGCGACTACGAATGCCCCTACTGCGGCCAGGCCGAGCCCGTCGTACGCGAACTGCTCGGCGCCTTCGGGGACGAGGTGCGGTACGTGTGGCGGCACCTCCCGCTCACGGACGTCCACCCCCATGCCCAGCTCGCTGCCGAGGCGTCCGAGGCCGCCGGGCTTCAGGGCGGCTACTGGGACATGCACGACCTGCTCCTCAGCCACCAGGGCGCCCTGCGCCTCAACGACCTCCGGGACTACGCCGGCCAGATCGGCCTCGACGTCGCCCGCTTCGCCCGTGACATGCGGGCCCACGCCGGGGCGGGTCATGTCGCCGAGGACGTCGAGTCCGCCGACCTCAGCGGGGTCGCGGGCACCCCGACCTTCTTCGTGAACGGCCGCAGACACCATGGCGCGTACGACATCGAGGGCTTGTCGCAGGCGGTGCGGGCGGCTCGGGAACGGGCGGCGGTGGCGGTTCAGGTGTCCTGACGGCGGGGCTCAGCCGGCGGGAATGGACTGCCGGGTGCCGGCGTTGAGACGCATGTAGCTGACATGCTCGGGACAATATCCCGGGATGTGAGCGGAAGGAGGTCCTCATGGCACGCACCACGAACCGCCCCGTCGTCACCCTGAAGTCGACGGCCGGAACCGGCGTCACCTACGTGACGCGCAAGAGCCGTCGCAACGACCCCGACCGGCTGGTCCTGCGCAAGTACGACCCGGTAGCAGGGGCGCACGTCGACTTCCGCGAAGAGCGTTGAGTCGAGTACGGCGGCTGTCCCACGAACGAAGCAGAGCGGCCGTCCCGCAGCGGACGGCCTGAGGAAGGAAGCACCATGAGGTCTGGCATCCACCCCGTCTCCCGTCCGGTCGTCTTCCGCGACCGCGCGGCGGACACCGCGTTTCTCACCACCTCGACCGCGCAGTCGGCGCGCACGATCGAGTGGGCGGACGGAAACACCTACCCGCTGATCGACGTCGAGATCTCGTCGGCCAGCCACCCGTTCTACACCGGCAACACGCGTGTCGTGGACACCGCGGGCCGTGTGGAGCGCTTCGAGCGCCGCTATGGGAGGACGTCATGAAGGTCCGCAACTCGCTTCGTTCGCTGAAGTCCAAGCCCGGCGCGCAGGTCGTACGGCGTCGCGGTGTGACGTTCGTGATCAACAAGAAGGACCCGCGTTTCAAGGCCCGCCAGGGCTGACCCGGCGCGCACCGACGGACCGATCCCGATCCATGGACGGATCTCGGACTGTCGACGGATCGACCGGCCCGGTTCCCGCTTCTCGCGGGGCCGGGCCGCCGTCGTTCTCGCAGCGCGTTTCGGAGGGGGAGAAATCCGTTCTTTATGCTTATAGCGGTACCAACCCCCTTGGAGTGGTCGATGTCCCACAAGCGCCCCACGGACGACGGTGACGAGCTGCTGGCCCGCCTCGGGACGCTGACCGCCCAGGCCCGCGAGCGGGCGGAGCTCCAGCGCTCCCTGCTCGAACTGGCCGTCGCCCTTCAGCGCGGCATGCTGCCCGGCGACATGCCCGTGACCCCGCGGTTCCACCTCGCGGTCCAGTACTCGCCCGCGAATCACGGCCTCAACGTGGGCGGCGACTGGTACGACGCCTTCACGATGCCCGACGGGCGGATAGGCCTGTCCATCGGCGACGTCCAGGGGCACAACATCGAGGCCGCCGCGTTCATGGGCCAGGTCCGGGTGGGGCTGCGGGCGCTCGCCTCCGTCACCAGCGAGCCCGGCGAACTCCTCGCCCTCACGAACGACCTGCTGCTCTCCCTCGGCGGCGACCTCTTCGCGACCTGCACGTTCATGCGCCTGGACCCGATCACCGGCGTGCTGGAGAGCGCGCGGGCCGGACACATACCCTCCGTCTGGGCCACGGCGGACGGCCGCTCCGGCATCACCGACGACGAAAGCGGACCGCCCCTCGGCATCGTCGCCGGCCAGCGGTACCCGGTGACCGAGCACCGTCTCACCACCGGCGGCGTCTTCGTCCTGGTGACCGACGGCGTGGTGGAAGGCCCCTCGATGAACGTCGACGAAGGCCTCGACCAGGTGGTCCGCCTCGCCGGAGTAGCCGCCGTGGCAGGCATGGACGCGGGTTCCCTCGCGGCGGCCGTGATCAAGGGGGCCGAGCGGGTGGGCCACGAGGACGACGCGGCGGTATTGGTCGTGGGCCACGACGCGCCTGACGGCGAGACGTAGGGCCTACTGGGCGAGGAAGCCCAGGCTGTCGCCAGCACCGCCAGCACCGCCAGCACCGCCAGCACCGCCAGCAACGCCAGCACCGCCAGCACCGCCAGCACCGCCAGCACCGCTGGCCCCCTGAGGCCCCCACCCGAGCACCCTCCCCGTCGTACAGCCGCCCGTCCCACCAGCACGCGCCACCCCCTCCACCAGCACCCGCCATCCCCACCGAACCCCTCCCGCACCCCCCACCCCACCCCTTTCGCCTCGCCGAGAGAGCCGGCTCAGTGTCTGATGGCTGCTGTGGTGGGTTTCGAGGATCTGCGGCGGCCGGGCGGGTACGTCCTGTTGACGTTGGCCGTTGCCGGGAGCTACCTCGGTGCGGGGCGGCTCGGGCTGCTGCGGGAGCTGGTGGTCGACGGTGCCGTGTTCACACCCGTCTGGCCGCCCACCGGCGTCGCGGTGGCCTGTCTGCTGATCTTCGGGCTGCGGGTGCTGCCCGGCATCGCGCTCGGAATCCTTCTCGTGATCATGTCGATCACCTCGCTCCATCCGACCGTGCTCGTCGTCCTGCTCGGCAACACCCTCGCCCCCGCCTGCGCCTACCTCATGCTGCGCCGGGTCGGCTTCCGTACCGACCTCGGACGGCTGCGTGACGGCCTCGCCCTGGTGTTCCTGGGCGCCCTGTCCGCGATGCTGATCAGCGCGAGCTGCGGCGTCGGACTCCTCGTCCTCACCGACAAGCTCGCCGCGCACTCCTTCTGGCCGGTCTGGCTCGGCTGGTGGGTCGGCGACGCGATGGGCGTCCTGATCGTCACCCCGCTCCTGCTCCTGCTGTGGACCGTGCGGCCGCCCTTCGACCTGCACCGGTGGAAGGAGGCCTTGGGGCTCGCGGCGACCATCGGCGTGATCGTCCCCCTGGTCACCCACGACCGCATCAGCCTGCTGTTCCTGATCTATCCGCTGCTGATCTGGGCGGCCCTGCGCTTCCGGTTCGCCGGCAGCATGCTGTGCGCCCTGTTCGCCTCCGTCATGGCCACCATCGCGGCGACCCAGGAGACGGGCCCGTTCGCGGGGCTGACCCATGTCGAGGTGATGATGAAACTCCAGGCGTTCAACGGCACGATGGCCCTCACCGCCCTGCTGCTCTCCTCGGTCATCACCGAGCAGCGCAACACTCGGCTCTCGGTGGAGATGGCCTGTCAGGAACTGGCCGAGGTCCTCGAACACCTCACCGCGGGCGACCCCCGCCAGGGCGGCCGACCGTGACCGTCCTGCGTCGGCCCGCCCTGCCGCCCGGTCAGAGAAGGCCCCCGTCGCCCCGTCTGCGCAGCACCAGCAGCGCGGTGTCGTCGCGGGGCGTGCCGGCCGTGTGGCGGCGCAGATCGCCGTAGACAGTGGGCGGTACGTCCTTCGGGAGGACGTCGCCCCAGGCCGCCGCGCGCTCCTCCAGCGGATAGAACGCGCCGGACGGATCGCGCGCCTCGGTGACCCCGTCGGTGCAGAGCAGCAGTGTGCCGTCCGGCGGGAAGACGAACCATTCGACGGTACGCGGCTCGGGGGCCAGCGCGTCGAGGCCCAGCGGGACGCACGGTTCCTGCCGGAGCACCGGCTCGGCCCGCTCCTCATGCAGCAGCAGCGGTGCCACGTGACCGCAGTTGATCGCCTGGACCTCGTCCCCGCCGTCGACGCCGAGCACGATCGCCGTCACGAACCGCTCCCGCTCACCGGTCTGCTCCGCGAACGAATTGTGCCGTAGCACCGCCTCCTCCAGCGCGTCGACCACGGCGGTGAGGGTCGGCTCGGCGACGGCCGCCTCGCGGAAGGCGCTGAGCACGGCGAACGCGGCGCTGATCGCCTGGAGGCCCTTGCCCTGGACATCGGCGATGAAGACCCGGCTGCCGTACGGCGAGGAGACCACCTCGTAGACGTCACCGCCCACCCGGCTGTCCTCCTCCACGGGCTGATAGAGGCCGTGGACCAGGAGCTGGTCGGTCATCAGGGGGAACGGGCGCAGGATCTGGCGCTGAAGGGCGGCAGCGGCCGAGCGCAGCCGGGCGATCTCACCCTCCCAGCGGATCCGCTGCGCCGCCCGCGCCACGCTGAGGCCGTTGAACACCAGGGTGAAGGCGATGACCGCCGCGTCGGCGCCCGCCGTGCCCAGCGGAGTGTCGACGAGGGAGCCCACGATGACGAGCGTCACCCACGCGGAGGCGACGACGGTCTGCCGCACGGTGCCGCGCCCGGCGAGCAGGGCGGGCAGCACCACGAGAAAGGGGGCGGGCCGGGTGTCCCGGCCGAGCACGACACCGGTCACCGCCACGGCCAGCGTGACCACGACGAGCCAGAACACCACGACGGCCCAGCTGAGCGGAGGTGTGGAGCGCTGCCCTGCGTCTACCACGGTGGAACCGGCCGGATCTCTCGAGGTGCGCACCGGCCCTCCGCTTCCTTCAGTCGTCGAACAACCGTCGGGAAAGCTTCCCACTCTTCAATATCAGCCCCAGGCGTACCGTCCGCGAGCTGCGACAACAGCTCCGGCGTACCCGGGACACACAGTCCCCGCACAGGGGGGTTACATTCCGATCCGTATGTTCGACCGATGGTGGGGGAGTTGGGGAGTGTTGTTCATCTGGCGCACACTGCGGGGTGAATGGCAGGGCATTGTCGTCGATCCGGTACGACAGCTGCTGCGGCGCGGACTGATGGGGGTGTCCCTCGCGTTCGTCGCCGCCTTCGGTGTGATCTTCTTCCACGCGGTCTCGCAGAACCCGACCGGCGCCGAGATCGTCCGGGACATCGGCGGCGTCCAGGGCGACCTGCCGCTGTGGCTCGCCCTGGTGCGCACCCCCGTCTCCCTGTACGTCCCCGCCCTCGACCTGCCCGTCTGGGCCGGCATCACCCAGCTGTTCCTCGCCTTCGCGCTGGCCGAGCTGGCCCTCGGCCGGGCCCGCACCCTCGTCGTCGCCTACGTGACCACCCTGGCCGGCACCCTCACGGTGCGCGTGATGCTCCTGATCGGGCCGGGCTGCGGCGGGATCGGGCTGCGGCCGGAGATCGGGCACATCCTCGACACCGGGCCGTCGGCGGCCGTCGTAGGACTGTTCACGTATCTCGCGGTCGTCCGGCGTGCGCCCGTCGTGTTCTTCCTCACCGGGGGATCGATGGTGTGGGAGTCGATCGTGAAGCCCAATCTGGCCGGGCGGGAACACCTGGTCGCGGTGGCCGCCGCCGTCGTCCTGGGCCTGGTCCACGAGCTGCGGCACCGGCGGCCGACCGTCACGACGCTGCTGCCGCAGTACATCGCCGACCAGCCGGTCAGGGCCGAGACGCGCTGCCCATCTCCGCGCTGAATCCGGCCGGTTCGCTGTCGAACCCCCGCACCATCGGACGGAACTCCCAGGCGCCGGAGGCGTCCTTGGTGAACTCCGCGACCGTCGCGGCGGTGGATCCGGCCACTCCCGTGAAGTCGTCGGACAGCAGCTCCTTGTACCCCTCCACGACCAGCGTCCTGGCGTGCGACAGCTCACCGAACGTCCTGGCCCCGCCGTTCTGGTGGATCGCCACCCCGACGACCACCCGGGCGAACGACCCGGCGAGACGGTCGAGTTCGAGGACCATCACCTCTATGTACCCGTACCCCTGGCCGCTCTCGCTGTGCCGGCTCATGTTGATCGTGCCGTCCGGCGAGCGGCTCGCGGAGTTGACGACGTACACCGGCCGTCCGTGCGGGGCGTCGGCGGAGTAGGTCGCCGCGACGATGTCCAGATGGCGCGGCTGCTGCCCCCAGGGACTCGGGTCCCAGCGGAGCCGAACCTCGACCTTGCCCGCAACTGTGCTGACACTGCTCACTGATCGACGCTCCCGTATCAGGCCATCACGGGACAATACCCCGCATGGTCAAGTATCGCTCTTCGACGGCCTGTTGATGCCGCCCGGACGGGACCGACAAACCCGGGGTCAGGTGCTACGGATCGCGTCCACCAGCCCGGCGACGAGACGCGCCCGCTCGACCATCGTTGCGACGAGCAGATACTCGTGGTCCGCGTGCGCCCCGCCCCCGACCGCGCCGAGCCCGTCGAGCGTCGGCACCCCCAGCGCGGCCGTGAAGTTCCCGTCGCTCCCACCGCCGACCGCCCGGGCTTCCAGCCCGGGCAGCAACCGCCGTGCCATCGCGAAGAGTTGAGCCGCGGCCGACTCGGGCATCGGCGGCCGACCCACCCGTCCCTCCACGGTGATCACGGCCTCGTCGAGATGCGGCGCGAGGGCGGCGAACGCCGACTCGACGCGCTCCTTCTCGGCGGCCGACTCGACCCGGACGTCCACGACGACGGTCGCCTGCGCGGGGACGACATTGTCGAGGGTCCCGGCGGACGCGACCGTCGGCGTGACCGTGGTACCGATCTCGGGCCGCGCGAGCGCCGCGATGTCCAGCACCTGGTGCGCCGCCTCGATCAGCGCGTTGACCCCTGCGGCGGGCTCCAGCCCCGCGTGCGAGGCCCGCCCCGCGACGGACACCTCGAAGGTGCCGCATCCCTTGCGGCTGGTCTTCACGGCCCCGCCGTCGGCCGCGCCCTCAGCCACGAGCACGGCACCGCAGGCCAGGGCGCGTTCCTCGATGAGCGCCCGGGAGAAGTGGGAGCCGACCTCCTCGTCCGCGGTCACCAGGATCTCGACGCCGGACCGGTCCTCCAGCGCGGCCAGCCCGTGGATCGCCTGCACCAGACCGCCGAGCATGTCGAAGACCCCGGGTCCGGTCGCCCGGCCGTCCTCGACCAGGAAGGGGCGGCGCGCGAGGGTGCCGAGCGGGAACACGGTGTCGTGGTGCCCGAGGACCAGCACGCGGGGTGCGCCACCGCCGGACCAGTGGACGTGCGGACCGCCCTCGCTCTCGACGAGCGCCGCCCGCCCGCCGAGCCGCGCCTCGATCACACCGGCGACGGTCTCCGCCGAGGTCCGCAGGGCGTCCAAGTCACGGGAGGGGGACTCGACCTCGACGAGGGTCCGGAGGTCTTCGAGCATCGCTTCGACGCTCACGGCGGTGGTGTGGTGCGTGGTCACGGAGGAAGGCTACGCGGGGAGTGCGAGGGAGTGTGGGGGAGGGCGCGACCGGGCGGCGTCGGCCCTGTCCGGTGCCCGCGGTCTCCGGTACCCCGCCCGGACGACGAAGGACCGGCTCGACGGCGAACGCGTCGAACCGGCCCAACGGCGGTGCTGACAAGCGGAGTTGATCAGTCGGTGCCGGACTCCATCGCCGCGCGGTCGAGCAGCGCGTCGTCCTCGGAGACCTCGCCGCGGGAGGCGATGGCCTCGGCGCCGCCCTCGGGCATGCTGCCGATGAGACCGGTCGCGGCGGCCTGGGCGGCGCCGATCGCGGTGTTGCCGGTGCCGATCAGACCGAGGCCCGCGTACTGCTCCAGCTTGGCGCGGGAGTCGGCGATGTCGAGGTTGCGCATGGTGAGCTGGCCGATGCGGTCGACCGGGCCGAAGGCCGAGTCCTCGGTGCGCTCCATGGACAGCTTGTCCGGGTGGTAGCTGAACGCCGGTCCCGTGGTGTCGAGCAGCGAGTAGTCCTCGCCGCGCCGCAGCCGCAGGGTGACCTCACCGGTGATCGCCGAGCCGACCCAGCGCTGAAGGGACTCCCGGACCATCAGGGCCTGCGGGTCCAGCCAGCGGCCCTCGTACATCAGCCGGCCGAGGCGACGGCCCTCGTTGTGGTAATGGGCGAGGGTGTCCTCGTTGTGGATCGCGTTCACGAGACGCTCGTAGGCCGCGTGCAGCAGGGCCATGCCGGGGGCCTCGTAGATGCCGCGGCTCTTGGCCTCGATGATCCGGTTCTCGATCTGGTCGGACATGCCCATGCCGTGGCGGCCGCCGATGGCGTTGGCCTCCATCACCAGGTCGACGGGGGAGGAGAACTCCTTGCCGTTGATCGTCACCGGGCGGCCCTGGTCGAAGCCGATCGTCACGTCCTCGGTGGCGATCTCGACCGACGGGTCCCAGAAGCGGACGCCCATGATCGGCTCGACGGTCTCGACGCCCGTGTCCAGGTGCTCCAGGGTCTTGGCCTCGTGGGTGGCGCCCCAGATGTTGGCGTCGGTGGAGTACGCCTTCTCCGTGCTGTCGCGGTAGGGCAGCTCATGGGCGAGCAGCCACTCCGACATCTCCTTGCGGCCGCCCAGCTCGGTCACGAAGTCCGCGTCCAGCCAGGGCTTGTAGATCCGCAGATGCGGGTTGGCGAGCAGGCCGTAGCGGTAGAACCGCTCGATGTCGTTGCCCTTGAAGGTCGAGCCGTCGCCCCAGATCTGGACGTCGTCCTCGAGCATCGCCCGGACCAGCAGCGTGCCGGTGACGGCACGGCCCAGCGGGGTGGTGTTGAAATAGGCGCGCCCGCCGGAGCGGATGTGGAACGCCCCGCAGGTCAGCGCGGCCAGGCCCTCCTCGACCAGCGCCGCACGGCAGTCGACCAGACGCGCGATCTCGGCGCCGTAGGCCTGCGCGCGGCCGGGCACCGAGGCGATGTCGGGCTCGTCGTACTGGCCGATGTCGGCGGTGTAGGTGCAGGGGACGGCACCCTTGTCGCGCATCCAGGCGACCGCGACGGAGGTGTCGAGTCCGCCCGAGAAGGCGATGCCGACGCGCTCGCCGGTGGGGAGGGAGGTGAGGACCTTAGACATAGGAAGATTATGCACCCTCGCGCATGGTCATGCAAAGTCCCCTGTCCGATCCCTCTGCGTGACACGCCGCTGCCGGGCGCCCGTGATACAGGGGGGCACCCGGCAGCGGCGGCAGAGGAGTGTGCTCAACACCCCGACTTGTAGAAGTACTTGCTGACGGCGGGCTCGTTCATGTTCGCCTTGGTGATGGCGACCATGTTGGTGCCGATCGACTTCTGGGCCGACTTCCCCTCGAAGGCGTCGGCGAGCTGGTCGACGGCCTCCTTGCCGATCGCCGCCGGGTCCTGCGCGACCAGGACCTGGAGGGTGCCCGCCTTGAGCGAGGCGATCTCGTCCGGCTCGGCGTCGAACGCGGCGACCTGCACCTTGCCCTCCTTGCCCGCCTGCTTGAGGCCGGTGGCTATGCCCTGGCCGGTGTTGGTGTTGCCCGCGAACACACCGCCGAGGTCCGGGTGGGCCGCCAGCGTCGACTGGATCTGCGAGGCCGCGGTGGCCGGCAGGTCGTTGTCGTAGAGCGTGGGCAGCATCTTGATGTTCGGGTACTTCTTCATCTCCTCGGTGAAGCCCTTGATACGGGCGTCCGTGGTGGAGACACCGGGCTTGACGCTGATGACGATGGCCGAGCCCTTCTCGTGCATCAGCTTGGCGAGCGCGTCGGCCGCGACCCGGCCACCCTTCTCGTTGTCGGAGGAGATCCGCGTGATGCCGATCGAGTCGTCGCTGACCGTGGTGTCCACCAGCGCGACCTTGGTGCCCGCCGACTGGATCTGCTTCAGCGACGGGGTGAGCGCGCTGGTGTCGACCGGCGAGATCAGCAGCCCGTCCGGCCGCGACGCCGCCACCGAGTCGAGCAGCGGCCGCTGCACGGAGACGTCCCACTGCGCGGAACCGTCCGCCGAGAAGTCCATGCCCTTCGCCTTGGCCTCGGTCTGCGCCGCACAGGTCATGGTGATGTAGAAGGGGTCGCTCTTCACGCCGGTGATCAGCCGGACCTTCTTGCCGGAGGCCCCTCCCTTCGAGCCCGAACTGCCGCTGTCGCTCGATGAACTGCAAGCGGCGGCGCCGGTCAGGACCAGCACGGTGCCCGCGGCGACCAGTACTTTGCGCGTGATGCGGATGTTCGACATACGGGTGTCCTCCTGGGTGGTACGAGGGTCGGGGCGAAGGTCGGGGAGGGGAGCGGGGCGGCGGTCACGCACGCTCTCGGGTCTTCCTGCGCATCTGGTCGATGTAGACGGCGGCGACCAGGACGACACCCACGGCGACGTCCTGCCAGTACTGCTGAACGCCGATGACGATCAGCCCGGTGGTCAGCACCGCGGGGATGAACACACCGATCACCGTGCCGAGGACCGAACCCCGCCCGCCGAACAGGCTGGTGCCGCCCAGGACCACCGCGGTGATCACCTTCAGGTTGTCGGTGGAGTGCCCGGCGATCGACGTCGTGCCGTACGACGCCAGCCACATCACCGCGCCGAGACCGGCGAGGAGGCCCATCAGGCCGTAGACCTTGATCAGATGGCGGCCCACCGGGATGCCGGCTCGGCGGACGGCGGTCGGGTTGGAGCCGATCGCCAGGGTGTGGCTGCCGAACCGCGTGGCGCCGAGCACCGCGCCGAACAGGGCGGTGACCACCGCGGCGAGGATCACCATCCAGGGGATGCCGAGCAGCTTGCCGAATCCCAGGCTGTTCTGGAGATGCGCGGCGGATGCCCCGGACGGGTCCTGGCCGCCGGTGGCGAGTTCGGCGATGCCGAGTGCCGCGCCCAGACCGCCGAGGGTCACGATCAGCGGCGGCACCTTGCCGGTCGCCACCACCGCGCCCTGCAACGCGCCCCAACCCGCCCCCACGGCAAGGGCGATGACCACACAGACCGCGACCGTGAACCAGCCTGCGGTGGGCCCGCCGTGGTGGATGTTGTACTCACCGGCGGCCACCGCCGCCAGCACCAGCACCGAGCCGATCGACAAGTCGATGCCCGCGGTGATGATCACGAACGTCATGCCGACGCCGAGCACCAGATAGATGGCCGCGTTCACGGCGATCTGCGTGATGTCGTATGTGGTGAAGAACTTGCCGGGCGCCGCGATCGTGAAGAACGCGACCAGCGCGACGAGGATCACGAAGGTCCACAACTCGCTGATACCGGCGGCCCGTCGGAGCCACGGCGGTATCGCGAGACGTCCGTCCGCGGCCGGGGGCGCTTCCTGCGCCGGGGCGGCCGGCTTGATGTCCTGGCTGTTGGCGCTCATCGCCCGTCCTCCGCTTCCGTCGCGCCGACCGGGTCGTGGTTCCCGTTCCGCGCGGGCTCGTCCAGCGATCCGGTCATGGCACCGACGAGTTTCTCGATCGTGGCGTCGGCCGCGGTGAACGACGCGACCCGGCGGCCCAGCCGCAGTACTTCGACCCGGTCCGCGACCGACAGCACCTCGGGCATGTTGTGGCTGATGAGGACGACGCAGATGCCCCGGTCGGCGACCCTGCGGACGGTCTCCAGGACCCGGGCGCGCTGGACGACGCCCAGGGCCGCGGTCGGTTCGTCCATGAAGATGACCTTGTTGGCGAACGCGACCGCGCGCGCCACGGCCACGGACTGACGTTGCCCTCCTGACAACGTTGTCACAGGAGCCGTCACATCTTTCAGCTCCACACCGAGTTCACCGAACGCCGCGATCGCCTCCCGGCGCATGGTGGGCCGGTCGAGCACGCCCAGCCGGCCGAGCAGGCCTCCGCGCACAAGTTCCCTGCCGAGATAGAGATTTGACGCCGCGTCAAGATCCGGCGCCAGGGAGAGATCCTGGTAGACGGTCTCGACTCCGTGCCGTTGCGCGTCCATCGGCCCCGTGAAGCGGACCGGCGTCCCGTCCAGGCGCACCTCGCCCTCGTCCGGGGTGAGTACGCCGGAAAGTACGTTCACCAACGTCGACTTGCCGGCGCCGTTGTCACCGATCAGTGCGACGACCTCGCCGGCGTACGCCGTGAAGTCGGCGCCCGAGAGCGCCTGGACATGGCCGAAACGCTTGACCACACCGTGTGCCGCGAGAAGGGGTTCTCTTGCAGAGGCCATGTTGTGCCTTCTGGTTGGTATCGTTAACAGCTCGTCGATTCTGGGAGGCCCGTGGGTGGGCGTCAAGGGTCGTGAACGAACGGGGATTTGGGCGGACACCGTCGGCCCGCCGGACGGACTCCGGTCCGGTCGCGCTGGATGACCTCGGGAGGACACGGCGTGACCAGTCGCCCCAGCCGTCCCAGGATGAAGGACGTGGCCGCGGAAGCGGGCGTCAGCGTCATGACGGTGTCCCGCGTGGTCAACGGCGAGGCGGGCGTGGCACCCCTCACCGCCGCCCGGGTGACGGCCGCCGTCCGCAAACTGGGCTATCAACGCGACGACGTGGCACGGCAGTTGCGCCGCACGGACCGGTTGAGCCAGACCATCGGACTGATGGTGGACAACGTTGCCGACCCCTTCATGGCCGCCGTCGCCTCGGCCACCGAGGACGTCGCCCACCGGCGCGGCAACATGGTCCTCATCGGCTCCAGCCGTGCCGATCTCCGCCGGGAACGCGAGGTCATCGCGGCCTTCACCGCCCGCAGGGTCGACGGGCTGATTCTCACTCCGGTCGCGGGCGACCACCGTGTGCTGCGCTCGGCGCAGGCGCGGGGCACGAAGATCGTGTGCGTGGACCGGGTGGCGCCGGGCCTCGACGTGGACACCGTGGTGGTGGACAACTTCGGCGCGGTCCAGCAGGCCGTACGCCATCTGATCGCGCACGGCCACCGCCGCATCTGCTACCTCGGCGACAAGCCGGAGATCTGGACCTTCGCCGAGCGCCACCGCGGCTATCTGGCCGCCCTGGACGCCGCGGGTATCGCCGCCGATCCGGCGCTCGTCCGGCACGGGTTACGGTCCGGCGCGGACGCCGCCCGGGCCGTCACCGCGATCCTCTCCACGCCGGAGCCGCCCACGGCGGTCCTCGCGGGCAACGAGGCTCTCGCGTTCGGCGTGCGGGCCGTGCTGCCCGCCGGCGTCGCGTTCGTCGCCTTCGACGACTTCGCGCTCGCCGCGCAGCTGACACCACCGGTCACGGTCATCGCGCAGGACCCGGTCGCCCTCGCGACGAGCGCCGCGCAGCTGCTGTTCGCCCGCATCCACGGGGACACGTCACCGCCGCGCAGGGTCGTCATGCCGACCGCGCTGATCGCGCGCGGGTCGGGGGAGATCCCGGGCCCCGGTACGCCGATCAGGACTCCTCGGCGCTGACGCATCCGGGCCGCCCCCGTCCCGCGTACGGCAGGGGTGTTACGCGCGAGGCCGCTCGAAGGTGAGGAGCAGGCCCTCGACCGCGCCGGGGCCTATGCGGCCCTTGACGTCGGCGGCGGTGATGGCCTTGAGGCCCCAGCCGTCCTCGGCGTGCTTGTTGAGGACCTTCTCCAGCTTGTCGCTGTCCAGCGCGTCGCCGATCAACGACTCCCGGAAGCTGACGACCTTGTACTCGAACGTGTAGGCATTGCTCATGGCTGCGGTGTCCTTCTGCTGCGTGCGCACGGTGTGCGGCGGGCGGGGTCAGCCAATCATGGGGGAACCTTCCCGCGCAGGCCGGGGGTGGTTTCGCGGCAGAGCCGTCAACTCCGCGCGCAGGGAGGGATGTTGTCCGGGCCGGGCAGCGTGGGAGGACGCGCGGGTACGCAGTCACGGCACACGCGGCCGTCGTGTCACCGGGGGTGCGGCGGGGCGGAGACATAGCGTGGCCGGTGATCCGTGGACGCGGACGGAACCCGTGGAGGTGCCATGTGCTGGAGTGCGAAGGCCGACCTCGTGGCGGGTGCGGCGGTGGCCGCCGTAGGAGTGGCGTGTGTGGCGCGGGCACGGCGGCGGACCGATCTGCCGCTCGCCGCACTGCCGTTGCTGCTGGGTGCCCATCAGATCGTGGAGTCGGCGGTGTGGGCCGCCGACGGGGGCTCGGGGCCGGCCACCCTCGCCTGGGCTGTCATCGCCATGCCGTTGCTGGCGGTCTGGGTCCCGGTGGGCGCGTGGTGCGCCGCGTCACGGCGGGCCCGGAAGCGGCTGAGCGTCTTCGTCGTGATCGGCGCGGTGACGGCGGCGGCACTCGGCCACGCGCTCGCCGCCCACTCCGTGACGGCCGAGATCCGTGGCCACACCCTCGGCTACGTCGTCCACCTTCCTCACCCCCAACTGGTCATCGCCGGCTACCTGGTGGCGACGATCGGCTCGCTCCTCCTGTCCGGTGAGCACGGGCTCGTGGTGCTGGGGGTGCTGGTCACGGCCGGCGCGCTGATCTGCTGGACCTTGTGGGAGCTGGAATTCGTCTCCACCTGGTGCGCGGTCGCGGCACTGTCCTCGGTGGTCCTGTTCTTCTGGGTACGCGACCGGGACAGGAAGCCGGGAGCGCGGCCCTACGTCGGCGCGGGGCGCGGCGGGTCCACAGGGTGAGGTCGCTGCCCGTGGCGACGGCGAGGGTCTCCCAGGGGGCGGGAGTCGAACGGGATTCGGCGGTGGCCGGTTGTGGGTGTCGCCGGGCCGTGCCCAAAGTCCTTCGCGTACAACGTCGTTGATGTCGGACGGTGGTGTCGGGTTGGATGGCTTCATGGAGCGTATAGACGCAGAGCTGTTCACTGACGGCGGGAACGACGCCGTGGTCCGTCTGCCCGGCCGCCGGCTGCCCGGCGTGCTCATCCAGGGCGACTCGCTTCACATCCTCCGCGGCGATGTGGCCGAGGTGGTGGAGGCCTGTGAGCGAGGCGATCTGACCGAGGCGGGGGAGGCGGCGGGGCTTCTGCTGGCGGGGTTCGACGCGCTGCTGAGCCGGTACTCGGTGGCGTTGGAGAAGCACCGGATTCCGTTGCCGTACTGAACTGGCGTGCCCTCCGGGCGGGTGCCGAGCCCGTGGTCGGGGTGAGCGCCCGCGCTCGGTGGGGGCCCGTGCTCGGTGGGGACCCGTGCGGACCCGTGCTCGGCGGGGACCCGTGCCAAGGAGGGCCGCCGCCCTCACGCCTCCCGGTGCTCGATCCCCAGCAGGCTCGCCGCGGCGCGGAAGTCCGCCGTGTGATGCCCCAGGGCGAGGGACCAGTGGTGGCCCACGCCCGTCGCGCTCCACGCGTCGACCCACTCGCCGGGGTCGCGGCCGAAGTCGACGCGGCTGGTGGTGTTGCCGATGGCGAGGTGGGGGCCGGGGACGACGGTGCCCTCGGAGGTGACGAAGGAAAGGGTGCCGTCGGCGTCCTGGCCGAGGCCGAGGAGGGTGACGGGCCCGTGCCGGACGTCGAACTCGACGCTGACGCCCCAGCCGCGCTTGCCGTGGTAGACGCCGAGGCCGCGCAGCAGCGGATCGCGGGCGCTGACCGCGAGGTGGGCGGGACCGTCGTGGCCCATCTCCACCACACCGGCCTCGAAGTCGAGGGCCTGGATCTCGGTGAAGGAGCCCCCGGCGCCGATGCTCTGGGTCGCCAACTGCGCAAGGCTGGTGCGGAGTTCGTACTCACCGGCGGCCGGTACGCCCCGGGCGGTGAGCAGGGAGGCGCCCAGGATCATGCCCGCGCCGAGCCGTTCGTGCAGTTCGCCGTCGAGGCCCCGGTGGTAGTACGCGAGGGTGTCGAGGCCGAAGTCCTCGACGAGCCGGTCCAGGGCCACGGACACGGTCGCCCCCCATGCGAAGTCCTCGTCCACCACGCTGTCGTCGACGGCGAAGACCCGCCGCGCGAGGGCCGTGCGCTCCCGCGTCTCGGTCTCGCTGACCCGCTCCACGCGATGCCGTAGATCGTCGAACTCCAGCACCTCGACGTGCGAGCCGAACGTCGCCGGGAGGAGCGTCAGATCGGTCGACACATCGAGCATGCCGGGATACAGATGCCCCATCAGTCCGTGCCGGGCGTGCCGGAGCGAGGCCCGCACATGGGCGGCCCGGATCCACTGCTCGATGCGCCGCCACGCCGACTCCTGGCGCAGCCAGCCCGACACCGAGCGGAAGGGGATGCCCGCCCGCCGGAACACGTTGCCGACCTCGGGCACCGGGCACTGCCCGCAGTAGGCGAGCCAGGCGCCCGTGTCGAAGGCGGCGTGGTCCATGCGCTCGGAGGGCTGGAGGTCGATGACCAGGACCGGGGTGTGCGAGCGCTGGGCGATCGGCAGCACCATCGACGAGGTCAGGTACGTCGTCAGGAACAGCACGATCAAGTCGCAGTCCGCGCGCCGCAGTTGCTCCGCCGCTGCCGCCCCCTCGACGGCGTCGGAGATGAAGCCGACGTCCGTCACCTCCGCGTCCATCCGCTGGAAGCGTTCGGCGACGTAGGCGGACGACTCCTTCAACTGCGGGAGAAGGTCCGGGAATTGCGGCCAGTAGGCGCCGAGGCCGCCCGCCACGAGTCCGATCCGGGTACGGCGGCGGGGTGCCGGTGGGAGCAACTCGCGCAGAGCGGCGGCGCGTTCGTCGGTCACGGTCGTGGGCTCGGTGGTCGGCTCGGTCGTTGTCATGCGCGATGTCCTTACGGTGTCCGGTGTGCTGTCCGGGGGCCGGTGCCGGACTCAGGTCCTGGCCACGCCCAGACTCGCCCGGGCCACCGCGGTGTTGGGGGAGCGCCGGATGAGGACATGGATGACGTACACGCCCGCGACCCCGGATGCCGTCATGCAGAGCGTGATCAGCCACAGCAGGAGCGACGCGCTGTAGTCCATCAGCGCCGGCGTGACGAACGCGACGCCCGCGAAGACCCCGCGCGAGAGGGCGTAGGTGAGGCCCTGCGTGGTGCCACGCGTGTCCGGAGGCAGGGTGAGCTGCGACCAGACCTTGTAACTGGCCTCTCCGGCAAAGGGGTTGGAGATCTGGTACAGCACGAAGAAGACGAGCATCCCGACGAGCGCGCCCGCCGTGAGGGAGGCGATGCAGAAGGCCACGACCTGCACGACGGTGAAGACGTAGAACAGCCGGTCGCGCCAGGGGGTGTCGGCGACCCGGACGAAGACGAAGGTCAGCACCAGCGCGATGGGGAGGAAGGCCAGGTTGATGCCGGTGGCCAGGCTCTGTGAGGCGCCGCTGACCGTGACCAGGAGGTAGGTGCCGAACTGGCCGAAGGTGTTGGCGCCGATGCCCCAGGTCACGTAGTAGACGAAGGTCGCGATCATCGGCAGCAGTGCGGTGCGGTTCCACACGTTCTTCAGCTCGATGCCGCGCGGGGCGGCGAGCGCGGCGGCCTCCTCCCGCTGTGCCGCCTCGGACGGGTCGGCCAGCTCCAGCCGGGCGCGGAGCAGGAAGGTGGCCAGCGCGGCGACCACCAGATGGCCGGTGATGAACCGTGCCCCGGTCATGCCGGTGTCCGACAGGACGTAGCCGAGGAAGATGACGACGACGATGCCCAGCACCCACATGACCTGCGTGAACGACACGAGACGCGCTCGGCCGTCGGCGGGCGCCGCGTCCGAGACCACGGCCAGGGACGTCGGCAGGTCGGCTCCGGCGGCCAGGCCCGCGACGAGGACGCCGACGAAGAGGACGATGTCGTTCGGGGCGAGGGTGATGACGATGGCGCCCACCGCGTAGCAGAGGATGTCCAGGTTGTAGACGCGGCGGCGCCCGAACATGTCGGCGAGCCGGCCGCCGACGAGGGAGCCGACGGCGATGCAGCCGGTGACGATCGCGCTGATCGCGCCGGCCATCCACACACCCATGTCGTAGTGGTCGCGGTAGATGGCCAGGTTGACGGCGATGCTGACGATGAGTGCGGCGTCGAGGTAGGACGCCATGCCCGACAGGGCCGCGACCTTCCACAAGTGCCTTGGAATGGGCGGCTGTTCCGCGTGTTCCGGTGGGGACGGGAATCGGATCATGATGCGGCTCCTCGCGGCTCTGGGCCGGGGTCGCAGTGAATATAGGGTTCAAAAAACGTTCCAACAAGCCCTCTCGCACGTATCCGGGCGAAGACGGGTCCGCCTCCTTCCCGGCCTTCGGATCCGGTGCCAACATTGCAGGTGGCAGACGATCGAGCCGACATAAAACGTTTTTTGACCCGTGAGGATGACGGAGCCTTACTCGGAAGGACCAACGCCGTGATCTCGCCCGCGCTGCACCAGCTCTTCGACGCCCCGCCCCGGGACTTCGGCCCCACCCCGCTGTGGTGGTGGTCGGGCGCCAAGGTCACCCGCGAGCAACTCGACTGGCAGCTGCGCCGGTTCGCGGACGGCGGCGTCCACAACCTCGTCGTCATCAACCTGGCCCCGGCCGGCCCGGCCATCGGCGCCCGCACCGACGACCCGCCGTGGTTCGGCGAGGAGTGGTGGGACCGCTTCACCGACACCTGCCGCATCGCCCGGGACATCGGCACCCGCCTGTGGTTCTACGACCAGATCGGCTTCTCCGGCGCCAACGTCCAGGGCGCCGTCACCCGCCACCACCCGGAGGCCACCGGCCTCGCCCTGCGCTCCCGGAGAGCCACCGTCACCGGCGGCACGATCCCCCTGCACGGCGCCGAGACCCTCGTGGCCGTCTACGACACGGAGGGCCGCCTCCTGCCCTCAGCCCCGGAGGGCACGGACGTGCAGGCCGTCGTCGCCGTCCCGACCGCCTTCGACTACCTGGACCCGCACGCCGTCGGCCTGCTGCTGGACACCGTCCACCACGAGTACGACCGGCGCGTCCCCGAGTACCTCGGCAACGTCATCGCGGGCAGCTTCCAGGACGAGTTGCCCGGCACCAACTCCTGGAGCCACCGCTTCCCCGGCGAGTTCCGCGCCCGCCGCGGCTACGACCTCCTCGACCATCTCCCGGCCCTGTTCGGCCCGTTGACCGCCCGCGCGGCCAAGATCCGCGCCGACTACCACGCGGTCCGCGCCGAACTCACCGAAGAGGCACTCTTCAAGCCGCTCGCCGCCTGGCACCACGAACGCGGCATGCTCGTCGGCGCCGACCAGAGCCACCCCGCCCGGGCGGGCTTCCCGGCCCAGTCGACGCAGATCTACACCGACTACTTCCGCACCCACCGCTGGTACGGCGCCGCGGGCAGCGACCACCACGGCGACTCCAAGGTCCACTCCTCCATGGCCCACCTCTACGGCCACGAGCGGGTCTGGATCGAGGCGTTCCACTCCTCCGGCTGGGGCGGCACCCTGGCGGACACCTACGACTGGCTGCTGCCGTTCCTGCGCAGCGGCGCCAACCTGTACAACCCGCACGCCAGTTACTTCGGCACGGCGGGCGGCTGGTTCGAATGGGCGCCCCCCTCCACCGACTGGCGCCAGCCCTACTGGCGGCAGTACCCGGCGTTCTCCCGTGCCGTCGCCCGGATCTGCTCGATCATGTCCTGGGGCACCTTCAGCGCCGACGTCGCGGTCCTGCACCCCACCGCCACCATGCAGTCCCTCATCCCGCTGGACGCCCCCGTCCAGCACTTCGGCGACGGCCGCCTCGGCGACGACCACGCCGACGCCGACGAGACGCAGCGCCACTACCTGGACCTCTGCGGCACGAACAACTGGCTCGACCCGCACGTCGGTTCACTGGACCGCCACCGCATCGCCTTCGACATCATCGACGACGCCTCCGTACAGCGCGCCACGGCCGCCGAAGGAGCCCTGCGCGTCACGGACCTGGCGTACCGCGCGGTGCTGCTGCCGTCGGCGAGCGTCCTGGAGGAGGAGACGGCCCGTCGACTGACCCAACTCCTCGACGCGGGCGGCCGGGTGGTGGTCGTGGGCCGTCCGCCCACGACGGCGGCGGGGATGACCGGGGACGACTCCGTGGTCGCGGCCCTGCTGAAACACCCGCGCCTGGAGCGGGCGAGCGATGCCGAAGCGGGCGCGGCGGCGGTCGCCGACACGGCAGGCCACGCGACCGGCGAGGTCCCCTTGCTGGTCAGGAGAGAGGGAGTCGATGCGGTCGCCCTGGTGACAGGCGCCTTCCCCGACGCCCGCACGCTGCCGGGAGACGCCAACCACGAGGCGGACCCGGCGCGTTACGCCCGCCACTCGACGGTCACCGTCCACGCCACGGTCACCGAGGCCGAGATCTGGAACCCGGCGACCGGCACCCGCGGCCCGGCCCAAGTCGCTGTGGCTGACGGCCGTTCGACCATCGAGGTACCACTCGACGGGGCCCCCGCTGTCCTCGTCGTATGGCGCGAGGGCACCCCGCGGACACACCGCACGGTCACGCCACCACCCGCGCCGGAACGGACGATCGACCTCTCGACAGGATGGGACGGCCGCCTGGTCCCCACCCTGGACAACACCTGGGGCGACCTGGCCCTGCCCGCGGGCTCGTCCGTCAGCGAACCCCAGATCTGGACCATGCGGTGGACCGAGACCGAGGGTTCCGACGCCAACTGGCAGCGGACACGGGCGACGTACGGCAACCGGGTCCGGGTCCTCCCTCCGGTGCCGTCCGCCCAGGCCCCAGATCCGCTCGACGCACCCGCCGTCGAGCAGGTCCTCGCCGGAGACCTGCCCCTCACCCCCGCCGACTGGAGCGTCTCGCTGTACTCCTCCAGCCGGGGCATCCCGGACCCGGACGGTCTGCTCGGCAACAAGGGCCTGGTGACAGAGGAGTTCGTACGCGTCCCGGTGCCCGGGCCCGGAACGGTCGCCCGGGTCCGCGCGATCGTGGAGACCGACCAGCGAGGCCCCGCCGACCTGCACATCGGCTCCGCGGCTGCCAAGCGCGTGTGGTGGAACGGCGAACGCCTGGACACCGGCACCGGCTATCGCGCCACCGCCCGCGTCGAGATCGGCCGAACCCGCAACGTCCTCGAATACGAACTGGGGGACGCCCAGGACAGGCCGCTGCTGATCTCCGGCGCGGCGGACACCCCGTTGGGCAGCTTCTTCTGCCTGAGCCGTCCTGACGCGTTCGGACCGCGCCCGCAGTTCATGTGCCTGCCGGAGGACGTACGACCGTCCGGCGGGGTGACTTACCGAGGGCGGCTGAACGCCGCCGGACGGGCGGTGCTTGTCGTGGGCGCCGCGGTGGGCGTCACCGTGCTGCTCGACGGGGCGGTCGTCGCCCGGCAGGAGAAGGTGGAGTACTACGAGTCCGACTGGGGCGCGGTGCCGATGTTCTTCCGGCATGAACTCGCCCTGGGGGAAGGCGAACACGTGCTGGAGGTGGTGGCCGACGCCGTCGACCCGCGCGAGGCGGTGTTCGTCGACTGCGTGGCCGACGCGGTGAACCACCTGGTGAGTGGCGCGGGTTGGGAGGCGGAGACCGGGGAGTGGCGAGGCCGTACCGTCGAACATGTCGGCCGTTGGGGGGAGTTGCAGCACTGCTACGCGGCCGTACGACCGCACCCGCTGCCGGACACCGAGTGGCTCACCGGCGCACCGGTGCTGGGCACTGCCGTACCGCCGCTGCGGGCCACGGACTCCGTTCGCGAACGCGCACAGCGCTTCCGCTTCACCGTGCCGCCGGGGACCGTATCGCTGGACCTGCCACTGGAGTTGGCGGCGAGGGTACGGGTCGGTGACAGCGCGGAGGTGGCGCTCGACGGTTCGGTCCTGACGCTGGACGAACCGCTTCCGGAGCCGACGGAGGTCGACGTCGTGACCGTGCCCACGGCCGTACTGCGGGGCGGTTCCGCGTGGCGCGGACCGGTGCGCGTCCGTACGGTGGCGGCACAACTTCCCCTCGGTGACTGGCAGTTGGCCGGTCTGGGCGGCTGGAGCGGCGGTGTGACGTACGCGCGGGAAGTGGAGGTGCCGGCCGGAGCGGACCCCGTGCTGGATCTGGGGCGGGTCCGCGGGAGCGTGTCCGTGGAAGTCGACGGGGCCGGGGTCGGGGAGGCGTTCTGTCCGCCGTACCGTTTTGAACTCCCGGGCACGGCGGGGCGGTTGGTCCTGGTCGAGGTGACGGTCAACAACACCCTGGCGCCCTATTTCGCCGAGGCGACGCCCACCGCCTGGGCGTTCCCGGCCCAGCTGTCGTCCGGGCTGATGGGGCCGGTGACGCTACGGGTTCGGGACCGGCAGGGGGCGGGTGGAGTCGCGTAGGACGAGGTCGGGGGCGAACACCCTTGTCTCATGGGCGTGTTCGGCTCGGGCCTCCACCTCGTCGAGGAGCATGCCGACGGCGGCCCTGCCGAGTTCCTCGACGGGTTGCCGGACCGTGGTGAGGGTCGTGCCGACGAAACTGGCGATGTCGAGGTCGCCGTAGCCGACGACCTGTATCTCCTCGGGTATGCGGACACCCCGCTCGCCGAGGCCACGGCAGAGGCCGGCGGCGAGGAAGTCGTTGGTGCAGAAGACGGCGTCGGGGAGTTCGTCGAGGGTGCGGGCGATCTCCAGGCCGTAGGCGACGGTCATCTCGTCGGCGACGACTTGGCGGACCCGGGCCTCGCGGCGGGTGCGGACGGCCTGGCGGGCGCCCTGGTAGCGCTCGGCGCACTGCACGATGCCGCGCTCGCCGTTCACGACGAGGATGTCGCGCGCGCCGCAGTCCAGCAGGTGCTGCACGGCGACCCGGCCTCCGGCGATGTCGTCGACGGAGACGGAACAGCCCTCCTGCGCCGACAGCGCGCGGTCGGCGAGGACGAGCGGGATGCCGCGCTCGCGGAGCCGGGTGAGGCGGGTGGGGTCGGCGCCGAGCGGTACGACCACCGCGCCCACGGCCCGCTGCTCGATCAGCATGGTGAAGTAGCCCTGCTCCCGCTCGGGGGCGTCGCCGCTGTCGCAGAGGACGAGGGCGTAGCCGTGCTCGTAGGCCGCGTCGGCGGCGCCGCGGGCGATGCGGGAGTAGAAGGAGTTGGCGACGTCGGGGAGGACCAGGCCGATGGAGGAGGAGTGGCCGGTGCGCAGGCCCGCGGCTCCCGGGTGGGGGACGTAGTCGAGTGCGGCGACCGCGTCGCGTACCCGCTCGGCGGTGCGGGCGTTGACGCGCTCGGGCCGGTTCAGGACGTTCGAGACCGTGGACACCGAGACGCCTGCGGCGGCTGCGACGTCCTGGATACGGGCGGGGCGAACCTGAACGGCGTCCACCCCCTCGCTGTGACAGCCGTGCGACCAGGCACGACGCGGTTCTCCTGGGCGGCGTCAGTGTACCCCGGTGGTGGTTGCAACGTTTTCCGCGGGGTGCCCTCGGGGAGGGGCGCGGATCGGCCACACCGGCCTGTGATCAACACGGTCGGCATGAGGTTGAGGCGGAGGGGGCCGGGGCTGATGACCCGATGGAGGGCGATCGCCCGCTGAGGCGCGGGACCGGTCCACCTCATGGAGCGGCGCCAGGACCCTGCCCCCAGGCCCCGGCGCCGCTCCGTCCGCTCGCGCTACCGCTCAACGAGCGGGCGGAGAAGGTCAGTTGATGGTGTAGCTGTCGCCGTAGACCTTCCAGGTCAGCGGTGTGTTGAGGTCGAAGTTGCCGTTGCGGAGGAACACACGCTGCTCGGTGTCGACCCGGGTGGTGTCGCTGTGGGCCTCCTCCTGCTTCATGGCCCACACACGCGCGTCGAGGAAGGCGTTGAGATACGTCGTCTCGTTGCCGCCCTGGGCCGGCGGCTTGGCCGAACGCAGCGCGCGGGCACGGATGTTGCGGAAGCTGGTGGGGTCGTCGCCGTCGCCGTGCATGACGATGGCGTCGTAGTACGTGAACTGGCCCAGCACCCGCAGCCCGTCGGTCTTGCCCTGGCTGACTGCCGGGTTGAAGTACACCCGGTCCCGCTCGTCGTTCTGCGCCTGCTGGAACACCGTGTCCTGGGCCGCCGTGCGCCAGTCCTTGGGAAAGTTCGGGTCGAGTCCGGAGTGCGAGTCGGTGCCGTTGACGTTGCGGAGCGCGGGCAGGTACTTGGCGAGGACGTTGCCGGGCTTGCGGGTCGCGTAGAGCTGGACCAGGTCGAGCATGTCGCCGGTGCCCGAGCAGAAGCCGATGATCCCGGCGGTGTAGCCGCGGCCGTCGCCTATGTCCTCGATGTACTTGTACTGGGCCTTCCAGTTGAGGGAGGAGTTCTCGGCGCTCGACACCAGCTTCATGGCGATCTCCTTCTTCGCCGGGTCGTCGAGGCCGATCGCCGCGGCGGCCTCGGGGGCGGCCGAGGCCTGCGGGGCGCGCAGCAGGGGTGCCGCCGCGAGCGATACGCCGATGAGTGCGAGGAGCGTCCGACGCGAGGGGGTCGTCGGCTCGGAGGGCGCAGCGTCGTGGAACGGGTGGACCACGGGGACTCCAAAGGGTGGTGGGGGGTGGGGAGTTGGTCGTACCGCCGAACTGATAGGAAGGTTAACTATCAGAGGTTCGCCGTGGACGGCACCCACTGGGAGCCAAGTTCGTAGCTATGAACGAGAGTCGCGTGGCTGTACGAGGGCGATGCTTGACGTTTTGCCCGCCCTTGTCGCCCCGGCCGTCTCGCGACGGCGAAGTCTGTTCCGTGGACGGCGTATTGGGCGAACTCCGCACCTTTGCCGTGACGCTCGCCGCGCACCCGCCGGCTGCCCCTCGCGCTCGGGTGGCACGGGCCTCGCGCCCTCCCCGTGCTCCCGTATGCCGCGGATTCTGCGCGAAGTCTTGACGCGTCCCGCCTTGTTGCGTAGATATGACTGCGCAGTCATGACAGCGCAGTCATACGCGGGGGCCGGGCTAGGATGCGGCTGCCGGAGATCGGGAGACACCATGACACCAGTGGCAGGACGCGGCGGAGCCGCACCGCGCAGCGTGGACGTCGCACGCCTCGCGGGCGTGTCGCAGAAGACGGTGTCCCGGGTCATGAACGACGAGCCGTACGTCTCCGAGGACGTACGCCGTCGTGTCCTCGCGGCGGCCGGAGAACTCGGCTACCGCTCCAACAACGCCGCCCGCGCGCTCGCCTCCGGACGTACCCGGTCCATCGGCGTCGTGACGCTCGGCACCGCGCTGTACGGTCCCGCCTCGCTGCTCATGGGCGTCGAACGGGCCGTACGGGACACCGGTTACGCGCTCCGTGTCGTCAACACGATGGAGGGCGAGGCCGCGGGCATCGCCGGTGCCGTGGACTCGCTCCTGGACCAGGGCGTGGACGGCATCGTCATCTCGGAGCCGATCGACGAGGAGGGCGGCGCGGAGCTGCCGGCACGGGTCGATGTGCCGGTCCTCGTGCTCGGCGCGCCGCCGCCGTTCGCCGCCTCGCATGTCCTGACGGGCGGGATCGTCTCCGGGCAGATGGCGCGGGCCGCCACCGAGCATCTGCTGGATCTGGGACACACCACCGTCCATCATCTGGCCGGGCCGCAGAGGTGGTACTCGGCGCGGGACCGGCTCGACGGGTGGCGTGCCGCGCTGGCCGCCCACGGGCGGGCGGAGCCTCCGGTGGTCGAGGGCGACTGGTCGGCCGCGTCCGGTTACGCGGCCGGGCGGGAACTCCTCGCGGACCCGGCCGTCACCGCGGTGTTCGCCGCCAACGACGACATGGCGATCGGGTTGATCCGGGCGCTGACGGAGGCGGGGCGGGGCGTTCCGGAGGACGTCAGCGTGGTCGGGTTCGATGACACACCGGTGGCCGCGTATGTGACTCCGCCGTTGACGACCGTGCGGCAGCCGTTCGACGCCATGGCGCAGGACGGTCTGAAGTTGCTGGTGCATGCCATCGAGAACCCCGGGTCCGATCCGTTGCCGATGATCGATCCGCCGGTCGAACTCGTGGTCCGGGCGTCTTCGGCGGCGCCGCGGTAGTTGTTCCGCCGGGTTCGCGGGTTTCTGCCCGCGGGCCTTGTGCGGGCTGGTCGCGTCCACGCGGCGGAGCCGCACATCGATCCAGTCCCGCGCCCCTCAAAGGGCGCTTGCGGCACCGGATACGCCCGGTTCCGCCCCTGCCCACACCAACCCGGTCATACCTTCAGCACGCCCTCGCTCTCGGTGTGCCGGTCACCCCTACCCTCTCGCGGGAGTTCATCATGTCCGGACCCTCTTTCACCTCGCCCTCCACCTTCAGCCGTCGGGGCTTTCTCGTCGCCGCCGGGGCGCTGTCGCTGGCCGCCTGTGGCGGGGGTGGCGGCGGTACGAGTGGCTCGTCCGGCAAGCCGGTCGGGCAGGCCGACATCGACAAGGCGATGAAGACGCCGACCCAACTGACGTTCTGGACCTGGGTCCCGAACATCGACAAGGAGGTCGCGCTCTTCGAGAAGAAGTACCCGGCCGTCAAGGTCAAGGTCGTCAACGCCGGTCAGGGCACGCCTCAGTACACCAAGCTGCGCACCGCGCTCAAGGCGAACAGCGGTGCCCCGGACATGGTGCAGATCGAGTTCCAGGCGATCCCGACGTTCACCATCACCAACAGCCTGCTGGATCTGCGTCCCTACGGCGCCTCCGCGCTCAAGTCGACGTTCGTGGACTGGACATGGGGGCAGGTCAGCGGCAGCGGAGGGGAGATCTGGGCGATCCCGCAGGACACCGGACCGATGGGCATGCTGTACCGCAAGGACATCTTCGACCGGCACGGCATCCAAGTCCCCACCACCTGGGACGAGTTCGCAGCCGCCGCGCGCAAGCTGCACAAGGCCGACCCGGACGTCTACCTCACCAACCTCGCCGCCAACCAAGTCGCCGCCTGGCACGGCCTGTTGTGGCAGGCGGGCGCCAAGCCGTATGTCACCTCCGGCAAGAGCGGCATCACCGTCAGCGTGGACGACGCCGTCTCCAAGAAGCTCGGCGCGTACTGGGGCACCCTCGCCAAGGACGGTGTGATCGGTGTGGAACCCGACTTCACCGACGCCTGGTACGCGGCCTTGAACAAGGGAAAGTACGCGACCTGGCTGACCGGCGCCTGGGGGCCGGCGTTCCTGTCCGGTTCGGCGAAGGCCACCTCCGGCAAGTGGCGCGCGGCCCCGCTGCCGCAGTGGGACGCGGCCAAGCCCAGCTCGGGCAACTGGGGCGGCTCCACCACCGCCGTCATCCGCTCCACCAAGAGCCCCATCCAGGCAGCGGTGTTCGCCCAGTTCCTCAACAGCGACCCCGCCAGCGCCAGGATGTTCGCCACCGAGCAGTTCTTCTTCCCGGCGACCAAGCCCCTGCTCTCCGAGGCGAGCTTCCTCGCCGACGCCCCCGCCTTCTACGGCGGCCAGAAGGTCAACCAGGTCTTCGCCGACATCAGCGCACAGGTCGACCCCGCCTTCCAGTGGCCGCCGTTCCTCGACCGGGTGGCCACGGACTGGACCGAGACCGTCGGCAAGTCCCTCGCCGACAAGACCGACACCGTCCGCGCGCTCGGCTCCTGGCAGTCACGCATCACGACCTTCGCCAAGAGCCAGGGCTTCACGGTCAAGGGAGGCTGACCATGGCCACAACAGCCGCCACCCGTACGGAATCCCCGCCCCGACGACGCCAACCCGGCTCCACGGGCGTGCTGTTCATCGCCCCGTTCATGGTGCTGTTCCTGCTGCTCTTCCTCGCCCCGCTCGGCTACGCCGCCTACCTGAGCCTCTTCCAGGAACGCCTCATCGGCGGCTCGGCCTTCGTCGGCCTCGACAACTACGTCACCGCCCTCAAGGACCCCCAACTCCTCAAGGGACTGGGCCGAGTTGCCCTGTTCTTCGTCATCCAGGTCCCCGTGATGCTGGTGCTCGCCCTGTGCTTCGCACTCGCCCTGGACAGCGGCCTCCTCCGCCTGGCCCGGGTGATCCGCCTCGGCATCTTCGTCCCGTACGCCGTCCCGAGCGTGATCGCCACCCTGATGTGGGGCTACCTCTACGGCCCCGACTTCGGCCCCTTCGCCCAGATCAGCCACGACCTCCATCTGCCGGCCCCGCACTTCCTCACCGACGGCTGGATGGTCGGCAGCCTCGCGAACATCGTCACCTGGGAGTTCGTCGGCTACAACATGATCATCCTGTACGCCGCGCTGCGCACCATCCCCGCCGAGCTGTACGAGGCGGCGGCCATGGACGGCGCCGGCGCCTGGCGGATCGCCTGGTCCATCAAACTCCCGGCGCTGCGACCGGCGTTGACCCTCACCGTCCTGTTCTCGGTGATCGGCAGCTTCCAGCTCTTCAACGAACCCAAGCTGCTGATGAGCGTCGCCCCGGACGTCATCGACAGCTCCTACACCGCCAACCTGTACGCCTACTCCGTCGCGTTCATCAGCCAGCAGACCAACTACGCGGCCACGGTGTCCTTCATCCTCGGGCTGGTCATCGTGATCGTGTCGTACGCCTTCCTGCTCACCGCGAACCGCAGGAGGAACGCATGACCACCGTGACACCCGCCGCCTCAACCACGGCCACTGCGACGCGAGTTGACGCCGAACCCCGCCCGTCCCGCCGGCCCTCGACCCGCCGCCGCAGCACCCCGCTCACCATCGCGATGCTGGCCGTCCTGGCGTACTTCCTGCTGCCCCTGTTCTGGCTGCTGATCGCCTCGACCAAGAGCACCCAGGACCTGTTCAACAGCTTCGGCCTGTGGTTCTCGCACACGCCGCAGCTCCTGTCGAACATCAGGGCCACCTTCACCCAGGACGACGACGTGTTCGGCCGCTGGCTGCTCAACACCGTCCTCTACGCCGGGGCGAGCGCGCTCGGCGCCGCACTGCTCGCGGCGGCGGCCGGCTACGGCTTCGCCAAGTACCGCTTCCGAGGCCACGGCGCGGCCTTCAACCTGGTCCTCGGCGCCATCATGATCCCGACCACCGCCCTGGCGATCCCCACCTATCTGCTGTTCGCCAAGGCGGGCCTGGTGAACACCCCCTGGGCCGTCATCCTGCCCTCCCTCATCAGCCCGTTCGGCCTCTACCTCATGCGGATCTACGCCGAGGACGCCGTCCCCGACAGCCTCATCGAGGCCGCCCGCATGGACGGCGCCGGAGAACTGCGGATCTTCTGCACGATCGCGCTGCGGCTGCTCGCCCCCGGCCTGGTGACCGTCGTCCTCTTCACGCTCGTCGCCACCTGGAACAACTACTTCCTGCCGCTGATCATGCTCAACGACCCGAACCTGTACCCCATCACGGTCGGGCTCTCCTCCTGGGCCGCCCGGGCGCAGAACGGCGGCGCCGGAGCCAGCAGCGACATGCTCGCCCTCGTCGTGACCGGCTCCCTCATCTCGATCATCCCGCTCGTCCTGGCCTTCCTGCTGCTCCAGCGGTACTGGCAGAGCGGCCTGGCCACCGGCGGCGTCAAGCAGTAACTCCCCCTATTCTCCGGAGGTTTGTCCATGGCGGATCTGCCCGCCCGCGTGCTGTTCGGTGCCGCCTATTACCACGAGTACCACCCCGCCTACGGCCCCGACGTACAGCCCGACGAGCAGCTCAAGACCGACCTCGACCTCATGGCCGAGGCGCACTTCACCGTCATCCGGGTCGGCGAGTCGGTCTGGTCGACCTGGGAACCCGAGAACGGCCGCTTCGAACTCGACTGGCTGCGCCCGGTGTTGGACGGCGCCCACGAACGCGGCATCTCCGTCATCCTCGGTACCCCCACCTACGCCGTACCGCCGTGGCTGGCCCGCCAGTACCCGGAGATCACCGGCGAGCGGCGCACCGGCGAGCGCATCGGCTGGGGGGCCCGCCAGGAAGTCGACTTCACCCATCCGGCGTTCCGCTTCCACGCCGAACGGATCATCCGCAAGGTCGTCGCCCGGTACGCCGGCCACCCCGCCGTCATCGGCTTCCAGGTCGACAACGAACCGGGCCTCGAACTGTTCCACAACCACGGCGTCTTCCAGCGTTTCGTCGACCACCTGCGCGCGAAGTACGGCGACGTCGAGACCCTCAACCGCGAGTGGGGCCTGGTCTACTGGTCCCACCGGCTGTCCACATGGGCCGACCTGTGGACTCCGGACGGCAACGTCCAGCCCCAGTACGACGTCGCCTGGCGGGAGTTCCAGGCCCGCCAGTGCACCGAGTTCATCGGCTGGCAGGCCGACATCGTCCGCGAGTACGCCCGCCCCGAGCACTTCGTCACCACCTGTATCTCCTACACCCGCCCGGCAGTCGAGGACGACGAGCTGACCGACCGCCTCGACATCGCCACCGGCAATCCGTACTACGACATGCAGGACGGCCTGCTCCTGCCCGACCCGACCCCGGACACCCACGAACAGCAGTGGAAGACCACCGGCGTCTGGTCCCTCTACCAGACCGCCGACTGGATGTTCTCCTCCCGCCAGGAACCGTTCCTCGTCACCGAGACCAACGCCAACTCCATCGGCATGGCCTGGGACAACCGGCCCGCCTACGACGGCCAGTGGCGCCAGGCCGCCTGGGCCCTCGTCGGCCGCGGTGCCCGCATGATCGAGTACTGGCAGTGGCAGACCCTGCGCTTCGGCGCCGAGACCTACTGGGGCGGAGTCCTCCCGCACAGCGGACGGCCGGGCCGTACGTACGCCGAACTCGCCCGGCTGGGCGCCGAGTTCGAGACGGCGGGTCCGCTCGTCGCCGGACTCGAACCCGACGCCGACATCACGATCGTCTACTCCACCCCCAGCAAGTGGCTGATGCAGAAGCACCCGCCCCTCGCGACCCCGGACGGCGAACCGGACCCCGCCGCGTATCACCGCATCCTCGACCCCTTCTACCGCGGCGCCTTCGACGCCGGACGCCAGGTCCGCGTCGTCCACGCCCGCCAGCTCCACGACCCGCGCGGCGAACGCGACGGCATGCCCCCCGAGCACGCCGCCCGCCGCCACCCCGTGCTCGTCGTCCCCGCCCTGTATCTCGCCGACGACACCACGCTCGACTGGTTCGCCGCCTACGCGTGGGCCGGTGGCCACTTGGTGCTCGGCCCCCGCACCGGCTACGCCGACCACGAGGCACGCGCACGGCACGAAACCGCCCCCGCCCGTCTCACCGACGCGGCGGGAGTGTCCTACGACGAGTTCAGCAACCTCGCTCGGGCCGTGCCCGTACGGTCCGTACCCGGCAGCCCGCTCACGGTGCCGGAGACCGCGACCGCGACGCACTGGGCGGACGGCCTGACCCTCACCGACGCCGAGACCCTCGCGACCTACGAGCACCCGCACTTCGGACGCTGGCCCGCCGTGACCACCCGCCGGCACGGGGAGGGGCGGGTCACGTACGTCGGCACGGTGCCCGGGCGTGACCTCGCCCGAGCGCTCGCCGAGTGGCTCGCGCCGGTCGCCGCCAGTGGCTGGGGTGAGCTGCCCGCGTCGGTGACGGCGACGACCGGTACCTCGCCCGACGGACGGCGTGTGCACATCGTCCACAACTGGAGCTGGGAGCAGGCCCGTCCGGCGGTGCCGTTCGATCTCGTCGACGCCCTGGACGGCACGGCGCCGGCCGCGGGCGCGGTGCTGGAGCTGGGCCCGTGGGACGTACGCGTACTCGTTTCCCCGACCGACGCGAAGGAGTAGCTGTGCGAAGAACCAGAGCGGTGCGGGCGCTGGGTACGTTCGTCGGGGCCGCGGCGATGCTGGCGGTGCCCATGGCCACCGGCGCGCAGGCGTACAACCCCACGGGCGGAATCCTCTATCAGCTCGGCAGCGAACCGTGCCTGAAAGGACGGGGCAACTGCGCCGTCTACCCGAAGTCGGCCCAACTGCCCGGCGGGCGGCTGGTCGCGTCGTTCGAGAAGTCCACCGTCGTCTCCGCCACGGGCAGCGCGGCCGGGCAGACGCTTCCCGTCTACAAGAGCGACGACCACGGGACGAGCTGGCAGCCGCTGTCGGAGGTCAAGGCCCCCGCGTATCTCCCCCAGGACCCCAAGTACGCGCGGTACACCAGCAATTGGACCAACCCCTACCTCTACACACTGCCGCAGGACGTCGGGCCGCTGAAGCGGGGCACGCTGCTGCTGGCCAGTGTCGTGTCGGGCGACGACGCGTACTACAAGGAACACAAGGCGGCCGACCCGAACTGGACACCTTCCAACGACGGCGACCGCAGCGACCTCGCCATCGCGCTGTACTCCAGCACCGACGGCGGCGCGTCCTGGACGGTCCTCAACGTCATCGCGACCGGCGGCTGGCAGGGCGGCAGCGCGGGCGCGATCGGGCAGAACGTCGCCACGGCCAACACGCACCAACAGGTGGACCCCGTCTGGGAGCCGTACCTGATGGTCTATGAGGGCCAACTCGTCTGCTACTACTCCGACGAGAACGACTACACCGGCTTCGACGCGGCCACCGGCGTCGCGACCCTCGACCCCGCCGACGACACCGCCATGGACTCGCAGGGGCAGATCCTCGCCCACCGCACCTGGAACGGCCGTAGCGCCGAGTGGAGCGCACCCGTCGTCGACGTCGCGGGGCTGACCCAGTCCATGGGCGGCGGCAAGACCGAGATCGGCGGCGGACGGCCGGGCATGACGAACGTCGTGCGGACCACGGACGGCAAGTGGCTGCTCACCTACGAGTACTGGGGCGGCGGGGCCGACACGCGCTACCTGCTCGCCGACAACCCGCTGGAGTTCTACCGGAGTTCGGCGACCGGCGGTGCCGTCACCTCGCTGCCGGTCGACACCGGCTCCCGTCTGCTCGCGACGGGCGGCAGTCCCGTCGTCATCAGGCTGCCCGGGGGAGGGCTGGTCTACAACGCGGCCGGCAGCGGTGACGTCTGGGTCAACACGAGCGGTCGTAGCGACGGGTCGTGGAAGGAGTACCAGACGACGTCGCGGGCCGGATACAGCCGCGACCTCCAGTACGTCGACGCCACCGGCCGTATCGCGATCCTCAACAACCAGGGCACCTCGACGATCGCCTACGCCGAGGTCGACCTCGGACGGTCGGCGGGCGCCTACTACCGGCTGGTGAACCGGAAGACCGGCCAGGTGATCGGCACCGGCGGGAGGTCGAACGACGCGAACATCGGCAACGGGAACGTTCCGGATGTCGTCCTGGAGGCCCCGGGTTCGGCTGTGGACCGGGACACCCATTACTGGCACGTGGTGAGCGAACCCGGCGGTGGGGTAACGCTGTTGAACAAGTCGGGTGGACGGGCGGCGGCCATCTGGACCGGCGACGCGACGGTCGGCCAACGGATCGGCCAGTGGGTCGACGACAATGCCACCGGCAGCTGGCACCTGGTGAATACCGGTGACGGGTTCTTCCGTCTGCGGTCGGTCAAGAACCCGAGCCTGTATCTGACCGGAGCGTCCGACGGGGCCCCGCTGACCCTGGAGGACGCGGCGGCGGACGGCTCGCAGGAGTGGAAGCTCGTGCGGTAGGGCGGTGGACGGGCCGGCCGGCTTCCGGGGTGAACTGCCGTCCGGCCCACTACCGTTGGGGACATGAGGGTTCGTCACACAGCGCGGGTCGTGCTCCTCGACGACGGCCATCTGGTGTTCCTGAAGCGGGGCTGGCCCGGCGGCGATCCTTACTGCACGACGGTCGGTGGGAGCGTGGCGCCCGAGGACGCGGACCTCGAAGCGGCGCTGCGGCGCGAGGCGTTGGAGGAGATCGGGGCCACGATCGGGCCGGCCACCGAGTTCCTGACGCTGACCGAACCGCGCGGGACGAGCACCGTCGTCCAGCACTACTTCCTCGCCGACCTGGTGGACATGGACCTGGATCTCCGGCACGGCCCCGAACTCGACGACCCCGACACGGGCCTCTTCGAACCGGTCCGGGTCGCCCTGAGCCGTCCGACCGTGGCGGCCCTCAACCTTCAGCCCGCCGAGCTGGCCGACTACGTCCTCCGGCATGTCGAGGCCTGGGGCGCCTGACAGTCGCACGGGGTCACAACACCTTCAGCTGGGTGAGGAGTTGGAGGGTGTCGGTGTTGACCCAGTACTCCACGAACCTGCCGTCGTGCATCCGGAGTGTGTCGGTGCCGGTGAACGTGACCACCGTCCCGGGCTCGGCCCTGGCGCCGGGGAAGCCGCCCGCGTAGGTCCCGGTGGCTGTCCACCGCACGGACGCGCGGTGGCCGTCGACCAGCGGGGTGACCTGCTCGGTGAAGCGGAGGTCGGGGAAGGCGGCGCGGGTCTGTTCGATCCACGCGACCAGGCCGTCGGCACCCCGGATCGAGCTGCCGTCGCCGCCGTCGAGGAGGGCGGCGTGGACGCGGAAGGCGGGGGAGATGATGCCCGGCGCCCGGTCGTAGTCGCCGTTCCAGAGCCGGAGCCAGTTGTCGAGCATCACCTTGGGCCGCTGGACGCCGTCGTGGCTTCGGGCGGTGGTCACCGTGGTTGTCCTGGTGGTCTCCGTGGACGCGTCCGAGGCGGTGGCGGTCATGGCCGTGCAGGCGAGGGCGGCGAGTGCGGCCGGGACGAGCAGTCGGGCGCGGTGGTGCCGGGTGGTGCGGGCGGACGGGACGGTGGTCATGGCGGGTCCTTCCGGACGAGGTGGGGGAGCGGGGAGGGGAGTGCGCGTCACGGGATCAGGACGACCTTGCCCGCGACCGTGCCGGACTCGGCCAGGCGGACGGCGTCCGAGACGCGCGCGAGCGGGAGTTGGGCCGCTATCCGGGCGGTGACCTCACCGCGCTCGAGGGCCGCGAAGACCTGTGCGAGGTCGGCGCTCAGCTGGGCACGGAACTTGTTCTTGTTCAGGGCGCGCCCGGCCCAGACGTTGAAGAAGTAGGCGTGGCGGCCGTTCGGCAGCGCGTTCCATATCCAGACGCGGCCCAGGATCTTGAGCACCGGCAGCTGCTTGGAGCCCTCGTCGTCACGGGTGGAGGCGCTGCCGTAGGAGACGAGCGTGCCGCCGGGGGCGAGGAGGCGCCAGGAGCGGACGACACTGGGGCCGCCGACGTGGTCGAAGACGGCGTCCACACCGCGCGGGGAGAGCTCGCGGACGCGGGCCGCGAGGTCCGGGGTGCGGTAGTCGACGGGCTCGACGCCCTGCTCGCGGAGTGCGTCGTGGTGGCGCGGGGAGGCCGTGCCGATCACGTGCACCCCCGCGGCGCGGGCGAGTTGGACCAGGACGGTGCCCACCCCGCCGTTCGCCCCGTGCACCAGGATCGTCTGGCCGGCGCGGACTCGGGCCTTGCGGTGCAGCATCTGCCAGGCGGTGATGCCGTTCACGACGACCGTCTCCGCCTCGGCCGCGCCGATCCCCTCCGGCACCGGCACCACGTCGGCCGCGTCGACCAGCACATGGCTGGCCCAGCCGCCGACCTTGACCAGCGCGGCCACCCGGGTGCCGGCCAGGCCCGGGTCGACGCCCTCGCCCGTGCTCCGGACGGTGCCCACCAGGTCGTAGCCGGGGACGAAGGGGAACGGCGGCTGGTCGTAGTACTTCCCGCGTCGCATCTGCTGCTCGGCGAAGGAGACCCCGGTCGCCTCCATCCGGACGACGACCTGGCCGGGGCCCGCGACAGGGACCGCGCCGTGCCGGACCTCCAGGCCCTCGGGCTCCACCTTGCCCGGCAGGACGACCTCGACGAGTGCCTCGGTGGTGCTGTCCACGGGGTTCGTGCTGTCGGTGTTGTTCATGGTGACCTCCACTGCGATCCGCTGTGAGCTAGGCGTCTTCGTGTTCGTTATAAGTTGTAACTCATGCGAGAAGGAGTCGTCAATAGCGATCGTGATAGCTTCTAACTGAAGCTTCAGTGTGTAGTCGAGTGGCAGTGGAAGGCGGCCGGTCATGGCGGAAACGGGCACGAAGACCCCACGCGAGCGCTATCGCGACCAGGTCCGCGCGGAGGTCAAGGAACACGCGCGGGAGCAGATCGCCACGGCGGGCGCCTCCGCGCTCTCCCTCAACGCGATCGCCAAGCGCATGGGCATGAGCGGACCCGCCCTCTACCGGTACTTCGCCAGCCGCGACGACCTGATCACCGAACTCATCCGCGACGCGTACCGCAGCCTCGCCGACGTCTTCCGCGCGACCGCCGAGTCAGGCACCGACCTGACCGGCCTGGCCCACGCCCTGCGCGACTGGGCCCTCGACGACCCTCAGCGCTACTTCCTCATCTACGGCACACCGGTCCCCGGCTACCACGCGCCCGACGACATCACCGGGATCGCGTCCGAGATCATGGCGTTCCTCCTGGACGCGAGCACGGAGGTGCACGCTGACGGTCCCGCGAGCACGTTCGAACTCGACCTCCAGGCACACCGGCACTGGGCGGGCGACCATCCCGCCCCGCCCGCGGCCCTTCACCGCGCGCTGACCTTCTGGACCCGTCTGCACGGTGTGCTGTCCCTCGAACTCGCGGGCCACTTCAACGGCATGGGGTTCGACCCGGCGACGTTCTTCGACTCGGAACTGGCCGGGCTCGCGGAAAGCTAGCGGGCGTACCGCCGCCGGTCAGATGGTGAAGTGGTCGGGGTCCGCGGCCTTCCAGTCGGCCGCCCAGTCTGCCGGGGGCTCGACCAGGAGCTGGCCGGGGGAGAGCCAGTCGTACAGGGCGTCGTAGGAACGGACCGTCTGCGGGTCGATGCGCCGGCGCAGCATGTGCGGCCGGAGTTGGGCGGGGTCGGTGACTCCCATGGAGGCCATGATCTGGAGGGCGCTGCCGACGGTGGCTTCCTGGAGGCGCTGTACGCGGGCGGCCTTGTCGCCGACGTCGAGGGCGCGGGCCCGGCGCGGGTCCTGGGTGGTGACGCCGACGGGGCAGGTGTTGGTGTGGCAGCGCTGGGCCTGGATGCAGCCGACCGCGAACATCATGGCGCGGGCCGCGTTGCCGTAGTCGGCGCCCTGGATCATGCGTTTGACGAGGTCCGTGCCGGTGGCGATCTTGCCGCTCGCGCCGATCCGGATCCGGTCCCGCAGGCCCGCGCCGACCAGGGCGTTGTGGACGGTAATCAGACCTTCGGTGAGCGGGGTGCCGATGTGGTCGGCGAATTCGAGCGGGGCGGCTCCGGTTCCGCCCTCCGCGCCGTCGACGATGATGAAGTCGGGTGCGGTGCCCTCCTGGATCATCGCCTTGCACACGGCGAGGAACTGCCGCCGTGAACCGGGGCACAGCTTGAAACCGGCCGGCTTGCCACCGGACAGCTCCCGCATCCGCGCGATGAAGCGGACCAGTTCACGGGGCGTGGAGAACACCCGGTGATACGGCGGCGAGACGACCGTCTCGCCCTCCGGGACATCCCGCACCCGGGCGATCTCCGCGTTGACCTTGGCGCCCGGCAGCACCCCGCCGATACCGGGCTTGGCGCCCTGCGACAGCTTGAGGGACACGCATTTGACGCTGTCGCCGGACGCCTTCTCGGCGAACTCGCCGGGGTCGAAGTCCCCGTCCCGGGTCCGGCAGCCGAAGTATCCGGTGCCGATCTCCCAGACCAGGTCGCCGCCCGGGCGCAGGTGGTACTCGGAGAGCCCGCCCTCACCGGTGTCGTGCGCGAAACCACCTGCTGCGGCACCCCGGTTGAGCGCCAGTACCGCATTGGCCGACAGGGAGCCGAAGCTCATCGCGGACACGTTCAGCAGGGCCATGTCGTAGGGCTGGGTGCAGTCCGGGCCGCCGATCCGGACGCGCGGCGGGTCCTTGGGCACCGGGCGCGGAGCCATCGACGGCACCAGATACTCGTACCCCGCCTCGTAGACGTCGCGTTCGGTGCCGAACGGCTCCTCGGCGGCGGTGCCCTTGGCGCGCTCGTAGACGATGCTGCGGATGTCCCGGTCGAAGGGGCGGCCGTCGAAGTTCCGCTCCACGAAGTACTGCTGCAGCTCGGGACGGATGCGCTCCAGCAGGAAGCGGGCGTGTCCGATCACCGGGTAGTTGCGCAGCACCGAGTGCCGCCGCTGGACCAGGTCCCACACGCCGACCGCACCGAGCAGGACCAGCGGCACCGCCGCCGGCCACCACCAGGGCGACACCGCCACGGCCAGACCGACCGCCGCGAGGGCGGCACCTACGACCACGGCGACCATTCCGATTCTCAGCACGGCTCACGGGTTACCCGCATGAGCCGTCTCATGCGGACCGGCCGGGGCGGACGGCAGTGCCCGTCGGGAGGCTCGGCGAGGTACCGTCGGAGAAAGGCCGGGAAACGCCCGAATGGCATACGGCACGGCGGGTATCGCGGCCTGACGGAAAGGGGAATCGACATGGCTGTGTTGATTCTTGTCCTTCTACTCGCCCTGATATTGGGCGGCGCCGGATTCGCCCTTCACTTTCTCTGGTGGGTCGCGATGATCGTAGCCGTGCTGTGGCTCCTGGGATTCGTCTTCCGCAGTGCCGGTAGCGGTGGGTCGAGGGGTCGCTGGTATCGGTGATGACCTCACGCGGAGCGTAGTCGAAAATTAAAGTTGTGTGGGACGGAGAACGGGGGGCACTCGACCTGCCGAGGGTCGCCCACCGGAATTCCGGACGGGCTTCCTCGGTATTGACGCACCGCAAGGGGAGGTTTCGCATGACGGACAACGTATGGGGTTACCAGGCCGATTCGGGCCACCAGCCGGGCATTGACCTGACCGGATTCAAGGTCGAGGCGACGGACGGCGGCATCGGCAAGGTCGACAAGCACTCCGACGAGGTCGACGACTCCTACCTGGTGGTCGACACGGGTGTGTGGATCTTCGGCAAGGAGGTCCTGCTCCCGGCGAGCACGGTCGTGAGCATCGACCCGAACGAGAAGAAGGTGTCGGTCGGCCTCACCAAGCAACAGATCAAGGACGCCCCGGAGTTCGACCGGGAGAAGCACCTCGGCAACCGGGACTACCACGACCAGGTCGGCACGTACTACGGCACGGGCCGCGGCGGTCCCTTCGGCGGGCCGCAGGTCTGATCCGGCAGTCGCCACGAGCACCACGGCCCCGGGATTCCGCGAGGAGTCCCGGGGCTCTCGCGTGCCCCACGGGACCCGCTGCCTATGAGAACAGGGCGGCGACCTGCGCGCTGTCGTCGTCCTTGGGGGCCGTTCCGCGGATCGATCACCAGGGGCGGGATGCGACGGGCGTTGACAATGTGCAGCTGATGGCTGCTCCACCCGCACGGTGATCCGCTCGTCCCGCCTCTGCGAATAGGTCGCGACGCATTCCAGAACCCGTTTCAGCGCGAAAGCGCTGATGTAAATCTCACTCGGCGAAAATATCTGCCGGGACCGGTTCCTCGACAATTCCGACAGATGGGCCCGGACTTCGGAGATGTGCTCCGAGTGGACATCCGTGGCCCCCTTTCGCAGCGCGTCCACCAGGGATTCGTACAGCTCGCTCAGCTCTCGATCGGGTCATTCTTCCACCGCCTCGCGCACGGTGGGCACGCAGGAAATGAGAGCGTCCACACCGACGATCCGCAGCACGCGCAGCACGGACGGCTGGGCACCGGCCACCCGCAGCCAGCCCTGGGCGTCCATCGCCGCACGGTGCGCGGCGATGAGCGCGTTGATGCCGCTGGAGTCCATGAACGTCAGCTCGGTGAGATCGGCGACGGTCCGTGGTGTGTCACCGGCGGGCGGCTTCAGTGCCTCCTCGGCGAAGTCCCGCGCCGCGTGGTCCAGTTCGCCGCGCAGGGCGACGATCCGGATGCCGTCGAGGGTGGAGTGATGGACCGTCAGGTGGCTGGGCCGGGCGGGGTGTTCGTCTGTCACCGTGTCCTCGACTGCGTTCGCTGGTGCGATGCGGGCCGGTCCCTGTGCCGAAGCCGGTCCGGATGGCAGGGGGGAGCCGCGCCCGTAGGCGCGATGAAATCGAGTGGCGAGTACATGAGGTACGTCGTGCCGGGTAGGCGTCGGCCGACGACGGGAAGGGAAGGTGACGCGGAGTGGAGCCTGCCGACAGTGACGGCGACGGTGAGCTGAGCGCCCGTCATCTGACGACCTCCGTCACCTTGCGCGGCGACGGCACTCGCATCGCCGAGGCACGCGATCTCGCCGCGGACTTCCTCGTCCGTGCGGGTACGGACCACGGGGTGGCCGTCTCCGCCCGCGCCATGGACCTCACGCGCCTGGTCGTCAGCGAGCTGGTCACCAACGCCGGCAGGCACGCGCCCGGCCCGCTGCGGATGCAACTGCGCATCCTGGACGACGCGGTGGAAGTGACCGTAAGAGACACCGCCCGTGTACAGCTGCTCGCCCGCCCGGCCGATCCGCGCAGGGTCGGTCAGCACGGTCTGGAGATCGTCATGGCCGTGGCGCAGGCGTTTCAGGTTCGGCTCGAACCCAACGGCAAGGCCGTCACGGCCCGCATCGCCCTGGCCGACGGGGTGCGCGGGACCGGTTCTCCCGGCGGCTCCCCGCTCGGCGCTCCGTGAGATCGGCGTGTTCATCCGGCCAGCAGTCCGGAGCGGAGTGTGGCGAGCGTACGGGTCAGGAGGCGGGAGACGTGCATCTGGGACACGTTCAGTTCGCGGCCGATCTCGGCCTGGGTCAGTTCCCGGCCGAAGCGCATCTCGATGAGGGCGCGCTCCCGCTCGTCGAGTCTCCGCAGCAGGGGGCCGAGTGTGTGCAGGTCCTCGAAGAGTTCCAGGGCGGGATCGGTGTCGCCCATGGTGTCCGCGTACTTCGGTGCGCCGTCGTCGGCCTCGGCCTCGCCGCCCGGTGTGTCGAGGGAGCCGGCGGCATAGCCGTTGGCCGCGACGAGGCCCTCGATGACCTGGTTGTCGGTCAGGCCGAGATCGGCGGCGAGTTCCTTCACGGTGGGGGTGCGGCCCAGCGTGGTGGTGAGGCTTTCCTTGCTCTTGGCGAGGTCGGCGCGGAGTTCCTGCAAGCGGCGCGGGACGTGCACGGCCCAGGTGGTGTCGCGGAAGAACCGCTTGATCTCGCCGACGATGTAAGGGATCGCGAAGGAGGTGAACTCGACCTCGCGGGTCAGGTCGAAGCGGTCGATGGCCTTGATCAGGCCGATGGTGCCGACCTGGACGATGTCCTCCATGCCGCCGCTGCCCCGGTTGCGGAAACGCCGTGCGGCGAAGTGCACCAGCGACAGGTTCATCTCGATGAGGGTGTTCCGCGCGTACTGGTACTCAGGGGTACCCTCCTCCGCCTCCCGCAGCCGGTCCAGGAACAGGCGTGACAGCACGCGCGCGTCCTTGGGAGCGACCTTGCCGCCGTCCTCGACATAGGGCAGGTCGTCCGTCGGTTCCGGGGTCTCCCCGGTGACGGGTGCCGCCGGTCGGCGGACATGCACGGAATGGGTCACGGGGCCGCCTCAGGTGGAAAGCAGGATGAAGATCTCCTGCCCCCCACCATCGCATACATGTTCGATCAGTTGTGGCGAGGGGATAACGGAGATCCAGGTGGAACGCTGATGGCCCGCCGCTGTCGATCCGGGTCTCTCCACGGCCGCCGGCCGCCGTAGATCCAGACCTCCGCACGGCCGACGAACCGGACGGGGCCGTTACTCGTCCGACGCGTCCGAGCCGGCGGCCTTTCCGTCGTCCTCGGAGGGGCCCCGCTCACCACTGCCCGATGCCGAGGACTTCCGGGCGTCGTCGTCCCGCGTGCGGGGACGCGCCGCGTCCTCCGCGTCCTTCCGGGCCTCCGGGTCGCCGCTCTCCCCAGGAGCCTGGGACGGAGGGGTGGGACGTGCGTGTTCGTGCTTGCTCATCGTTGCTCCAGATGGTGCGTGAGAACTGTCCGACCCGCGTACGGGCCGCCGTGCCGAGGACTGCCTACCAGCGATACCAGCGCCCCCGGCCTCCGCTCGCGCTCGTCCCGCGCACCAGGAACCCCAGGAGCCACAGGACGAGGACGACCACGGCGATCCACCAGAGAGCCTGGACCGCGAAACCGGCGCCGAAGAGGATCAGCACCAAGAGCAACACCAGCAGAATGGGAACCATGATTGCGCCTCCTGGTCGCCGAGTGCCCTGAATCGTGCCGGTCAGACGCTCTGACGGCAGCGGATCTCGGCGGGCCGGGGCGACGGGTCCGACGCGGACCGGGAAAACGCGCCTGGAGTCACCACCGCGCCCCGCCCACGTGCGGCTTCGACGCCCTGAAAGATCGCGGAAGTGTCCGTTGTGCCGTGTGAGGTCCGAATCGCCGGGCACTCGGAGCGTGACGCATTGGTCGGGTGTGCCCTATGAGGTTCGCTCGTGAGGCGCCCCCTCGCATGGAGCCACCCACGGGTGCGTCCGGTGACACTCGGGGCGCGAGCTGTGAGGTGGACGAGTGATCGGTACGACAGTGCGGGACGACGTCGGAGGTGCCAAGGTACTGGCGCCGTGGCGGGTGTACACCCCCCAGCACGACACTGAACTGCTGGCCCAGGCACTGGACCGGGAGCGCCTCGGCGCCTCGGCCGCCGTCCTCGACGTGGGGACCGGTTCCGGGGCCCTCGCCCTGGCCGCCGCCCGGCGGGGCGCCCGCGTCACCGCCGTCGACCGGACCTACCGGGCGGTCCTCGCCGCCCGCCTCAACGCCCGGATCGCGCGCCTGCCCGTCGAGGTCCTCCACGGTGACCTCTTCGGCCCGGTCACCGGCCGCCGGTTCGACCTCGTGGTGAGCAACCCGCCCTACGTCCCGACGCCCGGGGCCGTGCCCCGCCGGCACCACGCCGCGATGGCGTGGGACGCGGGCGCCGACGGACGTCTCCTGCTGGACCGCATCTGCCGCAGGGCGCACACGTCGCTGCACCCCGGCGGTGTGCTGCTGCTCGTGCACTCCACCCTGTGCGGCATCGCACCGACCCTGGCCGCCCTGGAGCGGTCGGGACTCGAAGCCCGGGTGACCGACCGGCGTGTGGTGCCCTTCGGTCCCGTACTCCGCTCCCGCGCCCCGTGGCTGCGGGAGCAGGGGCTCGTCGACGCCGACGAGGAGAAGGAAGAGCTGGTGATCATCCGTGCCGAACGGACCCGTTGAGCCCTCGCACCGCGTCACGCTGACGAACGACGGGCCGATCCTCCTCGAAGGACCGGTCGAGGTGGTCCTCGACGACGGCACCACCGTGCGCTCGGACCGCTTCATCGTCGCCCTCTGCGTCTGCCGCCGGAGCCGCACCTACCCCTGGTGCGACACCAGCCACCGTGCCCGAGCCAGGAAGCGCACCCCATGACCACCACAGCACCGCCCGACCGCGACCGGACCACCGGTCCCGCGCTGCCCCGCAGCAGGGGCGAACTCTCGCGCACGGTCCGCCAGGCCCTGACCCGCCCCGCCGGAACACCGCTGCCCGAGCGGGTGACGGCGGCCTCCGCCGACCCGTACGGGGACGATCTGCAACTCGCCCTTTACCTCTGCTACGAGCTGCACTACCGCGGCTTCGCCGGCGTCGACCCCGCGTGGGAGTGGGACCCCGGCCTGCTGCGGCTGCGGGCGGAGATGGAGCAGCGCTTCCTGACCGCGCTCCGCGGGGACGTCGGACCGCGGCGAAGGGCAGAGGAAGCGCTCGCGGACCTTCTCGTGGAACCCGCGGAGCCTGAAGGAGCCTCCCAATTCCTGAAGGAGAAGGGGGAGTTGTGGCAGTTCCGCGAGTACGCGGCGCAACGCTCCCTCTACCACCTGAAGGAAGCCGATCCGCACGCCTGGGTCATCCCGCGGCTGACCGGCCGCGCGAAGGCCGCGATGGTCGCCGTGGAGTACGACGAGTTCGGCGCCGGACGGGCCGAGCGCATCCACGCCCGGCTGTTCGCCGACCTGATGACGGACCTCGGTCTCGACACCACGTACGGCCACTATGTCGACGCGGCCGGCGCGGAGATGCTGACGAACGTCAACCTCATGTCCCTGTTCGGCCTGCACCGGACGCTGCGCGGAGCCCTGGTGGGCCACTTCGCGGCCGTGGAGACCACCTCGTCGCCCGGCTCACGGCGCCTCGCCCAGGGCCTGCGACGGGTCGGCGCGGGCCCAGCCGCCGTCCACTTCTACGCCGAGCACGTCGAGGCTGACGCGGTCCACGAGCAGATCGTCCGCCGGGACGTCGTAGGCGGCCTCCTCGAAAGCGAACCCTCCCTCGACGAGGACATCGCCTTCGGCGTCGACGCCACCGAATGGACCGAGAACCGGCTCGCGAACTATCTCCTCACCGCCTGGCGGGACGGCCGCAGTTCGCTGCGCACGCCGTTGTGACCCGCTTCCGACGCGTGGCCGGGACAGACGGACCGCGCGCCTCCGCGGTACGAGCGGAGTGCCGGGGTACACGGGACGGGTGCCACCCACGCAGGTGAGGCACCGAGGAGAGGCGAGCGATGTCAGCGCAGTCCGAGTCCGGGTCCGCCCGGGACGAGCACGGCGGGCCGGAAGGGGCGGACCTGAACGGCTCCGACAACGGACCGGCCGACGCCGTACGGGAGTTCCGGCAGCCCCCGCAACGTGAGACACGCGGCGGCCGCAAGCGGTCCTGGGTGACGGTCGGCTTCGCTCTCGGCCTGGGGGCGACCCTGGCGTGGCTCACCGTCCAGACCGTCCTGCGGGTCAGCTCGATGCTGACCCTGCTCCTGCTCGCCGTGTTCATCGCGATCAGCCTGGAACCCCTGGTCGTCTGGTTCACGCGCCGGGGTCTGCGGCGCGGCTGGGCCGTCACGATCGTGCTGACGGGATTCGTCGTCGTGCTCGCCGGGTTCCTGGCACTGGTCATTCCGCCGGTCGCCAAGGAGATCAGCGCGCTGATCGACGCCGTGCCCGGCTGGCTGGAGCAGATCCACAACCACCAGTCCACGATCGGCCGCCTGGAGGACCGCTACCACGTGGTCGAGAAGGCCAAGCAGCAGATCGGCTCGGGTTCCGGAGCGTCCGGTCTGGCGGGCGGCCTCCTGGGTGCCGGGCAGGTGGTCCTGAGCACGCTCACGTCCACGGCGATCGTGATCACGGTGACCCTCTACTGCATGGCGGCCCTGCCGGCGATCAAACAGTTCGGCTACCGCTTCGTGGCGGCCAGCCGCCGTGAGCGCGTCGAGGGCGTGGCCGAAGAGATCATGAACCGGATCGGCAAGTTCATGCTCGGCAACCTGGTCACCTCGGGGATCGCCGGGGTGGCGACCTTCGGCTGGTGCGCGGCCACCGGCGTCCCGTACGCCGCGGCGCTGGGCATCTTCACCGCCCTCATGGACCTGATCCCGATCGTCGGCTCCACCCTCGCCGGGATCGTCGTCAGCCTCGTCGCGCTCTCGGTGTCCCTGCCCATCGCGATCGCGACCGCCGTCTTCTACATCGTCTTCCGGGTCGCCGAGGACTACCTCATCGTGCCCAGGGCGATGAAGTTCGCCGTCGACGTCCATCCGCTGGTCACCGTCCTCGCGGTGCTGGTCGGCGGCGCGCTCCTCGGCATCATCGGCGCCCTCGTCGCCATCCCGGCGGCCGTCGCCGCAGGCCTCCTCCTCGACGAGTACGTCTTTCCCGAGAAGGAACGGAAGTGACGCCGGGGCGACGGAAGGCGTTGCCCGGGCTGGGGCCGAAGTGTTCCGGGAGCCGGGTGAGAAGCGGGAGATGCCGGGTACGCGTGCAAACGTCGGGGAACGTATGCGAAGGCGAAGAAACTGACCGGATCGACCCTGCCCCGGCGGGGCGATCCACGAGGAGAGGAGCGCCATGGTGAAGATCGGCTACACGATGATGACCGAGCAGGCCGGCCCACGGGAGCTGGTGGACCATGTGGTCGGCGCGGAGCGCGCCGGTTTCGACTTCTCCGTCACGTCAGACCACTACTTCCCGTGGCTGGAGTCCCAGGGCCACTCCTCCTACGCGTGGAGCGTCCTCGGCGCCGCCGCGCAGGCCACGGAACGCATCCCTCTGATGACGTACGTGACCTGCCCGACGACCCGCTACCACCCGGCGGTCGTCGCCCAGAAGGCCGCTACCCTGCAACTCCTCTCCGAGGGGCGGTT